>NZ_JAQPPK010000041.1 GCF_029952445.1 Paenarthrobacter nitroguajacolicus | reverse complement strand
CCCTGGCGCTGAGGATCGAGCGCTCGCAGGCCTCGGCGGCCACGCTCGCCGAACGCCTCAGCACCCACCACCGGGTCGAAGCCATCAGGTACCCGGGCCTGGCCACGGACCCCGGGCATGAACGCGCCAAGCAGCAGATGAAGGGCTTCGGCTCCATCCTGTGCATCCAGATCGCCGGGGATGAGCACCGAAGCGGTGCCGACGCCGCAGATGAACTGGTCCGCGCGTTGCGGCTCTGGCTCCCGGCGACATCTTTGGGTGGGGTTGAGTCGCTCATTGAACGACGACGCCGGCACACGGCCGAGCCGCTCAGCGTCCCGGAGAACCTGGTCCGTTTGAGCGTCGGAATTGAGAACGTGGAAGACCTCTGGTCCGACCTTGAGCAAGCACTGAAGGCGTTGGACAGCTAGGCTGGAGGACGTGGACGGAAAACTCTTGATCGCGTACGTCACCACCGGGGTCTACTACATCCTGGGGTTGGTGGCCCTTGCCTTGGAAGTGTGGGCGTTTGTTGATTGCCTGCGCCACCGGCCAACCCTGTTTGTGGCCGCTTCCAAGCGGACCAAGACGTTCTGGCTGGCCCTCACCGGCGTGGCCCTGGCCATCGGTGCGCTGACTGTCCTCACGGGCGGAAGCAGCCTTGGCCTCTTCGGCATCGCTGCGGTCACTGCGGCCTGCGTCTACCTCGCAGACGTCCGTCCGGCAGTCCGTGAAGCGGGCAGCGGCGGAAACCGAAACGTCGGTCCGTACGGCCCCTGGTAAACCGTACGGACCCTGGTAACCGGGCCACCGCAGTATCAGCGTTGGCGGGGTGCCACGGCCTCCCACGCCACCGTTAGCTCACCAAGACGCCACCGCGAGGGGCCATCCTGAAGCGGCCACCCGGCGTCGCGCAGTGAACGGCACATCCCAGTCCAGCGCTGCCGGTTTCCGAACGACGCCAGCGGCGCCGCCTCCAACCAGGCCTTGTCCATGGCCTGCAGGAACGTGTGGATCGGCTCGCCCGGCACATTCCGGTGGATAAGTGCTTTGGGCAGCCTCTCAGCCACCTCCGAAGGCAACTCGAAACTGCCGAAGCGGACAGAAAAACTCAGGCTCAGGGGACGTTCCGGGTCCAAGGCCACCCACGTGACGCGCCGGCCGATTTCATCGCACGTGCCGTCGATGAACAGTCCATTCGGAGCCAGCCGTGACTGCACCAGAGCCCAGATGGCGGCGACATCCGACTCTTCGTATTGCCGCAGCACGTTGAACGCCCGCACCACCACTGGATTGCCGGGAACCGGAACTTCGAAGCCGCCTACGGAGAAGCTCAGTCCGGGCCGTTCCAAGGCCTTGGCGCTGCGAACGCGCTCGGGCTCGATTTCGATTCCACGGACCTGGACATCGGGGCGCACGGCCTGCAGCCGTTCAAAAAGCTCCACTGCGGTGGTCGGCGAGGCGCCATAGCCCAGGTCCACCACAAGGGGTTCGACGGCGGTGCGCAGCCGCCACGCCTGCGGGCCGGCAAGCCAGCGGTCCAGACGCCGCATCCGGTTGGGGTTGGTGGTGCCGCGGGTAATGTTTCCGATCGGGTTGCCGATCGGGGTGCGTAACGGGTTGCGTAACGGGTTGCCACCCCGACTGCGGGGAGAGCCCACCCGTTCCGCTTTTTGCACCACGGCCCCACTTTATCCTGCAACCCGGGGTCACTTATGGCCCATGTTTGGCCCCAGCATGGGCCATAAGTGACCCCGCGTTGCTCTTCGTAACGCCGGGCAGGGCACCGGACCGCTCAGCTAGGATGAAAACCATGACTTACAAGCTGATTCTGCTGCGCCATGGCCACAGCGAATGGAACGCCAAGAACCTGTTCACCGGTTGGGTGGACGTTGACCTGAACGACCAAGGCCGCAAAGAAGCAGTGCGCGGCGGGGAGCTCCTGGTAGAGAACAACATCCTCCCGGACATCCTCTACACCTCCCTCCTCAAGCGCGCCATCAACACCGCCAACATGGCTTTGGACAAGGCCGACCGTGGTTGGATCCCGGTCAAGCGCGACTGGCGCCTCAACGAACGCCACTACGGTGCGTTGCAGGGCAAGGACAAGGCCCAGACCCTGGCCGAGTTCGGCGAAGACCAGTTCATGGAATGGCGCCGCAGCTACGACACCCCGCCGCCGCCCCTGTCCGACGACAGCGAGTTCTCCCAGGCGCACGACGTCCGCTACAAGGACCTCGGCGATGCCCTGCCGCGCACCGAATGCCTCAAGGACGTCCTTGTCCGCCTCCTGCCTTACTGGGAATCGGACATCAAGGAAGACCTCAAGGCCGGCAAGACCGTTCTCGTCACGGCCCACGGCAACTCGCTGCGCGCACTGGTCAAGCACCTCGACGGCATCAGCGACGACGCCATCGCCAGCCTGAACATCCCCACGGGTATCCCGCTGGTGTACGAACTGGACGAGGACTTCCAGCCCATCAACCCGGGCGGCACGTACCTGGACCCCGACGCAGCAGCCGAGGCCATCCTCGCCGTTGCCAACCAGGGCAAGAAATAAGGCAGTAGCCTCAAGCACGACGGCGGCCGGTCACCTCAGGTGACCGGCCGCCGTCGTATGTTCTGCGGTAAGAAGCGTTAGAAGCCTTCCGGCTGCCATTCACCGGTCACCAGGTAGGTGACCTTGCGGGCAACCGAGACGCCGTGGTCGGCGAAACGCTCGAAGTAGCGGCTGGCCAGGGCAACGTCCACGGTGGTGGAGGGGCTTTCGGTCCAGTCCGGGGAAGCGATGGCCTTGAAAACGCTGAGGTGGAGGTCGTCCACGGCGATGTTGATCTTGAGGATGTCGCGGGCAACTTCCAGGTCGCGGGTCTCAAGGAGCTCGATGACCTTGGCCGTGATCTCGATGTCGTGCTGGGCCATGGCCTTGAAGGTCTGGGTCAGCGGGGCAGGGATCACGGTGGCCGGGTAGCGCAGGCGCGCCAACTGGGCCACGTGCCGGGCGAGGTCACCCATGCGTTCCAGCGAAGCGCTCATGCGGAGCGAGCCGACGATCATGCGGAGGTCGCTGGCGACGGGGCCCTGCAATGCCAGGATGTCGATGGCCCGCTCGTCCAGGCTGTTCTGCAGGAAATCGATCCTGGCGTCTGCCGCAATGACATCCTGTGCAAGATCCACGTCAGCGCCTTCGAAGGACGTTGTGGCCTTCGTGATTGCTTCGTGAACCAGCTTGGAGATCTCGATGAGGTCGTCACCTACCTGGGTGAGTTCCTCCTGAAAAACCTTGCGCACTAAGGCGTCCTTTCCTTGGAAATCCTGGTCCCGTGACGGGGCCGGACTTCAAAACCATTGGCAGTCCAACCAGTAACTGTGTCAGGGTCCCATGAACTGTTCGGCACCTTTAGATGAACGTTAGTTGAACCGTCGGAGTTTGGCGCCGGATCAATGCTTCGCCCTGATTCCACAGCATAAGCTGGACACGTGGATCCATTGCTCATAGGTGTCATTGCAGGCCTCGTCGGCCTGTCGCTGGGCGTCTTTGGCATGCTCGCTTTCAGGATCAGCGAACGGCAGCGCAGCATCGTGGACCTCGACGTAGCCGAGCCCCTACTGCCTGAAGGGGCCGCGGAAGTCCTTGCCGTCGTCGGGCGTGCGTTCGTAGTGGTGGACGCGATCGACGGCGTTGTCCGCGCCAGCCCCGCCGCGTACGCCTATGGGCTGGTCCGTGGGCACACCGTGGTGCATAAGCAGCTCCTGGATATGACCGCGAAGGTCCGCCGCGACGGCGTGATCCTTGAGGAACAATATGAACTGCCGCGCGGACCCCTGGGCAAGGGCACCATCGTGGTCCAGGTCCGGGCAGCCATGCTCGGCTGGGAATATATCGTGCTCCTCGCGGACGACCGCACCGAGATCACCCGAACCGAGGAGATCCGCAACGACTTCGTGGCCAACGTGTCCCACGAACTCAAAACTCCCGTTGGCGCGATCTCGCTCCTGGCCGAAGCGCTGGAAGCATCGCCCGATGACGAAGAAGCCGTGCGCCGCTTCGCCAAACGGATGCACAAAGAGTCCGGACGCCTGGCGGCCCTGGTCCAGGACATCATCGAACTCTCGCGGCTCCAGGGCGCCAACGTTGCCCAGCAAGGCAATGCGGTGGACATCAACACCGTGATCACCGAGGCCGTGGACCGTTCGCAGCTTCCGGCCGAGAGCAAGAACATCCAGATCGTGGTGGGCGGCCACTCCGATTCCCTGGTGTTCGGGGACCGCGACCTGCTGGTGACGGCCCTGCGAAACCTGATCGACAACGCGATCCGCTATTCACCCGAAAACACCCGCGTGGGCGTGGGTGTTCGGACCAGGGAAGGCGTTGTTGCCGTCTCCGTCACGGACCAGGGCGAGGGGCTGACGCCCGAAGACCAGGAGCGGGTGTTCGAGCGCTTCTACCGCGTCGATGCTGCCCGTTCCAGGCATACCGGCGGAACGGGCCTGGGCCTGAGCATCGTCAAGCACGTCGTTTCCAACCACGGCGGCGAAGTGACCGTCTGGTCCCAGCCTGGCCAAGGCTCCACCTTCACCATCCGCTTGCCGGAGATGGAAGGCCAGGACGACGACGCCGGCCTCCCGCCTTCGGCTGCAACAGCGGCAGTTCCGCTGGGGCTCGCAACGTCCGCTGCCGCCGTCGAGCCTGGACCAGCTACCCAGCAACCCCATCACGTGAAACACCCAGGGGGCGCCAGCGGCGCCCAAGAGCAAGGAGCCAGCGCTTGAGCCGGATTTTGATAGTGGAGGACGAAGAGTCCTTCAGCGACCCCCTGTCCTATCTTCTGGGCAAAGAGGGATTTGATGTCGAGGTAGTCGACAACGGCAGCGATGCCCTGGTGGAGTTCGACCGCAACGGTGCCGACCTCGTCCTCCTGGACCTGCAGTTGCCCGGAACGCCGGGAACGGAAGTGTGCCGCCAATTGCGCCAACGCTCATCCGTCCCGGTGATCATGTTGACTGCCAAGGATTCGGAAATCGACAAAGTGGTAGGGCTGGAGCTGGGAGCGGACGACTACGTCACCAAGCCCTATTCCTCCCGCGAGCTGGTGGCCCGCGTCCGCGCTGTCCTGCGCAGGCAGGGTGAGCCGGAAGAACTCATCACCTCCACGGTGCAGGCCGGTCCTGTCCGCATGGACATCGAACGCCACGTGGTCAGCGTCAACGGCGAGCAAGTCTCCTTGCCGTTGAAGGAATTCGAGCTGCTGGAGATGCTGCTGCGGAACTCGGGCAGGGTCCTGACCCGGGGGCAGCTCATCGACCGCGTGTGGGGTTCGGACTACGTGGGGGACACCAAGACCCTGGATGTCCACGTGAAGCGGCTGCGCAGCAAGATCGAGCCTGATCCCTCTGCGCCGCGCTACCTCGTGACAGTGCGCGGTTTGGGCTACAAGTTCGAGCCGTAAACCCTGGGATAGTGCAAAAGGAAGGGTCCCGCCGCAGCGGAACCCTTCCTTTTCGTTTGTCCTGTGGCGGCCCTTAGTGGCCGGCTGCGGTGCTCGTGGAAGCCGACGGGCTTGCCGAGCTGGTTTCGGTACCTGTGGCGCCGGGAGTTGCCGAGCCGCTCGGGGTTGCCGACGGGCTGGGCAGGTACTTTGCGTACTCAGGGAGCGTGCCATCAACAACAGGGACGTTGATCGTGGCGGAGTCGGACCCGCTGCGGATGGTCACCGGGGTCAGGCCGCCGGGAATCACGCCGGCGGTGCTGAGGATGGCGGCGTCGGCGGTGTCATTGAGGTACGTTTCCGACATCGCCTTGACCGGAATTTCGGTCTGGGCGCCGTTTGCACCACTGAGCGTCAGCGTGGCGTCGGAGCTGGACTGGTTGAAGACAGCACCGATAACGCGGCCGGGCTCCTTCTCGCCGGAAGCAACAATCAGCATGTTGCGCAGCTGCAGCTTGCCGAGGTCGGCCCTGACCCCGTCGGAAGCCGAGTACTGGTGCGAAGTCTGCTGGGCGTTGACGAAGCCGCAGCCGGTAACGGACAGAAGACCGACGCCGATTGCAGCGGCCGCAATTGCCAGCTTGCCGCGCTGGACAGTGTTCATCGCAGAAATGCGCACGACACCTACTCCTAGAGTCAATGGAAACTTTTTCAGCCATAGCCTATCGGCAAACGGTCCAAAACAAGGATTCGGGAGGGCTTTGTGGCGGAGTCGGCGGAGAAGTTTCGCTCCCCGCGCCAGCCGCCTGATGCATCTTTCGGCCATTACGTCAAGAGGTTGGATGAACCCGTTTGGGGCCTCTTTCCCTGTATTGGCGCGGGTGGGGAGGCCTTTGGGTGCCAGTCGTATGCCTTAATCGTGATAGACTAATCTGCGGGAAAGGGGAAAGTCCACATGGTTTTTGAGGTCGGCGAGACAGTAGTTTACCCTCACCACGGTGCAGCAAAAATTGAAGAAATCAAGATGCGCACTATCAAGGGCGAAGAGAAGATGTATCTCAAGCTCAAGGTGGCTCAGGGTGATCTGACCATTGAAGTTCCAGCAGAGAACGTTGACCTTGTTGGGGTCCGGGACGTAGTGGGCAAAGAAGGCTTGGAGCACGTTTTTGACGTTCTCCGTGCCGAGTTCACTGAAGAGCCTACCAACTGGTCACGTCGTTACAAGGCGAACCTGGAGAAGCTTGCTTCCGGCGATGTCATCAAGGTGGCTGAGGTCGTTCGCGATCTTTGGCGCCGCGATCACGATCGCGGCCTTTCGGCCGGCGAGAAGCGCATGCTGGCCAAGGCGCGGCAGATTCTGATTTCAGAACTGGCCCTGGCTGAGAAGACAGACGAAGAGAAGGCTGCAAGCGTTCTTGACGAGGTCTTGGCTTCCTAAGAATTGAGCCCCGGCGGTGCGAAAGCGCCGCCGGGTTTCTTTTTGCCACAAATCACTGCTGATCGCTCGCAGTACTCTGGTGACCATGAGTATTCCTTCCAAGCGCGCCGTCACGGCCGTGATCGTGGTTGCCGCCGGTTCCGGTGAGCGGCTCGGCTACGGCATGCCCAAAGCCCAGGTTCCGCTGGGTGGCGAGACCATCCTGATGCATGCCCTGCGCGGGGTTGTCGCCTCCGACGTCGCACGCCAGATCTGCGTAGCCGTGCCCAAGGGAGATACCGCCCTGCGCGAGTTGATCGCAGAGTTCACGGTCGACTTGGTGGACGGTGGCCCCGAGGTCACAGTCGTCGACGGCGGCTCGTCCCGCGCAGATTCCGTCCGCGCTGCTTTGGCTGCTTTGGAGGACGGAACGGAGTTGGTCCTCGTCCACGATGCCGCGCGGGCGCTCACCCCTGAACGGGTTTTCCAGCGGGTTGCCGATGCGTTGTCCTCCGGTGCCAAGGCGGTCATTCCGGCAATGCCCGTGGTGGACACCATCAAAACGGTCACTGAGACCACGGACACAGACGCCTCCATCGCTCCCGAGGTCGTCACCGGCACTGCTCCCCGCGAACAGCTCCGCGCTGTTCAAACTCCCCAAGGGTTCGAGCTTGCCACCCTGCGCCGGGCCCATGAGGCCGCTGGACTTTTCGACGACAAACAAGCCGCCACGGTCACGGACGACGCCATGCTGGTGGAACTCCTTGGCGTCCCCGTCCACGCCGTCCGCGGGGCAAGCCAGTCCCTCAAGATCACAACGCCGCTGGACCTCATCATCGCGGAGGGCCTTCTGGAGGGTCCGCTCGGGATTCGCTGGGTGGAGGGATAGTGGCGCCGGAAAATATCGTCCTGCCCCGAACGGGCATTGGGATCGATGTCCATGCCTTCGCACCGGCTGACGACCCCCAGCCGCTGTGGTTGGGTGGGCTCTACTGGGAAGGCGAACAGGGACTTTCCGGACATTCCGACGGCGATTGCGTCGCCCACGCGGCCGCCGACGCGCTCTTCTCTGCATGTGGAATCGGCGATCTCGGCACGCACTTCGGCACGGACCGCCCCGAGTACGCCGGCGCTTCAGGCGTCAAGCTACTCGCCGAAGCTGCCAGGATCGTGCGCGCAGCAGGCTTCGAGATCGGCAACGTCGCAGTGCAGTTCGTTGCCAACCGGCCCAAGTTCGGCCCGCGCCGGGAGGCATCCCAAAGGGTCCTCAGTGAAGCCGCTGGCGCTTCTGTCACCGTCACGGCCACCACCAGCGACGGCCTCGGCTTTACGGGCCGCGGAGAAGGAATTTCTGCCGTGGCCACCGCCCTCGTCTACCCGATCGCCGCTTCCGACGTGCCGCCGGCGGAGCCGGGTCCAGCGAAAGGTGCCCCGCATGCGTAAGCCAAGTGCCGGCGTCGTGCGTTCCGCTGTGGTGCTGCCGGCTGCGCTGGCTGCCGCGCTCCTGCTGGGCGGTTGCGCCGGGACGCCCAAGATGGACGTGAAAGCCAGCTGCGATTACCTGAACAACGATGCCTTCAAGCCCGACGGCAACCAACAGCAGCAGTCAAAAGAGCTTGCGGAGCACTATCACGAGATCGCGGACAAAGTAGCGCCGGAAATCGGCGACCCCATCAAGGAGATGGCCGCGATCATGGACACGGCCGCCGCGTCGTCACTGGGTGCGGCCACGCAGGAGCAGCAGGAAAAGCTGAAGGTTCAGTTCAATAAGATCGGCGAATACTGCAAGTAGGCAGGTCACGCCGCGTCATCGGCTAATCTGGAGCGGTGACCCTGCGCTTTTATGACACCGCCTCCGCCGAAGTCCGCGACTTCATTCCCCTCGAAGACGGCAAGGCCAGCGTGTACTACTGCGGGGCCACAGTCCAGGGAATGCCACATGTGGGCCACGTGAGGTCGGCGATCGCCTTCGACCAGCTGACACGTTGGCTCGAATTCCGTGGCCTCCGCGTCACCGTGGTGCGCAACGTCACCGATATCGACGACAAGATCCTGGCCAAATCCGCGCAGTCGTTCGGGCCGGACTGGGACGCAGAAGCCTCAGCACGGCAGAACGAAGAATGGTGGGCCCTTGCCTACCGTTACGAGCAGGAATTCGAGAACGCCTACGAGTCCCTCGGCGTGCAGCGTCCCACCTACGAGCCACGCGCCACAGGGCATATCCCGGAGATGCATGCACTGATCCAGCGCCTGATTGACCGCGGCCACGCTTACCCCGCGCCAGACGAGTCAGGCGATGTGTACTTCGATGTGCGCTCGTGGAGCAAGTACGGCTCGCTGACGCGGCAAAACATCGACGATATGCAGGGTGCAGCCGACGCCGACCCGCGGGGAAAGCGGGATCCGCGCGACTTCGCGCTGTGGAAAGGCTTCAAAGAGGGCGAACCGGAGTCAGCCAGTTGGGCCTCTCCCTGGGGTGCGGGCCGTCCCGGCTGGCACCTCGAATGCTCCGCCATGGTCACCAAGTACCTGGGCACACGCTTCGATATCCACGGTGGGGGACTGGACCTGCGTTTCCCGCACCACGAGAACGAGATGGCCCAATCACAGGCTGCCGGTGACGAGTTCGCCAACTTCTGGATGCACAACGGCATGGTCACCTACGAGGGCGAAAAGATGTCCAAGTCCATCGGGAACACCGTGAGCCCCGCCGAAATGCTGGAACTCGCCCCTCCCCGTGTGGTCCGCTACTACCTCGGCCAAGCCCACTACCGGTCCGTGCTGGATTACCGGCCCACGTCGCTGCAGGAGGCGGCTGCCGCCGTCGAACGTATTGACGGCTTCATCTCGAAAGCCTCCGCCAAAGTGCCTGGCCGGTCTGGCGCAGACGTAGCACCGCAGGCCAACATGCCTGCCGCTTTCACCGCTGCCATGGATGATGACCTCAATGTTCCGCAAGCCCTCGGAGTGCTGCACGAAACCGTCCGCGCGGGCAACACCGCACTGGCCTCCGGTGACCTGGACGCCGCCAAGGCAGCCCTCTACAGCGTGCTTTCCATGACTGAAGTACTTGGGCTGGACGCCGTGAAGCAGCCCGAGGCTGTGCAGGGCCGTGAGCACGCTGCCCTGAAAGTTCTCGTGGAAGCCCAGCTTGAAGCCCGCGCCACCGCCAGGACCAATAAGGACTGGGCCGCCTCCGACGCCATCCGCGACACCCTCGCCGCTGCCGGCGTCGTGGTCGAAGATGGTGCGGACGGCGCCACCTGGAGCCTCAAACGCGACTGACGAACCGGCGCTGCGGCCGAATTGCATCGGGTCAGTAGACTTGATTCCAGACTTACTCACAAAATCAAGGATGGAATCTCATGGCCAACAACGGTCGCCGGTCGGTCAAGCAAAAGAAGGGCCCCTCCACCGGAACCGGTGGCCATGGCCGCAAGGCCCTGGAAGGCAAGGGTCCCACGCCCAAGGCGGAGGACCGCACCTACCACAAGGCTTACAAGAACAAGCAGCTGGCTGAGCGCTCGGCCGCCAAGCGCGGTCCGGCACGTCCGGGTGGCGCCGGCGCCCGTTCCGGCCCCAAGGGCCGCGCCACCGAGGAACTGGTCACCGGCCGTAACTCCGTGGTGGAAGCCCTGCGCGCAGGCATTCCCGCCAAGGCACTGCACGTCGCCATCCGGATTGAAATGGATGACCGCGTCAAGGAATCCCTCAAGCTTGCGGCCGAGCGCGGCATCCCGCTGCTCGAAACCGGCAAGCCTGAACTGGACCGCATGACCGAGGACGCAGTCCACCAAGGACTTGTGCTGCAGATTCCGCCGTACGAGTACGAAGACGCGTACGACCTCGCCGAGGAGACCCTCGCCAAGTGGAAGAAGGGGCACATTTCCAATGCACCCATCTTCGTGGCGCTGGACGGCATTACCGACCCCCGCAACCTCGGTGCGATCATCCGTTCCGTCTCCGCCTTCAGCGGGCACGGCGTGATCGTACCTGAGCGTCGTTCCGTCGGCGTCACGGCGTCCGCCTGGAAGACCAGCGCCGGTGCCGCTGTCCGCGTACCGGTGGCCCGCGCGTCGAACCTGAACAACGCGCTCAAGCAGTTCAAGAACATGGGCATCTACGTGCTCGGCCTGGACGGCGACGGCGACGTCTCCCTGCCGGACCTCACGGTTGCCACCGAACCTGTCTGCATCGTGGTTGGTTCGGAAGGCAAGGGGCTCAGCCGATTGGTCCGCGAAAACTGCGACCAGATCGTCTCGATCCCGATCGACTCCGCCATGGAGTCACTCAATGCCTCCATGGCCGTCGGGATCTCGCTGTACGAAGTGTCAAGGCAGCGCTCCGCAAAGTAATCCCCAGTGAGGCGCCGCAAGCGCCATCCTCCGCGTGCTCGCTCCTTCGTCGCTTAGACGCACGCTTCCGGATGGCCCTCGCGGCGCCTTCGAACGCTCTCTCACATCTCGCCTGCTTGGCGGCGTCGCTCTCTCACATCCCCTCCCTTTTGGAGGGACCTTCTCTCACGTCCCCACGCTCACGCGCCATTGGAATCGGCGGGATGAGAGAGGGTCGGTGGGAGGGGGTGGGGATGTGATTGAGGGTCGGCTGGAAGGGGTGGGGATGTGAGAGAGGGTCAGAAGTCGCGGCGGTTGGCCAGGACGGGGAGCTTCTCGCGGGCATCAGCCACCACTGCGGCGTCGAGGTCGGCGAAGATCAGGCCCGGCTCACCTTCGAGGGCTTCCAGCACCTGGCCGAAGGGGGACACGACGGCGGAGTACCCCACCCCGGTGGGTGCGGCACCCCTGGGCTCAACACCTTGGCTGGCAGGATCGCCCTGCCCGCATGCGAGAACGAACGTGGTGGTGTCCACTGCGCGTGCCCGGGCCAGGAGTTGCCACTGATCGGCCTTCCCCGGACCGGCTCCCCAAGACGCCGAGACGATATTCACTTCGGCGCCACGTTGCGCATTCGCCGTGAACAAGGCCGGGAAACGGACGTCGTAGCAGGTGGCCAAACCGAAGGTGAGTCCACCGGCGTCGAACGTTACTGGTTCCGTACCGGCCTCAACCGTGTCCGATTCCGCGAAGCCAAACGCATCGAAAAGATGGACTTTGTCGTAGCTGGTTTCCACGCCGGGCCCGGTGGCAAGAAGCGTGTTCCGTACCCGGGGCGCCCCGGAGTCCGAAGGAGCGCCGGGCGTAAACATTCCGGCCACGATGACCAGCTGAAGTTCTGCGGCAAGCGCACGCACCTTGCTGGCCCAGGGCCCATCCAAGGGCTCGGCGATGTCCAGCAGGGAATTTCCGAACGCGCGCATCATGGCTTCGGGGAAGACCACCAGCCCGGCGCCGCCATCCTTGGCCCGGCGGGCGTACTCCTCCAGGAGCCGCAGATTTTCGGCCAGATCCCGGCCGGAGATGACTTGGGCGAGTGCCACGCGCACGATAGAACCTCCAATTGTCTGCATCCAAGTATGCCAAGTAATGGAAATCGCTACGTGGATCGTCGTCACATGGGCCGCCAGCGCTGCACATAGAGGGCGTGGAACTAAACTTGGACTCAATGGTTATGCCTATTTTTGACACAGCAGCTGCCGTCGACGCGTCGCGGCCACGACCCCTCGGACTGAGCACGCCCCAGCCCGGTCTTTCGGATGCGGAGAAAACGCAGAACCATGAAGTGAACGTGGCCGTCTTCGCGCCGGACCTGGAACGGGTTGAGATCGTTTTCCAGGCACCGGGCGAACCATGGCGTGCCCAGACCCTCCCCAACACGGAAAATGACGTGCACTTCGGGCTGGTTGGCGGCATGGCGCCCGGCACGCGCTACGGTTTCCGGGCCGCGCCGGCCGAAGGCGGGCTTCCGTTGCCCGTCCCGGCGCTGGACCTCGACGACGACGACCGGCAGCCGCTGCTGCTGGATCCGTACGGCCGGGCCGTGGACCAGCGGGGCGAGCTACTGACGAGTGTCCATGTGGATACGGGATTTGACTGGGGTGAGGACCAACCGCCACGGACTCCCATGAGGACCTCGGTGATTTATGAGGCCCACGTCCGTGGCCAGACAATGCTTCACCCGGATATCCCGGAGCACCTCCGGGGGACCTACGCCGGAATGGCGCACCCGGTGATGATCCAGCACCTCACCGAGCTTGGCATTACGGCCGTGCAGTTGCTGCCCATCCACTTCCATATGGATGAGTCGCACCTCCAGGACCTTGGCATGACCAACTACTGGGGTTACAACACCGCGGCCTTCTTCGCGCCGCACGCCGACTACGCCACGGAGGCTGCCCGCAACGCCGGCCCGCACGCGGTGCAGGACGAGCTCAAGGGCATGATCAAACTCCTGCACGCCGCCGGGATCGAAGTCATCCTGGACGTGGTCTACAACCACACAGCCGAAGCGGGACCCGATGGACCGGCCTTGAGCTTCCGCGGGCTCGGGGAGAAGCGTTATTACCGCCATGACGCCCATGGCCGCTACCTGGATACCACCGGCTGCGGCAACACCCTGGATTTCAGCGATCCTGTGGTGGTGGACCTGGCGCTCGACTCCCTGCGTTATTGGGTCAATGACTTCCACGTGGACGGCTTCCGTTTCGACCTCGCCGTGACCTTGTGCCGCGACGCCGGCAACACCTTTGATCCCCAGCACCCCTTCCTGCAGGCCATTGCGGAAGACCCGGTCCTGTCCGACGTCAAGCTCATCTCCGAGCCCTGGGACGTGGGCTACGGTGGCTGGCAGACCGGCCGCTTCCCCCAGGGCTGGTCCGATTGGAACGATCATTTCCGGGATGGCGTCCGGAGCTTCTGGCTCTCTGACCGTGCCGCCATTGAAGCAGGCGGGCAGGGCGGGTCGGTCGCGTCCTTGGCTGAGCTGATGGCTGGTTCCGCGAACCTTTTCGCATCCTCGGGCCGAACCCGCCTGGCGTCGGTGAACTTCATTACGGCCCACGATGGTTTCACCCTGAAGGACCTTGTCAGCTACGACCGCAAGCACAACGAAGCCAATGGCGAGCAGAACCGCGACGGCCACGGGGACAACCGCAGCTACAACCACGGTGTGGAAGGCCGCAGCGAAAACGAGGCCATTGTTGCCGCGCGTGCGCTGTCCATCCGGAACCTCATGGCTACGCTTCTGATCTCCATCGGTGTTCCCATGATCACCGCCGGTGACGAACTCGGCCGCACGCAGCAGGGGAACAACAACGCCTACTGCCAGGACAACCCCACGGCGTGGCTGGACTGGAGCAGGACCCAGGAAGCCAACGCCATGTTCCGGACCACCCGGGAGCTGGTCAGGCTTCGCCGCTGGTTCCTGCGGCACCAACCGGAGAGCTTCCCGGGCCAGGCCGACAACTCCAGCCTTCAGTGGTTTGATGACAAGGGCAAGCGGATGACGCCGGCGCGCTGGAATGATCCCGGCGTTCGTGCCGTCCAGCTGTTGATGGGCCACGAGGACAGCGAAATCCGTGGCCTGATTGTGGTCAATGGCAGCAACCAGGATGTGAAGATGGTGCTCCCGGAAATCCTGAGCGAAACGGGAATCGGCAAGCGCATGTTCGAACTCCGGTTCACTACCTCGGTGCTTCACGACCGCCGGAAGGGCGCGTTGGTGGCCTCCGGAGAGCGGGATATCCTGCAAGCCAATACCATCAATATCTACCGCACCTAGGCGCCAACAAACACAGGAGTTCTCCGCATGAACCGCAGCCGCAGCAAACTGGTGGCTTTCGCGGGACTGGTGATCGCCGTCGTCGTCCTTGTGGTTGCGATGGTGGGCGGCGGCGCGCTGACGGCGCCGTCTTCGGCGCCCGGTTCAAGCGTACAAACCACGACGCCGGCACCTGGCCCCGCGCCCACGTCGCCTGCCGCTGTGCCTGGCCGGACGATGGCGCCGACGGGTGTGGAGAATTCCTCCACCCTGCCCTCCATCAACGCCTCGCAGTTGCCGTCGGAAGCGCGCCAAACCCTGGCCTTGATCGCCAAAGGCGGACCCTATCCGTACGACCGCGACGGCGTGAACTTCGGCAATTTCGAGGGCCTGCTGCCCAAGAAATCCGGCGGCTTCTACAAGGAGTACACCGTGCCCACTCCGGGGGAGTCGGATCGCGGGGCCCGGCGGATCATCGTGGGCAAGGACGCTGCGAAGTACTACACGCCGGATCATTACGAGTCGTTCAAGTTCATCATCGAAGGCAAGTAGGAGCCCATGAAGATCTACTCAGCAGACACCTGGACCCTGGAGGAACTGCAGGAGCAAGTGTCCGACGCCGGCCGCAGGACAGTCATGGTCCCACCCGCCACCACCAAGCAAACGGTCCTTGAGGTCTTCGGCCAGGTCCTGGATTTCCCCGAATACTACGGCGTGAACCTGGACGCGCTGAACGACTCCCTCCACGACTACGCCGATGCCCTCTCCGAGGACGGTGGCAGCCCAGTCACCATGATCTGGCAGGTTCCCGCGGCCTACCGCACGGACCGGTCCTTCGGCGTGGTCTGCGAGATCCTGCAGGACGCAGAGCGCTACGCCGGCCGCGACCTGGCGATCATCGCAGTCTTCCAAAACTGAACGTCGATGACCCGCTTTCCCGTCGTTACCAAACGACGGGAAAGCGGGTCAGAAACGTTATTGCGGTCAGGCGTTCGCGATCAACCCGAGTTCAGCTTTGGACGCAAGCGCCGAGTGCTTCGGGAACACCCGGACGGTGTAGCCGAAGGAGCCTGAGCGGTTGATGACCAGGGAGCCGTTGAAGAGGTGCCGGCCATTGCCGAGGTCCTCCACGGAGTCCAGTTCCGCCACAACGATGTCCTCGAGCTCATCGGATTCCTCCGCGCGGCCGAACGCCACTTCCACGGAGACGTCGTCCGGAGTCAGGTTGTTCAGTGCCACGTAGGCGTTGACCTGCAGGCTGTCGCCAACCTGGGGTTCCTCGGAAACACCTACTGAATCAACGTGTTCCACCACAACCTCGGGCCAGGCATTCCGTACCTTGGTGGTCCAGGCCGCGAGTTCCTTGGCTTCCTTGAACGACTCGGCAACAGCCCTGCGACCGGAAACAGCAGCCGGGCAGTAGAGGTTGTTGACGTAGTCGTGGAGCATCCGTTCGGCGGAGACAGCGGGACCGAGGTTGGCCAGCGTGTGCTTGATCATCGATACCCAGTGCGTCGGCACGGTTTCGTGGCTTGATTCGGAGGGCCCTGCTGCTCCGGCTCCCTGGGCCACGGTGGTGCCGTAGAAGCGTGGTGCCACCTGGGTTTCGAGCAGCTCGTACAGCGCTGAGGCTTCGATGTCGTCCCGTTCGTCAGCCGATGCTCCGTTGTTGGCCGTCGGGATGGCCCAGCCGTTCTCGCCGTCGTACATCTCGTCCCACCAGCCGTCCAGGACGGAGAGGTTGAGCGAGCCGTTGATGGCGGCCTTCATGCCGGACGTGCCACAGGCCTCCAGCGGGCGCAGGGGGTTGTTGAGCCACACGTCGCAGCCCGGGAACAAGGTCCGTGCCATGGCGATGTCGTAGTTCGGGAGGAAGACGATCCTGTGGCGGACTTCGGGGTCGTCGGTGAACCGGACCAGGTCCTGGATCATTTTCTTGCCGGCGTCGTCGGCAGGGTGCGACTTGCCGGCGATGACCAACTGGATGGGATGCTTGGGATCCAGCAGCAGGGCCTTCAGGCGCGCGGGGTCGCGCAGCATGAGCGTGAGTCGCTTATAGGTGGGGACGCGGCGTGCGAAGCCGATGGTCAGCACGTCCGGGTCCAGCACCTTCTCGGTCCAACCCAGCTCGGCGTCAGCGGCACCGCGCTTTTTCCAGGAAGCCCGGAGCCGGCGTCGGACGTCGTCGATGAGCTGGGCGCGGAGTTCACGGCGCAGGCCCCAGACGTCTTCGTCGCTGACGTTGTAGGCCAGGTCCCAGCGGCCCAGCGCTTCGGCTTCGGCACCGAACTGGTTGCGTGCCAGGGACGAAATCCGAGGGTCCACCCAGGTGGGGACGTGGACGCCGTTGGTTACTGACGTGATGGGAATTTCGGAGTGGTCGAATCCCGGCCACAGGCCGGCGAACATTTCGCGGGACACCACGCCGTGCAGCTTGGCCACGCCGTTGGCACGCTGCGCCAGGCGCAGGCCCATCACGGCCATGTTGAAAACGGAAGGGTTGCCGCCGTCGTAGTTTTCGCGGCCGAGTTCCAGGATCCGTTCCGTTGGCACGGCCGGCGCCAGTCCGGCGTCGAAGAAGTGCTTGATCTGGAGGGCTTCAAAACGGTCGATGCCCGCGGGCACGGGCGTGTGCGTGGTGAAGACGGTGGACGCGCGGCCGGCTGCCAGGGCTTCGTCCCAGCTGAGCGGTTCGTTGGCGTCGGACATGGCTTCCTGGATGCGTTCGATCCCCAGGAAACCTGCGTGTCCTTCGTTGGTGTGGAACACTTCGGGCGCTGGAGTGCCGGTGAGTTCCTGGTAGACGCGCAGGGCCTTGACGCCGCCCATGCCCAGCAGGAGTTCCTGCTGCAGGCGGTGATCGCCCCCACCGCCGTAGAGGCGGTCGGTGATGCCACGCGCGGCTTCGTCGTTCGATGGGACGTTGGAGTCCAGCAGCAGCAGCGGAACGCGACCGACGTCGGCACGCCACACGTGCGCGTGAAGCTCGCGGCCGTTGGGCAGCGGCAGCGAGATTTGGACAGGCTTGCCTTGGGCGCCGTCCTTGGCCGGGTGGCGAAGCAGGGTCAGGGGAAGGCCGTCGGGGTCCAGGACGGGGTAGGTTTCCTGCTGCCAGGCGTCGCGGGACAGGGACTGCTTGAAGTAGCCGGCCTGGTACAGGAGCCCGACGCCGATCAGCGGCACTCCGAGGTCGGAAGCGGCCTTGAGGTGGTCGCCGGCCAGAATGCCAAGGCCGCCCGAGTACTGCGGAAGAACTTCGGTGATGCCGAACTCGGGGGAGAAGTAGGCGATGCACGCCGGAGCATCCTCGCCGAGGCCCTGGTACCAGCGCGGTTCACTGAGGTAGCGGTCAAGGTCGTCGGCGGCGTGCTGAACGCGTTCGACTACTTCGCCGTTGTTTGCCAGGTCCTGTAACTGTTCGCGGCTGATGGACCCCAGAAGGGCTATGGGGTCGTGCTGCGCGGCCTCCCACAGAGCCGGATTAAGGCTCGCGAAAAGTTCCCGTGTTGGCCGGTGCCAGGACCAGCGCAAATTGGTCGCCAATCGGGCCAGCGGCCGGATGGGCTCGGGGAGGACGGTACGGACTGTAAACCTTCGAATAGCCTTCACGAGCGCCACACTAACGGACTCCCATGGCAGTCGGAACTGCATTGGGTTTCTTTTAGGTAAAAGTCATCTTGCGTCAAGGAGAAACCTCGTTTGCTTAGCATTCTGTGATTTTTGTCGCTAACGTCGTGGTTGTGACGAAAACTGCGCGAACCACCACCGCTCTGAATTCCAAGACGACTACGGACATCACCGACGGACTTCGCTTCGGCCGATTCCCCATCACGGCCGTGCAGCCAGTGGTGGAGGGTGGCCGTTTCCCGGCGAAGGCGTTGCCCGGCGAGGACCTGGCGGTTGGCGCCACGGTCTTCCGCGAAGGCCACGACCAACTCGGGGTGTCCGCCGTGCTGCTTGATCCCAGGGGCAGGGAGCGCCAGCGCGTGCGGCTGGCCCCGGCCGAGGGCGAGCAGTGGAAGGGCCTGGACCGCTGGGAGGGCCTGATCACCCCCAGCGGCACCGGCGCCTGGTCGTTCGTCATAGAGGCCTGGCACGACCGCTACGGTACGTGGCACCACAACGCCGAAGTGAAGGTCGCCGCCGGCATCGACGTTGAATTGATGCTCGCCGAGGGCGCGGCCCTCCTCGCTGGAGCAGCCGACGACGCCGGACGCACCGGTGCTGAGAAACGCACCTTGCGTGCGGCGTCCATCGCGCTCGCCGACACCACCAAGTCTGCCGAGGAGCGCCTTGGCGCCGGTTTCAGCCCAGCGGTGCTGGCCGCCGTCGAACGCCTTCCGATCCGCGAACTGGTGACCGTCTCGGAGCAGTTCCCGCTGCAGGTGGAGCGCGACCTGGCTGGCCGGGGTTCCTGGTACGAGTTCTTCCCGCGCTCGGAAGGTGCCGTGCTGGACCACTCCACCGGCGTGTGGACTTCGGGCAACTTCCGTACTGCGGCGGGAAGGCTCGACGCCGTAGCGGACATGGGCTTCGACGTCATCTACCTGCCGCCCATCCACCCGATCGGCTTCCAGCACCGCAAGGGCCGCAACAACACCCTGACTCCGGGACCCCAGGATCCGGGATCGCCGTGGGCCATCGGTTCCAAGGACGGTGGCCATGACGCCATCCATCCGGAACTTGGCACGTTCGAGGACTTTGATGCTTTCGTCGCCAGGGCCAACGAGCTCGGACTCGAAGTGGCCCTGGACCTGGCCTTGCAGGCAGCTCCGGACCACCCGTGGGTGACGTCCAATCCTGAATGGTTCACCACCCGCGTGGACGGCTCGATCGCCTACGCCGAAAACCCTCCGAAGAAGTACCAGGACATCTATCCCCTGAACTTCGACAACGACCCCGCGGGCCTTTCCAAGGAAATCCTGCGGATCGTGCAGCTGTGGATCAGCCACGGCGTGAAGATCTTCCGTGTGGACAACCCGCACACCAAACCGGTGTGGTTCTGGGAATGGCTGATCGGCAAGATCAACAAGAAGAACCCCGAAGTCGTGTTCCTGGCGGAGGCCTTCACACGCCCGCCCATGATGCACGCACTGGGTCGGGCGGGATTCCAGCAGTCGTACACGTACTTCACCTGGCGGAACACCAAGGCCGAGCTGGAAGAGTACTTCCACGAAGTCAGCCACGTGAGCCCGGCGTACTTCCGTCCGAACTTCTTCGTCAACACCCCGGACATCCTCACCGAGTACCTGCAATACGGTGGGCCCGCGGCTTTCCGGATCCGCGCTGCCCTGGCTGCGACAGCGAGCCCACTGTGGGGTGTCTACGCCGGCTACGAGCTGTATGAGCACGTCGCCAGGCCCGGTGCCGAGGAATACATCGACAACGAAAAGTACGAGTACAAGGCCAGGGACTGGGAAGGCGCAGCCGAGTCAGGGCGCACGCTGGCGCCGTACATCACCAGGCTTAACACCATCCGCAAGGACCACCTGGCGTTGGGTGACCTGCAGAACCTGACCATCCACCGCAGCACCGATGACGCCACGATCGTCTACTCCAAGCACAAGACGTTGCCCGATGGCACCAAGGACACCCTGATCATGGTGGTCAACGTGGATCCGCACAGTGCCCGCGAAAGCACCGTCTCGCTGGATCTGGAGGCCCTGGAGCTTGACCCGTCCGATCTCAATGAGGACGGACTTTTCCGCGTGGATGACCTGATCAGCGGCCAGAGCTGGTGGTGGGGGGAGCACAACTACGTCCGGCTGGATGCCCACGTTGAGCCGGCACACGTCCTGAGCATCCGGAGGCAGCCTTAGTGAGTTTTTCTCCGCAGAATCCCACCCAGTACTTCACTCCGAAGAACACCTTCGAGTTGAACGCCCCAGGTCTCCAGCACGATCCGCTGTGGTACCGCAAGGCAGTCTTCTATGAGGTACTGGTGCGGGCTTTTGCGGATGCCAACGGGGATGGTTCCGGTGACTTCCAAGGGTTGATCGACAAACTGGATTACCTCCAGTGGTTGGGCGTGGATTGCCTTTGGCTGCCGCCGTTCTTCCATTCCCCGTTGCGCGATGGCGGCTACGACATCGCGGACTACACGTCCGTGCTCGATGAGTTCGGGACCATCAGCGACTTCAAGCGGTTGGTGGCCGAGGCCCACGCCCGGGGCGTGCGGGTCATCATCGACCTTCCGCTGAACCACACCTCGGACCAGCACCCCTGGTTCCAGGAATCCCGCAAGGATCCCACCGGCCCCTACGGCGATTTCTATGTGTGGAGCGATACGGACGAGAAGTACCAGGATGCCCGCATCATCTTCGTTGACACCGAGGAATCCAACTGGACGTTCGATCCCATCCGGCGGCAGTTCTTCTGGCACCGGTTCTTCAGCCACCAGCCGGACCTGAACTTCGAGAATCCCAAGGTCATCGAGGCTCTTTACGACGTCATCCGGTTCTGGCTGGACCAGGGCATCGACGGCTTCCGTGCCGACGCCATTCCGTACCTCTTCGAGGAAGAGGGCACCAACTGCGAGAACCTTCCGGCAACCCACACCTTCCTGCAGGACCTGCGCCGCATGGTGGACGCGAACTATCCCGGCAGGGTGATCATCGCCGAGGCAAACCAGCCCCCTCATGAAGTGGTGGAGTACTTCGGCACGGACGAAGCCCCGGAATGCCACATGGCCTTCCACTTCCCGATCATGCCCAGGTTGTACTACGCCCTCCGCGACCAAAAAGCGGCGCCCATCATCGAAACCTTGCGCAATACCCCCGAGATTCCCCGTGGCGCACAGTGGGGAACCTTCCTGAGGAACCACGACGAACTGACCCTCGAGATGGTGCCCGCCGAGGAACGCGCCGCAATGCTTGGCTGGTATGCCCCGGATCCCCGCATGCGGGCCAACATTGGGATCCGCCGCCGCCTGGCGCCCCTGCTGGACAATTCCCGCGCCGAGATCGAACTCATCAACGCCCTGTTGCTGTCCCTGCCGGGCAGCCCGTTCCTGTACTACGGCGATGAAATCGGCATGGGAGACAACATCTGGCTTGATGACCGCGACGCCGTCCGCACTCCCATGCAGTGGAACCCCGACCGCAATGCGGGGTTCTCCTCGGCGGACCCGGGCAAGCTCTACCTTCCGGTGATCCAATCGCTGGTCTACAACTACGGCATGGCCAATGTGGAGGCCGAAGCGGCGCACTCCGGTTCGCTGCTGCGGTGGACCCGGCAGATCCTCAGCGTCCGGAAGAACCACCCCGTTTTTGGCCTGGGCGGCTTCCGGCACATTGAAGCCGACCATGAAGTGGTCCTTGCCTATGTCCGCGAACTGCCCGCCGGGAACCCGGAAGGGGAAGACGGGGAAACCATCCTCTGCGTCTTCAACCTCTCGCAACACCCTGTGGCGGCAACGTTGGACATACCAGAATTCGCGGGCCGCGGCCTGCGCGATATTTTCGGCGGCCAGCCTTTCCCGGCCGTCGGTGACAACGGTCATCTGACCGTGATGCTGGGCAGCCACAGCTTCTACTGGCTGCGCGTCCGCTCGGCATTTTCGAATCCCTCGTCGCCTTTTACCCAGGCGATTCCAGTGGTGACCTCCAAAGGATGAGATGAACAAGGACAACTTGAACCCCTCCATTGAAGGACTTCTCCGGACCTGGCTTCCCGGCAAACGCTGGTTCCCGGTCAAGAGCCCCGACTTTGCGCTGGAGCAGGTGGGCGGCTTCAGACTCCTGGGCAGCGGCGGCGCCGTGCTGGAGATCCTGCTGCTGGCCGTCACCCACAGGACGGCCGACGGCGGTCCCCGGACCGACGTCGTGCAGGTTCCGTTAAGCTTCCACAGCCAGCCGCTCGCCGACGCGCCGACGGCGCTTTTGGGCGAGTACACGGATCCCGCCTTGGGCCTTCGACTGGTCTACGACGCTGTGTACGATTCCGAATTTGTCACGGCCTGGCTTGAGCTCATGCGCAGCGAAGGCGTCGTTGGCCCGGCCCAGGGCCACCTCACCCGTGGGCGCGTCCCGCTTCCGGGCAAGCCGGTATCCGTGCGGGTCCTGTCGGGGGAGCAGTCCAACACGTCCGTCATTATCGACGACGGCGGGTCGGCGGCCATCGTCAAAATCTTCCGTGTGCTGTCGGCTGGCAGGAACCCCGAAGTTGAGCTCGGCGCGGCGCTGACCGCCGCGGGGACCAGTGAAGTACCCGCGACGTTGGGTTGGATCACCGGCTCGTGGAACGTGCCGGCGTCGAAGGCCAATGCGGGGGAGGCCAGTGCGGAGGAGGCCACCGCGGTGGCTACCGGCGAGCTGACGGTGGCGCACGAATTCCTGCTCGGTGGACTGGACGCCTGGCGCCTGGCCGTTGACGCCGCAGCTGCCGGCAAGGATTTCACTGAAGAAGCACGTGGACTAGGAAAAGCCACTGCCACTGTCCACGCCCGGCTCGCGGAAACCTTCGGCACGCAGGACGGACAGGACCAGGGCCCGGACATCATCGCCACGGTAGCCCGGCGCGTCCGGCAGTCGTGGGCTGAGGCGTCAACCGCCGTCGGGCCCTATGACGCAAACCTTGACGAACTGCTGGCCGCCTTGGATCCCCAAGCCGTGGGCCAGCTGCAACGGGTCCATGGCGATCTCCATCTGGGCCAGATCCTGCGGGTTCCCGGCGCCGAAGGGCAGCCGGGTCGGTGGGCAATCCTCGATTTCGAGGGCGAGCCTCTCCGGACGATCGACGAGCGCAACACGCCCGACCTCCCTCTTCGCGACGTCACCGGCATGCTGCGGTCGTTCGATTACGCCGCCGGGGCAGCCACGCGGGAAGGCGCCGCCGTGCCCGAAACCTGGGTGGATGACTGCGCGGCCGCCTTCCTGGAGGGGTACAGCGATGTCACTCCGGGAACCATTGACCGCCAGTCGCCGCTCTTTGTGGCATTGTGGCTGGACAAGGCCTTATACGAGGTGGTGTACGAGCTGCGTAACCGGCCCGACTGGTTGTCGATACCGGTCAACGCCTCGCGACGAATCCTCGACAACACAAGCCGCGGCAAGCATGCGGCAGCAACAGCGGAAGGTAATGACATGACTGGCTCAGCACGTACCGAACGGCCCCGAGTTCCCCTGCATGTGGACTCCGAGACCTTGGAACGCGTGGCGGCCGGCGCTTACCACGCGCCGCATTCGGTCCTTGGCGCCCACCTCGACGACCACGGCCACGTCACCATCAGGACGGTGAAGCACCTGGCCAAGTCCGTCACGGTGGTCACCGAGGGTGGCCGGACCCCCATGGAGCACGAGTCGCACGGTGTGTGGACTGCTGTCCTGGAACCGCTCCAGGCCGGCCATGTGCCGGACTATCGCCTGGAGGTGGTGTACGACGTCGAACCCGTCACCATCGATGACCCCTACCACTATCTGCCTACCGTGGGTGAAGTTGACCTGCACCTGATCGGTGAGGGCCGCCACGAACGCCTCTGGGATGTCCTGGGCGCGCACGTCCAGCACTACCGGTCCTCGTTGAGCGACGTGGATGGTGTGTCCTTCGCTGTCTGGGCCCCGAACGCCCAGGCTGTCCGCGTCAAGGCTGACTTCAACGGCTGGGATGGCCGTTCGCACGGAATGCGTTCCCTGGGATCCTCGGGAGTCTGGGAACTGTTCGTCCCGGGCGTTGTAGCAGGGGCGTGCTACAAATACGAGATCCTGACCAAGTCGGGCCACTGGATCGAAAAAGCAGATCCGCTGGCTTTCGGAACCGAGGTTCCGCCACTGACCGCATCGCGGGTAGTGGACCCCAGCTACCGCTTCAAGGACGCGGACTGGATGGCGGCCCGTGCCAGGAAGGATCCGCACAACTCGCCCATGAGCGTCTACGAAGTCCACCTGGGCTCGTGGCGATTGGGCCTTGGCTACAAGGAACTTGCCAAGGAACTCGTGGAGTACGTGAAGTGGCTCGGCTTCACCCACGTTGAATTCATGCCCGTTGCCGAGCACCCCTTCGGTGGCTCCTGGGGTTACCAGGTGACCTCCTACTTTGCACCGACCTCACGCTTCGGGCACCCGGACGAGTTCCGTTTCCTTGTGGACTCGCTGCACCAGGCCGGCATCGGTGTCCTCCTGGACTGGGTACCTGCGCACTTCCCCAAGGACTCGTGGGCTTTGGCGCAGTTCGACGGCCAGCCGTTGTACGAGCACTCTGATCCAGCCTTGGGAGAGCACCCCGACTGGGGAACGTTGATCTTCGACTTCGGGCGCAGCGAGGTCCGGAACTTTTTGGTGGCCAACGCGCTGTACTGGCTGGAGGAGTTCCACATCGACGGCCTGCGCGTAGACGCCGTGGCCTCCATGATCTACCTGGACTACTCCCGTGAAGACGGTCAGTGGCGCCCGAACAAGTTCGGCGGCCGGGAAAACCTTGAAGCGATCTCCTTCATGCAGGAAGTCAACGCCACGGTCTACAAGACCCACCCCGGCGCCATTGTCATTGCCGAGGAGTCCACTGCATTCCCAGGTGTTACGGCACCCACCAACCACGGCGGCCTGGGCTTCGGGCTCAAGTGGAACATGGGCTGGATGCATGACTCCCTGAAGTACATCTCCGAGGACCCCATCAACCGGAAGTGGCACCACGGCACGGTCACGTTCTCCTTGGTTTACGCCTTCACGGAGAACTTCCTCCTGCCCATCAGCCATGACGAGGTTGTTCACGGCAAGGGTTCCATGCTGCGCAAGATGCCGGGCGACCGTTGGCAGCAGCTCGCCAACCTGCGCGCCTTCTTCGCCTACCAGTGGTCGCACCCCGGCAAGCAGCTCATTTTCATGGGCAGCGAGTTCGGCCAGGAAGCCGAATGGTCCGAGCAGTACGGGCTGGACTGGTTCCTTGCCGACATCCCGGCCCACCGTGGCTTGCAGCTGCTGGTGAAGGACCTCAACGAGGTCTACTCCTCCACGCCTGCACTGTACGAGCGCGACAACGAGGCCGGCGGTTTCCAGTGGATCAATGGCGGGGACGCGGACCACAACGTCCTGACCTTCATCCGCTGGGATAACGACGGCAAGCCCTTGGTCTGCGCTGTGAACTTCTCCGGCGGACCGCATCACGACTACATCCTGGGTGTTCCGGCGGCAGGAGAGTGGACGGAAGTCCTGAACACGGATGCGGAATCGTACGGAGGCTCGGGTGTGGTCAACGCCGGTTCGTTGAAGGCCTCGACGCCGGGAACCGACGGCCAACCGGCTGCCCTGTCCGTCACGCTTCCGCCGCTCGGCGCCGCATGGTTCACGCCGTCTGAGTAGCTTGCCGACCGTCTCTCACATCCCACCCGTTTGCGGGCGACCGTCTCTCACATAATCGCCCTTTCCAGGTAACGCTCCTTCACTGCGGTGGGGGAGCGTTATCGCTTTCGTTTGGTAGCGTTCGACGGCGGCCCCGGGCTGCGTCACCAGGCCTCGGTAGTTGCCACTCGCCGTGGCGCACATGGCTGATCGCCAAGCTGTCCGAGCCCAGCAGATCGGGACTTTGCCAACCCGGCAGAGTGTGTGTATAGTTAATACCCGCGCTGCTCCACGAGTAGAGATCGCAAGCTGACAAGAAACCGCAAGGAAAAATCAAGTCAAGCTTGCCGATTTGACTCGGTGAGAGGCAGCCGGTAAGTTTGAAAAGTTGCTCCGGAGCGATCCAGTGGCCCTGTAGGGGTTGGTGGTGGTACTGCTTTGGATTAGTGACCTGTTGTTTGAGAACTCAATAGTGTGCCAAGTTTGTTGATACCGATTGTTTTATTGATTGGTTGAATTATGCCGGATTGCCCGCACCCCCGTGTGTGGTGGTCTGGTTTTCAGCTGGTTTCGAATTT
>NZ_JAQPPK010000040.1 GCF_029952445.1 Paenarthrobacter nitroguajacolicus | reverse complement strand
GACCACGCCGTCGCCGACGACACGCTGCCCCCCCGAGACCCGGACCAAAAAGGAAGCGACCCCGGAACCAAACCGGGATCGCTTCCCCACGCCCGTTGACAAAACGAACTACATATTAGTTGGGTAGGCGCGGGCGGCCCAGCGGGACCACCAGCGGGGTGTGGGTGACGGGGTCATCGATGATCCGGCAGCCCATCCCGAACACTTCCTCCACCAAGGACTCCGTGATCACGTCGGCGGGAGCGCCCTCGGCCACCACCACGCCGTCCTTCATGGCGATGATGTGGTCTGCGTAGCGGCTGGCGTGGTTGAGGTCGTGCAGCACCGCCACCAGGGTGTGGCCCTTGTCCAGGTTGAGCTCGCGGAACAGTTCCAGCAGCTCGATCTGGTGGGCGATGTCCAGGAACGTGGTGGGCTCATCCAGGAGCATCAAGGGCGTCTGTTGGGCGAGCACCATGGCCACCCACACACGCTGCCGTTGGCCGCCGGACAGTTCATCCACCAGCCGCCCGGATAACGACGAAACACCGGTGGCCTCCATGGCGTCAAGGACGGCAATCTCATCGGATTCGGACCACTGCCGCAGCAGTCTCTGGTGCGGGTAGCGGCCGCGTGCCACGAGGTCCGCCACGGTGATGCCATCCGGAGCAATGGATGACTGGGGGAGCAGCCCGAGCCGCCGCGCCAGTTCCTTTGCCGGCACGGATGTCACCGATTTACCGTCCAACAGAACCTGTCCGCTGCGGGGCTTGATGAGCCGGGCGAGGGCGCGCAGAAGCGTGGACTTGCCGCAGGCGTTGGGCCCTACGATTACCGTGAACTGCCCCTCGGGGATGCGCACGTTGAGGTTCTCGGAGATGATGCGTTGCTCGTAGCCGATGGTCAGGGCTTCGGCGTGGAGCTGCGGCGCAGCAGTGGTGAGGCTCATGATTTCCTTGCTTCCCTGGCCAGCAGCCAGACGAGATAGATACCGCCGATGCACACCGTCACAACGCCGACGGGCAGCTGGATCGGAGCGAAGAGACGTTGGGCCGCGAGGTCGCTGGACACCAACAGGAAGGCGCCCATCACCGCGGAGGGCAGCAGCGTGATGCCGGCACTCCGGGTGAGCCGCCGGGCAAGTTGGGGTGCGGCGAGGGCAACGAACGCGATGGGCCCGGCGACCGCAGTGACGGCCGCGGTCAGCGCGACGCCCAGGATCAGCAGCAGCAAACGGGTGGGTTCCGCCCGGACGCCCAAGGCGCGTGCGGCGTCGTCGCCCATTTCCAGAAGCTGCATCCGGCGCGCCACAGCGAGCGTGGCCAAGCCAACCACAAGAACCACGACGGCGGCAGGCGCCGCTTGCTCCCACGTGATGCCGTTGAGGGACCCGGCTCCCCAGACGGCTGCCGCAAGGGCGGCCTCCAGCTCGGCCTGCAGGATGAGCCAATGATTCAGGGCGGCCAGCATCGCACTGATGCCGATGCCCACGATGATGAGCCGGAAGCCTTGGGAACCACGGCGGTAGGCCAGCAAATAGACGGCCAGGGCGGTGAGGGCGCCACCCACCAGGGCTCCCGCTGCGACGCCAAGGTAGCCGCCGCCAACCGTCAACATCACGATCAGCGCGCCGGTGTAGGCGCCCGTGTTGAAGCCGATGATGTCCGGGCTGCCCAAGGGGTTGCGGGTCATGGACTGGAAGATGCCACCGCTCATTCCCAGGGCCGCACCGAACACCATCGCCGCCAACACCCGTGGGAGACGCCACTCCATGACGATGGTCTGGGCGAGTCCCGGAGCATCGCCCGTGAAGGCTTGGAGGACTTGCGGTACGGAGACCTCGTAGTCGCCGGTGGCCAAGCTGATAACCGCGACGGAGAGTGCTGCAAGGATCAGCGGGACGCAGACGAGGATGCTGCGGACATCGAACCGTAGGCTCAGCGACCGGTTGCGGACCACAGCAACCGGTCGCCCGAAATCGACGGAGTCCAGGCGGCTCACAGCCCGCTCACCTTTCGGCGCCGGGCCAGCGCAATGAGTACCGGCGCACCAATGAACGCGGTCACCACGCCCACCTGCAGCTCACCCGGTGCGGCAATCCGGCCAACAACGTCCGATACCAGCAGCAGGATGGGAGAGAGCAGCACCGTGGTAGCCAGGATCCAACGCTGGTCCGGTCCCACGATCCACCGGGCCACGTGCGGAATCATGAGCCCCACGAAGCCGATGGCCCCGGCCCCGGCAGTTGCTGCGCCGCTGAGCAGGGTGATGGCTACGACGCTCAGGATGCGCGTGCGGTTGACGTTGGCGCCGAGGGAGGTAGCGAGGTCATCGCCGAGCGCGACGGCATTGAGCCCCCGGACACAGAACAAGGCCACGAGCAGCCCCAAGCCCATGAACGGCGCAACTGTCAGCACCGCTTCCATGCTTCGGGTATCCAGCGAGCCGATGCTCCACGAGCGCAGGTGATCAAAGGCTTTCGGGTTCAGTAGCGTGAGCCCCGAGCCGATGCCGGTGAGGACGGCGCCCAGGGCAACGCCGGCCAGCGTCAGCCGGACGGGATTCACCACGTTCCGCCCCGAGGTTCCAATCAGGTAAACGGCCGCCGTCGTGAGGATGGCGCCGGCAAAGGCGAACCAGATGTAGCCGCTGAGCGAACCCACGCCGAAAACACCGATGGCCACCACTATCGCAAACGATGCGCCGGCGTTGACGCCCAAAATGCCCGGATCAGCCAAAGGATTCCGGGTGATCGCCTGAATCAGCGCACCGGCCACGCCCAACGCCACTCCGACGGCGATACCCATCAGTGTTCGGGGCAAGCGGCTTTCCAGGATGATCGCGTGATCCGCGGTGTCTTTGGGGCTGACGAACGCGTCCAGGACGGTTGCCGGGGGAATGAATTTAGCCCCTACGCCCAGGCTAAGGACCACGGCACCCAGAAGGACTGCCGCCGCAATGATCAGGAAGAGGAGCCGCCAACCGGATCTTTTGACGACGCCGGCGCCGGGTGTCGCGGTGCCGGCTGACGGGGCGGTGCCGGCTGACGGAGCGGTGGTTGCTGGCTCGGCGGCTGGCAGCTTGGGAGCGGGAACCATCAGTTGGGACACGACAGGGACCATTTCGGAGAGGGACAGAAGAGGGGCTTCTGTGACTGTCGTCATAACGTCACGGAAGTGTGCCCTAATTAGGTTAGCCTTACCAAGTGAAAAATGACGATTTCGAAGTTCAGCCGCCCAAGGGCTCCCGTATGCGAAAGCTTGCCATGAAGGCGGTCGGCGCTGCCTTGCTCGTGGGCCTCGTGGCGGGCTGCGGCACCAGCGCAAGCTCTGGCTCAAGCGCCGGCAACGCCGATGTTGCCACCGGCGGGTCCAAATTCACCACTGCAGACCAGGAAACGGCCAAGCTTGGCACCGACGCCGCGCCCGGCGTCTTCCCGCGCACGCTGACACACGCCAACGGCGAGACCACCTTGGAGAAGAAGCCCGCCCGCGTGGTGGTCCTCGATACTGGTGAATTGGACGACGTGGTGACCCTCGGCATCACCCCTGTCGGCATGGCCACCACCGAAGGAGCCAACCCTGTTCCCACCTACCTGGCCGACAAGGTCAAGGACGTGGCGTCCGTGGGCACCATCCAGGACCTCAACCTTGAGGCCATCGCTGCGCTCAAGCCTGACCTCATCCTTGGCAGCAAGCTCCGCGCCGACAAGCTGTACAAGCAGTTGTCCTCCATCGCGCCAACAGTATTCAGCATCCGCCCCGGCTTCCCGTGGAAGGAAAACTTCCTCCTCGTGGGCAAATCCCTGGGCGAAGAAGACAAAGCCGTCAAGGCCCTCAATGACTACCAGGTTGAAGCAGACGCCCTCAAAGCCGACGTGAAGGGCGATCCCAAGATCTCACTGGTCCGCTTCCTGCCGGGCAAGATCCGCCTGTACGCGAACAAGTCCCTGATCGGCGTCATCCTGAAGGACGCAGGCTTGGCCCGTCCGGAGAACCAGGACATCGATGAACTCGCAGCCGAGATCTCGGCAGAGAATATTGAGCAAGGCGACGCCGACTGGATCTTCTACAGCAGCTACGGCGATCCCTCGGCCACCGGTGAAAAGTCCGTGGTGGAAGGCGCTGTCTGGCCCAAGCTCGGCGCAGTCAAGGCCGGCCAGGCGAAAGCCGTCAACGACGACGTCTGGTTCCTGGGCCTCGGCCCCACCGGCGCCCGGTTGATCCTGAAGGACCTCCGCACCATGCTGGTCGGCTAACGCCTCCACCCCAACACAAGCACCCAACAACGACGGCGACCCTCACCAGAAAGGTGAGGGTCGCCGTCGTGGTTAAACCGCCCAAGTAGGTGACAGCACGTGCTCTATTGAAGCGTCAGTGGAGCGTTTGCTGTTACTCAGTTGGGTGGGGTTAGGACTTGCGGGGAATGCCGGTGCGGGCCATGGCCTCGGCGTAGGCGCCGTGGATGGCGTCGAGGTATTCCTGCTGGCGGGCCGGGGTGCCGGCGAAGGAGCGGCCACCGAGCGAGCGGACCTTGAAGGTCTTGAAGCCACGGCGGGCGATGCTGGCCGGTGCAGCCTTCATGAGCTGGTCGGCCAGGCGGTGGGCTTCGTTGCCGTGTGCCACCAGGGCGGAGGTGCGCGGCAGGAGCTGGAGGAGGCGCAGGAGCGGCTTGAGGCCCTCTGTGATGTTGGCCGGTGTGAGCTTGCCCGGTTCCTCGTTGGGCTCGATCCAGGGGTACGCGTTCCACGGCATCATGAGCTCGGGACGGAGGCCCAGCTGCCACTGCATGCCGAGCATGCGCGTCGTTGCTTCTTCGTCGCCCGGAGTGATGAAACCTTCGCCGGTAGTGGTGCGCTGATTGGAGAAAAGGCTGACGATGCGGCAGTCATCCATGCTGTGGGCGGGGTCGATGTAGAGGACCTCGCTGCCCGGCTTCTGATCCTTGATGGAGTCGCAGAGCTCGTTGACCTCAGCGATGTGCGGTTCGTAGCGGCGGTTCCAGAGGATTTCTTCGGGTGATTCAGTCGCCAGTTCTTGCATCAGGGGTTAGGTCTCCTAGGTGTTACAGCGCACCGTTCCAAGGCGCCGCGGGCATGCCGCAGCCAAACCTCAAAGGGTGCTGTTGGGGGCTAACTAACCTTACCGGACTTAGGACCCCAGCGGGGTCCGCTCCGGCGCGCCATCGAATGCGACCCGGCGTGTTGCCGGGAAACGTGTCGGGCATCTCGACTCTCGACGCCGGTGCCAACCTTCCGGCAAGATGCCCGGTATGGAGAAACAAGAATCGCCCGCTGCCGCCGTTACCGCTTTCCAGGAGCTGGGCGCGGAGCTCGCGGCGGCCGGAGTGGTGATGGGGAAGATGTTCGGCGCCAGCTCGCTCATGCTGGACAAGAAGGCGCTGGCCTGCCTGAACGGCGACAAGGTGGTGTTCAAACTGGGCAAGGAGACCGCCGAGCATGCGCACGCCCTCGCTCTTCCGGGAGCCGTGCTTTTTGATCCGTCCGGCATGAACCGGCCGTTCAAGGACTGGGTGGAAGTGCCTTTCAGCTCGCGCTCCGAGTGGCCCGCTTACGCCGAGGCAGCCCTCCGCTTCGTGGCTGGTGGGTAAGGCACCCAAGGTGCTCCGCACCGACGTCGAAAGCTTCCGTTAACCCTAAAGTGCACCTCCGCCCGGGGGTGCTTTTCCTTCCCCGGATAATGACGGTGAAACCACTGGTTTCGGGGGAAACCGTTCGGCCTCCCCACCAGCTCAGCATCGTCAACCGTGGGGGTTAAACAATGGTCGCAAAGACGTCATCCAATAAGGCAACAAAAGTTCGCGCGCTTCTTGCGGGAGGGCTTGTCCTGGGCGTGGGGGCCGCGTTCACGCTGGCCGCTTGGACGGACAATGAATGGGTCTTCGGTAATTCCGGTGGGGACAATGGCCCGGGCACGCTGACCTATCACATGGAGCAGAACACCTTCAGCAACACCAACGGCTCGGGCGCCGATGCGTGGAGCGACAAGCCGAACATTCCCACGGTGCCGAGCTCGGCAACCGATGGTGCACTGACCTTCGGCGCCATCTCTGCCGCGCTGAAGCCCGGAGATACGGCGTATGCGCCCATGCAGCTGCGCGCCGCAGCGGGTTCCGAAGCCCTCACGGCCACCTTGGCTGAGGCAGTCAAGCTGGGCGGGAACGCAGTGGACACCACCACCAATTCCCTGGCGCTGTACAACGCCCTGACTTACCGCGCGGTCCAGGGCGTGAACCCGGCGAACTGTGCCGCAGGCACCCTGACCGGCGGCACGGACATCGTCGGTTCCGCTGCGACGAGCGTTCCACTGACCACCGTTTCCGCCACGGCCATCTCCCTGCCGAAGGGTGTCGATGCCACAACGGCCGGCGCGGCAGTGAATGTTTGCTTCGCCATCACGCTCCCGTCCGCCGTGACTGACGTGACCCTGCAGGGAAAGCAGACGGTTCCGCTGTGGAGGTTCACCAGCATCGTCAGCTCGTAACACGGCTCTGTGACAGAGCCCTTGACCCGGACCAGAAGCTCGTCCCCATTGCCCCCTTCGGCCCCTGCCTTAGGAGGGGCGGGCTTCTGGGCCGTCTTATCCCGCATCCTCAAGGTCTCCCGTGAGATTGCCCTGACGTTGGTGGCCGTCCTGGGGCTGGTGTGCATTCTGGCGCTGGTCCTGGGATTCGCCTACAAAGCATCGTTCGTGGTGTTCAGGACCGGATCCATGGAGCCCGTCTATCCAGTGGGAGCGCTGTCCCTCACCGTGCAGGTGTCGGCGGCGGAACTGGTCCCGGGTGACGTCGTGTCCGTCAAGCGTTCAGAATCCGGTGTCCTGGTCACCCACCGCGTGGTGTCGGTGGAACCCTCCGGCACGGGCGCGTCGCTGCGGCTCAAGGGCGATGCGAACAGCTCGGAGGATCCGCTGCCGTACCAGGTGGAGACCGCCCAAAAGGTGTTGGCAACCGTTCCTGCGGTGGGTTCCTGGGTGATGGCCATGAGGGGGCCAGGTTTCATCGGCGCCGCCACCATGGCGGTCGCTGCTCTTGTTGTGTGGGCCTACTGGCCCAAACGGGCTGCCCGTCACAAAGGTGTGGTGTCAACAGGGAGGTGAAGAAGTCGTGAAGCAGTGGATCCGGGCGGTGAGGCCCGCAGCGGCGGTGTGTGCCGTCGTCGTGAGTGTGCTGGCCGGTGCCGTCCCCGCGCAGGCCGCCGACAACCTCATCCCCGTACCCGAGAACGGGACCCCCGGACTCCTGTGGCTTTCCTCTTCCGTGTACCCGCTGAAGTTCCCGCAACTGGGGCCGGGGGATTCGTATGTGTGGCAAATCGGGTTGTCGCTGGACAAGCCGGAGGCTACATCCGCCCTCCAACTCACAGCCGCAGGCAGCCTGGCCGCAGCCAACGGGTACGCCATCGCCGTTGACGAATGTCCCACCCCCTGGGAGGGCGACAGCGGGCTGAACCAGCAGCTGGAATGCCCCGGCGGCTCAACGCCCCGGATTTCGTCCACCCGCCTCAACGACTGGAACCAAGGTGTCCGGATACCGCTCAGCAACCTCCGGACCGGCACATCGCCGTACCTCCGTTTCACCCTGGCCGGACCAGCCGACGCCGCTCCTCCCCGGGACTCGACGCTCACCTTGGGGATCGGGATCAGCGCCATGGGGGACGATGACGGCGGAAGCTCACCTTCGCTGCCACCGGTGTCCGATGGCGGAAGCAAAGAACCCCTTGGAAACACAGGTGCCTCGTCCCTCCCGGCGCTGTTCGCTGGTGGTGCGCTGCTCCTCCTGGGAACGGCCGTCTTGGCGTTGCTGAAGCGCCCGCGTGAAACTAGGGAGCTGCGTCAAACTAAGGACACGCGCGAAACGACGGGGCAGGGCGCATGACGGCCCGGGGCTCGCTGGTTCGCCGGGCGTTCCTGAACCATCCACGCCGCTCGATCCTCGTCGCAGCAGTTTCAGCCATCGCCCTGGCTGCCACCACCGGCCTGACCACCGCAGCGTGGACGGACAGCGAATGGGTGAAAAGCGCCGTCGGAGTGAGTTCGCCGGGCGATTGCAGCACCAACAGTATGTTCACCAACCAGGCATGGGCCAGGGAACTGCACGGCACAGTGCTGAACACCAATCTGGACACCGTGGCAGGCGTCCAGGGGCTGACCGTGCTGAATAACGGCACTGCCGCCACGCCGACGCCAGTCTCAGCAGTCCTCGTACCCGGCACCACCGATGCCTACGTCACCAAAATCCCGGTCACGGCACTGGGCAGCAGCCCCGTTAACGTTGGGCTGGGGCTCGGAGCTCCGGTGGGCGGGCTGGGTACTTACACACAGTGGGCGCGCTCGCAGAAGAGCGGGCAGGCCCACGGAGCTTCTGGTCTGGTGTCCGACCAGACCGGTGCAGTGGATGTTGCAGGGACCTCACAGGGGGCTGCCACCGCGCCGAAGTCGGCCAGTATTTCCTTGGGAAACATCGTTCCGGCTTCCCTGTCAGGGGTGACGCTGGATATTGGTGCGCTTGCTTCGTCCTCGGCAGTTGATGCCTGTGTCATGACCAACGGCTGGCCGATGCTGGACACCACCCCTACCGTCCAGCGCCAGTACGGGATAGCCGGGCTGGACCTCAACGCCGCCATTCCCGCCGTCGGGACTCTGTCCACGCAGGGTGCCACGTTGGTGGGGGCAGTTCCAGCGCAACTGAACACATTCCTGGGTACCACCGGTCTGGTCAACCAGATCAACGATGGCATCAAGGGAATCGTCAATCCCCTTCTGGGTGTTTTGGCCGTGGGGTCTTACAACACGACTGCTTCCTTGACCACTGATCTCAGCGGCGTGACGGCACTGATGACCAAGACAATCAGCGATGGAATCGTCACCATCAACCTGGGAACCGGCACAGTGAAGGTGAATATCGCCTCGCTGACGGGTGGCACTACGGGGTTGAATGGCATGGAACCAAACCACGCCGTTGTACTGGATGCGACCATGACCGCCGCCGTGACCACCAGAGTCACCAACCTGTTGGATTCGTGGAAGACGGAGGTGCTCGACGCCCTCAACTCGGCGTTGGGAAGTACGAAGCTGGCATCCACCACCGTCATTGATCTGCGGGCTCCGATCGTGGGTACCCCTCTGGCCAAGATTACGGTCAAAACCGGCCCGGCAAGTCTCGCCCAATTTGCCGGCGGCACAGCCCCTGGGCCTGAGGTTTCCGTCGAAGTGCTAGGTGGCGGCGGAGCGGTGGCGGCGTTGCTCAACACTCTCCTGACAACTCTGACGACCAGTGCAAACGGGGTCGTGCAAACCGCGTTGACAACCACAGGCTTCATCGCGAAATCCACACTCTTCAACGCGGATCTGGTGAGCAACCTGGGCACAAGCCTCCAGTTGCTCATCACGCCGGTGATCAACGCCGTCGGGCCTGTCCTGACAGCAGTCGGCACCCTGGTTGCCATTAATGTCAACGTTCAGCCCGATCAAAGCTGGCCGGGCACCAAGCCCGCGGATGTTACGGCGGCGGTGGGGGAATACAACGTCTCTGCGATCCGTGTGGGGCTGGTGGACAGTGCGGGCCTGCTGAGCCTGCACCTGGGCAGTTCGTCGGCCGGTCCTGCCGCGTTGGCAGTACCTTGACTTATCCACAACTCCACGCCAACGCCTGCCAAACACCAGAGAAACCGTTGCCATCGGCTAAACTTGGCTGGTAAGAGCCCCGAAACTCTTGCGTACGCCTTGTCCTCGGGCAGGCTGCACCTGTAAGCATCGGGGCGTTCTCATGTACGGCGTCGAGTCCTGGTCATCCGGCTGGGTCTTGCCCGAAAGAATGGGGGAGGATCCCATGCCCGCTATCGTGATCGTCGGAGCCCAGTGGGGCGACGAAGGCAAAGGCAAAGCAACCGATCTGCTCGGTGGCCGCGTTGACTACGTGGTCAAGCCCAACGGCGGTAACAACGCCGGGCACACCGTGGTTGTTGGCGGTGAGAAGTATGAGCTGAAGCTCCTTCCCGCGGGCATCCTGAGCCCCAACGCAATTCCCATTATTGGCAACGGCTGCGTGGTGAACCTGGAGGCTCTCTTTCAGGAGATCGATGGCCTCGAGGCCCGCGGTGCGGACACTTCCCGCCTGCGCGTTTCCGCCAACGCCCACCTCGTTGCGCCGTACCACCAGGTGCTGGACAAGGTCACCGAGCGCTTCCTTGGCAGCCGCGCCATCGGCACCACGGGCCGCGGCATCGGGCCTGCGTACATGGACAAGGTTGCCCGCCTGGGTATCCGTGTCCAGGACGTCTTCGACGAGTCCATCCTCCGCCAGAAGGTGGAAGGCTCACTGCGCCAGAAGAACGAGCTCCTGGTCAAGGTCTACAACCGCCGCGACATCATTGCTGACGAGATCGTGGAGTACTTCCTGTCCTTCGCCGAGCGCCTGCGCCCGCTGGTCATCGACAGCACCCTTGAACTGAACAACGCCCTTGACGAGGGCAAGGTGGTGCTCATGGAAGGCGGCCAGGCAACGTTCCTGGACGTGGACCACGGCACCTACCCGTTCGTCACGTCGTCCAACCCCACAGCCGGTGGCGCCTCGGTTGGCTCCGGCATTGGCCCCACCCGTATCTCGCGGTCCATCGGCATCATCAAGGCGTACACCACCCGCGTTGGCGCCGGCCCGTTCCCCACGGAACTCTTCGACGAGATGGGCGTGTACCTGCAGAAGACCGGTGGCGAGTTCGGTGTCAACACCGGCCGTCCCCGCCGCTGCGGTTGGTACGACGCCGTCCTGGCCCGCCACGCCTCGCGCGTCAACGGTTTCACGGACTACTTCGTCACCAAGCTGGACGTCCTCACGGGTATCGAACAGATCCCGGTCTGCGTCGCCTACGACGTTGACGGCGTGCGCCACGACGAAATGCCCATGACGCAGACCGAGTTCCACCACGCAGTACCGATCTTCGAGTACTTCGACGGCTGGACCGAGGACATCACCGGCGCCCGCACGCTGGAGGATCTCCCGGAGAACGCCCGCAACTACGTGCTGGCCCTCGAGAAGCTTTCCGGCACGCGTTTCTCGGCCATCGGCGTCGGCCCGGACCGCGACCAGACCATCGTTGTTCACGACCTGATCAACGACTAGGTACTTACTGAATTACGACGGCGGCGGGTCATCTTTGGTTCCTCACGGAGCCTAAGATGACCCGCCGCCGTCGTTAACGGGTTGGAGCTGACCAGGTAGGGGGATCCGGTCAGCTGCCGCTGCCAAGGTGGATGGTTACCACGGTCCCGGCGCCTGGTGCCGAACCGATCTCCAACCGCCCGCCGGCTGCGGCCACTATCCGTGCACAAGTTGCCAGGCCCAGACCGGTTCCGGGCGGGTCGTCTTCCCGGTGAAGGCGGACCAGCGGATCGAGGACCCGACCACGGTCGGCTTCGCTGATTCCCTTCCCGTTGTCGATGACACGCAGGGCTGCGCCGTCGTCCGTCCGCTCGCCCGTGACATGGATGACCGGGGAAGCTCCGGGCCTGCTGTAGGAGACCGAGTTATGGATCAGGTTCTGGAGCAGAACCCTCATCTGGACGGGATCGGCACTGAAGACCAGTTCCTCGCAGTCCACTGAAGCGCCGCTTGCCTCAAGGCTTGAGGCCAAGTCCTCAGCCACGTCTGCCACCAGGGCCTTGAGCGAGAGCGGGGCAGGGCGGACATCCCCGCCGATGGTGGCGTAGGCAAGGACGTCTTCGACCATGCTCAACATCCTTTGCCCGGAATTGGCCACGACATCCAAATAGTGGGCGATCTTCGCATCCGGGGCGTCTTCGGCCACCATCTGGCTCAATTCGACGTAGCCGAGGATGGAGGTCAGGGGATTGCGCAGGTCATGGCTGATGCGTCCGGCGAACTCTGCCAGCAGGGCGTTGCTGCGCTGGGCTTCAGCCAGTGCGCTGGCCAATTCCCGCGCCCGATGTTCCAGGGCCAGGGCTTCAACGACTTCGGCTGCAAGGATTTCCAGGTCTTGGCGTTGCCGGTCGCTGATGCGGCCGGTTTCCCTTGCCCCGGCGCAAAGCGTGCCGAGGACGAACCCGTCATCGCTGACAAGCGGGATGGAAGCGTAGAACCTGATGGCGCCTTGGCGGCCGTCGACGAACGGGTTGCCGCTGTACCGGGGATCAAGGGACGCATCTTCCAGGACCGTGGAGGTGCCGCTCTGGAAGCCGACGGCGCACATCGAATCCTCGCGGCTGCACAAATACGGCTCAAGTCCTGCGGTGGCAACCTGGTACTGCAGGTCGTCGGTGATGATGTTGATGGCCGTCACCGGTTGCCCGCACACCGTTCGGGCCAGCTCCACCAGATTCTGCAGCCGCTCCGATGGAACGGGAACAGTTATCTCCAACCCCCGCCCCGGGACCGGCAGGCCCTTTCGGGACAGCATCGAATCCCTGGTCAACTCGCCTACGCTCATTCAGCCATCCTGTCAGATGAACACCCGGCCTCCCTGTCACACGCAACATCCCGCAGACTAAGCGTCCGTTTCGGCCTCAAAGCAGGTGGTGAGTACCTCGCTGAGAGTTTCGTCAGGCACGGCGTGTCCGTGGCCAGTGATGATGCGCGATTCCCCGTGGGGTGCGTGGTCGGCGATTGCCGTGACGACATCGACGGCCCACGGGCTGTTGCTGCCGGCGATGGCCACTAAAGGGGCTTCGATCCGGGCAAGTTGCTCTGCCGGGATTTGCCCGTCGTTGCAGAGCCTTACGTCGATGGGCAGGGTGTGGGCCAGGGCTTCGAGGTGTCCCCAATAGGGTCCTTGTTTCATCCCGAGGATTGCCTGCTCAGGTGTTCCCATAAGTCCCAGGAAAAGTTCCACCGCCCGTGAGTGGTCGCCCGCGGCTATCAGGGAGGCGAGCTGGTCGGCCAACGCAGAGCTGGGTCCGGGAGTGAAGGGTGGCTCGTAGACGGCAATCTTGCGGAATTGGAGCCCGGCTGACGCGGCAGCGATAACCAGTGCGCCTCCGGACGAGTCTCCGAAAATGAAGGGTTCTCCATCGATCCGGGAAACCACGGCCGCGAGGTCTTCGATTTCACGCTCGACGGAGACTTCGCCAAGTGGGCCGCTGTCGCCTCGGCCACGGCGGTCGTACTCGTGGACAGTGAATCGATCGCTGAGCAACGCCGCCAGACCCTTTTTGGATTGCCGGTCGCAGAAGGCCCCGGCCGCGATAATGAGGGCAGGTCCTGTGCCGGTGGTGTCGATTGCCAGTGTGGTGCCGTCGAGTGATGTCGTGGTAATCATTGCTGACCTCCGTGCGCCAGGTAGTGGACATAGTCTGCGAGCTTGTCGAGTGTTGTTTTGAACCCGGCTTGGTTCCGGGGGAGCCTGACCTCGTCGGGCACGTTCGTTTGGTGGAGTCGAAAGAGCGTCTTCTCCTCTGGAAGCGCTTCGAGGGTGATGCGGACGGTCATGCCCGTATGTTCTTCGTGCCAAACGAGGCTGGAGGGCGCCTGAACTTCGAGGAAAACCGAACGAGTCGCGTAGCTCGCCCCTGAGCTGTCGTTGACGATGAGCGTCTCAAAACGCCCGCCGGGGCGCGGATCGATGTGAATTTCTTCCACGGGTGTGCTGGCCCCGAGTGGTGCCCAAAAATGAGAGAGGTGCCCGGGCTGTGTCAGACATGCGAAGACCAGTTCCGGCGGGGCATCGAAGACCCTTTCAAAACTCAGCCCTGTTTCAGCGTCCTTGATATTACTTGCCATCCCGGCCTTCCTCGCCTCTTTGGAGGTTTTTGAGGTGCTCATCCAGCTTGTCCAGGCGTTCGTCCCACACCTTGCGATGCTCCTGGATCCAGTCATCAACCTCATCAAGAACGGCCCGCTCCAAGTGGCACGGCCTGAACTGGGCGCTTCGGGTCCTGGAAATGAGCCCGCTGGCCTCAAGTACCTTCAGGTGCTTCGATACCGCCGGGAGTGACATGGCAAAAGGTGCTGCCAATTCAGAAACCGTAGCGTCGCCTTGGGCGAGGGTGGACAGGATCGCCCGCCTCGTCGGATCCGCAAGAGCGGCAAAAGCCGCATCCAGCACGCTTGCCCCGCCGTTCATGCTGAAGTCTCCATATGCCTACTTTACCGTTTGGTTAATTAACTAACCAGTTAAAAATGAAAATGGTGGCAACTCCGACCACCGGGACTAATTCCATCAGCAACGCGGTTACGTCATTTGGGGCTGGACCCAGAACACGAACGCAACGAGATGACGACGGGGAACGAGACAGATGACAACAGAGACTGCCGACGGCGTCGGGTTCCGTTCCCGGCGTGGACCCATCCTCATTGCCCTGATGCTTTCCACGGGCCTGGTGGCCATCGATTCAACGATCGTTGCCACGGCTGTTCCGTCCATTGTTGAGGACATCGGCGGGTTCAGTTCCTTCCCTTGGCTGTTCTCGGCGTACTTGCTGGCGCAGGCCGTTTCCGTGCCGATCTACGCCAAACTGTCCGACGTCCTCGGCCGAAAGCCGATCATCCTGAGCGGCATCGGATTGTTCCTGTTGGGCTCAATCCTGTGCGGGCTGGCGTGGAGCATGCCCGCGCTCATTGCCTTCCGGGTGCTTCAGGGTCTGGGGGCCGGGGCGGTGCAGCCTGTGGCCATTACGATCGCCGGTGATATCTACACCCTTGCCGAGCGTGCCAAAGTCCAGGGTTATCTGGCCAGCGTATGGGCCATTTCCTCCGTGGTGGGGCCAACCTTGGGCGGCGTCTTTGCGTCTTTGGGGATCTGGCGCTGGATCTTCCTGATCAACATCCCGTTGTGCTTCCTGGCCGGGTGGATGTTGGTGCGGAGCTTCCACGAAAACGTTGAACGTGCCAAGCACCGGATCGACTACCTGGGCGCCGGACTGCTGACGGTGTCCTTGAGCCTGCTGATCCTCGGTGCGTTGGAGGGCGGCCAGGCGTGGGCATGGAACTCGCCCGTCAGCATCACGGTCTTTGCCGTGGGTACTTTGTTGTTGGGCGCGTTTGTCCTGGCTGAGCGGAGGGCGGCGGAGCCGGTCCTGCCCGCGTGGGTGCTGTCCCGGCGGCTGCTCGCAACCACGGCCCTGATCTCCTTTGGCGTTGGCGCGGTCATGCTTGGCCTGACTTCCTACGTCCCAACGTTCCTCGAAGGTGCCCTGAAGACTTCCCCGATTCTGGCCGGGCTTGCGTTGGCTGCCCTGACCTTGGGCTGGCCGATCAGTGCGTCGCAAGCCGGCCGATTCTACCTCCGGATCGGGTTCAAGCGGACGGCGCTGATCGGAATTTCCATCTCGGTGGCCGGTGCAGCGGTGCTTGCCCTTACGGCGTCGTCGCCCAATGTGGTTTTGGTGGCGCTGGCCTGCTTTATCGTCGGCCTGGGACTCGGGCTGGTTGCGACCCCCAGCTTGATTGCCGCGCAGTCGAGCGTGGAATGGAACGAACGCGGCGTAGTGACCGGGACCAACCTCTTTGCCCGTTCCATCGGCAGCGCCCTGGGTGTAGCGGTCTTTGGCGCTATCGCCAACGCCATCTACGCAGGCGGCCCCGCCAGTGGCCCTGATCCGCAAACCACCGTGAACGCTTCTGCGGCGGTCTTCGTGGCGGTGCTCGTCAGCGCCGTGCTCACTGTGGTGGCCGTGCTTGCGATGCCCGCAGCTCAAAGGGCGAACACCGACACCCCAGCAGAGGCAAACGCCGCAGCGGGACCTGTGGAGGACTAGTCTCGAACGCATGGATGAACTGATCACCGGCAATCTGGAGAAGCTCTTCGAAGGCACCGTGTGGGCCGAAGGGCCTGTCTGGATCCCGGGATCGCAAACAGTTCGCTGGAGTGACATCCCGAACAACCGCATTCTCGAGTTCAATCCCGCCACAGGCGCTACGCGCGAGTACGCCACCGCCGTCGAATACACCAACGGCCGGACGCTCGATCGGGACGGGAGCGTGGTGCAGTGCAGCCACGGCCGCCGGCGAGTGGAGCGGGACGACGACGGCGACGTGACGCCGATCGTCGATTCGTTCGGTGGGCACCGGCTCAACTCGCCCAACGATGTTGTGGTCGCCAGCGACGGAACGGTGTGGTTCACCGACCCTCCGTACGGAATCCTGCTTGGCACCGTTGAGGGCCACGAAGGCGAGCAGGAATACGGTGGTTGCCATGTGTTCCGGTTCGCTCCCGCAACCGAGGAACTCACCCCTGTGATCACGGACCTCATCCACCCGAACGGGCTGGCTTTCTCGCCGGATGAATCGCTGCTGTACGTTTCGGATACTGCCGGGCCTTCCCGTGGGGTACCGTTCCGGATCGCCGCCTATCCGGTGGAGGACGGCGCGTGCGGGGCCGGGAAGACGTTCGTGGAGCTCGAGGAAGACAGGGCTTCTGACGGTTTCCGCGTCGATGTTGAGGGTCGCGTATGGACTTCCGCAGGCGCGTCGGTGCGCGTCTACTCGGCCGACGGCGGGCTGCTGGCCGCCGTCGAACTTCCGGAGAGAGTCTCGAATCTTTGCTTCGGTGGTCCCGACGGGCGTGATCTCTACATCACGGCCACTACCTCTTTGTATCGCTTGCGGACGGTGACGCGGGACGCCATCTGGGGGCGGGGCTGACACCCTCGCCGAATTAATAAGGCTGCTGTAGGTCTTGGCCGGGTGGTTCGATACTCTGGGTCAAAGCGTCACCACTGCTACCAGGGGAGTGAGCGTGTCAGGACCCAATCCCGACCCGTACGAGGACAAGATCACAGGTTTGGAACCCGGCGGGGGAGTGCCGCCGGGCGAGACCCCGCCCGGCGAATCATCCACAGCGGGTCCGCAGGGCCATGACGAGGGCGGCCCGAGGAAAGGCACCCAGGTTTTGTGGATGTCGATCATCGGCATCTTCGTCCTGCTGTCCATGCTCTACTTCATCGGTTACATCGTGGGGTTCTTCGACTGAGGCCTCCCTCCGGAGGAACAGCCCGCCAGGAATAGCCCGGCACAAATGACAGTTGACGCTCACATGAAGGCAATAACCTACAGCAAATACGGAAATCCGGACGTCCTCGAACTGACCGAGCAGCCAATGCCGAAAGTTGGGCCGGGCATGGTGCTGGTCAAGGTCAAGGCGGTCTCGGTGAATCCGGTCGATTGGAAGATCATGGCCGGGTACCTCGACCCCCTCATGGACATCCAGTTTCCGGCCATTCCCGGGTGGGACGTTGCCGGTGTGGTGGAGTCCACGGGTATCGATGCTCCGCATTTCCAGCCCGGTGATGAGGTGATTGCGTACGGCCGGAAGGACTACGTCCATGGCGGCAGCTTTGCTGAGTACATTGCGCTCCCGGAACGGCTCCTGGCCCGCAAGCCATCGACCCTGGATTGGAATGAGTCCGCAGGCTTGCCTCTTGCCGGCTTGACGGCCTTCCAGGTGCTCAGGCGCCTTGAACTCGCGGAAGGCGAGACCGTGTTGATTCACGGCGGTTCCGGCGGTGTGGGCTCCCTCGGCATCCAAATCGCGAAAGCACTCGGCGCGAACGTTATTGCCACCGCGTCGGAGAAGAACCATGATTTCCTCCGCTCCCTGGGAGCCGAGCCCGTTGTTTACGGAGACGGACTGGCGGAGAGGGTGCGGGCCCTTCGACCCGAAGGCGTCGACGTCGTTGCGGACTTCGTGGGCGGCAACCTCTCAACAACTTTGGAGGTGCTGACGGAAAACGGCCGGCACGCCTCCATTGCCGACAGCGATGTCGAGGAACACGGCGGCACCTGGATGTGGGTCAACCCCGTCGGTGCTGAGCTGCAGGAACTGGCTGACCTGGTGGACGCGCACAAGCTCAAGGTGGAGGTCGCGGAAATTTTCCCGCTGACTGAGGCCGCCGCTGCTTTCCGGCTGAACATGGAAGGCCATACACGCGGAAAGATCGTAGTTGTGCCGACGTCCGAGGATTTGCCTTAAAACGCCATCTTTTGTGAGACTGGACTCCTCTGTTCCCCAGTGTTAGGCCGATGTTTTGACGGGCATTCAAGGTTTCGCGACGCAAACCACGCGCTGACACGCAGCTGATGTCCTTTCGGACCGGTGCTTGCAGCGCATTCGCTGAAATCACTGGAGCCCTGGAAACATCATGTCTGCAACCAAGAACCCGTCCATCACCCTGACCGACGTACGCCTTCAATGGCCCGACGGTACCGCTGCCCTCGCTGGCATCTCCGGAACATTCGGAACGGGCCGCACCGGCCTGGTGGGATCCAACGGTGCTGGAAAATCAACACTGCTGCGCCTTATTGCTGGCGTTCTCCGTCCGACGAGTGGCCGGATCAGTACGAACGGCGACGTTGGCTACCTTCCGCAAACACTGACCCTCATCACCGACTCGACCGTGGCGGACCTGCTCGGTATCGGCCATAAATTGAGGGCGTTGCGGGCCATCGAATCCGGGGACGCCTCGGTGCAGAATTTTGAGATCGTGGGTGATGACTGGGACATCGAAACCCGCGCGGACGAGTCCCTGCGTCACATCGGCTTCTCAGGCACGGACCTGGACAGGAACGTTGGCGAAATCTCGGGTGGCGAAGCCATGTTGGTCGCCATCACGGGTCTTCGGCTGCAACGGACGGCAGTAACGCTGCTGGACGAGCCAACGAACAACCTGGACAGGGGAGCCCGGTCCAAACTCTCCAGTCTCATCACTTCCTGGCCGGGAACGCTGGTGGTGGTCAGCCACGACCTCGCCCTGCTTGAGCTGATGGACAACACCGCGGAACTTCATGCCGGGGAACTCACTGTCTTCGGAGGGCCCTACAGCGCCTGGCGGTCCCACATCGAAGAGCAACAGGCCGCAGCGGTTCAGGCAGCCCAAGCAGCCAAGCAGACCGTGAAGATCGAGAAGCGCCAACGTCAGGAAGCTGAAGCGAAGCTGGCCAAGCGCGCCAGGACCGGTCAAAGCAGCTACGACAACAAGAAGGGCTCCAAGATTCTTATGAATCAGCGGGCCTCCGACGCCCAGGTGTCCGCAGGGAAGTTGCGTTCGGGATCGGACGACAAGGTGAATTCCGCCCAGGCGGCACTGGACGCGGCCTCCTCCAGGATCAGGGAAGAGGAACGGATCAGCCTGAATCTTCCGGATCCGGACGTTCCCCGTGGACGGCGTATTGCCGAATTACGCGGGACCAATCGTGCCTTCCTGGTGGAGGGGCCGGAACGGGTGGCTATCATCGGTGCGAATGGGGTGGGAAAGACAACGCTCCTCGAACGTGTGGTCAGCGGCGGGTCCTTGAGCGACAAAGCTGAGGAGAGTGACGGCGTCGAATCCGTCACCGCAGGTGGTCGACTCCTCACCGGGCGTGCGGGCTATCTGCGGCAGCGGCTCGATGGCCTGGACGAGGCCGCCACCACGCTGGAAAATGTCCAGGCGGCTGCGCCCAGCGTCCCCGAAGGCGAGGTCCGAAACCAGTTGGCGCGGTTCCTGCTCAGGGGCGACAGCGTCTACCGGCCCGTACACACCCTGTCAGGTGGGGAACGCTTCAGGGTTTCGCTGGCCAGGTTACTGTTCGCCGATCCGCCACCCCAGATACTGATTCTGGATGAGCCCACCAACAACCTGGACATCCAAAGCGTGGACCAGTTGGTGGAAGCGCTGAACGCCTACCGTGGCGCCGTGATCCTGGTAAGCCACGACGACGAATTCCTGGGCCGCCTGGACTTGGACCTTGTACTGAACCTGGACCACGACGGTTCGCTCACGGAGTTGTAAGTTCCCAACCCTGAGCCGGGACGCGTGCCATGTAGTCTGGGAACTTCGATTTGGGGGAATACATGGTGACTCGTCAGCGCGGCGGCTGCCTTTTCGCAGTGGCTGTTGGAATCTTACTGATGGCGTGGATTGGCTCCATTTTGTGGACTGCCATCGACGAAGGTGCGGTGCCCGACGACTCGTCGTTCCTTGCCATTCCGTCGCCCAGCGAAGCGGGAGCTGTCAGCACTCGCTGTGGTTCGGGAGGCTGTTCCCGGATAATGACCGTCAACGTCAAACCACCTCAGGCGCCACAATCGCTTGCAGCGGAGATGGGGCTGACGCAGGAACGTTGCGAACCGATGAACCTATGGACCATGCGAAGGACCTGTACCGGAGTCTCCGGTGACGCCCGGGGACTCCAAATCTACCTGCAATACTCCCCGTTCTTTTCCAAGTACTAAACACGACGGCGGCGGGTCACGTCCGGTTCCTTCCGGAACCTTCGGTGACCCGCCGCCGTCGTGATTTAAGCAGCCCGCCTGTAAGCGCTACTTGGCCAGGAAGCCGAGCAGGATCTCGTTGATCTCGGCGCCGTGCGTCCAGAGGAAGCCGTGGGGTGCGTCCTCGATCTCGACGTACTCGGCTGAGGGCAGGCGCTTGGTGAACTCGCGGCCGGTGGAGTCGATGGGCAGGATGCGGTCGCCGGTTCCGTGGACGATCAGGGACGGAACGGTGACCTTTTCGATGTCGGCGCGGAAGTCGGTCAGCCAGGTGTCAACCACAGCGAACGAGGCGTACCAGGACGAGCCGGCAGCGACGTTCCAGGAGTTGCGCAGTGCCTCTTCGCTGAGCCGGTTTCCGAGGAAGTTGTCGGTGTTGTAGAAGTCGTTGTAGAAGTTGGTGAACCAGGAGTAGCGGTCCTCGATGGCGGCGTTGCGGATGCCGTCGAACACCGAAGAGGGAACGCCGGTGGGGTTCTCGTCTGTCTGCAGGAGGAATGGCTCCAGCGATGCCAGGAACACGGCCTTGGCTACGCGGGCCTCGCCGTAGGTGCCGATGTAGCGGCCAACTTCGCCGGTGCCCATGGAGAAGCCCACCAAAACGGCGTTCTGCAGATCGAGGGTTTCCAGCACCGTGTTGAGGTCTGCTGCGAAGGTGTCGTAGTCATACCCGGTGGTGGTCTTGCTGGACTTGCCGAATCCGCGGCGGTCATAGGTGATGACGCGGTAGCCGGCGTTGAGGAGGGCAGCGGTCTGCTTCTCCCAGGAAGCACCGTCAAGGGGGTAACCGTGGATCAGGACAACCGGCTGGCCCGAGCCGTGGTCCTCGTAGTAGAGCTCGATGTCCGTGGTGTTTTCAGTTCCGACTTTGATGAAGCCCATGATTCTGTTTCCCTTTTCTCGAAGTAGAGAACGATCGTTCTCTCTCTGCTTCCAAATCCTATAGAACGATCGTTCTCATTTCAAGTAGTATTGGCACATGGATATTTCGGAGGCCCGTAACCGCATCGTCGCGACAGCTGACGGGCTCTACAACGCCAAAGGTATCCAGGCTGTGGGAATGGACGAGTTACGGACGGCCGCTGGTGTCTCACTGAAGAAGCTCTATCAGGAATTCCCGTCAAAAAGCAGCATCGTCATGGCCGTCCTGGAGCGGCGGCACCAGTCCTGGACCGAAGGGCTGGATGCCACGGTGCGGCAGGCCGCGGATCCGCGAGCCAAGCTCCTTGCCATCTTCGACTACCTCGCCGGATGGTTCTGCCAGGACTCATTCCGGGGCTGTGGTTTCATCAACAGCTTCGCCGAGCTGGGCGCCGTCAGCCCGGAAGTTGCCGACTACGCGCGTAAACACAAGGAATCTTTCCAGGAATACGTCGCAGGCCTGGCGTCCGAAGCCGGTGCGCCGCCGTATCTGGCGCCCCAGCTTTCAATCCTGGCCGAGGGTGCACAGACGACGGCGGCAATCGCCGGATCGCCCGAGGCCGCGGGGCAAGCGCGGGGGGCCGCCGAAGTGCTGATCGACTTTGCGTTGGGCAGGACCGCCTAGCCGGCGCTCTGCCGCCTGGCCGCGCTTCGCCGGTTCAGCGCGCTTCGAGTTCCTCGAGCGTCTTACCTTTGGTGTCCGAGGACATGAGGGTGGCAACAGCTGAAACAACGCAGATGCCAAGCGTCGTCAGCCCGATGACCATGGGGATGTTGGCCGAACCCGGAGGGGCGATCGCCGTGAAGAGGCTCGGGAAGAACGAGGCAATCATGAGACCGATGTTCTGGGAGACGGCGAAGCCCGTGACGCGCATGCGCATGGGGAACTGCTCCTGGAAGAACGTGGCAAACGTAGCGTTCCACATCTGGAACAGGATGCCCTGCACAATTACGACGCAGACGAACACCAAGGGCAGGCTCCGCTGTTCGATGGCCCAGAGGTAGCCCACGGTCAGGAGTCCGCCGGCGATTCCACCGGCCACCATCAAGGCGCGTCGGCCGATCTTGTCGGACAGTGCCCCGAATGCGGGGATGGTCAATACAGCGGTGACGTTGGCCGCCATGGTCACCCACAGGAACTCGCTGCTGGAGAAGCCAATCCCGTAGCCCTTCTGGGTGGCGAACGAGACTCCGAAAATCAGCGTGGCCATGCCGATGACATTGGTGAAGGTCATGGCGATGCAGCGGACCATGACCCACGGGTGGGTGCGCAGGAGATCTACCAGCGGGAAGCGGCGACGTGGCGCGGACTCGGCCTGCGTCACGTATGCCGGTGGTTCCGTGACGCGGCGGCGAATGATGTATCCAGCCAGGATTACTACTGCACTGAGCAGGAACGGAAGCCGCCAACCCCAGGAATGGAACTGCTCGTCCGGCAACAAGGCTGCGAGCGGAATCAGGACGGCGGTGGCCAGGATCGAGCCCACCTGTGTGCCCTGGAGGCTGAAGCTGGCAAAGAATCCGCGCCTGGCGTCGGGGGAGTGCTCCACGATCATCGCGCTCGCGCCGCCCAGTTCACCGGCCACGGCGAAGCCCTGGATGAGGCGGAGGATTACCAGGAGGACCGGGGCAAGAAGGCCCACCTGTCCGTAGGTCGGCAGCAGGCCGACGGCGAAGGTGGCGAAGCCCATGAGCAGCATCGCGAAAACGAGGACCTTCTTGCGCCCGTGCCTATCGCCGTAAGCACCCAGGACCACGGCGCCGAGGGGTCGTGAGACGTAGCCGACGGCGTAAGTCGCCAGGGATGCGATGATGCCCGCCGTCTGGTTGTCGGTGGGGAAGAAGATGGTGGGGAACAAGAGCGTTGCAGCCAGTGAGTACAAGGCAAAGTCGTAGTACTCCAGTGCGCTGCCGATCCAGCCGCTCATTGCGGCCTTCTTCGGGTCTTTGTGGGCGACGTTGTCGCTAGGGGCTGGGAGGGTGTCCCTCCGGTGCATGACGGTCACGTCGCTTTACTCCTCCGGCGTCGTTGGCAAAGAACAAGAACTCGTCTTGAATCGATTCATAAATCATACGGCGTGACCTGCGTTACGTCAACGGAATGAGGGCTGAGGGTGGGTCGTGGAAGACTGGACGTATGTCTTTCCGTCCCGCAAAGCCGCGCCCCACGTCCCACGTCGGCAAGGGCGGCAGTCTGACGCCGCCCCGCGAGCAGGCCCGCCATATCGCCATGAGGCTCGACGACGCGTGGCTAAGATTTCAGACCCGGCTGGCGATCCGGCGGGGTCGGGTGGAAACGGTCATTCCCTACACGGGGTACGGCAGCACGTCCTGGGTCCGGGTCCTTGCCCGTGTAGTCCGCAGCGACCCCCGGGACGCCGCCGGCCACGCAAATCCGTTGCAGGAGAGCATGCGCGGCTGGCGCAACTTCACCAGCGCCCCCGTTGCCCACGCCAAAGTGAAGGTGACCATCAACGGCGAGGTTCATGACGTCGTCGCTGACCGCGGCGGAGTGGTGGACGCGCGCATTCCGGTAGTCCTCGACGCCGGTTGGCACACCATTACGCTGCAGTCCGGCAACTCCCGAACAGTGGAGGCGCCCATGGAGATCGTCGCGGACGACGCCGACTTTGGTGTGGTCTCCGACATCGACGACACCGTGATGGTGACAGCGCTGCCGCGTCCCTTCCTGGCAGCCTGGAACACTTTCGTCCTTAACGAACATGCGAGGACCCCCACGCCCGGCATGGCCGTGTTGTACGAGCGGATCGCCAGGACCGCCCCAACCGCGCCCGTGCTGTATCTGTCCACTGGCGCCTGGAATGTGGCACCGACACTCTCGCGCTTCCTGTCCCGCAATTTGTACCCTGCCGGTCCCAAGCTCCTGACCGATTGGGGTCCCACTCCTGACCGCTGGTTCCGCAGCGGCCAGGAGCATAAGCGGACTTCGCTGGAACGCCTCGCGGAGGAATTCCCCAAGATCAAATGGCTGCTGGTGGGCGACGACGGGCAGCATGACGAGGCCATCTACTCGGAGTTCGCCCAGCGCCACCCGGAGAATGTCAGGGCCATCGCAATCCGCCAGTTGTCCGCCGGTGAAGCCGTCCTGGCGGGCGGCCGGTCCAAGTCCGGTGGCCAGCCCACGCCCGGGGTGCCGTGGATCCATGCTCCGGATGGCGCCGGAATGTCTGCCCGGCTTGAGGAACTTGGCATTATCCGCAACGACGTCAGGTCTGCGGACGATCCCGAGGAAGGCGAACTTCAGGACAGGCCGGCCGGCTCCGGCTCCTAGACGGCCGCGTGACGGACTTCTGTTGGATGTTCGATGGTTGATTCCGGCACGTGCATGCCGGGGCGGCTGCGGAAATGCCCCACGAGGGTAAGGACAATACCGAGTGCGGCCCATCCGCCCAAGGTCCACCACTGCTGTGAGCTATCGGCGTTTGGGAAGTAGCTGAGCGTCCGGATGAGCGTTCCTGAGGCTCCTGGAACCAGGAACTGTCCAATCGCGCCCCACGGTTCAGCGAGGAACTGCCAAGGGGTTGCGGCAGCGGAGAGCGGGTTTCCGATGAACATGGTCAAAACGGAACCGATCGCGATTCCGGCACGGCCCAGCAGCGAGGTGCAGCCGATGATGAAGCCGGATGTTGCGAGCATCGTCAATCCCATGGCCAGGGCGTTGGTCAAGAAGTCGCCTTGAAGGTATTGGAACCAGGTTTGCATGATGAAAGCGATGACCAGTCCGGCGGCGACGGCGAAGCCTGCCACGGCGAGCAGCCGGCGCATTGCTCCCACAACAAGCAGCGAAATCACTATGCCGCCGATCATGCCCCCTATGGCCAGCGGGAATGATGCCGAAGCCAGGCCGGCTCCGCTGGGGTCGCTTGATGACAAGGGGACGACGGGTGTCACGGCGACCTTGACGGCAGCCGGATTTCCTCCTGCCGCCGCGACCTGCTGCGAGACCTGCGCCTGAAGCTGTGCTGCCACGCCGGTGAGTATCTGGGCTGCCGCGGCGCTGCCGGCCGGAGCGGTCAGAACCTCGGGCGGGGTGGTCCCGGCGCCCAGCACGATTGCCCCGTATGTTTCACGGGATTCGATTTGCCGAACAGCATCGGCGCGGTCGCCGGCGCTGACGAAATCGAACGTTCCGCTGGCGCCCACGGCATTTTTGAGTGCTGTGACACTGGCTTCGGGCCCTGCAATGCCGACCGGCAGGTTGTGGGTCTGCGATGTCTTGCTGGGCCAAAGAAACGCCAGGACAACTACTGCCAGCAGGACAGAAGCGACGACACCGATGAGTGCCGCGGCGGCCCATTTGGTGTGCGGCTGGGAGGGTGTGGCGGTGCTCATGACAGATCCCTTCAGATGGTGATGCTGTCAGTGTAAGACTAATTCCACGGCTGAGGAAATCCCCATTTGTGGAGTAATCTGAAATCGTGACTACTGCCGAAGGAATAACTGCCCGCAAACGTCCCACCGGACGTCGCTCTGGAGACAGCGGAACCAGGGACGCCATACTGGATGCCGCCAAGGAGCTTTTCGCGGAACTTGGGTACGACGGCGCATCAATTCGGGCCATTGCCACGCGTGCGGGCGTGGATCCAGCCTTGATCCGGCACTTCTTCGGCGACAAAGAGACCTTGTTTGCCCACACTGTTGCTGACCGAACCGCCATCCCGGCACGGATGTCTGCGGCCTTCTCTGACGGCGACCCGGCCCAGCGTGGTATCCGGGTGACTGATACCTATTTGAGGCTGTGGGAGGACGCGGAGACACGGCCGATCCTCCATGCTTTGATCCGGTCGGCGACAACATCGGAGCGGGCCGCCGCCATGCTGCGGGAAGTCCTCATGGCGCGCGTCCTGGAGGGTGTAGCTCCTGGCCCTTTTGCCGACGGACAGCTGCAACTGATCTCGCTTGCTGCTTCACACCTGCTGGGAGTAGCCATGGCGCGGTTTGTGGTCAGGTTCCCCGCAATTGCCGACCGTCCCCATGACGATTTGGTGGCTGAAATTGCCCCCACCATTCAGCGTTACCTGAGTGGCACACACCGCTGAGGTCAAATGCCTGGCGGGTCAGCTACCCGTCTGGCTGAAAACATCGGCGGCCGGGCCGCCGGCGTCGAAACCTCCGGTGGTGAAACGTACGCCACTGATGCCGTCCTTGTGGCCTGCAGCGTCGCGACACCCGCCGTCGTGAAGCCTCTGAGGGTGGAGACTCCCAGAGGTTCCCCGGTGTGCATACTGGTTGTCACCAAGCCCGTGGAGCACCTGATCCCAACAAAAGGCCAACGGCCCCGATACGCCATCTGCATAAGCGTGTCGGGGCCGTTGGAGTTTATTCTCGCCGGGCCTGATCGGGCTGGGGGAAAGGTAACCGATCAGACCCGGCGGGGCTTGGCGGTTACTTGGTGGTTTCGGTGCGTTGGGTGCCGGTGAAGGCGAAGGCGATGGTGGAGGTTGCGCCTTGGAAGGTGTTGTCCGCGGTGGTGGGGAAGGCGGTGGTGACTTTGAGGTTGTCGGTTTTGGT
>NZ_JAQPPK010000004.1 GCF_029952445.1 Paenarthrobacter nitroguajacolicus | reverse complement strand
ACTCCAACAACCACCGCGCACAAGCCCTCACCGGCTGGCTAGACTTCTACAACCACCGACGCACTCACTCAGCACTCGGAGGACGACCACCCATCAGCAGATGTAACCAACCTGCTGGCTGAGTACAGCTAGCACGTCGCCTTCGTGACGCTCCCGCCTTGTTGCTGGGTGCCGAGACAGGGAAAGCCCGGCATGTCGCCTGACATGCCGGGCTTTCCGGTTCCTGCTAACGAGGATCCAGTACCACCGATTGGAAGCTCCCCTGGCCTGTACCCGTGTACAGGAGGAGCGATCCGTTTCCAGCGACACCCACCACTGCCGGATTGCCCGTTCCCGTGAAACCAGTCCCCAGCGCGGCGATCGAACTGAACATGTTCCAGCCGGTCCCCAAAGCGACGCGCGCCAGGAAGCCGCCACTGCCATTGCCGGGATAAAGCCACAGAGCGCCGTCGGTTCCCCTGGCCATCACGTCCTCCCGGCCATCACCGTTGAAGTCGCCGCCCTGCACCACGGTGTCAAAGATGTTCCATCCTGTGCCGATCTGCTTCCACGGAAGGAACCCGCCCGTACCGTTCCCGGGGTAGAGCCACAAAGTACCGTTGGCGGCGCGTGCCACGAGATCAGCTTTGCCGTCACCGTTGAAATCGCCTGGCGCGAGCAGCTCAAGGAAACCCTGCCACCCCACGCCGATCTGCTTGCGGGCCAGGAACTGGCCGCGGCCGTCCGTGGGGTACAGCCAAAGCACCCCATCGGCTGTCCTTGCCACCAGGTCCGGGTGCCCATCGCCGTCGAAATCTCCGGCGCTCAAGACCGTGTTGAAGGCATTCCAGCCCGTCCCAACCAAAACCCGTGGCAGGAAGCCGCCCGAACCGTTCCCCGGATAAAGCCACAACGCTCCATCGGTTCCGCGGGCCAGGATGTCCGCGACAGCGTCGCCGTCGAAATCTCCTGCTTCCCACACCTGGCTGAACTGGTTCCAACCGGCGCCGATGACCATCCGGCCAGCAAAGCCACTTGTATCGCCCGGGTAAAGCCGCATGGTGCCGGACGACGTCACCGCCAGGACATCCGACAGCGAATCGCCGGTGAAGTCCTGGCCGCCAACCAGGTCGCCGAGTCCGTTCCAACCGATCCCTATTACGGTGCGCGGCAGGAAGCCACCAGTCCCGTTGAAGGGATAAACGTACAGCGTGCCGTCACCTGCCCGGGCCAGGAGACCTCGCCCGGCACTGCCCAAGGAACCGGCGGCGGTGATGCTGGTGAAACCGTTCCAGCCCGAGCCGACCTGGCTCCAGGCCCTGAAGCCTCCTGCACCATCCCCGGAATATACCCAAAGGCTGCCATCGGATTTGGTGGCCATCAGGTCGAAAAGGCCGTCCCCGTCGAAATCCCCTGCCCCAATCAGGCTTGCAAAGCCCTGCCAGCCGGAACCGATCTGTTGCCTCGGGAGGAAACCACCATTACCGTCACCCGGATACAGCCAGAGGACGCCGTCGCTCGTTCGCGCCAGGATGTCCCCGTGGCCGTCTCCGTTGAAGTCCGCGGTACCGACGACGGCGTCGAAAATGTTCCACCCGTAGCCAACCTGCCGGGGGTTGTCCAGCCTGTTGCCCGGCAGGCCCGCGTAGAGCATCAGGGAGCCGTCGGACTCGCGGGAGAGGACATCGGCGAGTTTGTCGCCGTCGAAATCACCCGCCGACAAGCGCATCTTGGCTGTTAGCCGCGGGTCGGCCGTGATGGTGACGGTGGCCGACGTCGAGGACACGGCATTCATGGTCACCTGGGTGCCGGTGTACGTAGTGAAGGTGCTGCCTGCCTGCCAAGCGTGGTTGCTGGCGTACCAAGGGTCGGAGAAGGGCTTGGTGGAGGGCATGAGGATCAAGGAAGAAGCAATGGTGGCGCCGCCGCGCTGGGCGATCTTGACGCCCATGTTTCCGGGTTTACCGGCTGTGCCCAGATAGTTGTCATAACCTGCCGGTTCCCGCAGTTCCAGGTAATAGACCTCCTTACTGACAGGATCGGTAAATTTGATGGCCCTCTGCGCTTCGGTGCCGCCCCAGGGCTTGAGCGTGTAGCTCTTCGAACCGGTCGCGATCCCTACGTCCCGGATCTCGTCACCGCGGCCCAGGCCGGCGTAGTCCCAGAACGTGGAGCTGACCACGGGCAACGAGTACTGGGCCGCTCCCATGATGTCCGTAGTGTCGCCGTATTCGCGGATGTAGCAGGACGGGTCGGTGAATTGGCCGCTGCTGTTGACCCCGACGTCGGACGCCCCGCTGCCGCATTGCAGCGCGTCCGCATGCATCAGGCCGATGACGTGCCCGAACTCGTGGCTCATCACGTTGTTGGTGAAGCTGCTGATCTGCGGCAGGAGAACGCGACCGCTGTAGCTGCCGCTGCTGTAGCCGGCGCCGAGGGCGTTGCCCGACAACGTGGACGTCGGGATGAAAATAACCAGCGCCGTATATGGGCTGGCGGTCCAGTTCAGCTCGCTGGTGATGGTGGAGATGATGGTGCTGTAACTATCGGTGGACCGGGCTTTGGACTGATGCCCGGCAACTTCACTGGCCACCGTCATGGACAGTTTGTTGGCCGTCATGGCTTTCCAATAGTTGCTGGTGGACACGACAGCCTTCTCAGCGTCCGCCATGGAAACCGGGTTGGTGTTGTCCGCCAGCTTCGCAGTGACCAGCTTGATGTTGATGGTGCCGCCCGGACCAACTGCTGCGGCCCCGTCACGCAGCAGGGACTCGACGTCGGCCTGGCCCTTGGTGGGTTGCTTGGCGTCCGGGAGCGGCGTCTCGAAAACATGCTCTGAATGCGGTGTGCCCTCAACGAACTGGACGTTCGGATTATCTGGTCCGGGGAGGGGCACGGCCTTGGCGGGGGCTTGGACAAAAAACAGGCCGGTGGCAAATACCACCAAGCCTGTGGACAGCGCGATCGATCGCCGTAAAACACCCATTGGATCTCCCGGGAGGACGGAGCCTGTGGTTGCTGTACATCTCAACAACCGAGATCAGGCTACAACTGTGCGCGGGCTGGCCTTCGGAGGTACGCAACCAGAGTCGGCGCGTCCTGCGTGTGCTTACCGTCCCGGGCCGTCATCGCGGCCCGGGGTCCGGCAGGAAACGCAACCATCCCGGAATGCTAACCGGACCCTAACCATGCCGAAATACCCCCGCAACATTGCCCCGCCACACTGGAATAGCCGGCAAATGCAGGCACCAGCTCCAGCCAGGAGGACACCATGCTGAAGGAAGTCACCACTCACACAACACGAATTCGCGCGATCAGCCAGCTCCACCGCGGAGATGAAATCGAGGCCCGCATGTCGGTAGGGCCCGCCTACGACGACGTGGTGATCCGTCGCGGACGCGTCCAGGAAACGGCGCCGGGGATCGGCGTTGTATGGATCATGGATCACGCTTCCGGGATGAGGAAAGCCATCAATACCGACGAATGCAGTGTTTGGCGCGTCGCCTGAACGGTTTCTCCTTGAAACCAGGCTGGACGCCCACCACCTTTCAGCCGCCGGCTACGGACTGGACAATCAAAACCTCCTGGCCTGCCGCGACTTCCGTATCGAGACCATTCAAGCGCCGGACCTCCTCGCCGTTCACGTAAATATTCACGAAACGGCGGAGCGCACCGGTTTCATCACGCAAACGCCTGGCCAGGACCGGATAATCTCCGGTCACCGAGTCCAACAACTGTCCAACGGTCACAGCACCGTCGGCGGACGCAGTCAGATAGGACTGTCCGCCGACGAGAGGCTGCAGGACACCAGGCAACAGGACCGTAAAGTCAGCCACAACGGGCCTAACCGGGTACCGGGGCGCTGGCTGCCGCTGGCTCTTTGGCTGCGCTTCCACTTTCGCTGCCAACCACGATGGCGGCACGTACGCACAGCACGTCCGGCAAGTGCGAGGCCACTTCAGTAAAGGTCTCGCCCTCGTCGGCGCTGGCATAGACAGAACCACCGCGGGTTCCGAAGTAAACGCCCACAAGCTCAGCAGTATCTACGGACGCGGCGTCCCGGAGGACAGCGTTGTATTCGTGGTCCGGGAGGCCCGTGTGCAGTTCCTTCCAAGTGCTCCCGGCATCGTCGGTCCGGTGGACGCTGAGCTTGCTTCCGGGCGGGATGCGTTCGCCGTCGGCCTTCAACGGAATCACCCAGGCCGTACCTTCCCGGCGCGGATGCGTGAGCATGACAAACCCGAAATCGGCAGGCAGCCCCTCTGCGATGGAGTCCCAGTTCTCGCCGTTATCGTCCGTCCGGTACACGCCGTGATGGTTTTGCGCATACAGACGGCCTTCGACGGCGGCATCGGCGGCGATCTTATGGACGCATTGGCCGAACTCCGGATTGGGGTCAGGCATGAAGTACGCCGAGATGCCCTTATTGCGGGGCTCCCACGAGGTGCCGCCGTCGAGCGATCTGTATACCCCGCCAGTGCTCATGGCGATGTGGACCTTCTCGCCGGACCCATCCACCACGATCGAGTGCGCCGCCGCGCCGCCGTAGCCCGCACCCCATTCGCTGCGGTGGGGGTGGTCCCAAAGTCCGCGGTTCAGCTCGAAGTGTTCACCGCCGTCGGTCGATTTCCACACTGAAATCGGCTCGCATCCCGCCCACACCACGCCCGGGCGGGAGTCGGCGTCGGGATAGATCTGCCAGATGCGTTCCAGGGCGGCGTCGGTGCCGTCCGGGAATTTGATGGCACCTTGTTCGGGCTCGGTCCACGTAGCGCCGAGGTCGTCTGAATGTGCCACGGTGGGTCCCCAGTGCTCTGACCGTACCCCCACCATGATCCGTGTTTTGCCGTCCCGCGTATCAATCCCGATGCTGGGTATCTCGCTCATCAGGAAGTGCGGGCCGGAGAGAGACCATTCTTTGCGGTCCGGGCTGGTTGCCAGCCACAGTCCTTTCTTGGTCCCGATCGCCAGGACATAACTTTCTGCGGTAGCCATGAGTCCCATCGAACCATCGCCCGGTGGGCAGGGCAATGGCTTTTGTGGGGCTATGTGGAAGCTGACGCGACAGTAGTCCCCCACAGGGACTTTGGAACGTCAACTCATCCTCGGACTGACCTGCGGCCGTGTGGGCGGACTGGTCCAAATCCCCTGCATCGAACGCAACGCCATGGCAAGCAACAGAGCGATCAACGCCGCCCGGACAAGGAGACCTCCCGGGCGACACCAGCCAACTGGCTATGCTGGTGTCATGCGTCGAAGCAGTGAGCTAACGTCCCTTCCTGTCCCGTCCGCCATGCTGCTGGTCCGTGATTTTGTAAACACGGTCGAATGGCAAGAGGATGCGGACAGCTGGTCCGGTCCTGAAGACCTTGAGCGGTGGTATTCGGAACGTGCAGACATAGCCGTCATGGCGCAGACTGAAGACGATCTTGCGCAGGCCCGGCGCTTGCGGGAAGGTCTGCGGAATGTGCTGTTGCAGCACGCAGGTCATGAGCCGGTTGCCGGGGCGGCCACGGAACTCAATGAGGCCCTGGGCCGGATTTCTCTTCGTTTTCGCGTGGGTGACAGCGGTGAGCTGACTATCGGCGCGGACGACGACCTGGTGGACCCACTGGGCTACGTCCTCTCCGCTGTGGACTCGTGCCGTGTTGGAGGGACATGGGAACGGCTGAAGGTCTGCGCCCGAGACTCATGCAGGTGGGCCTACTGGGACGAGTCCCGTAACGGGGCCGGGCGATGGTGCTCCATGGCGTGGTGCGGCAACTACGCCAAAATGAGGACGCGCAGCGGCAAGCCCCTCGCCGCGGACGAACTGTCTCCCACGCGAGGTGAATACCGTCCGGCCCGTCTTCTCGATGTGGCTGCCAAAGCCGGCGTTTCGATGAAGACAGTTTCCAACGTCATCAACGCAACCGGTAACGTCGCCCAGGCTACGCGGCTGAAAGTTGAGGACGCTATCCGCGAACTCAATTACTCTCCGAACCCTGTCGCACGGGCACTCAGAAAAGGGGCCCGCCAAGGCGATTGATTCGCCCCCTGCAGCGATTAAGGAGTCTTGTCTTCCGCGGCCGAAGACACCTGGTTCGGCCGCAAGCGCCCAGTGGAATTGTCATGACGGTGTCTCACGATTCTGAAAGCCGTAGCCAGGACAAGCAGCGATGAGGTCCCCAAGAGGGTCGCACCGAGTGGCGTTGTTCCGGACACTCCAATGATGCCGGGAATGGGAGATATCAATGCTGCGGCCGTGAACGTAGTGAAGCCGTATGCGGACGTCGCAGTCCCCGCCTGATCGCCCTGCTTCGCAAGGGCAATTGTTGCTGCGCAGGGAAAGATGCCGCCACAAGCTGTTACGAAAAGCCATAGCGCCGCCAGGGTCGCGGGAAGTCCCATTGGGCCCAGAACGAGCAGGGCAAGAGCGGCGGAGACGGCGGCACTGACGGAGACCATCAGTACCCGGCTTGTTCCGAACCGCTTCACCATGCGGCTGGCTACCCGCACCCCGATGAACAGACCGAGGGTCGTGCAGAAGAAGAACCCGGCGAACGCCGCGGCCGATAGGCCATACACCCCGCGGAGCAGAAGTGGCGCACATGCAACGTAGGTATAGACGCCAGCATAGGTCCCCACACCAAGCAACAAACCATGGAGGAAGGACCGGTCCCGCAGCACCCGGCGAAGCCGGCTCCCCGAGGCTCCACGGGAATGTGTATGCGACTCCGGGAAGGCGAGCGCCAGCGCCACAGTGAGTATTGCGGCGACGACCGCGAGGACGAAGAACAAGCCCCGCCAACCCACCACGGGCATGAGCATTGCGCCAAGCACCGGGGCTACGAGAGGGGCCCCGGTGGTCAGCAGCGTAATGCGCGAGAGTAAGGTAACGAAGGCTCCGCCGGAGGAAAGATCCCTCACAATCGCCAGCACCAATACGGCACAGCCGCCAGCGCTGACACCCTGCAGGAACCGGAAAGCGACGATTACCGCCAGGTTTGGCGCAAGGGCGCATCCCACCGACGCGGCTGTGTAGATCGCTGCCGTCAGAAGAAGTGGCCGGCGACGACCTGCCCTGTCACTCCATGCGCCAAAGACAGCTTGTCCCGCGGCGAGCCCGGCTGTCATGGCGGCGAGCGTGAACTGCACGGAAGCATCGTCCAAAGCCAGTGACGCCTTCAGCTCAGGAAACCCGGGAAGGTACAGGTCGATCGACAATGGGCCGAGTGCGTCAAGCAAGCCCAGAATGACCACCAGCAAACGGAAATTGATTCGATCGCGCATTCTTGTCCCCATCCCACCCGCGCTCAAGGAGTAGTGGCAGGTACAGGCTACACCGGCAAAACGATTACGGCGGTGTATTAGGGATATTTTCCTGCGGGCATGCCTCAGGTGCTGAGAGGCGCCGCCTCCGGGTCCAGGGGGCTTTCCGCGATGAACGCGCGGTTCCTACCCGCTGCTTTGGCTTGGTACAGGGCACCGTCCGCGGTGTAAATCAGCTGTGCCAACGCGGGTCCCGCAATGGGGGTGGACGAAATCCCGTAGCTGACGGTGGGAAAATCAAGTCCATCAGGGGCCGGGGCAGCAGCCAGCCGCCGGCTGATCTCGGTGGTGATGGCCTCGGCGCTGATCTCGTCGGCGCCGGGGAGCAGGATGACAAATTCCTCCCCGCCGTATCTGGCCACCAGGTCGGTCTTGCGCAGCGTTCCCTTGCACGCCGCCGCAAACGCCCGGATGGCGGCATCCCCCGCGGCGTGGCCGTGGGTATCGTTCACGGACTTGAAATGGTCAAGATCAGAAAGGATGACGGCGGCCGACAACCCTGCCCTTTGCAGCCCCGCGAGCTCGCGCTCGGCCAACTCCATGAACGCTTGGCGGTTGAGCAAACCAGTCATGCCGTCGCGCATTGCCCGCTCGTTAAGCACCGAGATGAGCTGGTGGTTGTTAAGCGCCGTCATGCTGAAGGAGACCAGGACCAACAACATGATCAGCAGCAAGCACGTCACCGCTGGGGCGAAAAGCGTGCGCAGGATTTCGCTGTCCGGTCCTTCCACGGCGTACACCACGATCCGGCAGCCGAAGTACGCAACCAGGACAACTGCGACGATCAGCAGGGGTTTGTGGGCTTGCGAGGCCTGGGATTTCAACAGGGCAAGCTCACGGGCAGCGAGCGCCATCCCAACCCCCATGAGACTGAAGTAGACCAGCATGCCCAACCACGCGCCGTCGGGGTCCGCCTCGAAAATTCCGGCGAACGCGGTTACGCCCGGGGCCGCGAAGAGGAGCCACAGTGGCGTGTCCAAACTCCTGAGTGACCGGAAGCCCGCCCACACCCCGAACGCACCCGCCACCAGTAACGCGTTGCCAAACGGGACGGCTGCACCGTTCCAGTCGGTCTCTTTCAACCAGTAAGCCCCGTTGCCGGCCAGCCAGCATCCAAGGGCCGCCGACCAATAGGAACTGTAAAGCGAGCGGGTCCTCCTGTACGACCCCAGAAAAAGCACCCACAATGTCAGCGTCACGACAGCCAACGCCAACTTCAAACTCAATAAATCCAACATAACTCCCCCATTCACCGGCCAGCCTAAAGGCCAAGTGGAGGGCGGGCGGACCACGACGCGGCGGAATGTGATGTCGATTACATACCCTTTTGTGGGATGCGGGCAAATTTCAGCCCTGTCGTCATCAGTAGAATGCGGCCATGGCACAGGTCATTGTCTATGGACACAGAAACTCAATCGAACAACGCCGCGGGGCCCTTTCCTCTGCGATTCACGGAGCAATAGTGGCAACCCTTGACTACCCGCCTGAAAAGAAGTTTCAACGCTTCATTGCCTTGGACAGCGCGGACTTCATCCACCCTGAGGACCGTGGCGACGACTACACAATCATCGAGATCTCAATGTTCGAAGGCAGAACTGAGACGGCGAAACGCAACTTGATCGCTGACCTGTTCGCCCGGATCGAATCCGAGGCACACATTAAGCCGCACAGCGTGGAGATCACCATTACAGAGACTCCCCGGGTGAACTGGGGGATCCGAGGTGTCAACGCCGCGGACCTGGCACTCAATTACCAAGTCAACGTTTAACAGGGCAATGGGGTGTTCCGCTATGCCATGTAGTCCGCGTCCGAAACGTGTTCCAGCCACGTCACGACCTGGCCATTCTGGTCGGCTTCGTGCATTGCGATGTGCGCCATGAACCGGTCCGGTGCGGCGCCGTGCCAGTGCTCTTCCCCGGGTTCGATGTAGACAACGTCACCGGGACGGATCTCCTGGATCCCCCCGCCCCGCCGCGCCACCAGTCCTATGCCATCGGTGACATACAGGGTCTGGCCCTTCGGGTGGCTGTGCCACGCAGTCCTTGCCCCCGGGGCGAAGCGGACGTGGGCACAGCCGATGTCCGACTGCTCATCCGGGTTCCTGATGCCGTCGATCTGCACGTCTCCGGTGAACCATTCCTTGGATCCGGCCGTTGTTTGGCCACCGCTTTGCGTGTACTTCATATCGTTCTCCTCAACGGATTGTGGGTCTGGGTGAGGCCGGCTCAACGCGTGCTGGCGGTAGCTTTTTCAATGACGTTTTCGGTTGCCGCCCAGGACGCCAGGAGCTTCAGGCCTTCTTCGCTGGCGCTCCCGGGAACGGCCGGGTAGACGGTGACGTGAAGGCCCGTGTCTTCGTCGAGTTCGAGCTGCTGGTACGTCAGTTCCAGCGGTCCGACCACTGGATGCTGGAAATTCTTCATTCCCGACCTGTGGCGCCGGACGTTGTGGGCGGCCCAAAGAGTACGGAACTCCTCACTCCGCATGGACAATTCCCCCACCAGTTCGGCAATGGCTTTGTCGTGGGGGAAGCGGCCCGCGTGGCGGCGGAGGATCTCCACGTTGGTGTTGGCCGCGCGGTTCCAATCCGGGTAGAAATCCCGCCCCCGGGGGTCCAGGAAGATAAACCGGGAATGGTTGGCCGGCCCGGCTGTGCTTCGGAAAAGGTCGAAGTACATGGCATAACCCAGCGCATTGGCCGCAACAACATCCATGCGGTTGTTGGAGATGAGGGCCGGGGCGCCCGTGATGGAATCCAGGAAGTACTGCAGTGCCGGATCGAGGGGGCGGACAGCTTTCTTCGCCTTGGTACGGCCACCCCGGTTGGCTGTGCGGGCAAGATCGTACAGGTGGTCGAGTTCTGCCTGGTCGAGGTTCAAGGCCCCGGCGATGGACTCCAACACGCTGTCAGAGACCCCGGAGAGGTTTCCGCGTTCCAACCGGATGTAGTAGTCAACACTGACGCCGGCAAGGCGGGCCACTTCGTCGCGGCGCAGGCCTGTGACCCGGCGTCGGATGCCAAATGCCTCGATGCCTGCCTGCTGAGGGGTGATGCGTGCGCGGCGGGACATCAGGAACTCCCGCACTTCCGACCGATTGTCCATGCCCACCACGTTACGACGCCTCCGTCCGATGGTGAGAGGTTCTGTTGGAACCTGTATAAACGGGGCCTCCCACCTGCCTCCCGGGCCGTGGTCCGATGGATATCAGTTGCAAACCTGAGAGGTCATCCAATGTCAGCAAATACTCCCACCGCCACGCACCCCGGGCATCAGGACGGCGCACATCAAGTGAGCCGCTGGGGAGGCGTGTTCGCCATGTCCTTCGGAGCGTTCGCCGTTGTAGCCTCCGAGTTCATGCCTGTCAGCCTTTTGACTCCCATGGCCCGCGACCTTCAGGTTTCCGAGGGGTTGGTGGGCCAGGGAATCGCGATCTCGGGGCTGTTCGCAGTCCTCACCAGCCTGTCGGTTTCCACGTTGACCGGCAGGATGAACCGGCGCACGCTCCTGATCGGTTTGACTGCTTTGATGGGCGCCTCCGGAGCCCTGATCGCACTGGCGCCGGGGTACTTCCCGTTCATGGTGGGCCGGGCTTCCATCGGTGTCGTCATCGGCGGGTTCTGGTCCATGTCCGCCGCCACGGCCATCCGGCTCGTGGCCCCGTCGAAGGTTCCCCGCGCCCTGGCGATCGTCAATGGCGGCAACGCCCTGGCCACAGTTCTGGCGGCACCCCTTGGCAGTTACCTTGGCTCGCTGATCGGTTGGCGCGGAGCATTCCTTTGCCTTGTGCCGATTTCCGTGTTGTGTGTGGTGTGGCAGTGGATTTCCTTGCCGTCCCTTGAAGCGCCGTCCCGTGAAGCGCCAGGCAGCAGGACAAGGGCGCGCGACATCCTCACCATCTTCACGGCGTTCAAGAACCGGACTGTTGCGTGGGGCATGGCGGCCTGCGGGACATTCTTCATGGGCCAATTCATTCTCTTCACCTATGTCCGGCCGTTCCTGGAAACCGTGACACATGTGAACGTCACCCAGGTGTCGCTGGTTCTCCTGGTCATGGGTGCCTCCGGGTTCGCCGGGACCATCCTGATTGGCCGGTTCCTGGGGGCCGGCCTCTATCGGACCGTTATGGTGATCCCCGCTGCCATGGCCCTCGTCGCGCTGGCCCTGATACCGTTCGGTGCCGTGTTCGCCGTCGTCGTTGTTCTTTTGGCCCTGTGGGGACTGCTGGGGACCTCCGCGCCGGTTGGTTGGTGGAGCTGGGTAGCGCAAGCGATGCCGCACAACGCCGAACAGGGAGGTGGGCTCATGGTGGCGGTGGTCCAGACGTGCATAGCCCTGGGGTCCACCTTTGGCGGGGTCCTCTTCGACTCGCTGGGCTATGCGAGCACGATTATGGCCAGCGCCGTGGTTCTCCTGGTGGCGGCATTCCTGGCGTTCAAGACAAAACGTGTGGCGCTTGGGGCGTAGCCACAAGCTGGCGGCTTGGGCGCGAAATGCTGTAAATTTGGGCTTGAACGTAGGCAGACGCAATCCATTCGGTGGGCCTGCTCGCAGCGGTCAGGATATCGCGAACCCCACCGAGCCTTTGCGAAAGGTGCGCCCATGCGTGCAAATCCCGTTCCCCGTTCCGAGTTCCTCGAGCAGGAAATCACCGCCAGGCTCTCGCGCCTGGACTTGGAAGCCAAAATCCGCCTGTTGTCCGGCAAGGACCACTGGAGTACCTACCCCGACGAATCCATCGGGCTGCGTCCCCTGATTCTCTCCGACGGAACAGTGGGTATCCGCGGCGTGCGCTGGACGGAGACGGATACCTCCATCAACATCCCATCGGCGACGGCGATAGCGGCAACGTTCGACCCCCGGGTGGCGATCTCCATGGGAACCGTCATCGGCGCCGAGGCGCGACGCAAGGGAGTCGACGTCGTCCTGGGACCGGTGGTCAACCTGCAACGTACCCCCTTCGGCGGGCGCCACTTTGAAGCGTTCAGCGAGGACCCGTACCTGACGGCCATCATGGGGGCGTCCATGGTGCAAGGCATCCAGGCCGAGGGACCCGCAACCACGGCAAAGCACTTCATCGCCAATGAAGCCGAAACGGACAGGATCAATTCGAACTCGGTGGTGCCGGAGCATGTACTGCGCGAGGCCTACCTGGCCCCGTTCGAAGCCATCGTAAAAGCCGGCGGCCTGGGCGTCATGTCCTCCTACAACCGGGTGAACGGAACCCCGGCGGTCGAGTCGGACCTTGTGACAGACGTGCTGGAACGTGAATGGGGTTTCGACGGATTGGTGGTTTCCGACTGGGGAGCGATCCGGACCGTGGAGTCAACAGCATTGGGCGGAACCGACCTGGCGATGCCCGGTCCCCGGACCGCGTGGGCCGACGGTCTTCTGGATGCTGTCCGCCAGGGACGGGTTCCCGAGTCTGTTGTGGACAATAAAGTGCTCCGCCTGCTGAGGCTCGCGGCCCGCGTCGGAGCCCTCGATGGCATAGCGCCACTGGTGGACCGCGAGGCCCTTCCGACTCCCCCAGCAGCTGAATCGCCAGAGATACGCGGGCTCCTGCGGGACACGGGCGCCAAGGGCATGGTGCTGCTGCGGAACCAGGACCAGGCCCTGCCGTTGACGACGGCGGCGCGGAAGATCGCCGTCGTCGGTCCTGCCGCTGTGGCCCCCAGAACGAACGGCGGCGGCAGCGCTGCGGTCATTGCACCCCGGACCGTGGCGCCGTTGGATGCGCTGCGCGGCGCCCTGCCGGATGCACTGTTCCACTACTCAGAAGGGGCGCGCCCCAACACGTTGGTGAAGACCCTCTCCGCGGCGAATGGCTCCGCACCCGGCGGCCAGGGCGTAGCCCTCATCGAATTCCTGGACCGGGACGGCCGCGCGTTGGGGAGCGAAACACGGGACCGTTGCGACACCCTGACCTACGGAATGGGCTACCCGGACGGTGTTCCGGAGGAGTCCGTCACAGCCATCCGGGCAAGCACCCTGCTCAGCGTCAAAGCTGCGGGCGATTATGTGTTTGCCGCGGCCGGCGTGGGGCACGCGCACGTAACCATCGACGGCGTCACGCGGTTCGATGACCAGCTCATACCCATTAACGCGGACGCTGTGGTGGGCATGTCCCTCCCGCCCCAAGCCACGATGGAACTCTCGATGACGCCCGGGCTCCCGATGGAGGTCGTCTTCACCTACACGCCCGCGCAACGGACTGTGGCCTCCCTCCGTTTGGGCTTTGACTCGGCGGCGCCGGACGTTGATCGTCTCATCGCTGAAGCAGTGGATGCTGCCCGGGACGCGGACTACGCGGTTATCTTTGTCGGGACGGGCCCGGAGGACGAAGCTGAAGGGTTTGACCGCTCCACCCTCGCCTTGCCGGGCCGGCAGGACGAACTTGTGGCAGCTGTGGCCGAGATAAGCGCCAAGACAATCGTGGTGGTCAACTCCGGCGCCCCGGTGCTCATGCCCTGGCGTAACCAGGTGGATGCCATCCTCCTCACCTGGTTCGGTGGCCAGGAAATGGGCTGGGCGGTAGCCGACGTACTGACCGGTGACGCAGAGCCAGGTGGCAGGTTGCCTGTCACCTTCCCGTCCCGCGAAGAGGGATTGCCGTCACCACAGCCGCAGAATGGGGATGTGGTTTACCGCGAAGGGCTCAACATCGGGTATCGGGCAGGGGCGGCGAGCGAACCGGCGTACGCGTTCGGGCATGGGTTGGGCTACGGGAAGTGGAGTCTGTCCGGGCTGGAAGCCCGGGAGAACGACGAAGGTGTGACAGTGAGCGTCCGCGTCGGGAACCGCTCCGACCGGAGCTCCAGGGAAGTGGTTCAGGTGTATCTCTCCCGCGGCCAAAGCGACGTTGAAAGGCCTGGGATCTGGTTCGCCGGCGCCGCCGTTTCCGAGCTTCCGGCCGGAGGAGAAGAGACTGTTTTCATCACGCTTCCCCGGCGCTTGTTTGAGCACTGGGACAGCAGCTCCGGATCCTGGTCCCTTGAGCCCGGCGTCTTCCGGGTACACGCAGGGACATCAAGCGCGGAACTGCCGTTGGGCACGGAGGTCCGGTTGGGGTCGTGAGGTGTTAGGCGGGCAACCCGGTGGGCGCGGACCCGTACTATGAGCTCGAAGGGCCAAGAACACCGCACCGATGAGAAAATGAGCGCGCATGAGCAACCGAGACTCCCGGCAGTTTACGCGCGAGCTGGTTGCCGATCACCCGCATCTCCGACTGATCTACGACGAGCATTTGGAGGACCAGGACGGCGACCTTCTCCCGCATTTGCTGATGGCCGACATCGGTAGATGGATAGTCTCGGAGCAGGACACCAACCCCCTGCGGGTTCTGCAACTTCTGTCATGGCTGGAGCTTCACTTCTCGGGTGGGGGTGTCATGGACGACGTCGATAACGTCATCGCAGTCTCGTTCATCGAACAATTGCCCCTGCCGTGGGAGCCAGGAGCAGACGTTGTGCTTCTCCTCGGACAAAAGATGAAGGAGCAGCACGAACAGTTCTTCCCTTCAACGATTGGTCCACGGGGGTGCGTCCAAGGAGAAAAGACCCATGAACCCAACGCTCAAGATCCAGCATTTACCTTCGCTGACCTTTCGTTCCTTCCGTCACATCTTCAGAGCGGAGCACGTTGTGATCCGAACGGCGAAATGAGCTGGCCGGCTTCCCAGGCCCCGGCCGTTATCGAAGCGCTTGCAGGCTCAGGTCGACGGGTTCTCGGGCTAGATATCAGGGACTATCAAGATGATGGCACGTTTATCGAGGTGCCATGGTGGTCGTATACGGGGTCCGATGTGCAAGAGGCTTGTGCAATAGCATTGGCAATTCTTGGCCACAATGACCTTCCAGGGGAGTGGGTCTTGATTACTTGGTAAGCCAACGTGCTCACGGGTCGACAGGCTGCCTCTATCGCAACTGCTGTGTTCGGCCAGTCTCAAATGAAGGAAGTCGTCGTGTTGCAAGGGGAAGAGTCCATCGGCGACTTCCTTGGCCGGAATTTCGGCGCAAGATATGGCGAAGAACCGCGGAGAGGACCCTGAACGTGAAATTCAGTGCGTCGCGGTCCATGGTGGCAGCAAGCGCATTTTCAGCCGATCACATCACCGTCACCCGGTCGCCAAAGTTGACGTCATAGAGATAAGCGGGGACGCCCAGAACCGTGGCCGTGCCGTCCCTTTCGAACCAGACGAAGAGTTCCTCTGCAAAATCGCTATCAGAGCAGTCGCCGCCACTTCGGCCAAGGTGGCCACGTTCGTTGGAAACCGCCCTGTTGCCTCCGCCGGATGCCTTGCGTCTAGGCTGAACCTGGCACTACTCCCTACCGAGGATGACGGAGAAAACCATGACTGAAGCAAGCACGAGTTCACGCGCTGAACAACTGAAGGCCCTGCACGAGGCCCCTGAAATCCTGAGCGTCGTCAACGTTTGGGATGCCGTAAGTGCCACCACTGTGGCCGCCCTCCCGCAGACCAAAGCGATCGCCACTGCGGGACACTCCATCGCCGCTGCCTTCGGCTACAAGGATGGAACCATGCCTTTGGACGTGGCACTCAGCGGTGTGGAAAGGATCGTCAAGGCTGTTGACCTTCCGGTCACTGCAGATCTCGACGACGGATATGAGGACCCTGCCGAAACCATCCGGCGGGCGATTGGCATCGGAGTCGTGGGAGCCAATGTTGAGGACCGCTTGCGGCCGTTCGAGGAAGCTGTTGCCCGCGTCAAAGCGATCATCGAAGCCGCCAACGCCGAGGGCATCCCGTTCCAGCTGAACGCACGCACTGACGCGATTGTCCGTGGTGGTGATCGTCCCATCAAGGACAGCATCGAGGACGCGATCTCCCGGGGCCGCGCCTTCCTCGACGCCGGTGCCGCGCTGGTTTTCGTTCCCGGCGCACTGAACCGTGAGGTCATTGAGCCACTCGTTGAGGGTCTCGGCCGCGGAAAGCTCTCGGTGATCGGCGCTCCCGGCGCGTTGCCGGCAGCCGAACTGCAGGAACTGGGTGTCGCTCGCGTTTCGTATGGCCCGTTCACCCAGCGCGTGGCCCTCCGCGCTCTTCAGGACCTCGCCTCTGACCTGTATGGCTCCGGCGTGATCCCTGCGGATACTCCAGCTTTGAACTAGCCGCACCGTCCCGGCCCGCTTCAAGCGAGCGGGCCGGGACCAGCCCGGGCTGCCTTTCACCCAGCTCTTTCAGTGAGTGCCGGGTGATTCTAGAATCGTTGTGCTGATGGCAGCAGAAAGCGGCGGAAGGGGCGTGGTTGCCATGGTCAAGGATCCATTCCGGCACGGGAAAACGGAGCACGAAGGTACAGGCAAGATCCACGGAACCCGTTTCGGCGAGTGGCTGCAGCGTGAAGACTCAGGCGTAGAGGGAACCGGCAGCAGCATTTTCATACGGCGCCACGATGAACACCAGACACCCGAACGCACGTGTATCCAAGGGCACGAGATCGCGCCGGGGGAAACCCACTGCTCCAAAGGACACCCAGCGGGCTGAGGACCAACCAGTCGTGCGGGGAGCTTTCCTTTCTTTCCGAATCGGCCGGGAGCTGGGTTAGGAAATGAGCAGGACCGGTCAGGAGACCGATCGGGTGTCGAAGGCAGCCGCCGATTCCCGCAGGAGGCGCGCCACCGTGTCCAGGGGAAGGCTCGTGGGCCTTCGCCGGTCAAAGCGACGGAGGGCAATGTGCCTGGTCCCCAAACCCGGCACGTCCAGGATGTCCACCTGATCCTGGACCACACCGGTCAAAGCCAGGGTGGGCACAATCGCAACGCCTTCCCCGGCAGCCACCAAGGCCAGTGCAGTAAGGGTGTCCTGGTACTGGTGAACGGTCTCAATGTGGGCACCCGTGGAGTGGCGGAGGCGCCCGAGCACGGCCATGTTGGCTGCGGATGGCTCGACGCCCAGCCACGGCAAAGGCAGGCGGCTCAGGTCCAGGTTGTCCGTCGTGAGCAACGACCCAGCCGGCACCACCAGCTTCCACGGTTCATCCAACAGGGGTTCTTCCACCATTCCGGCGGCAAGCGGACGCTGACCTGAAGTGGTCGAATCCTGTTCAACCACCACGGCGTCCAGCTGACGCTGGCGGAACAGCCGCATCAACGCCGGGAAGTCGTCCTCAACCAGCTGGATCTGCAGCTGCGGGTACTGCTCACGCCATTCGGGAAGACGCGGGATCACTACGGTGCGCATGAAGCTGGTGAATCCGCCCACCCGCACAACACCGGCTACCTCAGCCTGTCCCTGCATCCGGGAGCGCGCCACGTTCAGGGCCCGCTCTATTTCCTCTCCGGCCTCAGCCATGGCCAAACCGGCCGGCGTCAGAACGGAGCCTTTAGGCGTTCGCAGGAGCAGCGCTTGGCCCGCCTCGTTCTCCAATTTGGTGAGCTGCTGCGACACAGCCGAGGGCGTAATCCGCAGTTCATCGGCGGCCGCGAGAACCCCTCCGGTACGGGCGACGGCAAGGAGCACAAGCAGGCGGCGCGGGTCCATCTCCATGTTCAGAGATTCTAAATACGGGCTTCAGAATAATGCAATTGAACTAAAGGTATCTATCCCTCAGAATTTAGTTCATAGCCGCTCTTCGCTCTGAGGACGCGGTCTCTGCACTCAGCAGAAACACACCCTGAAACCATTTGTTACCCGGCCATCCTTGGGCCGGTTGCTTGAACGTGAGAGGACCCCCGATGGAGCTGCTCTGGGAGATTACCGGCTGGGCCGGCGCGGTGGCGATGCTCTGCGCCTACATGACGGTGTCCATGGGGTGGATCAAGCCGGGCACTACGTTCCAGGCGGCGAACCTTTTTGGCTCCTGCGCCTTCATCATCAACGGCACGCTCCACGGAGCCTGGCCTTCGGTGGCAACCAACGTTGCGTGGTTCCTCATCTCGGCGGTGGCTCTGCTTCGCATGCGCGGCCGGCAAGAAACCGTGGCCGTCGAAGCCGAGCCGATCGTCGTCCCGGCCTATGTCACCACAGACACCGGCACCCAGATGGTCATCCCCCGGCCCAGTGCTGCCGCCAACTGCGCATAGCAGCCGCGCCCATCACAAAAGGTAACCTCCCGCCGTCGTCGTAAGAACCAGCGTTTAGGGTGGGCACTAAGCCCCACCGACACGAAGCCCCCACCGACGGAGAAGGAAGCCATGCCCATCCCAGACCGCCCGCTGCGCAAGCTTGGATTCCTGACGATTGGCCTGTTCGATCCCGTGGATCCGGCCGCAGGGCACCGCTCAACCCTGGAGATCATTGAGCTCGGCGAGCGGCTGGGATTCGACAGTGCATGGTTGCGCCACCGGCACCTGCAGTTTGGAATTTCGTCGCCGGTTGCGGTGATGGCCGCAGCCAGCCAACGGACGTCGAGGATCGAGCTCGGCACGGCGGTGACACCGCTGGGCTGGGAGAATCCCCTGCGCCTCGCCGAGGACCTGGCCACGGTGGACCTGCTCAGCGGGGGCCGCATCAATCCCGGAGTCAGCGTGGGCGAACCGATGCATTACGACACCTTGAAGCATGAGCTCTATCCGGATTCCGGGGATACCGAAGACTTCAGCTACGCGCGGGTGGAACGCTTTGCCCGGCTGGTCGCGGGCGGGAAAGTGCGGGAGTTTTCCGGCAAGCAAGGCGTGGTTGAGGAGTTCTCCAACCGGGTTGAGCCCCATTCTGCTGGCCTGCGGGAACGGCTCTGGTACGGAGCTGCGAGCCTTAAGTCAGCCACCTGGGCCGGAGGGAACGGCTTCAACCTGCTCACCAGCAGCGTGATTTTCCCCGGACCTGACGAGGAACCGGACTTTGCCGCGGTCCAACAACGGCAGATCCGCGCTTTCCGGGAGGCAGCCGGCACAAAGGGCCACAGCACAGCACGCGTCTCGCAGGGTCTGGTGGTGATCCCCACCGATTCCGCGTCAAGCGCCCAGCGGGAGAAGTACCAGCGCTACGTGGACGAACGCACTCCCCGCACCAGCGCACCCCAAGGACCGAAGCGCATGATGTTCGCCCGGGACCTCATCGGCACCAGCGACGAGATCGCCGGGCAGTTGTATGCGCACCAGGGTTTCCAGGAGGTGGACGAGGTGGCGTTCGCGTTGCCCTTCAGCTTCGATCATGAGGACTACGTCCAGATCCTCACGGACATCGCGGACAAACTTGGCCCGGCCCTCGGATGGACCCCGGCAGCCTGAATCAGTCCACGAACTCCGATTGGGTCTGGATGAAGTCCCAGTCGGCCGTGGTCAGTACGCCGCTGACCTTGTCCGGATGGGGTCCGCCGGCCTCGGCGATATGCTGCAGGACCTGCAGGGGAAGTTCTTCCACACGCAGGTTCTCGCGCAGCCATTCCTTGCTGTCGAGGTGCAGATCAAGCCACCACATGTAAATTTCCACCGCGGCACCGCCTTCCTTCGGATTAACCGTAGGCCGGGCCAGTTGCTCCTTCAAGGGTTGCAGCTAAAACCCCTTGTGGGGTGGCCGGAGTAGGGCCAATCTGTACGTAGGAACCACAAGGGACCCGCGATGGACTGTGACATCGAGCTGGAAATCGACGCCGGCTCTGCACGCGGCGAATATTCGGTGCACGTCGTCCGTGCGCCGGCGGGAGGCCACGCGTCCGGCTCCTTCACCCTTGACGTGGACGGCATCCAGGACCGGCTTCCGCAGCTTGAAGCCACCGTCCTGGCTTCCGCGGTAGCCGCCCGCCGGACCCTGCCCGTCGCGGAGGCAGCCGTCCGTGAAGTGGGACAGGAACTCTTCCAGGCACTCTTTACCCGCGAGGTGTACGGAACTTACAGGGCGAGCCTCGGGGCAACGCAGCATTCGGGCCAGCAGCTCCGCGTAGTGCTTCGACTCGCGGCTCCGGAGTTGGCCATGATGCCGTGGGAGACCCTGTTCGACCCTGGAACTGAAACCTATCTCTGCCAGACCGAGCCGCTGATCCGCCACATCCCTGCCCCGGATTACAACCAGAACCCGCTGGATGTCGCGCCTCCGCTGAGGATTCTGGGCATCGTCGCGTCGCCACGCGACCTGCCTGCCCTCGACGTCGAAACCGAGAAGGACCACCTCAGCCGGGCCTTGGCCGGACCCATCAGCGAGGGCCGCGTGGAACTGGTGTGGTACAGAACCGGGACCTGGGACGATGTCCAGTCGATGCTCCTCGCGGGGCCCTGGCATGTGGTCCATTTCGTTGGACACGGCGACTACGACCCCCGTACGGACGAGGGGCGGATCGCCTTGGTTGGCCAGGACGGGCGGGCCGCCATGGTTCGGGCCGTCCGGCTCATGGCTCTGCTCAGCGTGGCCTCCCCCAGGCCTCGTTTGGTGGTGCTGAATTCGTGCTCCTCCGGCGAGATGGGCCAGACCGACCTCTTCTCCGGAACTGCTGCCGCACTGGTCAGGAGCGGGATAGGCGCGGTGGCAGCGATGCAGTTCGCCATCAGCGACTCGGCCGCGATCGCCTTCGCACACGGCTTCTACGCCGCCATCGCCAACGGCCGAACGGTGGACGAAGCGGCGCGCGTCGGCCGCATCTCGGTCATGGCCAGCCCCGACGGCACCCTCGAATGGGTCACACCCGCCCTCTACGTCAGGGGTGGTTCCACGCAGCTTTTCACCCTGACCGGCCCGCCGCGCGGACTCGCTTCAGCGGAAACCACGACGGCGGCACGCACCGCGGCGGACACCGGCACCTCACGCGTCGGGTACCCGACGCCGTCGGCCGGGTCCGCTGGCACGGACGCCTCCCGCGAGCCAAGCCCGACGCCGGCCGGAGGCACCGCTGGCACGGCAATCCCCGCTGGCCAAACCCTGAGGCACGCCCAACTCCGGGCTTTGTACGTCCAGGCTTCCGCGGAGTTGCGGGCACGGCGCTACGAGCAAGCCGTTGAGTTGTTCAACGACCTCCTCACGCTGGAGCCCGGCTACCGTGATGCCACCGGTCTCCGGGATACTGCGCAGAAGCGGCTGGAACTTTTCCGGGCATATCGTGATGCCTTGGCCGCCGAGGAAGCCGGCGACTGGTTGGCTGCAGCAGATGGATTCGCCGCTGTCCAGGACGACCCTGCCTACCCCGACGCTGCAGCCCGGAAGCAGGATTGTGAGCGAAAGCAACGAATCTCTGATCTCCAAGGCGAGCTGCGCTACCACTCATCGTTGGGTTCGTGGGAGACGGTGCTGGACGTTTCCCGGGAGCTGGCGACACTGGATCCCGGAGCCGCCGACCCCGATGGACTCGCTACCGCTGCACGGGCCGAAACCGAACGCGCCCGGCGGGAAACAGCGAAGCCGACGGCAGCCTCTGACGAGGCGGTCAAACCCCGCGGCTCGTATACCTCCGTCGCCTCGCCTGAACCCCCTCCCGCGCAGGTCCCTCAGCCGCGGACGCCCCAACCACTGGCTCATGCAGCAATCCCGCAACCAAGCGGGACCCTCGCACCCGGGCAAGCACCGCCGTCGAACGCTGCACCCAACCGGCTCCTAGCCGGGGCCGTTGCCTGGATGCCGCTGGCGTGGGGCGGGACTGCTTTGGCGCTGGCCGGCGGGGTGGGCGCAGCGTTTGTGGTGTTCTTCCTGTGGTTCGACGAGAGCTCCTGGCAGGACAATGGCGGCGACATCGTGCTCAGGATCCTTTACGGCCTGGTGACACCGCTCGGGTACCTGCTCGTCCTGGTGGCGGGCCTGCCGGACAGGACCACCCGCGCTCGACTGGCCATGGGCGGCGTGATGGTTTCGCAGGCCGTGTTTGGCCTCGCCGGCCTGAACTACGCGGTGGAAGCGGCCGCGGTGGTTGCGAGCTTCCTTGTGGCGGTCTTCGGACTGTGGGCGGGAATTCTGGCTTTCCGCGCCTGGAATGCGTCCGGCGTCGCCTGGCTCCTGCTGCTGCCCACCGCGCTGCAGCCCATCATATGGTTCCAAAAAACGGGAGTATTCATGCAGACCTGGTACATGTCGCAGGCGTTGTCCCTGCTGTTCCACCTCACGCTGCTATGCGCGATAGGCGTGGCGTTCCTTGTGATGGCCCGCCGGCTTCGTCCGGCCGCTGCCGGGACCACGACATGACGCACCTGGTGGAGTTCCCAACGGACGACGGCGGCACGGTTGTTGTGGAGGTGGCGAGCACGGCCGGGAGCCTGGTGACCCGGGGTGGTGATCACTCGGCTGATCATTCCGGGGTTTTCGCGCGCGCCCAGGAGACGTTCCAACGGGCACTCGAGCATGTCCGTCCCGCAGTCCAGGGCGTCATTGACGAGTTGCTCAGCCTGGAAAACCGCCCCGATGAACTCAGCGTGGAATTCGGGATAGACCTGCATGCGGAGGCGGGTGCGTTCATAGCGTCGGCCAGCACGGCGTCCAACTTCAAGGTCCGGCTGACGTGGAACAAGCCTGTTCAACAGCCCCGCGCGGCGCAACAATAAGGGTATGGCTGACGAGGCTTTCAGCGGCCCGATCCCTTTGGTGGTCGGCGTCCTTCCGGACCAACACGTGGAAGTGCTGCAGACTGCCAGGACCCTCGCCGAACAACTCGGCGTCCCGTTGGTGTGCGCCTACGTGGACGAGGCAAGCTACTTGGTGGAGTGGGACCCCTCCAGAGAGGCCCACAGGATGTCGCTGCACCCGGAGAAGGATGATGCCGAGGTGGAGGCCGTCCGCGGAGACCTCGGGAAGGTGATCGCTGAGGCTATGGACGGTGGGACGGCCGATTGGACCCTGCGTCTCTTGGCCGGCGACCCTGCCCGCGCCTTGGGCAGGTTGGCCTCGGACATCAATGCTTCCATGATCATCGTGGGCTCGCCGGAACCCGGTTTGGGGCACCGCATTTCCGAGGCCCTGAACGGCTCAGTGGCTGCGTGGCTCAGCCATCACCAGCGCCGGCCGGTGCTGATTGTGCCCCAGAAAAAACGCCACGACGCGGCCCGGAGAAACTAAAGCGAAAGTACTTATTCGAGGTGGTGGCAATGGGGTCCAACGCAACGTAGAGTGATGAGTGCAGGAAGCGAGAGCGCCTGCTCAAAGACCGCTCCGGAGTGCGTATCCCCCAATAACGCACTCCGGAGCTCTTTGCTTTAACGCGGGGGTTGGACCGCGTGCGGCCACCACCTTCTTTGACGCAAAGAACGGCCCCGACACACCCTGTTACAGGCGTGTCGGGGCCGTTTTGATTTCAAAGTGGGTGGCGACGGTACAAGCTCACGACGCCGGCACCCGGCTTGGGTGCCGGAACCTCACCAGCCGGAACCTCACCAGCCGGCACGTCACCTCACGAACGTGTACAGCAATGCCGCCATCCCGAAGCCCACAATGGACAGCACCGTTTCCAGGACGGTCCAAGTCTTCAGGGTGTCCTTGACGGACATGTTGAAGTACTTGGAGATGATCCAGAATCCACCATCGTTCACATGGCTGGCAATGATGGAGCCTGAGGAGATGGCCACCACGATCAGCGCGAGCTGCGGCTGCGAATATCCGGTGGCGAGGCTCGGGGCGAGGATGCCGCCGGTGGTCACGATTGCCACGGTCGCCGAACCCTGGGCGATGCGCATGCCCGCACTGATCACGAACGCGGAGAGAATGATGGGAAGGCCGGCTTGGGCCAGCGAGTCTGCCACCGCCTTGCCAACACCGGTGGCGGAAAGGACAGCGCCGAAGAACGCACCGGCGCCGACCACCAGCAGGATCATGCCCACGGGACGCAGCGAGGAGCCCGTGATTTCGCTGAGCTCGGCGGAGGTCATGCCGCGGCGGATGCCCAGCAACCACATGGCCAGGAGCACGGCCACGGTCAGCGCGATGGCAGGGTTGCCGAAGAACTGGAGGACGTCGCGGAACACGCCTGCCGGAGCAAAGATGTTGCCGAAGGTGCCGCCGAGGATGAGGATCATGGGCAGGCCGATGGCGAGCAAAACCAGGCCAATGGAGGGCTCGTTGCCCTTGGCGGTGTCGGCTTCGGCCACGATCCGGTCTTCCGGAACGGACACCATCACGCGCTTGCCGATGTAAGTGCCCCACAAGATACCGGAAGCGAACCACGCCGGAATACCGCAGATGAGGCCCATGAGGATGATCCAGCCGAGGTCCACGTGGAACAGGCCGGCAGCGGCGACGGGGCCGGGGTGTGGAGGAAGGAAGGCGTGGGTCACGGAGAGGCCGGCCAGCAACGGAAGGGCGTACAAGGCCAGGGACTTGCCACCGCGGATGGCAGCAACGTAGACCAGCGGCGCAAGGACGAAAATGCCGATATCGAAGAACACCGGGATACCCAGCACGAAGCCGGTGATGCCCATGGCCAGCGGCGTCCCCTTCTCGCCGAAGATCTTCACCAGCCGCCCGAGCAGCACTTCGGCACCACCGGACCGCTCCAAAATGGCACCCAGCACGGTGCCCAGGCCGATGATCACAGTGATGTGGCCGAGGATGCCGGCGAAGCCCTTCTCAATGAGGGCGTCGCTGCTCTTGGTGGCCGAACCCACCAAGGCCTCCACCGAGATGCCACCTACCAGGGCCACGATCACACCGGTCCCCACCAAGGCGATGAACGGTTCGAGCTTGACCTTGATGATCAGGAACAGCAGCAACGCGATGCCCGCGCCTGCCAGGAGGAGCAGGCCGGCGGTGTCGTGCCGCAGCCATTCAAGAAATTCATTCATGGGCGTTTCTTTCTGGGTGAGTCCTACTTGAGGGTGCTGGTGAAGGCTGCGGCACGTGCCGCGATGTCTGCCCAATCGCCTGCAGCGACTGCGGCGGGCGGAACCACACTGGTGCCGCAGCAGACTGCGGCAGCACCGGCGTCGAGGTAGCTCTTGGCGTTGGAGGCGTCGATGCCTCCCGAAGGCAGCAGGCGGATTCCCGGGTACGGGCCCTGCAGGTCCTTCAAATACGCCGGGCCGAGCTGCCGGGCGGGGAAGATCTTGACGGCGGCGGATCCCAGGTCCAGGGCCTGCGCCACCTCGGTAGGCGTCATGGCGCCAAGGCTGAACGGGATCCCCGCCGCTGCAGCAACTGCCGCGACCTCAGGCCGAAGCCCCGGGGTAACCAGGAACTGCGCACCGGCGTCGATCGCGGCGCGGGCTTGGTCGCCGGTCATCACAGTGCCGATTCCGACGGCGGCACCATGGTCCGCGGCCGTCTCGGCGGCGCGCTTGACGTGCTTGAGTGCGTCCGGCGTTGTGAAGGTCAGTTCGACGCTGCGGATGCCGCCGTCGGCCAGTGCGCGGCAGAGATCCGCGGCGTCCGTGATGGAGGGAGCGCGGACCACAGCCAGGGTGCGGTCGGCCTCGAGCTGCCGGACGAAATCTTCGGGGGTCATTGTTGTCCTTCTTTGGTGAGGCCGTCGCTGTGGCGGCGGAGGGCACGGCCGGCACGAGCGCCGGTGGGTTGGCCGCCGTCGACCGCTGCCGTGCCGTTGACGAACACGAACTCGATGCCGCTGGTTGCTTGGCGGGGATTCTCGAAAGTGGCGGCATCGCGGATGGTTTCCGGATCGAAAAGTACGACGTCGGCGGCGAACCCTTCGCGGACCAGTCCCCTGTTGTGGAGCTTGAGTCGTGCGGCGGGGCGCCCTGTGAGGTGGTGGACCATCTCTTCAAGGCTGAGGAGTCCGAGGTCGCGGGAGTAATGCCCGAGGTAGCGCGGGAACGTCCCCCAGGCACGGGGGTGAGGTTTGGCACCGACCAAGAGTCCGTCGCTGCCGCCTGTGTGGGTGCGGTGCTTCATGATGGCCTGGACGTTTTCCTCGTGGCCCACGTGCTGCAGGATGCCGGTGCCCAGGCGGTCTTCGGTGAGGATCCTGACGAACACCTCGAAGGGCTCTTCTCCGGTTTCCGCTGCAATGTCCTTGATGGTTTTGCCCACGTAGCCTGCGAGCGCCGGGTTCTGGACACCACTGATCTCCAGGGTTTCCCACTCCGCGACGACGCCGTGGCAGCCGTCCGATCCGTAGATTTCCACGGCTTCCCGGATGCGGGCCCGGGTGTCCGGGTCCGCCAGGCGGGCCAGGGTTGCCTCCGTTCCGCCGGACGACGCCCAACTGGGCAGGATCGCAGAGAGGGTAGTGGCGCCCGGGAGATACGGGTAGGTATCCAGGGTGATGTCGACGCCCTGGTCCAGTGCCTCATCGATGAGGTCCAGGAGCTCGCCGGCCCGTCCCTTGTTTTCCGCGAAGTTCATGGTGGCATGTGACAAGTGGAGCGCGCAGCCCGTGTCCCGGCTCAGTCCGATCATCTCCGCGTAGGCATCCAGCGCGCCCTTGCCGTAGGAACGGTGATGCGGGGCGTAGAAGCCGCCGAGTTCGCCAACGGTCCGGCAGAGTCCGGCGAGCTCCTCGGTCTGCGCGTACATCCCTGGCGTATAGGTCAGGCCCGAGGACATGCCCACGGCGCCTTCCTCCATCGCGGTGCGGATGACGTCCTGCATCTGCTGCTGTTGTTCCGGGGTGGGGTCGCCTTCGGCGAAGCCCATCACCATGGCGCGGACGGTTCCCTGGGGTACCAGGTACGCGGCGTTGGTGGAGATGCGGCCGCCGTCTTGCTGGGAGTCGAGCCGGTCGAGGTACTCCCCCACGCTCCGCCAGTTCCAGTCGAAGTCCACTGGATTGTCGTTCCAGCCGGCGATCTTCTCGCGGACGCCGGCCAGCGTGGTGTCGTCCACCGGAGCGTAGGAGAGCCCATCCTGTCCGAGCAGTTCCGTGGTGACGCCTTGGCTGAGCTTGGCGTAATGCTCCCGGTTGACCAGCAGTTGCAGGTCCGAGTGTGCGTGCATGTCGATGAACCCCGGGCTCAGGACCAGGCCGGTGGCGTCAATGATGCGATCGGCGGCCGCGGCGGTGAGGCTACCGGCGTCGACGACGGCGGCAATCACCGGGCCGTCCAGCAGGACGTCCGCTGCACGGCGGTCCGCTCCGGTTCCGTCCACCAGGGTGGCGTTGCTGATGAGGGTCTTCATGGTGGGTCCTAGAAGAAGGTATGGATGAGGTCGACGACGGTTTGGTCGCCCGGGCGTTCGGCGGATCCGGTGCTGGCGAGCACTGGGATGACGGTCCATTTGTCGAATGCGGTGCACGGGTGGGACAAGCCCAGCCGGACCACGTCGCCGGGACGGACCGTGGTGGTTTCGGGGTTGAAAGTCATGAAGGAATGCTGGTCGTTGACCGAGGTTATCTCCGCGCCGACCAGGGGCTCCATGGCTCCGCCGAGGACCGGGCCGATGAACTGCGGTTCGGGCAGTCCCTCATCGAATGGCAGGTCACGTTTGCCGGCGTCGAGGATCGCCAGCCCGGGTTCCGGCTGCGACACAACCCGCGCCCAGCCGTACATTCCGGGGGTGAAGGGCTCGTTGCCTTCCCGGGAGAACGGCGAGATTCCGCGGTAGAAGCCGTCGTCATGGATGATGTAGGCGCCGCTGCGGATCATCACATCGACTGCTGGATCGCCCATTTCCGCGCCTGTACTGATGCAGGGTGAAAGCACTGTCACGACGTCGTCGAAGTATGCGCTGCCGCCCGCGGTGATGAACACCGAGGCTGATCCGTACAGCCTTGCCGCGAGCAGTTCCTCGTGGAGCAGCCGCATGTCGGCGAGATAGCCACGAACGGCGGCCAGGCCGGCGTCGTCCGCTGTGTGCGCGAGCGAGCCTTCATACCCGCTGACGCCCACCAGGCGGAGGTGCTCCGCGGCATCCACGGCCCAGGCGACCTCGAGCGCGGCATCCACGCCGCGGGCTCCTGTCCGGCCACCGTGCGCACCGAGTTCCACCAGGACATCGAGCACCGAGTCCGTCCCGGCCAAGGTGCGTTCGATCACGGCGACCGTCTCCACGGAGTCAACCCAGGACAGGATGGTGGAGTCCTGGTCCGCTACCCAGCGAACCGCGTGCGGGTCCGTGAGGCTGTTGGCGAGCTGCAGGTTCTGCACACCGAATTCGCGGGCCACGCGGAGCTGCGCGAAGTTGGCCAGGGTGATGCCCCAGGCTCCGCGGTTGAGCTGCTCGGTCCAGAGCTGCGGGGACATAGTGGTCTTGCCGTGGGGAGCGAGCAGTACGCCCTTATGGGCGCACCAATCCGCGAGGCGGTCAGCGTTGGCGTCCAGTGCCTGGGCATCGAGCGTGAGCAGAGGCGTCTGCAAATCGGCCAGCGTGTGCCGGGCAGCCAGGAACTCTGCGTGCGTGTTCCCGTTGGCGTTTGCGGGGACGGCCTTGTGACGCCAGTCGAGCCGGCGGTCGGCCAAGGCTGCCACGGCGGTTGCCGAGATGGCTTCGGAAGTGTCCACGCGTTGATTCCCTTCGCGGTGCTGCGGCGTTGAAGCTGCGTAGTGGGTCATTTTGCTTGCGTTGCGTATTTTGCAACGCTGGTTGCAAACCTGCTGGTGATATGTCTAACATGGTGGCGGATCGAGAGTCAAGGCCGCTGCGAAGCGCGTGAACATGGGAGAACGAGTGCTTTCAGCTGTATGTATTGGCGAAACCATGGCCATGCTCACCCCCGTCAAGGCAGCCCCCTTGCACTTGGCCACGGAGCTTCACTTCGGGATCGGCGGCGCGGAATCCAACGTCGCAATGGGCTTGGCTGCCATGGGCCTGGAGACACACTGGGTCAGCCGGGTGGGCCACGACGGCTTCGGCACGCGCATCCTCCACGATCTCCGCGACCACGGGGTGGGAGTCTCCGGCGTCGAGGTCGATAACCAGCGGCCCACCGGCCTCTACGTGAAGGTCCCCGCCCAGGAGTCAGACCCCGACGGCGGCAGCTCGGTCCTGTACTACCGGCAAGGATCCGCGGCCTCGGCCATGGGACGGGACACGCTCGCCAATCCCGCAGTGTCTTCCTTGCTGGAAAATGCTTCACTCATCCACTTGAGCGGAATCACCGCAGCGCTCTCCCCCGATTGCCTTTCCCTGCTGGAAGCGATCCTCACGGCACCCCGGAACGGCCGGACCATCAGCTTCGACGTCAACTGGCGGGAAGCGCTTTGGGCAGGCCAGGACCGCGCCGTCCTGCAGCGGTTGGCGAATCTTGCCGACGTCGTGCTTGTAGGAAAAGACGAGGCCGAGCATGCTTTCGGAACCACCGACGAAGCTGAACTCCGCCGCCTCATGCCTGATCCCAAGGTGCTGGTCATCAAGAACGAGGCGATCAGCGCAATCTCCTTGAACCGGAACGGCACCCGGGAAGAGGTTCCCGCGCTGTCCGTGGCCGTCGTCGAGCCCGTTGGCGCCGGCGACTCCTTCGCCGCCGGCTACCTCAGCGGAATGCTGTTCGGGCTCGGGCAAAAAGAGAGCCTGCGCCGTGGCCATGTCGCGGCCGCGTGCACGCTAACGGTCCCCGGCGACCGCGGCCCACTGCCCGCACCGGACGAGCTCGCCGGGATCCTCGATTCTTCGGATGCCGTTTGGGCTGCTATCCATGTTGAAGACGGACAATTCAACACCAACCGGAGCGTGACACCTTGAGCCAGAGCCTCATGCGGGCCATCGACCTGCTCGCCGAACTCGCCGCGAAGCCAGCTACCCTGGACGAGCTCTCGTCCAAAGCGGCCGTGCACAAGACCACCGTGATGCGACTCCTGCACACCATGGAGGAAAAGCGTTTTGTGGTGCGCGACGAGGAGCAGCGGTTCATGCTCGGCTCAAAGCTGTTCGAACTGTCCTCGCTGGCACTGGAACAGCGCGACATCCGCAAAGTGGCCCACCCGCACCTGGCCGAGCTCAACGGCAAGACCGGGCACACCGTGCACCTGGCTGCTTTTGAAGGCAGCGAAGTGGTGTACATCGACAAGTTCGAGTCGCACCACCCCGTCCGCATGTACTCGCGCATCGGCCTGACTGCATCGCTGCACTCGGCCGCTGTGTCAAAAGTCCTCCTCGCCGATATGCCGCGCAGCCGGCAGGAAAAAATCGCGGCGGGACTGGACTACATCAAAGTTACCGAGAACACCCTGACCTCGCCGGAGGCCTTGCTGGCCGAACTCGAACAGGTCAAGGAACAAGGCTGGGCACACGACAACGCCGAGCACGAAGCCTTCGTGCACTGCATCGCGGCCCCCATCCGCGATGCCAGCGGAGCCGTTGTTGCCGCAGCCTCTTGTTCGGTACCGGTAGTGATGCTCAGCTATGAAGGCTTGCTTGAGCTGCTGCCCGATCTCAAAGCCAGCACCGAGGCCATCTCCAACGACCTCGGCTGGATCAGCCACGAAAGGAACCCAGCATGAGTGAAAAGACCGTAGTACTGACCGAGAACGCCCCCGCCCCCGCGCACGTTTTCTCGCAGGGAATCAAGAAGGGCGGCATGTTCCAGGTGTCCGGCCAGGGCCCCATGGATCCCGCCACCAACCAGTACATCGGCGAGGGCGACGTCCGCGTCCAGACCCGACAGACCCTGGAGAACGTCAAGGCGATCCTTGAAGCCGGCGGATCCTCCGTTGAAGACGTCATCATGTTCCGCGTCTACCTCACCACCCGCGACGACTTCGCCGCCATGAACGAGGTCTACGGCGAGTTCATCCGCGAAAACGTCCCCAGCGGCCAGCTCCCCAGCCGCACCACCGTGTTCGTGGACCTGCCGCACGAGGTCATGCTGGTGGAAATCGACGCCTTGGCCGTCACCGCGTAACTCCCCAATTTGGGATGGTATGTGAGAGAGGGCTCCCCACTTTGGGGTGGTACGTGAGAGAGCGTCCGTCAACCACAAACCCTCTCGCACATCCGCGCCGTTTGAGCCAAACCCTCTCGCACATCCCACCCGCTTCAGCCAGACCCTCTCCCACATCCGCGCCGCTTGAGCCAGACCCTCTCGCACATAGCGGAGCCCGACGGCGGCACTCACCTGGAGTGCCGCTGTCGGAACCTTAAATCAGGGCCTTAAGAGACGGTCATCCGGGCGGGCGTGTCCGCCTTCCGGAAGCGGAGCTTCCAAGGAGTGAGCGCCGACTCAAGCTGCTCGCGGAGATTCATCTTGGAGGCCCCTTCCACGCGCTCCTCGAAGTGGATGGGAACCTCCATGATGGTGAGGCCATGCCGGGCTGCACGGTAGTTCATCTCGACCTGGAATGAGTAGCCGTCGCTTTGGATGGACGCTACATCTATCTGGCGCAGGGCAGATGCCGTCCAGGCCTTGTATCCCGCCGTCGCATCTTTGACTTTCAAGCCCAGGATCACGCCCACGTAGAAGTTCGCCCAGGCCGAGAGCGCCTTCCGGTGCCACGGCCACTCCGCAGCCGTGGAGCCGCCCTGGACGTAGCGCGAACCGATCACAAGCGCGGCCCCGGAAGTCCCGATCCGGTCAAGCATGGTGGGGATGGCTGAGACAGGGTGGGACAAATCGGCGTCCATTTGGATGATGACGTCGGCATCAGTGTCCAGCGCCTGGGTCATTCCGGCCACGTACGCCCGGCCCAGGCCGTCCTTTTCTTTCCGGTGGAGGACGGACACCGCGCCCTGGGAGCCTGCTGCCAGCTGATCTGCCACCGCCCCGGTCCCGTCGGGTGAATTGTCGTCAACTACAAGGACGTGAAGTTGTGGAATGGCCAGTGCTTGAAGTTGGGCGACGAGGACCGGCAGGTTCTCCCGCTCGTTGTAGGTGGGCACAACAACAGTTATTTTCGGATGTACAGCAGTCAAGACGTGGGTCCCCAATTCGGTATTCGTTGATCACCGGGGCTCAAGCGCAGTATGAAGCGCAGTATGAGCAGCCTCCGGGCAGGGCCAGTCTATTGATCCAAGCTGGAAGTCCGTACCGCCACGACCCACTTTGAGTTGCGGGAAGCGCTGACACGCCGTATTTTCCGGCGACTTCGGCGGCCCGGCAATCCAAAGGAGGTGGCGGAGGTACGGCTCAACACCGGTCAGCGTTCAGCTTGCAGGCGCTTCGGGGCAAGCGTTGGCGGAACCGCCGGAACCCGCTGCCGTTTGGCATAGACCCTGGCCCTTTGGCTAGAGAGTGCCAAGAGGACCAGAATGTCCGTGGCAAGGCCGGAGAGACCGGCTTCCAGGGTGATGTTGGTGCTTCCCGTGAAGTAATCAATGGCTTGGACCACCACGGAAATGGAACTAAGGCCCATTGCGATCACCCGAGCACCATTGCTGCCAAGGAAAATCCGCCAGGCAAGGAAAACTTCCCCCAGCCCGAACAGCAGGACAACTGCGGCAATAAAGGTGACAACCGCCGTCGTGGTTTGCGGGTCAAGGGGGTCGCCGTCCGTGGTGAGTTCCGCGACAACGTCGGAAGATGTCAACAACGTGACCGCCAGGACGAAGGCCGCAATGGAACGGGCAACCACCAACGCGGCGCCCATCATGGTGGGGGCCGGCCGCCTGTCGCGACTATCCGTCGGGCGTGTTGGCTGACTGGCTGGGACCAGCACCCGGCGGGCGTCGATGATGGGAAGGTCTCCGTCGGTGGAGATGGAATCCCCGCCGCCGTTGCGGGAGTGGTATCCGGTGGAGAAGTCCTTGATCACCTGGACGGACACGGCGGGCCCGGCGTCGGAAACCGTCCGCACTATGTGGTCCCGCTCAACGTCCGTGTTCTGCTCAATCTTGTGCGTGATCTGAAGGGTGAAGAGCGAGAAGCCGACGCTGCGGTCGTAGGTGCCGGCGGCGAGCCAGTCCACTTTGTGTCCGCCGGGCAGGAGCCAACCCTCGGGGCAGCGCCAGAACCGAACGTGATGGCGTTTGCCGGGGTTGTTGTCCACTTCCTGCTGGTAGGCGAAGTCCTGCTGCCGGTCGAACAGGTACAAGGGACTGACAGGCGCTTCGGCGTAACTCCGCCGGAAGATCGTTGAACTGATGATGCGGCGGCTGCTCCCCAACGTAACGTCGTCCGCCTGGGTCCAGCCGGCGGCGCGCATGATGGCGTGGAGTTGCGCCTCGTCGCCAAGCAGGGCGACATTCACGGGATCACCAAGCAGGCCGTCACTGGTCCGGGCGCGCCCGATGAAGTACCCGGGGACGTAAATGGTGGTGAGGATGCGGTGAAGCCGGGGCAAGAGCAAGTAGGCAAGGAACGCCCAGAAGAAGAAGTAGAACCACACCTGGCCCCAACCGAGATGGAAGCTCTCCCCCACCAGCAGGAACGCCAGCCACACCGCGGCCGCGCCGCCAAGGATGAAGAAGGCGTGGTCCAGCCAGGTATCGGTCACTTCCCTGGTCGGCGCCTTGTACACGGGCTTAACCTTCGGCGAGGCTGAGTTGCTTGTTGTCGATGAGCCACTGCACGGACTCATGAACAGCCTGCTCCGGTTCATATCGCGGCGCATAGCCCAACAGCGACTTGGCCTTTTCGATGCTGAAGCAGTGGTTGCGGGACAAGTGGGCCCAGCTCGTTTCAGCGTGCTCAGGCGTAGTGCTCCGGCGGAATTCCTCCCAGCCGACCGTCTCGAACTGTGCCGTCTGCCCGAACCAGGACGCCGCGATCCGGGCGAAGCCGCGAACACTCAGGGCCGTGGGGGCGACGATGTTGAAGTCCTCGCCGGCCGCCTCATCACGCCGCTCGATGGCTTTCGCGAACGCTTGGGCGAGGTCGTCGGCATGGACGTGGTGCATCAATTCCGTGCCGCTACCGGGCATTTGCACTGTCTGCCCTGCTGAGATCTTCTGCCAGATAGAGGGATCGAAATTCCCCAAAGGTCCCACCGGATGCCAGCCTGGCCCCACAATATGGCCGGGGTGCAGGGACGTGGTGACCAAGCCGCCGGACGCCGTCTCTTGTTTCAGCATGCGGGCGATGTCGCGCTTCTGGATGCCGTACTCGTCGGTCGGTTCGTCGGCAGAATCCGAGCCCTCGGCCAGCGGCAGCTTCATGCTGGCGCCGTACCGCCAAATGGATCCACAGTGCAGGAGATGTCCTGTCTCGCCGCGGAGCCGACTCACCAGCGCCTTGGCCGAGTCGAGCGTGAAGCACACCAAATCAACCACGACGTCGGCGCCCAGTGCCGCGATCCGGTCACCAAAGGTGCCGTCCCGGTCTTCCTGCTCGCGGTCGGCGATAACCTGGCGGACCTGCTTCCACTCAGGGGAGTCCGTGTAGGGCTTGCTGGTTCCGCGGCTGACGTTGATCACCTCGCGCCCTTCACGCACGAGTCTGGGCACGAGGAACGAACCGATATGGCCACTTCCGCCGATGACAACGATCTTCATGGAGTCCCTTCATCTCTTGTGTAGAGCTGGGAGTTCCAGAGTAGCCGGGGGCCTCCGATTAGCCAGCAACCTGACGACTCACTTCTCCCAAGTTCGACAAACCCCATGTCGTCGTGACTAGCATGAATACTCCGGGTAAGCCCGGGTACGTGACCTCTTGAACGACCCCCTCGGACGGTCGGCGCGATGCGGCGACCACGTAAAGGAGAATGCTGTGCGGGAGCCTGTAGTCAACGAGAGCGCGGAAGAAGTCAGCGCCGATCCAACCGAACCGCAGGAAGATACACAGGAAGAACCGCAGGAAGCTGGGGAAGCCGCGGACACCGCAACGGAGTCGCCGGAAATCACGTTCGACGAGCAGTTCTACCCCGCGCGGCCCAAAGCGCTGCGGCCAATCGCCCGCCGTCGTCAATTCTTCGCTGCCCGGCCGTCCCTGGAATTCGACGGCCTGAACTCCACTTACGTCGATTGGCTGCGCAACCAGTCCATGCTCGGCGACGCCAACACCATGGCCCGGCAGCTTTCGGGCCAGGCGAGCATGTGGCAGAACTCGTACGCCCGGCCCAACCCGCGTTCGGCTGTCGAGCGGGCGCCGGTCTGGTTCACGGCCTATCCCCTCTCCTTCATCACCAAGGACGGCCAGTCGTTCCTGTCAGCGCTGGGCGACCCGGAACTGTGGGATGCGTTCAGCCAGATCGGCATCCGGGGCCTTCACACTGGGCCTGTGAAGCTGGCCGGCGGTATCCGCGGATGGTCGCAGACCCCCAGCGTCGACGGGCACTTTGACCGCATCAGCATGGCGATCGACCCCGCGTTCGGCACCGAAGAAGAGTTCCGCCAGATGTGTGAGGTCGCGGTGGACCACGGCGGCACGATCATTGATGACATTGTTCCGGGGCACACCGGCAAGGGTGCCGACTTCCGCCTGGCTGAAATGAACTTCCGGGACTACCCGGGGATTTATCACATGGTGGACATCCCGGAGGAGGACTGGCACCTGTTGCCGGACGTTCCTGAGAACGAAGACTCCGTCAACATCAGCCCTGAAACGGAGAAGGCACTCCAGCAGGCGGGCTACATCATCGGCCGGCTCCAGCGGGTGATCTTCTACGAACCCGGTGTCAAGGAAACCAACTGGAGCGCAACCAAGGCAATCGTCGACACCACCGGCAAGAAACGCCGCTGGGTGTACCTCCACTACTTCAAGGCCGGCCAACCTTCCATCAACTGGTTGGACCCCACGTTCGCTGGCATGCGACTGGTGGTGGGCGACGCACTTCATTCGCTGCTGGACCTTGGGACCGGGGCACTCCGCCTGGATGCCAACGGGTTCCTGGGAGTGGAGAAGAGCGCCGAGGAGGAACCGGGCTGGTCCGAAGGCCACCCGTTGTCGGAGGCAGCCAACCAACTGATCGGCTCAATGATCCGCAAGGTGGGTGGGTTCTCGTTCCAGGAACTCAACCTCACCATTGACGACATCAAAGCCCAGTCGGAGTCCGGACCGGACCTTTCCTACGACTTTGTCACCCGCCCCGCCTACCACTACGCCCTGGTGAGCGGTGATACCGAGTTCCTGCGCCTGACCCTGCGGCTTGCCATGGAGATCGGCGTGGACCAGGCGTCGTTGGTCCACGCGCTGCAGAACCACGATGAGCTAACGTACGAGTTGCTTCACTTTGCCGCCGGCCACAGGGACGACATCTTCGAACTTGGCGGGGAGGAACTTACAGGCGCCGAAGTGGCCGAGAAGGTCCAGGACACCTTGCGGGAGCGCCTTACCGGCGAGAATGGCCCCTACAACGCCGTCTTCACCACCAATGGCATCGCCTGCACCACCGTCAGCTTCATCATGGCCACGTTGGGCATCAAGGATCCGGACGCGATCACGGCAGAGCAGCAAGCCCAGGTGCTGGATGCCCACGTCCTGCTGTCCATGTACAACGCGTTGCAGCCAGGCGTCTTCGCACTGTCCGGTTGGGACCTCACGGGCATCACAGCCTTGGACCGCGAGACCGTCCGCGAGCTGACGTCCCAGGGCGATACCCGCTGGATCAACCGTGGAGCCCACGACCTCATGGGCACCAGCCCGGATGCGAAGACCTCCCTGGCCGGCATGCCCCGTGCGCGCAGCCTGTATGGTCCGCTGCCCGAGCAGCTCAAGGATTCGACATCCTATGCCCGGCGCCTCCAGAAGATCCTCACGGTCCGCGAAGAGTCCGGGATCGCCACCAGTACCCTGCTGGATGTCCCGGAGGTTTCCAACCGCGGACTGCTGGTGCTGGTGAACCAGCTCGCTGACGGAGCAGTGCAGGTAACGGTCCTGAACTTCTCGGACCAGGACATCGCGGGCAGCATCCAGTCCTCGCATCTGGTGCCGGGCGCTACCGTCCACGACCTCTTCAGCGGCGAGGACGTTGGCCAGGTGGACGATCTGGGCAGCTTCTTCCTGGAACTTAGCCCCTTCCAGGGCACGGCCCTCCTCCTGAAGGATCCAGTCGTGGAGGACGAGGTCACCGAATAGAACGCAACCGAACAGAAGGCCCGACGTCGGCACTCACCGCGGGTGCCGACGTCGCGCTTTGGCGTTGCGAGCGTCCCGCAGGGATCAGGGGAGCACGTCCCAGTCCTGGACCAGGAAGGGCGAGCCGCCCGAAGAGCATACGCCCACGTCCGTACCTTCGGGCGAAAGTCCCCCGCCGAACGAAAACTCCTGGCCAAGACTGATGGACGTCCCGTCGGGCAGAACCACTCCCGTCCCGGTGACCTGTGTTCCGCGGGGGAAGATGAGGCCCAGTGACGTGCCGTCGGGGTAGACTCCGGACATGCATTGACCGCTGTTCAGGCCTAGCTTTCCCACGTTGAGGGCGTCCATGTGGAAGTCGGCCTGCTCGTCTTTTGCGACCGCAGCTTTGTTGCCGTTGCCCCCGGTGACGATTTCGGCGTCGAAAGTCGGCATGCGTCCGGTTATTTCGGGCAGCGGTTGGTTGCTCGAGCTATCCTGCGCAACATCGGGCTGCGTGGCGGCGGGGACCGGCTGTTGCACCTGCTGTGAAGACAGCGAGGCTGCGAAAACGCCGGCCACCACAGCGGCAGCCGCTGCCACAAGGCCGACGGCCGCAAACACCCTACGCCGGCGGGTGGGCGGCTGACGGTGGAAGCGTTCCACCGCGCCGCCGACGGCCAGCTGCACCGCATCAGTGTGCATGACCGCAAGGCTCTTTTCCCGGCTCCGGGCCAAGTCATCTTCCGTGACTGCTCGGCCCGGGTCAGCTGCGGCGAGACGTTCCAGGGCAGGCGTTGTTCTTTTACTCATGGCTGCACATCCTCTGTGACTTGATCCGCCCCAAGCAGTTGGCTGAGTTCTTTGCGGGCCCTGTGCAGGCGCATCCGCACTGCTGTGGCCGGGATCTGCAGCAATTCCGACACCTCGGCCGAGCTGAATCCGTCCCAGTACGTCAGGAGCAGAACCTCCCGCTGCTGTGGTTTGAGCCGGTCCAATGCCTCACTCACGGAGTCGTCACCCACCCCCAACTCGTGGCTTCTTTGTAGCTCCATCTGCTGGGCGAGGTTGACGGACCGGATGTTTGAACGGTTGTGGTTCCGCAGGACGTTCCGGGCTATGCCGAACACCAGGAGCACGGACACTTCCTGGTCCTGGCAGCACTTTTCCCAGGCGATTCGAAAAACTTCGGCCGTAAGGTCCTCGGCTGCCGACGCTCCCTCAGTCCGCCGCCGGAAATAGCGGTATACCTGGTCATGGCAGGCCGCGTGGGCTGCCAGGAAACGTTTCTCCCTGGCTGCCTCCACGCGATCTCCTTGGTCCATCTTCACCCTCATATCCGGTTAATGTCCGGCAGTCAGAAGAATGTAACGGAACTTTCAGGAAAAGCGCACGACGCCGGCGTCTTTGTCCTCGTAGTCGAATTGGTTGAGGAAGTAGGGTCCGAGTCGGTGTGCAGGAACGAAGTGGCTAGTGGGTTCGCGTCCGTCATGCGAGCCTCCTGCTGACCTCGATCCAGTAGCGACGGAACGGGCGACCATCTGCATCCGTCCGCTTATCTTCGAGCAGCCCGCCCGCCCGTTCGATGGTCTTGGCAGAAGCAAGGTTGGTGTCATCGCACGTCAGCAGGACACGGTCGGGTTCTTCCTGGGCTGCCAAACGCTGGCACAACTCCTGCAGAGCCCAGGACGCAGCACCACGCCCACGATCCGACGGCCGGATCCCGTAGCCGATGTGACCACCCGAGTTCAAGAGCGCAGGAGTGAGGTGGTGCCGGAAAGCAATGGCCCCCACATAGCGTGTGCCCTCGGTAATCCAGAGATAGGTGCAGGGAACAATGCCCTGCTTCTCCTGAACGCCTTCTGCATCCGTCAGTTGCTGTATCCAGGCCGCGAACCCTTCAGCTGTGGATACGTCGTTAGCCATGAAGACTCCGGCGCCGTCCTGATGGACGCCACCCCATTCCTTGTGGGATTCCAGGAATGACTGGTGGTAGGAGACATCCGGAGCAACGAGTTTGAACATGCAGACGAGCCTAGCCGCCCTCACACCACCGACGAGTTCATTAGTGCGACTGTGATGAGCAGGGCAATCCCAAACATGGGCAGGCAAAGGACGATGTTCGTCCGTCGGTTATCCCGCATCACGGCCACGAACTCGCGAAGGAAGGCGCTGGGGACAAAGTACTTGGCAGTCGGTGCACCCACTACCTCCGCATTGATCTTCTGCCTGCGCGACAGCAACGCGGCGCGGAGGACGTGGTAGTTGTTGGTGCACACCAACAAAGGACCCTGGATACCCTTCTCTGCCAGCAACGCCACGGAATAGGCCAAATTCTCGCGGGTGGTGGTGGCTTTGTTCTCCTCCAGGACGTCCGCCGCCGCTGCTCCCTTCGCCACCAAGTACTCCTTCATCGCAGCTGACTCAGGACGGGGTTCGTCCGGGCCTTGGCCCCCGGAAGGTACCAAAAAGGGCCTGACCGGTGCGACGCCGTCGTAAATTTCCAAGGCCTTGTTCAAGCGCGCGGCGAGCAAGGGCGGCACGTTGCCGTCGATCAGGCCCGACCCCAGCACGACGACGGCGGCCGGGTTCGGGCTGTGGCGCATCCTGGAATACACCAGCGCGTAGCCCAGGAACACCACAAACGCGCAGCCAAGATAGGCGCAAAGGAAGAAAGCAAGGGCTGCGATGCCGGCCAGGACAGGCTGCCCGCTGAGCACGAAAAGGAACGCGGTTACCGGCGCAAGAAAGACCGCCATTCCCACGGCCATCGGCAGGAAGCTGGTGATGCTTGGGCCCTCCCTGCGGACCATGGTGACGCCGTTCGCGAGCAGGAAGCCGGCAAACACGAAGATGCTCACTACCGGTACCACCACGACCACCAGGTTCAGCCACTCAAACCACGGGTTCAGCTCGATCAGGAAGTCCAGGAGGGCCTGCAGCAGAAACCACGCCGCAATCAGCAGAAAAACGCCGTTTCGGAGCCTCCGCCGGTCCGACTGGTAGGAAGCCAGGAAGAGCCCCGCAAAGATGAGGCCAAGGACCAGGTTCAGCATGGTTCAAGCCTATGCGGTGTGGTTACCGCTCGCGGTCTGCCCGGCGAAGTCGATAAGGGCGGCAGCTACAGCGTCCGGATTGCTCAACGGAGCATAGTGACCGCCAGGGATCTCCACAGGTTCGGTGCCCAGCCGATCCCGAATTTGGCGCTTCATGAATTCAGGTGGAAAAAAGAGATCGTCGCGGCACAGAATCCCCAGGGTCGGCACGTCCGGATGCTTGCCCGGCCAGGGATCTGACATCCAGGCACCTTGCTGGTCGCGCCCCCTGTCAGTGGCCTGCTGCGCCAACTCTGCCGTGACAAGATTGAAATATGGCTCTTCGGGTATGTTCTCGCGGTCGTGGCCCGTGTTAGTCCACCAGTCGCCGAAGGTCTCGCCCGGCATCGGAATCATTGCCGAGAGGTACACGAGCCCATCCGAGTGGAGCGCTTCGCAAACCAGGGGTGCCGTGAAGCCGCCCAATGAGTGCCCCACAACGATGGTGTGCCGCGCAGCGCCGACTGCGTCCATCGCTGCGCGGGTGTAGTCCTCAAGTCCCGCCCCGGCATCTTCGATGGGCAAGTCGACGGCCACCACTCCATGCCCGGCCGTTTCAAGAAGCGGGGCTACCAAATGCCAGTCCCATGCCGTGGAACCACCACCGTGAATCAGAACGAAAACCGCCATCATTCCCCCGTTTCAACTCACGCCGTGTGTGCTGTCACCAGCGCATCCGGCTTACTTTGAACGACGCCCCCGGCAGTTTCAACAGGGAGACCGTTCCGGATCCAATACTCGATGCCCCCGATCATTTCCTTCACGGAGTAGCCCAGTTCTGCGAAGGCGAGCGCGGCGAACGTGCAGCCGTTGCACCCGGGACCCCAGGAGTACACCACCACCCGCGAATCCGCCGGGACCAGATCAGGAGCCAAAGAAGGGACCTGGGCCGTCGGAATATGTACCGCACCGGGAATATGTCCGTGGTCCCATGAGGATTGCCGACGCGTATCCACCACAACAAGGGATCCGGGAGCTGCGTCCGCCACGTCCATCACGTCGATTTCGAACTGGAGCTTGGCCCGGAAGTAGTCCGATGCGCTCATGCCAGCCTCGCCAGTTTCGCAGACGCGCGGCGGGAGCCTAGCTTGGCGGAAATCCGGAGGCTCGTCTCGGCAGCCATCGGACCAACCTCGCGTACTCGCTTTGCGGTCATACGCGACGACAACGAAGACACGGACAGGGCCGCCACGACGTGATCGTCATGTCCGAAGATCGGCGCGGCTACACAGCGGACTTCCGGCTCGTTTTCGCGGTCATCAATGGAGTAGCCCCGCCGCCGGATTGCTTCAAAGTCAGCCCGGAGCAGCAAAGGGTCGGTGATGGTCTTGTCCGTGAGCGGCGCGAGGTTGCCGGCGAGGATCGGCCCCACCACTTCCTCCGGACTGAACGCGAGCATGGCCTTGCCGACGGCGGTGCAGTAGGCCGGCATCGTCGCGCCCACTCGGGATGCCATCCGGACGGTCGCCTCGTCCTCTACCTTGTCCAGGTACACGACGTCGTGGCCGGAGAGCACCACCAGATGACACGTTGATTCCGTAGCGCGCATCAATCCACGCAGCTCAGGATTCGCCACGCTTCGCAGGTCCACCCGGTCAAGGTAGGACTGTCCTAGCCGCAAACAGCCGTGCCCAAGCCTGAACTTGCCTGTTTCGTGATCGCGCTCAAGCAGGTTTTCCTCCAGCAGTGGCGCGGTCAGACGCAAAACCGTGCTCTTGTTCAGTCCGGATAGCCGTGAAACTTCAACGAGTGCCAACCCGTCGCCGTTGCCTGGTTCCTCTGCCACCACGGCCAACAACGCCAAGGCCTTTCGAAGCGATGCCGATGAATTGCGGACATCCTTACCTTCAGTAGTCACTCAGTTCCTAACAAGCTGCTCGGCATCGTAGTCGCGTTTCCAACCCTCCACACCCGGGCGCTGCTGCCACGGAGTGGGTCCGGCCAACGGCCGATATTCCACACCCATGGCCTCAAGTCGCGCCAAGTGTGCACCCGTAAGCCGGGTCAGGAACTCATCGTAGTCCCGGGCATCTGGCCGCGACCAGAACACTTCGGAGATGGCGCTAAGGCGCGGGAAAGCTGCAAAATGCACGCGGCGTGGCGAATCAAGGTGTTCCGTCCAGATGTTTGCCTGCGCACCGAGCAAACGACCCCGCAAGCTGTCAGCCGAAATACCGGGCAGCGGATCGAACTCATAGACGGACTGGAGGGTCGTGACGAACCCGACGGGCACGGGCTCCTCGTCGCCCTCAGCCTGGCGGTGGTCGAGGTAGAGCTTGTGTTCCGGGCACATGACCACGTCATAACCTTTTCGGAGGGCGTCCACACCGCCCTCGTACCCACGCCAGGAGGCCACGAGAGCGCCGTCCGGCAGGCCGCCGTCGCCTATTTCGTCCCACACGGACGTGGCTCGGCCATGACTGGCCAGATGTAACGCCAACTGCCCCACGAACCAGCTATGCAGGCCCGACACATCGTCCAAGCCAAGCTCGGCGACCTTCGCCCGCGCCTGCGCGCTGGACTGCCACTGGGCAAGCGGAACTTCGTCGCCACCAAGACTTATCCATGGGGAGGGGAAGATTTCCATCACTTCGTCCAGCACGTTCCGGTAGAACTCCAGCGAGGTTTCGGACACTTCCAGGACGGTCTCGTTGATGCCCCAGCGCGTCCACACCTCCACAGGCCCGTCACCAGAACCGAGCTCCGGATAGGCCGCGATGGCAGCCTGGCTATGACCGGGAACATCGATCTCGGGGATGACGGTGATGTGTCGGTCGGCGGCGAAGGCCACGATCTCGCGGAGGTCATCCTGCGTGTAGAAGCCGCCATGCGGGCGGCCGTCAAACACCCCTGCACGCCAGGAACCAAGCGACGATTCCCGGCGCCACGCACCGGTTTCCGTCAGCTTGGGATAGCGGTGGATCTGGATCCGCCAGCCCTGATCGTCCGTGAGGTGCAGATGCAGGACGTTGAGTTTGTGCATGGCCATCACCTCGATGAACCGGAGCACGTTGTCCTTTGGCATGAAGTGCCGGGCAACGTCCAGCATGGTCCCTCGGTAGCCGAAGCGCGGCTTGTCCTCCACAGCTACCCGCGGCACCGGCCACGTTCCAACCGAAGCGACCGGAGCCTGACGCAGCGCAGCCGGTCCCATCAACTGCAAAAGCGTTTGCGCACCGTAGAACGCACCTGCGGCACCACCGGCAGAAATCACGACGGCGTCCCTCACCTCCAGGCGGTAAGCCTCGGCGTCGAGTGAGGGGTCGAGCAGGAGGCGGATTCGGGCCTCTCCGGCCGGGGCCGGAAACAAGTCCCAAGCGGTGACGGCGCCCAGAGTCCGGGCCAGCCAACGCCGGGTATCTGCAAGGGAAGGGTCGGCACCCAACGTAGTTCCGGCGTCGAGCGTTAATGAACCGGACAAGGCCGTAAAGGACCACGGCGCCGGGACCAACTGATGTAGCGCGCTCATCCCTTGACCGCCCCAGCCAGGCCGGATACGAGCTTTCGTTGAACGGCGATGAAGAAGATCAGCACCGGAATGGTCATGATCACGGAGCCTGCCATGATGGCACCCCAATCGTTTTGGTCCGGCTTGAAGAACGTCAGCAGTGCCATGGGCAGCGTCTGGTTTTCCTGCGCGGAAATGATGAAGGTCTTGGCGAACAGGAAGTCGTTCCACGTGGAAATGAACGAGAACACCGAACATGCCACCACACCCGGCGCCACCAGTGGGAACAGGATGGAGCGAACGACCGGAAGCTGCTCGCACCGTCCAGGCGTGCGGCTTCTTCGACTTCCAGCGGAACCGCCGCCACGAAGCCGCGAAGCATCCAGATGGCGAACGGAATGCTGAACCCAACATGCACCAGGACCAGCGAGCCGAGCTGGTTCAAGCCCACCAGGGGGATGGCCTCGCCGGCGTTGCGCAGCAGGAAGAAGAGCGGAATCGTCAGGGCCTCAACAGGCACCATCTGCGAGACCAGAATGATGATGAGCAGCTTGGTGCGCATTTTGAAGTTGTAGCGGGTCAAGGCAACGGCCGCGAGGAACGCCAGGACAGTGGAAAGCACCACCACAACCAGCGCCACAATCACGCTGTTCAGGAAGTACTGGCCAAAATTGTTGACGCCCAGGACGCGCCCGAACGAGTCCAGCGACGGTTCCAGTGTGTACGGCGCCGCATCACCGGCGTCGAGCGCTGTTTTGGGCTTCACCGCAGACAGCACCATCCAGAACAGCGGGAACGCGACGATCAGCGCGATGACAATCGCCGCTGTATCAGCGCCGAAACGGCGCCGCCCGTTCTTGCGGAATTTCTGCGGAGCGTCCCCTGTGAGGGGTGAAACGTCGACGGCGGTCACAGGGCTTCTCCTGTTCTCTTGAGGATGCGGAGGTAGACCAGCGTGATGACCATGAGCAGTGCGGTCATGATCACGCCGAGCGCGGACCCGAGCCCATAGAGGCTCGCCGCGAACGCCTGCTGGTAGCCGTACACGTTCAGCACCAGGTTCTGCCCGGCGATGCCGCCCCCGTTGGTCATGATGTAGATCTGCGAGAAGATCTTGAAGTTCCAGATGATCGACTGGATGGTCACCACAATGACAATTGGTCGCAGCATTGGGAGCATGATGCTGCCAGCGATGCGCGGCATGGAGGCGCCGTCGATCCTTGCGGCTTCAATGACTTCCGTGGGGATGGCCTGGATGCCGGCGTACACCGTGACAAGCACGAATGGGAACGAGCACCACACCACCTCGCTGGCTACGAGTCCAAAGCCAGACCACTTGTCGTACGTCCAGGAGTAACCCTGAAACTGCGTGAGTCCGATGCCCACCAGCGTCTTGTTGACCAGGCCAAGCGTGGGGTCGAAGAGGAAGAGCCACACGGCGCTGCCCGTAACGGCCGGTGTGGCCCAAGCTCCGAGCGACACCACAAACAGCATCGAACGGACCCATGGGCGCAGCCTTGTGGCGAGTACAGCCAGCGAACTCCCAACCAGCAACGTGAACACCACGCACACGGCAGCGAACAGCACGGTATTGCCAAGAACGGTCCAGAACTGCGGATCGGCGAAGAGCTTCTGGTAGTTCTCCAGCCCCGTGAACTTCAGCGGGGCTTTGCCGCTCACCTGGGCCTGGCGGTAGTCATACAAGGAGACGTTGACCAGCTGGAAAATCGGGTAGCCGAGCAGGGCGATGAGGACTATGAACGCCGGCGCCAAATAGAACCAGGGTTCAAGGCGGGCACGACGGCGGATCTTGCGTACCGCCGTCGTTGGTCCTTTGCTTGGGGTGCTGGGGTCGCGTGGCGATTCGGGTCGCACCGGGGCGAGCGCGGTCATGGCGTGCCCTTCGTAACTGGGTGTTTTAGGTGCATCACTTGGAGCCAAACGCCGTGTTCATGGCGGCAGCGGCCTCGGTGGTGGCTGTGTTGACGTCAGCCTTGCCCGTGACCACCTTCTGGTACATGCCGGTGAAGACACCCTGAGCGTCGATGGTTGACCAGGTTTCTGTGACAGGAACAAAGTTGGTGCCGGCGCGGAGGGTGTTGATGAACGGCTCAACCTGCTTGTTGTTATCCGCCACGGACTGCTGGACGTCGCTGAAGGTGGGGAGGTTTCCCATGGAGTCGAACATCTTCTGCTGGTACTTCTTGCTGGCCAGCAGCTTCACGAAGTCGGCGGCGAGCGTGTGGTGCTTGCTGCTGTTGAAAACGCCCAGGTTGTTGCCGCCGGCGAAGGCGGGAGCGATGGAACCGGCGGTCTTGCCCGGCACGGGAACCACGGCGAACTTGTCCTTGATGGCACTTGCCGAGACGGCCTTGTAGTTGAAATCGCCGCCAATGGTCATGGCCGACTTGCCCGCGATGAACTGCTGCACGCTGGCATTGCCGCCGAATTCCGCGCAGGTCTGCGCCGGGCAGATGTCGTCCTTCAGGAGGCGGGTGTAGGCGGCGACTCCTTCACGGGACTCAGTGGAATCCAGCCCGGAAACGAACTTGTCGCCTTCCTTCGTGGCGATCTCACCGCCGTTCGCCCACAAGTACGGCATGGCGGAGAACTGGGCGGCGCCGCCGACGGAGATGCCCAGCAGGTCCGGGTTTGCCGCACGAACAGCACGGGCAACCGTTTCTACGTCATCCAAGGTCTTGGGAACCTCAAGGCCCAGCTGCTGCAGGAGATCCGTCCGGTAGTAGAGTGCGCGGACACCGACGAACCACGGGACACCGTAGTTCTTGCCATCGATTTCGGTGGTGTCCAGGATCTTCTGGTCCAGGTCCTTGGACTCGTCCCATGCCTTGATGTCTTCAGTGACATCGGCCAAGCCGCCGGAGGCGACGTAGCTGGCCAGGTCCGTGTTGCCGAATTCCGCAACGTCAGGAGCGCTGGAAGGATCGTTGAAGGCAGCCTTGAAACGCTCGGCGCGGCTGTCAACGGGGATGTACTGGACATCGATCTTGGCACCACTGTGTGCCGCCTCGAATTCAGTGATGGCTTCCTTGACCACAGCCGACTTTGGATCCTGGTTGACCTCCGAGAAGAGCCAGACGCGGACGGTGCCGGTCTGCTCGTCCGAGCTGGAGGCTGCGTTGTTCGACGTGGGCGGGGCGCAAGCGGTCAATGCGAGCGCTGCGATGGCTATGGCCGCGGCGGAGCGTGCGAGTTTCAAGTGTCCTCCAAGGAGAATGGTGGGTTCCGCGGGATTTCCCCCTCCGCGGCTATGAGACCAAACACTATGAACGCGGGGGTGTGGGCGGAAGCACATTTCCCAAAAGGTTTGCAGTGCAAAACAAGAATCCAATTTTTGCTCATTTTGGTCTATACCAAGTTCCGCATTTCAGCTCCACTCCGCCCTTGGACCTGCCCTCGATCGACCCGGGCGGCTTCAACCGCGACGGCGCGCAAGACACGAGTTCGCCATACCCCCTGGGGGTACTTGACCTTATACCCCCTACGGGTATATCTTCAGGTTATGAGCACGCCTGACCTGAGCTTGAGCCATCCCGACGCACCCGTCATTGAGGTGGACCTGGAGCACGTCGCACCCCACGGGTACACCAGCAACAAGGACGCCTATCTCAAACGTTTGAAACGGATTGAGGGGCAGGTACGCGGCATTGCGCGCATGGTGGAGGACGACAAGTACTGCATCGACATCCTCACTCAAGTAGCCGCTGCCACCAAGGCCCTCCATGCAGTCAGCCTGGGACTCGTAGAGGAGCACATCGGCCATTGCGTCGTGGGCGCTGCCTCCGAGCCCAACCCCGAAGCCCGCGCCGAGCAGATCGACGCCAAAGTCAAGGAGGCCACCGATGCCATCGGGCGCCTGCTGCGGTAATTCCGCCACCACTCACCACACCATTCAACTCATCACCAAGGAGAGCACCATGAGCCAGACCGTCCAGACCAACGTCAACGTTTCGGGTATGACCTGCGGCCACTGTGTCTCCAGCGTCAGCGAAGAACTCGAAGCACTTAGCGGCGTCCAGGAAGTCGCGGTCGACCTCAATCCGGGTGGCCTGTCCACCGTCACCATCACGTCCACCAATGAGCTCTCGCCATCGGAAATTGGCGAGGCTGTGGCAGAAGCCGGCTACTTGGTGGTAGCCAACGAAGCATAGGAGCTCCCTTGAGTAGCCAGGAGACCTTCAACCAACCCGCACAACGGATGATCGAACTGGACATCGAGGGCATGACCTGCGCCTCGTGCGTCAATCGAGTGGAACGGAAACTGGGCAAACTCGAAGGCGTCGAAGCAAGCGTCAACCTGCCCCTCGAATCTGCCCAAGTCACCGTTCCGGCAACCGTGACAGACCAGCAAATCCTGGACACCGTCAATGCGACGGGCTACAAGGCGACTCTTCGGCAGGCCCCCGCGCCGCACTCCCGCCCCGACCAAGCCCACGAGCACCACCAGGTAAGCGAGGCTCCTGAAGCAGAGCACGCCGGGCACGAGAATCACATGGAGCACGGACCCTCCGCATTAACGCTCCGCCCTCGCCTGATCACCGCAGCCATACTCACCATCCCGGTCTTCGCAATCTCCATGATTCCGGCCCTCCAATTCGCCAACTGGGGCTGGGTTGCCGGCGCACTGGCACTGCCGGTGGTCAGCTGGGCAGCATGGCCATTCCATCGGGCTGCGGCCATCAACGCACGGCATTTCGCATCAACCATGGACACGCTGGTTTCCATCGGTGTCATCGCCGCGTACCTGTACTCGGCATGGCAGTTGTTCGCAGACCCACGAATGACCGAACACCCCGGCATGGAAAGCATGTCCGGCGGCGGGCTGTACTTCGAGGTCGCCGCAGTGGTCACCACGTTCCTGCTCCTGGGTCGCTATCTTGAAGCGAATGCAAAGGCCAAGGCCGGCAACGCCCTCAAGGCGCTACTGAACCTGGGCGCAAAGGACGCAACCATTCTTGTAGACGGCGCGGAGCGCAAGATCCCCGCCGATCAGCTTCTTGCGGACGACGTCTTCGTGGTGCGTCCGGGCGAGAAAATCGCCACCGATGGCGTGGTCACGGACGGCGCTTCCGCCGTCGACGCCTCATTGGTGACAGGCGAATCGGTTCCCGTGGAAGTAGGCCCCGGCAGTCTGGTCACTGGTGCGACGATCAACACCTCAGGCCGGCTGCTGGTGCGCGCAACGCGCGTCGGCTCCGACACGACGCTGGCGCAGATGGGCCGCTTGGTGAGCCAGGCGCAGACCGGAAAAGCGCCGATTGCCCGGCTGGCGGACAGGATCAGTTCGGTCTTCGTCCCCATCGTGCTGGTCGTCGCCGCGGTCACGTTTGTGCTGTGGCTCTTCTTCTCCGGCGACCTCAATGCGGCTTTCACTGCCGCCGTCGCGGTCCTGGTGATCGCTTGCCCCTGTGCCTTGGGCCTTGCGACTCCCGTCGGACTGCTGACAGGTACGGGCCGCGGCGCGCAGCTGGGCATCCTCATCAAGGGCCCCCAGGTCCTTGAGGACACGCGCCACGTGGACACCATCCTGCTGGACAAGACGGGCACTGTAACCAGCGGCAAGCTGGCCGTGGACCACACCGTGGCCCTCAACGGCCACTCCCCCGCCACCGTCCTGATGCTTGCCGGAGCTGTCGAGTCGGCGTCGGAGCACCCGATCGCCCATGCCATTGCGGCTGCTGCCAAGGATGCAATGCCCGACGCCGGGGCGCTGCCTGCCGTTGACGGCTTCAGTTCCGCCCCCGGTGGCGGAGTGCGGGGAACCGTAGCGGTGGAAGGTGCGGCACGGACCGTTGTGGTCGGACGTTCCGGCTGGCTCGGGGAGAACGGAATCTCCCTCGATTCCGAGCAACGTCAGGCCCTGTCCGTTCAGGAAAACGGTGGAGCCACGGCCATCTGGGTTGCAGTGGATGGCCAGCCCGCAGGCATCGTGAGCCTGAGCGACACCATCAAGCCCGGCTCGGCGGCGGCAATCCAAAAACTCAAGGATCTGGGCATCCGCCCCATCCTCTTGACCGGAGACAATGCGGCGGTGGCCGCCCAGGTGGCCGCCGCCGTCGGGATTTCACCGGAAGATGTTTTCGCTGGTGTGCTGCCGGAAGGCAAAGTGGAGGCGGTCCGTAAGCTTCAGGCCTCCGGGGCAACCGTCGCAATGGCAGGTGATGGCGTCAACGACGCCGCAGCTCTGGCGCAGTCGGACCTGGGTATCGCAATGGGTTCCGGCACGGACGTTGCCATCGAGGCCTCGGACCTGACAGTGATGGGCAGCGATCTGGGTCAGCTAGTGCAGGCGATCGAACTGTCGCGGAAGACTCTTTCCACCATCAAGACCAACCTGTTCTGGGCGTTCTTCTACAACGCGATCGGCATCCCCGTAGCCGCGCTGGGGTTGCTGAATCCGATGATCGCGGGTGCAGCGATGGCGGCCAGTTCGGTTTTGGTGGTAGCCAACTCACTGCGGCTGCGCTCGTTCGGCAAGTAATTACGAGCAGGGCCTGGGCTAAGCAGTCCCGAACCGGACTGCCGCCCGGGCCCTTGCCTTTGCCGCTTCCTCGTCCCGGTTCTTGGCGGGGCCGTGGCTCACCAAGGAGTCCAGGAGATGCTGCGTGATATGGGCGATCTCGTGAACGGCCTCCGCGAAGGCTTCCTCGTTGGCCTTTGAGGGCTTGGTGGATCCACTGATTTTCCGCACATATTGGAGGGCAGCGGCCTCCACCTCATCGCTGGTGGCATGCGGTTCGAAGTTATGCAAAGTCCTGATATTCCGGCACATAACCCCATGCTAACCATGGGCAGTGCTGCATGGGGAGGGGTGCCCATCGACGCATTTGCGATTCCCGGGATAGGTTTTAGCTATTGGATCTTCCGGATGAGCCGGAGGCCGCTGGGGATGCCGAAGAGCTCGGGTCCGAACAAATGAAGGAGAATCTCATGGCTATTTGGGGTGCAGATGTTGATCAGCTTCGTCAGCTCGGTAACAAGCTGAAGGCAGGTGCCGAGCACATCGAGCAGCAGCGTTCACAGCTGAAGGGTGCTCTTGACGGCACCGACTGGAAGGGCCCTGACGCTGACAAGTTCCGCGGCGAGTGGGACAGCCAGCACGCTTCGAACCTGAAGAAGGTTGCCGACGCTCTTCGCGAAGCCGGCGATCGCGCTCAGAAGAACGCTGAGCAGCAGCAGCAGGCCTCCAACTAAGACAGTTGGGAAAATGCCCGGACGCGCAAGCGTCCGGGCATTTTTGCGTTAAGTTCCAGTCAGTCCCGAGAAGCGTCGGCGACGGACCCTGAAGGGACGGGTTCGACGTCGTTCGGGTGATCCAAAGCCTTGGTGCCCGCGGCAGCTGCCCGCCGGCCTCCACGCAGTTCGTCCACGCGGACCAGGACCACACCACCCACAATCAATAGACCGCCCAGGAGCTGGATCGGGCCTGGAAGTTCGCCGAGCAGCAGCCAAGCCCAGATCACCGCGAAGAGAACCTCAGTCAGTGACACGAACGAGGCTACCTTGGAACCAAGGCTCCGTGCCGCCATGATTCCGGAGACGTAGGCCAGGACCGTTGCCAGGATGATCAAGCCGACGGCGGACACCCACCAGGGCACTGTCCACGGACCCAGTGTTGTATCTGCGCTACTGAACGTCATGGGAAGCAGGCCAAGCAAGCCCACGAGCCACATCACCAGTGCGCCCACCATCAGACCACCCGAAGCCAGGACCAACGGGGGAAGGGTGTCATTCTCCTTGGCTGTGATGAAGAAGTAGATCACCAGGCACACGGCCGCCGCCATGCCCCAGAGAACGCCAACAAAGTCCACCTTCACGGCACCGGTCAGGTCGAGCACCAGGACCAGGCCGCCCAGCGACAACAGTGCGCCGGCGGCGGTGAGGGCGCGGGGCTTGCGTCGGCTGGAGATCCATAGCCACAGCACGATCATCACCGGCGCCAGATACTCAAGCAGCAGCGCCACGCCCACAGAGAGCCGGGCCACCGCGTTGAAATAGAAAAGCTGGCAGCCTGCGACACCGATGAGGCCGAAGAGAAGGATAGTGAGCCAGTTTTCCTTTAGTTGGTGCCAGCGGCCGCGGAGAACCACGACGGCGGGAATCGCCAGGATCAGCGCGGCGCCGGTAAGGCGCACGGTAACAGCGGCGCCAGGTGACCAGCCGGTTTCCAGCATCGACTTGGCAAAGGAGCCAGAGGTGCCGAAGACGGCTGAAGAAAAGAGTGCGATGCCGAGTCCTGATGCCAGGAAACTCTTTGCATCAGCCTTCGTCGTTGGAGCTGACACAGCAGCCTCCTGTCAGGAGTAAAGTGGGCTTATGGTCATGACAGTACTCCCGAAATATGTAAGGAGTCAAAGTGCTTTTTGCGCCTGACACCGAAGTTGCCCTCCGCAGCGCGGTCAACCTGATCAATACGGCCGCCAACGACGAAGAGCTGCTGGCCACCGTGGAAGACCTGAACTCGTTCCTGGATGCCGAGGAGTTCACCGGCTCCCGCGTCAATTCCCTGGACGAGCTGAGCAGCATCAAGCGCCTTCGGAGCGAGCTCACAGCACTCTGGAGTTCGGACGAAGACACCGCAGCCAAGTCCGTCAACAAGCTGCTCGCCGACGCGAAGGCAATGCCGCAACTGGTCAAGCACGACCACTGGGATTGGCACCTCCACGCCACCACCCCCGAGGCGCCGCTGGCAGACCGCATGGGCACCGAGGCCGCCATGGCGATCATTGATGTGATCCGCAGCAAAGAGATGGAACGCATGCGGGTGTGCGCGGCGGATGACTGCGACGCCGTAGTCCTTGACCTAAGCCGCAACCGCTCCAAGCTCTATTGCGACACCGGCAATTGCGCCAACCGCACCCACGTGGCCGCGTACCGGGCACGGAAGGCAGCCGAGGGCGAGTAAGCCGGGCAAGACCGCCGGGCCTCCCTCGGAAGACCAGGCACCTCCACTAACTCAGCCCCAGCTGGCCTCCCCCATCAACCGTCAGCCACAACTTTGGAGGCCGCGAGAATATCCTGACGGGCCGTGTAGGTGAGGCACTTCAGGCCAACTTCCGTGCGCTCAACGAGGAAGTCGGAGATCAAATCAAGGTGAGTAACACGAGAATCTTGCGTCAGAGTGAGGCGCCAACTGCCTGTGACGAGCGCATATGCCGGTCCCAGCTCGATCACTTGCGTGCCCTGATGTTCAAGGGCATCGCCTTGGTAGGCGGCACTTTTTGCACGTTCACGGATCCCTGCCAAGAAGGCTGCCGATGGAATGATGCGGGCTCCTGCGAGATCCCCGACAACAATTGAGTCGGCCAGATGACTGTCACCGGTCGACGCCATGAACGCTTGAAGGAATTGATCAGCCTGCTCAGACAGGCAATTTGATTCAGGGTTATGTTGTAAAGACATAACACTTAATTTTATCAACTAGAGCTGGGAATCCCCTGAACCAGAATTGCGAGTAAAGCTCGAAGGATCCATCAACGCGAGTAAGCCGGGCATAATGACGTCATGGGGGAACAATCAATAACGGGTGCTCAAAACTACAAGGTCGTCCCCCCAGCGATTCCAAATGGCGGCTGGGTGCGGCCACCGGATTGGCCCGACATGGCTCCCATCAGCCAACTCGCTATCGCATTCCCCTTCCTGGCCGCACTGTGGCTTGAGTGCGTGATGGCCGCAAGCCCAGGGTATGAGTTCCTGGGAACTCTCCTTTTCCTGATGGTTGGCCCCATCTTCGTGATGGGCGTTGCCGTGGCCGTGGGACTGCCCCTTCGCCTGAATCGCCGGCTAAGTCGTTGGTGGTCGGGCAACGTTCTCATCTACATTCTTCTTGCCGCCGTCGGTACAGCCCTCGTTGTTGCCGGGTTCAACACGCCCGAACACCAGGTAGGCGATCGATGGGTACCACTACGACGTCGTCACGCGCCACACCGGGTTTCTCATGAGCGGCTGTTTCATCGTCACGTTCCTGGCGGTCAACGCTTCGTTCCCGCTCCGGTTCAGAAGGCGTCCACGCAAAGGGACCGCGCCACAATGACCAACCCTTTCAACGAGCCGCCCACGGAACGGCCCGCCATGACACTGCGCGACCTCCCCCGGGAACGGTACGGCACCACGGACATGCCCAGGTTTGGCCAACTGGCGCTTGCGTTCGCGTTCCTGGCGCCGTCCTGGATCATTCTGCAGGTGCAAACCATGGCCGATTACGACGGCATAGGGGTGATGTTCGGTTTGGCGCTCGGCGGCCTCCTCGTCCCCGCAGCAACCATCTCCCTTGCGGTCATGCTGGGATTGCCGCTGCGCCTTATCCCACCGATCAACCGCTGGTGGGAGGGCAACGGCCGGATTTACGTCCTCACAGCTGCCGCCGGCTTGGCCCTTATTGCCTCCGGGTTTCTGAATCCCACGCCTGAAGTCGTGGGGCCCAATGGGGTCGACCACATTGCTTCGGCCCCCGATAGCGGACTCATCATGGGTGGCTGGTGTGTTCTCGCGTTTCTCCTGGTCAACGCATCACTTCCCCTCCGCTGGCCGATCCGGCAGCTCACCCCTCCAGGCACCAAAAAGCGCTCCCCCACCCAAAGTGGAGAAGCGCTGGAAGGTTAGTGACCGGCGTCGGGCGTTTCAGGTCCGTCAGTCGAGTCCGCAGCGGTTGACCCGCCATGCGGACGCTTGGAGCTGAGGTTGACTCCCGATCCCTTGCCGAGGTGGTCGGCATTCTCCTTGTAGCTCATGGACAGCATGGCCGCCACGACAAGGCTCACAATGAACGCAATGCCAGCGCCGGTGAACGCGAGATCGAACCTCGGGACGCGCGCGCTGCCGCCGGAAGCGAAAATCAGCACCGCCACGAAGGCCAGCACAGCGAAGAAGGCGGAGAACATGAGGGGTCCCTTGACCGAGGTCCGCATCTTGCGCGGTTCTCCTGGTGTCTGGTCTGCCACGGTCATTCCTCCAATGATGGCGGTACGTGTCCGCCGGTCTGCAAAAGTTCTACAACGAGTAGAACGTCCAACTACTAGTTTACGGCCTCCGGCGAAGCACCGGGCGCAGTGGTCTGCGCACCAGTGCGGGCATCATGCCGCAGCGACAATCCGGACAGCATCCACAGAACACCGGACAGTATCGCGCCGCCGCCTGCAACACCCAACAGCGCGTGCGCACCCAGCGAGGTGAAAAACGGCAATGCGATGGCTGTGCCTACCGAAATGACACCGGAGACGAGCCAGTCGCGGGCCAGGGAATCGCGCTTCCTGAGACCGTGCATGAACTCAAGAAGCCCCAGAACCAACAGCGCGAGCAACGCGGAAAGGGCCACACCCTCGTCGGACTGCGTGACAAGGGCGCCAATACCGCCCAGGGCAACCACTGCCGGCACTGCCACCGGCAACGCGCGCGACTGCCACACGGCCGCCGCGGTTCCCAGGAGATAGAGCCCAACAGCCCAGGCAAGGACCTGCACGGACGGAGCGCTCCAGAAGATGGTCACCAAACCGAACACCACTGCAACCGTTGCACGGATGAGCACGGGTTTCCACAGTCCCGCCGGAGGGGCAGAAGGAGTCTGGGCGGGAGTCGATGGAAGAGTCACCCGTCCAGTTTAGTGCGAACCCAGCACCATCCACCGATCGGTCCGCGCCCGCAGCCCCAGCGTCACCGCACGGGCCAGCATGTAGCCCAGCGCGAACGCCGCCCACAACCACAGGAGCCCCGCCTCGCCGTCGGGCTTGAGTTGGTGGACAGCCACCAACAGCGGCAGGTAGACCGCCAGATTTACGACGCCGGCAATCGCCAGATAGCGCCCGTCGCCGGCGCCAATGAGGACACCGTCAAGGACGAAAACGTACCCGGCAATGGGCTGCCCCAGCGCGAGAACCCAGAGCGCAACGGTCAGGGCTGACCGGACACCGGAGTCGGAAGTGAAGATGTATCCCGCCCAGGGAGCTGCCACCGCAAGGAGTGCGCCGGTGACAACGCCGAATCCCAAGCCCCAGCGGATCATGGTCCGGGTCAGCTCGCGGGCCTTGGCTGCGTTCCGGGCGCCGAGTTCCTTGCCGATCAAGGCTTGCGCGGCGATGGCCAGTGCATCCAAGGCGAATGCGAGGAACGAGAAGATGGTCATGGCCAGCTGGTGCGCCGCCAGGTTGACGGCACCCTGGGCCGTCACCACCACAACAGTTGCCAGGATGGCCAGGCGAAGGCTCAGCGTGCGGAGCATGAGCCACGAACCAACCTTGGTCATGGCGCGGATGCCGTGCCAGTCGGGCCGGAGTGAGACGCCATGCTGCCGCGCGTTCCTGCCCACCATCACCAGATAGACGGCAGCCATGGCCCACTGCGCGATGCTGGTGCCGATCGCCGATCCCGCAACGGACAGGTGCAGCCCATAAACCAGGAACCAGTTGAGGGCTATGTTCAGCGCGAAACCGGCAGTTGCCACAAGCAGCGGGGTGCGCGTGTCCTGCAACCCGCGGAGAACACCTGTACCGGCGAAGATCAGGAGCATTGCCGCCAGACCGGGCATCGACCAGCGAAGATAGTCAACGGCGAATCCGCGCACGTCACCGGTCGCCCCCATGAAGCCAACCAAGGGCTCAGCCGCGACAAAGCCAATCACAGCGAGGACCAGACCCAGCAGCAGGGCCAGCCATACGCCGTCGCGCCCTGCAGCCAAAGCCTTCCCCAGCTTCCCGTCGCCGATCGCGCGGGCTACTGCCGGCGTCGTCGAATAGGCGAGGAAGACCATGAGCCCAACTGCGGTGTGCAGGATGGTGGACGCGAGTCCGACGCCGGCCAGCTGGTCCACGCCCAAATGCCCCACGATTGCGGAGTCGGCCAGGAGGAACAGCGGCTCGGCGATCAGCGCGCCGAAGGCGGGTACGGCCAGGCGGAGGATTTCGCGCGCGTTGGAGCGGGCGGGAGCGGTTGTGGTTTGAGGCACTAAACAAGCCTAGTCTGCTGGGAGGCGGGTACATTTGGGCCGTGTCATATGAGCATCCCGTCACTGTTTCCGTTGCCCGCACCATCCTTCCGGGCTACACCCGCCAAGCCAACGCCTGGGCCCATGCCGGCCAGGAACTGGCACGGGAGTGGCCGGGCTACCTGGGCTCAGGCTGGGTGCGCAACGGCGTGGACTCCACCGAATGGCACATGCTTTACCGATTCGCCGATGCCGAATCCCTGCAGGCCTGGGAGGACTCCGAGGAGCGGCGCTGGTGGATCGATAGCGCCAGGGAAATGATGGAGACCACGCGAGTGGAGCGTCACACGGGGATTGAAGGATGGTTCTCACGGCCGGGCGACGTCTCTGTGGTGGTCCCGGAAACCGTAGTGCCACCGCGCTGGAAGCAAGCCGTCAGCATCTTCCTGCCGTTCTTCCCGCTCAGTCTGCTGGCCAACTTCCTGCTCCACCCCGTGACGCAGAGCTGGCCGCTGGTTTTTGCCGTCCTGCTCAACATCGTCATCCTGACGCCTCTTATGACGTACATTTTCCTGCCGATCACCACCCGGCTGCTTCAGCCGTGGCTTCAGGCGAAACCTCGTAGCTAGCTGGGAATTCCTTGGATGCGCGCTGTGATTAGTTGACACTTCAACTAATCACCTGCGAGGGTTGAAGCATGAACAAGTCCAGCTTGACCACCACAGCCCTGACCATCCTGCGCGTCATTGCAGGATTTCTCTTCGCCGCGCACGGTTGGCAGAAGTTCAACGAATTCACCATCGCCGGAACCCAGGCGTCCTTCACGCAGATGGGCGTACCTGGCGCCTCCGTAGTGGCGCCCATCGTGGCGACCCTGGAACTCGTGGGCGGCATCGCACTGATCCTCGGCCTCCTGACCCGCGTCTTCGCAGTGCTCCTGGCCGTCGACATGCTGGGAGCACTTTTCCTGGTGCACGCTCCCGCCGGCATCTTCGTGGGTAACGGCGGGTACGAACTGGTGCTGCTCTTCGCCGGGGCCGCATTGGCACTCGCATTGGCGGGCGCGGGCAGGATTTCGGCCGACGCCGCCCTGTTCGGGCGCTCCGGCTCGAAGCTCCGCGTCCTGGCGTAGCACCCCCGCCCCCTCCTGCCGGACGCTCTCTCACATCCCACCCCCAATCCCCCGACGCTCCATCACTCTCGTGGAGAGAGTGATGGAGCGTCCGCCGGAAAGGGGTGGGACGTGATGGAGGATCCGCACCCCTCCTCATGTGGTGTGAAGCCGCACCCGCAGACTGCCATCGTGTCCAATGACGACGGCAACCTCGGCCAATGTGGTGATCACCGCGTCTGCATGGGGACGGAGTTCCACTGCGGTCGTAGTCCCCACGAGACCGACCGTCCGGCAACCGGCGCTACGTGCTGAACGTAATCCGGCGACAGTGTCTTCAAAAGCAACAGGCGGCACGCCGTCCCGCGCCCAACGCGTGCCGGCCCGGTAAGGCTCGGGATCCGGCTTGCCGCGGGAAACGTCGTCGCCTGTGATCAGCAGGGCAGGCGGCGTAATCCCACCGGCGGCCAGCCGGGCTTCGGCTACGAGGCGCGCGGCTGAGGTCACCACTGCACACCTGTCGCCGGGAACTGCAGCCAACAACTCGCGTGCCCCCGGCAGGGGGGTCACTGGAGCCTGCGGGTTCTGCTCAATTTCGCTAAGTCTTTGCAGGGCGGCCGGTATGCGTTCTTCAGAAACAAATGCCGAAGCCAGGTCCCGGGACGTACGTCCGTGGAATGACTCCCCCTCCGGGATTGTCACCCCCTCCTCGGCCGCCCACTCATGCCACGCCTGCTCCACCGCCGCGATGGAGTCCAGGAGCGTTCCGTCCATGTCGAAGAGGAACTCGCTCACTTCCCATTCGATAGCCCTTTTGTTGTCAGTCCGGTTCAAAGCAATCGTCCTGCTAGCGCTTTGCCTGCGGGCCGGGGATGACCATCGTTTTGATCGCCAGGGGGTCCTTCTTGGCCTTCATCAACGACTCTTCAACGTCCTCAAGCCCGTATCGTCCTGTGACGATCCCTTCCACATCCACAGCTCCGGATGCCAACAGTGCGATGGCGGTCGGCCACGTGTTCACGTACCGGAACGTCCCGGTCAGAGTGATCTCGCGATGTTGGATCATAGCGATGGGAACATTGAGCTCATCTCCTCCCATCCCCACCAGACAGGCAGTTCCACCACGCTTGACCGCGGGAAAGGCCGGCAAAATGGCCCGCGCGTTTCCGGAAGCATCGATGTAGACATCGAAGTACTCTGCGTAGTCGTCCAGACCGCTTGTGGTGGGGTCGAGGGCGAGGTCCGCCCCGTGGGCCAAGGCAAACTCCCGCCGATGAGCAATTGGGTCACTGATGACCACCTCGCTGGCGCCCAAGGCCTTGGCGACCTGGACATTCATGACCCCAATCGGTCCTGCACCCGTAATAAGCACCTTGTGGCCGGCTTTCACGCCTGCCCGTCGGGCTGCGTGCACGGCCACTGACAACGGTTCGAGGAGGGCTGCCTGCTCATCGGAGATCGACTCCGGAACAGCATGCGCAAAGTCGTCGTCCACGATGACGTACTCCGCAAAGGAGCCATCTACGGGCCAAGCCCCGTAAAAGAGAATGTCCCGGCACAAGTGGTAACGGCCCGTCTTGCAGTAATCGCACTTGCGGCAAGGAGTTTGTGGCTCAACCGCCACTCGCGTTCCCACGCGGCTGCTGTCGACACCAGGTCCGACGGCGACAATCTCACCGGCCGTTTCGTGCCCAAGCACGATCGGACCCTCGACGACAATGTCACCGATGGAGCCAGTCTCGTAAAAATGGGTGTCCGAACCGCAAACGCCCACGGCCGTCACACGGACAAGCACCTGGCCCGGCTGTGGTTCAGGAACTGCGACTTCCTGCAGTTCTATGGTCTTGTGTGAGGTCAGGACGCTGGCGCGCATCGTGGAAGGGATTGACATGTGAATGTCCTTTCAATTTCGGGGAGTGATCAGCCCTTGACCGTGCCGGCAGTGAGGCCACCGACGATCCAGCGCAAGGAGAAGAGAGCAAAGAGGATGCCCGGGACCATGGAGACGACAGTGGCCGCCGCCATCGGACCCCAGTCAATGGACTGATAGGCGATGTACTGCTGAATGCCGGTGGTGATCACCTGCGTGTTTTTTCCGCTCAGAACAAGGGGCAAGGTGTAGCTGTTCCACGCCCAGATGAAAGAAAGCATCATGCTGGCGCCAAGACCCGGCGCAATCAGCCGGAACAGCACGTGCCGGAACGCCGTCCAGCGGGTTCCACCGTCCATGGCCACCGCTTCCTCCAGCTCGACGGGGAGATCTTCGATGAAGGAGCGCAGCATCCACACAAGCATCGGCAGCGTCACCAACTGGTACGCCAGGATCAAGCCAAGATAGTTGTCGTACAAACCGATCTTTTGAAAGATCAGGTAGAGCGGCAGGATGATTAGCAGCTCCGGAGCGAAACGCAGGGACAGGATGCTGAAGGCAATGTTCTCGCGGCCCCGGAATTTGAAGCGGGCCAGGGCATACGCGGTCGGCAGGCCAATCAGCAAGGTCAGCACCAGCGAGCCCAGTGTGACGATCAAGGAGTTCACAAACGGTGTCATAAACGCGCTGCCACTGAGCACCTTCACGTAATTATCCAATGTTGGAGCAAAGAAGAACTTGGGCGGATAGACCACGATGTCGCCCGGCGTCTTGAACGACATCAGCAAGATCCAGGCAATCGGCGCCAACGCGAACACGGTCCAGAGTGTCAGAACGATGATTGCGGCTGAACGTCGAAGCTTTCTGGACCTTTCCCGGCGGGAAGTGCCGGGAAACGTGGGGGTTGCTTGGGCGCGGGCCGCAGACTCGACAACTGTGCTGCTCATGAAAATGCCTCCTTACGACGGGCCTTGAGCAGGAAAAAGGAGATGAGGTAGCAAAGAAGCCAGAGGACGATCAATGCCGCCATTGCCGCACCGAAGTTCAGGTTGCGTATGCCGTCCAGGTAAGCCATGACGTGCAGGTTGGTGGTGGCGTCCACGGGGCCACCCTTGGTGGTGGTGTAGATAATGTCGAACATCTTCAGGGAGTCGATGCCCCTGAAGGTGACAATCACCACCAGGACAGGCATGAGCATCGGCAGAGTCACGGAAACAAAGTTTCGAACAGGCCCTGCCCCATCCATCGCGGAAGCCTCGCTGAGTTCTTTCGGAACGCTCTTCAGGCCTGCTTGCGCCAGCAGCATGACGAAGGGCGTGAAAATCCAGACGTCGATGAGTACCACGGACCAGAGGGCACTGTCTGGTCCGTTGAGCCAGAGCAGCTTCTGGGACCCGACCGCCTCCAGCAACCAGTTCACAACACCGTTTTCGGTCAGCATGACCTTCCACATGAGAGCCGCGACCACCGGAGGCAACAACAACGGGAGAACAATGAGCAGCCGGAAAGAGTTTCCGATCCGGCCCACGTAGTTCAGGAGCATCGCCAGGCCGATCCCGAACAGGCATTCAAGAACCACGACGACGACGGCGTAGCCGAGCGTTATGCCGATTGCGTGCAAGCCCTCCCCGCTTGAAAAGAGGTTCAGGAAGTTCTCTCCCCAGTTGGGCACCGGAGCGCCACGGTTAAGCCGGTAGGAGGTGAACGACCACCACGCCCCTGTGAGGAACGGGTAGAGAATTGCCACCAGCAGGGCCAGCGCGGGTAAGAGTAAAAGATAGGGAAGAGAAGGTTTGTGTTTCATTTGTTCCCTTGGGTAAGGCAACTCTGCCCATCGGTCGACGCAACAGCGCGCCAGAAGGGACCGCGGGAAGTGTTAGCAGGGTTACTTGATAACGGCGTCAATTTTCTTTGCTGCATCGTTCAGGGCGTCTTCAACTGACGCCTGCCCCAGGATTGCGGACTGGATGGCCGTGGCCCAGATGTCCCCCGCGTTCGTCCAACTGGCCGACGGCGAGTAAGGCCAGGACGCGTGCTTCGACAGGATTTCCGTCCACGTCTTGTTGTAATCACCCCACCCAGCGGTGGCCTGGACCATCTCCGGGCTGTTGGCGACGGACATGCGGGTTGGATTCATGTTCCCGGCCGCAATCGCCGAGGTCAGGAGTTCTTTGGATGTGGCCCACTGCATGAACTGCCAGGCTGCACCCTTGGATTTCGACGCCGAGTTCATTCCCAGCGACCAGAGCCACATGCTCGAGGAGCGGCCCTTGGGACCCTCAGGTGGCAGGGCGTAGCCCACTTTGCCGGCGATGGCGCTGCCTGTCTTCTCAAAATCCGGGGCCATGTGGTCGGCGTCGATGTAGAACGCCGACGTACCCGCCAGGAAGTCCTGCTGTGCCTCATACCAGGTGTAGGTGCTGGCCGCTTTGGGTGCCGTCTTCATCAGTTCCACCCATTTGCTGGTTGCTTCAATGCCCTCCGGTGAGTTGACGGTGGCCTTTCCGTCGGTGATGTCCTTAACTCCGTAGGCGCCGGCGAACGTGGAGAAGGGATTCAGCGTGGGGTAGGTCTTGTCGCCACGGCTGACGAAGCCTGAGATCTTCTTCCCACCGAATTCGACTCCGTTGAGCTTCTGGGCTGCGGCGATGAGTTCATCGATGGTTTGCGGCACTTCGACGTTGTTGGCCGCAAGAATGTCCTTGCGGTAGAAGAGCGCGTAGCCTTCCTCGTTCGCGGGAATGGCCCACAGCCCACCTTTGCCGGCACCTCCGAAGTTGGTTTTGTCCCAGCGTTCAGCGCTCAACAGGGCCGGGAAGAAGTCGTTGATGTCGTAGTCCGGGGCAGTGTGCTTGGAATTATCCACCCAGGGTTGCAGGTCTTCGATCCAACCTGCGGCCGCGTATTGGTAATTCATGGGCTGCGAGGTCATGAAGACGTCATAGGCGCCGGAGCCGGACTGGAGTTCAGTCAGGATCTTTACCATGTAGTCAGCCTCACTGAGGGTCTCAAGGTTCACCTTGATTCCGGTCTTTGTCTCGAAGTCACTCAGCTGCGGCTTGATTGCTGCGGAGAGCGGGTGCTCGCTCATCAAAAGATTGAGGCTCTTTCCCTCGAAGTTCCGCCAGCCGAATGAATCGACGTCGACCGTGGAATCTGCTCCGCCTCCGGGCGAGCATGCGGCGAGCGTGGCCGTTGCGGCTACTGCTGTCACCGCCATTTGCATCACGGTGCGTCGGCTGGGGCGGAAACGCTGGACTTCCATCATCTACTCCTAGGACTCGCGGCAACCCGGCGGCGTCGGTGTCACCGGGTGTAGATGAAAGACTAATGAGAGCGCTCACAAACTGGTTTATGATGCTCAGGTGAGCAAGGAATTGAGTTTGGAAGAGCAGCTACGCCACGTCTACGCCGCGATGCAGCACCTTAAGTTCGGGCGCCCAACAGTGGACATAGCCGAGGAGTTGGGGGTCTCCCGCTTTGCCGTAGGTCGAATGGTGAAGTACGCCCGGGAGCAGGGGCTGGTGGATGTCACACCACGCCTCCCCGATCCCATCGACGCCACGCTTTCCAAGACACTGGCCTCCTGCTACGGCCTGGAATCGGCCATTGTCTGCATTCCCGCAGCTGAGGGTGACAAGGCTGCGCGCGCCGCAATCGCCGCCGTCGCGTCGAAGCTCCTCTCGGAGCTCATCGAAGAAGATGACATCTTTGGGCTGGGCCCGGGCAGAACCATCTTGGAGACCTGCGCTCGTATCCAGACGGCACCGAACTGCGATTTGGTGCAGCTCACGGGCGTCGCATCGACGGACGATGACAATTTGGAGGTCATCATGGAGTTGCGCCGTGTGGCACAGGGGCGGATGTACCCGCTTCATTCGCCAGTCATAGCGACGGATCACATTGCCGCGCAGGTCATCCGGAGCCAGCCCGGGGTTCGCCAGGCTCTGAAGCGGATGGACTTACTGGACAAGGCCGTATTCACCGTGGGCGGGTGGCCACACAGCTCACTCCTCGCGAGCCTTCTGGACGAGGCCGGTGAGCTGGACCCTCTGCTGGAACAGGGCGTAGCTGCGGAAATCGGCACCACCCTCCTCGATGCCCAAGGCAGGGAGCTTCACCTTCTTGACGACCGCATGATTGGAATTACCACTCAGCAACTGGCGTCCGTCCCAGTCAAGGTGGCCCTCGGGGGCGGGCCCGGCAAGAAGCGGGCAGTCATTGCGGCGCTGAAATCAGGGCTTGTGGACACTCTCGTCACTGACGTGGACACAGCCAAGGCGGCCTTGTCGGCCGCCAAGACGTGATGGAGCGTCCACCGGAAAGGGGTGGGACGTGATGGAGCGTCTAGCCCGTGACGCCAGTGAGCTCGTTCGGCGTGTGCTCAAGCTTCGCCGACTTCGCCACCTTCCCCGTCTTCAGGTCCACAGCGTGAAGTGACTGTGTGGCAGGTTCAGTGACGAACGCCGTCGAGCCTTGGACAAAAAGGGTGGGCCGTGGGTCCTGCCAAGTTGCCGACTCTTCCCACGGGGCCACCACGGGGATGGTGGATGTGACCGCGCCGGACAGTGGATCGATCACCCGGAGCCCGCCATCGGTACCGAGCACCAGCGCTTCACCCGAAGGTCCACGGCCCAGCGAGCGGAACGAGTAGCTGGTGCCGATATCCACAAGCTGCATGGCGGCCGTTTCGGTGTTGACCAACGAGATCCGGGTGGGCCGCTCAGGCTTTGCTGCCTTGTCCACCTTGTAGTCGCCCAAGATGACTGCAGACTTTTCCGATCCCGCCTGGTTACCCAAACGGCCATAGGCGTCGGGGCTGGAGACCTTGGTGATAACGCCGTCCTTGTAAATCAGCATGCCGTTTTCGCACCCGACCACCACGGCTTCACCCGCGGCGACGGCCTCGCCGTGGACTCCCGGGCAGTCTTCGTTGCGCACGATCTCCTGCCGCTCCTGACCCTTGCCAGCCGACAGCACCGCGATTCCAGACCGGCTTTCCTCGTTGCCAAGGGTCACCAGCAGCTTGCCGTCCTCAAGCTCAACAGCCACTCCATGGTGCGCCTCAGGCGTTGTGTAAACGTCCGTCGCGGGCAGCTTTCCGTCTTCAACTGCGGCGCCGAGCGCGGCGCTCTTGAAGCTCTCCACCTTCCCGGATCCGTCATTGAACAGCACGGTGCGGCCGGCATGCAGCACCACGTGGCCGGCCTTGTTTGCCTCAAAGGCAAACCCGGTCAGTCCGGGCTCTGCAACGTAATGGTGGCTGTGATCCCCGTGCGGTTCGGACCAGGCACCGGCGTCGAAGAGCCGGAAGGCATCTCCGGTGGACACGAAAACATGCCTTCCGTCACCCGCGGGGTTAAGGCGGTTGAAGCCCTCCAACTCCGCCGTTCCCACCTGCTCAAGCGAGGTGGCATCGAGAACTCCGATGCCGCCGTCGTGCGTGTAAACCAGGCGCGGCGTCGGCGCACCTGCCTCTTTGGGACTGGGTGTTGAGGTGCTCGACGACGGAGCGCCGGCCTCGTTGCCGGCGGAACCACCGGGGGCGGCGCAGGCGGCGAGCAGCAAAGCTGAAAGCCCGACGGCGGCAATCGGCCAGGCGGGGAGGCGACGCTTTTGGGTGGACAGGCGGGAAGGAGTGGGGTTTGGGTGATGAGACATGGATTAAATGATATTGATTCTCATTTAGAGCGCAAACCGGAGGCGATAATCAACAAAATATTGACAACAAAGTGTTGATGGTGGACGCTCGGAGTCATGAGCACGTCACCCCCGTCCCGCGACCACGAACTTGCAGAGCTCCAGTCCCAGGCGGCCCGTTTACTCCTGGAACGCGGCGCCGCTGAACTCCCCCAGCGCCCGTGGCTCCACGAGACGCAGCCGCCAACGGCCATGGACTTGATCCAACACGCGCTGTGGCGCTCCCGGAGCCAACAGGGCGATCAAACGCCGGATGCCTCTGACCTCAGCGCGGCCCTCGCGCTGGTTCCGGCCGCCAGAGGCGAGATGGACGCCGTCGAAACCGCACTCTTGTTCCTGGCCCGGGCCGAAGGGCTGACCTGGCCGCAGATCGCACAGAGCCTCGGCCTCCGCTCGGCGCAGGCTGCGCAGCAGCGGCTGGATCGGCTCTCCGACCGTCCGCGCACAGCAGCAGGAAACGGACAATGAGGCTGGTCCTGACGGGGACCGCGGCGAGCGCCGGTAGCTTCAGCGGAACGGCGCGCCTCATTCAAGGTCCCGACGAATTTGACCGTTTTCGCACAGGGGATGTGCTGGTTTGCCGTACCACCGATCCCGCCTGGACACCTCTTTTCGGCATCGCATCGGCAGTAGTCACTGAGACCGGTGGAATGTTGTCGCATGCCGCGATCGTCGCCCGTGAGTATGGAATCCCGGCGGTCCTGGGCGTTCGGTCTGCGCTGGAGCTGGTGATCGACGGCGGCTTTTTGACGGTCGACGGAACCACAGGAACCGTCACCTTGGCGGAGACCCAATGACTCTCCTGGCCTTGCACGCCGTGCGCCTGTTGGGTTTCGCTGATACCGAAGCTGTAGCAGCGCGGTTCGCCCAGGACCCCAACGTGGTGGAGTCCGTCCTCATCGACGCCGGCAGGAACGGCTTGGTTTCCCGCAGCAGCTTCGCCGGAACCAGCGGCTGGCTCTTGTCCACGTTGGGCCGGGCAGAGAACGAGCGACTGCTTTCCGAAGAACTGGAAAGGGCGGGCGCCCGAACCGTTGTCATGGCCGCGCATGATGACTTTGCAGAGTTCAATGACGGAGTGGTCGGCGCCTGCAGCGCCATCCAGTTGGGAGCTCCGGGCAGTCGGGAAGAAATGGATGTCCTCATTGGGGCCGTGGCGGCCTGGAGGCCGCTGGAAGCTCAACTTACCCGGAGGTTGCCCCGGTTCGAGGGCTACTCAGGGCGTCTGCTGCTGGCACTCAAGCGTTCGGTACAGGATTCGGCATGGCTGACCGGCACAGACCGCGACTCTTTCCATCGCGTCTGGTTCGAACTCCACGAGGACCTCATCGCCACACTGGGCCTCCGGCGAGCGCAGTCTTAGTCACGTAACAGAAACATGCCGCCAGTAAACTTCCAGCATGAGCGACGACGCCGGCAACTCCGTGACACTCCGTTTCCTGGCAGCCCCAACCGACGTCGGGCACAGCGGATCCGTCGATGCCGGGACCGTCCTCGAATGGGTGGACAAAGCGGCTTATGCAGCGGCGGTCGGGTGGGCCAAGTCCTACTGCGTCACAGCTTATGTGGGCAACATCCACTTCACTGATCCCGTGAACAGCGGGGACATGGTGGAGGTGACGTCCACGATTGTCTATACCGGCCGCTCCTCCATGCACATCCATACGGTGGTCAGCTCCCGGGACCCCAAGGGCGGTCCGGAGACGATGCACAGCCAGTGCATGGTGATCTTCGTGGCCGTTGGACCCGACGGCAAGCCCATCCCCGTCCCACAGTTCGAGCCCTCCACGCCCGCCGAGATTGAGGCCCGGGACCACGCCTTGGCCCGCATCGGGGTCCGCGAACAGATCGTCAATGCGATGAACGCCCAGGAATATACCGACGCCGGTACAGCCGAGCGCGTGACGCTGCGGTTCATGGCGTCCCCCACTGATGTGAACTGGGGCGGCAAGGTCCACGGTGGGATCGTGATGAAGTGGATCGATGAGGCTGCCTACGTTTGCGCCTCACGATACTGCGGCAAGGACACCGTGGCTGTGTTCTCCGGTGGCGTCCGTTTTTACCGGCCCCTGCTGATTGGCCACGTGGTGGAAGTCGAGGCACGGCTTGTTTACACCGGCGCAAAGGGAATGCACATCGCGGTCCACGTGCGGTCCGGCGATCCCAAAACCCGCGAGATGAACCTGACTACCTACTGCCTCACGGTGATGGTGGCACGCGATGAAACGGGCACGGCCGTGCCGATTCCCGAGTGGATCCCCGTGTCGGACGAAGACAAGAAGCTGCACGCACATGCCCGCGAACTCCTGGAAATCCGCGGTCGGGCACCGGGTAACCGACTTCCGGACCACTTATTGAAGGCTGCCGGGCAGTAGGAGGGCCGGGGGCTAGCCTTAACCGGCCCCGGTGGGAACACAGGACCTGATCTTCACGGGATCCCCGTCTTCGACATGAAGTCCTCGAAGTGTCGAGTTTGAAAATGTTCGAATTCTGGAATTCGCACGCAAGCGGCTGGGACACTGATCGCAGGTGCCCTGAACGTATCCGGAACGTCTCGGAAGCTACCACCCCTGGACCCCCAACGGGATACTCAATGAGGAGACCTTCCATGTCCTTTTCCCTGAATCGTCGTCAGCTGTTGCAGACCAGCGGTGTGGCCGGATTGGCCGCCGCTTTTGCCTCCATGTCCAACGGAAATGCCAACGCGGCCAAGCCCTTGGCAGCGTCCGGTCCGCAGATAACCGACCTGGGACCCGCCGTCGTGCAGTTCTCGCTCATGAGTTCGCTCCTGGTGGGCGACACTGTGTACATCGGTTCGCGGAACCTGAACCCTGTCCGCATCATCGGGTTCCATCTACCCACCCAAACCATCACGTCGCGGACCGATCTGGGCTCGGGCTACAGCATCCAGGCTTTGGCCGCGGACCCCACTGGACGCTACCTGTACGCCGGAGTGCTGCGCGACGGCATCGACGGCAAGCCCAACATCTACCGCTGGGATCTGAGCACGCCCGCCTCCCCGGCCGTGGGGGTGGGAGAGACCGGAGACCGCGACATCCGGGCCTTGGCGGTGGCTCCCGACGGCAAGGTCTACGCAGCAGGCGGCGGCCTCACCAGCAATGCCCCGTCCCTTTGGGAGTACGATCCCGGCACCAACGCCACAACCAGCTGGGGTGTCCCGGACCCGGGAGCAACGATCGCCCAGGCGGTCGCGGCTACGGCCAACTATGTGTACTTCGGAACCGGCAGCACGCTGGGTGGCGGCAACGGATCCAGCCCCGGCAGGCTCTTCGCGTTCGACCGCGCCACTAGGGCCTTCACGAATATCCTCCCTGCCGAGGTCGCTGCCGGGGTGTCGGTCACCTCGCTCAGCGTCCTGGACGGACAACTCGGCGTGGGCGTGAAAGGTCCAGGCAAGTCAGTATTGATCAACCTCGCGGACCACTCGAAATACACCATCATCCCCAAGACCGGCGTCATGTTCAGGCAGCTCGGGAACCAGGTGTTCTTCGTCAAGGAACCCGGAGTGTGGTCCTACAACATGGCCACCAAAAAGATCACGCAGATCCTCACCGAAGACGTTGGCGCCATGTGGGGCCTGGACGTGTACGGAAGCAAAGCCCTGACTGTTTCCTCCTACGACGTCATTGAGATAGATCCCGTTGCCAAGACGGCTGTAAAGCATGACCTCACCACCGCGGGAGCACCCGGCGGACCGCAGCTGTGCATGGGCCTCGCCGCTGGCGCCGGGGATGTGTACGTGGGTGGAACCGGAGTCATAGCGCGGCACCAGTTGGCGGCAAATACCGTCAGCTATCTGCGCGCCACAGGCGAAGCCAAGGATGCCGTGGTGGTGGGCGGCGTGCTGTTCACTGGACAGTACAACTCCCGGGGGATACTCGCCTACGATCCCACCACCGGGCAACTCCCCTACCAGGTAGCTGCGCTCCCCGCTGGCCAGAACCGTCCCCTGGATGTCTGTTGGGATGCTGTCAACGGGCTGGTGATTGCAGGCGCCCAGAACGACACCGGCGGCGGTGGTTGCTTTGCGGCCTACAACCCCGCCACCACGCAGGTGATCACCAAAGTGAACCCGATCGACACCCTCCAGATGGTTCGCGCGGTGGCAACGAAGGACGGCGTAGCCTACCTTGGCGGCGACAACATCTACGCGGACGGTCCACGCAGCACCGTGGTTGCCTGGGATCCGGTGGCCAACCAGGAACTGTGGCGACTCGACCCGGGCCAGAGCGCCGGTATCGCTGCCATGGCCATCCAGGGCAAATATCTCTACGGCATGTCCCGGCGCGCGGCCGGTCTCTTTGTCGTCGATCTGGAAACGCGCCAAGTGGTCCATCGCGGCGACCTCAGCAGCGTGTGCACCGACTTCGGTGCCCTGCAGGTCAGCCGGGGCATTGTGTATGGCGTCTCCGACACCACTGTTTTCCGTATCGACCCCATCACGTTCGCCGTGTCAGTGGTGGTGGCCGGCATCAACGGCGGCTGGTACAGCGGCCCGCATATCACCGCGGACGAAGACGGTTTCCTGTACACGCTTCAGGGCCCCAACCTGGTCCGGATCGATGACACCGGGGCCATGCAGCTGATGCGGAAAGCCGGCTGATCCTCAGCTTGCGGGATCGCCCGGGGAGAGTTGCAGTCAGGCCGTCTCGGCGGCCGGCTGCAACTCCTCCGGCTGCAACCCTTCCGGCTGTGAATCCCTCGCAGTAAACAACCCCGCCAACACCGCGCATGCCGCTCCCCTGGCAACAGCGGCATGGTCCGTCGTGACCGCTTCAACCCCGGGAGGAGGAGTATTCGCATGCTGGTACTCCACCAGAAATGCCTCTTTTGCCTGTTCAGCAAACGTGCCAATCCAGGCCTCAGGCGCAAAGCCGACCACAACCTTCTCCGGCCCCAGCGCCTTGGCGAGGTTCGCCATGCCGATTCCCACGTGCCCGGCCGCCCGGGCAATCAGTTGGCTGTCGGCGTCGGAATTGATCTCCCGATTGAGGCCCTGGCGCTGCAGTTCCTGTTGGAGGCCCCAGAGGCTGGCGCGCGTTTCCAGGCAGTCGTCCGCGCCGCAATGGCATCTCCTCGGCGGACCGCCGTCGGTGATCGCGCGCGAGTGCGCAAAACCGCCGGCGGAACCGTTGAAACCGCGCTGGATGCGGCCTTCAACCACGACGGCGGTACCCAGGCTCGTGCCGACGCTGAAGACCAGCATCTCCCGGCCTTTGAACCCGCCGTCGAACAGCAGGCCGCGGGCGTAGGAGTTGACGTAGCTGTCGATCACCACCGGTTCGCCGGCGGCTTCCTCAAGGATGCGTTGGAACGGCACGTCGGCCCACTCCATGGCTCCGCTGTGCCGAACAACGCCACTCGCCTGATCCACAACGCCGGATATGGCTACCCCAAGGCCTATGACACGCGGCTCCATGCCGGACGCCGCTTTTGCGACGGCCCGCGCCACCGCCGCAGCTGCGTCGCCGGGCTCCAGGGTGGTCAGGGGCTCGGCATGCGTTGCCACAACAGTGCCGCGCAGGTCGACGACGACTGCGAGCGCCCCGGAACCGGACAACCGCACCCCGGCAGCAAAAACACCTTCGCGGCCCAGTTCAATGAGCCTTGCCGGACGCCCTCCCGTTCCGCGCACAATTTCGGTTTCGATCAGAAGGCCCGACTGGACCAGTTTGCCGGTAATACCAGTGACGCTGGCAGCACTCAGCCCTGTTTGGGCAGCGATGCGGGCGCGGGATACGGGCGCTTGGGTTCGAACGATATCGAGCACCAGGGCCTCGTTGATCTCACGGATCAGGGCCTTGCTTCCTGCGCGGGGCTTCATTGCACGGGTCTCCTGGGATTACGTCGCTGTGGACCTTCCCTATTGTGGCATCGGAGCCGGATGGGACGGTTCTCCATCATCATTTCCATTAGTTTAGTCATTGACAAAACTAATAAACAATCAGTAGCGTCAACCGCATGAACTCCAACAACGCCGTTGTTCAGTCACCCGCCCTGAAGATCCTCCTCAGCGTTCCCGAGGCGGAATTCGACTCCTTCTTTCCACCCTCGACCCTGGCTGCACTTGCGGAATTGGGACACGTGACCGTGGTGCCACCCGAGGCGCTCCAATCCAGCAAGGCTTTTGCCGAGGTGGCCGAAGACGTCGAAATCGCCATAACGGCCTGGGGGTTCCCCCGCCTGGACGCCACGCATCTGGCTCTGGCCCCCAAGCTGCGTTGCGTACTTCACGCAGCTTCCTCCGTTCATTTCCTGGTGAGTGAGGATTTCTGGGAAGCAGGCATTCCCATTTCCCAGTCCGGAGCGGCAATGGCACCCGCCGTTGCCGAGCTCTCCCTCACCTTCACCTTGGCGTTGCTGCGCCGGGTCGAACGCCTTGACCACAGCCTCCGCTCCGGCCGGACCTGGGAGGATGCCCGCATGGCCCCGCGAGCAAGGGAGATTTCCGGCGCCTGCATCGGTGTAGTGGGTGCATCGCGGACCGGCCGCCGGTACATCGAAGCCTGCACCGCACTTGGCGCGGAGGTCAGGGTTTACGACCCGTACCTCAGTGCGGACGATCCCCTGGCACGGCTTTCAACCAGCCTGGAGAAGCTATGTGCCGCCAGTGACGTTGTAGCCGTCCACGCGCCGCAGACCCCCGAAACCCGTGGACTCATCGGCAGGGACCAGCTTGCCCTGTTGCAGGACGGCACGGCGTTCGTGAACACTGCCCGCTCCACCATCGTGGACATGGACGCGCTCTACGCCGAGGTATCCTCCGGCCGTATCGACGCGGCTTTGGATGTCTTCGACCTTGAGCCCCTGCCCATCGATGACCGCTGGCGATCATTGCCGAACGCCCTGCTCACCCCGCACATCGCCGGCGCCACAGTGGATTCCCGCCGCCGGGCCGGGCAGATCGTGGTGGACGAGCTTCGCCGCTTCCTTGCCGGAGAGCCGCTGGAACATGCCGTGACCCGCACTGACCTGGAAAAGATGGGCTAGCCGATGCGCAACATCCTTCTCCTTCACTGCCACGATCTGGGCCGCTTCCTGGGAAGCTACGGCGTTGGCACCGTGTCCACCCCCAACCTCGATGCGCTGGCCAGCGAATCGGCCTTGTTCGAAAAAGCCTTCGCCACGGCGCCACATTGCAGCCCCGCCCGCGCGTCCCTGTTCACCGGCACGTATCCGCAAAGCAACGGTGTCCTCGGCCTGACCCATGATCCCTTCGATTGGGACCTCAAGGAGCCCCGCCAACACATCGCACACCGCCTCAAGTCAGTCGGTTACCAGACGGAACTGATTGGCGTGCACCACGAATCACGCGTGCTGCCCGATGACGTGGTCGCCGACAGGCTCGGGTTTGACCGCGCCCGTACAGGGGGTGCGCGGGACGTCGTCGTAAGCCGCGCGACTGATGCGCTCCAGAGGATGGCAGCCGGCGGCCGGCCGTTCTACCTCCAGGTCGGCTTCACCGAACCCCACCGCGTCCCCTCGCAGCACGACCGCCCCGGCGTCATGGGCTTCCTGGCGGACGGCGTCATTCCTGACACCTCCCGCGGGCACAGCATCCCGTCGCACTTGCTGGACGATGCCGGTTCACGCGAGGAGATCGCCGAGCTGCAGGGCGCAGTGAAGCACATGGACGAAGGCGTTGGGCGCATCCTCGCCGAACTGGACGTCCTTGGGCTGCAGGACAGCACGCTGGTGCTGTTCACGACGGACCACGGACTCGCGCTGCCTCGCGCCAAATGCACGCTGTACGACGCCGGACTGGAAGTCGCGCTCATGATCCGCCACCCGCTGAACCGGGCTTGGGCCGGAAAACGGGTTTCGGAAATCGTCAGCCACGTGGACGTGCTGCCCACATTGCTGGACGTTTCCGGCCTCACGGTTCCGGCGGACCTTCCGGGGACCAGCCTCCGGGCGGCGGTGGAACGCGGCGAACCCATCCGCGAACACTGCTTCAGCCAACTGACGTTCCACACGTATTACGACCCCAAACGGTCCGTGCGGACATCCACGCACAAGTTGATCGTCAACTTCTCCAACGCGCCGCGTGCAATGGACCCCACCCAGTCCTGGGTCCATCGCAGCCTGCCCGTGGACCTGGGCGGGCCAACCATAGCCACCAGCCCGGCACTGGAGCTCTACGACCTCAGTACGGACCCGGCGGAACTGGACAACGTAGCGGGGGAACCAACGAACGCGGACACCCTGAGGGAACTGTCCGTCGCGCTCTTCGCCTGGATGCAGGAGACGGACGACCCCCTCCTGAAACCCGAACCTACCCACGCCGCCCGCCACAGCATTGCGCTCAAAAACCTCCAAGACGCCAGCCTCACCCCCAGCAGAAAGTAAGCCGATCATGTTCACACGAAAACTGCGCCCACCCGCAGCCTTGGCCGCCGCCGTCGTTACCGCTGCAGCCCTTGCCCTGACCGCGTGCGGCGGCCCGTCCTCATCGTCGAGTGACGCCGGACCCGCAAGCGGCAAGGTCACCCTCTGGATGTATCCCGTCATCAAGGATGAGACGGCCAGCAAGAAGTTCTGGCAGGACACCGAGGCTGCCTTCGAGAAGGCAAACCCGGGAATCGACCTGACCATCGAACTGCAGACGTTCGACAAGCGCGACGCCCAGATTTCGGCCGCGTTGGCCGCGGGCTCGGGACCCGACGTCGTGCTTATTACGCCTGACCAGGCCGCCACCTACCGGAACGTCCGGGGACTGTTGCCGGTGGACGAAGCCGTGTCCAAGGAAAAAGACTCCTTCTACCCGAACACCCTTGATGCCGCGACCTTCGACGGCGAACTGTTCGGCGTCCCGCTCTTCCAGAACATCAACACCACCGCCTACAACACCAAGATCTTTAAGGATGCGGGCCTGGAACTGCCCAAGAACTGGGATGATCTCCGTTCGGCGGCACCGGTCCTGGCCAAGAAGGGCATCGCCGTCATGGATTACGCGGGCAGTCCTGAACAGACGCTGAACCTGTCCTTCTATCCGCTGCTGTGGCAGGCCGGCGGCAAGGTGTTCAGCGACGACGCCAAGGATGTTGCCTTCGACTCGGCAGAAGGCGAATCGGCCCTGCAGCTCCTGGTGGACCTCAAGAAGGCCGGCGGCTTGCCCGCCGACGCCGCCACCGACGGCCCCAAGGTGGAGGGCGCTCCGATCGCCACCGGCAAGGCCGCGATGCGCGCCACCACCTCCCTCCCGGAACTCAAGCAGATGCGGGCCGCCCTGGGAGCTGACAACGTTGCGCTCGGGGAACCCCTGACAGGCAAGGTCCAGGCCACCTATGGCAACCCCGGGCTCCTCGCCCTGACCTCCATCAACAAGAAAGAGAACCGGCAAGCCGCCTACACAGTGATGAAGTACCTGGGTTCGGCTGAATCCCAGAAAGCCCTCAACGCCGCCGCCGGAAACCTGCCCACCCGCGAAGATGCCGCCGCCCTCGGCGAGGATGCCGATTCAAAGGCCATGGCGGCAGCCCTGAAGACGGCCAATCCAGGCGAATCCTCGCCTGTGGCCCGCCAGGTCATGGGTGCGCTGGCACCCAACATCCAGGCGGCCCTTCGCGGGGACATCACGCCCAAGGAAGCCCTCGCCAAGGCGGCCACGGAAGCACGCGGCATCCTGCAGCGCGCGGCCCGCTGATTCGACCCCGCAGATAGGTTTCCCATGTCAGTGCACACCCAAACCCGTTCCGCGGCCCGGGCGGCAACGCCTCCGCCACCTGCCCCGAGGAAGAAGGTCCGTAACCGCGAGGCCCTTGCCGGCATCCTCTTCGTCCTGCCCACCCTGGTGATCTTCGGGCTCTTCAAGTTCCTGCCGATCTTCGGCGCGGGAGCCATGAGCCTGACGGAGTACAGCCTCAACGGTGATTTCGAGTTTCTTGGCGCCGACAACTACGTCCGGTTGGCAGCAGACCCGAACTTCTGGCAAAGCCTGCGCGTCACTTTCCTTTACGTGGTGATCTTCGTTCCGTTCATCATTGCGGTGTCGCTGGCCGGGGCTGTCCTGCTGGACAAATTGGTCCGCTACACGGGAACCTTCCGGGCACTACTGTTCATCCCGTACCTCAGTTCCTTCGTCATGGCCGGCATCATCTGGACGTGGATCTTCTCCACCGACGGTCCCCTGAATGCGGCGCTCGGCGGGCTGGGCCTGGGACCCGTGCCATTCACCTCCGGCCCACAGCTCCTGGTCCTGCTGTCCCTGGCTGTTGTGTCCGTGTGGAAAGGATTCGGCTACTCCATGCTGATCTTCCTGGCCGGGCTCAAGGCGCAACCCGCCGAAGTCCACGAGGCCGCCCGCATTGACGGTGCAGGCGCCTGGAAGTCCTTCTGGTTCGTGACGTTGCCGCTCCTGAAACCTGTGGTGTTCTTCGTGCTGGTCATTGAGACGATCGTCGGCTTCCAGGTCTTCGACACCATCTACGTGATGACCGGCGGCGGCCCCGCCCGGGCAAGCCACAGCCTCATCTACTTCCTGTTCGACGAAGGCTTCAAGTTCTTCGACTTCGGCTACGCCTCGGCCGTAGGTGTGGTGCTGTTCGTGATCGTGCTGGTCCTGTCCCTGGTGCAGCAACGATTCTTCGAAGGAAAGGACTCCAAGTGACAGCCGTAGTCTCCCCACCCATCCCTCCGGTTTCCATGCGGCCCAACACCGAAAAACGCCGCCAACGGACATTGACCTGGGTCCTCGCCATCGTTTCGCTCTTCACAGTGGCACCCCTGCTGGCCGTGGTGGTCCTTGCGCTCTCCCCTGCCGATGCACCCACCATTCCCTACGCTTGGCCGTCGTCGCTGACCTTTGACAACATGGTCCGCATCTTCAACGTGGGTGAATTCCCGCTGTGGCTCTGGAACTCGTTCGTGTACTCCACTGTCTCCGTGGTGGTTGTCCTCCTGACCGCTTCCATGGCCGCCTATGCCCTGGCCCGCAAGCGTTTCCCGGGACGGAATGCCCTGCTGTGGGCCATCATCGCCACACTCATGGTCCCCGTGCAGGCAACGCTCATTCCCACGTTCATCCTGGTCTCCAAAATGGGCGGCGTGAACACGCTCTGGGGCCTGATCCTGCCCACCCTGGCCAATGCCCAGGCAATCTTCCTGATCCGCCAGTTCGTGAAGGACATGCCCGAGGAGCTCTTCGACGCAGCACGCATCGACGGTGCCGGGGAATGGCGCACCTTCTGGCAGATCGTGCTTCCCTTGATCCGGCCCGTGCTGGCCACGTTGGCCATCTTCGTGTTCCTCTGGCACTGGAACGACCTCCTGTGGCCGCTGGTCGTAGGTCAATCAGACACCGCCCGCACACTGACCGTGGGCTTGGCCACCCTCAACACGGAGACCGCGTCCACCTCCAACATCATGGCGGCCGCGTTTGTCAGCTTCATCCCCTGCCTGGTGATTTTCGCCTTCCTCCAGAAGCACATCGTCGCGAGCATCACGCACAGCGGGGTCAAAGGATGAACTCGCCTACTGTGATTGCCCCGATACGGTTCGGACTGATCGGCGTCGATTCGCCGCACGCGCCGTCTTTTGCCCGCCTCTTCGGGGACGGGTTCGACGGCGCGGTCCCCGGCGGGACGGTGACGCACGCCTGGAAGGGGGTACCGGCGTCGGACTTTCCGCTGGGCCGCGACCGGGTCGATGACTTCGCCGATCAGGTGGCGGCGCTTGGTGTCACGCTGTGCGATTCGCCGGAGGCAGTGGCCGAAGCCTGTGATGCCCTGCTGATCGTGGCCTCGGACGCCCGCATGCATCCGGAGTACTTCAAACGGGTGGTGGGCTACGGCAAGCCTGTTTATGTAGACACCCGATTCGCGCCCACACTGGCGGAGGCCCGGGCCATGCTTACCCTCGCGGACGCCTCGGGGACGTTGGTGCTGGCCGGATCACCCAAGCGTTTCACGCCGGAATTCCGCGCGGCCGTTTCCAGCGGCAGGCCTCGCCGGGTGGTCCTGGACGGGCCGCTACCGACCCAACCCGGACACCCCGGGTTCTCCTGGTACGGCGTGCACTTGGTGGACTTGGCCGTTGCGGCCCTTGGGCCCGGTGTCATCGCCGAAGGTGCAATCGTCGACGCCGGTGCTGCCGCGGCTGCCGTTCGCGACGCCGATGGTGCCTCTGACCGCAGCGGTGGCGCGCCGCCGTCGTACTGCTCCCTCAAGGCGACCATCCGCTGGGTTGACGGCCGGGAGGCAGTGTTGGGCGGGGACGTGGAGTGGAGCCCGCAGACCACGGGCCATCTCGAACCCCGGATGGACGGGAGCGCATTCTCGATCGAGGCCGGGGAGTCCATGCTGGCCGGGCTTTTGGAAGGCATCGTCGAGTCCGTCCGCACTGGAACCCCCAACGTGCCGTGGGCCGAAATCCTGGACATTGTGGCGCTGGTCGAGGCAATCAACCGGAGCCTCGATACCGGTTCCCCCGTCTCCTTCCGTTCCAGCTGCCTGTTGGCGCTGCAGCCAGAAAGAACACTGTGACTTCATCCACCACCGTCCGCACCGGCACCCGCACTATCCGTCTCGGGGCTGATATTGGCGGCACGAAGACCGAGGTTGTCGCTATCGATGACCACAACAATGTGCTGCACACCTTGCGCCGGCCCACGGGGTTCGGCAAAGACCAGGTCCTGGGCACTTTGTTCGGCTTGGTCCGTGACGTCCTCGGGGCCGAGACCTTGCTCGATCGGCCCGTTGCGGGCCTGGGCATCGGGATTCCCGGCATCGTTGACACGGATTCAGGCACGGTGGCAAACGCCGTTAATGTCGGTCTCAAGGACCTTGCATTGGGTTCCGTGGTCACATCCGCGCTTGGACTTCCCGTGTCCGTGGAGAATGATGTCAACGCTGCCGCCGTTGGCGCCCACCACCTTCTGGGCGCTGGTCAGGCGACCGGAACAAGCGCCTATTTGAACCTCGGAACGGGCCTTGCCGCAGGATTCGTGAGCAATGGCCAACTGGTCCGCGGCGCGTCGGGCGCAGCGGGGGAGATAGGCCACCTGCCCCTGCTTTCGGGTGACCTCGACACCGCCTGCCCGTGCGGGCAGACCGGTTGCCTTGAGCTGGTGGCATCGGGGTCCGGTCTTGCCCGTCAATGGTCAGGCTCCGGGCCGTGGCCGGCGGCCTCACTGTTCGACGCAGCGCTCGACGGCGATCCGCTCGCCCTGGACGTTCAGCAACGGTTTTTTGCCGGCGTCGCTGCCGCCGTCCGGGTCCTCGGCCTGACCTTCGACCCGGGCGTCATCTACATCGGCGGCGGCCTCAATTCGCTCGGCCAGCCGCTGCTCAGCGGAATTCGGCAAGAGCTCGCCCGCGCCGGTGCTGCATCCCCTTTCCTCGCCGGCCTGGCTCTGGGGCACCGTGTCCGATTGGTCCCGCCGGGACTTCCCACCGGTTCGGTGGGCGCCGCGATCTGCGGCAACAACAGCTAACTCAGGAGAAAGTCCATGGCAGAAGTCATCATCGTCCGCGATCAGGAAGAGGCAGGCAACGCCGCTGCGTCCCTCTTTGTTGAGCATTTGAAACACAAACCCGACGCCGTCCTGGGACTGGCCACTGGTTCGACGCCGCTGACCACGTACGCCGCCCTGGCCTCGGCTGTACGGGAACATGGCTTGGATGTTTCCAAAGTCCGGGGGTTTGCCCTGGACGAGTACCTCGGCATCCCACCGGAACACCCGCAGAGCTATCGGTCCGTCATCACCTCTGAAGTCGTGGAGCCGCTGGGGCTGACGCCTTCTTTGGTGATGACACCCCGGGGTACGGGTCCCAACGTAGAGGCAGCCGGGGACGAGTACGAACTGGCGATCCGCGCTGCTGGTGGAATCGACGTCCAGATCCTCGGCATCGGCACCAACGGCCACATCGCGTTCAATGAGCCGGGGTCTTCGCTTGGTTCCACCACCCGCCTCAAGGCACTGGCGGCACAGACCCGTGCCGACAATGCTCGATTCTTCGACTCCCCGGCCGAGGTTCCAAGCCATTGCATCACGCAAGGACTTGGCACCATACAGCGGGCCCGTCACCTGGTTCTGTTGGCCTTCGGAACAGCCAAGGCGCCCGCCGTCGCCGCCGCTTTGGAAGGACCGGTGTCCGCATCTGTCCCGGGTTCGATCGTTCAGCTTCATCCGTGGGCAACGGTGATCCTCGACGAGGAAGCGGCCTCCCAACTGATGCACGCCGATTACCACCGGCTGGCCCGTGCCGGCGTGGCCGGCCTCCGGTAGTTTGGAAACCGGGCCGGTTTCCAGCAGAGGGAACCGAATACAAGGGGGCAACAAAATGGGGCAAACAGGCCAGTCACGTTGGAAGTCTTTTTGGGAGAAGGGCGGCTGGTGGCGGGCCGTGCTGCTCGCCGCCGTCTACTTCATCCTGTATGAGCTGGGGTCCTTGCTCTTCGCGCCCCTTGCCCTGAGTATCAGCGACCAGGAAAGTGCGGCCTTCATCCTTGCCGTCTACGGGCTCCCGATCCTGCTGGGTTGCATCCTGCTGACCCTTTTCGGCTGGTCCGTTGGCTGGCTCCGCGGGCTCTTTGCCCGGCAGCCCATCCATGGGCGTGGTTGGATGTGGATTGCGGTCATTGCCGTACTGGCGTTCAATATCCTCCGCATGGCCACCATCGACTACAACTCCGTTGGTCTGGATGTTGTGGCCACTTGGCTGCTTGCCGGACTCTTTGTGGGCTTCGCCGAAGAGACGCTGACCCGCGGCTTCGTCATCAACATGCTGCGCAAAGCGCGGTACCGGGAGATCGTTGTTGCTGTTATTTCGGGTGGCATCTTCGCGGGATTGCACGCGGGCAACCTGCTCTCCGGACAGTCATTGTTCGTGACGCTCTTCCAGTTGCTCTACACGTTCGCGTTTGGCATCTGCATGTATCTGGCTTTGCGGCTGTCCGGCTCGTTGATCGTGCCCATCCTGCTGCACGCCAGCACGGATCCCAGCATCTTCCTGCAAACGGCACACGCCGCCGAAGGCCCACTTGCCGCGATTGCCGGGCTCGGAAACATAGTGGTGATCGTGGTGGGGCTCGGGTCGTTGTTCTTCATCCGTGGTCGGGTGGACGCCCCGGTTTTCGACGCAGCACTGCAAGCCCAGCGCTGACAGGCCACCAATTCGATGGCACAGTTATCGCGCGGCTCCTCCTGCTACCCCTCTTTGAGCCTGTTCACCGGCAGGAGCTGCTGCGGGTTGCTGGCCAGGATGCGTAGTGCATCCATCGCAGTTGCCCGATCAGCTTCATCAAGGAGTTGCCAGGAACGGTGGCCCGGATTCTCAAGCACCCTCTGAATTGTCAGTATGCGGCCGGTCGCTGCCGCCCATCTCTTTGGCGGTGGCAAGTGGCGTCTTGATGGTGGCGCACAGGACCACGGCGTCGTCGAGGTGCCGGTCCCGGTCGCGGGAGTCCTCCCGGTAGGCCGCACCCTTCAAGACCAAGGCACCAAGCGCGTTGGGGATGCTGATGAGGACAGGCTTGCCGTCGCCGCCCACAAGTCGGCAGTTAACCGTCCGTTTGAGCGCCTGCGTGCCGCCGGAGACTTGGAAGGGCTTGCGGCCACCGATGCTGGGAACCTTTGACTCCGGCAGATGGTCGGCGATCATGACGTCGATCTGCTGCTTGCCGCGGACGAACCGGTGCGCGGGAGCGTCATGATCGATGGATTTCTGTAGGGTGTAGCCCAGCCCGGTGAGCACTGCAGATACGGACGACGTAGTGGCCGCGCCGGTCTCGATGTGCAGCACGATGTCTACATCGGCGGTTGGCCGGGTGACGGACAGGCCGGCGACGGCGGAGTGCAGCTGGACCATGAGGCCGCCCACGAGCGTCCACTGAGTGGAGGGGAGCGCCCTGGCCAGCTCGACACACTGCGGCCACGGCGCGGCCCCCGCCTCCCGGCAGTACGGAGACGTCCCAAATTTCCCGTTCATTGGCCGCGGCCATCGCGGCCAGGTTACGCTCAGGCATGAAGCAGCTTCTCAATGATGCGCTTGCCGGCGCTGCGTTCCCGGGTGGCCAATGACCCCATCAGGTCCACTGCGACGGCGGCGACAGGTGCTCGGCCTTCGGCGAACGGCTCTGCCAGTTCGACCTCATGGATGATGACATTACCGGTCGGGTCCCCGACAAGGCCCAATGAATCAGCCAGCTCCTGGGCGTCCCCGGTCATGACATAACCTTCGGCGATGCCGCTGCCGCCAGCCATGCCGAACGTTTCGGCAGTGGATTCGTCACGCATGGCGGCGGCCCCACTGGGGATCAGGTAATGGCTGAGGCGATCCAGAGCTTCCTGTGTAGCTCTGTACCGAAAAGTGCGATCCTTATGCCTGGCGAGGGTGCAGACAGCGGCTGCATCGAGATGCCGCAGTCTGCTTTTGAGCCGGGATTTCTCCGACGATGAGATCCACGCGGGGTTCTGCCCGGACAACAATGCGAGCGCCGCCCAAGCTGTCTTGACTGTCCACGCCCTGCCTCGACGGGTGCCGACCGAGGACAGCCGCTCAACGGAGGCCGTGTCAACGAGGATGGACCGGCCCACTCGCCCTGTGGCAATGAGCTGGCCCGATTCCACGAGCTGGCGCACGGATACCTGAGTTATTCCAAGACGTTCCGCGACTTCTGCCGTTGAGAGTCCTTTGATTCCTTCCATGCTCTAATGCTTTCTCGTGGCGGTATTTGTGTCAATACGCTAAAGCTTTCTCGAGAGAGCAATAGTGTCAGCATTGATTGGGTAGTTCTTCTCTCTAAGCCAAAGTCCTAGTCCTCTGCCGCAGACGATTCCCTGACAATCAATTTCGGGGCCAGGTTCACGCGGCGCAGGGCAGGCGTGAGTGAAGCCCCCTGCTTGCCGGCCAGGCGCTCCATGCACATAGTCACCGCGGCATGCCCCACGTCCCGCTTGGGTGGCGCGATCGCGGTAAGAGGCACAGCAGCGAGGTCCGCCACCTCGTCGTCGTAAGCCACGATTGCGAAGTCGTGCGGAACGTCCAGTCCTGCGTCCTCCGCAACATGGATCAGTGTGATGGCTTCCTCGTCCGGAAGCACCAGCGCCGCGGTGGTCCCAGTGCGACGGCAGTCATCGAGGAACTGCGTCATCTCGGCCTGGTTGTTGCTCAAGCCCGGGCCAAGGCGCTCGTACTCGAGGATGGGCGCGTCGCCTTCCAACCCCAGTTTCGACACCATCCGGGCATGGCTTTCGCGAAGCCACGGAGCAGTGGCACTCCTGGCTATGGCCAATCCGATCCTGCGATGACCTTGTGCCGCCAAATGTTCAATCGCCAGTTCGGCTCCGTAGCTGTGATCCGACATGACCGATTCGAAAGCCCGGCTGGACCGTTCAACCAGGACCACGGGGATCTTCAATCCGGCCAAAAGCTCGAATGTTGGCGCACCCGGTTCCAGCGGCCCCGCTGTGGCCAAGAGGATTCCGTCCACTGAGTTTGCCACCATGCGTTGGAGTTGGCGGTGCTCGTCCTCAACGGAGTAATTGCTGACGCCAAGGATGAGCCGGGCGTTCAGGGACCGGGCAGCAGCCTCGGCACCACGGATAACTTCGGGGAAGTAATAGCCGGTGGTGGGGACGATCAAGCCGAGCGTCGCCAGGGGTTGCCGGGACCGCCGGTATTCAGCGTCGCCGGGCCGCTCGGAGGTATTCCTGACGGCCCCGCCGTGGACCCGGCGCAGGAGGCCTTGGCCGGCCAGTTGCGTCAGGTCCCGGCGGATTGTCATGGTGGAAAGGCCGGTTTTCGCGGCGAAATCGTTCACGGTCAGTGTGCCGCGCAACTCCAGTTCACGCAGGATCTTCTCGTGGCGTTCCCCGCTGAGCATGCCGCCCCTTCCGGAATCCCAATGTTCAAACAAGCATAAGTGAGCGAATGATAACCGCGTTACTTCCGTGGGTGGTCGTCGATCCGCACCAGGTTCCGGCCGCGCATCGTGTACAGGTTACCGTCCTCGTCGTTGTTGATATGCGCCCCGCTGTACCAGCCGCCGTCGATATCCGCCACGACCGTAGCCACCGCGAAAGTCTTGGGATCGAAACGGAACACGTGCGTGTTGGAGGCGCCATAAACCACGCCACGGTTGGTCACCAGGGCAGCGAATCCGTAGCTGACGGAGCTGATGTCCGAGCGGTGAACCACGGCGCGCTTGGGCAGGTCCAGGACAAAGAGTCCGCCCTTGCGGGTCACGCCGTAAAGGTACCTGCCCTGCACTGCGAGGGCAGAAATACCTGCGCCCGCACCCGCGTCCAGCCGCCACAGTTCCTTTCCGGCAACCGGGTCGAACGCCACCACGGTCCCCAGGCCGTCGAGCCCGGGGTTGCCACCGCCCAAGTAGGCCACGCCGTCACGCGTAGCCACTGCCCGGAGCAACTGGACCTTGTCGATTGGGTTGACGAAGAAGCCCTTCTTGCAGTTTTGGGGATCGTAGGTCCACAGCGATCCGCCGCCCTCGGTGTCTGCCTGCGCTGCCACGAGCACCAGCTTGTTCGCGTCGTCCCAGCAGACGTCCAGCGGCCGGTTCTGTTCCTTGGGGAAGTCCGCCACCTGCGCGATCGGCTTACCACTGCGGGGATCGTAGCTCCAGATGCCTTGGCCGCTGTACTGGCCCGTGTACAGGGCGCCGTTTACCACCACGGCGTCCTTGGCTTCACCCGGGGCGGTCAGGTTGGTCACCTCACCAGTGCTTAGGGAGCGTCGGGAAATCACGCCGTTGCCGCCCACGTAAACGTAACCGGCGCCGGCCGCGATGCCCATGACCGCTTGCGGATCCGACGGCGCACCCGCCTCGCCGAGGTCGGTTGTTCTCGTGGCACCGGAGACGGCGTCGATCTCGGCAACAAAGCCGTAGCCCGAGGTCACCAGCAGTTTGCCGTCGCGGGCGTCGACACCCCAGATTTCACCTAAAGACGGTCCTTGATACGGCATCGCCGAGACCGTATTGGCGGTTGGGCTGTACGCCAGCACCCCGGTCTCGTTGGCGAAATAGACCTTATCGCCCATAGCGGCGAAGTTCTTGGCCGTCTTGCCCTCGGATGTAACCAGCGAGTAGGACGCCGGGGTGGCCACGCTGAGTGCCGCCACTTTGGAGTTCTGTACCGAACCTGCCGAGCTCACCAGGAGCTTGTCACCCACGATGCCGAGGTCCCGGATGCTGGGATCCACCAGCATCTCGGCCGGCGTGACGTTTTTAAACGACTTTGCAGCGTGGTCGTAGGCGAACAGACATGCCCGGCTCGCGCCGCTGCCACCGTTGAGCGTGCTGCCTGCGCCGAAGAAGATGGTGGCGTCCGTAGCCGCCACGGCCCGCGCCAGCGTCGCGCCGGAATCAGGAATTCCCAGGCTGACGATCTTCTCCGTCGCGGGGTCGTATTCCCAGAGCGCCGGCGCCGTGGGGCTGCCACCGCCCACCGCATAGACACGGCCATTAGGGGCAACGCTGATATCCCGAACGTCCCGGTCCCCGATATAACCCAGCGCCTTCGCGGCGGTACCGGGGGCGGACAGGTCCCAGCGGAACAGGTTTGGCTTGGTCCCGACATCCTTCTGCAGAACGCCCGCGTACAAGTATCGACCCGACGCATCGGCAGCAAGTGTCTGGATGGAATGCCCATTGCTGAGTTCGGTCTGGCCGGTGACCTTCCCGCTGGGTACGTGGAACGCGATGATGCGGACCGGATCAAGGTTGCGCGAACCGATGTACAGCGTGTCGCCCACCAACAGCCCGCTCATCAGCGAGAACTGTACGACGGCGGGACCCAGATCCAGGACATTCGTCCCGTTGGGCTTGGGGTCGGCTTGGGCGGTGGCCGACGCCGGTTGGCCGGCTGCGAGGCCGAGGACGGCGGCGAGCGACGCTGCCCCGCCGGCCTGCAGGACGAGCCGCCTGCTGATGTTGGTTGTCTCCATGGAGATCCCCGTTTCGTGGATGGTTTGGGTTGGGAACGTGTCCGAAAGTTCTAGCAGCCCCAAATAAACACCGTCCAGCAATTCTGTTCGTTCAAACAGAAGATTTCCGAGAGTGCTTCGCAACACCAAGGCGTTGATGCACCCTTTTGGCCGTGCATGCGTGTTTGAAAATGTTTGAAATGTTGAAGATGTTCGAAACAGCAGCTTTCATGGATTCACTGACATGTGGCCCAAACCACAGATCTCCCCCCTCGCATCGCAAGTTTCAAAGGAGAACACCATGAAGCGTCGCCAACTCTTCGCAGGAGTGGCCGGTCTTGCCGCCAGCACGCTCCTGCTCGCTGCCTGCGGCACGGGCCCCAACCCGGCGTCGGCTCCTACACCGACCGAGGACCCCAGCGGCTCCATTACCTTCTGGTCGTCGCTGGCCGGAATGGACAAGGTTGCCGCTGCCTTCAACGCCAGCCAGGACAAGATCAAGGTTACGTTCGAGACCATCCCGAACGGAGCCAACGGCGGATACGCCAAACTGTCCACGGCCATCACGGCAGGCAACGGTCCCGACGTCTCCACCATCGAGTACCCGCAGCTGCCCCAATTCGTCAGCAATGGACAGGTAGTTCCCTTGGATGGCCTGATCGACAAGCCCGCCTCGGTGGACAAACTCACGGACGAAACCAAGGCCCTGGTCCAGTTCGGCGATAACACGTTCGGCCTCCCGTATGACGCAGCCCCTATGGTCATGTGGTACCGCAAAGACATGCTGGCCAAGGCCGGCGTCGACGTCCCCAAGACCTGGGACGAGTTCGAAGAAGCCGGCAAGAAGCTTCAGGCCGCACAACCTGGAGCCTACCTCGCGAGCTTCAATCCGAACGAGGTAGCTGCGAGCGCCGGCCTTGCATGGCAGGCCGGCGCCAAGTGGTTCGGCACGGAGGGTGATAGCTGGAAGGTGGGCGTCAACGACGCCGCTACCCAAAAGGTCGCCACGTACTGGCAGAAGCTGATCGACGAAAAGATCGTCAAGGTCAGCCAGGCCTACAGCGATGAGTGGAGCCTGGACCTGGCCAACGGCACGGTTGTTGGCGTGGTCGGCGCGAACTGGAGCGCCACGGGCATTCAGAAGCGCACCGAAGCCAGCGGCCAGAAGGGCCAATGGATCGCTGCGGAGCTCCCCAATTGGGGTTCGGACGCCGGCGCCTTCTATGGCGGCTCCAGCTTCAACGTGACCAAGAGCAGCAAGAACCCTGCCGCTGCAGCGAAGTTCGTCGAGTTCCTCACCACCAATCCGGAAGCCATCAAGGCGCGCGGCAACACAGGTTCAGCCTTCCTTGCCTTCCCCGGACTGACCCCCGTGGCGCAGCAGGCCTACGACGCCAGTTACTTCGGCAACGACATCTATGGCGTGTTCAGCAAGGCCTACGGCACCATCACCCCCGGCTGGCAGTGGGGACCCAACTGGGACTCCACCAACACCGCGCTCAAGGACGCCTACGGGAAGTTGACCACTGGCGGCACCATCCGTGAAGCCGTGGATACGGCGCAGCACGCAACCGTCGCCGGGTTGAAGCAATCCGGCTTGTCCGTCACTGAGTAGCCACATCAGCTTGGGGGTCCCTGCACAGGGACCCCCAAGCAGCGAGGAGAATCCCATGGCCACATTGGCCCCCACTACGCGCCGCCGAGGCCGCGCACTGGCAGGAACCGGCGGGCCCACTGCCGCATTGTTCCTGGTTCCGTTCTTTGCAGTCTTCGCACTCGCCATGATCGCCCCGGTGATCTATTCGCTGGTGCTGAGCCTCCATGCCCAGCAGAAGTCCGGCCTCGGGTTCAGCGAACCCAAGACAGTTTTTGTTGGCCTGGAGAACTACCTGCAGGTGTTCCAGTCGGAGACCTTCATGGAAGGCATCGGCAGGCTCGCCCTGTACTGCCTGATCTATATCCCCTGCATGGTGGGCGGCGCCGTGGTGTTCTCTTTGCTTCTGGATGCGGGCGTTGCCCGGGCACGCAAGCTGTTCCAGCTTCTGGTGTTCCTCCCCCACGCTGTTCCCGGTGTCATCGCGGCACTCATCTGGGCGTACCTGTACACACCGGGCATCAGCCCTCTGGTCCAGGTGCTCCAGGGTGGTGGAATCCAACTCAACTTCCTTGATGCCCATCTGGTGCTGCCGTCCATCGTGAACATCGGCGTGTGGGAGTGGACGGGCTATAACGTGATCATCCTGTTCACCGCACTCCAGGCAGTGCCCCGGGAAATCCTGGAAGCCGCCCGTGTTGATGGCGCCGGCGAGATCCGCGCAGCCTTCAGCATCAAGTTCCCGCTGATCCTGCCTGCCTTGAGCGTCATCATGCTCTTCACCATCATCGGCACGCTGCAGTTGTTCACCGAGCCCTCCATCATCTCGAAGGCGACGGCTTCGGTAACCAGCACGTGGGTTCCAAACCTCTGGGCTTACGACGCCGCTTTCATCCGGCACAACCTCAACCAGGCCGCAGCAGCTTCCATCATCATCGCCGGCCTCGCCGCGATTCTTTCCCTGGCCGTCACCCGCATCAGCTCGAGGATGAACAAGTCATGACCACCACCCTCACCCGACACCGGGGCGCTACCACTCCGCCCCCGCCCCGCAGCAGCATGAAAAGCACGACGGCGGCCGGCAGCTTCGCCAGCAAGCTCACCGTCAACGGGCTCCTGATCCTGGGATCCGCCTACATGGTGGTGCCGGTACTGTGGCTGGTCTTCGCGTCCACCAAGAATGCGGCAGACCTCTACGGAACCAGCGCGTACGCCTTGGGTAAATTCTCCCTGTTCGACAACATCGCCGCAGTGGCCTCGCAGGACAACGGCGTGTTCTTCCGATGGCTTGGAAATTCCATCCTCTACGCAGGATGCGGGGCAGTGTTCGGTGGGCTCATCTCAGTCATGGCCGGCTACGCCTTCGACAAGTTCCAGTTTCGCGGCAAGAACTCCCTGTTCGGCTTCGTCCTGGTGGGCGTCCTCATTCCCAACACCGCCACCGTGCTCCCGATGTACCTGTTGGCCTCCGTCTTCGGGATCACCAACACCATCTGGGCCATCATCATCCCTGTACTGTGCAATCCCTTTGGTGTCTATCTCGCCCGCGTGTACTCGGAGTCCTACGTTCCGGGGGAGACCTTGGAAGCGGCGCGCATGGATGGAGCCGGTCCCATCCGATCCTTCTTCTCCTTGGGGCTTCCCATGATGATGCCCGGCTACGTCACCATCGCCCTTTTCCAGTTCGTCGGCGTCTGGAACAACTTCATGCTCCCGCTGGTGATGTTGCAGGACCAAAAGCTGCTCCCGGTCAGCGTCGGCATCTCCATCTGGCAGGGCTACTCGGTCCCGCAACCGGAATTCACCCCCATGGTCATCACCGGCTCGCTGCTTTCCGTCATCCCGCTGCTCGTCGCCTTCATCCTCCTGCAGCGTTTTTGGAAGTCCGGCCTTACCGCAGGGAGCGTCAAATGAACCACACCCCCTTGAACGTCGCGTTGGCCATGGGACCCGGCGTGGCACCCCGGATCTTCCCCCCGCACCGGCTCGCCCAACTGGTTCCCGAACTGCTCCTCCTCAATACCGAACCGATGGAGGAGTTCGCATCCCCGGAATCACAGGCCATCCTGGCCCGAACCGACATCCTCATCACAGGTTGGAACTGCGCAGCCATAGATGCAGACGTCCTCCAAAAGGCCCCCCGGCTTAGATACATCCTGCACGCCGGCGGTACGGTAAAGCATCACGTGACCGACGCCTGCTGGGAACGCGGGATCCAGGTCAGCACAGCAGCCGAGGTCAACGCCATCCCCGTGGCTGAGTACACAGTGGCCATGATCCTGTTGGCCAACAAGCGTGTCCTGCAGGTGGCACGGAAGCTGCATACGGATAGAACCACCGTTGAACCGGATCAGGTGTTCCCGGACATGGGCAACTACGGCAAGCGCGTGGGCATCATCGGCGCGTCGAAGATCGGTCGCCACGTCATCCGCCTGCTCGCTCCCTACGACCTCGACGTCGTTGTCTCCGACCCCTATCTGGACAACGCCGCGGCGGCCGCGCTCGGCGTCGAGCTTGTCAGCTTGGACGAGCTCGTGGCGAGTTCCGACGTCGTAAGCCTCCACGCGCCGTCGTTACCGTCCACGGAGAACCTCATTGATGCCGGGCTGGTGGCGGAACTGCGGCCAGGCGCTACCTTCATCAACACCTCACGTGGCGAACTCGTGGACCAGGACGCGCTGCTGGACCGCATCCAGCGCGGCGATCTCTACGCCGTCCTGGACGTGACCACGCCCTGGGTCCTTCCACCGGACTCCAAGTTCTACACCCATCCCAACGTGCTCCTCACGCCGCATATGGCTGGCTCGCTGGGAACAGAACTTGGACGGATGGCGGCGAGTACCATCGATGAAGCACTGAGGGTGGCCCGCGGGAAGCCGTTGCTCCACGCGCTACATCCGAACGACCTTGCGTTCACGGCGTGAGCCACGGGAGAAGCTGTTGCGCGCCGGCCCGGGAGGCCCAGGTTCCAGTGGCTATGGCACTCAACCTGTGACCCACCCCAGGAGCGCAAAAGCCGCATCACGAAGATGTCTTTCTTACAGGTGGCAGGTTCAGGATGGGAGACGCTTTCAGCGAGGGATATCCCAGCGATGGCGAGCTGCCCGTCCACGAAGTAGTGATCACACACAACCCGGCCGGCCCCATGATCGGGGCAGGGAGAGTCATGCGGGGAGGGTCGTACCTCTGCTACGACTCGTACTGCAACCGTTATCGGGTGGCTGCGCGGACATCGAACACGGCAGAGTCCTCAAGTGGAAATTGCGGTTACCGAACAGTTGCCCGCTAACGGGAACGCCGCTGCAGGTCCGTCCCTAGCCCGCCCTCAGTACGCAGAAGTCGTTTCCCTCCGGGTCCGTGAGACACTTCCACGGCACATCACCTTGGCCGACGTCGGCATCATGCGCCCCGAGGGCGTGGAGCCTGGCGACCTCAGCCGCTTGATCGTCGCCGGGGTATGGCATCAGGTCAAGATGGATGCGGCTTTGCAAGGCGTCCGGATCGGAGGTGCGAAGAAGCTCCAGATAGGGTCCGACTCCCGACGACGACCGCAGCCTGGCATGCTCATCATTCACTTCGTGGAGGGTCCAGTCGGTTGCCTCACACCAGAAATCGGCCATGACACGGGGATTCTCACAGTTGACCACGACCGTGGCAATGGGCCCGGTGTCCTGATAGATCGGACGGGGTTCCAACACGCAGAACAGGTTGCCCTCTGGATCAGCCATCACCACCCATGGCACGTCTCCTTGGCCAATGTCGGCAGGGGTGGCACCGAGTTCCGTCAGCCGTCCAACAAGCTCCTGCTGATGCTGGGCAGAAGTCGTGGCGAGGTCCAGGTGGACCCGGTACTTCACCGTCTCGGGGTCCGGAACCGTGACAACATCCACGCAGACAGCTGCGGGATCAGGCCATTTGAAATTGAGCGGCTCCACGTTGGTGACTCCGGGTCCTTCGCTGGAAACACCCCAGCCAAGCGCATCCGCCCAGAACTGCCCGAGAGCCGAGTCGTCCCGGGCCTTGATATTCACTTGAACCAGTCGCAGTGCCATGGTTCACAACTCTAAGCCTGGACCGGGCCGGAGGCCTGGAACTTATCGCTGTCGGCACGCTCTGCCCACTCGAGAGCGGCCACCAGATGCCCTTCGTTGGGAAGCACCCGCTTCTCGGCCATAGGGAGTCTGTCATAGGTGTAGCCAGCCACCGCCATCGGTGAGGCCGAGCGGCCAAGACTGTACCGAACGCTCCTGTCGTTCTTGGTACCGCAGATCAAGATGCCGATGGTTTCGTTGTGATGCTCCCGACGCAGTACGTCATCAACAAGGGCCACATAAAAGTTGAGCTTTCCTGCGTGCTCGGGCTGGAATTTACCCGTCTTGAGTTCGATCACCACATAGCCCCTTGACCGAACTAATTGTGGACGAAAGCGACCCGGGCAAGAAGCGCTGGTCCTTCCTTCATCTACTTTTTCTTGCGGCTGGGCGCCGGAGCCTCAACAGGAGTCGCCTGTATGACCGAGGATGCCGGGTCCGTGGTTGCGTCGTCTTGATACAAAATTCGCTCGCTGGAACTTAGCGCTTTAATCGCTTCCCGGAAGCTATCAAAGCGAGGGACGTTGTTAGTGCTGAGGTCCCCGAGTTCGAAGTCGCGGGCGATACTTGATAGCTGCGGGCGGATCGCATCCCCGACTGGTGAGGCGTCGAGAGCGGATTCGAGTTCTCTCATCAACTTCTTGGCTTCGTGTTTCCTCATGCCTTGCGGATGGTTGCGTAGGAAGTTGTTCACTGCACGCTTCATACGATCATCGCTGCGGTTTCTGTCTTCTTCCGCCGACGCATCATCTAAGCGCTCAGCAAGGAAGCCTAGGAGAGCCGCAAATCGGCCTCGGAGTTCCTTGGCGCCTTGAACATTTGGGGAAACCGCCAGAAGCAAGATCACTTCTCGCGCTAGCCCAGCCTTCTCTATGTGTTCTTCTGGGAAGGCACTTGTGTACGCCTTTTCTACGGCGTCCCAGAGGCGGCCGCCGGTCTCCAAGAGATTCTTGCGTATTTCTTCAGCCGTGAAGGACTCCGTGTCCTGGTCTTGAAGATCCTCGAAACGAGCCAGGTAATTCAGCGCAGCCCGGTGTGCGATATCAATCGGAAGAAGGTCTTCGATCTCCAGAACACCAACCCCGTCGTCGACCTTCAAGCCCGACTGCGCAGCCCACGTATCAAGGCGAATTATGTATTCATCACGAAGCACGCGCTTACGTCGCGCTTCCCCCCGTCGAAGTACGTTCTCGGCTATCAGACCTGATTTGTCACCGTCCAGCAGCGCAACACAAGGGGGTTTGATCACATCCCTCCCCCTCGCCAAATAGGCCATGTACGGAATACTGTCTGCGCCCCCACAGGCTACGACCGTGACCTCATTCAGATCCAGAACTCCGGATGTACTCTGTTCTCTCTTCGCAATGTCAGCTGAAATGCCGGCCAACAGGATTTGATCCCCAGGTCCTTCAACGAAGAGATTCTTGCCGCCGATGAAGGTGGTTTCTGCAAGATTGGTGCCGATTGAAGAACGCAAAGGCTCGTATCGGTTGTTGGCGGCGTCGCGGACCACACGGGTTCCCTCGTCTTCGGAGCCTTTGTCCAACACTCTGATCCTGTGGGGCGCATTCTTGTCGATCAAGAACGGTGAATGCGTCACGTAGACAACTTGACTTTGCTGTCCATCGTCCTCGGGCAGAGCATAATCGTGCAGCACCCGCAGCAGGTCTTGCTGGCCGACGCTTGATAGGAAAGCATCCGGCTCGTCCAACAGGAGTATGTCGGGTTTGCCGTTCGTCAGTCGGTGGGCCGTTAGCTGTACAAAATAGCTCAAGAAGAAACGAAGTCCTTGGCTTCTTTCCCCGAATGAATACTTCGATCCGGTCCGATCCAAAATCGTGAACGCCAGCTCGTGTTCCCGCGCCTCAACCAGGAGCTCGAAGTCGCGGTCCTGTGACCACCAGCGCTGGACGTTTAGGTTCTCCTTGATAGCCGAGTTCATTGCCCCAATGATTGCCTCAACCTGGCCCTCGCGCCCGGACCTAATCGCCTCTTGCAACTCCGTGAAGGCTCGTCGATCTATACCGGCGGCGTCGATGAGTAGCTGGCGTGCCAACTCGAATTCCGCCTTGCGTTTCACTTCGGCTTCAACACTGGCGGGATCGGTACCTTCAGTAAGCGCCGGCAGAACCGCTGCTCCGGCTGCCTCCGCGGTCAGGGGAACGAGGCTTCCTAGCTGTTCTAGTATGTCGGTACGGGTTTTCCTGAGGTGTAGCTGACGGTGAGGCTGTCCGGCGAGCTCGGCAATGGAGACACTGTTCGGAATGGCCAGGTCAGTTCTCAGCTCGTGATACGACGGGAGGGCCGCTTCCAAGCGCTCAAGTTCGTCTGCACCTAGTGGGGTCTTCTCACCATTGACGAGTAGGAAGGGATCCCCTGCTCCCGGACGGTAGAAGCTGAACTCTGTCGCTCCCTCGAGGGCGTTGATCCCGGCTCGATTTTCCGCCGGATCGAGTTCAAAGGTGCAACCAAACTCAGGCAACCTAAGCTCATTGGTCTTCACTGAATACAACTCGCTGTAACGACAAAAGTCTGAGCGATCGATTGGGTTACCTGTTAGAGCAGCTTTGATTGCAGTCAGTAACTGACTCTTGCCAGACTCGTTGGCTCCAACAATCGCCGTGATTTCCGGATCCAAAGGTATGCGGACAAAGGGATACCACGCCGGATCAACGTCCTCCCAAGGTGCTGGCTGATTCTTGATCCGAGACTTCAGCTCGTAGTCGTAGTTGAACGAGCGAAAGAACCGGACATCCAGTCTCCTAAACTTCATGATCTCCCCAAGCACCGCGTATTTTCGAGTCAACGCTTTGATGCGAGCTTAGAGCATGCGGCAGACAACATCCGGACGACCGCGTAGGAGTCCTTCAAACGAACGTGGTGTAAGAAGGGTGTTGCCGTGCACCAAGCGTTCGGTCCCATACCCCTCAGTCCTCGCCCTCAGAGTCAGTCACAGTTCCCTGCTCAAGCGCAGCAGTAATTGCTTCCGGAGATGGCAGAGCTGCCCTCTCCTCCGGAGGAAGGGAATCGTAAGTGTATGAACTTACTGCGACTGGCTGGGATGACCCTTCCAGCGCGTACCTCACTGTTGGTTCGTGCTTGGAACCGCAAACCAAAATTCCGACTGCAGGAGCCATACCCGGGAATTTCACCAGGTCGTTGACTGCAGCCACGTAGAAATTCAGTTGCCCAAGATGTTCAGGCCTGAACTTGCCGGACTTCAACTCCACGACCACAAAGCGGTTCGTCGGCACATGAACTAAGAGAAGGTCTATGTAAAAGTCCTCGCCTTGGGCATCGAGATGAAACTGCCGGCCGTAAAAGGCAAAACCCCTGCCGAACTCGGCGAGTGTCTGAGACATCCGCTGGGTCATCGCCTCCTCCATGGCCAGCTCCTCGACTTCCTTGGTTAGCCCCAGGAAGTCGAAGACCAAGGGATCCTTGGCAACACTGCGCGCCAAGGCCGCCCCATCTTCGGAGAGACGCTCTTTAAGGTTGTTCGGCGCTGCACGGGCTCTGCGGTGCAGCCCAGTCGTGATCTGGTGCTCGAGGACTTCAAGCCTCCAGTTGAGCTCACGCGCTTGTTCCGCATACCAGTTGCGGATGTGCGGGTCCTTAATTTTGAGCAGTTCAATGATGTGGCCCCAAGGCAACTCGCCAACCCGCCCACGGTCGGCGGTGTCGGACAGGTCCCAGGCCGCTGCGAACGCCCTCATGTAGAAGAGATTGGAACGAGAGAAGCCACGCATGTGCGGAAAAGCGGCTTTAAGGTCTGCCGCCAGCCGCTGCAGAATCTTCGCACCCCATGGCTGGGCTGCTTGTCGTTCCAGGATCGTGGATCCGATCTCCCAGTACATTTGAACCATGGCGTTGCTTGCGGCCCTCTGCGCGCGAACCTGGGCCGATCTGACGAGCTCCTTAAGGGAACCAAGCATACTGGCATAGCCATTGGGCAGTTCAGGTTCAATCTCAGGCACGCCCCTACCCTAGCCGCTGGGTCCGACAGAATCCGCCGGGACGATGGCCTCACTATTTGTCCAAAGGACTTTGGACAAATTGAAATATCGGTCCTGTCCGCCGCTATCCATCCAATAGTCCAAAGAACTTTGGACTATTCACCTTCTTACCAAGGCAACGCCAGCGTTGACGTTCTCCAGCCCATCCGAAGCGCTGTGTCCCCGGGTCCAGCCAGGCCCCGACAAGATCGCGGGATCAAACTACCGGAACTACCCCACCAAATTCTCTGCCGCACCATTCATGTGCTCAATAATCGTTTCCCGCGCCTTCGCGGCATTCCCGGTCTCGATCGCCGCGACAATGTCGTGGTGCCGGCCAACACTCATGTTGCGGGTAGCGCGTTCCAGACCTGCGAACATGATGGACATCCGGATGGAGCCCTCCAGCGATTCCCACGAATGCAGCAGCGTCTCGTTTCCGGACAGCCGGCACAGGGTGCGGTGGAACTCCAGGTCGGATTCGATCCGCTCCTCCAAGGAAGATGCGGCGGCCTTGTCCATCGCATCGACGGCGGCACGCAGCTCGGTGAGCACAGCTTCCTTGTCGGGCATGTCACTCAGGGTGCGGGCGGCCAACGATTCCAGCACGCCGCGGACAGCGAAGATATCGCGTATTTCCTTGACGTCCAGGTGCCGGACAGACATCCGGCCGCGTGGTCCGGCGGAGATGAGCCCTTCCTGCTCCAGTTGGCGCAGGGCTTCGCGGAGCGTGCCCCGGCTGATCTGGAGCAGTTCGGAAAGCTCGGTTTCCACCAGGTGCCGTCCAGGCTCGAGCTCGCCACTTGTGATCGCGGTCCGCAGGGCTGCAAGCGCCTGTTCGCGCAGGCTCTTCTTCTCCAGTCCCAGCAGGGAGGCGGTGACGGCCATGGTGTGTCCTCGGTTCTTATGGGCGACTGCTGACAGTCCGGTGTTAACTGTCGATACTACGGGCACGCGAGTTGTTGTACAGCTAATGGCCTTTAGAAGCGGTTTTAGGGGCATTAGCCGTACAACAACCCAAGAGTGTCAGCCCAGTTCGGCCAGCACCTTCGCAACGATCCGGTCAACAGAGAGTCCGTAGCGTTCGTGCAGTGTGGGCAGCGCCCCGGCGTCGAGGAATTGGTCCGGAAGCGCGATCGGAACCACGCGCTTACCAAGACCGGCGGTTACGACGGCGGATGCAACAGTTTCGAACAGACCGCCAACAACCGTGTGGTTTTCCAGGGTGACGGCGAGTCGATCCGTGTTCAGTTCAGCCAGCACGGTTGCCGAGTCGAAGGGCTTGATGGTGGGAGTGTGCACCACGGCCACATCCACATTGTGGGCAGCAAGGGCATCAGCGGCCTGCAAAGCCCGCATGGTCATCAAGCCGGAGGAGACAAACACGACGTCGTTGCCTCCGCGCAGGACCTTGGCCTTGCCGAGCTCGAACTTGTAGTCGTACTCGTCCAGGACTGTGGGCACATTGCCGCGCAGGAGCCGCAGGTACGTGGGCCCGTCGGAGGCTGCGAGCTGCGGGACGGCCTGTTCGATGTCCACGGAGTCGCACGGATCCACGATGGTCAGGTTCGGCATGCCGCGGAAGATCGCCATGTCTTCGGTGGCCTGGTGGCTGGGACCGTAGCCGGTGGTGAGGCCGGGAAGGCCGCCGACGATGTTGACGTTCAGGTTCGGCTCGGCGATGTCCAGGCAGAGGAAGTCGTAAGCCCGGCGTGCCGCAAACACAGAGTAGGTGGATGCGAACGGAATCAGACCTGTCTCGGCCATGCCTGCAGCGGCACCGAACAGGAGCTGCTCGGCCATGCCCATCTGGAAGAAGCGGTCCGGGAAGGCCTTGGCGAAGATGTGCATATCCGTGTACTTGCCAAGGTCCGCGGTCAACCCGACAATCGCAGGATTGGCCTCCGCTGCAGCAACCAACGCGTGCCCGAACGGGGCAGACGTAGTCTTTTGCCCGGGGTCGGCGAAGGACGCAATCATCGCCGAGGTCTTGAGCTTCGGCTTGGCAGCCGCGGTGGTTGTGGTGGTGCTCATGCTGAGGCCGCCCCTTCATATCCTGCGGTCAACTGCTCACGGCAGATTTGCCATTCGTTTTCTTCGATGCGCATGAAGTGCGCTTTTTCGCGGGTTTCCAGCAGCGGCACACCGCGCCCAACCTTGGTGTCACACAGGATGACCGAGGGCCTGCCCACAGCAGCCGCAACAGCGGCGATGTTGTCGAACGCAGCCAGCAGCGCACCGACGTCGTTCCCGTCCACCCGCTGGGTGTACCAACCGAACGATTCCCACTTTTCCGTGACCGGTTCGGTGCGGAGGACTGTGTTGGTGGCGCCGTCGGCCTGGAGGGCGTTGATGTCAACCATGGCGATGAGGTTGCCGAGCTGGTGGTGGTGGGCACCCATGGCGGCCTCCCAGGTGGAACCTTCGTCGAGTTCGCCGTCGGAGAGGAAGTTGATGACGCGGGAGGCAGAGCCCTGTGCCCGCAGGCCAAGCGCCATGCCGACGGCGATCGTCAACCCATGTCCCAGGGAACCGCCGGAGATTTCCATGCCTGGCGTGTAGGTGGACATGCCGGACATGGGCAGCCGGGAATCGTCGGAGCCGTACGTTTCGAGTTCGGAAACCGGCACGATTCCGGCTTCTGCCAATGCGGCGTAATGCCCGATTGCGTAGTGGCCCGTGGAGAGGAGGAACCGGTCGCGGCCCTCCCAGTGCGGGTCTTCGGCGCGGTAGCTCAGTTGGTCGGCGTAGGCGGCGGCAAACATGTCAGCTGCACCAAGTGCCTGGCCGACGTAGCCTTGGCCCTGGACCTCGCCCATGTTCAGCGCGTGGTGGCGGATCCGGTACGCAGCGGCACGGATGCGCTCCACGCGCTCCGGCGTAGGAGCAGAAACGGCGGCCGTTTCAACGGATGAGAGAGTCACTGGATTCCTTCCGGAGTCGGGCGCGTACCGATGGGGAGAACGCGCCCGACGTCGAGTGGTGCTTTAGGCGTTTATGGTCTGGGGAGTTTTGCTGGCGGCTTCTTCGGCGAACTGACGCTCGCGCTTGCCCCAGGTTTCCTTGGTGACCAGCGCGGCCCAGAGACCGATTGCGCCGTAGATGCTGAAGAGAAGTGCCGGGCCCATCCAGCCCATGCTGACGAAGAGCAGGGTGGTGATGAAGGGCGTGAAGCCAGAGACCATGGCCGAGATCTGGTAGGACAAGGAAGCGCCCGAGGAGCGGGTCTTTGCCTGGAACAATTCCGGGAACCAAGCGCCCTGGGCGCCGGCGAGGGAGTTCTGGCAGACGGCGTAAGCCACCACGATCGTGGCGATGATCAGGAAGAACAGGCCCGTGTTGACCAGCATGAACATGGGGATTCCGAAGAGTACCGCGAAGGCCGTGGACCAGACGTAGACCGGACGGCGGCCAACCTTGTCGGTCAGTTTGCCCCAGAAGTAGGTGGCGAAGATTCCGATTCCGGCAGCGACACAGAGTGCCACGAGTGTCTCGGTCTTGTCTGCCAGCTTGTTCGTGTGCAGGTAGGAAATCATGTACGTCACGGACACTGCGTAGCCGGCGGTTTCTGCAATGCGGAGGCCGATGCCGCGCACGATGTTGCGCCAGTCGGTCTTGATGACTTCCACGATGGGAGACTTCACGATGTCGCCCTTGTTCTTGACGTCCTCGAACACCGGGGACTCGGGAACCTTGGAACGGATGATGAGGCCGACTGCCACCAGGACGATGCTGGCAAGGAATGGTACGCGCCACGCCCACTCGGAGCCGAGGCCCACACTGCTCAGGAACACCAGGTTGGCCAGCAGCAGGCCAACGGGGAAGCCTGCCTGCACGATTCCCGTGAACTGGCCCTTCTTCCGCCATGGTGCGTGCTCGTAGCTCATCAGGATCGCACCGCCCCACTCAGCGCCGAAGGCCAGGCCCTGGATAACGCGGACGAGGACAAGCAGCGCGGGAGCAAGGAGGCCCACCTGCTGGTAGGTAGGCAAGAGGCCGATCGCGAAGGTTGCCAGGCCCATGAGGATGAGCGAGGCCACCAGCACCGGCTTGCGGCCAAGCTTGTCACCCAGGTGGCCACCGATGATGCCACCCAGTGGACGGGCAGCGAAGCCGACGCCGAGGGTCGCGAAGGAGGCCAGGGTGCCGGTAACCGGGTCGGCGCCCGGGAAAAAGGCCGTACCAAAGTACAGTGCGGCGGCGGTGCCGAAGCCTATGAAGTCATAGGTTTCGATGACTGCGCCAACGCCTGAGCCGACGGCGACGCGCTTTGCTTCCTTGGTTCCATGAACCGGACCACGCATGGTCAGAGCTTCATTGCTCATGTGTGTTTTTCCCTTTCAAGAGTGCGGTGCTTCTTCGGCAACCCCACTGTCGACAGTCAACATAATACGTCAACTGTGACCTAGAGCACCACCAATGTCAACAGTCAACCGCAAAGGTTGACTGTTGACAGTCAACGTCTATAGAGTGGGCTGCATCACTAAGGCGCTTCGCTGGCGAAGCCCCCAACTTGAGGATCAACGACGATGTTCCATCTCCGACTTGGCTGTTCTTCCATCAGCTTCCGGCACCAGGACCTGGCAACCGCACTGCGCACCATGAGCGGCCTCGGCTTCGAGGAAATCGATCTTGGCGCGCTCCCCGGCGTCTGCGACCATGTGCCATACGTACTGGACGCCGAGGCAGTCGAGTCCGTCGCCGCCGTCGTGCGTGAATCCGGCCTGCGCGTCCGTTCCGTCAACGGCGACGTCGGGGACCTGAACGCAACGCTCGACGCCGGAACGCGCCAAGAGCGCGAACGGCACCTGGACATGCTGCTGACCTTGGCGGCCAAGACCGGGGCGAAAGCGCTGGTCCTGCCGTGCGGTGCCATCGGCCACGAACCCGTGCGCAGCCTCGAAGAGGACATCGACACCGTGGCCGCGCAACTGATCCATGCTGCCGGCCGTGCTGCAGAGTTCGGCGTCGAGCTGTGGACCGAGTCCCTGCACTACTACCGACTCTGCTGGAACACCGAACGCGCCCAACTGCTCGCGGATCGACTGGACGGATCCGGCGTCGGAATCGTCATGGACTTCAGCCACATCGTTGCCTCCGGCGGCGATCCCGTGGACTTCGTGTCCCGGTTCGCGGGCCGCATCAAGCACGTCCACCTGCGCGATGCCGTGCCGGCTACCGCAACGGAGCCGGGGAACATCAACCTCAGCATCGGCAACGGACAAGCGGACTTCGGTTCGGGCCTGGCCGCCCTGCGGGATGCCGGCTACACCGGCCACTTCTCGCTGGAACTCGAAACCCGGGACGTCACCCACGACGAACGCCCGGCAGCCACGGCCAAAGCGGCCAGCTTCATCACAGACCTCATCTAAACCCCTCTCTTCACCGAACATTCAAGGAGCACCAATGACCACAATCCAGCGCACCGCCGTCCTCACCGGAGCTACCTCCGAGCGCGGCATCGGCCTGACCACCGCCCGCCGCTACGCCAACCAGGGCTGGGGCATCGTCATCCTGGACCTCGACGGCGAGAAGTCCGCCAAGGTTGCCGCCGAGATCGCCAACGAGTTCAACGTTCCAGCTTTCGGCTACGAAATCGACGTCGCCAACGAAGCCTCAATCATCGCGGCCCAGGCCGCCGTTGCCGCCGAAGTCACCGCCGGAAACCTCCCGCCCGTGGGCGCCCTGGCCAACATTGCCGGCATCACCTCCCCCATTCCGTTCCTGGAGACCACCCTCGAGCTGTGGCACAAGGTCATGGACGTCAACGCCACGGGCACCTACCTTGTCACCAAGGCCTTCCTGCCGGACATGATCGCCAACGGTTGGGGCCGCATCGTGAACATGTCCTCCGTTTCCGCCCAGCGCGGCGGCGGCGTGTTCGGCAAGGTCCCCTACTCCGCAGCCAAGGCCGCGATCCTCGGTTTCACCAAGGCCTTGGCCCGCGAAATCGGCGAAACCGGCGTGACCGTCAACGCCATCACCCCCGGCGCCGTGGACACCAACATCCGCGTGGGCAGCACCGACGAGCAGGAGGCCGCCATCAACGCAGGCATCCCGTTGGGCCGCAACGCCACCACGGAGGAAGTCGCCGCAGTCATCACGTTCCTCTCCTCCGAGGACTCGGCCTACCTGACCGGCACCACCATCGACATCAACGGCGGCAGCCACATCCACTAGTCCTCCCCAGGCCGCCCGGAAACCAGAACCAGGACCCACCATGACCAGAATCTTCAACGATCCCGCCGACTTCGCCGACGAAGCCCTTGCCGGTTTCTGTGACGCCCACTCGGACCTCGTCCGCCAGGTCGAGGGCGGCGCGGTTCGCCGCGGCCGTCCGGCTGCGCCCAAGGTCGCCGTGATCACCGGCGGCGGCTCCGGACATTACCCGGCCTTCGCAGGCATCATCGGTCCGGGCTTCGCCGACGGAGCCGTGGTGGGCAACATCTTCACCTCACCCTCCACCCAGCAGGCCTACTCCGTGGCCAAGGCAGCCAACTCGGGTGCCGGCGTGGTGTTCACGTATGGCAACTACGCCGGGGACGTCATGAACTTCGGCATGGCAAGCGAGCGGCTGAATGCCGAGGGAATCCGGGCGGAAAACGTCCTGGTGACCGATGACATCGCCAGCGCCTCCCCCGCGGAGATCGAGAAGCGGCGCGGTATTGCCGGGGACTTCGTGGTCTTCAAAGTCATGGGTGCGGCCGCCGAGGCCGGGCTGGACCTCGATTCGGTGGTCCGCCTGGGACGGAAAGCCAACGATTCCACCCGAACCATCGGCACTGCCTTCAGCGGCTGCACTTTCCCGGGCGCCGATCAGCCGTTGTTCCGCCTTCCGGAGGGACACATGGGCCTGGGCCTGGGTATCCACGGCGAGCCTGGGCTGTTCGATACCGAGCTGCCAACCGCCGTCGAACTTGGCCAGGAACTGGTCCGCCGCGTGCTGGAGGAAGCACCTTCCGACGGTCCGGCCCGCCTCGCTGTGATCCTGAACGGCCTGGGCTCCACCAAGCACGAGGAATTGTTCGTCCTCTGGCGCACCGTGGCTCCCCTGCTCCGCGAGGCCGGCTACACGCTGGTCATGCCGGAGGTGGGCGAGTTGGTGACCTCCCTGGATATGGCGGGCGCTTCACTGACGCTCACCTGGTTGGATGACGAGCTTGAGCAGTACTGGACAGCCCCGGCGCTGACACCGGCCTACCGTCGTGGGTCAGTTGGTTTCGACGTTGCCGCCTCCGAGGAAGCTCCCGAGGACCTTGTGGCAGAAGCGGCCGACTACTCCTCCACAGAGCCGTCCCGCGAATATGCTGCGAAGTGCCTCTCGGCCCTGGACACGACGGCCACCCTGCTGCGCTCGGCCGAATCGATGCTTGGAGACTTGGACGCGATTGCAGGCGACGGCGACCATGGCCGCGGCATGGTCCGCGGATCGGCGGCGTCGTTTGAGGCCGCAAACCTCGCCTACTCATCCGGTGCGGGTGCCGGGTCCGTCCTGATCGCCGCTGGCGACGCGTGGGCAGACAAAGCCGGTGGCACGTCGGGCGTCCTCTGGGGTGCGGGGCTGCGCGCTTTCGGCGAGCGGATCGGAGACGCAGAAATTCCGACGCCGGAAGTCCTCGCCCAGTCGGTTCGCGCCTTCGCGGACCGCATCGCGAGCCTCGGAAAGGCCGAGATCGGCGACAAGACCATGATGGATTCGCTTCTGCCGTTCGCTTCCTCATTGGAGGAGCGAGTGGCTGGTGGTACGCCGGTGGAGCAAGCATGGGAGGCCGCGGCGGATGACGCACGCGAAGCCGCGGCCGCAACCGCGGATCTTCGACCCCTCAAGGGCCGCGCCAGGCCACTGGCGGAGAAGAGCCTTGGCACGCCCGATCCCGGGGCGACGTCGCTCGCCATGGTGTTTGCCGCCGTCGGGCCCCATTTCACCGAGGTTCCCGTAGCTGCCGCCACCAAATAGGAGAATGACCATGCGCATCATTGTGGGCGCCGACGAAGCCGGCGTTGATTACAAAGACCGAATCCTTGCAGACCTGCAGGCCGACTCCCGTATCACGGAAGTGATCGACATCGGCGTGAACCGGGCAGACGAAGACTTCACCAGGCCCTACCCATACGTTGGAATCGCTGCCGGTGAGATGATCCGGGACGGCAAGGCAGACCGGGCAATCCTTTTCTGCGGTACGGGGATCGGCGTGGCCATCGCAGCCAACAAGGTCCCGGGAATCCGGGCGACAGCTGCCCACGATTCGTTCTCCGTGGAACGCTCGATCCTGTCCAACGACTGCCAGGTGCTCACCATGGGCCAGCGCGTCGTGGGCGTGGAACTGGCCCGCAGGCTGGCCAAAGAGTGGATCGGCTACGCGTTCGATCCATCCTCCGGGTCCGCAGCGAAAGTGAAGGTGCTGAGCGACTTTGAGGGCTGCTAAGCGGCTTTGCAGGTGGTTGCGGCCCTGACGTCAGTAGCATGGGTGCAAACAGGCCTAACAGGAGAGCTGATGCCCTACATCGTTGACTTCAAGAACGTATCCACCGTGGGACTCGAGTCCTCGCCCGTGGCCGAGGCCGCTGCCGGACTGAGGGCCAACGAAGCCCGCTATTACAAGAACAAGTACGACCACGACTTTACGGTGAGTCCGGCCGGGGAACTCCCCGAGGTTGTGGACAGGGTGAGTCGCATTCTCAAGGAAGAACGCGACATCGTGATCAACTCCCGGCCCCTGGAAGCCACGTCTTTCCAGGTGGAGGACTTGCAGATGGCCTACGTCTTCTACGAGTCCGGCCTCTCCATCAACGTCATGTACAGCACGGGTGATGGAAAGCGGGCTGTTGGCTTCAAACTCTCCGACGGCATGGAAATCCCCGAGGAACTGGAATCGAAGTTCAAGTTTGCCCGGCAAAAGTCGAAGCTGGCGGGCACTATCCGTGGATCCTACTTCGTCATCAAGGGCGAATACTGAACCCTTCAGCGAGCACAGCAGCCTGAAGAAAAGGCCGTGCGGGCGGGTGATCCCGCCCGCACGGCCTTTTCCGATGCTATTTGACGAGTGCGGCGGCTTGGTCCATGAGCGCACCTGCTGCGTCCGGACCACCGGCTGCGCCTTCGGTGCCCGAGGCAGTGGCCGAGATCATGACCCCGTCCTTGACGGCGTAAGCCGTGTAGATCGCTCCGGTTTTCCCATCGGGGAACACCATAAGCGTCTTGAACGCAATGGTGCCCGGCACGCTCCCGACGCCGTCGATCTTTTCGGTGGAGGCGTTCACCGCGTCTCCCTCTGCTGAGAACGTGATCTTCCCGCATGTCTCTGCCTCAGACTTGCTGTCTTCCACAATCTCCTGCAACTTTGAAGCCTCGACGCCGGACGTCAGCGCCACACTGGTGATGAAGTCGCCCACCTTGACCCTGGCCGTTCCAGCGGAGGTAGAGCCGGCAATGGTTTGCGGGACCCCAAGCACGTGCAAGTCCTTGCAGCTTTCCGGTTCGATGGTTGCCTTGCCGAAGCCGTTCACCAACGAGTCATACTGGCCCACGAGTTCCTCACCGTTAAGTACGGCCGGGCTGCTTCCGTCCGAGGCCTTGATCTGGCCCGCCAAGGCGGCGAGTTCTTCATTCGTGTACTGCTTTGCGGGCGTAGGCGTGCTGGAGGCTGATGCCGCGGGAGACGCCGACGTCGCTTCCTGGGATGCGGCAGTAGAGCCACCGCATGCCGTAAGAGTCATGGCCAGCACAGCTGACGCCCCAAGCCCGAGCAGCAAGTTCTTATTCATATTTTTCCCCAATATGTAAATGTTGAGTCCGCGAATGCGGACCGAATCAACACTACTGGCTGGGTTAATGGCGCGGAGCAGGGGCACGCGGGAGCTAGAAGCCGCCCCCACCACCAGCGTCGCCGGCCATGTTGGCGAAGCGCGAATAGTGGCCCTGGAAGGCAACCACGATGTCCTTGGTAGGACCGTTACGGTGCTTGGCGATCAGGATGTCAGCTTCGCCTGCACGCGGGGATTCTTTGTCGTAGACGTCTTCGCGGTGGAGCAGGATGACCATGTCGGCGTCCTGCTCGATGGAGCCCGATTCACGAAGGTCGGAAACCATGGGGCGCTTGTCCTGGCGCTGCTCGGAACCACGGTTCAGCTGTGACAGGGCGATCACGGGAACCTGCAGCTCCTTGGCAAGCAGCTTGAGTGCACGCGAGAATTCGGAAACTTCCTGCTGGCGCGACTCCACCTTTTTGCCGGAGCTCATGAGCTGGAGGTAGTCGAGGATGACAAGTTTGAGGTCGTGCTGCTGCTTGAGGCGGCGGCACTTTGCCCGGATCTCCATGAGGGACATATTGGGGCTGTCGTCGATGAAGAGCGGGGCATCGTTCATGCGACCCATGGTGGTGGCGATCTTGGACCATTGTTCGTCCTTGATGGTGCCCTTGCGTAGGTCCTGCAGTCCGATGGTGGCTTCTGCGGAGAGAAGGCGCATCGCAATCTCGTTCCGGCCCATTTCCAGGGAGAACATGACAGTGGCCAGGTTGTTCTTGATGGCGGCAGAGCGGGCAAAGTCCAACGCAAAAGTGGACTTACCAACTGCGGGACGTGCTGCAATAACGATCATCTGGCCGGGGTGGAGGCCGTGCGTCAGCTCATCGAGCTCATAGAATCCTGTGGGAACACCCGTCATGCCCTCACCGCGGTGGCCCGAAGCTTCGATCTCATCAACGGTTGACTCCATGACGTCCTTCAACGCCACGTAATCCTCGGCAGTGCGCTTTTCGGCGACAGCGTAGACCTCGGCCTGTGCCTGGTTGACCAGGTCTTCCACTTCGCCGTCCTGGCCGTAGCCCATCTGGACGATCTTGGTTCCGGCGTTGACGAGGCGGCGGAGGACGGCCCGCTCAGCCACGATCTCGGCGTAGTAACCGGCGTTCGCCGCGGTGGGAACAGTCTGGATGAGCTCGTGGAGGTAGGCCGGTCCGCCGATCCTGTTGATCTCGCCGCGCTTGGTCAGTTCGTCCGAGACGGTCACGGCGTCGGCAGGTTCGCCACGGCCATAGAGATCGATGATGGACTCGTAGATGGTCTCGTGGGCAGGACGATAGAAGTCATGGCCCCGGACGATCTCGACGACGTCGGCGATGGCGTCCTTGGACAGCATCATTCCGCCAAGCACGGACTGTTCGGCAGGGATATCCTGGGGAGGTTTCCGGCTCGAGTCCGAAGCGCGTGTGCCCTCGATTGAGTCCAAGTGCGTAACTGACAAAGCCGTCCTCCAAATATGTACCGCTGCCGGGTTGTACTCCCTGGCGGTCTGTAAAGCGCAGTGTGTGGTCACGTTGTCCGCCAGGTGCCCTGACAATGTCAGGCAGGTCCGACAGAATAGCGATATCCACAAGTTATCCACAGCAGCTTCCCGGAGCCTGCCACGACGAGTGACTTTTAGTGGCCCTGGAAACCAATTGCCGGGATTGTCAGTGCCCAAAATGGACACTTCAGACACGTTACAGCAGGTGCCGGTGGGCCCCTGTGGATAAGCTGTGGAATACCATCCCCACGTTGTGCACAGACTGTGCGTTACTCTGTGGATAGAGAAATTCTTTTACCGGAATTAATGCTCTGACCTGCGAAAACGTTTGCCACAAGGTGTGGACTAAAGAAAGTTTTGGCGGGAAATCATCCACAGCCACCAAGGATGACGCAGCCCCAAGAGTGGGGAAAAGCACCATAAACATGCCTCAAATGTGATGGGTCTAACATTCCGGCCCTTAATTTGACACTATCCTCTCAGAAGCCTATGCCCGCCGTGGAATGTGCTGTGGATAACGCACTTCTGGCATAAGCTCTAAGCATGGGGATGAACTTTGGTGACGTGTTGACGATTGCCCTTCCGCTTCTCGTCCTCCTGGGCCTGCTGTGGGCGCTGAACGCGGCCTTTAAACCGCGGGATACAGGAGTGTCGGACGCCGAGCGATACCAACGCGAACTCGCGGCCCGCTCCGCCGCGCACCAGGCTTCCCAGGTTCAGGAAGCGCTGGCTCTCCGTGCCCGCATTGAGGCCACCACCAAGCCCAGCCAGAACGAAGCCCAACATAGCCAGCAAACGCAACAGAACCGCACGGCAGTCCAGGCCCAGGCAGCACGCTCACAGGCCGCCGGCCAGCCAGGCCATCAGCCGGCAGTCCTTCCCAACGGCCAGCTAAACCCGCAACTCGCCTTCGAGCTGCAAAACCTGGTCCGTAGCGGAAAAAAGATTGAGGCCATCAAAGTTCTTCGCCAAGCCACCCACTCAGATTTGCTTACCGCCAAGAACTACGTAGATCGGCTCTGACAACGCCATGGATTCCATCCTCATCCCGCTCCTGATCCTCATTGCGGTGGTTGCGGGAGTACTCCTGCTCATTCATTCCTTCACCAAACGCTCCGCTGAAACGAAGGCGAGCACGGACGCTGCAAACTCCCCGACGGATCCGCTGGAACTGGCGAAGGAATCGGCGGCCAAGCTCAACCAGGAGCAACACCGTCAGCTGTACTCGCTGATCGCGCAGGGCCAGGGCATGGCAGCCATCAAGCTCTATCTGCAGGCCACAGGCGAAGGCCTGCGGGCATCACGCAACGCCGTGGGTGCACTGGCAGCGCACCCGCAGCCCTTCACCCCGGAAGCGCCGGCCAAGGACCTGCTGGCCGATGATGACGATGAGCCCGAGCGATTCCCCTATCGGTACAGGGCAATCGTCAGCAAGGGCGATGTGACCCGCGAAGTCAGCAGCAACATGCTCAACGACGAAATCTATGGACGGATCCGGACGTTGGCCAAAAGTGGGGATGTGGAAGGTGCGGCACTGGCCCTGACCCGCCACTCCGACATCAACATCAAGCAGGCCCGTGAATTCATTGAGCTTCTGGACGACTAGCTAGAAGTCAAAGAGGTCGCCCAGGAAGCCTTCCTTCTTTTTGCGCTTGCGGCCGTACTGGTCACGATCATCCCGTCGGTCGTAGCCACGGCGGTCATTATCCCGTCGATCAAAGTCGCGGCGATCATAATCCCGGCGATCACGGTCGTCATACCGCGGTTCCTGCGGACGGGACTCAAAAGGGTTGTACAGCGGCGGCGGCGCGATGGGCGGCTGCGCCGGAGCGGCGACGGGCCGGGACAGACCCGGACCCGTTTCTGCCGCCACGCGGTCGATGATCTTGTCCAGCTCCCCGCGATCCAACCAGACACCCCTGCATTGCGGGCAGTAATCGATCTCCACGCCGCTTCGTTCGCTCATCACCAGGTCAATGGAATCCACAGGACACTTCATGCTTGCCCCAACGAGCGGACCCGGCGAAAAGTTCGGCCTACCTGCCTGACGAGATTCCGGCGAGGAGCTGCTCGAAGGGCAGCGATTCCAGCGCGTCGTTCTTGCGGTGCGGCTGGGGGCCGCTGAGCAGTTGCACGAGTTCAGCCGCTGCCCGGTCCACCCGCGACGAGAGAGGGGAGCCGCCGTCGTCGGTGTTTCCCCAGTCCTGGGGACCGGCGAAGACGCCGGTGGCCGCAATCCTGGTGCGCAGGTAGGTGAACAGCGGGCGCATGGCGAAGTCGAGCACCATCTGGTGGCGGTCGGTGCCGCCGGTGGCGCCCAGCAGCACGGCTTTGCCGTCCAGCGACTTGGGGTCAAGGACGTCGATGAACGACTTGAAGAGTCCGCTGTACGAGGCACTGAAGACCGGGCTGACAGCGATGATGGCGTCGGAATCCTCGACGCCGGCAATTACCTCAGCCAGGCGGGGGGCGGCGTAGCCGGTGACGAAGTTGTTGGCGATATCCACGGCGAGGTCGCGCAGTTCGACGACGTCGATACTCACCTCAAAGCCGCCACCGCGCAGCTGCCGCTCGGCGGAAGCGGCCAGCTGGTCGGCCAACAGCCGGCTCGACGACGGGACGCCGAGTCCTGCGGAAAGTACGGTGATGCGGCGGGTTTCCATGGCATTCTCCTGTTGTTCGTTCATCCAGCTTACATGCATTTGCATCTATATCCATGAACAGGGGCGTCCCCGAAAGTATTCCCGCCGGGGTTACCGCTCCTGGAGCTGTCGCAGGAACCCAACCGTGGCATCGGAAATCTCCGCCTGCGCCACCTCCCGACCGACTTCAGGCGAACCGTCCCCGGGCTGGGGGCCGTAGCTCCCGAAAAACGCATGGTTTCCGCCCTGAACCGCAACATACGTGGCATCATCCGGCAGCAATTCCCGGGAGGCGTCGATCTTCGCGGGCGTACTCAGGCCGTCCTTGGTCCCCGAAATGGACACCACCTTCAGCCCCGCACGCTCCCGCAGGGAATCCAGGGGGTAGGAGGCATAGAGGAGCAGGCCGTCCACGTCGGAGTTGCCGAGCGCGAAGGAACTCGCACTCACGCCACCCAGCGAGTGCCCTCCAACGGCCCAGATGGCGACGTCAGGATGGGCAGCAATAGCGCCACCGGCCTGGTTTCCGTCCAGCAAGCTAAGGTTCAGCGGTTCCTTAAGGATGACTACCAGGAACCCGGCATCGGCTGCCGGCTTGAGGATGTCCACGTAGGCGCGGGCTTCGGGCGGTTGGTACGCGAAGGGGTTCAACCAAACGAGCACCGCGACCAGCGCCAGGGCTACTACCCTGCCGAACCAAGCGCCAATCGCCCGAAGTGTGGAACGCCGCAGCGTCGCGTGGCGGCGTCGCCACAGCCGTACCGCCCAAAGGATTCCGACGACGACGGCGACCGCCAGGAGCGCTGGCAGCAGCGGATGGCCGCCAAGTACTGCGGGGTTGCCCAGGAGCATCCACGCTGGAGCCAGGATGAGGGCCGCGGCGCATACGACCGAAGCCCAGTAGAGAAGTGGCGTACGCGTGCCGGAAGCTGAGGCGCCCTCAGGGTCGGAAGTCATTCTCCAATAATAGTTCCATCATGGAGATACTTTGCCCGTATGTGAGGCAAGGAACTCAAACGTCTTGTCCCGCGCCTCCTGCGCCTCGCCGAAATTCAGGTGGAACTGGTATTCGTGGGGCAGCTCGGGCTGATGGTTTGCGGGCCAGAACAGCTCCTCTACGGGCACGCCGGCGTCCTTGAGCCTGTTGCTGTAGGGCACCGACTGCAACCAAGTGAGTCCGTCGCCATTACCGCCACTGATAAACGTGGGAGGGAAGTCCGCGGTGACAAAGTCGATGGTGGACATTGTGGCCCCAGCATAGGTGGCGGACCAGTCCTTGGTGCCCGTGTAGGCCCAGAGGGAAGTCTTGAAACCCCAGGCAACCAGGCCACTCAGGTCCGCCATGGCCCGAAGATCGTAGACACCGCAATGCAAAATGGTGGCTGCAAGCTCCGATTTCCGGAGGGCCGGTTGGATGCCCATCAGATTGGCGTACTCCGGGTTGACGGTGAGCGTAGTCATCTGGCTGGCCAGCTGGGCTCCTGCGGAATCCCCGGCGAGCACGATGCGGCTGGTGTCCACGTTCAGCTCGGCAGCGTGTACCTTGATGTAAGCCAAAGCCTCATTGATGTCCCGCACGGCCGTGGGGTACGTGGCCTCGGGTGCAATCGGGTAGCTCATGCCGATGGTTGTGTAGCCCTGGCCGGCGATTATCTGGAGATACGGGTTCACGTCCCGTTGCGCCCCGGAGATCCAGGCGCCACCGTGAATCCATACGACGGTCGGAAGTGGTGCAGCCGTCCCTTGGGGGCTGAAAACATCAAAAGTGGAGCCGGATTTGTACACCACTCCCATTTGGCTTTGGAGCGGCGTATCGGGAACGTAGGGCGTCATCTCGTCGATGGTGGACTGGGCGCCCCGTTCAAAAACGCTGCGGATCAACAATGCCGACGGCCAAGGCGTGGCGGAAAGGGCCACGGCCACGATCAAAGCCAACAGGATGGCCAGTTCGAGCTTGCGTAAACGTGAGGAGCGCTTCCGTGGAACCTTGGAAGGCGTTCGCGCCTGAGCTGGCTCGGCTTTTCCTGCACTGGCTTGAATCGAATCCAACAGCCCCATTGCACACTCCCCCGGTCGGCGCATCCCTGGACCCATGCTAAGGCGCTGGGGCGTTGCCCGGGGTCAGGCCGGCGGCCGCGCCGCCATGAGCAGGACTCACTCGCCGCCGTCGAACGTTACTGCGTGGAAAGCAGAGCCGCGCGCAACCTCCTCGAAACCCCACCTTCGGTGCAAGGCAAGCGAAGCATGATTGCGGGCGTTCACGACGTACCACGCCGAATCTGCCCGGCCCCAGATCCATTCCACCGTTCGGCCACCAGGACCAGCCGGCCCGGATCGGCGATCGCGGCTCCGATACGTTCCGCGAAGGCGTCCGCCCGCGCCGCCGATACACGCCCCGCAGCGCTCTCCACGGTCACAATGCCGGGAACGTCCGTATCAACCGCGTGACGGATGGCGTATCTCATGGGCCTAGTCTAGGTTTGCAAAAAAGGCATTGCCGGATGGAAGAGGACCATGACACAGCAAGACATCGCCCCGCTGGCAGGGGTCCGGGTCCTCGAACTCGGCAATTACATTGCAGCTCCGACGGCCGGGCGGCTGCTCGCCGACTTTGGCGCCGAAGTCATCAAGGTGGAGCGGCCCGGAACCGGCGACGAAGTGCGGAACTGGCGGCTGCACAAGGGCACCACCTCCATGCTGTACCGCACCCTTAATCGCAACAAGAAGTCAGTCGTCCTCGACCTCCGCACGGAAGCCGGCAAGCAGGCGGTCCTGAAGCTGGCTGCCACCTCCGACATCCTTCTGGAGAATTTCCGCCCCGGCACTTTGGAGAAGTGGGGGCTCGGCCCGGAGGTCCTCAATCAGGCCAACCCGGACCTGGTCGTCACGCGAATCTCGGCTTTCGGGCAGACGGGGCCGTTATCCGGGCGGCCCGGTTTCGCCGCCGTCGCCGAGGCCTACGGAGGTTTCCGCAACCTGGTGGGCGATCCCGACCGCGCGCCGGTTCGGGTGGGCGTCTCCATCGGAGACTCGATCGCGGGCCTGTACGCCGCCTTCGGCTCAGTGATGGGCCTCTACCAGCGTGAAGCACGACGCCGGGACGCAGCCGGCGCTGTTCCGCTCACCGAACGCGTGATCGACGTCGCCCTGCACGAAGCAATGTTTTCCATGATGGAATCGCTGATTCCGGATTACCAGGCGTATGGCGTGGACCGTCAGCGCGTGGGTGGGCGGATGGAGGGAATCGCCCCCTCCAACGCCTATTTATGCAAGGACGGCGCCAGCATCGTGGTGGCGGGAAATGGCGATTCGATCTTCCAGCGGTACATGCAGACCATCGGCCGTCCGGATCTTGCCGAACACCCTGGTTTGCAGACCAATGCCGGACGCTGGGCCCAGCGGGAGGAGCTGGACCACGCGATCGGTGAATGGACCGCTACCCTGCCGGCCGCCGAAGCGCTGGAGGCATTGGAAGCCGCCGGTGTTCCCGCGGGACCCATCTATACCGCCGCGGACATCAGTGGTGACAGCCAATATGCGGCCAGGAACATGATCCAGAAATTTGATGTTTCCACCGGCGAGGAAACCCTCCCCGGAGTTGGCTTCCCGGGCGTGGTTCCCGTCATTGGCGGGCAATCCCTGCCCATCCGCAACCTCGGGCCGGACCTCGGTGAAGACACCCACGAGATCCTTGGCGGCCTCCTTGGAATGACGACCGACGAAATCGATGCAGCTTCCGGCCGCGAGGAAGCGGTCAAGCCATGAACCACTTTGAAGGCCCCTTGGCCACAACTTTGGGCAGTGCCATTTTGCGTGACGTCACGCTCCGCGACGGCCTCCAGTTGACGGGCAAGCTCCTGCCGACGGAACAGAAGATCCAGACAGTGCGCGAGTTGCTGCGGCTGGGTGTGCCTGCCATCGAGCTTGGCTCCATGGCCCGCCCGGACCTCGTCCCCACCATGGCCAACACCTTGGAAGTGGTGCAGGCGCTGACGCCCGAAGAGCTCGAAAAGTGCTGGATTTGGGTAGCAACACCCGGACATGTTGCGAAGGCTGCGGCAGCCGGCGCGCGGAATTTCCAGTACTGCCTGTCTGCCTCGGATTCGCACAACAAGGCCAACATCGGCCGGACCACTGATGAGAGCCTCGCCTCATTGCCCGAGGCGGTGGAGTACGCACGCGAGGTAAACGGCCGCATCCAACTGTGCATCGCCACCTCCTTCACCTGCCCATTTGAAGGCTATGTTCCCGAAGAACGCGTCCTTGCGATTGCCAATGATCCACGCGCCGAGGGCACTTCAGACATCGTCATCTGCGACACCTTGGGGCAAGCGGTTCCCACGCAGGTTTCGGCCCTGATCAGCCGGGTGAAGGACGAGTCCCCCGCGCGCAGGATCGTCTATCACGGCCATGACACGTGGGGTTTGGGTGTGGCCAATACCTTGGCCGCCATCCAGGCTGGCGCTGCCATGGTGGATGGCGCCCTGGGTGGCCTCGGTGGATGCCCCTTTGCCCCCGGCGCCAGCGGCAACACCTCCAGCGAGGACATCCTGTTCGCGACCCGCCCGAACTGGCTGACCCCGGAAGTCTTTGGCGAGCTGGTGCTGCTTTCGGAGAATTTGCTGGCAGAACTCGGCGAGCCAAACCGCTCCAAGGCAGCCCAGGGTGCGCGGTCCAAGGCCGGGGCATTTGATTGGGTAATGCGCTCCTAGCTGCGCCTGCCAGCCCCGCCCAATGCCATGAGTTCCAACCGTCTGAGGGTTTCGCGGTTGCGAACGGCAATGAGGGGATCGCGCAGTTTCCTGGGCACGAGCTTCCCGGGGCCACGAACGGCGTCTTCGGCGATGGAAACCCTGCATTGGGAGTCGCCAAGGTCTTCCAATGTGATGAGGACCTTGGCTTCGCCCAAGGGCCACCCCCTCGCGAGAAGCTCCAGCCTGCGCCCGGATTCGACGGCGGTGACGCGGCTGCTGTCGTCGATGAGGAACGGCCAGGACCCCACGGAATGGTGAAGCCGGGACCCCTCCGCCGGCCAATGGTCGTCGACGGATCGGATCCTTGAGGCGCCCACCACCCAGCCTGAGTACAGCCAGCCTTCCTGAATGACTTTCCAAACATCTGCGGCAGGGGCGTTGAACAGCTGGGTCACAGTGGACATGTGAAACCTTTCTGCGCGCTTATTGATCAGGCCGTAGACGTTAACATAAGCATGCTTAGTGTTTGATGGCCAGTGGTGGCTCGACATCACGATGATGGCTGACTGGCCTCCCCGTCATGGGCGGAGTTGATGGACGTTCGTGAGCGACATCGTACCCGCGCCGCAGGGGCACCTACACTGATCGCATGGCGTGCCGAAGGTCGCGATTCCTCGCCGGGCTTGTTGCCCTCGCCGCGATGCTGCCTGCCGTTTCCGCGTGCGATTCCAGCGTCCCCTCCATGCAGCCATCGTCGGGTTCCGTGAAACAGTCGTCGGAAGGCGCCGCGCCCATCACCGTAGAGGTCAACCAATCCCGGGACCAATACGGGAAACAGGCCATCCAACTCCAATTCACCAACACCACGAACAACACCCTGACAGTGACCGCAGCCCGGCTCCATTCGTCCCTCTTCGAAGGGGACATCCTCTGGCAGAGACCCGGCGACGGCCTCGAGCTGCCGCCCGGGCAACCGAAGAGTGTGCCTACGCCACTCCCCGCCGCGGTCTGCGGGACGTCACAGGCCGCTTCCACGGAAGGGGCCAGCGCCACCGTGGAGTACGCCGAACCCGGCAAGGAAGCCTCGGAAGAAACCACTGACGCCGCTGATCCCTTCGGAGTACTGACCAGAAACGCAGCGGAGCTTTGCATCGCGACTGAAGCCGCCGCCGTCGCCACCATGGCCCTGGACCCCGGACTCGAGGTGGCACCGGACGGGCAGACCGCCGTCGTGCGTTTGGTCATCACTCCGGCAGGGCAGGGTGGGGCGGCAGAAAGCCTTATCCTGGAGTCGATCGATGAGACCACTTTGCTGGCCCAATCCCCCAGCGATCGGTGGCCCAGGAATGTCACTGTGGGTAGGGAAAGACAGGAGCTGCGCCTTACCATCCGGCCTGCCCGCTGCGACCCGCATGCCGTCGCCGAGGACAAAGTCGGCACGCTCCTCCCCCTCCGGATCAAGCTGGGAGAACGGCAAGGCTTGATAAAGGTGCCGGCGTCAAACGATCTTCGCGGCCGCATCTACGACTTCGTGACAGCCGCTTGCTCCCCAGCCGGGTAAACTCGCGCCTAGCCGAGAGTTGCCAGGGCCCCCGGAGCGCACTCAACCCGGACCTTGACGTTGGCCTCCACGCTCTTCACCTCACCATCCATCTGGTAGGGCAGCGGCTTGAGGGTGGTGAATTCGTAACTGCTCACGCTCGGCTGGTCACCCAAACCCTGGGTGGTGGCTTTGAGCGCCGTCAAAAGGACCCGCCACTTGGGCATGTGCGGGAAGATAATGACTTCGAACTTCCCGTCGGAGGGGTGGTCGGCTGCCTCGCTGAGGGTGGCGTACTTGGCCATCTCGGGGATGTTGGCAAACACAAGGCTGTCGAACTTGTGGCGCTTTCCATCAGCAAGGCGAACGGCAAACGGCTCGAACTTGGAGAAGGTCTGGATCACGGTGACCATTTCCTTCAGGGCACCTTTGCTGCCCTTCTCAAGTTCGGTGGCAACCACGGGCGTCAAGCCGAACCCGATGTAGGAATGGGCGTATTCAAGGGGTTCATGCTCTGCTTGGCCGGTATGGATGCGGAGGAGGTCGATGTTGTGGACAAGGCCCTCCGCAATTGCCTCTTCCAACGGTTTGGTGGCGATGATCCTGCTGTGATCGTTGGCGTTGCCCGCCGCCCGGACAGCACACACGGCCCGTGGGTTCCCGGCCTGCATGACTCCATTGACCACCTCGTTGTAGCCACCATCGCCACTGACTGAAACCACCAGGACATCCCCGCCCTTCGCCGCAGCCTCCCGCGCCAGGTCCACGGCGTGGCCTGCATGCTCGGTGGGCTGGAGGATGATCTCCGGCTGGTACGTGAGCAGTTCCTTCAGCTTGAGATGGAGTTGCTGCGCCAGCTCCGGCGCATCCCCTGTGCTGTTGGGGTTGAAGATGATGACGATCGACTCAAAGGTCCGGGCAGAATCCACGATGTACTCCTGATTCATTGCGAGGTCCCTTATTCAGGCGGCTGTTTCCCTCGGAAGTTCCCATAGTATTCGCAACCTGAAGGGGTTTCGGATATACACCGAACGTGAAACCATGAAAACAGGTTCCGGGAAGTGAACCTACATCAATCAGCTGCGCGCGGTGTGGTGCTGCGGCAGCGGCCGGGAAACCCATGGACTCACGTCAGGCAGCACGAACACTCGTCCTTGAGCATGAGGTCGCGCTCGATGATCTATGGGCTTGGTACTGGGCCAATGGTGGAAATGCCAAGCTTTGGGATTTCGATGCGTACCTGTTCGGGATCCTGGAACGCGATCCCTTCGACCTGAGGATCCTCGGTTGGGCCATGGAAGACCTCGAAGCCCGTTCGCTCCTCTGAGTGCACCCGTCCTCTAAGTGTCCAGGCGCGCCGGTAGGGTTGCACCATGGGGACAGTACTTGAAGCCGAAGGCCTTCTTGTGGGATACGCCGGCGCTCCAGTGTGCGGAGAAGTGTCGGCCACCGTGGGGGCCGGACAGATCTTGGGAATCGTCGGCGTCAACGGCGCCGGAAAGTCGACCGTAGCCCGGACCATCGCAGGACGCCAGTCGTCCCTGGCCGGCGAAGTGAAGGTCCACGGCCTCCTCATCGATCCCGACGCAGTGCCGTTCCGGCGCCAGGTGTCCGCGGTCTTCGACGACGACCTTTTCTTTCCCTCGCTGACCGTCCGGGAACATTTGCTCCTCGTTGCCCGCGGACATTCCTTGGCTGACCCCGAGGGTCGGGTGGAGGAGGAACTGGAGTTCTTCGGCCTGCAGGGAAGATCCCACGCAATCCCGGACGCCCTCTCTTCCGGACAACGGCGCAGGTTGTTGCTTGCAGCGGGACTTATCCGCCCGTCGTCGCTCCTGATCCTCGACGAGCCGGAACAGCGGCTCGACCCCATGATGCGTGTGGCCCTGGGTGAGCGGATCGCTGAGCACGCCCGGAATGGCAGCGCCGTGCTCCTGGTCACCCACGATCCTGATCTGTTGCTCGCCACGGCGTCCTCGTGTCTGGTCATTGACGACGAAGTCCGCGAGTTGGAGCCGGAGCAGGGAGCTTCGATCATTGCCGGATCCTGACATGCTGACACGTGAAAGCCCGACGCCGGACCGTCGCCTCGCCGCGGAGATCGTCAGTTTCACCCGTCGATCCGCCCGCCGGTACAAACGCAGCCGGATTTCGTGGGGCGAACGCTTTGTGGATGCCTACAGCTGGGGCCTGGGCATCGCCGTCTCGCTCACCATCGCTGCCTCGTTCGTCCTGGCGCTGCGGAACGAGATTGCCGGCCGTGCCTCCACAGGCAACAGCATCATCGGAACGCAGTGGCTCATCCTTCCGGAACCCGTGCTGTGGTCCGCTGTTACGTATGCGTTCTTGCTGGTGGTAGCCAACCTCGCCCGCAAACTAGGACCCATAACGGTGGGTGGGCCGGAAAGCACATGGTGGCTGTCCCTGCCCATCGACCGTCGACCCATGGTCCTGCCACCATTTCTCCGCAAGGTGGCACTCACCGGGGCCGGCCTTGCAGTTGTGTACCTGCCGTTCAGCATGGTCACCGCCGTTAACCGCACCGCCGCCGAGCACCTCGTTGCATCAGCCACCTTCGGAGCAGCCGGGGTCATCGCAGTGACGTTGGCGGCCTTCCAACAGCTGGACATGCTCGGCCCCAGAGCAGGCAGGGCGGCGACTATGACAGCCCTGCTGGCCTGCGCGGTCCTTCCTGCGGTCCCTGCATCCCCCTGGCTGGCCGCGGTGGCGGGGCTTGCCGCCGTCGTTCTTCTTGCCGTTGCGGGGCCTCGCACGGGTGAGGTGCGCGGTGAAGAGCTGATCCGTGGCGGGGCCGTAGCCGGTCACACTGGCGCGTCCCTGTTCATGATGGACACCAACGAGGTACTGCGCGCGTTGGGCGGCGGACGGAAAACGGTCGACGGCGGCAGGGCAGCGGGCTTCTTCGCCAAGCCTGTGGGCGGACCGCTTCGGGCGCTGATCCGCGCCGATGTGGTGGCGTTCCTGCGGCTGAATCCTCCCTTGATCCCATCGCTGCTGTGGATGCTCGCCTGCATCGCCATGCTGCTGGTGGAAGGTGGACTCCCGGAGTTCGCGCAGCTGGCCATCGTCGTTATAGCCGGCTGCGCCACGGCGTCCGGGATGGGAGGCGTGGCCCGCAAAACGGCCCTGGTCCCCGAGCTCGATGCGCTGCTCCCCCTCCATCCGGCACTCGTCCGAGGCAGTCGCACCCTCATGCCGTGCTTGGCGATGGCTGCTTGGATGGCTGTGCTCAGTGGGCTCCTGGTTTTCCTGGGCGCATCTGATCCTGCCCTGATTGCCGTTGGTGCCCTGGCAGGTGTCGGCATGGGAGCGGGAACGCTCCGCTCGGCCACCAAAGCTGCCCCCGACTGGTCCGCTCCCCCGGTGGACACTCCCTTCGGACCCGTGCCGCGCGCGCAGCTGGGAACCCTGATGCGGGGCCTGGATGTGACTATCCTGGCGATGGTTCCACTGCTGGTTGGGCTGTATCTTGGCTACACGCCGGGGATCGTCGGGATTGTCCAGGCCCTGTTCAGCGCGGGGATCGTGCTGGTTTCGGTGTTGTCCAGGCCCAAACGGGCGTGACACCGCTGGCGTAAGCCTAGAGAAGCACCGTGCCTTGGATGCATGTGGTCGACGCACCACCGATCCAGATCTCGCCGTCCTTCGCTGTGACCTGGATGCGTCCAGCCCTGCCCAGGACGGTGCCCTGGGCGGCCACATATTCGTCGGGCGCCCGTCCGGAACCGATCAGCCACTGCGCCGCTCCGGCGTTGAAGCTGCCCGTCACGGGGTCTTCCACCATGGCATCACCGGGAATGAACGTGCGGACTTCGAAGTCGACGCCGGAGCCCGGCTCGTGCGGTCCGATCACCCCAACCTTCAACGTGCCCATGGCCGCCAGGTCCGGCTCCACGGCCAGCACCTCATCCGCTGACTCCAGGAGCACTCCAATCCATTCCGGACCATTGACCAGCCAGGACGCATCCACAATGGCCTCCTCCGAAAGGCGCAGCCCGGCAGCGAGTTGCGCGCGCACAGCATCGCTAACCGGGCCAAAGCGCGTCAGGGGCGGAGCGGCGAAAGCCAACCGGCCGACGTCGTGCTTCACCCTAACCAGGCCAGCACCGCACTCCTGAACCACAACGCCGTCGTCCTTCGGCACTCCCCCGGCCTGCAGCCATGTGTGCGCCGATCCCAGCGTGGGATGCCCCGCAAACGGGAACTCCTCGCTGCACGTGAAGATCCGCACCCTGTAGTCGGCCCGGGGATCAGTTGGCGGAAGGAGGAACGTGGTCTCGGAGAGGTTTGTCCAGTTGGCGAAGTGCTGCATGGTTTCGGTACTGAGGCCATCGGCGTCCACCACCACGGCCAGCGGATTTCCCCCGTAGCTCGCATCCGAGAAAACGTCGACTTGGTGGAAAGGACGGATGCGAATGGGTTCTGTGGTCACCGGTGAAGGCTATCACCGGTGCTGGCTGGCGTGGCCGGTAGTCTGCCAAACTACCAGCATGGCAGAGAACAAGACCCAGCCCACCGCGATGTCCGTGGACGAATTCCTGGCAACAGTGGAGCATCCCGTCCGGCGTTCTGACGGCTTGGAACTGCTGGAGATGATGCGTGGGATCACCGGTCAGGAACCCGTCATGTGGGGTCCCACGATTGTTGGGTTCGGGAGCTATCACTACAGGTACGCCAGTGGCCGCGAGGGTGATGCGGCCGCCGTCGGATTTTCGCCGCGAAAGGCCAATCTGGCGCTGTATGGACTCACGTATGGTCCAGACGCGGATCGGCTTCTCCCGGAGCTGGGTAAACACAAGACCGGAGCAGCCTGTCTCTACGTGAACAAGCTGGACGACGTGGACCGTGATGTCCTGGCAGAAATGATCCGGACAGGCTATCAACACGTGATGTCGGAGCTCCACACCCCACCTTCTTAAAGCAACGCGGGGTCACTTATGGCCCATGTTTGGCGGCAACATGGGCCATAAGTGACCCCGCGTTGGTCTTAACGGAAAGGCCCCTGCCACCGGAAACCGGTAGCAGGGGCCTTTCTTGCAGTCAGAGACTACTTGCTGGCAACGACCTCGAGGTCGATAACAGCGGAAACATCCTCGTGCAGGCGAACGTTGGCCTGGTACGAACCGACAGACTTGATGTGGTTCGGCAGTTCAACGTTGCGCTTGTCGATGGCGCCGAGGCCAGCGGCCTCAACAGCAGCAGCGACATCGGCCGGCTTGACGGTGCCGAAGAGACGACCGGACTCGCCGGCCTTCACCTCGAGCTTGACCTTCTTGGAGGAAAGAGCCTGGGCCTGTGCCTGAGCAGCTTCAACAGAAGCGTGGGCACGAGCAGCGCGGGCAGCCTTGATGGACTCAACCTGCTTCTCGCCACCCTTCGACCAGGTCAGGGCGAAACCGCGGGGCAGCAGGAAGTTACGTGCGTAACCGTCCTTGACCTCGACAACGTCGCCAGCAGCACCGAGACCGGTTACTTCGTGGGTCAGAATGAGCTTTGCCATGTTAGTTAATCCCTTCCCTTAGCCGCGGCCAGCGCCGGAGTAAGGCAGCAGAGCAACTTCGCGGGCGTTCTTGATTGCCTGGGCGATCTTGCGCTGTTCCTGAACGGTAACGCCAGTAACGCGACGAGCGCGGATCTTTCCGCGGTCGGAGATGAACTTGCGCAGCAGTGCTACGTCCTTGTAGTCGATGACAGTGATGTCAGCGGCCTTCAAGGGGTTGGACTTTGGTTTGGGCTTACGGAGTTCAGCCTTAGCCATCGTGGAGCTCCTTTTCTATGGAGCCCGTGGATATTGATCCACGGGATGGTGGTGTTCGACGGCGGTGATCGCCAAGGTGCCTTGCGGCAGTCGAGGCGAGCGTCCGGCGTCGGACTTTTATTTGGTGTTTAGAAGGGAGGTTCGGAATCCGGGCCGTTGCCCCAGCCGCCAGCATTGCTGACACCGGGCGTTGCCCAAGGGTCATCCTGCTGTTGTGCGGGCTGGTTGCCGCCCCAGCTTCCACCGGAGTTGCCGCCACCCTGGTTTCCACCAGGAGCGCCACCTCCAAAGCCACCGGAGTTACCGCCGCCGAAGCCACCCTGCCCACCGCCGGAGCGCTGGGTACGGTTGACCTTGGCGTTTGCGTAACGCAGGCTGGGGCCGATTTCGTCGACCTCAAGCTCGATTACGGTGCGCTTTTCGCCTTCTTTGGTTTCGTAGGAACGGCTCTTCAAACGGCCGGAAACGATGACGCGCATGCCCTTGGTGAGGGACTCGGCCACGTTCTCGGCTGCTTCGCGCCATACCGATGCGCGGAGGAACAGGGTTTCCCCGTCCTTCCATTCATTGGACTGGCGGTCAAAGGTCCGGGGAGTAGAAGCGATGGTGAAGTTCGCTACTGCTGAGCCAGACGGGGTAAACCGCAGCTCCGGGTCATTGGTCAGATTGCCAATGACCGTAATAGTGGTTTCGCCTGCCATCTACTGCCTCCTTGTTCGTTCCTGCGGGTTAAAGATCTGGAAGGGGCTGATTACTCAGCAACGACCTTCTGGTCTTCGGGGCGGATGATCTTGGTGCGCATGATCGTCTCGTTGAGGGACAGCTGGCGATCAAGTTCCTTGGCGGTAGCCGGTGCAGCGGTGAAGTTCACCACGGCGTAGATACCTTCGGACTTCTTCTTGATGTCGTATGCCAGGCGGCGACGGCCCCAGATGTCAACCTTTTCGATGGTTCCACCATCGGTGGTGATGACATTAAGGAACTTCTGAAGCGACGACTCTACGGTACGCTCTTCGACCTCGGGGTCGATGATTACCATCAATTCGTAAGGACGCATATGTGAACCCACCTCCTTTGGGCTAAGCGGTTACGGTATTTCCGTAACAGGAGGTTCATTTGCGATGCTGTACAGCGCTCCCCCGCCGAAGATTCGGAAGGAGGGCGTAACACAGACTTCAATATCTTAGTGCATCTCCTGCACTCAAAGCTATTCGAGCCTCCGCACCCCCGAAACAGGCGATCGGCCGTATGTGGATAACCCTCCTCAGTGGCGCTTAATCCGGCAGTGAATACTTGATCCATGACCGTCCTGAAGTCCGTCGTACTCTTTGTCCTGGCCGCGGTCGCCGAAATCGGCGGTGCTTGGCTGATCTGGCAGGCCGTCCGCGAAGGCAAGGCGTGGTGGTGGGCCGGACTGGGCATCGTAGCGCTTGGAATCTACGGCTTCTTCGCTGCCTTCCAGCCGGATGCGCACTTCGGCCGGGTACTTGCTGCATACGGCGGCGTGTTCATCGCCGGCTCCCTGGCCTGGGGAATGCTGGTGGACGGCTTCCGTCCGGACCGATGGGACGTCATAGGCGCCGTGATCTGCATTGTGGGCGTCGGCGTCATCATGTTCGCGCCGCGGACGGGAGCCTGACCCTTCGCCGGCTCCGGAAACGACAAAACCCCCGGAAGATCATTGATCTCCCGGGGGTTCTCTGTGCGCGGAGGGGGACTTGAACCCCCACCCCCTTTCGAGGACTAGCACCTCAAGCTAGCGCGTCTGCCATTCCGCCACCCGCGCAAGGTGATCAGGAGAAGCGCTTTCGTTTTTCTCCTTGACAGCGACAAAGACAGTAACACGAACATGGCCATTTCGTGGATTCCTGTCGCCATGGGGAGTCCCCGTTAGAGTGGCGCCATGGATGCCACACCGTTGAACAACCTGGTCCTGACCATTGTTTTTGCCGCGATAGCCCTTTACGCCCTGTACTTCGTGGTTCGTGCCGGGGTGCGGGACGGCATCATCCAGGCGCAGAAGGTCTCCCGCGACTCAACCTCGACGGAACAACAGTGAACGGCGCCCGGCAAGTGAAAAGCTCCAGGGTCCGGCGCAGCAGGCTGCGCTTTGTGGCCATGCTGGTGGCAGGTGCAACCGCTTTCTTCGCCACGGGGATGACGGGGAGCTGGGTTGACGCACCCGCGGTGGGATGGGCGACGGCCGCGCTGATTTATGTAGCGTGGGTCTGGTTGGTGATCGCGAGGATGGATCCAGCCCAAACGGAACAGCACGCAACCTCCGAGGACCCTTCACGCGGCGTCACCGACCTCCTGATCCTCATCGCGAACCTGGCCAGTATTGCTGCCGCAGTGGCGGTGATCGTCAACTCCCATAGCGAGGACAACGGATCGCGCCTGTCCTCGGGTGCGCTGGCGCTTACGTGCGTCGCACTGTCCTGGATGCTGGTGCAAACGCTTTTCACGCTGCGCTATGCCGAGCTCTACTACAGCCCCGCGGAAGAGGCCGGCGGAGAAGTAGGCGGCATCAGCTTCAACCAGGAACGGCCGCCCCAATACACGGACTTTGCCTATCTGGCGACGAGCCTGGGCATGACCTACCAGGTATCAGATACCAACCTGGGCAACCATCGCATCCGGGCTGAGGCCCTGAAGCACAGCCTGCTCTCGTACCTGTTCGGCACCGTGGTACTGGCCGTCACGATCAATCTGGTGATCGGCCTGGCCCAGTAGGCCAAGCCGCGGTAAAAGCGGAACGGGGCAGCCGCCGTCGAACTCCGACGGCGGCTGGCCCGTTGTTTAAGGATCCTTACGACGCCGGGCCGGAACCGATGTCCTGGCGCTCGGCTTCAGCACTGGTCGCCACTGCCGGAATTGCGCCACGGTTGCGGTAGCGGAGAACTCCGATGGCCACCACAACAACAGCCAGGCCCAGGGACAGGAAGAGCGACTGACGAGTGGACTCGATGATCACCATTCCGATGATGAGGGCCACGATGGCGCCGATGGCAATCCATGTGAGGTACGGGAAGAACCACATCTTGAGGTCAAGCTCCTTGGCCGCCGCACCCATGCGCTTGCGCAGGATGAGCTGGGAGCTCGCGATGACCAACCATACGAACAATGCGATGGCACCGGAAGTGTTCACCAGGAACAGGAACACGTAGTCCGGGGCGACGTAGTTCAGGCCCACGGTCACGAACCCAACTACGGTGGAAGCGAGCACGGCTGCGGCCGGAACCCCGCGTTTGGAAATCTTCATCCAGGACCTGGGCGCATCGCCGCGCTGGGATAGCGAGAACAGCATGCGGCTTGCAGTGTAGAGCCCGGAATTCAGGCAGGAAAGCACCGAGGTGAGCACCACGATGTCCATGATGGTGCCCGCGCCCGGGATTCCGTACAGCTCAATGACTGCTACGTACGGGCTCTTTGCCACCGATGCGTCGTTCCATGGCAGGAGGGTCACAACAATTGCGATGGATCCGATGTAGAAGATCAGGATGCGCCAAACGGTGGATTTCACGGCCTTCTTGACGGCATCCACGGGGTTCTCGGATTCGCCCGCAGCGATGGTGGCGATTTCAGCCCCGAAGAAGGAGAACACCACCACGAGGATGCCCGCAAGCACGGCACCGGGACCGTTGGGCATGAAGCCGCCCTGGTCCAGGAGGTTGGCGACGCCCGGAGCCGAGACACCCGGTATCAGTCCGAGAATGGCTGCGATTCCAGCGAGCAGGAAGATGACGATCGCCGCAACCTTCACGGAGGCGAACCAGAACTCAAACTCGCCGTAGGACTTTACGGAACCGAGGTTGGTCAGCGTCAGGAGCACCATGAGAAGAAGCGCCCAGATCCATTGGTCGACGCCGGGAACCCAGCGGTGCATGATGGCGGCGCCCGCCGTGGCCTCGATGCCGAGGACGATGATCCAGAACCAGGCATAGAGCCAGCCAATACTGAACCCGGCCCAGCGGCCAAGGGCCTTGTCAGCGTATGTGGAAAACGAGCCGGTTTCGGGGTTGGCCGCAGCCATCTCACCAAGCATGCGCATGACGAGGATGACCACCAAGCCTGCGGCCAGATAGGCCACAAGGATGCCGGGACCGGCCTGCTGGATGGCAGCACCGGAGCCAACGAACAGTCCTGCTCCAATGACGCCGGCAATGGCGATCATGGAAAGGTGGCGGGGCTTCAAGGATTTTGAGAGCTGTTGGTCAGCGTGCATGGATCGGCGCCGTCCTTTGGGGTTTGGGTTTGGCCGCGAGTGTGTGCCACGGGCCACATGACTTACCCACAGTAGCCAGCCTCGAAAGTCAGAATCCTGTGCATCTGGACATTTTGATGGTCACGAAAAAGGAATGCTGCACAAAATGTATAGCCACAGAAAACTAAAGTTTCCCTGCGAAAACAATGGAAATACGCCCGAAATGAGGGTTTGACGCTTTCGCTACGCCGCGGTCCGGAAAAACAGCTCAGTGACCGATGCGAGGTAATACGGATCCTGGACCCCGCAGAGCTCACGCGCCGAGTGCATGGACAGCAGCGGGACACCGACGTCCACAGTCCGGATTCCCAACCGCGTCGCAGTCAGGGGCCCGATGGTTGAGCCGCAGGGAAGATCGTTGTTGGAAACGTATTCCTGGTAAGGAATCTCTGCGTCAGCGCACAACCTGGCCCAAAGCGCAGCTCCCGCGGCATCGGTGGCGTACCGCTGGTTGGCGTTGATCTTAAGCAGTGGACCACCGTTGAGCACCGGCTTGTTCACGGGGTCGTGCTTCTCGGAATAGTTCGGGTGAACGGCGTGGCCGGCATCTGCGGAAACACAGAACGACGCCGCCACGGCCTGCCGCCGCTCCGTCACCGAAGCGCCTAAACCATCGGAGATACGCACAAGAACGTCCTCGAGAATGGGACCGCAGGCGCCGGAGCGGGAATTGGAGCCAATCTCCTCGTGGTCGAACGCGGCAAGAACAGCGATCGGTCCGTTCTTCGGGGAGGTTGCAGCATGCGCTATCAATGCCACCAGCCCCGCGTGCGTGGAGGAGAGGTTGTCCATGCGGCCTGAAGCGAAGAACTCGCCCTTGGCCCCGAAAATCGCAGGTGCCTGCGTGTCCGCCACCACGACGTCGTATCCGCCGATTTCGGAAGCATCCACCGTGGCGCCTCCAACGCCTTCCGCCAGCAGCCCCAAGAGATCCTCACCAACGGGATCACCCTGGCCGAAGATCGGGTTCATGTGCTGCTGCTTCGACAGGTGAAGCCCGTTGTCGTTGACGCCCCGGTCCAGGTGGATTGCCAACTGGGGAAAGCGCAGGAGGGGTCCTGTGGAGGTGAGGTGCTGGGTGCCGTCGCGCATCACCAGGCGGCCGGCGAGCTGCAATTCGCGGTCCAGCCACGAATTAAGGAGCGGACCGCCGTAAACCTCCACACCCGCTTGCAGCCAACCGAATTTGCCCGTGGTGGGCTTGGGCTTCAATTTGAACGACGGCGAGTCGGTGTGGGCGCCCAGGATGTTGAAAGCCGTGGTGGGTCCTGCGTCCTCCGGGGTCACCCAGGCGATCAGCGCGCCGTCGCGGATGATGTAGAACTTGCCCGCCCCGCCCTCCCAGGGCTGACGCTCGTCCAATCCGGTGAAACCGGCCGCGTCCAAGCGGCGGCCCGCTTCGTGCACTGCGTGGAAGCTCGACGGCGACGCCGAGACATACGCACCGAGATCCTGGATGTGGTCAACTGCTGCGGAGTCGTTTGAAGGCATGTCCCCGAGTCTAGCCGGATGGGTTGAGCAGAGATTCCGGGCTGGTTCCGGACTCCGTACGGGCTAGATGGTGACGCTCAAAGCCGCGGTATACCCGCCGGCAACTGAACCCGAAATAGTCGCCAATTGGTATATGCCTCCATCGTCACCAAAGACGTTATCGGAGGCCAGTGTGGTCTTCGGGAAACTGCGGGCACTCGCCTCGTAGCCTGCGGTGGCGTAGACGGTCTTGCAGGCGCTCTCAGTCAGGGCAATCTGTGAGACGGCCAGCACCTGGCCTGCTTTGCTCGTGTTGCTCAGGGACTCAAATACCTCAAAGTGAATATGAGGCCAGCGGCCCATGTAGGCGCCCGGATAGATGGTGCTGAACGTCAGCTGGCCGTTGGCATCCGCCTCCTGCACGCCTCGGAGGTAGTTCTCATTTTCCAAACCCCGGTCGTAGAGCGAATACTTGCCGTTCTGGTCGCAGTGCCACACGTAGACAGCCGCGCCGGCCATCGGCGAGCAACCGTTGGCGTTATCCAACAGGGTCAGGGTGACGGTCAAGGGCACTCCGGCAGCCTTCGTATCCGAGGTGCCGAAACTGGACCTGATGTCGCGTCGCACCACGCCCGAGGCCTCCAGCACATTCGGTCCGTTGGAGCCGTCGCCGGGATAGGGGCCCAGGGTTTCCCCGGGGATCTCCACACCGCATTCGGCGAAGGCACGCGTCACGGTACTGGTGGCCTGGGCGGAAGGCGAGGTGGCCGCCGTCGTGCTTTGCGCTGGGGTGACGGTCCCGCTGGAGGTTCCCGACGGCGTCGCGCTGCCACCTCCAGGGCCAGGAGTGCAGGCGGCAAGCGCGGCAGCCGTGCCCGTGCCCAAAAGCACGCCCAAAGTACGCCGCCGGCTGAGCAGTGTGGAGAGGTCGAACGCCAGGCCCCTGTCGTGGTTCGAGTGGGGAGATGTCATGACTCCATCAAACCCGCGCAGGCTATGCCTTGTACATGGGGAAAGCATGGCGGGAGTGCGGCTGAGCATGGCTTCCGCCAACCAGCATGTGCACAATAAGCATTTCCATATGCTTGTAATGCTCGTCACGTCATGGCACGATGGCATGCAACAGCAACTGACGGAAGGCCCCTGCCATGAATATTGAACTGAAACCGGTGCGGAAGCTCCGCATTCACTGGCCCATTCCGGTGGAGACCATGACCCAACTCGCCAGCGGCCAACTACACGCCCTCGAGGCTGATTCCGGTATTGCCTCCCTGCTGGACGCACTAACCGCAATCCCTGAACTCGGCGGCTTCGGCAACTACCACCATGTATTCGAGTCCTCCGCCGGTTTTGAAGGGTTTACCGTGGCAGAAGGGGCCAACCCCACCCTGGGCAGCGTAGGCCAGCGCACCATCTCCCCCACCTTCGTGTTCACCACCTACTTTGACGACTCCCTGGACGACGACGCCGTGCAAAGGCTCGTCCAGGCAATTGTGGACATCCACCCATGGGAGGTGCCCGTCATTGAAGTCTCGGGACCCCTGAGCGTTTCCAGCAGCGTCGCAGCCTCCAGCCCGGAAATGCGGGTGGCGTCATGAGTCTCTGGGAAGAAGTGGCGCCACTTCTCCGCAACAGGACTTTTACTGACCTGACCCATGCCTTCCACCCCGGACAGCCACATTTTCCGGCCTTCCCCGATGAGACCAGGGAAGCCCTCTTCGACATGGAGAAGGGCGACGGTTTCACCGCCCATAGGTACTCCATAGTTGGCCAGTGGGGCACTCACGTGGATCCGCCGTCGCATTTTGTGCGGGGCGGCCGGACCCTGGACCAGATACCTGTGGAGGACATGATGCTGCCACTGGTTGTCCTGGACATCAGCCCCCAGGTCCGAAGCAATGCGGATGCAACCCCCGCCCTCGAGGATGTCCGGCAGTGGGAGGCCCGGAACGGCGTCATTCCCGCAGGCGCGTTCGTCGCCTTGCGTACGGGTTGGAGCAACCGCTGGCCCGACGCATCAGCCATGGCCAACAAGGACGACGACGGCGTCAGCCACACACCGGGGTGGTCCAAAGAGGTCCTGCAATACCTGATCGAGGAGCGTTCCGTTTCTGCAGTGGGCCATGAGCAGACGGACACGGATCCGGGTATGGCAACGTCCCGGCAGGACTTCAGCTTGGAGACCTACGTCTTGGCTCAGGACAAGTGGCAGATCGAACTCCTGGCAAACCTGGATGGGCTCCCCGAATCCGGCGCCATGATGATCGCCACGTGGGCAAAACCCTTGGAGGGCAGCGGATTCCCGGCTCGGGTCTTCGCCATCCACTAGACCCCGGGCTCGGCGGCCCATTGGGGTAGCTAGAATCAATCCATGTCAAAGACCTCCAGCATGGGCCGCGGCATGATGGCCTTACTCAGCGTTGGGGCGCGTCATGCTGAAGGATTCGACGGCGGTACGGTGGCGGACATTGCTGCCCGCCTGGACAAGGACCGCAGCCAGGTGTCGCGAAGCCTCAAGGGTGCGCAGCAGGAAGGCTTCCTCACAAGGACCGACCAGCGCGAGTACTGCCTGGACTGGTCCATCCTGACGGACGCCCAGTTGGTCACCGAGCAACGGCTGAAAACTGACGGTCTGACGGCCCTGGAGGGCCTCGCCTCCGAGACCAACGAAGCCTGCTTCCTGGGTGTGTTGAGCGGAAACAGCACGGTCACTATTGGTGAGCAGGTGCCCGAGAGCGCCAACCTCGTGGGTTCCTGGCTTGGCCGCCCCTACCCTGCCTATTGCAGCGACGCCGGCCAGGCACTCCTGTGGGATGCGCCTGACGCCGAAGTCCGAAAGATCTTCGATGGGGTTGAATTCGTAAAGCACGGGCCCAATACTCCGGTATCCGTCGACGACCTCCTGGAGCGGCTGACGAAGGCACGCCTGCGCGGCTACTCAATCGTGGACGAAGAAGCGGAGCCGGGACTTTACTCCCTGTCCGCCCCCGTTCGGGATTTCAAGGGCGAAGTTGCCGCGGCCCTGCAGATTGTCGGCCCAAAGTCCCGGCTGGAACCGCAGCGTGACGCTTTCGCCACGGCTCTCGCGGCATGGCGGGACTGGCTCGAGTCCACAGTGGGCGGCCGCCCGGGGTAACCGGTCAGTTCTGAGCCGCGCCAGTTCTGGGCCGGGTCACGTCTGCGCCAGCCAGTTCTGGGCCGGGTCAGGTTTGGGCGGCGTCAATTCTGGGCCGGGTCAATTCTGGGCCGCGGACGCAGCCGCCGTGCCGAGTCGATCGGCCGTGGACTGGAGCACCGACGCGATGTCCGATGCTGCTTTCTCGAGGTCGGCTCGGCTGCCAAGCACGCTGACTGCCGCAACAATGCGACCCCCGCCCGATCGCACAGGAACTGCCAGCTCCCAGATGCCGTGCTCAAATTCTTCGGCAGCAAGGACGAACCCCTGAGGCTTGTCACGGTCCATCAGTGCCGCGACTTCTGCTGCCGAATGCGCTGCTGCCGGGCCGCCGACGCCGATGAAGTTGACTTCGCGGAGCAGCTCTTCGAGCTCCTTGGGCGCGTGGTCCCAGAGCAACGCCCTGCCTGCTCCCGTGCACCAGACAGGAGTCACCATGCCGGGCTTGGCGAAGCCGCCCAGCACAGAGTTGTTGGAGGAAGAGCGAAGCAGGAGTACCCGGACATCGTCACGTACGGAGAGCCTGGACCTCAGCCCGAAAGATGCCACCAGTTCTTCCAGCTCGGCCCTTGATTGGTGGACCCAGCCGGCGTTCAATGAAGCCGCCAACGTGAAGAATCGCGGACCTGTCCGGAATGGACCCCGTTCAACTCGTTCCAGCAATCCAAGATCACACAATTCCTGGGCCAAACGCGAAACACGACTTTGCTCCATGTCCAGTTCAGCAGCCAACTGGGAGACTCCCAGGAGTTGGCGCCCCTGTTTTTCGCGGTCCGTGACCAGCCGGACCAAACGGAGGCCCTGCGCCAACGACGAAGCCTCTGGTGACACATCCACGAATCAGGCTCCTTTCCACCAAGCGCTCACGCCATTCTCACATGGAGGCAGCAGCTCCGGGGGACGGCTGCGCGGCCGGGCAGCGTTGCCCGGCCGCGCGGCCTTTGAAGCGGGGATCAGACCGACTGCTTGACCTTTACCCCACGGCCGTAGCGGAAGTAGTAGTACCCGTAGCAGGCGGCCACGAACGGAATACCGAAGTAGAGGGCCGCGATCTGGGAGGGATCAGAAGCAATACCCACCAGGGAGAGCAGGCAAAGCCCGAAAGCGAGGATCGGGACCACGGGGAAGAACGGTGCCTTGTAGGCAAGATCAGCCACTTGCCCGCCATTGCGGATAAAGGCCCGGCGGTGGAAGAAGTGAGACGCGGTAATGGACATCCAGACTCCGACGACGGCGAAGCCGGCTATGGAGACGAGGGCCAGGTAGACGGTCTCCGCGGCAGCCACGCTGCTAACCAAGGAGGCCAACCCTCCCACCATGCTCACGGAAAGCGCAAGGAGTGGAATTCCGCGCCGGGTGACGCGCTTGAGTGCCTTGGGAGCTTGTCCCTCCTCGGCCAGGGAGTAGAGCATGCGGGCACAGGAGAACAGGCCGCTGTTCCCGGCAGAAAGAAGGGCCGTGATGATCACAAAATTCATGATGTCGGCAGCAAAGGGAATGCCAACTGACGAGAAAACAGTGACGAACGGGCTCTCATCCAAGCCCACCTGGTCAAAGGGAACAGTTGCTGCGATAACGGCGATGGCGCCAACGAAGAAGATGAGGAGGCGGATGACTGTGCTCCGCATGGCCTTGGGGATGCTCCGGGCCGGATCCTTGGTTTCACCTGCCGCAACTCCAATCAGCTCCGAGCCGGAGAATGCGTAGAAGACCGCCAGTGCAGTGACCAGGACGCCGGAAAAACCGTTGGGGAAGAGGCCCGCCGAGGTGTTGAAGTTCTCGAACATGAAGGGGTGGTGATCGGTGTCAGAGAGCGGGTGGAACCCGAACAAGGCCGCGCCGCCAAACACGATCAGCGCAATAATCGCTCCGACTTTGATGATCGAGAACCAAAATTCCGATTCACCAAAGAACTTGGAGGAGAGCGCGTTGAAGCCGAAGAGCATGGCTGCGAAGACCAGGCACCAAACCCACACTTCAACACCGGGGAACCACCGTTGCATGAGCAAGCCGGAGGCCGTGAACTCCGAACCGATTGCCACAGCCCAGCACAGCCAGTAGAGCCACGCCGTGGTGAACCCCGTTGCCGGACCGATGGAGCGGGAAGCATAAATGTGGAAGGCGCCTGAGACCGGGTAGGCAATGGCGAGCTCACCGAGGCAGGCCATCACCAGATAGACCACGAAGGCTCCCACGAGGTAGGCGAGGACTGCGCCCAGTGGACCTGCCTGGGAAATGGTGTAGCCGGAGCTCAGGAACAGACCCGATCCGATCACACCTCCCATGGCGATCATGATCAGGTGCCGCGGCCCCATGGAACGGCGCAGGCCTGTTTCCAAAGGAGCCGGAGGGGCGTCAGCGGGGTGGTCCAGTTTCAGGGGTGTTGATGATTCCATGACTTGTCTCCGATAAGTGACAGATGCGATCGGGACGCCTGGGACTTCCTGGGCGGGGTTGCCGGAGGCGTGCTTGTAGTGACGAAGGTAACACAGAATCGGAGCAAATAGTCATTAAAAACATTTATGAATGCATATAACGCACACTCACATCAGCGCTGAAGTGGCCTCACCGATCAGTAGTCCGGGTTGCTGGGCACCACCAGACCGGTCTCGTAGGCGTAAACCACCACTTGCACGCGATCCCGCAACTGCAACTTGCTCAGGATCCGGCGGACGTGCGTCTTCACTGTCGCCTCGGAAAGGAAAAACTTGTGTGCGATCTCCGCATTGGACAAGCCCTCGGCAATGGTTGTGAGGATCTCGGTTTCACGGGGAGTGAGTTCGCCAAGCAGCGGATCACGATGCGGGGCGGGCGGATGGCCCGGCGCGGCACCGCCGCGAACATACGTCTCCAGGAGCCGTTGCGTGACGCGGGGGGCCACCACAGCGTCGCCGCTCGCCACCAACCGCACCGCATGAACGAGCTCGGCGGGAGCAACGTCCTTGAGCAGGAACGCTGAGGCTCCGGCCTGCAAACCCGTGAAGGCGTACTCATCGAGATCGAATGTGGTGAGGATGATGACCCGCGCGTCGGAACCGGAATCCGAAATACGCCGCGTTGCCTCAATCCCATCCATCGTTGGCATGCGCACGTCCATCAGCACTACGTCGGGCTGCAGCGCTCCCACCTGCCGGACGGCCTCGGCGCCATCGGATGCTTCACCCACTACATGGAAATCCTCTTCGCCTTCCAGAATGAGCCGGAAGCCCATCCTGAGCAGCGGCTGGTCATCCACGAGCAGCACTTTGATGTCATTGGTCATGATTCCCCCTTGTCGCCGTTCCAGCGGAGGTCGGCGTGGACCGCCCAACCTCCCCTTTTTCCTGGACCGGCAGTAACGATTCCAGCATAGATTCCAGCACGTTCATTCATTCCGGCGATCCCAAGCCCAGTGCCCAGGCTGCCTATCGATTCGCTGCCACCATCCCGGGTGCCGCGACCGTCGTCGAGGACGTCAATGGTGACCAGATCGCCGTCGCGGGTCACTTGCACGTCCACCCGGCTCAGCGAGCGTCCATAGCGCAGCACGTTCGTCAGGGATTCCTGCACGATTCTGTAGACGGTGAGCTCGAAAGCCGGATCGGCCGGCAGGGCCGGGCCGGTGTGGGCATAATGCAGCGGCAGGCCCGCCGTGCGGAAACCCTCCAGGAGCTTGGCAAGGTTGTGCCCGGACTCGAGCGGGGTCAGTGGGGCCGGTCGTCCCGAATCATCGCGCAGGACCCCCAAAACGCGGCGCATGTCCGCCAACGCGGTGCGTCCCGTTCGCGAGAGTTCACCGAGAACCTCACCGGCGCGTTCCGGATCCTTCTTGACCACAACTGCCGCGCCGTCCGAGAGACTGATCATCACCGTCAAGGAGTGGGCGACGACGTCGTGCATTTCGCGTGCAATGCGGTTGCGCTCGGTGACCTTGCCCAGCCGTGTGGTCCGGGCAGCCCACGCGGCGATTTCCGCTTCGTGTTCCCGGCGCTGGCGAACCGAAACGCCAATGCCCGTTGCCAGCAGGTTCGACAACATGATGGTCACGGCAGTAGCAATGTTGTTGATGAGGTGGAAGTTTTCCGGGACGTCCTGCAGCGTGTCCATCTGGGCCGGACTTGTCCACATGAACAGGTACAGAAGGCTCAAAGGCAGGCTTGCCGCAACGAAAACAACAAAAGTAATCCGGCGCCTCCGGAGCGACGCAACGGCGTAGAGCGCGAACCAGAGCCCCGCCGAAACGTTGGAGCCCCATGGGTTCAGGATGGTGGCCGAAATTTCCAAGAGGGCGACGGCGAGAACCACCTGCAGCGGGAACTGCCGCCTGAAAACCAAAGCCAGGGCAATCAGAAGGAGGATCGCCACCACCAGCCATTTACCCTCAGCTATCGAGGGGATGATGGTGGGCAATGCCAGCAGCACGTAGCAGAGCACCACCACGGCATCCATGGCCCGGGGACGCTTGAAGAAGAAACGCCGGATCCTGCCTCGACGGCGCTGGGCAATTTCAGCGAAGGACGCGTCGGCCACAACGGCCGACGCGTCCTTCGTCTGTGGAGCTTCAGTCATGGATTGAGCCTAGACGGCACGCCGACTTAGACGTCGCGCTTCTTGATGACGATCATGGCCGGGATGAGGAACACCAGCACATAGCCCAGGAAGATCAGGCCACCCTGCCACGGGTCGATTACGCCATCGGTGTGCCCGATGGAGAGAAACCTGCCACCGGCTTCACTGGGGATGTACTGGGGTACGTACTTCCAGAAGTCGCCGGGTACCAGGGACAGGAAGCCCGACGCGATCGACAGGACAAAGAACAGCGCGACGAGCACGGTAACTCCACCGGCGGAGTTGCGCAGAAGCGTTCCCAGCGACAGTCCGATCAGCGCAACACCGGCAACATACAGGCCACCGGTGAAGATGCTGTACATCACGCCCTCCGTGGACCACGTCAGATCAATGTCGAGGCCCTGGAAGACGGGCATGGCGATCAGGAACGTGAGCACCGCGGCCACGGTGGTGATGACATAGGAGATGACTACCAGAAGCAAAGCCTTGGCCGCGAAGGCCGGAATGCGCTTGGGTACCGCGTTCATTGTTGAACGGATCATGCCCGTGGCGTACTCGGAAGAGATGAAGAGCACGGCGAGGGAGCCAAGGACCAAGGTGCCGATCTGGATGCCGGCGTTGGGCAGGTTGTAAAGGTCAAAGCCGGAACCTGGCGGGAAGGACTTCGTCAGCATCTCCGCGGTGACCGGCTGGCCGGCCTCCTTGGCCTGCTTGATCATCTGGTCCAGGAAGGTGAAACGGATCAAGACGGCAAGGGCGCCGACACCCACTGTGGCAACAAGTGTCAGAGCGAGCAGGATCACGGTGGACGTCAACGAACGGAGCTTGATCCACTCGGACTTGACCACTCCCCCAAAAGTAACGCCGCGGACACCGGCCGATGCGTGGGCCGGAGTATTGGTGCGGTTTTCAGTCATGGTGCTCATTGTCCTTAGTTTCCTTCCTGCGCGGCAGGGACAGGTTCACCGGACATGTGGGAGTGGTATTCCACTTCGTCCTTGGTGAGATTGAAGTAGGCATCCTCAAGGGAGGAAACCTGCGGCGTCAGTTCGTAAACCAGCACGTTGTTGTCCAAAGCGACCTGGGCGATCTCGCGCGGCTGCAGGCCCACGACTTCAAGGGTTTCGGTTTGGCTCTGGTCTACCCTGACGCCGTCGCCAACAAGCAAGGCCGACAACTGGCTTGCAGCTGAGGTGCGAACCAGGGTCTTGGCTTGCTGGGCGCCGGCGATGATGTCCTGCACGGGAGCATCCGCGATGATCCTGCCCCGGCCGATCACGATCAGGTGGTCAGCGGTCTGTGCCATTTCGCTCATCAGGTGTGAGGAGAGGAAAACGGTCTTTCCCTGGCTGGCCAAGTACTTGACCAGGTTGCGCACCCACAGAACGCCTTCAGGATCCAAGCCGTTGACGGGCTCGTCCAGAATGAGGGTTTGGGGGTCACCCAACAGCGCGGCGGCGATGCCGAGGCGCTGGCCCATGCCCAGCGAGAATCCGCCGGCTTTCTTCTTCGCCACGGCCCCGAGCCCGGTCATTTCAATGACTTCGTGAACGCGGGCGGTTGGAATGCTGTGCGTTGCGGCCATGGCCAACAGGTGGTTGTACGCACTGCGGCTGGTGTGAACGGCCTTGGCATCCAGCAATGCGCCCACCTGGTGAAGGGGAGCCTTGTGCTGGGCATAGTGCAGGCCATTGACCGTGACATCTCCCGACGTGGGAGAGTCCAATCCCATGATCATGCGCATCGTGGTGGACTTACCGGCACCGTTCGGGCCAAGGAAGCCCGTCACCCGTCCAGCTTGGACAGTGAAACTGACGCCGCCGACGGCAGTCTTTTGGCCGTAGACCTTGGTCAGGCCTTTTGCTTCGATCATGGAAGCGTTCCCTCCTCGGAGCACGTGAACGTGCAGGTGAGTTTTGAATGTACTCACAACGCTACTCAGGGAGGGCGCGTAATTCGCCTGTCTCAGGGATGATTCAGGGTTCAGTCAGGGTAATCCTCCCGGATGACCCCCAGGGGCCGTCCTACCCGGCAACCGGCAGCGGCGAATAGACCCGGAGAACCCGGGGCTTGACGGTAAAGGTGGCTTTCCGGACACCGGGCTTAGGTTCACCGTCCACGGCCAGCACAAGGGGTTGTCCGATAGCTTCCACGGTGATGTCCGTGGCCTCAGTGAGGTGCGTGACCTTGGACGCAGTCACTGTGCCGGTGATAACTGCCCACAACAGTCGGGCGCGCGCAAAAGGCTCGTCCGCGGTGATCATCCGGAGGTCGAACACGCCATCGTCCAGCACTGGCCTGCGAAGCGGGGCATGGTCGCTGGGATAGAACCTTCCGCGACCCATGTAAAGGATCCAGAGTTTGTGCCGCTGGCCATTTACCAACAGGGTGGTGGGCGAGTTCACGCCGAATGTCCGCAGTGATGCCACCACACTTGCGAGCGGCTTGCCCATGGCGGGCTGGAGCCGCTCACGCCGCCGGACCAGGTTGGGATACACGCCCACGCTGGCAGTATTCAGCATGGCCAGTTCCGAGATTTCCGGCGAGTCAGGCAGGCCGCGCTCCACCACAACGCGGCCCAGGTCAACCGATGCCGCGTAACCATTGCCCAGCGCATCAAGGACGTCGTCGATGGACCCTGCGCCAAGGTCGCGGGCAAAATGATTGAGCGTCCCGCCCGGAAGGACAGCCAGAGGCAGTGAATGCTCGACGGCGGCGGCAGCGGCCGCACCCACCGTTCCGTCACCGCCCCACACACCCAGCGCCACGGTCCCGGGCCGGGTTGCCGCGGCATTGACTTCTTCCGCAACATCCTCACCCTCGGAGATCTCGCGTATATACGCCTTGGGGAATATCTCTCGGAGAAGTTCGCCGGTTTCGGGGGAGTATGACCCACCGAGGACGTTGACTGCGATACTCAGCCCTTCGCCGTCGTGAATCGCTGGCACTTCCGCCGGCGTGCGGCGCGGGGACGGCTCCGCTGGCCTGGCCGGCCACCACTTGCGGGTGAGGAGCGCAGCGCCGGCACCCAAAGCGGAACCGAAGACAACATCCGAGGGCCAGTGGGCGCCCGTGTGGACACGCGAGTAGGCAACTCCGACGGCGATGGGAGCCAAGGCCACACCAATCGCAGGCGAGACGATGCCCGCACCCACCGCGAAGGCCACGGCGGACGCTGAATGGCCGGACGGCATGGAGGAACTCGTGGGCTGCGGGTTCACGAACCGGAAAAGTGGAAGGTGCTCAGGAAGCGGGCGCCTCCGCGGCAATGCCCGCTTGAAAATGACGTTGGTAACGCCGGAGGCAACGCCCAGGGCGAGCAGTCCATGAAGCGCCGCCCTTCGGGGCCTGCCCGGCACCGTTGCCATGATTCCGGCGATACCGAACCAGAGTTTTCCCTTGGTCGCTGCCGAGGAGAGCCTGCGGAAGAAGACGTCGTGGTCTCCTTGCGGTTGCCGGGAAACAGCCCGCACCAGGAAGTGGTCGAGTTTCACAACACGTTTGGGGCCTTTGCCCACGAAGCCTCGCATCCCCTCACAGTATCGCCTGCCGGTACTGTGAGGCCGCCATGGCTACGATGAGTTGATGATTCGCGTCCTGACTCCGCACAGGCAGCCGGATAGGCAGCTGGTCGCCTCCGGGCTGCTGCTGTTGGGCGCCTTCGCGGTTCCGGGGATCATGATCCTGGTCGGACAAGGCGATCCGGCCTTCAACCGAGTGGACACGTGGTGGCAGGCCTACTCCTTCACGTTGCACACGACTTTTTGGGACGGTGTGAACGGAGTCCTCAACTGGGTGGGCTACGTGGGAATGCTGTCGTGCCACGCTGTGCTGGCACTCGTGCTGCTCATCTGGAACCGTCCGAGGACAGCTGCTTTCGTTACGGTGTCCGGGGTAGTCGCCCTGGCGCTCACCCAGCTGGCCAAAGCCGTGGTTGGCCGCGCCCGTCCTGAGGGGGCCAAGGTCCTGACCGACACTGGTTCATACCCTTCGGGGCATGTATCTGCCACCACAGCCCTGCTGTTGGTGCTTGCGTTCCTCGTTGGCCGCTGGTGGATGTCATCACTGGCAGCTTTGGGAGTCATCGCCATGATGATCAGCCGCACCTATCTGTCCGCACACTGGCTGAGTGACGTTCTGGGCGGTGCCTGTCTCGCGGCAGCCGTAGTGATTCTGATGTGGTGGCGTTTCCGCGATGCATGCATCCAAGAGAATATGAATGCCGGCACCACGACTATTTGGGCGGCAAGGGCTTCGCGACGCCGGCGAGCAGGAGAGCAAGCACAATAGGCGCGCCAATGGCCAGCAGTGCCAAGTGGATCCCGGTCTGGTCACCCAGGTAACCCAGCAAAGGTGGACCCGCCAGGAACGCGATGTAGCCGATGGTCGACACCACCGAGACCCGGGCGGCAGCGTGCTTGGGATCGTCAGCGGCGGCGGACATACCCATGGGGAAGGCCAGCGCCGCCCCAATGCCCCAGAGAGCCGCACCGATGCCGGCCACAACCACGTTGCCGGCGAAAACGAACAGCGCCAGGCCCAAGGCAGCGGCGGCCATGCTGGCGCGGAGAACCGTCACCCGGCCGAACTTATCGATCGCCTTGCCGCCCAGGAACCGCATGACGGTCATGGCCAGGACAAACAGGGCGAACAGCAAGGCCCCGGTGGACTCCGAGGAACCCAACCCATCCACCGCGGCTTTGGCAATCCAGTCATTGCCCGCACCTTCGGTGAGGGTCGCACCCAAAACCACGACGCCGATGAGCAGCGTCCTGCCGTCCCGCCAAGCCGTGGGACCCTTCTCAGCCGTCCCGCCGCCGTCGTCAATTTCCACCGCTTCGTGCGGAAGGAAGAAGCGGGGGACCGTCAGCGCCAAGGCGACCGCAATGGCGGCAATGACCAGCAGGTGTTCCGGCAGGCCAACCCCTAGTTGGGAAAGCCCGGCGCCAATCAGCGCGCCCAGGAAGGCGCCACCACTGAAAGCGGCGTGGAATTGCGGCATGATGGTTCGCCCAAGCCGGTGTTCCACGTCAGCACCCTCGATGTTCTGAGCAACATCCCACAGGCCGATACCAATGCCGAAGAAGAAGAGGGCCACCGCCGTCGCAGGCACCGAAGCAGCCATCAGCGAGAAGGCTATGGCCGCGCCGGCCACTCCCACCACGATGCCAGCCACGCGAACAGTGTTCGCAGTACCGATCCTGCCCACGACCCAACCCGCCGACGGCAGCGCCAGCAGGGAGCCGACCGCGGTGCAGAGCAAAAGCGTGCCCATTTGGCCGGACGTCAGGCTGAGGGCCTCGGTCACTGCCGGAATACGGGCAGCCCAACTGGCGAAGACCAAACCATTCATGCCGAAGATCAGGAACGTCGCCACTGCCGCAGCGTTGACGTTGGTGGTGCTTCTGGTGTTGGTGGTCATGCAATCACAACTTCCACGGAGAGTTTGTTCAGTCGGGCAAGGTCTTCGGGGGACGGTTTGAGGTCCGTTACGATCACATCCACGCTGTCCATGGCTGCAACCAGGGCTCTTGCGCTGGCATTCCATTTGCTTGCCGCGGCAGCGACGATCACCCGCGCTCCCGATTCCAGTCCGGCGCGCTTCACGGCGGCGTCGTCGAGGTCGTGCGCAAGGAGCCCGTCCTTCAGGTTGAGCGCGCAGGGAGTCACGACGGCGGTGTCGAACCTCAGGGAGCGAATATTGGCTTCCGCCATTGGACCCCGGAAAGACTGCTCACCGGTCGTGAGGCGGCCGCCGGGGAGGATGAGCTCGGGTGCACGTCCGTCCTTGGATTGCGTCAGGGCCTCAACGCTGTAGAGGGACATGGGCATCACAGTAAGTTCACGTTTGCTGAGTCTTCGTGCGACTTCCGTAGCCGTGGAGCCGCTGTCCAGCCAGACATGCTCGCGGTCCCGGATTAGTCCTTCCACGGCTTTGGCTATGCGGGCCTTGGCGTCTTGGTCTTCCAACTCGCGCTGGCCATAGCCCGGATTTTCGCCGCGTGCCAGCAAACTGCGTGCGCCGCCGTGCACCCGTTTGAGGACACCGTTGGCTGCAAGGATCTCGAGGTCGCGGCGGATCGTGGCCCCTGAAGCTCCCGTGGCGGAGACGAGTTCGTCGACAGATACTTCTTCTTTCCCACGCAGCAGCTCGCCGATGAGCCGGTGGCGGTCAGTGGTTCCCATGCCACCACCGTAACAGGGATGTGCTCACTTAATCATGTTGAGTGATCATTTGCGCACTTCCGATCCTCTCTCACCTAAACCCCCTTAAACGCGAACGCTCTCGCAGTCGAGTGCTGGGGCACAGGTTTCCAAACGGTTCCCAGCTCGATGGCGCCAGATGGTCGCCAGGCAGCCAAGATAGTGAGGTGCGAGGGACCATCCGGTCGGAACCGAACTCGTACTTGGTCCAGGTCGAGGGCCGACCGTGGCATCTCACAGGTTAGGGAATATGAGCACCGCCCGTACGCTGAAACCTGACGCTCCCTTCCAGGTCAGCCACCCCTATGAGGTGCGATGGCTGGCGCGAATGCCGTTGAGGATTACCTGCATGCCGGACTCAAATTCATTGTCCGGGGTGCTACTCGCACTTTCCGTCATCAGTTGTGCAGTGAGCGGGTACCGTTGCATGTCGATCCCTTCAACGATGCGCCCGGATTGATAAGGCCCACCGCCGGAATAGTCGGCGCCAGCGCGCGCCTGTTCCTCTATGCAGAAGCTCAGAACGTAATGGGTCAACGCGGAGACGCCGCCTGCGGCATCCCGCAGGCCGAACCCCGAGTCTTGCATCGTACGCAGGATCAATTCCGAGGTCCGTGCCATCGCCGGATGGTTTACATAGGTACCCGCGAAAACGCGTGCGCCGTCCCTGTAGCGAAGCAACGTCTGCCTCAAGGACCGCATATAGTCCGCGAGCCACACCTCCCACGTGGTTTCCCGACGAGGCGCCTCCAAGTCCTGCGTTGCCTCGACGAACATGAGCGTGGCCATAGCGTCGAGGAGTTCCTGCTTGTCCCTGACGTGTCCATAGATCGCCGAAGCTCCCACACTGAGCTCTCTTGCGAGCATTCGCATGGTTAGTCCGTTGAGCCCAACATCGGCCAACATGCTCAGCCCTGCCTTGGCAATCACGTCAGGATTGAGTCCCATCACGTGCCTTTCCGTAGGTTCCACTTGACAAGATAACACCGTTATCTTCATAGTGAACAACGTTCGTATTTGGAGAACAGTGTTCATATAGGAGATTCAGAGTGACTATGCGCGTATTGATTTCAGGAGCAAGCATCGCAGGACCCGCACTGGCACATTGCCTGCTCGGCCACGGGTTCGACGTGACCATTGTCGAGAAGGCGCCGCAATTGCGCCCGGGCGGTCAGGCCGTGGATATACGTGGGCCCGGCAAAGAAGTCCTGCGAAGAATCGGCCTCGACCAACCCGTCCGCGCTGCCCGCACATCCAGTCGAGGAATGTCCCTGGTGGATAAGGACAACAGAGAACGGGCACAACTGCGGGCCGACATGTTCGACGGCGACGGCCCCATCGCCGAGACCGAATCCTTCGCGGTGACCTGGCGTCTCTCTTGCATGAGGCCACCGGGCACCGCGCTGAATACGTATTCGGCGAGCAAATCGTGAGCATAGAGCAGACGAAAGACATGGCCGTGGTTGGATTTTCAAGCGGTCGAAGGGACTCATACGACATCGTGATTGGCGCGGATGGGCTGCACTCAGGCGTGCGGTCTTTGGTGTTTGGTCCAGAGCAGCAATACGTGCGTGACCTTGGTTACCTGACCGGGCTGTTCACCGTGCCAAACCGTCTCAAGTTGGACAGTTGGATGCTGGGCTACGTCGAGCCGAACTATTCCGCCGGGGTCCATAGCATCAGGAATAACTCCGAGGCGATGGCCGCGCTCAGCATGCCAGGTGATCGTTCAGATTACGACCATCGCGATATCCGATCTCAGAAAGCACTCCTGCGTAAGCACATGAGTCACATGGCATGGGAAGTTCCATGGCTCCTTGATCAGATGGATGAAGCAGAGGATTTCTACTTCGCCTCCTGCAGTCAAGTACATATGCCGACTTGGTCAGCTGGCAGGATTGCACTCCTCGGCGATGCCGCATTCTGTCCCTCTCCAACCTCAGGACAGGGCACGACCTTGGCAATAGTCGGCGCCTACGTCTTGGCGGGAGAACTAGCCGAAGCCGGCAGCTACGCAACAGCCTTCGCCCAGTATGAGACGAAGATGAGAAAGTACGTGACCGCAACGCAAAAGATGGGTGCGGATAATGCCAAACACTTCATCGCCCAAAGCCGTTTCCAGGTCTGGATGCAGCAGCAAATACTGCGCGCTCTGCCACACCTTCCGGGCAAAGCTCTGATGATGCGCAAAACGATGCAGATCATCAACGGCATCGACCTACCGGTTTACCCAAAGATGGTCTTGAACTTGGGAACCTAAGCTATTGATGGTCCGGACTGCGACAACCGCCTGCTGCCCTCGGAACCGGACCAGCCCAGGGTGGGCAGACCTCACACTTATCCGGACGGGCAAGCGAGTTACGGGGCGAGCGACGACCTGAACACCCCGGCAGATGCAAGAGCGTTGGCTTGAAGGGGGTGGAATGTGCGAGAGCGTTCCCTTGAAAGGGGAGTTTGGTGAGAGACGGTTAGCGGGCGCGCTCCACCCGCTTCTCGTCCCACACGGGCTCTTCCGACTCGTAGACCTTGCCATCGGACCCGAAAATCAGGAAGCGGTCGAAGGACTTGGCGAACCACCGGTCGTGTGTGACCGCCAGGACCGTGCCTTCAAACGCGTCGATGGCCCGCTCCAGAGCCTCGCCCGAGTGCAGGTCCAGGTTGTCGGTGGGCTCATCCAACAAAAGGAGCGTGGCACCGGAAAGCTGGAGCAGCAGGATCTGGAAACGCGCCTGCTGGCCGCCGGAGAGGGACTCGTATTTCTGCTCCGACTGACCGGCCAGGCCATAGGAATCCAAGGCTCCAGCGGCGGATTCGCGGGGGAGGCCCGAGCGGTGTTCGTCGCCCCGGTGCAGGATCTCCAACAGGGTACGGCCAAGCAGATCTGGACGGACATGCGTCTGCGCGAAGAACCCGGGCCGGATGCGTGCGCCCAGTTTCACAGTTCCTTCGTGCGGCACTTCCGCGATGACGACGTCGGACACGGGCAGGTGCTCGCGCTCCGGGTCGGTGCCACCGGTGGCGAGCAGGCGCAGGAAGTGGCTCTTGCCCGAGCCGTTGGAACCCAGCACGCCAACACGGTCACCGAACCAGATCTCCGTGGAAAACGGCTTCATGAGTCCCGTCAGTTCCAGCTTCTCAGCCACGACGGCGCGCTTGGCAGTCCGGCCGCCCTTGAGCCGCATCTTCACGTTCTGCTCGATGGGCAAGGCCTCGGGCGGTCCTGCCTCGAGGAACTTGGCCAGGCGGGTCTGCGCTGCCTGGTACCGGTTGGCCATGTCGGAGCGGAAGGCGGCCTTGTTCTTGTACATATTGACGAGTTCTTTGAGCTTGATGTGCTCCTCGTCCCAGCGCTTGCGGAGTTCTTCGAAGCGGGCGTTTCGGTCTGCCCGGGCCTCGACGTAGGATCCAAAGCCGCCACCGTGGATCCAGGCACCGGCACCGTTGATTCCCGGTTCCAATGTCACGATGCGGCCGGCCGCGTTATTCAGGAGCTCCCGGTCGTGGCTGATGAAGAGCACTGTTTTCTTGGACTCGTTGAGCTTGCCCTCGAGCCAACGCTTGCCGGGCACATCAAGGTAGTTGTCCGGCTCGTCCAGGAGCAGCAGCTCATCCGGTCCGGCAAAGAGCGCCTCGAGCACAAGGCGCTTCTGCTCGCCACCGGACAGAGTGGAAGCACGCCGGAACTGGGCTTTGTCGAAGGAAATCCCCAGTGCAGCCATGCACACTTCGTCCCACACGGTCTCGACGTCGTATCCACCGGCGTCGCCCCAGTCCACGATCGCTTGGGCATACTTCATCTGCGTGGGCTCGTCGTCGTGCTCCATCATGGCCAGCTCGGCTTCTTCCACCGCTTTGGCCGCTGCTGCGAGCCCGGCCTGTGCAGTGGAGACGAGGAGGTCGCGGACGGTGGACTCGTCGCGGACCTGTCCCACGAACTGCCGCATGATGCCCATGTTTCCGGAGCGGCCCACGGCGCCTTCGTCGGGCGTGAGGTCCCCGGAGATGATCTTGAACAGCGTGGTCTTGCCGGTTCCGTTGGGTCCGATCAGGGCTGTTTTTGTGCCATCGGGGACCTTGAAGGTCACGCCGTTGAGCAGCTGGGTGCCGTCGGAGAGGAAGTAGTCGATGCCGGAAACGTCAATATGGGCCACGTTTCAATCCTCCCATGCCGGGCTATTCACGCCCGACGGCGGCAATCGCCTTGGGGGACGACGCGCCGCTAGGGCTGTCGCCGGGCAAAGTCCGGGGCGTGCTCGGGTCGCGGCCCGAAGGCGATCATTCGGGCGGGGAGCCTGGAAAATCCGGGCAAGCGACGAGCCATCAGGACCAGGAGCTTGGGCGGTTTGGGCTGCTTGCCTGCCATGACCTTGGCAAAGACCACGCGATGCAACAGCCGCTGGAACGTTTGAACCACCACCGTAGGAAGCCACCGCCGCTTCTGGACTGCGGCGAGGTGGCCGTCGTCGAGCGTTTCACTCAGCAGAGGGGCCGCAATGATGCGCGCGGCCGCAACCGCGTCCTGCACCGCGAGGTTGATTCCTACGCCTCCCGCCGGCGACATGGCATGGGCTGCGTCGCCAATCAAGAGGAGCCCCGGTTGATGCCAACGGGCCAGCCGGTTGAGCTTGACGTCCAGCAGATGGAGCTCGTCCATGGACCTGATGTGGCCCACCCGGTCGGCCAGGTCCGGCCTAAGCCGCGCAACCCTTGCCCGGAAGGCCTCCACGCCTTCGGCCCGGAGCTGGGCGTCCAAGCCTTTCGCGGCAAGATAGGCGATCTGGTGATAATCCTTGCGGGTCAGGCTCAACAGAACGTCGGATCTGCCGAAGCGTGGCGCGATGGATGCCACGGGCTCGTCCTCATCGGGAGTGCGGGGGAGCCGGAACCACCACGTGTCGAAAGGTACCGGGTATTCGTGCGGAACCATTCCGGCCTGCCGCCGCAGCACGGACCCACGACCATCGCACGCTACCGTCAACGACGCCCGCAGTTCGCCGCCGCCCACCGTGGCACCCGTCAGCGGATCCCGGGTGCTGTACCGGACGCCGGTCACCACCCCCGCTGGGTCCCGCAGCAGGTCCGTGACCTCGGTATTCATCCGCAGGGTAAACGTGGGTTCCTGCTCGGCAGCAGCCACCAGGAAATTCAGCAGGTCCCACTGAGGAACCATTGCCACATAGTTATATGGCTCTTTCAGGAGTCCGAAATCGGCAAGCACCACTGAATCTCCGCCAGCAACAGGCAGACGAAAATTCTCGAGCTTGCTTTGCGGAAGTGCCCGGAAGCCCTCCCCGAGACCCAACTCGTCCAGCAACCGGATGGTGGATGCATGGACGGTATCGCCCCTGAAATCCCGGAGGAAGTCCGCGTGCTTCTCCAGAACAGTGACCTGCACGCCGGCCCGGGCAAGGAGCAGCCCCAGCATTATTCCGGCCGGACCCCCGCCGGCCACCACACACTGGGTACTGCTTTCCATGGTTCTCCTCCGGATCAGCCCGCCGCGGTAAGGAACGATTTCAGGAGCGGTCCACTGGTGGTGGCACCCAAGCCGCCGTCTTCCACGAACACCGCGACCGCAAGGTCCCCGTGGGTGGCAACAATCCATGCGTGCGTCTTTGGCGGGTTTTCATTGCCGAATTCTGCCGTTCCCGTCTTCGCACCAACGGGAGCACCCGGCACCGAGGCAAGGAAACCGGCGTGGCCGGACGTTACTACTGCCCGCATCATGTCAGCCAGCGACGCCGCTTCTTCCTTGGTGATGGGCTTGGTGGAGGCCGGCGAGGCCGGGAGCGCGCTGGCTGATGCGGAATCGGGCGACGGCGTGGCGGAGCCACTTTCGGTGGGCGTGGCACTGGATGTTGCGGCACCGGCCGGGACCGCATCAGCATTGAGCACCAGCTGCGGGGAAACGGGAGCACCGTTGGCGACGGAAGCTGCCATGACTGCGGCCGAGAGCGGCGAGAAGAGCACCTTGCCTTGACCAATCATGGAAGCGGCGTGTTCGGTACCCTCGGCAGATCCGGGGACGGAGCCCAGGAACGCATCTGCACCAAGCTTGGGGGCTTCAACTGCCACACCCAGGGCCTGGGCCGCGGACTCCAGTTGGTCCTGGCTGACGGTATCGCGCGCATTGATGAAGGCGGTGTTGCAGGAGTGTGCAAACGCGTCCCGCAAAGCAACAGATCCCAGTGAGCTTTCGGGGTATCCCTCGGCGTTCTTGAAGGTACGTCCGTCAACAGTCACGGTCGGTGGGCACTCCACCTTGGAATCAGGAGTTGCGCCATTCCGGAACATCGCCAGGGAATCAACCATCTTGAAGGTGGAGCCTGGGGCGTACTGGCCCAGCATTGCCGTGTTGTAGCCGTTGCTCCCGGGCCCGGAGGCGGCAGCAAGCACAGCACCGGTTGAAGGCCTGAGCGCCACAATGGCCGACGCCGGTCCAACTCCGGCCAGGGTTTCCTCCGCAAGCTGCTGCAGTTTCAGGTCCAGGGTGGTCTTGAGCGTAATGCCGGGTGCGGGGAGGGACGAGAAGAACACCTTGGTCCCCGGCGTCTGCCCCTCAGTCTTGGCGCTGGCAATAACCTCGACGCCGTCCTTGCCGCGCAGCAGGGTGTCGTATTTCTGCTGCAGGCCACCAGTTCCAGTGGTGTCGCCGGCGCGCAGTGCACCGTTGGACTTCTCAATCTGCTCGGCACTGGCCTGCCCGACGCTCCCGAGCAGCGCCCGCGCGAAGGTCCTCGTTGGTGCCAGGGCCATCGAGTCCAGGATGCTGGAGCCACCGGGAATGGCCTGGATCTTGGCCTCGGTGATCTCGGGCGTGTACGCCCGAAGAACCAGGCCTTCCACGAACGCCTGCGGGCCCGAAGCTGCTACTTGCTTGGCATACTCTTCAACGTCCAGTCCGAGCAATGCAGCCATGGCACGCGCGGAGGCATCCGCTTGTTCCGCAGGAATCTTGGTCTTGTCGATGCCAACCCGGAACACGGGACGGTCCTCCACGATCGGGGCATCGCCCGCGCCGAGGATCTGTCCACGCTGGGCGGGAACGGTTTTGACGGACAATGTCTCGCCGTCGGAGAGTTCGGGGGCAAGCAGGGTCGGGCTCCATTGCACAGCCCATTTGTCGCCGGACTTCTTCAAGGTGGCCTCGGAGCTGTACTCCCACTTGGCCGACCCGATGTTCCAGCTGTAGTTAAGGGGGAAAGTGGCGGTATCGCCGTCGAGCTTTACCTGGCCCGATTCAACCGCCGGCTTGGCGTCGAGTCCCTCGAACACCGCTTTTAGTTCCTCATTTGCCGCGCCGGCATCCTTGCCCGCCACGGTGAGCTGTCCGACGTCGAGCGCTGACAGGGAGGATGCCAGCTGCTTGGCTGCACCTTCCGCGCCTGAGCGTCCGTCATCGCATGCGGTCAGTGAGCCTGCCATCACTATGGTGGCCAGACCAATGATCAAAGTACGTGCTTTCCCCATTTGCCACATTATGCCCGGTTCCCCTGACAGTTTCTTGTCGTGCCCGGAAGATGGCCACCGCCTGCCGTCCCGGATGGAGGCGGCAGGCGGCGGCCATCAGCACAAGCAAGTTATGGAGCGCAGGTGAACTTGGCATCACCCCAAACGCCGTGTGCGCCATTGATGGAACCGGAAGGCTCAACAACCAACTCCACGTAAGCCACGCCAGTCAGGTCAACGGACACGGACTCCGGAGCGAATCCCGGCGTGTACGTACGCGACTGGTACTTGTTAACCCCGTCGGCATCGACCTTGAAGATAATGTTGCCGCCGAAGCCGCTTTCGAGACCCACTTGTGAGGTGAATGAGGTGCACTTTCCACCCACGTAATACGTGATCTTGGAAGCCGCATGGACGCCCAGCCCCTTGGTGAAAACAGGCTGCTGGCCAATGGTCGGATCGGTGTAATTGATGGCAAGCGGCTTGTCCGGGGAGGACGCCGAGTCCTTATTGGCGACGTTCTTGCCGATCACGCCGTAACCGTTCAAAGCCTGCACCCACGGAGTTTCCGAGGCATATGCCGTTCCGTGCGGTACATCGGGCAGCGGCTGTGAAACCACCTTCCAGTCGAAGAACTTCACCCGGGTGTCGGTGGGCAATGTGACCGAGGCAAGCTCCTTGGTGGGGTTCAGACGGACTGTGTTGGAAAACGCCTGGTACTTGTATTGCGTGTACTCCGGAGAGGGTCCGTTGGCATTGTTTCGGCCTTGCTCGGATACCGCGAGCGTGGCCCCGTTCAGCACTGAGGGCTGCAGCCAGTTGGGGAAGAAGATGGACTGTTTCTCTATGCTTCCATCGGAATATGTCAGTGTCAGCACCGGGCTCGTTCCGTTGCCGACAGCGGCCGAACCCAACACGGCCAGATGCGTTCCCTTGCCCTTTACGGAGATTGTCTGCGCAGACAGCGCCACGGAGTTGGGGACGTCCGGTCCCACTGCCGGCCACGTGTAGTCGACTTGCGTCGGCTTCCCTGCATCTACAATCACGGCGCTGCCCGGACGGACACCGCCTGCCGGAACTGTAGCGGCAGCCAGCTGCTCGGCAGCGAAGGTGGCGCCACCGCCGTCGAAGTTTCCGAGGGCCTTGCCGGCCACCGTGGTGACAGAGACGGTGTTGTACGCCGCTGCCAGGGAACCGTAGGCGACGTAGATCTGGTTGCCGCCGGTCACCGATTGGGTCGAGCCGGACGCACTGTACGACGCCGATACCCGCACCGTCTGTTGACCCGCCTTCGCGCTGGAGCCGGGCTTGATGACGAACGTTCCGGTGGTTGAAGCGCCGGCTTCCACCTTGGCCGCCGTTGCGCCGGAGGACGAGACGACGGTCCAACCTTCAGGAAGAACCGGAGTGAGGACCACGTTGGCCTTGGCCTTGGATCCCGTGTTCACGAAAGCCGCCGTAACGGTGGTTTCTTGGTCCTGGAACACTTGCTGCCCGGTTGTCACGCGAACTTCGGCAGCGGTGTCTTCCTGGCTCTTGCCGCCCAGCGGACCGGCCTGCTGGAGCTGGACTGTCGCGGACTGGTTGGAGGCGATTGATCCGGTCTTCACCCAGATGGTCCCGTTGTTGGCCTCATCGAAGTACCAGCCCGTGGTTGCTGAAGCGTAGGCCGCCTGGGTGGTGTGCTGGGTGAGTTTGGTTCCGCCGATCTTGACGTCCTTGGGTGCAGCGCCGGCATGGACTTTCAGCTCATAGGGCCGGGCCGCAGCCTTGCCGGTGTATTCGCCCTTCCTTTCACCGATGGACACCTTGACACTGCTGTTGCCTGTACCCGGGGCGTCCACTGCGAAGACCTGGCTTGAAGACTTGCCGTCCTTGAACTCGCGGGTGACCTTGTCGTCTTCGTAGAGCGTGAAAGTGTCCTGGCCCTTGGCGTAGACGTCCAAGGTGATCATGGAATCTTCCGGCACCAAGGACGCATTGCGGGCCACTATGCCTTGCGGGATCACCGCTCCGGCCCGAACGAACACTGGCAGCTTGTCCAAGGGTGCGTTGTAGCCGTTGAGGATCTGACCGCCCTGGTAGAGCTTGCCGGTCCAGTAATCCACCCATTGCTGGCCGGCAGGGAGGAAGATGCCGTTGCGGACATTGGTCTGGGTGAAAACGGGTGCCACGAGGAAATCGGAGCCCAGCATGAACTGGTTGTTGGCTTCGGCACCGTAGGACCACTGCTGCTCGGGGAACTCCAGGGCCATGGAACGCATCATTGAAACGCCGCTGGTGGATGATTCCTGGGCCAGCGTGTAGATGAAGGGCATGAGCTGCTGGCGGAGCTGGAGGTATTGGCGATTGATTGCCGTTGCTTCTTCGCCGTAGAGCCAAGGACGCTTGTCCGTCGCGGCCCAACCGGACATGGAGTAGAGCGCCGGAGCGAAGGCCTTCCACTGGAGGTCGCGGACGTAGGACTCCGGGGAGCCGCCGAAGATGCCGTCGACGTCGCCGGTGGTGAAAGCCAGACCCGAGTTACCGGCTCCGGTGAGGGCCGAAACCTGCCAGCGAACGGCGTCGAGGTTTCCTGAATGGTCACCCGTCCACTGCATGCCGCAGCGCTGGGAGCCTGCCCAGCCTTCAACCATCAGAGAGGTGCCGCGGGCTTCCGAGAACTGTTCAATCCCGTCGTGCGCGGCCTCGCATCCGGTGAGGGCTTGGCGATAGCCCTGGCCCACCCACGCGACGTCGAGCTTGCGGAGCCGGACCCCGGCCTCGCCCACTTCGTATTCCTGGTTGGTCAGGGAGCGCTGCGTCCAGAGGCCCACCTTGAGGTCGGTTTCTTCCTCGATGTTGCCCACGGTTTCCGGGAGCTGTTGGTACTCACAGCCGTAGCCGTCGTTCACCAACATCCAACCGGCGGGCATGTCGTTCTCCACGAACTTCCGCGCTGTTTTGATAGCGTCGGGGGTCCGCTGCTTGGCGCCGTCGGGATCGCCGTAGCCGGAGGAGGAATACCCCGGGTTTGAGCGGTTGTAGCAGTCTGCGTCACCGTATTCCAATGCGTAGACCGGAGGCATCATGGGCTTGCCGGTCAGCGTGGTGTATGCGCCCAAAGCCTGCTTGTAATCGCCCACGAAGTAGTACGCATCGAAGCGCTCTTCCTCGTGGGTAGTGGTTGGATCGCCGCCGAAGTTGTAAGAGCCCCGGGCAAACGTGTCGCGAAGGACGCCGTAGCCCATGGACGACATGTAGTACGGCACTGCGTTGGGGTAGCCGTCGTCGTCCCAGTCGAAGTTCTTGGCGATGTTGATCAGCGCGCCGGTGTGGACGGAACGGCCATTCTGCATGCCGCCGCCAATGAATTGCTCGCCGTCCTGCTGCTTGAGGTGCTGCGTGGCCGAGTTGGCGCCGAACGTGATGGGCGCGGACTCTTCCAACACCAGTGATCCGTCCGCCCGCAGCACGCGGAGCTGGGTAGTGGTCTTGTTGATTTCCACACTGATTTTCGCGGTCTGGAGGACCAGCGAAGCGCCGTCGATGACCGCGGGTTTGGTCCCGGCAAATTTGTCCTTGCCCACCACGATGTTCGCGGTCCTGGCCGGATCGCCCTGGTCGGTGTTGGCCGGGTCCGTGAACTTGCCGCTGGGGTCCGCTTCCAGGCGGAAGTTCCCATCATCGAGGAAGGTAACGCGGATAGCGCCCTTTTCGGTGGAGAGGTCGACGATGTTGCCGGACTGCGTGAAGCCGGTCACCGCCCCAAGGGGTACCCCGGCGGAGTCCACGGGAACCTCCGGCGTCACGGCTTTGATGGTGGCGGGGTCGCCCGGAGCCGCGTCGGCGGCCGCGATAGTCAGGGCTGGGATGGATCCGGCAAGAAGCAGGGAAGCCAGACCGAGGGCAGCAGCCTTCGTGGTTAACTTCCTGGCTTTTTGGGTTTTCCCGCGACTGCTGGGGACAGCACGGGATAGCCCTGTAGAGGGTGCGGACATGAGGGGCCAACTTTCGACGAGTGACAGTTTGTGATCTAACTCATAGCGAAACGTGCACTAATCGTCACTGCTTCCAGGCCAAAGGTCAACCGTTTAACAAAAATTGATGCGCCATCCCAAGCGAAATATGGGTGCGTCAGTGGCCGCGGATGATCCGGCGTTGCGTGGCGGTTGCGATAGCCGCGGTACGGTTGTCCACCCCGAGCTTCGAGTAGATGTGCACCAGATGCGTCTTGACGGTGGCCTCGGAAATAAAGAGCTGCTTGGCGATTGCCCTGTTGCTCATCCCGGTGGCGAGCAACTCGAGCAACTGGACCTCCCTGCCACTCAAAACCTGTGAGGGATTCCTGATCTGGCCCATCAAACGGGCCGCAACCTCCGGTGCCAACGCAGTCTGCCCCGCGGCGGCCGACAACACGGCCTGCCGGATCTGCTCCGGGGGCGCATCCTTGAGCATGTAGCCGCTGGCACCGGCCTCAACGGCGGCGAGTATATCGGCGTCGGTGTCGTAAGTGGTCAGAATCAGAACCGGCGGCGGGGGAGTTCCAGCCTCTCCGGCCCTGATCTTTTGCGTGGCCGTCACGCCATCCATCCCACTACCCATCTGCAGGTCCATGAGCACCAGGTCCACGGGTTCCCCGAGGGTGTGGAGCTTGCCCAGTTCCGCAAGCGCGGCGTCACCATCAGCAGCCTCGGCCACAACGTTCACACCCGGAAAGTCGCCGAGCATGGCGCGGAGTCCGGCCCTGACCACGGGATGGTCATCCACCAGCAAAACCCGGATGCTGCTCATTGCGTTCCTTCCCCGTTGGGCAACGGCACGCGGATGGCCACTACCGTGCCCTCGCCCGGCGCTGATTCCAGGTCCAGCCTGCCTTCGAGCGCGGCCAGTCTTTCGCGCAGGCCCAGAAGCCCGACGCCGGTGCCGTCACCACGCGCGGCGCCGATCGCCGTCGTCGGCTCAAAGCCCACGCCGTCGTCGAAAATGTCCAGTGTCACCTCGGAACCGAGGAAGGACAGGGTCACGACGGCGGCACGCGCCTTCGCATGTGCCCAGACGTTCGCGAGGGAAGCCTGGGCGGCCCGAAGCAGGGTGGTCTGGTAGGTATTTGGCAGCTCAACCGGGGTGCCCACCAGTTCAAAGCGGCAACGCAACGCGGTCCCACGGGCAGCTGCCTCTGTTTCGGTCTTTTCGCAGAGCCGGCGGAGCGTATCCACGAGGCCTGAGTGCTCAAGATCCGGCGGCCGCAACCCCCGAACGAAACTGCGGGCCTCCGCCAGATTGACCGAGGCCGTGTCCTGGACAATCCTGAGCCGGTCCTTTGCTGATTCCGTGTCGCCACCCTCCAACGCTTTCTCGGCGGATCTGCCCATCAGGACGATACTGGAGAAACCCTGCGCCAGGGTGTCGTGGATTTCACGGGCCAGGCGTTCGCGCTCGGCCAGCATCCCGGCGTCGTGCTGCGTTTGGGCGAGCTCGTCGCGGGTCCGGCGCAGTTCCTCGGCGACAAGACGCTGGTTCTCCGCCTCCAGGAACAATGCCCGGTACGCAAGGCCGGTGACAACGGCGAAGGCTGCCCCCAACACCGGTCCGAGCACCATGGCGAGCTGCAAGCCGCCGTCGGCCGAACCCCTGCTGTGGAACCACAAAGCACCCACCAGCAGGACGGTGCTCAGCGCAATGGCGGGCAACGCCAGGCGGCGCGGGAGCAGGTGAAGCTGCAGGAAGAAGAGTGGGAAGGCCACCCAGGCGAAGTCTGCGCTGACCAGCAGCAGGAGCAGCCAGAGAAGCATGACGGCGGCCAACCACCAGAGCGCATATGGCGTCGGGTTGAACCTGGAGGGGTCGCCCGCATGCCGCTTCTCGAGGATGGTTCCAGCGAGGTACACCAGAGCCAGCAGGGCTGAGAGCCCCAAGCCGGCGATCACGGCCACCGGAGAAGGAGCCCCGGCGGCGCCAACGCCGGCCACCAACCGGACGATCGCCACCAGCAGCAGCACGGCAAAACCAACGTGCAGGCACACGCGCAGGACGCGGAGGATCGTGGTGGCGCCGGTGGGGGACTGCATGCCTTCCAGCGTATCCCCGGCCACCGCCCGGCCAGCCCGTTTTCCCTGCTGCGAGGCCTGAATCAACCATTTGGATGACCCCCGCTTCAACCTCCCGGCGCGCGCCAATCCATCCGGCTCCCGATGCCCGGGAGGCCCATCGCCGGAAGAGTTGAAAGCACCGGGACCAAGCCCGCATCCAACAGAAGGAATCCGATGTTTCTCGCCATCCGCGACATCCGTTTCGCCAAAGGCCGATTCGCCCTCATGGGCAGCGTGGTCGCGCTCATCACGTTGCTGCTCGTCATGCTTTCCGGGCTGACGGCGGGATTGGGCAACCAGTCCACGTCGGCCATAGCTGTCCTGCCTGCGCAGCAGATTGTCTTCGGAGCGCCTGCGGGCGGCGAACCGAAGGCTTCCTATACGGAATCGGAAGTCACCGCGTCCCAGCTCCAGACCTGGCGTGAACAGCAGGGCGTCAGCTCGGCGCAGGCCTTGGGGATCAGCCAATCCCGCGTTCAATCCCTGGCCGACGGCGGTATCCCGAGCGGCACGGCGAACGTCGCAGTCTTCGGCGGCGCGGACGCTCCGTCGACTGTGGAGGACGGGACCGTCGTCGTAGGCGAAACGCTGGCCAAGGAGCTCAACCTGGCAAAAGGCAGCCGGCTCCGCCTGGGCGGCACCGATCTCACCGTTGCTGACGTTGTGGAGGACCAGTGGTACTCGCACACTGGCGTCGTGTGGACCACGTTGGACACCTGGCGGTCCATCGCCCACGCCGCCCCCGGCACGGCCACCGTCCTGGCCATTACTTACGACGGCGGTGCTTCAGTCAACGTCGACGCCGCCAACGCTGCGGCGGGCACAGTCAGCACGGATCCCATCGGATCCTTCCAGGCGCTGGCCTCCTACAAGAGCGAGAACGGATCACTCCTCCTCATGCAGGCCTTCCTCTATGGCATCTCCGCGCTGGTGATCGTGGCCTTCCTGACGGTGTGGACCGTGCAGCGTACCCGCGACATCGCCGTGCTCAAAGCCCTGGGCGCTTCCTCCGGTTACGTGCTGAGGGACGCGTTGGCGCAGGCGGCCCTCGTGTTGCTGGCAGGTGCAGCGGTAGGCGGAACCGTGGGCCTGGCAGGGGGAGTGCTGGCCGCCCAAGCCGCGCCATTCCTGGTCACCCCGCTCACCACGCTGCTGCCCGTAGCCGGGATCGTCCTTCTGGGCCTCGGCGGCGCGGTTCTGGCTGTCCGCAAGGTCACCACCGTGGATCCGCTGCTTGCACTCGGCGGCAACTAAAACATTCTTCGAAAGGTATACATCATGAACAACGCACTGAGCCTCGTCAATGTCTCCCTTGAGTACCCCGATGGTGGATCCACGCTCAAGGCTTTGGACTCCGTTGACCTGGTGGTAGGCCGGGGGGAATTCCTCTCCCTGGTTGGCCCCTCAGGCTCCGGCAAGTCTTCCCTCCTGGCCGTCGCCGCGACCCTGATCAAGCCCACCGCCGGCTTGGTGGTGATTGACGGCCAAGACGTTTCGGGTCTCAAAGAGGCTGAGCGGACCGCCCTGCGCAGGGACAAAGTGGGCATCATCTTCCAGCAACCCAACCTGCTGCCGGCCCTGACCGCCGTCGAGCAGTTGCTGATCCGTGAGCATCTGCGCGGCAAGCCCTTGAAGGATGCGCGGCGCAAGGCGGTGGAACTGCTTGACGTGGTGGGCCTGTCCGCGACCATGCACAAGAGGCCGCACCAGCTCTCGGGCGGGCAGCGTCAGCGCGTGAACATTGCCCGGGCCCTCATGGGGAGTCCCACGGTCCTGCTGGTGGATGAACCCACCGCCGCGCTTGATCACGAACGGAGCGAATCGATCGTCCGGCTCCTTCGCAAGGTCACCGACGATTTCCGGACGGCAACCGTGATGGTTACCCACGACACCGAGTTCCTGCCCCTCACCGACGCAGTCGCGACCATGCGCGACGGACGGATCAGCCGCGCATCAGTTCCGTCGATCCTGCCCAACTAAGTAACAGCAAACGTCGCTACGGTGCCTCATTGGAACAAGAGCTGTCACTTACTTGGGTGAGGCGAGAAGGGCTTCGTCCTGCGCATCGTCGTAGGCGTCGCGCGCTTCCATGATGGTGGGCACGTGGCTCTCGGCCCATTCGCGCAGCATGGACAACGGCTGCAGCAGGGACTCGCCCATGGGGGTCAGCTGGTAATCCACGCGCGGCGGCACTTGGGCGTACACAGTCCTGGTGATGAGGCCGTCGCGCTCCAAAGTCCGCAGCGTCTGCGTCAGCACCTTGGGTGTCACGACGTTCACCATCTTGCGCAGCTCGGAAAAGCGCACCGGCCCGTCGCCGAGGACCTGGATCACCAGAGAGGCCCACTTGTCGCCGATGCGCTGGAAGATCACGCGCGACGGGCAATTGGGATCCAGGATGTTCGCGGGGAGGTCTTTAGTATCCATGAGGTAACTGAGTTCCTTTGAAGCTATCAGTATCCAATGGATACCGTTGTCTTATTGCAAGGATACCAACCCCAAGGAGAGCAATGAAAATCGCAGTCTACGGCGCAACGGGCATGGTCGGCAGCCAGATCGTCAACGAATCCATCACCCGTGGCCACGAGGTCACCGCCATTTCCCGCAAGGGTGCAGAGGTTCCCGGTGCCGCAGCCCAGGCTGCTGACCAGGCCGACGCCCAGACGTTCGCGTCCATTGCAAAGGATCACGACGTCGTAGTGCTGGCGACGGGTCCCAGCCGCACCGGCGGTGACCATGCAGAATGGCTCAACGCCATGTCCACGGCCTTCAGCAACGCCGAAGGAACCCGACTGATGATCGTGGGCGGCGCGGGCACACTGGAAATCGACGGCGTCCGCCTCCTCGACTCACCGGACTTCCCTGAGGCCTACAAGGCTGAAGCCACCACTGCAGCCAAGGCCCTGGAAGCCGTGAAGCAGACCCCCGAGTCCCTCGACTGGACCGTCCTGGCACCCGCACCCGTTATCCAGCCCGGAGAACGTACGGGCGAATACACGGTTGCCAAGGACTCACCTGCCGGCAGCACCATCTCCACGCAGGACTACGCCGTTGCCATGCTGGATGAGATCGAAAGCCCTGCCCACCGCCGCGCCCGTTTCACGGCAGCCAACTGACCCCGGTCGGTTTTAGGGCAGCGGTTAAGGCCAGCACCGGCTAAAGCCCCAGGCCCAGCCCGGGTACCTGCGCGTTGAATATGTCCTTGAGGGCATGTTTCGCCGCATGGTATCCGGGCATTCCTGTAACCCCGGGCCCGGGCGGAGTTGATGATGAGCACAGGTACACGCCGGCAATGGGTGTCCTCCACGGCACATTCGACACCACCGGCCTTTGCACCAAGCCGCGCAAGTCGAGCATTCCTGCGCTGAAGTCCCCACCCACGTAGTTTTCGTTGTACGCGGACAATTCCGCCGCCGTCGTGGTTTTGGATGCCACCACAACGTCACGGAACCCTGGGGCGTATCGCTCTATGCGGGCAGTGACGGCCTCGGCCATGTCCACCGTGGAGTTGGCCGGAACGTGGCAGTAGGTCCAAAGCACGTGGCGCCCGGCAGGGGCCCGGGTTGAATCCACCAGGGACGGTTGGGACACCAGGACATAGGGTTCCTCGGGGTGCCTGCCCATGTCCACCAGGTTTTCCGATTCAGCCATGGCTTTCCGCGAACCGCCCACGTGCACTGTTCCGGCTTTCGCCAGGCCCGGGTCGCGCCAGGGGACGGGACCGGAGAGGATGAAATCCACCTTGCAGGCAGCATTCCCGAACCGGAATGCTTCAAGCGAACGCCGGTAGCGGTCCGGGAGCTCGGATCCGCCCAAACGAACCAGCGTAGGCGGGGCAACATCCAGCAAAATGGCTTTTGCGGGGCGGACCTGGTCCAGCGAATCCACGCGCTCACCCACCTGGATGGTCCCGCCGTGGGAGGTCAGGTCATCCGCCATCGCCCTCGCAATGGACATTGATCCGCCAACAGGCACTGCCCAACCGCCGGCATGGGCCAGGACGCTGAGCAGTAGCCCCGCTCCGGTGGAACTGAGCGCCGGCTGCGATCCGAGGGCATGGGACATGACACCCGTCAGAAGTGCTGGAGCTGCCTCCTCCTCGAAGCGCCGGTTCCACGCAGGCGTGCCCTGGTCCAAGGTGGCCAGGCCGAACAGCAGGGCGGCCAAGGGATCCTTCGGCAGGCGTAATAGTTGGTTGGAGGTGAATTCCACAACACCGTCAACCCGTGCCAGCAAGGGTCCCAAGAGCCGGCCATAGGCGGGACCATCCACGCCAAGCTCCGCAACAGTCCGCTCCAAGGACTGATAGGCCAACGCGGCGCCACCAACGTCCAAGGGGGTCCCGTGTTGAACTTCGGGGATACGAAGTTCAACACGTCGGGAGAGCTCGAACGCGCGGAAGAACGGTGAGGCCAGGGCCATCGGATGCACTGCGGAGCATACGTCGTAGAGGTAGCCGGGCTCGATCAGCTCGGTGGTGCGCGAACCCCCGCCGATGTCCTCAGCGGCCTCGTACACTTTCACGTCCAGGCCCGCACGGGCCATGACCACTGCAGCTGCAAGCCCATTCGGTCCGGCACCGACGACGGCGACATCAACCATCGCTGCTTACCTCCGATCGCTGGGCTGCTTTGCCTTCGCCGGTCGCCGTGGCGTGTTGCGGACGCCAAGGGAGCTCAGAGCGCGATGGGCGGAAGATGTCGATACGCAACCAGTCCCGCGCGCCGTCGAAAGGTCCGCCATGGGGATCATCCTGGCCGGCGAGCCGCAGGGGATCGTGGGCAGGGCTCCAGATATCCATGGCAACGCGGGCCATTAAGTACGCGGTGACCACCATGTGGAGGCCCACGGCAAGGACGTAGTAGGACATATCAAGGTTGTGCTGGACGGACCCGCCACTGGTGGCTTGTCCCAAGTACATCCAAACGGCCGCCCAGTGCAGGCCTTCGGCTGCTTGCCAGATGAGGAAGTCCCGCCAGCGGGGTCTTGCCAAAGCCAGGAGTGGAATGAGCCAAATGACGAACTGCGGGGAGTAGACCTTGTTGGTGAGGATGAAGGCAGCGACGATAAGGAAGGCCAACTGGGCAATGCGCGGACGCTGTGGCGCACACAAAGCCAGGACCCCGATGAGCGCGCAGGCGGCAATGAACAGGTAGAGGGCCAGCGTATTGATGGTCGCGGCGTTCATCTGCGTCCACTGCAGGCGATCAGCCACCAGGTTGTACGCGAACCACGGCGAGCTGTAACCGGCGGGACGGGATTGGGTGAACTCGAAGAAATACCGCCACCCGGAGGGGTTCATCGCGGCGAGAGGCAAGTTCACTGCCAGCCAGGACGCCAGTGCCGCCCCAGCGGTGACGAAAAAGACCCGGAGCTTTCCGCTGCGCAAAGCCAGGACCAGGACCGCACCCAGGATCAAAATGGGATACAGCTTGGTTGCGGTACCAAGGCCGATACATACACCGGCGAGGATCAAGTTGTCCCGGGCGAAGAAGTACATGCCCAAGGCCAGCAAGCCCACGGCCCACATGTCCCAGTTGATGAAGCCGGCAAGGATGATTCCGGGGGCCACGGCCACCATCGCCGCGTCCCACGGGCGGCGCTTGTTGATCCGGGCCGTCAGCAGGACCGTGACGATCCAAACGGCCACGATCAGCGTGGCGTTGACGTCGAAATACCCAAGGATCCGCTCGCTTCCCACACCCCGGCCGGGAACCAAAAGGGCAGTGATGCCAGCAATGATCCCCATGAGAACCGGGTATTCAAACAGGCTGCCCTGGGTGAAGAACGGAAACACGCCATCGCCCAAGCCCCGGTTCTTGAAGAGCTCGGGGAAGTCCGAATAGCAGGTGGCATAGAACTGGCCTGGGGTGTCCCAACCGTTGACCCGGCAGTAGTCCTTCACGAGCACGGCCAGAAGAGCTGCGATCACGGTAAGGACAATGAGCACCCGTTCAACGGTGAACGGGTGCGCCGGGACCTCGCCAGGGGAAGAATGCTTGCCCAATGGGCCGCCCACAAGCTCCGTGAAGTTTCGAAGCAGGGAGTCACTGCGGCTGGGGACTACAAAGCGGGCACTTTTTCGTTGCCGGTGCGGCTTCGTCTCCTGCATGAATCGAGCTTACAGTCATGCCCGAACGCGACCCAGTTAAAAGGGAGGAGCCCACGCGTAGCCGCGTGGGCTCCTTGAGGTTCAGCGTGAATGTGTGGCATCTGAACTCCTTCGTGGCCGGCTCAGGGAATCAACGGATGAGTCCCATCTGGTGCAGGACAACGTAAACGTCTTCACGGCGCTGGTCGAGCAGCTGGCCGTTAAACAGTGTGCGTTCCTTGGGAGCATCGCTGCTCTTGTAGAAGCGCATCTCTTCGGGGCGCTTTCGCATGGTTCACCTCCTTTCGCTGGTAACTCATCGGAATTTGGGCGCAACAATTAAAGGCCATTGAGATTAATAAAAATCAACGCCAAAAGAGGGCACAAATAGCCGAAGACAAATAAAGGGATTTAGCGGACCGAACCAGGAAAAACCTGGATCGCCTGCACAATTGCGCGTGCTTCCGGCAGTCGACCCAACAAGAAGCTGGTTCCGAACTATGGGGAAACTGCGCACCCGCGGCATGCTGCGTGGGTCCGCGCCTACAACTGACTACTCAGCCATCCAGGGAAAGGATGGCCATCTATGAACACCGCCGACAATACGCCGGGCCAGTGAATCAGGAGTGGGTCAGAGAGTTAAAAATGGCGTCGATCATCAGCAGAGGCCGGGGTAGCAGTGACGGTCAACTTCCGTCCGCTAGTCAAAGTAATCATTTTCCCAACCTCCTTTTCCGGTCACAGGGACCTGCTGTGGCATCTTCCCGGATGACTGACCGGTGAATGCGCGCCTGGTTCCCGGCGGGTCGCTCTGGGAACAAGATACAAACTACCCCATGAAGTTGGAGTTTGACCAGCACAATTGGCTAATTCGCCAAAAGTTTTTCCAAATTAATTTCTAGAGGCCCCAGCGGACAATTGCCGGAGTGCGTTTGTCCCACCCAAGGGTGCATACCTTCGCAGTCCCGAGAATGAAGTGCCGTCCTTCGCGCGCGTCCATTTCGAGCCATCGCGCGGTGAGAATCCGGGAGAAGTGTCCGTGGGCCACAACCAGCACATTGTCCATGCCCGATTCCAGGACCCGGCCAATGATCTTGTCGGCCCGCGCAGCTACCTCGTCCAGCGTTTCACCGTTGGGCACGCCGTCGGTCCAGATGAGGTAGTCCGGGTTGTCCTTACGGATCAGGTCCGAGCTAATGCCTTCGTAGTCGCCGTAATTCCACTCCACAGCCAGCGGTTCGTGGACAGCATCCGGGTAGCCTGCCAGCTCTGCAGTCCGCCGGGCACGGCGAAGCGGTGAGGTCAGGACAAGGTCGAAGTCGATGCCCTCCAACACTTTGCGTGCCTCCACGGCCTGCTGCTCGCCCTCAACGGTGAGGGGGAGATCGGTCAGACCTGTGTATTGACCGCTTTTGGACCATTCAGTCTCGCCGTGGCGAAGGATCCAAAGTTGCGGACGCGGGGAAGTCACTGCGTTCATGAGGGCTCCTCAGTTTCGGTCAAAGGCTCGACGACGGCGGACTCGGGTTGCGCTTCCCACCAAGCCAACAGCTTTTGCTCGGCTTCCTCCGGTGAGAGTGGGCCATGTTCCATCCGCTCTTCGAGGAGGAACTTGTAGGCACGTCCCACTACGGGTCCTGGTTTCAATCCCAGCAGGGCCATGATCTGCGCTCCGTCAAGGTCGGGCCGGACAGCGGCCAGCGATTCCTGTTCCAGGAGCGCCGCGATGCGATGCTCAAGGTCATCGTAGGCGAAGGCCAGACGGTCGGCCTTGCGCTGGTTACGCGTGGTGACATCGGAACGGGTGAGCCTGTGCAGGCGTTCCAGCAAGGGACCGGCGTCGGTGACGTAACGGCGCACCGCTGAGTCGCTCCAGCCGGCGTCGCCGTAGCCGTAGAACCGCATGTGCAGTTCAACCAGGCGCGAGACAGCCTTGATCGACTCGTTGTCGAACCTCAGCGCTTTCATTCGCTTGGCGGTCAGTTTGGCGCCCACCACATCATGGTGGCGGAAGCTCACCGCGCCGCCCGGTTCGAAGCGGCGCGTAGCCGGCTTGCCGACGTCGTGCATCAACGCAGCGAACCGCAGCACAAAGTCGGGGCCGGGGACCGGACCGTCGGGACCTGTTTCCAGCGCAGCAGCCTGCTCAAGGACCTGCAGCGAGTGCTGGTACACGTCCTTGTGGCGGTGGTGTTCGTCGGATTCGAGCCGGAGGGCAGAAACCTCTGGAAGCACGAACTCGGCAAGCCCGGTATCCACCAGCAGGTCGATTCCGACACGCGGGTGGGCACCGTTGATGAGTTTGACCAGTTCCTCGCGAACACGCTCCGCGGAAATGATCTTGATGCGGTCGGCCATTTGGGACATGGCGAGCCGGACGTCGTCGTGCACCGACACGCCCAACTGGGACGCGAACCGGGCTGCGCGCATCATACGCAGGGGATCGTCGGAGAAGGAAGCTTCCGGCGCGCCCGGCGTTGCCAGCTCGGAGGCGTGCAGATCGCGTACTCCGCCAAAGGGATCCACCAGTTCCAGGCTTGGCAGTCGCAGCGCCATGGCGTTGATGGTGAAGTCGCGGCGCAGGAGGTCGTCGGTAAGGGAGTTGCCGAACGCGACTACCGGCTTGCGGGAATCGGGGTCGTACGCCTCGGCGCGGTACGTGGTGATTTCGATCTGGAAGCCGCTCTTACGCATTCCGATGGTGCCGAAGGCACGCCCGATTTCCCAGAAATTGTCCGCCCACTTCTTGATGATGGCGATTGTCTGGTCCGGCGTCGCATCCGTGGTGAAGTCGAGGTCCGGGGAGGTCCTGCCCAGAAAGAGGTCACGTACGGGTCCGCCCACCAAAGACAGCTCGAATCCGGCATCGACAAAGCGCTGCCCGAGGTCGAGCACCACCGGATCGATGGTGAAGTTAACAGAAGAGCTGTCCAATAGGTGCGCCATAGTCCCTTAAGCTTGGCAGATTTTTGCGCCGCATTGGGCCACTGTTCCATGCGAAATCAGGCATGCGTCCGCCGGGCATCTTCTGCAGTCCATCTTGTGGCCATGTCCCGGTCATCACTCCGGGGCAAGAGTCGTTAGAGTGGACCACATGGCCAACCCGATACCGAGCGCTCCCGGCAGGAGGACAAACGCACCGTTGCCGTCGGCAATCGGTGCCCACGTCGCGCCTGCCCCGCAGCACCCGGTGCAGGCTTCGCTGCCCACAGTTGAGGAAGTGTCCGCGGGCGGCGTTGTGGTTGACACGTCCGACGGCGAACTCCGGGTCGCGATCATCGCGCGCCTTAACAGGGGTGGCCGGCTCGAGTGGTGCCTGCCGAAGGGACATCCGGAGGGCCGGGAGAACAACGAAGAAGCCGCTGTACGTGAGATCGCCGAGGAAACCGGGATCGAAGGCAGCATTCTGGCACCCCTTGGAAGCATCGATTACTGGTTCACCGTGAGTGGCCACCGCGTCCACAAAACGGTTCATCATTTCCTGCTCAGGGCAACGGGCGGCGAGCTGACCATTGAGAACGATCCGGACCAGGAAGCCGTGGATGCTGCGTGGGTTCCCATCCAGGAATTGGCCCGAAAGTTGTCCTTCCCGAATGAACGCCGCATCGCCGACCTGGCACGGGAAGTGCTGCCCGAACATCTCTGAGCCGGGTACATGGGACGATAAAGGCGATGTCTGAAGCCAAAACAACCCAGTCCGTTCAATCCGGAGAAGCACGTTCCAGCGCCATCATGGCTGCGGGAACGTTGGTTTCCCGGTTCCTTGGCTTCGCCAAAACCTGGATGCTCGGTGCCGCCCTGGGCCTTGGCTCCACGGTCAATGACACGTTCATTAACGCGAACAACCTGCCGAACCTGATCTTCCTGCTGGTGGCCGGTGGCGTCTTCAACGCCGTCCTGGTTCCGCAGATCATCAAGGCCAGCAAGGCTCCCGACCGTGGCGCGGACTACCTCAGCAGGCTGCTGACGTTGGCTGTGCTGGTGCTTCTTGCGCTCACGGCCCTGGTGACCCTGGCAGCACCGATCGTCATCGACCTCACAACCCAGGGATACTCCGAGCAACAAAAAGCCTTGGCGGTCACTTTCGCCCTGTGGTGCCTCCCGCAAATCTTCTTCTACGGGCTCTATGCCCTGCTGACGCAGGTCCTCAATGCCCATGGTGCGTTCGGTCCCGCCATGTGGGCTCCCATCCTTAACAACGTGGTGGCCATTGCCGGCCTCGGGTTGTTCATCTGGATCCTCGGCGCCAACATCACCAACCCTCACACACTGGATAATTGGGGACCGACTCAAACCTTCCTGCTTGCCGGGTTCTCCACGTTCGGCGTGGTGGCACAAACGGCCATCCTGCTGATTCCCGTGTTCCGATTGCGCCTGGGCCTCCGGCCCCGCTTCGGCTGGCGCGGCGTTGGACTGGGCCAGGCCGCCAAGCTGAGCGTATGGACCCTGGCGACTGCCGCCGTCGGGCAGTTGGCATTCCTGTACATCATGAGGATCGCGACGATCCCCGGTGCGGAACGCCTCCGTCTGGACAACGCAGGGGATAAAGCAGCTGCGGCCGTGCTTCCCGGCAACGCCGTATTGGAAGTGGCAAGCCAGCTCTACCTGTTGCCGCACTCGATCATCGCCCTGTCGCTGGCAACGGTCCTCTTTAACCGCATGGCGCGCGCCTCCCAGGACGGAAATAAAGCAGAACTCCGGGATGCCCTGTCGCATGGCCTCCGCACCATGGCAGTTGCCACAGTCTTTGGTGCCTTGGCGCTGTTCGCCCTGGCCGGACCCTTGGGAATGTTCTTCTCCGGTGGTGAGCCGCGGGACGGCGTCATGCTTGCACAGACACTCACCATCCTGGCGCTCAGCACACCATTCCTTAGCGCGAACTTCATGATGTCCCGCGTGTTCTACGCCAACGAGGACGCCCGCACGCCGCTGTATGTCCAGTTGTGGCTGGCGGTGATCTACGTTGTGGGCGCCTTCTTCATCCAATTCCTGCCCGTCGGCCAGATCATTTACGCGATCGCCATTCTCTACACGCTCGGCAACATTCTCTCCGTGGTTATCAGCGTGGTGTTCCTGCGCCGACTGCTGGGTCACCTCGACGGGCCCCGGATCGCCAATTCGTACATCCGCATGGGATATGCCGGCCTCGGTTCTGCGCTTGCCGGCGCTGCGGCCCTGTGGCTCCTGGGCTCCTACCGTGCCGACGGCTTCGCGTGGAGCAGCCGCCCGGCCGCCTTGGTGACTGTCGTCGTCGTCGGGCCTGTCATGCTGCTCGCTTACCTGGTCCTGCTGCGCGTGTTCCACGTCACCGAACTTCGTGACCTCCTGCGTCCGCTGATGAGCCGGCTCGGCCGTGGCGCCCCGGCGCCTGAATCCGCGGGCGGTGTGGAACCCACGACGGCGGCACGGGCCACGGTCTCGGACGATACCGGTTTGATTCCGCGCATCTCGGGCGAGTTCGACGCCGCGTCGTTCCGCGCGGGGCCGGCAGTGGCACCCCAGCGTGCCCCCGAACCGGCCAGGGGCGAACCGGACGCCCCGAAGAGCTATCTTCCGGAGGAAGACGAACCCAGCACAGCCCGGGGAGGCAGGTTCCGTCCATCAGTGCCGCTTCCGGGCAGGCGGACCTACCAAGGCGACGCCGGCCGGAATCCATACTTCCCTGCCGAGCGAAACCGCAGGAAGTAAGCCGGTGGCGCCAACATGGGCGCTGGGCATCAATCCGCTAGGCTAGAAACGAATATAGGTAGTTGCAAAAGCGGTTGAACTGGCTCGCCGGGCCATCCGTGTGCAGGACCCGCAGCTCCCGGACAGCCTAGGAGGAACACGTGTCCCACCCGATCGACGTCGGATCAGTACTTGGCGGCCGCTACAAGGTCACGGCCAATGTGTTGACCTCGCATGACCAAGATCAGGTGCTCGACGGCGTGGACCAGGTCCTCAACCGTCCCGTGAGCATCCTTGTTGCGGGCCCCGGAAATGCCGAACAAGTTGCCCAGAGTGCTCGCGAAGTAGCCACAGGGGAGCGCCCGGGACACGTCCAGATCCTGGACCTCGGCATCAGCGACAACACCACGTACCTGATCACCAACCACAGCACCGCACCGGACCTGCTGGACCTGGTGGTGGCCACCAACCCGCCATACATTGAACCGTTCTTTACGGAAACGCTGGGCAGCGAAATCTTCGGCCAGCCCCGCACGTACGAGCCCGAAACCTACGACGGCCTCTACGAGGACGACGAGCACGACGCCGAATACATCCAGTACGACGAAAACGGCTACGCCATCGCCCCTGAGGCGGATGAGGAGCCCGAACCCGCAGCACCCACGCGTAGCGCGCCGCATGTACCCCCGATGCCTGCATCGAACCCGTCGTCGTCCAAAAGCGGTATCGCGGGCAAGCTGGCCGCGGCCGCAGCCGGTGCTGGCGCGGCCGGTGTTGCAGCCGCTGCCGCGCTGAAGAACGCCGGTTCAAAAAACCACGACGCCGATGCTGCCGCCGCGTCCGGTGCGGGCGTGTCCGGTGCGGGCGCCACGTCCGGTGCGGCCAGGCCTTCTACGGCGACCGAGCCGCCCACGCAGGCTGTTTCGTCCCAGCCGATTCCTTCGCGGGACGCTCCCAGTCGCGAGCAGGCACCTGAGCCTAAGGTTTCCCTCTGGTCCGAAGAGGACTACGGCTTCACGGAAAGTGGTGCCGCTGCTGGTGGCGCCTCAGCCGCGGGTGCCGCGGCTTCCAACCGAGGCAACGACTCCGGTTACGACCGGGCGGCAAGCAGCTTCCCGGCGTCGTCGGCTGTCACGGAGGATTACTCAGACCAAGACGACGTCTACGAGGATGAGGCTCCCGAAAAGGAACCACGGTCGCTGCGTTGGCTCGTGGGAGGTCTCCTGGCTGCCGTGTTGATCGTAGGGCTCGTCCTGGCTGTCACCAATTTGGGAAGCCTCCTGCCCAGCGGCAAACCGGCCGCCACCCAGACCACCTCCACGCCTCAGTCTTCTGAGACTCCCAGCGAAGAACCCCCGCCCACAGAGACTGCTGCGCCCGCGGTTCCGCCGGCCATTGGGGAGATCACCCGACTGGGTAACTTCCCCTTCGCGGCCACGTTCGATAAGGACCTAGGCAAAGCCTTCGACGGCAACGCTGCGAGCTACTGGTCGGACATGGAGTTTGCTACGGCGAACTGGGGCGGACTCGCCGAGGAAGTGCCCCTCATGATCAAGCTGAAGGAACCGGCGGACGTCAAGTCCGTGGTCCTCAACCAGCTTGGCGGCTCGGGTGGAAACATCAGCGTCTTCACCAATGATCGTCCCGCCATGGACGGTGCCAAGCTCGTGGGCACCAACAGCTTCACTTCGCCGGAACTGACCATACCCCTGGCTACGCCCACGAAGGCCCAGTACGTAATTGTCGTCATCAAGGCGCTGCCCAAGCTGGCCGCCCCCAAGACGCAGTACGGTTTCGGCCTCCGACTGGCTGAAGTAGCCGTTCAGTAGCAGCACCCCCTGCCCTTGCAGGAAGGACCGTTTTGATTCGTCAGAACGGTCCTTCCTGCTATCCGCATTAGCGTCACCGCTTTAGATATGGCACGTGTCCAGACGGTACCCTGAATGATGGTGGCTTTTAGGGTCTCCAACTCCAACGGAATATTTGGAGCGCATCAGGGGTTGAGTCAGGTGGCTGCCCCGAAAGCCGCAGCATCGACTAAGGAAGAGGTTCACGCCACGTGAGCATTGCAGAAAACAGCGCATCGCAGGTGCGTGACGTCATCATCGTAGGTTCAGGCCCTGCCGGCTACACAGCCGCTGTATATACCGCCCGCGCCAACATGAAGCCTCTGCTTATCGCTGGTTCGGTCACTGCTGGTGGCGAATTGATGAACACCACCGATGTTGAGAACTACCCGGGATTCCCTGACGGCATCATGGGTCCGGACCTCATGGAGAACTTCGAGAAGCAGGCTGCCCGTTTCGGCACTGAAATCCAGTTTGAGGATGTCACCGAACTGGATCTCGACGGCGACATCAAGACGGTCACTATCGGCACGGGGGAGACGTTCCAGGCGAAGGCCATCATCCTCTCCACGGGTTCGGCGTACCGCGAGCTTGGCCTGGCCAACGAGAAGCGACTCTCCGGCCACGGTGTTAGCTGGTGTGCAACCTGCGACGGTTTCTTCTTCAAGGACCAGGACATCGCCGTAATCGGTGGTGGCGACTCCGCCATGGAAGAAGCTCTCTTCCTCACCAAGTTCGCCAAGTCCGTCACGGTGGTGCACCGCCGCGACACGCTCAAGGCCTCCAAGATCATGGGTGACCGCGCTCAGGCCCACGAGAAGATCAAGTTCGTCTGGAACACGGCCGTTGAGGATGTTCTTGGTGAAGACAAGGTCACTGGCCTGAAGCTGAAGAACCTGGTGGATGGAACCGAGTCCGAACTCGCCGTCACCGGTGTGTTTGTGGCCATCGGCAACGATCCCCGCACGGACCTGATCAAGGGCAAAGTCGACCTCACTCCGGAGGGAACCATCGCCGTCGAGGGTCGCAGCTCCCGTACCAACATCAAGGGTGTCTTCGCTGCTGGCGACGTCATCGACCCCACCTACCGCCAGGCCATTACGGCTTCCGGTTCCGGATGTGTGGCCGCCCTCGATGTTGAGCACTACCTCGCAGACCTGCACTCCTAAGCTGCCACCAAGCAACCATACGAAGGGAAAAGTTATGAGCAACGCAAAAGACGTAACTGACGCAAGCTTCAGCACGGATGTCCTGGCTTCCGAGAAGCCGGTCATCGTGGACTTCTGGGCAGAGTGGTGTGGCCCCTGCCGCAAGCTCGGCCCCATCCTCGACGAGATCTCCGTTGAGTACAGCGACAAGGTTGAGGTCGTCAAGCTGAACGTCGACGACAACCCGGCCATCGCTGCCGAGTACGGCATCACCTCCATCCCTGCTGTGTACCTGTTCAGTGGGGGAGAAGTGAAGAACACCGTCATCGGCGCCAAGCCGAAGCAGTTCTTCGAAAAGGAATTCGCGGACGTCCTGTCCTAAGTTCTTTCGGCCTTAGCCGGATCATTGAAGGCGGCGGTTCTGCTCCCACTGGGGAGCGGGGCCGCCGCCTCTTTGTTTGTATCGTCGGATTGAACTGGAATAGGTTCCTTTTCGAAGCTTGAAGTCGCTGAAGGCCTTGAGATGCCCGGACTTTCGTTTCATGAGCATTCCTTGACTGGAGTAGGCGGAAAGGGACGGTTGGTGGGTAGTTTCACGCCTGGATGCTACGCCCCACTGGTCTATTCACCGCTTTGCGAGCCAGGCTTGGTTAGGTGTCCTGAGTGATCACTTAGAACGTGCATTGAGTCTGACACAGCTCGGCCCTGCGGCAATTCGCAACAGGAGGAGCCGTGTTGCTTTGACACAGCGAGTCCTTCTTCTGTGCCCCTGGTTGAACCTGGCCGTGCGCGGGTAGCCCCGGCGCTGCTACTGAAACTTGGGGTCTGGTGCGTTTACTGCAACGCGATGCACTGAGTTCTAAGCAGACTGCATGTTGCCGCGATGGGTACCGGGGGCTCACTGTTCCTTGTTTGTTCTCCTTCTTCGGTTCACCTAAGTCCGGGTCGCGGGCTGCCCCAATCACTTCCCAGATGGTCCAACTGAATGGGTTGATGGTGTTGGTGTTCGCACTCCCGATGAAGTGCACTAGTCCTCATTGCGTAGTCAGTCAGCCGAGAACGCGTGATTTCCACGTAACGATTTCACGTGAAACAGCGCCCCGACCCGGAATTGTGGGGGATGGTGAGCGGGGTTAGGTTGGCTGCTGTCCGCACGTTTCACGTGAAACAAGGAACCACTCCGCATATACGCGGTGATTCTGAAGTGTGTTGTCCGTGCCTGCCAGCCTAGAACGTACTCGCACCAACACACTCCGGCGCAATTTAGTGCTTCTAAGCCCAGGAACACCAATGCTTCACGGGGGGACCGATGCTCCTCTGCTCCACAAGGGACGCTTGTTGACCCCAGAAGCGCTCAGAGGCCGCAGTAGCTCTTCATCATCCCTGACGCTCTCCATTGCCCGACAGGGTCCACCAAACCGCTAGTCACAGCAATTGCGATGTCGCCCCCGCAGCCTAGGTGTGGAAAGTATGGACAGAAATGCATCATTGCCCGCAATGGTGACTGCATTCGCAGCTTGATGCCGGTACTGCCTCCCAGCTGCTCCCAAGCGGTTTTGCATGGGCTCGCCTACTGCGTTTCTTGCAATTCACGTATCAGTGAGGATCAGGAACGGTGAAATAGCCTCCGAGACGAACATGGAACAGCTCTCGGCCCGTGGACGCTGAAGAACCCTGTCTGCAGGACCGCTGCAGGAGCTGTTTCACGTGAAACAATGCACCGCCGAGCAGCCACAGAGCCTCAACCGGGTGAAGCTTGAGAATCCTCACAGCACGCTCACCCGGGCATCGGCGCCCTAGTGAAGTCCCTATGCCAGCGCCCCCAGCCCCCTGAGCCCTAAACCCTAAACCCTAAACCCTAAACGCAGAATTTCAGTACCAATCGGTGGCTTTTCAGTCGAAGCAAAACCGACCCGCTGCCTCCTTTGCGGAAATGTCACCTGATAGCTGGACAATCCTGGCAGATCTCTCAGCTAGGGCACGAGAAGGGGGCTTGGTATTGCTGGAATGACGCTGATGAGTCGCGGCCAACGCCGCTAGACCCTCTGCCAGGCCCTCTGCCTGGCCCTGCCGAACCAGGCCACAGTAGCGACGCCAGCGCCCCGTAGGAGCAATTCAGCGGGACTTACGAGGTGGTAGCAGCGTCCCTCTGACCTGCCCCACACGGCCCTCACTGCTAGCTGCCATCCTCACGCAGATCACACTCCGCGGCCCCATGTAGAACCTCCAATTTCAACCCACCCCAAGACATCGGTCACAGGCAAACTCCGATCCGAGAGAGCCAACCTCAACGACCAACAGCACTAGGGGATTCCAGAACAAATTGGCCTACGACTACCCCGACTTAGTCGCCACACCACAGGTACGACCCAGCTTCCGCTTGATTCTTAGGGCTCCAGACTACGGTTACGCGAACACACTGTGGCCACAGTGCTGAGCTGTGCACAGAAGCTCCCACGCCCATTCGACGACCCTCAACAGGGCCCCCAACGCGACTGACTGACGAGCGGCGACTCTTGGCCCTAGACCCCGGCGACTGTTATGGCGTGCCGCTCCGCGCTTAGGGCGGGACCAGGTCTCCCAACGGTACAGCTCACGGTCTTTCAGCGGAGAGTCGGGTCGTACCCAAACGATGGGGCGTCGTCGGAGCTGCACCGCGACATCGAAAATGAACTATTAGCGCAATGTATCCCTGCGACCAGTGCAATCACCGCGTGGCATGAGGCGACGCGGCCAGCGTCCATTGCGCGCCTCGATGGCACGAGTAGTCATCGCCTGTTACGGCACCCGATGGCTGGGACGGTCGGACAGCCAAAACGCACTGGCGCCTATCTCATCCTGACTGCCACAGTCCCTTCACGACCAAAGGTGTACGACCGCGGGAAGCCATGCGTATCGTCACGGCCCTCTTCGATGTGTTTTCCCTCTTTGGATCTGCTTTCTTACGAGCCATGTTTCACGTGAAACGGAGCCATGCCCCGACGGAATTTGGGTCCCACTACAACCGCCCAACAGCCCGGTGTCCTAGCTGACGGCCCATCCCAGTTCCAGGTCATATTCCCTACCAGACTCCCGAGTCAACAGCGTCCTTGGGGTCAAGACTTCCCGACGCCACACGAGCAGAACGGCGGCATAAGTGGGCGAACAGCCAGCGGTGCCGGCATAAGCGGGGAGGGGATCCAATGCCGTGTTGCCAGGCTCAGGCTGCGTGCAGGGGACTTAGTAATGGACGCAGTGTACTGCTCCACCGTCTGGTCAAATAGACATCCGATCAATGGCGACCACGACCTGCCCAAACCCATTCCTGCGCCGGCGGCCTCTTCATAGCCAGGAGAGTAGAAGTAGCACCTGGAAGATTGGGGACGCGCGACCGATCCCCCGACGCACGATTTCGCCGCACCCATGCAAGGCCCTATGGCTACTCCCAGCTGCTCCTGGCCCCTACCGAACACTATGGGACTGGCTCAAGAGCCAAGGCTATGGTGAGCCGCTACTAACAGGGGAACACAGAGTTGTTCACAGAGTTATCCACAGGGTTATGCACCGATGATGAGATTGCCCACATCCACTGCTTGGAGGACGGATGCATGGAGCGTGCGACTCAATATTGTGCTCTACTTCATCGCTTACGTCCGACCGCAGTTTACGCCGCGAATTCAACACAGACATACGCCTAAATCCCATGAAATACCGCTGTAAGACGTTCAATTGCAGTCCTGTTGCGACGGCTTCCCACCATGGCGAAGAGTAGTAGGTCCAAATAGGTGACTTTTGTCCACGACTGAACTAGTCGACGTCTTTGGTTCGCGCCGAGTCGTGAGATAGCGTCGTGGTGGGGCGGACGTTATCCCCAAAGTTTTCCACAGGCTTATCCACTGTGATTTGCACAGCGCATGGGGGAGTCCCGCAACAGCAGAAGGCTCGGCTGCCTGCGCTGTTTCACGTGAAACAGTGACAGCCCGCGGACCCATTCGACGATGCCCGTAGCTCTAACCGTGTCCGTGTCGTCATCTCCGTTCTTCCCGGGCGCAGCTCTTCGCATTCGCCTAAGCCCCACGATCCATATGGTGAGTGCACTAGCTTCCTTTCATCACTCGAAGTAGAGCGCCAACATCGGATCTATCACTACCGCGCTAGTGTGAGACCGTCTCCCTCCGGTGACTACAAATTGAAGGGCTGCGGATTTTGGCAGCAGCCTATCCCGCGGAACTCCGTTCCCACAGCTGCTCGCGGTGAACAAAGAATGTCCCCTATCTGCTCGGCAATCGACGTGTGCGGTCTCTAAGTACTCAGCTGACGGTACGTAATGATGCCAAGGCTAGGTCCGACATGCAGGGCCCACTTGCGGAACAGGCTTGGCTCTTTGGTACACCGGACCTACCTGCAGAGGTTCGACCCAGGCAGCCCAGTAATCAGCGTCAGGTCTGGTCCCAGCACCCAAGGGCAACCACACATGCTCACCAAGGATGTGGATCCTTGAAGCCAAAGCAACGAATAGGGTCACCAACAGCGGGTACCGAGCAGAGCCTCAATGCTTTGCAGCCCATCCGGCGACTGTGTATCGAGAGGTTCCTTTCCCCGGGGCCACCGGCAGAAGAGTCACGTTCGTGCTGGTTCCTGATGAGAAGCGACTACATCCCATGGCCACGTCCAAAAATTGAAGCAGTATCGATGCACGCTTCTCGTACCGAGAGCGCTCCTTGGAACGGCAAAAGCAGCGTGGTGCCCCTCCTGATGGAGGGGCGCTGGGTTGGGCTGTTCAGAGACAGGACATCCGGGGAAGGCCAGAAGCGGCGAGTAGCGGCATCCACGTGCCGGCGTACAGCCATAAGGACAAGCTTGGGTACATGAACCCTGCCGGTGCTGCCAGCCCCGTGTGGGTCCACCTATCGCTTGCACCGCGTTCGTTTCATGACGGCTTTCTACTCGCATGAGGAAGCACTCGGAAAAGCGGGTTATTCCAGCCCCTGCTTCACCCTTCAGCCCCGCTGCTTCGAAAGCACTACCGAATCTGACGCTACCCCCGTTTCCGTTGGGCATACGCGGAGCTTCGCGTCCTAAGAGCAGTAAGTTCTCAGTGTGGATCCAGCCGATCATTGCAATGCAGCTGGTGCAGCTAGGCGCTGCTTGTGGTGACCCTTCTTGCTAGGTGAGTGTGGCTATAGGAGGGTGCGAGACTCTAGTTATCTTGCCCTGGAGGAAGAGAGTGACTCTTGGCGTGTTGGTCCTCTTGCTTTCTTCGAGTAGGAGGTTTCGAGCAGCGGCACTGATACTTCTTGACTTCAACCCAAAAACGATTCTTGCCCGGAAGCCTAGTGTGTTTCACGTGAAACAGGGCAACGAGTCCACTCCTCACCCCGTCTCTAACTGCGCGATGTAGCAAGGATGCAGGTAGACGGTGTCCACGAAGGGCGTCTGTCTGTCGGTGGAGTCGGCCGTCGTAGGACGCCCGGCGCTACCGGCTGGACAACACTGGACTGAAATTTGGAGGTCAGCGCACGAGTGTTGATGCCCATCTTCCTGCTGATAATCGGACTAACCAGGAGTCCAGACGCGGGACCAAGGTTTGCCGGATTGGACCTGGTCATCTTGAAAATCAGAGGCGGAAATGGGCGTGCGATTGATTCGATCCCTGTACGGAGAGGCGCTAGACCCGGACTTGCATTGAAGAGCCCCTGAAATGCGATTTAGCGAACTCCGTTGTCGTTTGGTGTCTACCCCAGCATCGCAGCGTGTTTCACGTGAAACACGCAGCAGCGCTCAAGCTGCTTCCCTGCAAGCGGGACTGCTTCTACAGACATGGAAGCTCTATCGGGAGTGGGTCGAACACTCATGGCATGGAAGTGACGACGCCTAACGAATGCTGCGAACGGCCCCCAACGCTGGTCTGCCGTCGAATTTGGGAACGCTATATTGCACTATGAACAGGAAATCCCTCAATGCAGCGTCCGCTTGGGCCAGCAGAACACCTACAGTCCCCGCTCGTAGCTCCCCAAGAGAACGTTTCACGTGAAACACAGGCCTAACTGACCCGCGGGGTCGTCCAGAGTAGCTATCAACTACTCATCCCAAGGAGCAAGCCGCGGAACGGAACTGCGCGACCAGGTTTACGGACCTCGACTCGAGCTCACAACATGAGCAACCAGCGTCAATTCGACACACATCTCCGCTGACCAGGCCAAGTACTGCGCACTGATTCGTTCACCTGATCCAATTCCGGACCCTAAAGAAGCTAGAAGAGCCACCAGCCCGTGGGGGCAGAATGGTTGAGGAAGCGCAGCCGACAGCACAAAAGCCTAAGAAGGCGTTCCGAGCCCAGAGTTACCACTCGTCCATGCCCAGCAACGCAGGGTCGCATCGGCTTCGCCACATCGTTTCACGTGAAACGGCGCCAGCTCACCGAACTAGCGAGGCTGAACCCAGTGTTGAAAGAGCAGCGGGCCCATAATGAGAAAGAGCCCCACTCGGTGAGAGTGGGGCTCTTTCAATATCCAGATCGCGTCAGTCTTCAGCGCCAGGTCCGAGAACGTCCATAATACGATTGAGGTCCTCTACACTGGCAAATTCAATGCTTACGCGTCCCTTACGGGCGCCCAAAGTGATCTTCACATTGGTATCCAAACGGTCAGAAAGCGATGAAGCCAAGTAATCCAGCCGCTCGTGGCGGGCATTCGGCTTGGGAATGCTGTTCTTTGCAGGAGTTGTCGGGTCTTGGTAAAGAGTTACTGCCTCTTCTGTAGCCCGCACCGACATACCTTCAGCTACGATTCTCTGAGCCAGGCGCTCCATTGCAGCAGCATCGGGGAGGGCCAGCAACGCCCGTGCGTGGCCGGCGGAGAGGACACCAGCGGCCACTCGACGCTGTACCAGGGGCGGGAGCTTGAGCAGACGAAGAGTATTGGACACCTGGGGGCGTGAACGGCCGATACGGTCAGCCAGCTGCTCGTGCGTCGTCCCGAAGTCCTCGAGGAGCTGTTGGTAGGCGGCTGCCTCTTCCAATGGGTTCAGCTGGCTGCGGTGGAGGTTCTCCAGCAACGCATCGCGAAGAAGGTCATCGTCGGTGGTGTCACGGACAATCGCAGGTATGGTTTCGAGCCCTGCGGCCTGTACCGCTCGCCAGCGGCGCTCACCCATAACCAGCTCATACGGTTCTCCACCCTTTTCGGTTGAAGTACGTACAACAATTGGCTGTAAGACGCCGATTTCACGAACAGAATGCACCAGCTCGGCCATGTCATCTTCATCGAAGACTGAACGAGGCTGTTTGCGGTTCGGATGGATATCGCCGACAGGAATCTCGGCGAAGCGGGCCCCCGGCACCTCCACCAATTCGACGTCGTTCGTTTGAGACGCAATGGGCACCTTAGCCGCAACTGACGGAGTCTGAACATCCGTTGCATCCTCAGACTGTTCAGCTGCCGGAGCCTGAGAAGCAGCAGACTGCCGCGTGCTCGGCTTGGTTGGCGCAGCCTTAGCGGACGCACCCTTGGCGGGAGTCTTCGCAGCGGGAGCCTTGGTCTTGGCGGCCGTAGGGGATGACTTGGCTGCCGACGTCGTAGCATCCGGAACTACTGTGTCCTCACGAACGGCGTCGACCGTGGGCTCAGCGGTTTTCCGGGCTTCCGGGAAGAACAGGTCCACGGGACGGGAGGGAGCGGCGCCGTTTCCCTGGGTCGCGGCCGAGCTGGGAATGAGAGCCCCAAGACCCCTGCCGAGGCCCCTTCGCTTTTCGCTCATTGATTCATCCCTCCGATGGAATAGCCGAGCACGGAATGGCCCAGGCTGTTGCTGTGTTTCAAGAATTCTAACGTTCAGCGATTTCGGCTGCGGCTTCCATATAGGACAGCGCGCCGCTCGATGAAGGATCGTAGGTCATGACGGTCTGCTGGTAGCTCGGCGCCTCGGAGATGCGAACGGAGCGAGGGACCACTGCACTGAGAACCTGCTGCGGGAAGTGTTGGCGAACTTCTGATGCGACCTGCGCTGCAAGGTTAGTCCTGCCGTCGTACATCGTCAGAAGAATGGTTGAAACCACCAGATCAGCGTTGAGGTGCTTCTGGATCATTTCAATGTTCTTGAGGAGCTGGCTCAAACCTTCAAGGGCGTAGTACTCGCACTGAATGGGAATGAGAACCTCGCTGGCTGCACAGAAAGCATTGACCGTGAGCAGTCCCAGGCTTGGCGGGCAGTCGATGAAGATGAAGTCCAGCCGGCCCTCGCCATTCTTCTCCCGCTCCTTGGCGTAGACGTCGATGGCGCGGCGGAGCCTTTGCTCACGCGCCACCAACGAAACGAGTTCAATCTCGGCACCTGCCAAGTGGATGGTCGCCGGCGCGCAGATCAGATTCGGGATGTCCGGGCAGGGGGCTACGACTTCCTTTAGGGGGAGGTCGTTGATGAGGACATCGTAAATGCTGTCCACATCGGCGTGGTGCTCTATGCCCAGGGCGGTAGAGGCGTTCCCCTGGGGATCGATGTCGATCACCAGGACATTAAGTCCTGCAGATGCCAGGGCCGCTGCGATATTTACAGTAGTGGTGGTCTTGCCAACCCCGCCTTTTTGGTTGGAGACCGTGAAGATGCGGGTTCCGTCCGGCTTAGGGAGTTCCCTGCCAATCAAACGCTCGCGACGCCGCGTTTCATTTGCGAGCTGCCGCGCGATTGGACTGGAATCATCGATGGAATCCATGACGTTCTGCACTCCATCTGAGACGGTTTCACGTGAAACTGCAGCATTTGCAACTGAATCAGTGCGCACAATCGCGGACTGGAGAGACGCAGAGGGTGTAGCCATGGCCCGCGCGGACCCCAAAGACATAAACGGGGGGATTCGCTGCGTGGAGGTTTCACTACTGCCCACTGGTCACACTCTCACTCTCATTCGGCGCTTGCTGCCGATCTCTAGCCTAACCGCTCGGCAGCCGACACGCGGGAAACCAAACGGGATCTACGCCGTCTTTCCGTGCTTCTTGACGATAATCCTCACCACAGTGGTGGGTTCCTCCAAGAGCTCCTGTCCACAAACCACAACGGACGTTTCCACGCCGCCGAGCTTGCGGATGACTTTGGCAGCCTTCTCGATTTCCTCGGCCGCGCTTCGGCCCTTGATGGCCACCACTTCACCACTGCCGTTGAGCAACGGAATGGTCAGTCCGGCAAGATTGCTCAGGGCGGACACTGCCCTGGCTGTAACGACGTCGGCGTCCACCATTCCAACGGCCAATTCGGCGCGGGTCCGCATGACGGTGACGTTGTCCAAACCCAGGTCGTCCACCACTTCCTGGAGCCAGATGACACGGCGTTCCAGGGGTTCGATCAGGGTCAATTCAAGATCCGGACGGGCAATGGCAAGGCACAGTCCCGGAAGGCCAGCGCCGGATCCGACGTCGGCCACGTGGCTGTTCCTAGCGATCGCGGACTCGATGACCGCGCAGTTAAGGACATGCCGGCTCCACAAACGAGGGATCTCGCGCGGGCCAATCAATCCACGTTCCGTGCCTGACGTAGCCAGATGTTCAACGTAGCGCTTGGCGAGATCCAGTCGCTCCCCAAAAATCTTCTCTGCCGCTGTCAGTTCAGCTGCGGTGATTTCGACCATGGGCTCTAGTCAGCCGAAACGACGATGTGGCGGCCGGCGCCTTCGCCTTCGGACTCGGAGACAAAGCCAAGATCAGCCACGGCGTCGTGGACAATCTTGCGCTCGTAAGCACTCATCGGTTCGAGGGCTACCGTTCCACCGTCTGCCTTGACCTTGGCCACGGCGTCCTCTGCGATCTGCTGCAGAACGCCTGCGCGCTCCTTGCGGTAGCCGTTGATGTCCAGCACCAGGCGTGAGCGGGTTTCGGTTGCCGAGAGAACCGAAAGCCGGGCAAGTTCCTGAAGGGCCTCAAGGACTTCGCCGTCGCGCCCAACCAGGCTGTCCAGGGCAGCCGATTCTTCATCGGTACCAATGGAGATGTAGGTGCGGCCATTACGGACCTCGATGTCGATGTCGCCGTCGATATCGGCAATATCCAGAAGTTCTTCGAGGTAATCTGCGGCGATGTCGCCTTCCTCTTCCAAGCGGCTGGCCGTCTTGGATTGCGTCTCTTCCTGGGAGTCTTCCTGCTCTTCGGTCACGGCGGCGGTAACTTCTTCAGTGCTCTCGGCAGACATTACTTCTTCTTCCTGTTCTTACGTTGTGGCTGGACGCGCTGGGCCCGGATTTCGGCCGCTGCTGCTGCTGCAGCAGCTTCGGCTTCAGCGGCGGCGTCCGCAGTCTTCTTTCCACCCAGGAGCGGGGGCAGGCCCTTGGCCGCACGGCGTTCTTCCAGAGCCTTCGCAGCGGGAGAACCCGGAGTGGGCATGCGGCGAATGACGAAGAACTGCTGGCCCATGGTCCAAAGGTTGGTGGTGGTCCAGTAGATGAGGACACCGATTGGGAAGTTGATGCCACCGATACCGAACACGAGCGGCAGGATGTACAGCATCATCTTCTGCTGGCGCATGAACGGGCTGGCCATAGCCTCTTCGGACATGTTCTTGGCCATGATCTGCTTCTGGGTGATGAACTGCGAGGCCGTCATGGCCAGGATCATGATGATTGAAAGTACCCAGACCGTGACGTCATTGCCGCCAGACCCGCCGTGCAGCAACGAAGCTGACAGAGGCGCACCGAAGATGCTGGACTGATCAAACTGAACCACTTGTTCGTGGCTCATCGCACCAACGCCTTGGCCTTCCTTGGCATTGGTGGAGATACCCGACAACACCTGGAACAGCGCGAAGAAGAACGGCATCTGGATCAGCATCGGCAGACAGGCCGAGAAAGGGTTTGTCCCGTGCTTCTTGTACAGCGCCATCTGCTCCTGGGCCATGGCCTGGCGGGAGAGCTGGTCGGTCTTGCCCTTGTACTTGGTCTGCAGCTTCTTCAAGTCCGGCTGCAGGAGCTGCATGCCGCGCTGCGCCTTGATCTGCTTGACGAATACAGGAATCAGGGCGGCACGGATCACCAGCACAAGGCCGATGATGGACAGAGTCCACGTCCAGCCGTTCGCGGCCGGCAGGCCAATGAAGCTGAGTCCGTCGTGGAAGCCAACCATAATGATTGACACCAGCCACTTGAACGGAAACATGATCGTTCCAAAGAAGTCCATACGATATCCCTATTCGTTAGGCCGCCGAGCGGCCTTCTTCATCAGCCTGAGCAGCCAGGAACTGGTCCGGATTGTTCAGTACAACAATTGTGGGCGTCCGGCCTTCGGGCCAGTGACGATGGCCGGCGGGGACATGGTCCACTCCACCGGCATTCCAGGGGTGGCATTTGGCGAGCCTCTTGGCTGCGAGCCAGCTACCCTTCACGGCGCCATGCACCGTTACTGCTTCCAGGGCATACGCCGAGCAGGAGGGAAAGAAACGGCAAACCTGGCCGTACAGGGGAGAAATCACCTTGCGGTATGTCTTCAGCAGGATGATGAGGATGTTGCGCGGCAACTCCCAGAGGAAGGTACCCACCGCCGCCGAAAGGCTCCGCGGCGGAACATTCCCGGAGGGGTCGCTTGAGGAAGGAACGACGGCGGTGCTTATGTCATGCACGCGGTGTCCCTTCCGTTGTGGTGCCGTTGTGTTCGGTCGAAGCATTGCGTGGAACTGAGCCACCCAATCGCTTCGTCGTCACTGCCAGTGCGGCGTTGTAATCCGAAAGCAACTGCTCCCAGCTCGCATTTGCAGCTGCGGGCAGTGCCCGGACCACGACCGCCAGGCCAGTTCCATGCGTATGCAAGGAAAGTGCGCCTGCTTCTCTCAGTCTCCTCTTAACGAGGTTCCTGGTCACGGCGTTCCCGACGGCTTTGGAGACAATGAAACCGATTCGACTCGGCTCCCCGGCTCCGATAGGAGCCGTATATAACACTAAGTTCCGGCGTCCATTGCGGACGCCGGAACGTACAGTTGTTGAAAAGTCGGTAGACGTCCGCAGACGGTTAGGGGTGGCTAGCACCGTCGAACCCGCAAATAGACCCTGACCGACAAGTCAGTTATTTAAGCCGACAGTTCGACGCGGCCCTTGCCGCGACGGGCAGCCAGGATGGCGCGGCCGGCACGGGTGCGCATACGAAGGCGGAAGCCATGCTTCTTGGCCCGACGGCGGTTATTCGGCTGAAAAGTCCGCTTGCTCACGTTAGTTACTCCAGTGGATCAAAGGTGCGCCCACCCGATCAAAAAGGGGAAGAACTGGCCGACGCTAAGTTTTGTATGTGCCTGCCGCCGTTGCCTTCCGCACGGTGAACGTACGGGGTTACAACTGATCTCAAAAGCGGACACAAAGGACTTCACAACGTTAGGGCAAAAAGGCGCCCACAGTCAAACCGGGAGCCTGCCGCATGCCTATCCACAGTTGTGTCCAACAACAGTTTCCAGCCTGTGGATGAAGTGGCTCACAGGCCGCTTTGGCGAACCACAATGGTGTAATTATCCACAGGCAACTTCCCAGCTATCTTCTGGCGATTCCATCCCCTAGAGTGGCTCAGTAGCCCATTGTCCACCCGCTGTGTATAACTCTGTGGATTAACGCCCAGACCTGCGCCCGCCTGAGACACCTCGGCTGCCAGCAATGCCGGCAAGCAAGAATTTAGGAACTGATTGATGACAGTAGACGAAGCCAACCACGCCAACACTGTCGGAAGTTCCTGGCGCAGGGTGCTGAGCCTCCTTGAACAGGACGACCGAGTCACACCCCGTCAGCGTGGTTTCGTCATTCTCGCCCAGGCCCAAGGCCTCATCGGCTCCACCTTGTTGGTGGCAGTTCCCAACGAGCTCACCCGCGAAGTCCTCCAGACCCAGGTCAAGGATGCTTTGGACGACGCCCTCCGCAACGTCTTCTCGGATGACATCCGCTGCGCCATCGACGTCGACACCGACCTGGTGCCCGTCCATGCCGAGCCGGAACCCGCCGTCGAGCTTTCCGCGGTTCCCGACTTTGCCGAACCGAAGCCGCAGCCGACTCCGCCGAGTACTTCGCATGAGTTCGGCCGCCTCAACCCGAAGTACATCTTCGACACTTTCGTGATCGGTTCCTCGAATCGGTTCGCGCACGCTGCCGCCGTCGCCGTCGCAGAAGCGCCGGCCAAGGCGTACAACCCGCTGTTCATCTACGGCGATTCCGGCCTTGGCAAGACGCACCTGCTGCATGCAATCGGACACTACGCCCGCCGTCTCTACAGCGGCATCCGGGTCCGCTACGTGAACTCGGAAGAATTCACCAACGACTTCATCAACTCCATCCGTGATGATGAGGGCACCAGCTTCAAGACCACGTACCGCAACGTGGATGTCCTCCTGATCGATGACATCCAGTTCCTGGCAGGCAAGGACCGGACGCAGGAAGAGTTCTTCCACACGTTCAACGCCCTGCACAACGCCAACAAGCAGGTTGTCATCACCTCGGACCAGCCACCCAAGATGCTGGCCGGCTTCGAGGACCGCATGACATCCCGCTTCGAATGGGGCCTGCTGACGGACATCCAGCCGCCTGAACTCGAAACGCGTATCGCGATCCTCCGCAAGAAGGGCCTCAGCGAGGGCCTTTCAGCCCCGGATGACGCTTTGGAGTACATCGCTTCAAAAATCTCCAGCAACATCCGTGAACTTGAAGGCGCCCTGATCCGCGTCACCGCTTTTGCGAGTCTGAACCGCCAACCGGTGGACGTGGCCCTTGCCGAGATGGTCCTCAAGGACCTGATTACCGACGACGGCGCCCAGGAAATCACGGCGAAGCAGATCCTCGACCAGACCGCTGACTACTTCAAGCTCAGCATGGAAGAACTCTGCAGCAAGTCCCGTACACGCACACTGGTGACCGCACGCCAGATCGCGATGTACCTCTGCCGCGAGCTCACGGACATGTCCCTGCCGAAGATCGGGCAGGAGCTTGGCGGACGTGACCACACCACCGTGATCCACGCCGATCGGAAGATCCGCGAGCTGATGGCCGAGCGCCGTGTGATTTACAACCAGGTCACGGAACTCACCAACCGGATCAAACAGCAGCAGCGCGACTCCTGAAATCCACATCGCGTCCGCCACTACATACCTTATTAACAGGTGCATGTGGATAAGCCTGTGGATACTTAAGGGGACAAGCGCGGTTAATGGGCTTAAAACCCTTAAGGCGTCTGTGGATCGTTAAAAACCGGCTTCGGAGTTGTCCCCATCCACACCCTGTTTAAAACCCAGTTAACGCACAGTCCATGAACAGGGCTTAACCGCGGATCTGAGCCGCAGGATGGGGTTATCCACAGTTTCCACAGCAGTTATTAACACTACGAATCCCAAAAAATTGAAATCCCTCAAATAACAATCTCGATCCACGCCCCACCCGACTGTCCGAAGGACAACCAACTTGCCGGCCAAGGCCAGCCTGCGGCTGTCCACATAGGACGGGTCGGAGCAAACGGGGATGGGTTAATCGCGGATCTTCCGGCTAAGCTGTCACCAGCGCTCCCATCCTTGGGTCTTGTTTGTAGTTCGCTCAGTGCGGACCATGCAGGTTCCGATGCCGGATTGCGAAGATTTAGCGGGTTCCAAGCAGGAATCCGCAGCTACTACATGGCAGCAGCAATGAAAGGCGGCACCCTTCCGTGAAGTTCAGAGTCGACCGCGACGTCCTGGCAGAAGCCGTTACGTGGACCGCGCGGTCGTTGTCTCCGCGGCCGCCCGTACCTGTGCTTTCCGGCCTTCTCCTCAAAGCAGAGGCTGGAACCGTAAGCCTCTCGAGCTTTGATTACGAGACATCGGCCCGCCTGGAAATCCCGGCGGATATCGCCGTCGAGGGCACCATCCTCGTCTCCGGCCGCCTTTTGGCAGATATCTGCCGCAGCCTCCCCTCCGCCCCGGTGGAAGTCGAGACCGACGGAAGCAAAGTCACTCTGACCTGCCGCCGAAGCAGCTTCCACCTGGCCACCATGCCCGAGTCCGAGTACCCTGCGTTGCCGGCACTGCCCGCAATCAGCGGCACCTTGCCCGGTGACGCCTTCGCCCAGGCCGTTTCACAAGTCATCATCGCGGCGAGCAAGGATGACACCTTGCCGATTCTGACCGGTGTGCGCATGGAGATCGAAGACGACCTCATCACGCTTCTGGCCACCGACCGTTACCGCCTGGCAATGCGTGAAGTCCCGTGGAAGCCCGTGACTCCCGGCATTTCCACCAGTGCCCTGGTCAAGTCCAAGACCCTGAACGAGGTTGCCAAGACCCTCGGCGGCAGTGGTGATATCAACCTGGCCCTCGCCGACGACGACAGCCGCCTCATTGGTTTCGAGAGTGGCGGACGCACCACTACGTCCCTCCTGGTAGACGGCGATTACCCGAAAATCCGCTCACTTTTCCCGGATTCCACGCCAATCCACGCGACTGTGCAGACCCAGGAACTGGTGGAAGCTGTACGCCGTGTTTCGCTGGTTGCAGAGCGCAACACCCCGGTCCGGCTCGCCTTCACACAGGGCCTGCTGAACCTCGACGCCGGCACCGGTGAAGACGCCCAGGCTTCCGAAGAGCTTGAAGCGCAGCTCTCCGGTGAAGACATCACAGTGGCCTTCAACCCGCACTACCTCGTTGAAGGCCTGAGCGTTATCGAGACCAAGTACGTCCGCTTCTCCTTCACCACGGCACCCAAGCCGGCCATGATCACGGCCCAGGCAGACGCCGATGGCGATGATCAGGACGACTACCGCTACCTCGTGATGCCGGTCCGCCTTCCCAACTAATCGGCAAACACCCAACCCCATTCGCAGAAAAGAGTCCACGCTGTGCACATCGGATTGATCGGCCTTGGAAAAATGGGTTTCAACATGCGTGAACGCATGCGGAAAGGCGGGATCGAGGTCACCGGCTTCGACCGCAATCCGGAGGTCACCGATGCCGCTTCGGTAGATGAGCTCATCGCTGCCCTTCCCACTCCGCGGATCGTGTGGGTCATGGTTCCCTCCGGCGAGATCACCGATGCCGTCATCACGGAACTCGGCGAGAAGCTCAGCACCGGCGATATGGTGATCGACGGCGGGAACTCACGTTTCACCGAAGACCAGAAACACGCTGCCGCACTCGCCTCCAAGGGCATCCGCTTCGCGGATTGCGGGGTTTCCGGCGGTGTTTGGGGCCTCCAGAACGGTTACGGCCTCATGGCCGGCGGAGCGGACGAAGACATCGAACTTGCCCTGCCGATTTTCGACGCACTGCGTCCTGAGGGCGAACGCGCGGACAGCTTCGTGCACGTTGGCGGCGTTGGCGCAGGCCATTACGCCAAGATGGTCCACAACGGGATCGAATACGGCCTCATGCAGGCCTACGCCGAAGGCTACGAACTCCTGGCAGCCAAGGACATCGTCAAGGACCTTCCGGGAACGTTCCGGGCATGGCAAAAGGGAACCGTTGTCCGTTCGTGGCTCCTGGACCTCATGGTCAAGGCACTTGACGAGGATCCGGGCCTGGCCTCCATTGACGACTACGTGGAAGATTCCGGCGAGGGCCGCTGGACAGTGGAAGAGGCAATCGCCAACGCTGTGCCGGCTCCGGCCATCACTGCGGCACTTTTCGCACGTTTCGCGTCCCGTGAGGACAACTCACCTGCCATGAAGATGGTTTCCGCCTTGCGTCACCAGTTCGGCGGCCACGCCACCCGTCCGGCCAGCTAGGCCGCAGGAGTCCTGCAAACGGCGTGTACCTCGAACATCTTTCGCTGACGGATTTCCGCAGCTACGCACAGGTGGACCTGAAGCTTGGACCAGGCGTGACGGTCCTGGTTGGCTCCAACGGGATCGGCAAGACCAATCTCATGGAAGCAATCGGGTATCTGGCAACTCTGAGTTCCCACCGTGTGAGCACGGATGCCCCGCTGCTGCGTTTTGGTACCGAGCGCGCAATGATCCGGGCCCGGTTGGTCCGTGGCGAGCAGTCCACGGTCATCGAGCTTGAAATCAATGCTGGACGTGCCAACCGGGGACGAATCAATCGCGGAAATCCGGTTCGTGCGCGGGACATCCTGGGCATTTGCCACACAGTCCTCTTCGCGCCCGAGGATTTGGCCCTGGTGAAGGGCGATCCTTCCAACCGCAGGCGTTTCCTCGATGAGCTGCTGGTGAGCCTCATTCCCCGGCATGCTGCCACCCGCAGTGACTACGATCGCGTCCTGAAACAGCGGAACGCCCTTCTGAAATCGGCCCGTTCGGGCAAATTCACCGCAGGCCATGAAGCAACCCTGGATGTGTGGGACCAGCACATGGCCCGGGCCGGCGCCGAACTCCTGCACGCCCGGCTCGAATTGGTGGAGCGGCTGCGTCCGCACTTGAACAGTGCCTATGCGCAACTTACGGATGGTTCCAAGGATGCCGGCGCGGTGTACCGCTCCACCATCCAGGACATCCTTGACGACGACGGCGGTCCAGCCGACAACGGAACGGAACCTTCGGCGTCGGTTGAGGACCTCCGGCTGCTGTCCGTTGATGAACTCACCGAACGCTATGTCCAGGCCTTCGCAGCTTCGCGGAAAAAGGAACTTGAGCGCGGCATTTCCCTGGTTGGCCCCCACCGCGATGAACTGGAGCTCGTCTTGGGACAGGCTCCGGCCAAAGGCTATGCCTCGCACGGGGAAACCTGGTCCATGTGCCTGTCATTGCGGCTTGCTTCCTACTACGTGATGTTGGACGACGCCCGCACCGGAGGCACCGCACCGATCCTCATCCTGGACGATGTTTTCGCTGAATTGGATGTCCAGCGCCGGCGTAAACTGGCAGCAATAGTGGCCGGCGCCGAGCAGGTTCTGGTGACTGCCGCCGTCGATGCCGATATCCCCGAGGAGCTGGCCGGACGGCGCGTAACCGTTGTTCCGGGAGGCATCGATGGCGAAGGATAGCTCCGAGGGACTTCAACCTGGCCGGGATCCGGACGAGATTGATGCCGCCCAAGCAGCGCTGAACCGCATGCGCGAGGCCGCCGCCGCCCGCGGCGAAATGAGGCAGCGTGCCCCCCGGCCGGGATCGGCCCCCAAACGCAAGGGACTTCGGGACACCAGGGGTTTCACGCAGTTTCATGGCAGCGGCCGAGACCCCCTGGGCCTGGGCAACGTGGTGGGAAGACTGGTGGCCGAACGTGGTTGGACTTCACCGGTTGCCGTCGGTTCCGTCATGGCCGAATGGGAAACGTTGGTTGGTCCGGACATCTCTGCGCATTGCACTCCGGAGAGCTTCACCGACACCACCCTGCATGTCCGCTGCGATTCGACTGCGTGGGCCACACAGCTGCGTTTGTTGAGTACCAGCCTTCTGGAGATGTTCCGGAATGAGCTGGGTGAAGGCGTGGTCACCAGCATCCAAGTACTGGGTCCGTCCGCGCCAAGTTGGCGGAAAGGCGGCCGCAGCGTCAACGGCCGCGGCCCACGGGACACGTACGGCTGAACGGCGTGCAGGGCGTTTCAACGCCCCCGAGTCGTATAGGCACCCATCGGGACCTCCACAGGGCCATTGCAGATAGGGCCAGCGGCCTCCCATCGGCATATTCAGCTCTGGGCTGCCCCCGTATTTGCAAGGATTCACGCGTTTCCACGATAGAATTGCCGTAGATCACTGAGCGCCGGTGAAACGTCGTCGGGTCCTGAATCCACTCCTGTGGCCGTTCGGAACGCCCCTCGTCGGAGTAATCGGCGCAATCAGTCACGTGCCCGTTGGCGGCCGCGGTTCGCCGCGGGAGCTCCCGGGAACGGCCGACATCGAGTACAGAGGAGTCGAAAGCGCCTGTGGCTAACGACAATGCAGAGACCTTGGCAGTAGAGCCCGAAGAGGAGACTGTTCCCACTCCTGATACGCCCGCGGAGGCGCCCAGGGAGTACGGTGCCAGCGATATCACCGTGCTGGAAGGCCTCGAAGCCGTGCGCAAACGCCCCGGCATGTACATCGGTTCAACCGGTCCGCGCGGCCTGCACCACCTGGTCTACGAAGTGGTGGACAACTCTGTTGACGAGGCACTCGCCGGCTATTGCAGCCACATCGAAGTAACGCTCCGCGCTGATGGCGGTGTCCAGGTGGTCGATGACGGCCGCGGAATTCCTGTGGACATTCACCCCACCGAGGGAAAGCCCACGGTTGAAGTCGTCATGACCATCCTGCACGCCGGTGGCAAGTTCGGCGGTGGCGGGTACGCGGTTTCCGGTGGTCTCCACGGCGTTGGTATCTCCGTAGTGAACGCCCTTTCCCGTCGAGTAGACACGGAAGTACGCCGCCAGGGTCACGTCTGGCGCATGACATTTGCCGACGGCGGCAAGCCCCAGGGCGAACTCGTCAAGGGAGAAGAAACCGAACGTACCGGAACGTCGCAGACGTTCTACCCGGACGGCACCATCTTCGAATCCACCGAGTTCGATTTCGAAACCCTTCGCGCGCGCTTCCAGCAAATGGCCTTCCTCAACAAGGGCCTGCGGATCACGCTGACCGATGAGCGTCCGGTCAACCGCGATGGCGATGACGATCTGGACCTGGACGCGGTAGCAACCGAAGGCGAAGTAGCCGCGGAGCACCGCACGGTTGTCTACGAATACCCGGACGGCCTCCTGGACTACGTCAAGCACCTGAACTCGAACAAGAAAGTCGAGATCGTCCACGAGGATGTCATCGCTTTCGAAACCGAAGATACTGAGCGGCACATCGCCGTCGAGGTCGCCATGCAGTGGACCACCGCATACTCGGAAAGCGTCCACACGTATGCGAACACCATCAACACCCATGAGGGCGGAACGCACGAAGAAGGCTTCCGCGCTGCGATGACCTCGCTGATCAACCGCTACGCGCGCGAGAAGAGCATCATCAAGGAAAAGGAAGACAACCTCACCGGTGATGACATCCGTGAAGGCCTGACTGCGGTTATCTCGGTGAAGCTTTCCGAACCGCAGTTCGAAGGCCAGACCAAGACCAAGCTGGGCAACTCCGAAGTCAAGGGTTTCGTCCAGCGCGTGGTCACGGACCAGCTCGGTGACTGGCTGGAACGGAATCCGGGCCCGGCCCGCGACGTTATCCGCAAGGCCATTTCGGCTGCACAGGCACGCATGGCGGCCCGTAAGGCGCGTGATAACGCGCGCCGGAAGAGCCCGCTCGAGTCCTTCGGCATGCCCGGCAAGTTGTCCGACTGCTCTTCCAAGGATCCTTCGCGCTGCGAGGTCTACCTCGTGGAGGGTGACTCGGCCGGCGGTTCGGCCAAGCGCGGCCGCAACCCCGAAACCCAGGCGATCCTGCCGCTGCGAGGCAAGATCCTGAACGTGGAGCGTGCGCGCCTGGACAAGGCCCTGGGCAACGCTGAAGTCCAGTCCATGATCACGGCCTTCGGTACGGGCATCGGCGAGGACTTCGACATTTCCAAGCTTCGGTACCACAAGATCGTGCTGATGGCCGATGCCGACGTTGACGGCCAGCACATCACCACTTTGCTGATGACGCTGCTGTTCCGCTACATGCGCCCGCTGATCGAGAACGGCTATGTCTACCTGGCCCAGCCGCCGCTGTACAGGATCAAGTGGTCCAACGCGGCACACGATTACGTCTACAGCGACCGCGAGCGGGATGAAACCATCCGAAAGGGTGCCGCAATGAACAAGCGACTCCCCAAGGACAACGGAATCCAGCGCTACAAGGGTCTCGGCGAGATGGACTACACCGAACTTTGGGACACCACCATGGATCCGGAACGCCGCACGCTGCTGCAGGTAACAATGGACGACGCATTGGCTGCTGACCAGACCTTCTCCGTCCTGATGGGCGAGGACGTCGAGTCGCGCCGTAACTTCATCCAGCAAAACGCCAAGGACGTCAGGTTCCTCGATATCTAGGCTTCCATTTTGGGCACCGAAAATATTCCAGAGCTGACATATACCTGAAACGGAAACCTTAGATTATGAGTGACGAAACTCCCGAAGTTCCGGCATCGAACGACGCCGAGGATATTGTTCTTGAGGGCGATGTGCTGACCGACCGCGTGGAACAAGTGGACCTGCAGACGGAAATGCAGCGGTCCTACCTGGACTACGCCATGGCCGTCATTGTTGGCCGTGCCCTCCCGGACGTGCGTGACGGCCTTAAGCCCGTGCACCGCCGCGTTTTGTACGCCATGTTCGACGGCGGATACCGCCCCGACCGCTCCTTCAACAAGTGCGCACGCGTTGTGGGCGACGTCATGGGTACCTACCACCCGCACGGTGACATGGCGATCTACGATGCCCTCGTCCGCTTGATCCAGGACTGGACCATGCGTTACCCCTTGGCTCTTGGCCAAGGCAACTTCGGATCACCCGGAAACGACGGCGCGGCTGCCCCGCGTTACACCGAAACCAAGATGGCCCAGCTGGCCATGGAAATGGTCCGGGACATCGACGAAGAAACCGTTGATTTCCAGGACAACTACGACGGCAAGAACCAGGAACCCACCATCCTGCCGGCGCGTTTCCCGAACCTGCTGGTCAACGGCTCCTCGGGTATCGCCGTCGGCATGGCCACCAACATCCCGCCGCACAACCTCCGCGAGGTCGCTGAGGGTGTCCAGTGGGCATTGGAAAACCCCACAGCCACCCGCGAAGAGCTCCTTGAGGCATTGTTGCTGCGGATCAAGGGACCTGACTTCCCCACGGGCGCCACCATTTTGGGGCACAAGGGCATCGAGGACGCCTACCGCACCGGCCGTGGTTCCATCACCATGCGCGCAGTGGTCAACGTGGAAGAACTCCAGGGCCGGACCTGCCTTGTGGTGACGGAACTGCCGTACCAGGCCAACCCGGACAACCTTGCCATCAAGATTGCCGAACTGGTCAAGGACGGAAAGATCCAGGGCATCGCCGACCTCCGCGATGAAACCTCCGGCCGTACCGGCCAGCGACTCGTGATCGTCCTCAAGCGCGACGCCGTGGCCAAGGTTGTCCTGAACAACCTGTACAAGCACACGCAGCTGCAGGACAACTTCTCCGCGAACATGCTGGCAATTGTCGACGGCGTACCGCGCACCTTGAGCCTGGATGCGTTCATCCGTCACTGGGTAGCGCACCAGATGGACGTTATCGCGCGCCGGACCCGTTACCGCCTGCGTAAGGCTGAAGAAGAAGCGCACATCCTCCGTGCGCTCCTCAAGGCACTGGACATGCTGGACGAAGTCATCGCGCTGATCCGCGCGTCCAACACCACCGAAGCCGCCCGCGAAGGCCTCATGGAACTGTTGGAGATCGATGAACTCCAGGCCCGGGCAATCCTGGACATGCAGCTGCGCCGTTTGGCTGCCCTGGAACGCCAGAAGATCCAGGACCGCCATTCCGAGCTCGAAGCCATGATCGAGGAATACAACTCGATCCTGGCTTCAGAGGAACGCCAACGGCAGATCATCAGCGAGGAACTCGCCGAAATCGTGGCCAAGCATGGCGATGACCGCCGGACGCACATCCTCATGGGCTTCGACGGCGACATGTCCATGGAGGACCTGATCCCCGAAGAGGAAATGGTTGTCACCATCACCCGCGGCGGCTACGTCAAGCGGACCCGCAGTGACAACTACCGTTCGCAGCAGCGTGGCGGCAAGGGCATCAAGGGTGCCCAGCTGCGTGGCGACGACGTCGTCGAGCACTTCTTCGTCACCACCACCCACCACTGGCTGCTGTTCTTCACCAACCTGGGACGCGTTTACCGCGCAAAGGCTTATGAACTTGCCGAAGCAGGACGCGACGCCAAGGGACAGCACGTTGCCAACCTCCTGGCGTTCCAACCGGACGAGCACATCGCCCAGGTACTGGATCTGAGGGATTACCAACAGGCTCCTTACCTGGTTCTGGCCACCAAGAACGGACTGGTCAAGAAGACGCGCCTGGAAGACTACGACACCAACCGCACGGCCGGCGTCATCGCCATCAACCTGCGTGATGGCGACGAACTGGTCTCGGCCCAACTGGTCAGCGAAACGGATGATCTCCTCCTGGTCTCACGCAAGGGCCAGTCCATTCGCTTCACCGCCACGGACGATGCCCTGCGACCCATGGGCCGCGCAACGTCCGGTGTGACGGGTATGAAGTTCCGTGAAGATGATGAGCTGCTGGCCGCTGACGTGGTCCAGGACGGTTCCTTCGTGTTCATCGTGACCGAGGGCGGTTATGCCAAGCGGACGGCTGTGGATGAATACCGACTTCAGGGCCGCGGTGGCTTGGGTATCAAGGTAGCCAAGCTTGCCGAGGACCGTGGGGACCTTGTTGGCGCCTTGATCGTCCAGGAAGAGGACGAAGTCCTGGTGGTCATGGAAGGCGGCAAGGTGGTCCGGTCGGCCGTGACCGGGGTCCCAGCCAAGGGCCGCGACACCATGGGCGTCATCTTTGCCAAACCGGACAAGAATGACCGCATTATTGAAGTTGCCCGCAACAGCGAACGCGGTTTGGAAGGCGAAGAGTCCGAGGACGAAGCCGACGATGACGTAACGTTGGCTGCAAACGACGGCGCCGCTGCGGTGACCGTAACGGCCGCAACGGAAAACGACGCAGACCCGGAAAATGAATCGGGCGCGGAGCTGAACGAAGACAATACCGGAGGTAACGAGTGAGTAATTCCGACTCATATCCCAAGCCGAGCACAGGTGTCCCCGGCGGACTCCGGCAGCCCTCAGGCAATTCGCAGGGAACCCCTGCACGGCCGCAGCAGCGCCCCGGAGCAAGTTCCTCCGGAGCCGGTGCAGCAGGTGCGCGTCCGGCAACGGGGGCAAACACCGCGCCCCGTCCAGCTGGCGCCCCGGGACAACGTCCAGCGCAGGCGGGTCAG
>NZ_JAQPPK010000039.1 GCF_029952445.1 Paenarthrobacter nitroguajacolicus | reverse complement strand
AACCGTTGCAGCAGCGCCGCCCACGCGGCCTTCTTCTCGGTGTCGCACCACTGCCAGCCAAGCACGTAATCACCGGCAACAGCGATCAGGCAGCACCACGTCCCGACAAAGATCCCATCGACCTGGATCTGGTCATGGACCTCCCCGGTCACGGGAATGCGCGGGGCGATGTTCCAGCACCAGGCCGTGCGCCGTCGGAAGGACCGGGCCGTGCCGAACATGGTGAACGAGGACTGGCCGGTACTGCCCAATAGCCAGCCAAGAAACGCCTCCAGCTCAGCGCGACGGCTGACATCCGGACGTTCACCGGAACGGCTCGCCCCACAGTTCAGGCACCGGTAGCGCTGTTTGCCCGCTGCCGTTTTCCCGTTTCGTACCAGCGTCTGGCCGCAGACCAAACATTCCCCAGATATGCAAGCACCCCAGCCACCCTAGGCTCCAAAAGCTTAGCTATCCCGGAATTCGCCCGCCAGCGCTGGGAAGCAAGCCCAACCCATACACACGTTTTGTCCTATAACCCCAAACGTTGCGCCCTACGTGCGCAGGGCCATAGACTCAAAGTGTTTGGATTTGAGGCTATGACCCTCTCGACCGCACCAATGAGCGCACCGCGCTGAACAAGGACCCGATTGCACTCGGGTCCTTTGTTTGTTAACGGCACAGCAGGCTGTTGCCTGATGATCACAGCGTATCGGCCAGAAGGCGCCTCAATGGGCACGCCGGCGCAACTTCAGACGAGGAAGTTTCGTAGGGGCGCTTTCCGGGTCTAAGAGCTGACGGTTTGACGGGTCAGCTGCGTGAGCCCACCACCACTGTGGCATCGAGCTCCTCGTCCGTCATCACGCTGGCCGCCAGTCCCGACTCCGTCAGGAGCGCTGCTGTTTGCGGTGCCTGCTGCCGGGAGGTCTCGACCAAGAGCAACCCACCCGGCGCCAGCCACTCCGGCGCCCCCAGCGCAACCCGATGCTGCACATCCAAACCGTCAGTACCGCCGTCGAGCGCCACAACCGGCTCATGGAGGCGCGCTTCGGGCGGCATCATGCCGATTGAGCTGGTGGGGACATACGGGGCGTTGACCAGGAGAACATCAACCCGGCCCAAAAGCTGCCGGGGGAGCGGTTCGAAGAGATCGCCCAGATGGACCCGGCCACCCCGCGGCTCGACGTTCCGCCGCGCGCACGCCACGGCGGCCGGGTCGATGTCCGCGGCGTGAAGCTCGCAGCAGCCCAGGATGTCGCTGACGGCGGCACCTATCGCTCCCGAGCCACAGCAGAGGTCGACGACGACGGCACCCGTTTTGGCGGTTAACGCCGCCTGCCGCACAAGGAACTCCGTGCGACGCCGAGGGACGAAGACGCCGGGCTCAACGGCCATCCGGGTCCCGCAGAAATCCGCCCAACCCAGGATGTGTTCAAGGGGAAGTCCGCCAACCCGCAGGTCCACCATGTGGCTAAGCTCGTCCGGATGACGGGCGGCATCGATAAGCAGCCGGGCCTCGTCCTCCGCGAAAACGCAACCGGCATCGCGAAGGGCAGTGACGATCGACGAACTCCGGATCACGAGTGCCATGCTAATCCAGGGGTTCACAAATGTGCAGGATCTTGGTTAGGGTATGACGCATGGGAACACTGATTTTTGAGTAGACCGGCCAGTGCTCTGCACTGAGCACGCAGCTGCGTTTCAGAAGACAAAAATCCACGCCTGTCGAGGCTTGCCTCCATGCCGTTCCCGTTGTCGACGCCTTTTCTCGAACCGAACGCCACGGGATACGTGTCTCTTCAGGACTCACACACTTTTAGGAGTCCATATGACTGCCAACCCAACAGATAACAACAAGACCCCCGCTAACGGCGGCATCAAGTCCAAACTGACCGACGCCCAACGGGCGATGCTCGCCAGCAAATCCGGCGGCGGAGCTCCTGCCGGCTGGCAGAGCACCGGAAAGGGACACAAGCCCACTGCAGCCAGCGGCAAGCAGGCCAAGACCGAGAAGAAAGTCCGCTGGTAACTCCAGCGGACAGGCGCACTGGAAAGGAAGAACCATGACTGCGAATCACTCAGCAGAGAATATCGATCCTGAGGTGGCAAGCCACTTGGTCGAGTCCATGGACATGGCCCCGATGCCCGAGCCAACAGCCATTGCCTTGGCCCTGGGAACGGAGCAAGGCAGCCAGTGGCCGGACGGCAACGGCAAGCGCCGTCACCCGAAGGACCGCGACCAAGCCCACGGCCGCATGGGCCAAGGGGCGGCCGTGACTGCGATCCACCGGACCAGCCGACCACAGATGCCGCACTCCTCCTAACCGCGTACCCGCAACCCAACGGATCACCCCGCCAGCCCAACTGGGTAGCAGCACATGTCGTTCTGAGCGCTCAAAACGACGTCATCTGTCACCTAGTTGGGCTGGCTCACGTCTGATGGGGACTTATCCGGCCGCCATCCGCGCCACACAGGATGACGTAGCCTACCGGGGCCTGTCCAGTTGCCGAACGTCACCTCTGCCACCAGCTCGGGCTTCACCCAGTGCGCACCGGCGGCGTCTTCCTTTGGAATGTCCTTGAACGGGGAATCGTCCACCACCAGGGGCTCCAGCTGCTCCATGATGTCCCGCAGCTGCCAGTCCTTGAACCCCGTGCCTACCCTGCCCACATAGTGCAAGGAGTCGCCGTCGGGGATGCCCAGCAGCAACGCCCCGAAAGTCCCGCTTCGAGCCCCGGCGCCAGGCCGCCAACCACCGACCACCACTTCCTGGCTCTGCTCCAGTTTGAGCTTTATCCACGAGGCACTGCGGCGGCCCACCACGTACCGGCTGTCAGCTTTCTTGGCCATCACGCCCTCCAGGCCCAGGTCCGCCGCGCTGGTCATGAGGTCATCGACGTCGTGGTCCAGCACCGCGGAAACGTGAAGCGGACAGCCCCCGGGCAGGCGCTCGGCAAACGCATCCAGCCGCTCGCGGCGCTCGCTGAAAGTTAGTTTGCTCAAGTCCGCTCCGGCGTCGTACAGCAAATCAAACAGCATCAGCTGGACCGGAACCGAGACGCGGGCCCTTTCAATGTCCGCCGTCTTGACCAGGTTCATTCGAAGCTGCAGCCGGCCGAAATCGGGTCTGGACCCCTTGCCGAGAGCGACGATTTCGCCGTCCGCCACGAAGTCCCCTTCGGGCCAACAGGCGCGATCGGTGAGCTCCGGGTAGGCGGCCGTGAGGTCGTTCCCGTTGCGGCTCATGAGGCGGATCTTCCCCTTGGTGCCGGTGATGATGGCGCGGATGCCATCCCATTTCAGTTCATAAAGCCAGTTGCCGCCGCGGAGGTCAGCGGTGGTCCCGGACGTCGCGAGCATGGGGGCGTAGTCACGCATTGGCTCGGGTTCCGGCTCATGTGAAGCCGCGGGCTTGGTCGCGGTCGTGGCTCTGGCGACGCGCCTGCCGCCCGGCTGCTCCTTCATCAGGTGGATCAGCCAACGGTCGCCGGTGTTGATGAGTGCCAGGCGTTTGGTTCCGCCAAGGCCGCCGCCGGGCTGACCCGTGAGCGTCGCGATGACTTCCTTGCCGTCGCGCCATTTCTCGCACGTGAATTCGCCGCGGTCCCAGATGCTCATGGTCCCGGCCCCGTACTCGCCCTTGGGAATGACCCCCGCAAAGTCCGCGTATTCCATGGGATGGTCTTCTGTGTGGACGGCAAGGTTGTTCCGGTCGGGTGTTTCCGGGACGCCCCGCGGCAACGCCCACGAGGCCAGGACGCCGTTGTGTTCCAGCCGCAGATCCAGGTGGTAGCGGCGTGCGTGGTGCTCCTGGATCACGAAGATACCGCCGGGCGGCGGAGGATCGCCCGGTTTGGGCTGCTCTGACGAGGACGCGCTTTGGGGTACCGCAGAAGCAGCCGACGACGACGGAAACGGCTCCGGGGTTTTGCCCGGATCGCGCATCCCGACGTATTTGGCGAGACGGTTCCCGACCGTCGCCACACGCTCACGCGCACCGGCCCCGGCGACAGCCGTGCCGCCGGCCCGGGCGCCGGCAGCACCGTCGCCGTCGTCGTTTTCATCCTCCCCGTGCGGAGGCAGGTGCCGGTCCGAGATGGAAGCGAAGTGATCCTTGCCGCCACTCACCCGCTTCATCACCTCTGTGTAATCCAGGTGGTCCAGCGAAGGGGACGCGAGCTCCCGCCAGGTACGTGGCGCCGCGACGGTTGGAATAGCGCGGCCGCGGAGGGAGTACGGGACGATGGTGGTCTTGTTCCCGCTGTTCTGGCTCCAGTCCACCAGGACCTTGCCCTTCCGCAGGGACTTCTTCATGTCACTGACCACCAGGTCGGGATGATCCGCCTCCAGGGCGCGGGCGAGTTCATGGGCGAAGGCGGAAACCTGCTCGGACTTCAGGGTCCCGTCCAAACCTGTGTAGAGGTGGATGCCTTTGCTTCCGCTGGTGACCGGGACCGGGTCCATGCCCATGTCCTGCAGGATGGACCGGGCCAGCGTGGCCACTTCAACACATTCGGGCAGGCCGGCTCCGGGACCAGGGTCCAGGTCCAAAACGAAGCGGTCAGGCCGGAGAGGTTTCCCGGAAGCGTCCACCTGCCACTGCGGGACGTGGATTTCCAGGGACGCGATCTGGGCCATCCAGGTGAGCGTGGCCAGGTTGTTCACCATGGGATAGACGTTGGTATGGTCCGAATGCTCGATGGCGGCGCGGGGGATCCACCTGGGCGCGGAGTCCTCCAGGTTCTTCTGGAAGAACACCTGTCCCGGGTGCTCGGCTGTACCGACTCCGTTGACCCAGCGTTTGCGCGTGACGGGCCGGTTGGCCGCGGCCGGGATGAGGAAGGGCGCCACGGTGGCGTAGTACTCAAGCACCTCAGCCTTGGTGGTGCCCGTTTCCGGGTAGATGATTTTGCCCAGGTTGGTGAGGGTGAGTTCGTGGCCTTCCACGTTCACCCGCTCCTGTTGCTTGCCTGCCACCTCTTCTCCTCTGCTGTGTTGTGCTGTTGACTGGGTGCATGAGGGCCATATGGAAGGGATCTATCGCGTTCGGTCTGGTCAACGTACCAGTGAAGCTCTACAGTGCCACGGAGGATCACGATATTGGGCTGCACCAAGTCCACAATAAGGACGGCGGGCGCATCCGGTACCAGCGTAAATGCGAAATTTGCGGCGACGTTGTGGCTTATGAAGACATCGACAAGGCCTACGAAGAAGAAGGCCGCACCGTGGTCCTCACGTCGGCCGAGCTGAAGTCCCTGCCGGAGGAAAACAGCCGCGAGATCGAGGTGGTGGAGTTCATCCCCGCCGAGCAGCTGGATCCGATCATGTACGAGCGCAGCTATTTCCTGGAGCCTGATTCCAAGTCGCCCAAGGCCTACATGTTGCTGCGCCAGACGCTTGAAGACACGGACAGGATCGCTATTGTCCAGTACGCGTTGCGCCAGAAAACCCGGTTGGGGGCCCTGCGGGTGCGCGGCGACGTGTTGCTGTTGCAGGCGCTCCTGTGGGGTGACGAAGTCCGCGAGGCCAAGTTCCCCTCCTTGGAAACGGACATCAAGATCTCGGACAAGGAACTGGAAATGTCCTCCGCCCTGGTGGAATCCATGGCCCACGATTTCGACCCCGACGAATATACGGACGACTACCAGGCCCAGTTGAAGACGCTAATCGAAGCCAAGCTGGAAAAGGGCGAGGCATTGGATACAGAGGCCACGTTCGGCAACGTCGAAGGCGAAGGGGAGGGCGGCGACGTCATCGACCTCATGGAGGCGCTCAAGCGGAGCCTGGACAAGAAACGCGGCAAGGAAAAAGCGTCCGACGACGACGCTGCCGCCAGCAAAGCTGCCACCAAACCAAAGGCCCGGGCCAAGAAAAAGGCGTGAACCGGCGTCGGGCGCCTTTGAAGGGCGCCCGACGTTCGGTGCTTGCGTCAGCCCTTCACTGAACCGGCGGTCAGTCCCTGGACGATGAACTTGCTGGCGAAGGCGAAAATCACCAGTGTGGGTACCACCGTCAGGACCGCGGCAGCGGACATGGAACCCCAATCGATGTTGAAGCTGGAGATAAAGCCGGCCAACGCCGTCGGGATGGTCTTGTTGCTGTCGCTGTTCATGAGCGTCACCGACAGGAACAACTCATTCCAGCAGTTCACGAAATTGAACACGAAACTCGCCGCAATGCCGGGCAGCATCACCGGAACGATAACCCGGAAGAGGGCGCTCAGCCTGGAGCAGCCATCGATCATGGCGGCCTCTTCCAAGGCATCCGGGACGTTCTCGAAGAAGCCGCGGAGCATGATGGTGCAGAACGGAATGCAGATGGCGATGTAGATCAGGATCAGGCCGGTCTTGGAATCCACCAAACCGAAGTCGGTCATCATCAGGTACAGCGGACCCAGGGCAATGAACCCGGGAATCATCTGCGTGATGAGGAAAGCACCCAGCACGGCTCCTCGTCCGGAAAACTGGAAGCGGGCCAGGACGTACGCGGAGAGCAGCGAGATGAGCGTGGCAACCGAAGCGGCCACGAGCGCCACCACCAGGCTGTTGAGCATGTACTGGCCGAAATCGGACTTGGTGAACAGCCCGATGTAGTTGTCCAAAGACAGCTGTTTGGGCCAGTAATCGAGCGGCAGGGAGTAGATCGCCCCCGGTTCCTTCAGGGACGTCACCACAATCCAGTACAGCGGAAAGACGGTGACGATCAGGCAAAGGCCCAGGAAGACCACCTTTGAAATCCGGCCAACGAGCGTCTGACTGTTGATCATTGGTCTCCCTTTCGAAAGCGGACAGCCATGAGGTAGAAAGCGGCGAAGAGCATGAGGGTGACCATCACGATCAATCCGAGCGCGGATGCCTTGCCGTAATCGCCTTCCTGGGTAATTTTGATCATGTACGTGGTGATGATGTGGGTCTGGTCAGCCGGTCCGCCGCCCGTCATGGCAAAGATGATGTCCGGGAAATTGAAGATCCAGATCACCCGCAACAGGATGGTCAACGCCAGAGTGGTGGAGATGCTTGGAAGCGTGATGCTGAAGAACGTCCGAACCTTGCCGGCACCGTCCAAGGCAGCGGCCTCGTACATCTCATCTGACACTGACTGCAAGGCAGCGAGGATCATGATCGCGAAGAACGTCACGCCATACCAAACGTTGGCGATGATGATGGCGGTCATGGCGAAGCCCGGATCGGAGAGCCATGGAATGGGCGAGCTGATCAGTCCCGCCTTCATCAGGAGGTCGTTGACCACGCCAAATTCGGCGTTGAACATCCACCGGAACAGCATGCCGATCAGGAAGCCGGACACAGCCCACGGGAAGAAGATCATGGCCTGATACGCGCCGCGCATCCGGAACCGCCGCTTCAGGAACAACGCCACCGCGAAACCGATGACCACCTGCGGAACCAACGAGCCGACAACCCACACCACTGTGTTGCGGACAATCGTCCCGAACTCCGGTGCATCGAACAGGCTCTGGAAGTTGCCGAAACCAACCCATGACGTATCGGACAGGTCATTCAGGTTCCAGTTGCGGAACGCCATCTGGCTGCCGGCGATCATGGGGTAGTACGTAAAGATCCCCACGAATACTGCGGCCGGCGCCAGGAAAGCCAGCAAGGTCAACGCCGTCCGGCCATTGAACCGTCTTTTGGTCGAGCTGCCCCTGCCCTGGTCCGGCCGTGCGGCTTTCCGCCCGGATGGAGGCGGTGCGGCCTGCTTGACGTCGAGACTCACGGGAAGCTATCCCTTCATCTTTTCGGTCCAGTAGGTATCCCAACTGGACAGGAGGTCAGAGGTGGACATTTGCCCCGTGAGCACGCGCTGCAGCTCGCCGTCGGCCTTCTTGATCCATTCGGTCCACCAGGAGACACTGCGTGGCTGGATTGCCGAAATGTACGTGTCCGGGTTCTCGGTCATCTTCACGTAGGCAGCCCAAGGGCCGGTGCTGTAGAAGGTGTCCTGGGCTGCGGACTTCAGAGTGGGGACCAGGCTGTTTTCCTTGCTGAAGGTGGTGGCGGGGTCGCCCTGGGCCAGGTACTTGATGAGCTTGACGGCCTCCGGCTTGGACTTGGAAGACTCAGCGATGCCCCAGCCGGCAGAGGCCACGGGCTGGATCGCCTTGCCGCCCGGTCCCACCAAGAGGGGAGCGACGTTCCACTGGTCCTGCTTGATGGCCTGGGACTCCTTGACGGTGGCGATGACCTCGGGGTCCTGCAGCAGGAACGCCGTGGAGCCGTTGCTGAAGCCCTGCACCATCTCGGGGTAGCCCCACGCCACGGAGGACGGCGGGGATCCCTTCTTGAAGAGGTCAATGTAGAGGTCCATGGCCTGCTGGGCCTTGGGGGAGGAGAAAATCGTCTTGCCGTTGGTCAGCTTGAAGGCGTTCTCACGGTCGACCTCGTCGGCAACGTACGCCTCGATGATGGCCACGGCGTTGGAGTTGGCATTGCTGCCGCCGCGGAAGGCGTAGCCGAACTTGTTCTCGGACGGTTTATTGAGTGCCTCGGCCTGCTTTGCCATATCCTCCCAGCTGCTCGGCGGACCGTCGAAACCGGCCTCTTTCACCAGGTCCGAGCGGTAGAAGAGGGAAAGCCCGTAGAAACCGTACGGGATGTAGTAGGTCTTGCCGTTCTGCTTCGAGTAGGTGACTGCGTTTTCCGTCAGGTTGTTCCAGCCGTCCCAGCCGTCCAGGTCCTTGGTCATGTCGTAGAGCCAGTTGTTGGCGCCGAAGGATCCGACGGTAATGTCGCGGGCCTCCACTACGTCGATGCCCTTGCCGGACTGGAGCATCTGCTGGATTTTCTGGTCTGCCTGGTCGGTAGGCGGCGAAATCAGCTCCACTTTGATGTCCGGGTTGGCCTGCTCGAAGCCCGAGATGAGCTTCTTCAGGGTTTCCGTGCGGGTGGGGTTCGTGAGGCTTTCCACCATCTTCAGGGTGACCTTGCCATCGCTGGCCGACTGGCCGCCTCCACACCCTGCCAGTGCAAGAACAGCCGCCAGGCCTGCTGCCGCAGACGCCATAATTCTGGATTTCACGTGGGTCCTCCGTTGATTGGTTCGAATGGGTGCACCGGCTGAGCGGGTGCGGGTGGGGTCTAGAGGGAGCGGGCGAGCCGGACGAGGTCCGGAACTGCCCTCTCGGCGAAAATTTCGTAGTCCTTCGGGGAGTTGTACAGATGGGCCGAAAGCCGCAGGTAGCCCCGTCCGTTGAAGGTGGTGATGGCTGTTTCGATGTCGAGCTTGTCCGAAACGTAGGCCCGGACTGCGTGGGAATCCTCGTGGGTGGTGGCGAGCCCGTCCGGAAGGCGGATCAGGCGTAGCGGCCCTACCGGCATGCCGACGTCGACTGCCGGGTTCTGGCCCGTGGCGTCGGCAAATGCCGCGCCGATCAGTGAATGCCCGTAGTCGCAAAGCTCCTTGGCGTAGGTGCGGAAGACCGCCCAGCCGTAGCGTTCTTCGATGGTGTCGAAGGCGGTTCGTGCTGCCATCCAGGAGGTCACGTCCTGGGTTCCCACGTGGTCGAAGTTCTCTGGAAAGCTGTACGGGAAGCCCCATGAATCGATCAATGGTTCCAAGGATTGTGCCTGTGGTCCACGCGCCACCAATGCTGCAGTTCCCCTCGGTGCGCAAGCGAATTTGTGGAGGTTGCCCACCCAAAAGCCCTCAAAATCGGGAACCGGGGACTCCAATACGCCGGGAGCGTGGGCTGCATCCACCAGCACGGGTACTCCCAGGAGGGAAGCCGCACGGGCGATCTGTTCAACCGGGAAGGCACGGGCTGTTGCGGAGGTGATCTGGTCCACCACGATCAGGGCAGTCCTGGGAGTTACTTCCGCCATCACGAGCGCACAAACGGCATCTGCATCCGCCTCCAGGGGGATCTCCGCGATCCGCACGTGGCCGCCGCACCTGCGCGCGACCCGTTCTGCGCCCTGAAGGACTGCCCCGTAGGCATGGTTTGTGGTCACGATCTCGGCACCAGGGGCGAAATCCAGCGAGTTGTAGACGGCGCTGACACCCGCGCTCGCGTTGGGGACCAGGGCCAAGTGCTGGGAGTCGACCCCAAGGAATGCCGCAATTTCCCTTCTCGCCGTGGCCACGAGTTCAAACTGGCTCATGAACCAAGGGCACGGATTCTGGTCCATGAGCTCCTTGAGCTTCAGCTGCTGCGCCTGGGCTGCCCGGGGGACGGACCCATACGAACCGTGGTTGAGGTGGACCTTGGACTGTGTGAGGCTCCAGTCGGCCATCGCGGGTAGGCCCTCGGGGGTCAACATCGGGCGGGGGACTGTGAGAGGTGCTGGGAACACGGCGTCCTTTGTCAGTGGAGTGAGTCAACGCTCTGTAAGTTACATCACAGGCCACACCAAGACAACGGACAATCCGAAATAGTCATAAGATGACTTTGCTTGATTACGCGCAATAAGCCGCCAGAGACTGGGGCTGTGGCTATATAGGTACGATGTCTTAGTCGAAGAGTATGACAATGCGTCTGCTCAGCCGCCCGTGTGTTCCAGTGCGGTAGCGTGATACGGGGATCTGAAGGAGGCGACGTAGTGGGTGCTGTCGAAACGGCCATGCAGGGCCTGAGGAACAAGATTGCCTCGGGTGAACTCGCCGCTGGCCAGAAGTGTCCTCCGGAAGCGGAGCTGTCCGCCCAACTGGGCGTCTCGAGGAGCTCTCTCAGGGAAGCTGTCCGGGCCATGTCGGCACTGGGAGTCATGGAATCCAGGCACGGATCGGGCACATACATCTCGTCCCTGGAGCCGACAGTCATCCTGCAGAATTTCGCACTGTTGGTGGACTTGCTGCCCCTGGACGGGCTGCTGGAACTCTTCGAGATCCGCAGGCTCATGGAATCCCATGCTGCCGCTGCGGCGGCCGCCAACGCCACACCTGAGGTCGTAGCCAAGTTGACGGCCCTGGTGGAAAGCATGGAGGCCACGGACAATCCAAGCGAGTACTCTGAGCTGGATTCACAGTTCCATGAGGAGATCTGCCGGGCGAGCGGTAATTCGACGCTCAATGCACTGGTCAGGCTCTTCCGGTCCCGCGGGGGCCATTTCCACATTTTCGACGGCGACGACGGGCCGGCCGTGCGCGGGGACAGTACTGCGGGCCACAGCGCGATAGTGGCAGCCATTGCCCGGCGTGATCCCACCATGGCAGCGACGGCGACGGCCGCGCATATCGCCCAGACGGAGACCTGGCTGAAGAAACTCAGGCCGGAGCCCCGGCTTTAGGCTTGCCGGGGCCGGTTGATTGCGGTGTCAGTGGTTTCGCAGCATCGAAATAAGCTCGGATTTCTTTTTGCCTGAATAACCCTTCAGCCCGAGTTCCTTCGCGCGGGCCTTCAATTTACTCACGGTCCAATCGTCGTAGTCTCCTGATTTACCGCCCTTATGCGCCACTTCCTTGCGTCCCCGGGTTGCCGCCGCGTTGGAAATTCTGGCAGCTTTCTCCTTGGATGCTCCGTCATCCCGGAGCTCTTCGTAGAGTCCGGGGTCCTTCAGGCTGGAATTCTTTTTTCCTGGCATGGTCAGGTTCCTTTCGCTGGATTCGTTCCGTCGAAAAGCAATCAAGCGCCTGTTTCGTAGTGCGGTTCGGCGACGGGCTTGGACTCGGGTGAGCCGCGTTCCCTCAGATAGACGGAGGCTCCCACGAGTACAGCTACAGCCAGGAATTCACTCTGCCAGTTCTGGAAGGACTCGAACCAGAACTGGCTGGAGGCCATGTACTCCCAGGTGGATACTTCCGCTAGCCCATGGCTGAGTTGTTCCTCGTTGTAGGCCGCCGTTCCACCAATGGCGTGCATGGTGAAGGATGCCAAAAACAGCAGGGCAAGCAGTCCGGAAAGCGAGTGTTCGTAAACCTTCAGGATCCAGCCGCCGCGTCGCACCGGCCACGGCGTCTTCGCTGTTTGCTTCGCGTCCCGCGGATCTTCGTCCTGTGGAGCCTTCTTGCCCATGGGCTTGGACTCGGAGGAGCCTTTCTGGAAGAGGAAGACGGTCAGCACCACGTACATGGCCATTTGGAGGAATTCAGACTCCCAGTTCTCAAACACGGCCTCCACGAAGTGGCCGGTTGTCAGATACTCCAGAACGCCTACTGGCGAGCCCCCGTGGGTCTGCTGTTCTTCGCTGTAGTTCGCGGCGCCAGACAGGACCATGCCGCCGAAGAAGACCGCGAACAGGCCCACATTCACCAAAAGCAGTCCGTGGTCCTTGATCCATTGAGACAGAGCATGTGGTTGCTTCACGGAGGTTCCCTGGTTCTTGGCGGGTTTCAGCATTCTTCACTCCTCCTTGGTGTTTCCGTTGCCGTTCATGCCCCGGCGATAGAGCCACAACGGCATCCCGACCACCAGTAACAGCAAAGTCAGGACAATGAAGCCGCCGGCCACGATGCCCGCCGCCCGTCCGGCCGTGAAGTCGAAGACCAGCGTGGCGGACCCGACGATCAACAGCGCAACACCTCCCAGCGCCCACTTGGTGACAACGTCAGCGCTGGAAACCAACGTGGCCTTCAGGCCGCGGCGGAAGAGCCGTCTGTGCACGCTGACGGGGATGACGATGAGCACGGTGGTCAGGGCGGCAACCATCACGTTGAAGAGGTATAGGCCTCGCTGCCAATCGTCCAGTTCCCCGAAGCGCGATTGGAAGGGCAGCGTGAGCAGGAACCCGCCCAGAATCTGGACGCCGGTTTGGAGGACCCTTAGTTCCTGGATGAGTTCCATCCAGTTGCGGTCCATTCGTTCTTCGGTGGACTCGTTCCTGCCAATTCTGGGGACTTGTTCCTGCTCTGCCATTCGTGTGCCTCCGCAGCAATGGTGTGGACGCCGGGGATGTGCCGGAGGGCCGCCTCCGCGTGCAGATTCTGAGCGCGGAAGCGGCCCTCCTTGACCTGGTGGAAGACGTTTATCGGCGCTCTATACCGTATGGCCCCTGCGGCCCGACATGAAGCTCAGCAGCCAGCCGATGGCCGCAATGACAAGAAGGACGACGCCTACCCACAGCAGCCAGTTCAGGGCTTGCGAGAAGCCACCTACAAGAAGAAGGACGATTGCTACTACACCAGCAATGATCAGAAGCGTATTCATGGTCAGCACATTCCTTTCTGGGGGAATCATTGATGAATCGCCGATTCCCAACTATGCATTCCGGTTACTTCGATTTAGTTATGCCGGTACTTTGAGGCGTTCCGCGGCCCCGAAGTGCCATACCCGCTGTTAGCCTGGGCCTCACCGGTGGTGAAGTTCGCCAGTCGTGAACAGCAACACTCATCATTGTACTACTAAGCACCCTTATGAAAGGCTTATTGAAGTCGTCATCCGATGATTGGGCAGTCGCTGCAGATATCCTGTGGCGCGTTATTGGCTCACATGAACGTCCGAGAGAGGAACACATGAAAGCGTCACAGCAGCTTGCAGACAACCTTCAAATCGTCCTGACCGACCTCATCGAGCTGCAGCTCCAGGGGAAACAGGCACACTGGAACATCGTGGGACCGAACTTCCGCGATCTCCACCTCCAATTGGACGAACTGGTCCTGGCCACCCGGCAGTTCGCTGATGACACCGCCGAGCGCATGCGTGCCCTTCATGCCCTCCCGGACGGCCGCAGTGCGACCATCGCCAAGGGAACCCGCCTTGAAGAATTTCCGGCCGGCCTGGTCAGCACCAAGAACGCCGTCAAGTTGGTGACCGACCGCGTGGAACGCGCCGTGCAGACCATGCGTGACGTTCACGACGAGGTTGACGAGGAAGATCCGACGACGGCGGACCTGCTGCACGCGTTTATTGCCCGCCTTGAGCAGCTGGTGTGGATGATCAACGCAGAAATCATGAGCGCCGGCGCTGCCGTGACGGACCCGGACGAGGCCTGACCAACAAGCGGACCGGCTGAGCGCAGACAAGGCAGCAGGCCATGCCACGGCTGAAGAGAAGTGACCTTTCCGGGCCCGGCATCGTCCGCCGAAAGGTGGGAACGGGGTTCAGCTACCGCCATCCTGACGGGAGCCTGGTCAGCAAAGAGGATCGCCAGCGCATCAATGCGCTGGCGATCCCGCCTGCGTGGACCGATGTATGGATCAGTCCTTACGAGCACGGCCACATCCTGGCTACGGGAATCGACGGAGCCGGTCGCAGCCAGTACATCTACCACCCGCGCTGGCGGGAGCGTAAGGACACCGAAAAATTCATCCGGGCCGCCAAACTTGGCTTGGTCCTGCCAACTGTCCGCCGGAACGTCACTGTCCACCTGCAGGACCAGGAAGATCCGAGGCAGCAAACCTTGGCAGCAGCGGTGCGGCTCATGGACTTGGGTGCGCTCCGCGTTGGATCCGAGGTGTACATGAAGCAAAACGGTTCCTACGGGCTGACCACGCTCCGGTGCCGCCACGCCCGTGTGGAGGGGCCGGATGTTTTCCTCAAGTTCCCCGGCAAGAGCGGCCACCTGTGGGACACGTCCATCCACGATCCCGCTCTTGCTGCCTTCCTCGAACCGCTGGCGGAGCGTCCCGGCAAGGAGCGGTTGCTTGCGTACCGGGACAATGGAGCCTGGGTAAACGTGGACGGCTCCATGCTCAACGAATATCTCCGGGGCATCGCCGGAGAAGCCTACTCATCCAAGGACTTCCGGACCTGGAAAGGCACTGCGGCCGCGGCCCTGTGCCTCATCAAATCAGGCCACAAGGGAACTCCCCGTCAGGCGATTACGAGGGCCATCAAGGAAGCCTCCGAACTCCTGGGCAACACCCCGTCTGTGGCCCGTTCCTCCTACGTTGACCCCCGGATCATAGAGGCGTACCTCGCGGGTGAGCTCAAGGAGGTCAAGCCCACGGAGGCGTCAGTTGCGGCTTTCCTGAACGGCGAGGGCTCATAGTCCCCTGACGCCGGTTTGCCAACCCCCGATATATCGACACTTTTATGAGTACACTCGTACTAATAAAAATGGAACACCGGATGTTTGGGGGAAACACATGGTCCTGCTCGCGATCGTTGTCTGCGAAGTTGCTTTCTGGGTAGCTATTCTTGCCGGGCTCGCAGCGCGGTATCTCCTGCGGCGTCCCCGCCTGGGTGCAGCTTTCCTGGTCCTTGCTCCGGTGATCGATGCTGTCCTGCTTGCCTTGGTCGCCATCGATCTCCTTGGTGGTGGTACGGCCTCGTGGCACCACGGACTTGCCGCAATCTATATTGGCGTCTCGGTTGCGTACGGCAAGCGGATGGTGGCGTGGGCTGATGGGCACTTCCAGCACCGGTTTGCCGGCGGCCCCGTGCCCGAACGGCTCACGGGAACCCGCTACACGGTCAAGTGCTGGCGGGATGTGCTCCTTACGGCACTGGCGGTTGCCATCGCTGCGGCCACACTGGGAGCTATCATTTTCCTGGTCAACGACGCTGAACGAACCACAGCGCTATCGGACTTCTTCCGCATCCTGGGCATCATCTTCGCCATCGACTTCCTCTGGGCACTGAGTTACACGATTTGGCCGAAGAAAGCCGCCCCCGCATTGCCCACTCCTACTCCGTCGCGCTGAAACCATGCCCAAGAGAATCGACGCAGAGGCGCGCACTGCAGCAATTGCGGAAGCGTCCTTACGTGTCCTTGAACGCGATGGCCTCTCTGGCCTTTCAGTCCGCGGGGTGGCAGCGGAAGCGGGTATAGCTGCCGCGTCGCTGCGCCGGGCGTTTGCCACACAGCATGCCCTGCGGGAGTTCTGCCTGGAACTCATTGAGGACCGGGTAAAGGCCAGAATCGCCGCCCTTGAGCTAACTGGCCGCCCTCTCGTTGAAGGATTACTCCTGCAGTTGCTTCCCCTCGACAAGGAACGGCGCCTGGAACTCGTTGCACAGGTTCAGCTCGGCGTCCTTTCCCTTACCGACACTGCCCTTAGGCCTGCTGCGATCAGGCTGAGCGACGGCGTTGCCCGCGTATGCCACATCGCCGTGGAGGTGCTGACGGAAACGGGTCAATTCCACCAAGGACGCGATCCCGAGTATGAAGCACAGCGGTTGCGTGCGCTCTTGGATGGACTCGCGATGCAGGGGTTGTGGAGCGGGGAACTGTCCGAGGCGGGTCCAATACTCGAAATGCTCACGCGCCATCTCGACGAGCTCGCCCGCCCGTAATAGATGCCGACAGGGAAAGAGCCTGGCGGCACCCAATCACAGGTGCGGCCAGGCTCTTTTCACAGCGCTGAGCGGTGAACGTGTCCTTACTCGGCGTCGTGGTCCGTTTCGAGGATCTTGACCAGGCTGTCCAGTGCTGCGTCCGCACCTTCGCCTTCGGCCCGGAGCACCACGACGTCGCCGTGGGAAGCCCCCAGGCTCATGAGGGACAGGATGCTCGCGGCGTCCATGGCGTCATCGGCGGGCTCTCCCTGGCGGGCGATGGTGACATCGATGTCCAGGTCTCCCGCAGCTTCGGCGAAGATGGCTGCCGGACGGGCGTGGAGGCCGACGCGGCTTGCAATGGTGGCTGTACGTTCAGGCATTGGTGCTCCTTTGTGGTGGTGGGTGGCTTCGTGGGAAGTCTAGACGCTGACGGTTGCCGGAGTCGCTTCTGCCTCAACCGGCTTCTTCACGGCCCAACGCTTCAGGGCGATGACCAGCAGCGCGGTAATGACTACACCCACTGCGATCGAGAGGAAGAACAGCAGGAAGTTGTCGATCGCGAAGAAGACAAACAGGCCGCCGTGCGGAGCCTTGGAGGTGACGCCGAAGGCCATTGACAGTGCACCGGTTACGGCGCCGCCAACCATGCTGGCCGGGATGACGCGGAGGGGGTCGGCTGCGGCGAACGGGATGGCGCCTTCCGAGATGAACGAGGCTCCAAGGAGCCAGGCTGCCTTGCCGTTTTCACGCTCGGCCAGGGAGAAGAGCTTCTTGTCCAGCACGGTTGCCAGGGCCATGGCCAGCGGCGGAACCATGCCGGCTGCCATAACGGCTGCCATGATCTGCCACGGAGCCTGGTTGGTGACGCTGGCGGCACCGAGGCCTGCAACAGCAAAGGCATAAGCGACCTTGTTGACGGGTCCACCGAGGTCGAAGCACATCATGAGGCCAAGGATGATGCCGAGGACGATTGCGCCGGCACCGGTGAGGCTGGACAAGCCAGTGTTGAGGGCGTTCGTGAGGGCGACGATGGGGGCGCCCAGGATCAGGAACATCAAGCCGGACGCCACCAAGGAGGCAAGCAGCGGGATGATCACCACAGGCATCAGGCCGCGCAGCCAGCGCGGAACGTCAAGCTTGCCGATCTGGTACGCGATGTAGCCTGCGAGGAGGCCGCCGACAATACCGCCGAGGAAGCCTGCACCCATGAAGCCGGACACGGCACCGGCCACGAAGCCGGGGGCGATACCGGGACGGTCCGCGATCGCGTAGGCGATGTAGCCCGCAAGCGCAGGGACAAGGAAGCCGAGGGACAGGGCGCCGATCTTGAAGAGGACCGCACCGATGTAGGCACCCAGGGGGCCCCAGGCGTTGTCCGGGAAAGCGGTGGGCAGGTTGAAGATGCTGTTCTCAACAACGATCTTGTCTGCGAAGTTGGTGATCAGGTAGCCGCCCATGAGGAACCCGAGGGCAATCAGCAGGCCGCCACCGGCAACGAACGGAATCATGTAGGAGACGCCGGTAAGGAGTGCGCGCTTGAGGTTCTGGCCGATGTGCTCGCCCTTTTCCTCCTCGGCGCGCTCTGCCTGCTCTTCCGCACCAAAATGCGGGACGCGGCGGGCATGGGGGTCGTCAGCGGCCGCAAGGGCTTCCTGGACCATCTTGGTTGGCTCGTCGATACCGCGCTTGACGGGAGCATTGATGACCGGCTTGCCGGCGAAGCGCTCCTTGCCGCGGACATCGACGTCGACGGCGAAAATCACCGCGTCAGCCGCAGCGATCACCGCCGGGTCCAGCGGCTTTGCGCCGGAGGAACCCTGCGTCTCGACCTGCAGGTCGACGCCCATTTCCTGTGCCGCGGCGACCAGGGAATCAGCGGCCATGTACGTGTGGGCGATGCCGGTTGGGCAAGCGGTTACTGCCACGATGCGCTTGGGTGCGGCAGCCGCCGTCGTGCTGGCTGCCGGAGCTGCCTCAGGGGCCGGTGCAGCGTGCGCGGCTGGCTTGTCCGCCAGGGCACCATCCACCAGTTCTACTATCTCTTCAGGGGAAGATGCCGCGCGGAGAGAAGCCGTGAAGTCCTTTTTGATGAGCGAGCGTGCGAGCTTGGAGAGCAGTTTCAGGTGTTCCTGGTCTGCGCCGTCCGGGGCTGCAATGAAGAAGATGAGGTCCGCTGGGCCGTCCTTGGCGCCGAAATCCACCTTGTGGCTGAGGCGGGCCATGGCCAGTGCCGGTTCCTTGACAGCTGCCGAGCGGCAGTGCGGGATGGCGATTCCGCCCGGGACGCCGGTGGCGGTCTTCTGTTCGCGGGCGAAGGCGTCGGCGAACAGGCCTTCAACCTCGGTGGCACGGCCAGCGGCGGCAACTTTGCCGGCCAGGACGCGGATGACGTCGGCAGGGGAGTCGCCCAGGTTCTGGTCGAGGGTGACCAATTGGGGTGTGATCAGCTGGGTCACTGTTAGTCCTTCTGGAGGGCCGTGATGGTTACGGCGTCGGGGGTTGTCTGGTGGACTGCAGGGACAGTGGAGCCCGGCAGTGAAGCAGCAGCGGCACCATGTGCCACGGCCTGACGGAGGCAGTCCTGTGCGGAACCGCCCTGGGTTGCGGCCAGCAGGTAGCCGGCCAGGGAGGAATCCCCGGCGCCTACCGTGCTGACTGCCTTGATTGGCGGATGCGTGGCGAGCCACGCTCCGTCTGCGGTCACCAGGACTGCGCCCTTGGACCCGAGTGTTGCTAGAACTGCGCCCACACCGCTGGCGACGACGGCGGCAGCGGCCTCGGCCGCTTTGGCCGGGTCCGCTTCCAGTTGCTCAGCTGTGGAGACGTTGGTGAATCCGGCGGCGGCGGCAAGCTCGGCGAGCTCTTCCGCGTTCGGCTTGAGGAGGTCCGGCTTTCCGGCGGCGTCGCCCACCAGGGCTGCCGCAAGCGGAGCCCCGGAGGAGTCGATGGCGATGCCGGGGGCGGCCGTTCCATCCGCGACCGACCGGAGCCGGCGCGCGATTGTGGCGTAGAAATCCGCAGGGACTCCTGGTGGGAGCGAGCCTGCGAGAACCACCCAGCTGGCGCCACGGGAGCGCTCCAGCAGCAGCCCGATCAGGGCTTCCTGCTGTTCGCCGCTCAGCTCCGGGCCGGGTTCGTTGATTTTGGTGGTGACGCCATCCGGTTCGGTGAGCGTGACGTTGCTGCGCAGCGCCTGACCGATCGGCAGCGCCGCAAACGGAACGCCGCCGTCGTGCAGTCCGGAAAGGACGGGGTCAGAATCCGCACCCGGGAGGACTGCCAGCGTTTCGAGGCCGGAGGCAACGAGCGCCCGTGAAACGTTGACGCCCTTTCCGCCGGATTCCTGATGGACAGCGACGGCGCGCTGTACCTCGCCGCGGGCCAGGGCTCCCGGCAGTTCCACGGTCCGGTCCAGGCTGGGGTTGGCCGTCAACGTGACGATCATGCGACCACCACGTCTACGCCGGCGTCGGCCAAGGCCGCCGCGAGTTCAGCCGAGGGCTGCTGGTCAGTAATCAAGGTGTCGACATCCTTCAACGTGGCGAACTGGACCAGGGTTTCGGCATCCAGCTTGGACGAGTCGGCCAGGGCCACAACGCGGCGGGCCGACTTGACGAAGGCGGCTTTCACCGCGGCTTCCTCGGGGTCGGGCGTGCTGAGCCCGAAGACGGAGTGGATCCCGTTGGCTCCCACGAACGCGATGTCCGGCCGGAGCTTGTAGGCGGCTTCCACGGTGGACTGTCCGACGGCGGCCTGCGTCAGTCCGCGGACACGGCCACCCAGGATCTGGAGGGCGACGCCCGGGGTGGAGGAGAGCTTGCCGGCAATCGGGATGGCGTGCGTGATGACCACCAGTTCGTCGTTGCCGTTGGCTGATGGGGTCCGCTGGGCCAGCAGGTCCGCGAGGGTCTCCGTGGTGGAGCCCGCGTCCAGCAGGATGCTGCCGGTGGTGGGTTCGGGGATCAGGGCCAGGGCTGCGTTGGCGATGCGGAGTTTTTCGACCTGGCGCTGCACTGCGCGCTCAAGGATGCTTTCCTCCCGGGTGCTGAGGCGGTCGGAGGGGACCGCGCCACCGTGGACCCTGCGGAGGTTTCCGGAGACCTCAAGTGCTGCGAGGTCGCGGCGGATGGTTTCAGTGGTGATGCTGAAACGGTCGGCGAGGTCGGTGACGCTCACCCGTCCGCGCTCTGCGACGAGTGCGGAGATCAGTTGTTGGCGTTCTTCTGCGAACACTTACCCTCCATTGCGGTAAAGCCAGGTTTTCGTTGCAGGCACTTGCGTGACTGCTGTCACAACGATGTGGAATTGCTTGACTCTATCTTTGTTTGTGTTGGGAAGTCAATAGAAATCAACATAAACAAAGATTGGAGTGCTGTCCTGGCTCCAGACACGATGAAAGGGCATGCCATGCTCCCTGTAGCGCGACATGCCCCTCTATCGGATCCTGACTGGGGGATATGCCAGGATCCGGTCTTTTGGTGGGAACCAACCCCTACATTGGCGGCGGGTTTCCCGGCCCGGGGAGCGGCGGAACCGCTGGGCCGGGGGTGGGGCCAGGCCCGGGGGTGGGTTCGGGGACGGGCGGCGGGCCCGGTTCCGGCAAGGGAACCGGCTCAGGCGTCGGCCCGGGCTCCCGGGTTGGATCGGGATGTGACGGGTCCGGGGGAAACTCGCCCATCAGGCGCTCTTCCGCCGTGAAGAATGGGTTGTTGGCCGGAGGCTTCCCTGTCCGCTTGACGGGTAACGGCCCGAATCCCATCCTGAGCCCGGATAGTCGATGGGCAGGTTGTCAGGGTCCGGCGGATCCGGCAGCTTGTGCTTGCCGTGTTGACCCAGCCCTCGGGTGGTTGACGGCTCCCTCTTCTGTGATTCTGCGTGCATGCTATCCCTTCCGGTAGCTCCAGAATTACTGCTTCGCCTCATGGTTGCCTCCGTCATCTCAGTCCGGAATTTCCATCCGGAAGCCACAATGACAGCCAAGAATCCGCGTGTTGATGAGAACCTCGTACATCCGCAGCCGGCCCCCGGGCTTCAGCACCAAGGGGGTTTGTATCCTCCGGAGCTCGCAGCTGCTGGTCTTCATGGGTTCGCCGCAGTGAAGATACTGACCGCCGAACTGAAGTACGCCCTGGGAGATGCCAGGCCGGTTGAGTACCGCGGCGACCCTCTGGACGGAGGCAATCTGCTGGTAGGAATACCTGCAGACGTGGCATTCATAAGCCACATCCACCATGTTGGGGGCCGGTGGATAGTGGGACTGGATCGAATTCACCAGCAGATGCTTGTCCGTGTTGCACCGGGTACACCAAAGAGGCTCGTCGGGAGGTTGGTGGGCTTCGTCCGGGACTCTGGACGTTGGCTGGGCCGGCATGGGTCTGTACCTCGGCATCAAAAAATGCGGGTCGCCCGTCTGCATGAGCTGTAAAGCCTGGTCCTGCAAAAGCGGGACTTTAGCTAGATTGTGCACATAGGTGCACGGCATATGCAAGGATTCTGTTGTCATTCCCCAAAGGGGTGACAGCCAGTGACCCGACGATCGTAAACTAAGGCATGGACGAAATGAACGTTGAATTGGCGCTGCCTGATGCCGCCTCGGCGCCCGACGAAGTTTCGGTGCCTGAGCGCCTTCAGGACCTTGTTATCGACAGCGAAGACGTGGGTGGATTCCTCGAAGATCTGGCTGTTTTCTCTGCGGCCGCAGTGTCCAAAGCGGTCGGCATGAACGTGCATTGTGGCATCACGCTGAGTCGTCGGAGACGAACGGCCACCGTGGCAGGCAGCACCCATGAAGCCAGGCTGATCGACGAAGTCCAGCAGGCTTACGGCGATGGCCCCTGCCTGGAGGCCCTGCGGAGCCACGCCACAGTGCATGTGCCTGACACATCCACGGAGGGGCGTTGGCCCGATTACTGCAAGGTCATCGCGGAACGCGGTCACCTTTCGGCCCTTTGCGTTCCCCTGGAATTGGACGAAGGCGCTACTGCTGCCCTGAATTTTTTCGCTCCGCAACTGGACGCCTTCGACGACGCCACCATCCAGAACTGCGAGCTATACGCCAGCCAGGCCGAACGCTCCCTGCGCCTGGCTGTCCGGATCGGCGTGAAGCAGCAGCACGCCGACGACCTCCAAGATGCGATGCAGTCCAGGACTGTGATCGACCTCGCCTGCGGAATCATCATGGGACAGAACCGCTGCAGCCAGGACGACGCCTTCCAGATCCTCAAAAAGGCCTCGAGTGCCCGGAACCAGAAGCTCCGCGACGTGGCTGAATCACTGATCAAGAGCGTGGCGAAGGAGTCGCCCGTAGCTCATTTCGAGCCCTGATTCGATTCCTGCCCTTGGTCCCGGGCTGTCCGATGACTTGTGACGCCCGCCACTGGTGAACTACATTTTAGGTGGGTTAAGCAGATAGCCCTTGGAGCCTCATGACGTGGTGCCATCCCGGATGGTCCAAGAACTGCACTTAGAGCCGTGGCCATTATCGGCCGGCCCGCAGCGTCAATGCATGGTGGCTCCTTGGAGTAACAAAGGAGAATGGCAATGACGCTTGGATCCCTTCCCGTACCGAAACCTTCACAGGGGTCGAAGACCGACCCCGTCAAGGCCGAAGCCCGGCCCTGGTGCACCGTGTGCGGCACTGATTCCTACATTTTTGTGGAGACGGTGGTGGAAGCAGAACCACACCAGTCCGAAGTGGTCGATGTCAGCTACACCTGCAGCGAATGCGATACGTTCTACGCCCACCCCGTCCGCTTGGCGACGCTGGTGCCGGAGATCCAAGAGGAATTCCTTTCCACAGCTGCAGCGGGCCTCTGGTTCAGCTGCACCCATTGCGGTGATCCCATGACCTTGGGACGCCCAACTGAACGAGTGATTGAAGCCCCCAGGAGCACAGAAGACCCTGAAAGCCCCAATCTCCTAGAGGTGTACTTGCAGACCCAAGTGCTGCATTGCCGTTGCGGTTTCCAAATGGAGGTTCCACGCCACGTCGGATAACCGCCGTCTCTGAGTAATCCATAGAGGGAGGGGTGGGAATGCGCACGTTTGGCGTGGAGGAGGAACTGCTGATTGCCGATCCATCGGACGGCATGCCCTTGGCCCTGGCCGCGGACATCCTGGACGTGGCTGCTGCGGACGGCGGGGATGCCGGTGCTGATGCCGCTTCGCTGAAATCGGAATTCAAGCAGGAACAGATCGAAGTCAACTCCCGTCCTTGCCGCACTGCTGCGGAGCTCCGGGCGGAAATCCGGGCAGGTCGGGCTTTGTCGGACAAGGCGGCGAGGACAGTCGGTGCGCGGGTGGCGGCGCTGGCTACGCCGCCTGTTTTCCACGCGACGCCCACCCTGGGAAATCAGCGCTACGCCGCGATGGGCACGGAATTCGGGCTGATTTCGCGGGAGCAACTTACGTGTGGATTCCACGTCCACGTCTCGATCGAATCGCCGGAGGAAGGCGTTGGCGTCCTGGATCGGATGCGTCACTGGCTGCCCGTGTTGCTAGCGTTGAGTGCCAACTCCCCGTTCTGGATGGGAGCCGACACTGGTTTCGCGAGCTACCGGACGCAAATTTGGAACCGCTGGCCTACCGCCGGGCCCATGGACGTCTTTGGCTCTGCCGATGGCTACCGCGAAGTGCTGGAAGCGCTTTTGGGTACCGGAGTTCCGATGGACGAGGGCATGATCTACTTCGACGCACGCCTGTCCAGGGGCCATCCAACGGTTGAACTACGGATCGCGGACGTCTGCCTCTATGCCGAAGACGCCCTTACCCTCGCGGTGATCGCACGCGGCCTTGTGGAGACGTCGGCGGTGGAGTGGCGGCGCGGCGATCCGCCGTCGAGCGCTTTGACCCATGTCATCCGCATGGCCAACTGGAAAGCCAGCCGCTTTGGCATCAACCGCGAACTGCTGCACCCGCTGGAGCAGAGTCCTGCCGTGGCCCCGGAGGTTGCCGGCGCCCTGCTGCGCCACATCAAGCCGGCCTTGACCAGGGCCGGCGACCTCGCACTCGCCCGGACCGGGGTGGCCAACATCCTGCGTCGCGGCTCGGGCGAGCGGCTGCAGCGCCAGGCTTACGCGCGACGCAGGCGGCTGTCCGACGTCGTGACCGCTGCCATCGCGTCCACGCACCAGGACGGTGAACTCTCCGACGCCGGCGTCTTGAGCCTCTGACTGCCAGGGGCCGACGACTGCCAAAGGTCCGACGGCGGCGGGCCGGAACCGCCGTCGTCGGACCCTCTGTTTGGCTGCTGTCTGTTCGCCTGTTGCGCGGTCAGCCCTGGTTGATGCGGATCATGTTGCCGGAGGGGTCGCGGAAGGCGCAGTCGCGCGGGCCCCACGGCTGGTCGATCGGCTCCTGGAGGACCTCGGCGCCGGACGCGCGGAGCTTCTCGAAAGTGCCGTCGAGATCGTCCGTGTTGAAGACGAGCATTGGCATGACGCCCTTGGTGAGGAGCTCCTGGATCGCGTCCCCGTCGGCCTGGGAGCGGCCGGCGTGCGGCGGAGACAACACCAGTTCAAGGTCCGGCTGTGCATCGCTGCCCAAGGTCACCCAGCGCTGGCCGTCGGAGCCGACGTCGTTGCGGACCGCCAGGCCGAGGGCGTCGCGATAGAAGGCGAGCGACTCATCGACGTCGTTGACTGTGACGTGTGCGTACTTCAATGAAATGTTCATGAATCACACGCTATTGCAGCTGCGGAGCGTGCGCTTCTTCAATCCTGCTCAGATTGTTGTTGCCCTTGTGCCGGGCTTCCTGTCGGGGCGGGTGTGCTGTTTGGCGATGCAGTTGGGCATGGCTTTTACTGCGTGGTGCTCCCGCGAGCGGTACTCGCTTGGCGTGATCCCCACGATTTCGGTGAAACGGCTGCTGAAGGAACCCAAGGAGGTACAGCCCACTTCCATGCAGGCATCGGTGACGCTGGTCCCAGCGCGCAGCAAGGCCATGGCCCGCTCGATCCGCCGGGTCATCAGGTAGTTGTAGGGCGACTCTCCGTAGGCGGCCTTGAATTGGCGGGAGAAATGGGCCGGTGACATGAGGGCGCCGGCGGCCATGGTGGGCACGTCCAATGGACGCGCGTATTCGCGGTCAATGAAGTCGCGGGCGCGCCGCAGATGGGCCAGGTTGGCCAATTCCTGCGGTGTCATGGCGTCAGTCTACTAGGCTCATGCCCATGGATTCAGTGGTCTGGTCAAAGCCCGAAAATGAGCGCAAAGGCACCCCGTTGCTGGTGATGCTCCACGGTTATGGAACCAGTGAACAGCGCATGGTGGACCTTTTTGACCACTTGCCACCCGCCTTCACGTGCGCGGCGTTGCGCGGACCGAAGGTCATTGGCGACGACTATGGCTGGTTCCTCCTGGACTACTTCCTCACCAACGACTTTGCCGATGTGATCGCTTCCACCAATGCGGTGTTCGACTGGATCAACTCCGTGAGGGACAACCACAGCAGCGTAAGCTTGCTGGGCTATTCGCAGGGCATGGCCATGGCCAGCACCCTCCTGCGCTTGCGGCCGGCGTCCTTCAAAGCCACCGTGGGCCTGTCCGGATTTGTCCTGGACAACGACCTCCTGGCCCTGAGTGAATCGTTCGACGCGCCACCCCCGTTCTTCTGGGGCAGGGACAAAGCGGACCCAGTCATTAACGAGGACGCCATTGCCCACACTGAGGAGTGGTTGAACGCCAACACGGCACTGACGGCGCGAACCTACCCCGGGATGGGCCACAGGATCGAGCCCGCCGAACTGGTGGATGTCAGCGCGTTCCTGAAGTACTACGTGTTGGGCTAGCGCTGGATTAGAAGGCATTTCCGCCCGGTAATCAAACCTGTTGGTGAGATTCACGTCACAATTTCGCATTCAGTCCCACTCTATTGAATGACAAAATTGTAAGCGCTTACACTTTTGGCTGGTGTCCCGCTGCGGGATGCGCGCCAAGGCGTTGAGCGGGAATGGAAAGGGTTGAGGCCGTGTTGCATGGTTAGGACTGACAGGGTGACAATCCAGGACGTAGCGGTCCTGTCCGGATTGTCGATTTGCACGGTGTCCCGGGCCCTGAGGAAGCTCCCCAACGTTTCCGAAAAAGCCCAGGTGCGGGTGGCCGAAGCCGCCAGCAAGCTTGGCTACAAAGCCTCTGCCGCCGCATCCAGGTTGGCCGGCGGAGTTACGGGATCGGTGGCTATTGTTGCCCCCACCGCCACATCGTGGTTCTTCGCCCAAGCCGTGGAAGCCGCGGAGGAGGTTCTCGGCGACAGTGGTTATGACACGGTCCTGATCAGCCTCCGCAACAAGGCCAGTGTCCGCAGGCAGTTCTTTGAAAACCTGGAAAATTTCGCCCAGCGGGTCGACGGTCTGCTGCTGCTCAACATTGACGTCGACCCCGATGAAATGGAAGCGTTGAAGGCCTGCGGGTTGGCGATAGCCAGCGTGGGTATGCGCCATGTTCCGTGGGACAATGTAGGTATCGATGACGAACACGCTGCCTGGCAGGCAACCCAACACCTGCTGGGGCTGGGCCATTGGGACTTGGCCGTTCTCTCGAGCAATGAACACTCCGTTGTGACTGAGACTCCTCGGTTCCGTGGCTTCAAGCGTGCGCTGGATGAACACCACCTCACCGTCCACCCGGACCTTGTGGTGGCTGCGGGGCCGAGTATCGACGACGGCCGGCGGGCCATGGCTGAGCTCATCACCCGCGGTGCCAGGCCCACTGCAGTGTTTGCCCACTGCGACGAGGCCGCTTTCGGTGCCCTGACGGCGCTCCGCGAGTACGGCTTGTCCGTGCCCAAAAACGTGTCCGTGATCGGTTTGGACGACCACCCCATGAGCGGGTTCCTTGGCCTGAGCACCGTCGCGCAGCCGGTAGCCGACCAAGGCGCCTTCGCGGCGAACCTGCTGTGCGAACGACTCTTGAATAACGAATCCCCCCATCAACCCTCCAACCACTTGCTCGATACCAAGCTCATCGAACGCAAAACCACGCGCCACAAGCGCTGAACGGAACAATGCACATGACTGATCTTCGTAATGCCTGGACGGGCGCCTCGGCGCTGTTGTTCGACCTCGACGGCGTGCTGACGCCAACTGCAGTGGTGCACGAACAGGCGTGGCAGGAACTCTTTGACGGCTACCTCGCCGGAATCGGGAACGAGCAGGGCTACCAGGAAAGCGACTACTTCGACCACATCGATGGCAAGCCGCGCTTTGATGGCGTGCGGGACTTCCTGACCTCCCGCGGCATCACCCTGCCGGAAGGGCCCACGGACGATGCTCCCAGCAACCAGACGGTCCAGGGCCTTGGCAACCGCAAGAACGCCATCTTCAACGAGATCGTGGACACGCGCGGCGTCGAGCCGTACGAAGGATCCGTCAAATTCATCAACGCGGCCCTGGAACGGGGACTCAAGGTCGCGGTCGTCTCCTCGTCAAGGAACGCCCCAGCCGTGCTGAAAGCTGCGGGACTCGACCACCACTTCGAGGTAGTAGTCGACGGCCAGGTGGCTGCCGGCGTCGGACTTCCCGGCAAGCCGGATCCGGCAACGTATGTGTACGCCGCAGGACTCCTGGGCCTGCCCGTGGAGGAATGCATCGTGGTCGAAGATGCGGTGTCCGGTGTGCAGGCCGGCGCGGGTGCTCCCTTTTACGCAGTGATCGGCGTTGACCGCGGAGCGGGCCGGCAAACCCTGCTGGCCTCCGGCGCCACGCTTGTGGTCGATGACCTCTACGAACTTCTCTGACCCTACTTTTTCTAAGGACTTCAACCGCCCATGGCACTCATCAGCTCCGATCGGCTGCGTTTCCCCTGCGAGCCCTGGAAGCTTGTGGAAAACATCCACGTTCCCGGTGACGAGGGAACACTGGAAACGCTGTTCGCGCTTGGCAACGGCCACCTCGGCATCCGCGGTTCCCACTCGACGGCCGGAGACAGCGAGCTCCCCGGCACGTTCATCAATGGTTTCCACGAGATCTGGGACATCAAGCACGCCGAGAATGCTTACGGTTTCGCCAGGACAGGCCAGCGCATCGTCTACGTCCCGGATGCCAACAACTTCACGATTTCCATCGACGGCGAGGCCCTGAGCCTGGCCGAGTCCACGGTGGTGGACTATCACCGCAGTGTGGACTTTTCCACCGGCATTTATGAGGAACGCATTGTGTGGGCCTGCCGGTCCGGCGCTACCGTCACCACGGTTGAGCGCCGCGCCGTCGGGTTCGATTCCCGCGGATGCCTTGGCCTTGAACTGTCGCTCACAGCGGACCGTGACGTGTCCGCGGACATCACCTCCGGCGTCGTGAACCGCCAGGACCAGCCTGTGGAGGACCACTCGGTCCATGACCCCCGCCGCTCCGGGCGGCACGCAGGCCGGGTACTGCTGCCACTGCACCTGCAGGGTGCCGACGGCTCGCTGCGCCTCGCGTGGGAGACCTCCGAATCACGCCAGCGCGTGGCGATGGCTGTGGACCACTGGATTTCCGCCGAGGGCCAGCCCTTCGAAACGCTGGTGGCCGAAGACGAATCGTCCGTCCGCTATGTTTTGGCCATCCACGACGGCGACACGTTCCGTCTGGAGAAGTCGGTCAGCTACGTCGTGGCCGGGTCCTCTGACGCGGAAGACCGCGGGGAGAGCCTGGCTGCGGACGCGGAAGCCAACTTGGTGCCTTTCCCGGAAATCCTTGACCAGAGCAAAGCGCATTACGAGGAATACTGGACCACGGCCGACATCTCGATCGGCGGGCAGCCGGAAATGCAGCAGGCAGTGCGCTGGGGACTCTTCCAACTGGCCCAGGCCACCGCGCGCGCTGGAGTTGCAGGGATTCCCGCCAAGGGCGTCAGCGGTTCAGGCTATGAAGGCCACTATTTCTGGGACCAGGAGGTCTACCTCCTGCCCTACCTGACGTACACCAACCCCTGCGGTGCCCGTAAGGTGCTGGAATCACGCCATGCAATGCTGCCGGACGCCCGCGTTCGCGCCAAGGAACTCAGCGTGGACGGTGCGTTGTTCCCGTGGCGCACCATCAACGGCCTGGAAGCCAGCGCCTACTACGCGGCAGGTACTGCCCAGTTCCACATTGCCGCGGCCATTGCGTTTGCCGCCAACCGGTACCAGTGGGCCAGCGGCGATGACACGTTCAGCGCAGAGCTGGGTGCCGACCTGTTGATCGAAACGGCACGCATGTGGGCCTCGCTGGGCTTCTTCGGCAAGGACGGTATGTTCCACATCCACGGCGTCACCGGCCCTGACGAGTACACGGCCGTAGTCAACGACAACCTCTACACAAACGTCATGGCACGCTTCAATCTCCGTGCCGCCGCGGCGCTGGAGCACGAGGGCATCGCCGAAACCGAACGCATGGTGTGGAGGCAGGCGGCCGAACGGATGTCGCTGCCATACGATCCCCACCTTGAGGTGTTCAGCCAGGACAACGATTTCATGACCTTGGAGCCTTGGGATTGGAACACCCCCAAGTCCAAATACCCGTTGCTCTTGAACTTCCACCCGCTGGTGATCTACCGGCACCAGGTCCTCAAGCAGGCGGACACGGTGCTGGCCATGTTCCTCCAGTGGCAGGACTTCACTGCCGAGGAAAAGCAGCGCGCCTTCGACTTCTACGACCCCATCACCACCGGCGACTCCACCCTGTCCGCATGCGTCCAGGGAATCATGGCAGCTGAAGTTGGGTACAGTGACGTCGCACTGCAGCACTTCACCGAGGCGCTGTTCATCGACCTGGACAACTCGCACGGCAACACCATCGACGGCGTCCACATTGCCTCCACCGGCGGCATCTGGAGTTCGCTGGTTTGCGGATTCGCCGGTATGCGGGACCAGGGCGAGGTTTTGCGCTTCGATCCGCGCCTGCCCGGCGAATGGGAGGGGCTGTCCTTCAGGCTCAAGGTACAAGGGCGCCTGCTCGCCGTGGATCTGGCGCAAGGGTCCATCGCGCTCAAGCTCGTCGAAGGGCCCGACTACAGTGGCGAGCCGCTGCCGGTTAAGGTGCGGGACTACGGCGTCACCGTTGGTGCCGGGACCGTCACGGTGCCGCTCGACGACGTTCCCGTCCCGCCGCCGTCGATCTTCCCCAGCGTGTTCCCCACGGCGGGCCTTCCGATCATCCGGTAGGCCTCAGGATGCCCGCGACGTGTGGTCCTCGATGAGGCCACTCGCCGCGATTTCCCGCAGCGAGTAGATGGCCCTGGCGGCCGATGCTTTGTCGTGGAAACAAATGGAAAGGGCGAGTTCTGTCCCGTCGCCATCGACGAGTCGAACGCGGCAATCCCCGCCTGATTCTTCGAACAATTCAAAATGTCCGGCCATTTACGCGGCCCCCTGCCCGGAGGTGGGCGCCTCTTGTGCAGGCGGCTGCGGCCGATCTTCCGGGGTCCGACGCCGGTCCAACTCGCTGTTGATTAGTTCCAGCAGCGCTTGGGCTGGCTCGGACAGGTGGTGGGTATCCGGAGAGCCGAGCTGGTCGCAGTGGAGGAGGACGTGGCGGATCCGCTCCAGTTCGCGGGAGGGTACCAACGGCCAGCGGTGGAACAGTTGCCTTACAGCTATCGCCCCAAGCAGGGCGTCGGGTTTGTTGGCTGGTGCACCGTGGGTTCCTTGGGTAACTGCTGCTCTTCGTCGAGCAACGGAGGCCGCGGAAGCTGCGACACCATGGGTTAGGAGAATGTTGGCTTTAAGGGAATTGGGGGCCATGAGGACCTCCCTGATAGTACGAAGGAAGCCGGCTGCGTGACTTTGAATTTAGCTTACAGAATGTGAGTTATGTCATGTCAATCGTTACGCGAGGTTGCCGGCACCTGCAATAGTGGCAGGATGACCGACCAGCAAGAACTCTGGGACGACGAAACCGCACAGCAGTACGACACTCCAGGTGAGGGCATGTTCGCCCCGGAGGTTCTGGGCCCAACCGTGCAGGTCCTGTCCGAACTCGCAGGCGACGGTGCCGCGTTGGAATTTGCCATTGGGACGGGCAGGGTAGCCGTACCGCTCTCCGAAGCCGGCGTTCGGGTGAGTGGCATAGAACTGTCCCACGCCATGATCCGGCGCCTGCGGTCGAAGGTGGACCAGGACACCGTGCCTGTGGTCCAGGGTGACATGGCCGAAGCACGGGTCGACGGGGAATTCACGCTGGCGTACTTGGTGTTCAACACCATCGCCAACCTCCTGACCCAGGACGAGCAAGTCCGTTGCTTCCAGAATGCTGCCCGTCATCTGGCGCCGGGCGGCCGTTTCGTCATCGAACTTTGGGTACCGCAACTGCGCTCGCTGCCGCCCGGACATGGGGGGACGGTGGAAGTGAGCCAACCCGGGTATCTGTTGGTGGATACCTACGATGTTCTGCGTCAGCACGTCATTTCACACCACGTGCATTTCGGGGAGGGGCTATCCGACCGCGACGCGCGGATAGGCCGGACACCGCACCGCTACATCTGGCCCAGCGAACTGGACCTGATGGCACGGCTGGCCGGGTTCGAGCTGGAATCCCGGTGGGCGGACTGGGATCGCAGCGACTTCACAGCTGAGTCGCGCGGCCACGTGTCGGTTTACCGGCTCAGCGGACGCTAGTTAGCCCGCCTGTGCAGGAGCCTCGGACACAGGTATAGTCGGCCCATGCTCTCAATGCGTCGATTTACTTGCCCCCGACCGGTCTCCGGTCGCGAGGGCTGTTTGGCGCGCGCCTAGGTCCTGGCACGGAGAGGGTCGGGGGAGGAGACCTCCACCCACACCTAACCCAAGGACCAGCAATGCCCGCATATCTCAACCCCACAGAGCTCCACAACGCCCTGACAATCAGAGACCTCTCCAACCCGAACGATGGCCCGCATGCAATGCAGCCCCTCCTCCACGACGTGCTGCGCGGCCTGCGCGAGCAGTGGGACGTGCCCCAACGACTCATCCGCCATAGTCCACTGGTCAGCGTTTCGGACAACTATGATCGGCTCGGGTTCAGCCCAGCGGACGTCACGCGCGACCAAAGATACTCCCGCTACGTCAGCCCTACCGTCATGCTGCGCAGCCACACCTCGGCCTCCATCCCGTCCTTGTTGCGCTCGCTGGATCCGGTTCGGCCTATCGACGAACTCTGGGCGATTCCAGGTCTGGTGTACCGGCGCGACGCCATCGATCGGACCCATGTAGGTACGCCCCACCAAGTCGACTTATGGCGCGTAAGTTCATTGAGGGTCCTCGACTCCAGTCACCTGCAGGAAATGGTCAGCTCATTGGTGAACGCAGTTCTGCCGGACGCGGAGTGGCGGGCAGTTCGGGCCGTTCATCCGTACACGCGAGAGGGTTTGCAGGTCGATGTCCGTATGGATGACGAGTGGCTGGAACTCGCGGAGTGCGGGCTGATGGCGCCGCAACTTTTCCTTGACGCCGGTTTGGATCCCGGGCAATGGTCGGGGTTGGCTCTTGGTATGGGCTTGGACCGGGCTCTCATGCTTCGCAAAGGCATTCCCGACATCAGGTTGCTCAGGTCCGCTGATCCCAGGATTCGGCAGCAGATGGTGGACCTCGCCCCGTGGAAATCGGTGTCCTGCATGCCGTCCATCAGCAGGGACATCTCAATAGTCGTAGCGGCGGACATGGATGCTGAATTGCTCGGGGACAGGGTGCGGATGGCCTTGGATGACCGCGCCGAGGACCTGGAAAGTGTCGAACTCCTGGCTTTGACGGCGCATGACGAGCTTCCGCCCGCGGCTAGGGACCGGTTGCAGATCCTTCCCGGGCAGGCCAACGCTCTGATTCGGCTGGTACTGCGGCCCCTGGGCCCGACGATGACCGATCCGGAGGCCAATCAACTTCGTGACGACGTCTACCTGGCCTTGCACGAGGGCCCGGTCCTGGAGCTGATCGCAAGCGGCGCCTAGCTGTACTCGGCCAGCAGGTTGGTTACATCGTGAAAGGGCGAAGACCTCTTAGGTTGGTGGTTACCACACACACCGAACGACTAAGAGGTCTTCATGGTCCACCGTAATGCCCGCCTGACTCCCACCGGTAGAAGGATCCTTGTCCAGCGTGTTCTGCAGGGCCGCC
>NZ_JAQPPK010000038.1 GCF_029952445.1 Paenarthrobacter nitroguajacolicus | reverse complement strand
GGCCGGGAGCCGGGGCCGCCGGACGGGATGCTGCGGGACGTGCTGCCGCCGGGGCAGCTGCGGGTGCGGCTGACTTTGCAGCGCCGGCACCCGGGTAGGCGTCGCGAAGCTTCTTCACGACGGGGGCCTCAATGGTGGAAGAGGCGGAGCGAACGAATTCGCCCAATTCCTGCAGTTTGGTGACTGCATCTTTGGAAGTAATACCGAGCTCTTTGGCGAGCTCATGTACGCGGACCTTGGCCACATTTCTCCTGTCTCGGTCCGCACCGAGCCAGGCACGAACCGTCTACTTCTTACTGCGGGCCTTCGCCGCTTGCGCGATTGAAAGGCCCATTGCAGAGCGCAACAAAGTTGTCATCGTTACGCACTCATCGCTGGGAACTCATCGGGTTTCCATCAGTTTTCTGACCCGCTTTCAGGTTTGGACGGTTTTCCTGCGGATGCCGAAGCCTCCACAAGTGGCGTACCCGGCATCAGGTAGCGTTCGACGGCGCCCGTTTCAGTAGCGCCCGGGAGGGCCCTTCCGAAAGCGCGACGCTTGATCGCCAATGCCAAGCACTTTTCGCTGGGGTGCAGCCACGCACCCCTGCCGGCCATCCGGCGTCGAACGTCAACGAGGACGGCGGATGAACCGCTGCCTTGGGCGACGAGCCGGACAAGCCCGGACCGGGAGCCTTGCTTCCGGCATCCGATGCAGGTGCGAACAGGCCCCGGGCCATGTTCAAGCAGTTCAGCCACGATGTGTCCAACCTGCCTTACGCTACTTTCGCCCGGGGTGCCGGCCTGCACATGCAGCCGGGGCACACCAAGGCGCGCGGATACCGGACGTAAGCCCGGTTCCATCCAGTCTAGCCCCCCGGGCCCTGAGTCCTGAAACCAAGGGCGAGGGATACGCGGCATGGAACCGGCGGCCGAAGCCGCCGGTTGCGAACTATTCGGACTTGGCGGGGGCGGCGTCGGAAACGATATCGATCCGCCATCCCGTCAGCTTGGCTGCGAGCCGGGCGTTCTGGCCTTCTTTGCCGATCGCCAGCGACAGCTGGTAGTCCGGCACTACGACCCGGGCCGAACGGGTGGCCTCGTCGGTGATTGTGACCGAATTCACCCGCGACGGAGACAACGAGTTGGCGATGAAGGTTGCCGGATCATCGCTGAAGTCCACGATGTCGATCTTTTCGTCGTTCAGCTCAGTCATCACAGCGCGGACGCGTGAACCCATTTCACCGATGCAGGCACCCTTGGCGTTGACGCCCGGGGTGTTCGTCTTCACGGCAATCTTGGTTCGGTGGCCGGCTTCGCGGGCCAGCGCCACGATCTCCACAGAGTGGTCGGCAATCTCCGGAACTTCCATTTCGAAGAGCTTCCGGACCAGCCCGGGGTGTGAGCGTGAAAGCGTGATGGAGGGGCCTTTGGCGCCGCGGTGGACGTCCACGACGAAAGCGCGCAGGCGGCTTCCGTGCAGGTACTTCTCGCCGGGAACCTGCTCGGGCGGGGGCAGCAAGGCCTCAACAGATCCAAGGTTGACCTGGATCATGTGAGGGTTGTTGCCCTGCTGGATCATTCCGGCCACGAGTTCGCCTTCACGGCCCTTGAACTCGCCCAGCACGTTGTCGTCCTCAACGTCGCGAAGACGCTGGAGGATGATCTGGCGTGCGGTGCTTGCCGCAATGCGGCCAAAGCCGGCCGGGGTGTCCTCGAATTCGCCGATGGGCTCGCCGTCGTCGTCGATTTCAGTGGCCCAGATGGTCACGTGTCCGCTCTTACGGTCCAGTTCCGCGCGGGCCTTTTCGAAAGCGCCGGGCGTCTTGTGGTACGCCACCAACAGCGCTTGCTCGATGGTGGGAATCAGGAGATCCAGCGGGATTTCACGCTCACGCTCCAGGAGTCTCAGTGCGCTCATGTCAATATCCATTAGGCCTCCTCGGAAGGTCCGTTGTGCTCGTCTTCCAGCGCAGCCTCATGGAGGTGGCTGAATTCAATCTCGACTTTTCCTTGGCGGATCCTGTCGAAAGGAATAGTGATGGGGTCGCCCTGCTTGGGCTTCATGCCCTTCTTGACTTCATGCTCGGGGATGAGCGTCACGTCGTTCTCGCCGACGGAGGAAATGCGTCCCAGAAGGTTCTCGCCCTGGATCACCTTGACCCTGACCATCCGGCCACGGGCCCGGTGCCAGTGGCGGGGCTCAGTCAGCGGCCGTCCGACTCCCGGGGAGGAAACCTCGAGGTCGTAGGGACGGCCGTCGTCCTTGGGATCGTTGTCCAGAATATCGGACAATCCACGGGAGACTTCCGCGATGGCGTCAAGGCTGACGCCGCCGGTTTCTTCCTGGGGCAGGTCCACGACGACGTGGACCGTCCGGTGTGATCCGGCAACGTGGATGGAAACATCCTCGAGGTAGAGCCTGCTGGCAAGGACGGCCGGTTCGAGCAGCGCCTTGAGCCTGCTCTCTTCCGGGTTGTGGATGGTGGCCGTTGAGTTCGATTCAGAACGGTCTGTTGAAGTCGTGGCTTCCGAGTCACTCACGTTGCCCGCCGCCTCCCGATAGATGTTGTTGTGACTACTAGCCTAACGATTATCCCGGGAACATGGTGCACGGAGTTGCCCGCCCACGTGACACCATGGTGTGTTGTGAACGGGCGAACAAGCGAAAAACGACGAACACGGGCTTGGGGCCGGGTTCTGCTGGTTGCCGTGGTGGCCCTTCTGGTGGCAGGTACGGGAATGGTGCTGATTCCGCGCGATTCCGGGACTCCCCCGCCCGTTTCCTTCACCGAAACCGCCCGCGCCGATGCCGCGCATGACGCCGCGCGATTGCTGGAGTCCGCTGACGCCCTGTCCACGGCCGGGGGTCCGGACGCCAAAAACCAAGGTCTCGCGGATCTTGTGACATTGCTGACAACGCATGCGCAAGCTTTGGCTGCTCCTGCCGACGCGCCTGGCCTCCGCCCCACATCAACCTCCCCTGCTGCCGCAACAACGGAGGCCTCAGATGACGCAACTGCAACCCGGGCTTCGCTGCTGGAGCAGCTGTCCGGCAGTGGTCGGAAACGCCTGGCTGACGCACGGGAAGCCGACGGCGGTATCGCCCGCCTGCTTGCCGCCGTCGGAACATCCCAGCTGGTCCACGCCGAAACGCTGGCCGCAGCGTGGCAGTTGCCGTTGCCCGGGGACACGACGCCGGCCAACAACACGCCGCCCGCCAACAACACCACGGTGCCGGCAGCCGCACCAACAGCAGCCGCCTGCCCCTCCGTCAGCCCCACACCGGACCCTTCATCGGCCACCACCGATTCGGCCCTTGCCGCGGCAGTCCGCTCCCAGCAGGAAGCGGTGTACGCCTACCAAGTGGCCCTGAAACGGCTTGATGATGCTGTTGCCACGGCCGCTGCAAAGGACTTGCAAGCGCATTTGCTCCTGCTCCGACAGGCTGAAGCGCTGACCCGCGCCAACTGCGGCGACGTGCCCGCTACGACGGCCGGCTATCAGCTTCCGACGCTCTTCGCGCAGGATCCTGCTGCGGCCTTGGGCGCCCTGGAAACGTCCGCTTTGCCCGGATACGGGGACCTCGTGGCGTTGTCCACGGATGAAACCCGGCAGTGGGCGGTGGACGGCCTCCTGTCCGCGGCCCGCAGGAGCATTGCCTGGGGCGCCACCCTTCCGGCGCTCCCGGGACTCAAGCTCGACGCCGGGGAGTTGCCACCGCTGCCAACGTCGGCTCCAGCTTCGAGCACGGGCCGGGCGACGAACGCCGGATAGGTGAGCCTTTCCATGCTGGCCAAGCCCGTCAACGGGTGCTTGGCTAGGAACATGGCTTCAACGGAAACTGCCACCACCCATGAGAACGAGCCGCACCGGGACGATCTGGCGCACCGGCTGAACTGGCTAAGGGCCGGGGTACTGGGCGCCAACGACGGGATTGTGTCGGTAGCGGCAATAGTGGTTGGCGTGGCGGGTGCCACCACCAACACGGGCAGCATCCTGGCCGCCGGAACAGCGGGCCTGGTTGGTGGAGCGATCTCCATGGCCTTGGGAGAGTACGTTTCGGTCAGCAGCCAGAGCGACACCCAGAGGGCCCTGATCGAAAAGGAACGGCGCGAACTGGCCGAACAGCCTGAGGACGAGCTCGAGGAACTCGCCGCGATCTACGAATCCAAGGGGCTAAGCGCCAAGACGGCCAGGACGGTTGCCGAAGAACTGACCGAACACGATGCTTTGGCAGCCCACCTTTCCGCCGAACTGAACATTCACGAAAACGACATCGTGAGTCCATGGAACGCAGCCTTGGCCTCCGCGGTGGCGTTCACGCTGGGAGCGGTGCTGCCGATGCTGGCGATTCTCCTTCCCCCTGCGGAAATGCGGGTACCCCTGACGTTCGTTGCCGTGCTCCTGGCCTTGGCCATCACCGGCGCCATTGGTGCCTGGATTGGCGGGGCCTCGCGCTTCAGGGCGGCAGTGAGGGTGGTGCTGGGCGGAGCCCTGGCTCTCGCCGCAACCTTCTCGATCGGAACGCTCTTGGGCGCCAGCGGCGTTTTCTAGGGGCCGCGCGTTGCCGCAGAGTTAGGCTGTTCGCGTGACCCTTCACGCGATGATTCCCATTCCGGGCGACCTTCACGCCCGGTATAACCGCGACTCAGCGGGCCGGGACTGGTTGGCCAGCCTGCCGGGTCTCGTCGCCGGGGCCTTGGACAGGTGGCAGCTTTCCGTTGACCTGGCGCCGGGTGCCGAGCCGTGGAACGGCCACGGCGCACTCGTTGTGCCGGTCCTGCAGGATGGCGTTCCCGCAGCCTTGAAGATTGCCTTCCCGCACGACGAAGCGAAAGTGGAGCGGCATGCCCTGTCATTGTGGGAGGGCCGGGGCGCTGTCCTTCTCCTGGCATCCGATGCCGACAGTTGCTCCATGCTGTTGGAACGCCTGGACGCATCGAGGTGGCTTCAGGACGTGCCGATGGACCAGGCTGTGGACACGTGGGGCGGCATCGTGCGGAAGCTCTCTATCCAGCCCGGCGAAGGTCGTGTTTGGCAGGCCTTCGATCACATCGCCGCGACTGCCGAGCGCTGGAGCGACGAACTGCCCGCAGAATGGGAACGCCTTGACCGGCCCTTCCCGAGGTGGCTTTTGGAGGCAGCCCTGGAGGTGTGCCAGACGCGCGGAGCCGTGGGCCGACGTTCAGGCAAAGACGTCCTGGTCCACACGGATCTGCACTTCATGAATATCCTGGCCACCCGCGACCACCAGCTTGGCCGCGGAAGCTACCTCGCCATCGATCCGCAACCGCAGATCGGCGAAGCGGAATTCGCCGTGGCCCCGATTCTCTGGAACCGCATAGGCGAGCTGTCCCGGACAGACCCGGAAGCCGCGTTGCGGGAGCGGTGCCACGACTTCAGCCTTGCTGCCGGCCTTGACCCCGGGATCGCGCGGCAGTGGAGCATCGCCCGTGAAGTGGGAAATGCCCTGTGGTACGCCACAAAGCCGGGACACGGCGGCGATCTGGCCCGGTCGCTGTGGGTAGCGAGCACCATGGCGGGCCGGACCTTGGACAACTTACCGCGGGCCCACGAACTCCCGGATCCGGGCGGGCTCAAAAGCTGAGGAGTCGGAGAACCCTAGGCGAAGTTCTCATTCCAGACATCGACACCCAGTTTGATGATCAGCGCCGCCACCACAATGAGGAAGACCAGCCGCACGAACTTGCTTCCCCTCGCCACTGCCGTCCTGGCGCCGAGATAGCCACCAGCCATGTTGGCGAGTCCGAGGACCAGGCCCACGCCCCACAACAGTGAGCCGTGCGGCAGGAAGAAGATCAGCGCTCCAGCATTGGTTGCCATATTGACGATCTTCGCTTTGGCACTTGCTTCCAGGAAGGCATAGCCCATGGCCGAAACCAGTGCAATGACAAGGAACGAGCCCGTGCCGGGACCGATCAGGCCATCGTAGAAACCGATGACCGCGCCAATAAGGCAGGCCACAACATAGTGCTTGTGTCCATCGTGCCGCAGTGCCGTCAGCTCACCTGCTTGAGGACGCAGCGCCGTGAAAATCGCGACGGCGATCAGCGCCAGCACGATGATGGGCTTGAAAACACTCGCCGGGAGGGACGCCGCCAGGATGGCTCCGCCAAAGCTCCCGGCCAGGGCGATGACTGCCATGGGAATCGCGGTCTTGAGGTCCGGTCCTACGCGGCGGTAGTACGTTACTGCGCTGGTGGTGGTGCCGAAGATGGACCCCATTTTGTTGGTCGCCAGGGCTTGGACGGGCGTGATGCCCGGTACCAGCAGGAGGGCGGGGAGCTGGATCAGCCCCCCTCCCCCAACCACTGCGTCAATCCAGCCGGCCGCGAATCCAGCCACCACAATCAGGATGAGTGTGGTGAGCTGGATCGATTCGAAGCCGGAGATCACCGGGATCGTACGGCGTTGACCACGTAATCCACGGCCTTGTCCACGGGGACGTTCTCGGCATCGCCGCTGCGACGGTCCTTGATTTCCACCACGCCGTCCGTCAGGCCACGGCCGACTGCGAGGATGGTGGGCACGCCCACCAGCTCGGCATCGCCAAACTTCACGCCGGGAGATACCTTGGGCCTGTCATCGAAGATGACCTCCAAACCGGCAGCCTCAAGCTCGTTGGAGAGCCTCTCGGCGGCTTCGAAGATCTCCTCGCCGCGGCCTACGGCCACAACGTGGACATCTGCCGGAGCAACCGAGCGCGGCCAAACAATGCCCCGCTCGTCGTGGTTGGCTTCGGCCAAGGCTGCAACGGCACGGGTCACGCCCACGCCGTAGGAGCCCATGGTCACTACTACCTGCTTGCCGTTCTGGTCCAGGACCTTCAGGTCGAGGGCTTCTGCGTACTTACGGCCGAGCTGGAAAATGTGGCCCATTTCAATACCGCGGGCCGTCTCCAAGGGACCGGAGCCGTCAGGAGCAGGGTCGCCTTCACGCACTTCAGTGCTCTCGATGACGCCGTCCCAGCTGAAGTCGCGGCCGGCCACCAGGCCAAAGACGTGCTTGCCCTCGGAGTTGGCGCCGGTCACCCAGCTAGTGCCGGAAACAACCCGGGGATCAACCAGGAACAGCACCTTGGAGGTGCCCTCAAGGCCCAGTACGGGCTGGTCGAGGGACAGCCCCGGACCGATGTAGCCCTTTACGAGCCACGGCAGCTTCTTGAGGTCTTCCTCGTTGGCAGCCTCGAGCCCGATTTCACCCGCGATGGGCAGGTACGAGCCGATGTTGGCTTCCACGCGCTTGAGGTCCACGGCGCGGTCGCCCGGTACGCCGATAACCACGATCTGGCGCTCACCGGTGGGCAGCGTCACGGCGAGGACCACATTCTTGAGCGTGTCGGCGGCAGTCCAGGGGCCGCCGTCGGAAGCGTTGCGGGGAGCCAGCTGGTTCGCTGCGGCGACCAAGGTCTCGATGGTGGGCGTGTTGGGCGTGTCCAGGACCGCGGCGGGAGGTGCGTTGGTGAAGTCGATGTCAGCCGGGACGACGGTTGTGACGGCTTCGACGTTGGCGTAGTAGCCGCCTGCGGAGCGTACGAACGTGTCCTCGCCGATCTCGGTGGGGAACAGGAATTCCTCGCTCTTGGAGCCACCCATCGCGCCGGCCGTGGCGGCCACGGGGATCACTTCAAGGCCCAGGCGCTCGAAGATCTTCAGGTAGGCAGCACGGTGGGCGGCGTAGCTTGCGTCCAGCCCGGCGTCGTCGACGTCGAACGAGTAGGAGTCCTTCATGATGAACTCGCGGCCGCGCAGGAGGCCCGCACGGGGACGGGCTTCATCGCGGTACTTGTTCTGGATCTGGTAGAGGCTCAGCGGCAGGTCCTTGTAGGACGAGTACAGATCCTTGACCAGCAGGGTGAACATTTCCTCGTGCGTAGGGGCCAACAGGTAGTCGGCACCCTTGCGGTCCTGCAGGCGGAACAGGCCTTCGCCGTACTCGGTCCAGCGGTTGGTGGCCTCGTAGGGCTCGCGGGGAAGCAACGCCGGGAAGTGGACTTCCTGGGCACCGATGGCGGACATTTCCTGGCGGATGATGTCCTCGACCTTGCGCAGGACGCTCAGCCCCAACGGGAGCCAGGTGTAGATGCCGGGGGCCGCACGGCGGATGTAGCCGGCGCGGACCAGGAGCTTGTGGCTGGCGACCTCGGCGTCGACGGGATCTTCACGCAGGGTGCGCAGGAATAACTGGGAAAGGCGAAGGACCACGGGTACGTATCCGTTTCTTTGGCAGATGTGGCAGAACAACTGCCTACTAATCTACCGGCTGACGGCCTCGCGCCCTGAACGGGCGCCCGGACCGCCCTGGCCCACACACGGAAGAGCCACGCCGTCGCGAGCGGAAGCCCCTGGCCGCTGTGGGCTGGTCATCCGGCGATGGCGTGGCTCAACGGCCGTCCGGCCGCAGGCTTTATCCGTGGACTACTTCGTCTTTCCCTCCAGGGCGACGAGGACGCCTGCGACTGCGAAGTGCTTGTTGCTGCCGAGCTCGCGGATGGTGTCGATACCCAGGGAATCCTTCAACACCTTTGCCGTCGCATCCGTAACACCCGCCAACGCGGCCGGAGATGCGTCCAGAATTTCCTTCAGGGTCTTGTCCTCGTACGCCTTATCGAGTGCTTTGGAAAGATCAACGCCAACTGCCATTGTCACGATTCCCCTCAATGATCACCCGCGCCCCAACGACACGGTTAGGGACGAACCTATGTGATCGGCGACACGTTTTCAAGGATTCCTTGTGCTTTCGATGGATAAAGAAGGGCCTTGACCAGCACCTCCGGCCGTTCTACGTTTAATTCATCACTTGGTGAATTACTGGATCTTCGTGAGGCCATCATGTCGCAGACCGCCCGTCACGCCGCCCGCCCCGTCGCCGCGGCTGCCATCGAAGCGAGGGGACTTCATGTTGCCCTGGGCCGGACCAAAGTCCTTCGCGGCCTGGATTTCTCGGTAGAGCCGGGCCGGATAGCCGGGTTGCTGGGGCCCTCGGGAAGCGGCAAGACCACGCTCATGCGCGCGATCGTCGGAGTCCAGCGGATAACGCAGGGATCGGTGACCGTCCTCGGGCTGCCGGCCGGCAGCGCGCCGTTGAGGCACGACGTCGGATACGTCACCCAGGGTGCCAGCGTCTACGGAGACCTAAGCGTCGAGTCGAACGTCCGCTATTTTGGCGCCATGCACGGTGCGACGGCGGCCGATGCCGCCGAAGCGATTGCCGCCGTCGGACTTCAGGACTTTTCCCGGCAAAAGGCCGCCGACCTGTCGGGTGGCCAATTCAGCCGGGTCTCTCTGGCCTGTGCGCTGGTGTCCCACCCGAAACTGCTGGTGCTGGACGAGCCCACCGTGGGTTTGGACCCCGTACTCCGGGCTGAACTGTGGGAGCGGTTTGCCGCCATGGCCGCACAGGGAACTACCCTGCTGGTCTCGAGCCACGTCATGGAGGAAGCATCCCATTGCTCAACGCTCCTGTTGCTGCGGGACGGCCTCCTGATGGCGCAATTGACGCCGCGCGAGCTGGCCGAACGCGGAAGCAGCGACGACCTTGAACGGGCGTTCCTGACCATCATCAAGGCCGCCGGCCGCGGCCAGCAGGAAAGCCAGGTGGCATCATCATGAACCTCCGAATGACCCTCGCCACCACCACCCGCGTCCTGGGGCAACTGCGGCACGACCACCGGAGCGTGGCCCTGATCCTCGTGGTGCCTGCCCTCCTCCTGACGGCCGTCTACTTTCTCTACGAAAATGAAAGCCTGCCGCCAGGAGTCCCCCGCACGTTTGACCGTGTGGGCCTGATGATGCTGGCCATCTTTCCGTTCGTAGTGATGTTCCTGGTGACCTCCATCACCATGCTCCGCGAACGTACGTCCGGGACACTGGAACGGCTGCTCACCACGCCCATCCATAAAGCCGACCTGCTGTTCGGCTATGCACTGGCTTTCTCGATCATGGCGGCCCTGCAATCCCTGGTGGCCACTGCCGTGGCCTACTGGATTTTCAACCTGGACATCCAGGGAAGCCCCGGGCTGGTGGTGCTGATCGCCGTGATTAATGCTGTGCTCGGGGTGGCCTTGGGCCTGCTGTGTTCGGCGTTTGCGCGGACGGAGTTCCAAGCGGTGCAATTCATGCCGGTAGTGGTGGTTCCGCAGATCCTGCTGTGCGGACTTTTTGTAGCACGCCAGGACATGAACCAGGTCCTGGACAGCATCTCCGGCGTCCTCCCCTTGACGTTCTCGGTGGATGCGTTGAAGGAGATCGCGGGTAATGCCGAGGCGACGTCTGCGCTGTGGCAGGACGCTTTGGTCATGGGATTGACAGTGGTGGGAGTCCTGGTCCTGGCTTCGCTGACGCTGAGGCGGCAAACACGATGAGCCTTCCGCAACTGCGGCGTGGCCGACGCAGTCCGGGGGACCACTCCAGGGAGGCCATCCTGGCTGCGGCACGGGCACTCTTCGCCGAGCAGGGGTTCGATGGCACAAGCCTGCGCCAGGTGGCCCGCGAAGCGTCAGTGGATCCAGGCATGGTGCACCACTTCTTCAAGGGCAAAGACGAGCTGTTCGCAGCAAGCGTCGCCCTGCCGGCCGACCCCGCGGCGGTTCTTGCCGACGTCGAAAACGTTGATCCGGCCGTAAGGGCGGAAGCCATTGTCCGGGCCGTCCTGGAACTCTGGGAAGGCCCGGCGCAGCACGCCTTGGTGGCTTTCGCCCGCGGCACCATCGGTTCGAAGGCCAAGACTGCGCTCATGCGCGAGATGGTCAACCGGGCAGTCCTCCCCCGGATCACGCCCGGCTTGCCTGGCTCGGCCGAGGAAGTACGGCTCCGCGGCAGCCTGGTGGCAACCCAGGTGGTGGGACTCATGCTGGGGCGATACGTGATCCGGCTGCAGCCCCTGGCCTCCGCCCCTCGCGATGACGTGGTCCGTTTGGTGGCCCCGACCATCCAGCGCTACCTCACGGGGAACCTGGCCTCCCCCATCTAGGTAACAGTAAATGCCGTTATGAGGGCCCAAAACGGCATTTACTGTTACTTAGTTGGGTGCTACTTGATGAGCTCCGCAGCGTCGTCGAGCATCGCTTCAAGCTTGGGAAGGTCCGAGTCCAGCACCTTTGTCCCGGCGGACTGGGCTACCAAAACGACGCCGCTCTTGACTGCGCTGACGAACAGCTGTTCCTGCGATCCGGCGGTACCGGCGGCCGTGCTGTGGTAAGCGATCGCGCCCGGGGTCTTGGCAGAGGTCGGCATCGCCTTGACGCTGGCATGCACCACCTCTCCCATGACCGTCATCTGGACCTCTCCACAGGCAGCAAGATCCTTGGCATTGTTCTCGGCAACTGCCTTTACCCGGTCCTCCGAGGCTCCCGAGAACAAGGACAGGAGATGAGCTGTCTCGGCCGTTGAACTGGCGGAAGCACCGATGCTCATGGTGGCACCCTCTTCCATTTGGATACCGCCACCAGTGAGGAAGCTGGTGCAGGCCGCGGGCTCAATGACGCTGTTCCCCATGAGGTCCTTCACCTGCTTCATGGTGTCGGCCATCTGGGCATCCGGCATCACCATGAGGCGGGTTCCCTTGGCGTCACGGACGTCGCCAACAATCTTTGTCAGCTCGGCCTTCGAGAAGGTGCGGAATTCCACCTGTGTAGGCGTAGGTGTCGCCGTTTCGCTGGCCGGTGCGGACGCAGCGTCCGTGGAAGTACCGGGACCACTGCACGCGGTAAGGCCCATGACCAACAGTCCTGACACGGCAAAACCGCGCAGCGCATTCTTATTCATTTGTTCCCCAAGGAAGTTTGAGTGATGTGGTGGCATGCGCCAACCGGGATAAGACTACAAGTACCAGGCGGCAGCACTAAAAACGGGAAGCATTAAAAACGGCCAGCCTAAAACGGCTGCACCTAAAAACAGACGTGCCTAAAACAGGACGGTTGCGAACGTGCCCACCTGTTCAAAACCGACGCGCTCATATGTGGCTCGGGCTTTGGTGTTGTAGTCATTGACGTACAGGCTCGTCACCGGGGCAAACGTCCTTGAGAGATTAACGACGGCGGCCATGTAACCGGCGCTCTGGCCGCGGCCGCGCAGTTCCGGATTCATCCACACGCCCTGCACCTGGGTAACGTCCCGGGTGACGGCCCCCAGTTCGGCTTTGAAGATGACGGTCCCTTGGGCATCAATGTGAACCAGGGAGTGCCCTTGCCGGATGAGTCCGGCCACCCTTTTGCTGTAGAACTCCTGGCCGCCCAGGAAGGGAGAGTAGCCCACTTCTTCCTCGAACATGGCGGCACAGGCGGGGAGGATACGGTCAAAATCTGCCATCGAGCCGAACGAGAGGTCGGGGTTGGCACCGATGGCCGGGCCGCCGGAGATGGAGAGAAGGGGTTGGTCAGCCCGGACCTCGTGGGCGAGGTGGCCCAGCTGCTCGAAACGGGAATAGAGCGCCAGCACTGTTTCAGCTGGTCCGAAAATGGAAGCGTATCGACGTCCGGTCTGGTGGGCGGCGTTGGCCACATAGCCGGCCAGTCCGGGTTCCAGCTGGACAGGAACCAGGTTGGCGCCGGCCCAGCAGGCACCCAGGAGGGTGTCGCCGTCGAAAACTCCGAACACGCTTGCGCCACCGCTGGTGGGTGCCGCTGTTCCGGTGCTCTCCAGGTGGGCAAGGATGAAGACGTTTGCTACGGCGTCTTCGTTTGCGAGCGCGCGAAGGGCCAGGGTGTCGGCACCGCCGAGCACCCTGACCCCCAAGCCGTTCTCGTTACGAGACGCTAACCACGGGGCTACCCTTGACAGCATCTTCGCCATCGGCCTCCCCCATCTCTTCAGCGATACGCATGGCCTCTTCGATCAGTGTCTCAACAATTTCGCTCTCCGGCACAGTCTTAATGACTTCGCCCTTCACGAAAATCTGTCCCTTGCCATTTCCGGAGGCCACACCGAGGTCCGCTTCGCGGGCTTCGCCGGGTCCGTTCACGACGCAGCCCATCACGGCAACGCGCAACGGAATCTCCATGCCTTCCAGGCCTGCGGTTACCTGCTCGGCGAGGGTATAGACATCCACCTGGGCGCGGCCACAGGAGGGGCAGGAAACGATCTCCAGCTTGCGCGGGCGGAGGTTCAGGGACTGCAGGATCTGGTTGCCCACCTTGATTTCCTCCACCGGCGGGGCGGAGAGGGAAACCCTGATGGTGTCGCCGATGCCTCGGGAAAGGAGCGCACCGAAGGCCGTGGCCGACTTGATGGTGCCCTGGAAGGCCGGTCCGGCCTCGGTGACACCGAGGTGGAGGGGCCAGTCGCCCTTCTCTGCAAGCATCTCGTAGGCGGCCACCATGATCACGGGGTCGTTGTGCTTGACGGAGATCTTGAAGTCGTGGAAGCCGTGCTCTTCGAACAAGGAGGCCTCCCAAACAGCGGACTCAACCAGGGCTTCCGGTGTGGCCTTGCCGTACTTCTTCAGGATGCCCGGCTCCAGCGAGCCGGCATTGACGCCAATACGGATGGACGTGCCGTGATCCCGAGCCGCAGCCGCGATTTCCTTGACTTGGTCATCGAATTTACGGATGTTGCCGGGGTTCACGCGTACTGCGGCGCAGCCTGCCTCGATGGCGGCGAAGACGTACTTGGGCTGGAAGTGGATGTCCGCGATCACGGGGATCTGGGACTTCCGGGCGATGATGGGCAGCGCTTCGGCATCATCGGCGGACGGGCAGGCCACGCGCACGATGTCGCAACCCGACGCCGTGAGTTCAGCAATCTGCTGGAGGGTGGCGTTGATGTCCGTGGTGGGCGTAGTGGTCATGGACTGAACGCTGATGGGCGAGTCAGAGCCAACGCCAACGGAACCAACCTTGATTTGTCGCGTCTTGCGGCGCGGGGCAAGGACGGGGGGTGGGGCTGCTGGCATTCCCAGGCTGACCGAGGTCACGTGGACTCCTTGGGTTGGGGTGGATCGTTGTGGTGGAGGGCGCCGGGGCTAGGAAGCGTGGGCTGCCAGGACGCCGATGATGGGCGCCCATTCGGTGGTGCGGATACCGGCGATGACTCCGGCTTCCGCGAAGGGGTCCTGCTTGAGGAGGTTATTGAGTTCGGCCTCTTCGGCAGCCTTGAAGATCAGCAAAGCGCCTGCACCGTCGCCGTACGGGCCGCTTGCGAGCAGCTTGTCGTCCTCAGCCAATTCGGCGAGCCAGGCACGGTGTGCTGGGCGGGCTTCGTCGCGGAGGGCGTCGGAATCGGCGACGTATACGTACTCAACAGCGAAAACAGTCATGGAGCTAGCCTATCTCCCCTGCCCAACCTGAAATGTTCATGGCTTAGCCGAAGATGTTCACGGGCTTGACGATGTCTGCGTAGATCAGCAGGACGCTCATGCCCAGCAGCAGCGCGGCCACCACATAGGTCACCGGCAGCAGTTTCGCGATGTCGAACGCGCCCGGGTCCGGCTTGCCGCGCAACTTGGCCAACCGGCGTCGTGCTCCTTCATAAAGGGCGCCGGCCACATGGCCGCCGTCGAGCGGCAGGAGGGGGATGAGGTTAAAGATGGCCAATGCGAAGTTCAGTCCCGCCAGCAGTCCAATCAAGGTGCCGATCCGTGCTTGGAGGGGAACCTGTTCCATGGCCGCTACTTCACCGGCCACCCGCCCAACGCCCACTACGCTGATGGGGCCGTTGGGATCCCGGGGCTCTTCGCTGAAGGCAGCCTTCGCGACCCCCACCACCCTGGCGGGCAGGTTGAAGATCACACCGGAAATTTGTTTGATGTTCTCGCCCGCCATCGGCAGGACGGCCGACGCCGGTTGGGGAACCAAGGCGCTTTGGGCGCCGATACCGAGGAAGCCGACCTCCTGGTACTTGAGCACGCCGTTGGCATCCTGTTCCTGCCGTCCGTCTGCCCCCACCACCGGACGTGAGGACAGCACAGGTGTCACGGTGGTCTCAACAGGGGAACCGTTCCGTTGCACTGTGATGGGCACTTCCTTGCCCGCGGAGGACCTGATCCAGCTGGTCAGTTCATCCCAGTCGGTGACCGGCTTGCCGTCAAAGGAGGTGACAGTGTCATTTGGCTGGAGCCCCGCCGCCGCGGCTGGAGTGAGCTTGCAGTCGGCCGAATCGGGGTCGACGGTTTCGCCTGCCGCGACCTGGCATTTGGAGACATCGGAGATGGTGGTTGTTGCCTTGGCCACGCCGAATCCCATGAGCAGCACGGCCAGCAGGACCAAGCCAATCACCATGTTCATGGCCGGTCCACCGAGCATGATGATGATTTTCTTCCACACGGGAAGCTTGTAGAAGACCCGGCCCTCATCTCCGGGACCCACTTCTTCATGGGCAACCGACCGCGCTTCGGTGGCGAGCGTCTGGAACATGCCGGTGCTTGAGGGGCGAACTCCGCCGTCTTCCTTGTTGGGCGGGTACATCCCGATCATGGAGACATAGCCGCCCAGGGGCAGGGCCTTGAAGCCGTACTCCGTTTCGCCCTTCTTCTTGGACCAGAGCGTGGGCCCGAAGCCGATCATGTACTTGGTGACGCGCACCTTGAAGAGTTTCGCCGGTACGAGGTGGCCTACCTCGTGCAGCGCGATGGAGACAGCAACGCCGATCGCGACGAAAACTACTCCAAGAATGAAGAGAAGGACGGGACTCATGCCGGTGGGACTGCTTCCGTAAAGGTGTTTGGGCTACAGGGCGCTGCGTGAAGCTAAACGATCGTGGGTTCGGGCTCGTGCCCATTTCTCAGCATCCAGCACGGACTCCACCGTTAGCTCGGAGGAGCCTGAATGTTCGCTGAGGACGGTTTCGACAGTGTCCACGATGTCCGTGAACCGGATCCGGCCAGCGTGGAAAGCTACGACGGCTTCCTCGTTGGCTGCATTGAACACTGCCGGGAAAGTGCTTCCCTGCTTGGCCGCATCCTTGGCGAGTTCGACCGCGGGGAAGGCCACAGCGTCCAGCGGCTCGAAGGTCCAGCTGGTGGCCTTGGTCCAATCACATGCCTGGGCAGCGCGGGGAACCCGGTCAGGCCACCCCAATCCAAGGGCGATGGGAAGCCGCATATCCGGCGGCGAAGCCTGGGCGATGATGGATCCGTCCACGAACTGGACCATCGAGTGGACTACGGATTGGGGGTGGACCACCACGTCGATCCTGTCCAGGGGTACGTCGAACAGCAAATGTGCTTCGATTACTTCCAGGCCCTTGTTGACCAGGCTGGCCGAGTTGGTGGTGACCATGAGCCCCATGTCCCAGGTGGGGTGGGCCAACGCTTCCTGCGGAGTGACGTGGTGAAGCTGGTCGCGGGTACGCCCACGGAAAGGGCCGCCTGAAGCGGTCAGGATCAGCTTCTCCACTTCCTGTTCGGTCCCGGACCGCAGGCACTGGGCGATGGCGGAGTGTTCCGAGTCCACTGGAACGATTTGCCCGGGGCGGGCTGCCGCTTTGACCAGGGCACCGCCAACGATCAGGGATTCCTTGTTCGCCAGAGCCAGCGTGGCTCCGGTACCGAGCGCGGCAAGGGTGGGCGCCAATCCGATTGAACCGGTGATTCCGTTCAGGACGACGTCGCATTCGATGGCAGCGATCTTTGTGGAGGCATCGGGACCGGCAAAGATTTCGGGGGCGAAGTTCTTCACGCCGGCCTCGGCGGCGGAGGCCTCGATCAGGCGCCGGAGCACGCCAGGATCGCCCTGTGCGATGCCCACTGCCTGGGCGCGGGTATGCACAGCCTGCTGCGCGATCAGTTCCAGGTTCCCGCCGCCGGCACTGAGCGCCACCACTTCGAACCGGTGCGGGGCGGCGTCGACGACGTCGATCGCCTGCGTGCCGATGGAACCAGTGGACCCGAGGATGACGATCTTGCGCGGCTGCATGGATTAAGTATCCCAGCCTGCACGGAGGGCCGCGAACGATCTGGGCGCCTCACGGCTACCGCTTGACCGTCAGGCTCCCCTGCGTACCGTGGAATTGTGGAATGGCTGTCCTGGTTCGACGCGCGGGACTACGAGTTCGCGCGGCAGGTTCTGCAGCGCGGCACGGCCGCGCTGTACCTGATTGCCTTTCTCTCCACGCTGAACCAGTTTCCTGCCCTTCTCGGCGAGCGCGGATTGCTTCCGGTTCCGGCGTTCCTTGATTTCGCCCGGCGACTGGGCCGGCCGACGCTTTTCAGGTGGCGCTACTCCGATGCCCTGCTCAAGGCTGTGTGCTGGGTGGGCATCGTTCTGGCTGCCCTCCTGGTGGCAGGTCTTCCCCAAGCCGGTCCTCCGTGGCTGCCAATGCTGGCCTTCCTGGCGATGTGGTTCCTCTACATGTCGATCGTCAACGTCGGCCAGACCTTCTACGGATTCGGTTGGGAGATCCTTCTCCTCGAGGCCGGATTCACAATGGCCTTCCTTGGTTCGGACCAAACGCCGCCACCGACCACCATCCTCATCCTGATCTTGTGGCTGGTGTTCCGGCTTGAGTTCGGGGCGGGCATGATCAAAATCCGCGGGGGTCGCGAATGGCGCGACATGACGGCAATGTACTACCACCATGAGACCCAGCCCATGCCGGGCCCGCTGAGCAGGCAGGCTCACCTCCTCCCCCGCCCGCTGCACAAGGTTGAAGTGCTGGGGAACCACTTCGCGCAACTGGTGGTGCCGTTCTTCCTTTTCGCACCGCAGCCGCTGGCCAGCATCGCCGCGGGCATCATCATCCTCACGCAGCTCTGGCTTGTGGCATCGGGAAATTTCGCCTGGCTGAACTGGCAAGCCATTGTGCTGGCCTTCGCAGGCGTGAGCGATCCCGTCGCCCACGCTGTCTTTCCGTTCATCCCGCTTGAGTGGCACAAAGCGGCCGAAACCCCGGCGTGGTGGCTCGCCGTCGTCGTAGTGGTCACTGTGCTGTTGCTGGTGCTGAGCTACCGCCCGCTGCTGAACCTGTTCTCCCGTCGGCAGCTCATGAACGCCAGTTTCAACCGCTGGCGCCTGGTTAATGCCTATGGCGCGTTCGGCACCGTCACCAAACAGCGCATTGAGATCGTGGTGGAAGGCACCCTCGGTGAGGAACCGGAGGCGCCCGATGATCACTGGTTGGAGTACGGCTTCAAGGGAAAGCCCGGCGATGTCCGCCGGCTCCCGCGGCAATGGGCCCCGTACCACCTGCGGCTGGACTGGCTGATGTGGTTCCTGCCGCTGCGGACCGTCCACGAGGACTGGTTTTATGCTTTCCTGGACAAACTATTGGAGGCAGACAAGCCAACGCTGCGACTGCTTCGCCTTGACCCGTTCGACGGCGAACGCCCCCGTTGGCTGCGTGCGCGAAGCTACCTTTACCGTTTCGCCAGCCGTGCGGAGTTCCGCGAAACCGGCGACCGTTGGGTGCGGGTGCTGCTGTACGAGGCCATCCCGCCGATATCTCTCAGCCCTCGACGGCGGCGGCTCCCCTAGCGGCGGACGCCCGCGGCGGGGCTGTGGACTCGCGCACCACCAGGTGGGTGGCCAGTTCCACCCGGCGGGAGTCGATTTCCTCTCCGTTCCTTTGGCGCAGGATGAAGCTCAACGCCGAACGACCCATTTCCTGAAGGGGCTGCGATACCGAGGTCAACGGCGGGAGGGACTCTTCCGCCTGCGGTGTGCCATCGAATCCCACCAGGCTCATGTCTTCCGGGATCCGGACGTTCTGCCGGCGGGCCTCGGCCAGCACGCCCAAGGCGATGCTGTCGCTGCCGGCGAAAACCGCTGTGGGCGGCTCGTCCAGGGCCAGGAGCGCCTTCATGGCTTTGACCCCGGTCGCGGAGCGGAACGGACCGGCTGAAACATATTCGTCCACCACGGGGACTCCGGCAGCCATGAGTGCGGCCATGTAACCGTGCAGGCGGGCCTGGCTGCACTCGGCAGCAGCCGGTCCCCCGATGTAGGCGATGCGATGGTGTCCGAGTTCAAGCAGATGGGTGGCCGCTGCCTTACCTCCGGCCCAGTTGCTTGCTCCGACGCTGAAAACGTTACCGGGTGGCGGGTTGAGCGGATCAACAACGACGACGGGAATCCGGCGGCGCTGGAACGCCGCCAGTTGCCCGGATCCAAAGGCGGAGGTGACAACGATCATGCCGCTGCGACCCTCATCGAGCATGCGCTGGGCACGCTCTTCCGGACCCAGGGGCGAGGCTGCCTGCCTGCTGGTGACCGAAAGGATCACTTCCATGTCCGAGGCCGCGGCGTGCTCCATGATCCCGTTGAGGACCTCCACGGAATACGCGGAGTTCAGGGAGTCGAAGACCACTTCGACGGCTTGCTGGGCGGGAGGGCTCTTCCGCTGCAATGGGGACCTGTAGCCGGTCCTTTGCAAGGCGGCGAGGACGCGGTTCCGGGTCTCCTCGGCCACGTCCTGCCGGCCGTTGACCACCTTGGACACGGTGGGTGCCGAAACGCCCACTTCCTTGGCGACGGCGGCCAGCGTCAACTTGGGCGGGCGCACTTCTCGAACCATGATCCCCAACTTTCGAAATTTTTCGATGCATTTTCAGTATGAGTCACTTTTTTGATCGAGGCAATTGTCATCTCAATCTGGGCGACACAGGCTCTTGACGGACCGCTGCGAAGGCTTTAGTTTAGACCGTGACCTAAATCATGGCGGCGAAATATTTCGATAAATTTCGGAGCCAGGCACTCTTTTCGGCAGTAAGCGATAAGGCTTGCTCAGCGATGCGACTACCCCTGGAGAAGCAATGAAGCAGTTCCAATCATCCCGGCGTTCTTTCCTGGCCCTCGCGGCTGTAACTCCCTTCGCCGTCATGGCCACGAGCGCCTGCGGCACGTCCGGTCCAGGCAGTGCGAGCGGAGGAGGAGCCAGCATGTGGTTCCTCACGGGTGAGCCCAACCAAACCACCATGCAGAAGGCCGTGGATGCATTCGGATCGGCTAATCCGGATAACAAGATCGCCGTAACGTACTTCCAGAACGATGCCTACAAGACCAAGATCAAGACCGCCATCGGCGCCGGCCAGGCTCCCACCATCATCTACGGCTGGGGTGGCGGTGGCCTGAAAACCTACGCGGACGCCGGGCAGGTTGAAGACCTCACCAGCTGGTTCGATTCCAACCCGGACCTCAAGAACAAGTTCTTCCCGTCCTCCTTCGGAGCGGCAACGGTTGACGGCAAGATCTACGCCCTTCCCAACCAGTACGTGGCCCCGATTGTCTTGTTCTACAACAAGGAACTGTTCGACAAAGCCGGCGTCCAGCCGCCCAAGACCTGGGACGACCTCATGTCCTTGGTCAAAACCTTCAACGACATGGGCGTAGCCCCCTTGTCCTTGGGCGGACAGTCCCGTTGGACCTCCATGATGTGGCTGGAATACCTGCTGGACCGCATCGGTGGCCCTGAAGTCTTCCAGGCGATTTTCGACGGCAAGCCCAATGCCTGGATGGATCCGGCTGTGATCGAAACGGGTACCAAGATCCAGGAACTGGTATCCGCGGACGGCTTCATCAAGGGCTTCTCCTCCATCACGGCGGACTCAAAGGCAGACCAGGCCCTCCTCTTCACCGGCAAGGCGGCCATGATGCTCCAGGGCTCCTGGACCTACGGCGCCATGAAGAAGGACGGACAGAACTTCGTCCAGAACGGAAAGCTCGGTTTCGCCAACTTCCCCACCGTTGCCGGCGGCAAGGGCGATCCGAAGAACGGCGTGGGCAACCCGGCCCAGTACATGTCCATCTCGGCCAAGGCCACGGACAAGGAAAAGGACTCGGCCAAGAAGTTCTTCAAGGACGGCATCATGACGGACACCGTCATTGACGCATATATCAACTCCGGTTCCGTTCCGATCGTCACCGGTATTGAAAGCAAGCTTGACTCCTCCCCTGACAAGGACTTCCTGAACTTCGTCTATGCCCTGGGCAAGGACGCCCCCAACTTCCAGCAGTCCTGGGACCAGGCATTGAGCCCCACCGCTGCCGAAGCCCTGCTGAACAACATTGACCAGCTCTTCCTCAAGTCGATCACCCCGCAGCAATTCGCTGAGAACATGAATGCCACCCTGGGCAAATGAGTTCGGCTACCTCACACAGGGCTGTCCCGGCCCCCCAGAAGCTCCGGGAATCCGTTAAGCAGAAATCCGCGCTTCCCTGGCTGACGCTTCCGGCTTTGTTCTTCTTCGTCGTCTTCGCCGTCTTGCCCCTGATCGGCGTTTTGGCCCTGAGCTTTGCCAATTGGGACGGCATCGGCGCCATCGGAGTGGCCGGTATGGAGAACTGGACGTCGGTATTGTCCGACCCGGAGCTTTACAACTCCCTGGGCCTGACTTTCATGATCATGATTGTTTCGTGGCTCGTGCAGACACCGATCAGTCTTTTGCTGGGCGTCTTTACAGCCGGAACCCAGCGCTACAGGGCCGCGTTGGCGGTGCTGTACTTCCTGCCGCTGCTGCTCTCCTCAGCCGCAGTCGCCATCGCCTACAAAGCCCTACTGGACCCGAACTTCGGCCTGGCGATGGGCCTTGGGCTACCGTTCCTTGCCCAGGACTGGTTGGGTGTCCCCCAACTTGCCCTTGGTTTGATCATCTTCGTCATCGCCTGGCAGTTCGTGCCCTTCCACACCCTCATCTACCAAGGTGGTGTGCGGCAGATCCCCAAGTCGCTCTACGAAGCGGCCCAGATCGATGGTGCGGGAACCATTAAGCAGTTCTTCCACATCACCCTCCCCCAGTTGAAGTACACCATCATCACCTCATCAACCCTGATGGTTGTTGGATCCCTGACGTACTTCGACCTCATCTTCGTCCTCACAGGTGGCGGACCGGGCAACTCCACCCGGATCCTGGCGCTCGACATGTACTTGCGTGGCTTCCGGGCCAACCTCATGGGACCTGCAAGCGTCATCGCAGTCATCCTCGTCGTCATTGGCCTGGCGCTGGCCTTGTTCCTCCAACGCCTTGGTGGCAAGGACCAACAGGGCAGCCAATTGGAAGGTATGTAACGTGAGTACTGTCCTCAAGAGTGATTCAAAACCCGGGACACCCGCTTCTGCGACATCATCGATCAAGGCCAAACAAAGCCTTGGCACACGGATCAGGCGGCTCAACATCCCCGGCGGCCTCGGCGGCTGGATCTGGCTCGCCGTCATCATCATTCCGGTCTACTACATCGTCATCACCAGTCTGAAGACCTCCGAAGGCTACTTCGGACAAAATCCGATGGCCCTGCCAACATCTCCGACCCTGGAGAACTACCAGTTGGTTCTTGAATCCAACTTCTCCACCTACTTCATGAACAGCGTCATCGTCACGCTGGGGTCCGTCATCCCCACGGTCCTGATTGCCTTCATGGCTGCCTTCGCAATCGTCCGCGGTCACGGCAGGTACTTGAAGTTCGTCAACGGCGTGTTCCTCATGGGACTGGCAATACCCCTTCAGGCCACCATCATCCCCATCTACCTGATGATCATCCGCCTGAATCTCTACGACAGCCTCCTGGCCATCATGCTTCCGTCCATAGCGTTCGCCATACCGCTGACGGTCCTGATCCTGTCCAACTTCATCCGCGACGTCCCCAACGAGCTCTTCGAATCGATGCGCCTGGACGGTTGCAGTGAGTGGCAGACCATGTGGCGTTTGGCCCTTCCGCTGACCAAGCCCGCGATCGTCACCGTGGCGATCTACAACGGCCTGCACGTCTGGAACGGGTTCCTGCTCCCGCTGGTGCTCACCCAAAGCCCTGGCCTGCGCGTCCTGCCCCTGGGATTGTGGACCTTCCAAGGTGAGTTCAGCGTCAATATTCCGGCCGTCCTTGCTTCGGTCGTCCTGAGCACGCTTCCCATCCTGGTGATCTACGTCCTTGGACGTCGCCAACTGGTGAGCGGCCTGACCGCCGGTTTCAGCAAGTAACTGGTTACCACCAGCAGAAAGGACTCTCCTGTGACCAACGCACAACCACTTCGGGTGGGGATGGTGGGCTACGCCTTCATGGGCGCCGCGCACTCCCACGCCTGGCGTACAGCGCCACGCTTCTTCGACCTGCCACGGACGCCTGAACTCACGGCCGTGGCCGGCAGGAACCCGGAAAGTGTCCAGGCGGCGGCTGCCAAGTACGGCTGGGCATCGACCGAAACGGACTGGCGGCGGCTGATCGAGCGTGACGATATCGACCTGATCGACATCTGCACGCCAGGCAACACCCACGCCGAGATCGCCATCGCGGCCCTTGAAGCGGGAAAGCACGTCCTGTGTGAAAAGCCGCTGGCGAACTCGGTGGAGGAAGCAGCGAAGATGACAGCCGTTGCCCAGGCCGCGGCCGAACGCGGAGTCCTGTCGATGTGCGGCTTCAGCTACCGCCGCACCCCGGCTTTGGCACTGGCAAAACGAATGGTGGAGGACGGCCGGCTGGGCGAAATCCGCCACGTCCGCGCCCAGTACCTCCAGGACTGGCTCAGCGATGCGGATGCGCCCCTGACCTGGCGTCTGGATAAAGCCAAGTCCGGTTCCGGTTCACTGGGCGACATCGGTGCGCACAGCATCGACGCCGCCCAGTGGATCACCGGACTCAACATCACCGGAGTCTCGGCCCTGCTGGAAACGTTCGTGAAGGAACGCCCGGTGGGCGGCGACTTCGTGGGGTTGGGGGGCCACGGCGGTTCCGATGGACCCCGCGGCCCCGTAACCGTGGACGACGCCGCGCTGTTCACCGCACGGTTTGAGGCCAGGCCCGACGGCGGCGCTGACGCCGGCCCGATCGGCATTTTCGAAGCCACCCGATTTGCCTTGGGACGCAAGAACGCGATGCGCTTGGAGGTCAACGGCACCAAGGGTTCCTTGGCATTCGATTTCGAGGACATGAACTCGCTTCAGTTCTACGATTCCGCGCTGGAACCGGACGCGGGCTTCCGGAAAATCATGGTCACGGAGCCCTCCCACCCCTACACAGCCAATTGGTGGCCCACCGGGCATGGACTTGGCTATGAACACGGATTCACCCATCAGGCAGTGGACCTCGTAAATGCCATCGGCGCAGGCGAGCAGCCCTCGCCGTCGTTCGCCGATGCTTTGCAGGTGCAAAAGGTCCTGGCCGCCGTAGAGGCCAGCGCCGGGAACCAAAGCCAGTGGCAGAACGTCGATAAGGAACCATCATGAGCCGACCCATCACGCTTTTCACCGGCCAGTGGGCTGACCTGCCTTTCGAAGAAGTGGCGCGGCTCGCCGGCGAGTGGGGCTTTGACGGCCTGGAGATCGCCTGTTGGGGTGATCATCTGGATCCCCAGCGAGTGGTCGAGGATGACTCCTATCTGCAGGGCAAGCTGGACATCCTCGAGAAGCATCAGCTCTCCGTCCATGCCATTGCCAACCACCTCACGGGGCAGGCTGTGTGCGATGACCCCATCGATGAGCGTCACAGGGACATCCTTTCACCGGCGGTGTGGGGCGATGGTGAGCCGGAGGGGGTGCGCCAACGGGCCGCGGAGGCCATGAAAACCACGGCCCGCGCCGCGGCCCGGCTGGGCGTCAAGACGGTCACGGGCTTCACTGGTTCGTCCATCTGGAAGTGTGTGGCAATGTTCCCGCCGGCCTCCGACGCCATGATCGAGCGCGGCTACCAGGACTTTGCGGACCGATGGAATCCGATCCTCGATGTCTTTGATGAAGTGGGCGTCCGCTTCGCTTTGGAAGTCCATCCGTCGGAAATCGCCTACGACTACTGGACGGCCAAGCGGACACTGGAAGCGATAGGGCCCAGGGAGAGCTTCGGCCTGAACTTCGACCCGTCCCATTTCATCTGGCAGGACCTGGATCCCGTGATGTTCCTGCAGGACTTTGCCGACAAGATCTTCCACGTCCACGTCAAGGAATCCGTCCGGCAACTCAACGGACGCAACGGACGCCTTGGCTCACACCTGCCGTGGGCAGATCCCCGCCGCGGATGGGACTTCGTCACCGCAGGCCATGGCGACGTGAATTGGGAGCCGATTTTCCGCACCCTGAACGCCATTGGTTATGAAGGACCAACCAGCATCGAATGGGAGGACGCAGGCATGGATCGTATGGTCGGCGCTCCCCAGGCGCTCCGGATGGTCCGCGAACTGGCAGCCATCAGGCCCCCGGCAGCTGCCTTTGATGCGGCCTTCGCAACACGCTGAACGCCCTGAACCCTGACTCCAACGAACACGCCCCGATACGAAGGAAACCATGACAAGCAATAACAAGACCGCGTTGGTGGTCCGCGGCGGCTGGGATGGACACCAGCCAGTTGAGGCCACCGAGCTTTTCCTCCCCTATTTGAGGGATAACGGCTACGACGTCCGCGTCGAAGAGTCACCCAAGATCTACGCCGACGCCGACTACATGGCCGGGGTGGACCTGATCGTGCAGTGCATGACGATGTCCACCATTGAAAAGGACGAGTTCCAAGGGCTGCGGACCGCCGTCGAAAACGGCACCGGGCTGGCGGGCTGGCACGGCGGCATCGCGGATTCCTACCGGAACAACTCCGACTACCTCCACCTCATCGGTGGCCAGTTTGCCTGCCACCCGGGCAAGCACGTGGACGAGCAGATCGGCGAGCAATCGGACAATTACGTTCCCTACACAGTGAACATGCTGCCCGCGGCGGCCGAACATCCCATCACCCAGGGAATTGGCGACTTTGACCTTGTCACGGAGCAGTACTGGGTCCTGAGCGACGACTACATTGATGTCCTGGCCACCACTACCCAAAAAGTGCGGGAGTGGGATCCGTGGAACCGGGAAGTCACCTCTCCGGCCATCTGGACACGGCAATGGGGCCAGGGCAAAATCTTTGTCTGCACTCCGGGCCACCGGGTGGAAATCCTTCAGGACAACAACGTACGCACCATCATTGAAAGGGGCATGCTGTGGGCATCCCGCTGACCCCGGCCAAGCAACTGAACGTTGGAATCATCGGTTGCGGTGCCATCATCGCCCAGTACCTGGCGAACTTCCGCCGGCTGGACTCGGTGAACCTGGTGGCCGTTGCAGACCTCGATCCCGCACGGGCACAAGCGGTTGCCGACTCCTATGAGGGCGTCCGTGCACTCAGCGTTGATGGGCTCCTGGCAGCCGACGACGTCGAGCTGGTCCTGAACCTGACCATCCCGGCCGCGCACGCCGACATCGCGCTGAAGGCAATCGCCGCCGGCAAATCCGTGTACGGCGAAAAGCCCCTCGCGGCCACTACCGCCGAAGCCAAGGAGGTGCTTGAAGCAGCGTCCGCCGCCGGAGTACTGGTTGGTTGCGCACCGGACACTGTCCTGGGAACAGGCATCCAAACTGCCAGGAAAGCGATCGACGACGGACTAATCGGTGCCCCGGTTTCGGCCACGGCCACCATGGCTACTCCAGGCCATGAGCGCTGGCACCCGAACCCCGACTTCTACTACCAGCCCGGCGGTGGGCCACTCCTGGATATGGGCCCCTACTATGTGTCTGCGCTTGTCACGTTGTTGGGACCCGTGGTGTCCGTTATTGGCGCTGCAAGCCATACCCGCAGCGAACGGACCATCGGTTCAGGACCGCGGGAGGGCCAGAAAGTCCCGGTGGACATCGACTCGCACGTTACCGGTGTCCTGGTCCATGCCTCCGGAGCGCTTTCGACGCTCTTCATGAGTTTCGATGCCGTGAAGACCAAGAGTCCCAATATCGAGATCCACGGCGAAAAGGGATCCTTGATCGTCCCGGATCCCAATCACTTTGACGGGGATGTGCAGCTCTTCGCCCTGGGCGCAGAAGATTGGGAGACCCTCCCGGTTTCGGCAGGCTACAAGGACTCCGGTCGCGGCTTCGGCATCGCAGATCTAGCAGCTACCCCTGAGGGACAGGAACCACGGGCCGGTGGCCAGTTGGCCTTCCATGCCCTTGAGATCATGGAATCAGTGCTGGCGTCGGCCAAGAGCGGACAAGCAGTAGCCATCAAGAGCACAACCGCGCGGCCCGCCTCGGTGGAACTCACGGAACTCTCGACGGCGGTCCACGCCTAACGCTTCAGCCCCGCACCGACTTGGCAGTTAGTGACAATGTTTTGGGGAAACATTGGCATTAACTGCCAACTCGCGGGTGGTTTGCACGGCGCAACGTGGCTTCCGCGTGTTTCAAGATGGGGCCATCGATCATCTTGCCCTTGAACTGGAACACTCCTGTGCCGGCCGATGCCGCCGCTTCCAGAAGTTCTGTAGCCAAGGCAACGTCCTCCGGCGCAGGCGCGTAGGCCTCCCGGACCACGGCAACCTGGTTCGGGTGGATGCACGCCTTGGCTCCGAAGCCACTGGCCACGGCATCCACGGACTCAGCCAACAGGCCATCGAGGTCGGGGATATTCACGTACACCGAGTCGATGGCTTCCTTGCCCGCGGCTTTCGCGGCCAGCAGCACGGTGGACCGGGCGTGCAGGGCAACCGCACGGTAGCCGCCGTCGTCGTTCCTGCTGGAGAGCCCGCCCAAGGATGCCAGCAGGTCCTCCGCACCCCACATCATCCCCACCACGTTGGGTTCGGCAGCAACGGCGGAGGCGTTCACGATGCCGGCCGCCGTTTCGCACAGGGCGATGACACTGTACCCAGCCAGGGCGTGCAGCTGCTCGGCGTTCTCCGCTTTGGCCAACATGACGGTCCGGTATGGCGTCTTCTCCAGGGCCTGCAGATCGAGCTCGAATTCGGCCGTTCCCACGGGATTCACGCGGACAATGGTCCGGGACGGGTCCAGTCCTTCTGCGCCAAGCTGCGCCAGGACGGCCTCGCGGGCCCGGGACTTGTCGGCAGGAGCCACTGCGTCTTCCAGGTCCAGGATGACGGCGTCCGAGCGGTCCGCGGCCTTTCCGAAACGCTCCGGCCGGTCGGCTGGGCAAAAGAGGAGGGCCGGGCCCATGGTGAAGGGAGCGGCGTGCTGGGGCTGCATGAAGTTCCTTGCTGCTGGTCGTACTGGCTGCTGGGTGTACTAATGGTCGGAAACGGTCGCGGCGTGTGCTTCCTTGGTCCACATCAAGCAGGTTCTCGTGGCCAGGGCCACCACCGTTCCGTCCTGGTTCCGGCCGGTGTGCTGCATGGTCACCACGCCCTGTCCGGGACGGGAGGAGGACAGCCGTTTTCCGGTGATCACCGTTTCCGTGTACAGCGTATCGCCGTGAAACAGCGGGTGCGGGAACGTGACATCGCTAAGACCTAACTGCGCGATGATGGTTCCCTGCGTCAGTTGGGTCACCGACTGCCCCACCACTGTGGACAAGGTGAACATGGAGTTCATGAGCCGCTGGCCGAAGGGTTGCGAGGAACTCCATGCCGCGTCCAAGTGCAGCGCCTGGGTGTTCATGGTCAGGGTGGTGAAGAGCACGTTATCCGTCTCGGTCACAGTGCGGCCCGGCTTGTGGGCGTAGATCACGCCTTCTTCAAGTTCGTCGAAATACAGTCCGCGCTGTTCCACAACCCGCGTCATACAGTGAGCTCCTGGTCCTCTTCGAACAGCTCGGCCCCTGTCGCGGCCAGGACATCGTCCAAGGTGACGTTCGGGGCCAGTTCGCGGAGCACCAGTCGCGGGTCGCCTTCGTCCTTGACGACGTCGATCACCGCGAGGTCCGTAATGATCCGGTCCACGCAACCCTTGCCTGTGAGCGGAAGCGTGCATTCCTGGACAATCTTCGGCCTGCCGTTGCGGTCCACATGCTCCATCATGACGATGACCTTCTTGGCACCGAACACCAGGTCCATCGCACCACCCATGCCCTTGACCATCTTGCCGGGAATCATCCAGTTGGCAAGGTCACCGTTGGCTGCCACCTCCATCGCCCCCAGGACAGCAACGTCCACGTGTCCGCCACGGATCATGCCGAACGAGGACGCAGAGTCGAAGAACGCAGCCCCCGCATTCGTGGTGACTGTTTCCTTGCCGGCGTTGATGAGGTCGGGGTCGATCCTGTCCTGGGTGGGGTACGGGCCGACGCCAAGGATTCCGTTCTCCGAGTGGAGGATCACCTCTACGCCGTCCGGAATGTAGTTGGGGATCAGGGTGGGCATCCCGATTCCAAGGTTCACATACTGCCCGTTGACCAGCTCCCGGGCGACGCGCGCGGCCAGTTCGTTCCGGGTCCAGCCTTTGGCCTCGTGATGGTCGACGTCGGCCCGGCGGTACTCGTGCCGGACGGCTTCGGGCCGGGGCGGGATGTCGTGAAACGTGTTGTCGGTCATCGTTGGGCTCCTGCCTGTCCGGTTTCCCCTGCCGTTGCTGTGGCCGCTGCCGTTGGCGTTGCCGTTCCCGGGGTCAACGCGACGGTGCGTTTTTCGATCCGTTTCTCGCCGGAGGCGGCCACCACCACCCGCTGTACGAAGATTCCGGGAGTGTGGATGTGCTCGGGATCCAGTTCCCCCGGCTCCACGAGTTCCTCGACCTCCGCGATGGTCACACGCGCGGCCATGGCACAAAGGGGGTTGAAGTTCATGGCGGTTGCGTGGAAAACAAGGTTGCCGTGCCGATCGCCCTTCCAAGCGTGCACCAGGCCGAAATCCGGGGTCAACGATTCCTCGAGGACGTAGTCGCCGTCCTTGAAAGTCCGCACCTCCTTGGGCGCGGAGGCAATCGCAACGTTGCCATCGGCGTCGTACTTTTGCGGAAGGCCGCCCTCGGACACCTGGGTTCCAACACCTGCCTTCGTGTAGAAGGCGGGGATGCCGGCGCCGCCGGCGCGCAGCTTCTCGGCCAGCGTGCCTTGCGGCGTGAGGACCACCTCGAGCTCCCCGGCCAGGTATTGACGGGCAAATTCCTTGTTCTCGCCCACATACGAGCTGATGGTCCGGCGGATGCGTCCGTCTTTGAGGAGGATGCCAAGGCCCCAGTCGTCCACTCCGCAGTTGTTGCTGACCGTTTCAAGATCAGAGGTGCCTTGGCTGTGGAGGGCCTCGATCAGGGAGACCGGGATCCCGCAGAGCCCGAACCCTCCCACGGCCAGCGAGGCTCCGTCCGGGATGTCCTTCACCGCGTCTGCGGCGCTGGCAACAACCTTGTCAATCATCCTTGATCCTTCCCTGCCACTGCCGATCCAACGTGAAGTTACAGACCCAGTTCGCGGGCGATGAGCATCAACTGGACCTCTGTGGTGCCCTCCCCGATTTCAAGGATCTTGGAATCGCGGTAATGGCGTGCCACCGTGAATTCGTTGATGAAGCCATAGCCGCCGAACACCTGGGTGGCGTCCCGCGCGTTGTCCATGGCTGCCTCGCCTGCGACCATCTTAGCGATGGCGGCTTCGGTCTTGAACGGCTTGCCCGCGAGCATCCGCGAGGCGGCATCGTAGTACGCCAGGCGGGCTGTATGGGCCCGTGCCTGCATGCGCGCGATCTTGAACTGGATGGCCTGGTACTTGCCAATGTTCTGCCCGAACGCGCTGCGTTCCTTGGCATACTTCACGGACAGGTCCACGCAGCCTTGGGCTGCGCCGGTGGCCAACGCGGCGATTGCGATGCGCCCCTCATCCAGGATCGAGAGGAAGTTGGCGTAGCCGCGGCCACGCTCCCCCAAAAGGTTTGCTTCGGGAACGCGGACTTCATCCAGGGTGAGCGGGTGGGTGTCCGAGGCATTCCACCCGACCTTGTTATAGGGCTTTTCGGCGGTGAAACCGGGCGTGTCCGTGGGCACCAGGATGGTGGAGATTTCCTTCTTGACGCTGCCGTCCGGGTTTTCCCTGGTACCGGTGACCGCAGTGACCGTGACCAGGGTGGTGATGTCCGTGCCGGAGTTGGTGATGAACTCCTTGTTGCCGTTAATAACCCACTCGCCGTTGTCCAGGCGGGCTTGGGTCCTGGTGCCGCCGGCATCGGAGCCGGCCTCGCGCTCTGTCAGACCGAAGCCCGCCAAGGACCGGCCGGATGCCAGCTGCGGGAGCCACTGTTCCTTCTGAGCGTCGGTGCCGAAGCGGTACACGGGCATCGCCCCCAGGGAAACGCCCGCCTCAAGAGTGATGGCCACCGATTGGTCCACCCGGCCGAGTTGCTCCAGGGCCAGGGCCAAGGCGAAATAGTCCCCGCCCATTCCGCCGAACTCCTCAGGGAAGGGCAAGCCAAAAAGCCCCATCTCCCCCATCTGCTTCACGACTTCATACGGGAAGCTGTGCTCTTCGTCGTGCTTGGCTGACACCGGAGCCACAACTTCGTCGGCAAACTCCCGGACGGAATCGCTGAGGTCCTGATATTCCTCGGTGAGTCCGAAAGTGCTGTTCAGGTCAAACGTGCTCATGGCTGGACTTCCTTGTCTGTGGGGTTTCCGTGCGCTGTCTCTTCAGCGGCGTCTGCTACGTGGATGGTGGCGAGCACCTGGTCTGCTTTGACCAGGTCGCCGGTTTTGCTGGTGAGGTGGACCCGCCCTGCGACGGACGCCACCAATTGGTGCTCCATCTTCATGGCTTCGACAGCCAGAAGGACCTGGCCTTCCTCCACCGAGTCGCCGTCATTGACGGAAACGGACACCACCGTTCCGGGCATCGGCGAGCGCACTTCGGGATCGGCTGCTCCGTCGACGCGCTGGATACCGGCGAGCATCCGCCGCAACCGTTCCGCGCGGTCCAAAACCTCCAAGCGGCATGACCACCCGTTGTTGCCCAGGAACAGCTCACTGATGCCGCCGTGCCCGCGGGGAACCACGCCCACCGCGAAGGTGACCAGGCCGCCGTCGAACTCCAGGACAATGCTGTCCGCGCTCCTGCCGGCCATTCGGACGTCAGCCGGGGCGCCGCCGTCGACAGATGCAGTGACGAAGCCTGTGTGCTCAGTGATGGACACGGTGGCTGCTCCGCCGCCCGGCACGCCGAACGTCGCCGTCCATGCCCCGGGCGCCCCGACACGCCAGGCGTCCGGTGCGCTCCATGCGTCCCCAGCGAGGGCCGCGCCCTTGCGGTCAACCCAGAGCGTGAGGGCTGCAGCCACCAACTCCCTGGTTCCGACGTGCCTGAATTCCATGGACGGCAGCTTGCGCTCAATGAGGCCGGTATCCAGGTGTCCCGCGCGGACCTCCGGGTCATTGATAAGCAGCCTCAGGTACTCCACGTTGGTGTCCAGGCCCAGCAGGGTGTAACGGCCAAGAGCGGCGTCTAGGGTATCCAGCGCCGCGGCACGGTTTTCGCCCCAGGAAACCACTTTGGCAAGCATGGGGTCGTAATCCCCCGTGATCTCCAGGCCGTCCTGCATTGCCGAGTCGATCCGCACGTTCAACGGCGCCAATTGCTGCCCCGAAATACCTGGATCCGGCGTACCGTGCTCGGCAAGGGCCACAACGCGGCCCATGGAGGGCATGAAGTTGCGCTCCGGCACCTCCGCATAGACCCGGGCCTCGACAGCGTGTCCGTTCAGTACGACGTCGGACTGCGCCACGGTGAGCACCTCACCGGCGGCGATCCTCACCTGCCAATCCACGAGGTCGATCCCCGTGACCATCTCGGTGACAGGATGCTCCACCTGCAGCCGTGTGTTCATCTCCATGAAGAAGAACTCGCCCGGGTTCTCATCGGACACCAGGAACTCGACGGTACCCGCGCCGCTGTAATTGACCGAGCGCGCGGCGTTGCAGGCGGCCTCGCCGATGCGCTCACGCTGCACAGCGCCGTCGGGCATTGACTCAAAGAGTGCCGACGGGGCTTCCTCGATGACCTTTTGGTGCCTGCGCTGGAGGGAGCATTCACGCTCGCCGAGGTGGATGACATTGCCGTGGTTGTCGGCGAGGACCTGCACCTCGATGTGGCGGGGGGCCCGGATGAGCCGCTCAAGGAAAAGGGTGTCGTCGCCGAAAGCCGATGCCGCCACCCGCCGGGCTGTCTGCAGGACGGATGCCATATCCTCAAGCCGCTCCACCACATGCATGCCTTTGCCGCCGCCGCCTGCTGATGGCTTGATGAGCAGCGGGAATCCGACTCCTGGTGCTGCCTCGATCAGCTGTTGGTCAGTGAGGCCGGGCTTGGCGATTCCGGGCACGCATGGGACGTCATAGGCCATCACATGGTTCTTGGAACGGATTTTGTCGCCCATGACCTCGATGGCGCCGATCCCTGGTCCGATGAAGGTGATTCCTGCGGCGTCCAGGGCTTTGGCGAACTCCACATTCTCGGACAGGAAGCCGTACCCGGGGTGTACAGCCTGGGCACCGCTACGACGGCAGGCGTCGATGACGGCGTCGATCTTCAAGTAGCTTTCCGAAGGCGCTGTTCCTCCGATGGCGACGGCGGTGTCGGCGAGGGCTACGTGCCGGGCGTTCCTGTCCGCGTCCGAGTAGACGGCAACTGAGCGGATACCCATTGCTTTGAGCGTGCGTATCACCCGGCAAGCGATCTCGCCTCGGTTGGCCACAAGGACGGCGGTGAAGGGTTGGGCCGCCGGGCGCTGTACCGTGCTGGTTGTTGGCGTTGTCATGGTCACATCCTGAAGAGGCCGAAGGAGGTCTCGGGCAGTTGTTGGCGGGAAACGACGTCCAAGGCCATTCCCAGTACCCGACGGGTGTCGGCGGGATCGATGATGCCGTCATCCCACAACCGGGCGGTGGAGTAGTACGGACTTCCCTGGTCTTCGTACTGCTGCTTGATGGGGGCTTTGAAAGCTTCCTCGTCCTCTGCGGACCATTCCTCGCCGGCCGCTTCGTACTGGTCCCTTTTGACCGTCGCGAGGACGCTGGAGGCCTGGTTTCCACCCATGACGGAGATGCGCGCAGCAGGCCACATCCACAGGAAGCGGGGTGAGTACGCACGGCCGCACATGGAGTAGTTGCCGGCCCCGAAGGAACCACCAATGACCACTGTCAGCTTGGGCACGCGGGCGGTGGCCACTGCCGTCACCATCTTGGCGCCGTTCTTGGCGATCCCACCCTGTTCGTAGTCCTTGCCCACCATGAACCCGGAGAGGTTCTGCAGGAAAATCAACGGAATTCCGCGTTGGTCGCACAGCTCGATGAAGTGGGCTCCCTTCAACGATGATTCGCTGAAAAGGACCCCGTTGTTGGCCACGATGCCCACCGGATGCCCGTGCACATGCGCGAATCCGGTCACCAAGGTGGTGCCGTAGTTCTTCTTGAACTCATGGAACTCGGAACCGTCAACAATGCGTGCGATGACCTCGCGAACGTCATATTGGGCGTTGACGTCCACTGGGACAACACCGTAGATCCCTGACGGTTCGACGACGGGCGGCAGGACGACGTCGAGCGTTTCCCATGCCGGCTGCGCCGGCTTCGGCAATGTCGCCACGATGTCCCGGACGATTTCCAGCGCGTGCTGGTCATTCTCTGCCAGGTGGTCGGTGACGCCGGAGATGCGCGAGTGGACGTCCCCGCCGCCGAGTTCCTCCGCGGTGACAATCTCGCCAATGGCAGCTTTGACCAGCGGCGGACCGCCCAGGAAGATGGTGCCCTGGTTCCGGACAATGACGGTCTCGTCGCTCATCGCCGGCACATATGCACCGCCCGCCGTGCAGGAACCCATCACGGACGCGATCTGCGGAATCTTGGCCGCGGACATCCTGGCCTGGTTGTAGAAGATGCGCCCGAAGTGCTCCTTGTCGGGGAAGACCTCGTCCTGCTTGGGGAGGAACGCACCGCCGGAATCCACCAGATAGATGCACGGGAGCTTGTTCTCCAAGGCGATTTCCTGGGCGCGGAGGTGCTTTTTCACGGTCATGGGATAGTAGGTTCCGCCTTTGACCGTGGCGTCGTTGGAGATCACCAGGACATGGCGTCCATGCACCAGCCCGATGCCCGCGATCACGCCTGCGCCGGGTGAATCGTCGTTGTACATTCCGTAGGCGGCCAGCGGTGCTATCTCCAGGAAGGGGCTGCCCTCATCCAGGAGGTAATCAATACGCTCCCTGGGCAGAAGCTTTCCGCGGGCGATGTGCCGCTCCCGGGACTTCGCCGGGCCGCCGAGGGCCGCCGTCGCCAAGCGATCCTTCAGTTGCTCCACGAGGGCCCGCTGGGCCTGTTCATTGGCCTCGAACGTGCCGTTTGCAGCGCCCTTCAGGCTGGCAATTGTCTCCATCGACCCCTGTCCCATTCCCGGCCCCAGGCCATTTCGGTTAGTGCCATGTAACTGAAATTTAGGTTAGTCTGTATTAACTGTGATGTCCAGCACAACGCGGCCCGGCCCGGTGCGCTGGCATGGGTACCGAGGAGGACAACGTGACAACAGGCACGGAAGGAAATACCGAAGGCCCCCGTGCCACCACAACGCAACGCAGCCAGGCCAAGGAGCTTCGGCGGTTGGCACTGTTGTCCGCCGCTGCGGGCCTCTTTGCTGACAACGGATTCAGCCGGGTATCACTGGAAGACCTTGGAGCGGCGGCGGGCGTGAGCGGCCCAGCTGTATATCGTCACTTCCCGGGCAAGCAGGCAGTACTTGGCGAGTTGCTCCTCAGCGTCAGCCGGGACTTGCTGGACGGCGGGCTACGGGTGGTGTCGGAATCGGACGATCCCTTGTCCGCGCTGAAGGGGTTGGTGCAGTTCCAAGTGGACTTCGCCCTGAGCAATCCCGATGTGATCCGGGTTCAGGACCGTGACTTCACTAGCCTCAGCGATGCCGATCAGGCCGAGGTCCGGTCCCTCCAGCGCAGCTACGTGGAGACCTGGGTTGATGTCCTCTCGCGGATCCACGATGGCGAAGACCCAGCAGGACTGCGAGTCAGGGCACATGCAGCCTTCGGCCTGATCAACTCAACACCGCATTCCGTTCGGCAGCACGGCAGGAAAATCGCCGTAAAGTCAGCCAGGCCCATTCTGGAACAGATGGCACTGGCGGCCCTTACATCCGTGTGACTGCTCCAGGTAACCCGGGACCAACATCCGGCTTTCTCAATTTGGGTGGCGCTAATAATGTCAGACCCGGGTGAAATGCTTTATTCATGGAAGAGAAGGCGCGGTCGAGGGCACTACGGGCGGAAACGTCCCCTGCTGTCGCTGCGCTCGCTGCAGTCCGTTCCCGGCGGTGCCCGAGCTCGCCGCACTTCGTCGCTGCGGCGAACAAAGGAACGACGGCGTTCGTCACCAACTTCGACGGCTTCCATGGCGTCGGGCTGCTGAACGGACCGGGCACGTCCACCCGGACTTCGAGGACTACCGCAGCCCCGTCCTCAGATACTCCACCCGACCAGACTGTCATTCCACAGCCCGGTGGCTTGGCAGCCGCGGGTGCGGCAGGACTTCCCGACACCGGGGGCGTGGCGGGGCTTCCCGACGCGGGCGGCGGGGCAGCTGCGGGTGCGGCAGGACTTCCCGACGCCTGGCCCTTATACACATCTGACGCTGCCGACGAGGAGGGAGTCGTGTGCTCCTCG
>NZ_JAQPPK010000037.1 GCF_029952445.1 Paenarthrobacter nitroguajacolicus | reverse complement strand
TCCGCCGCCGTCCGGAACGGCAACGGCAACTCCTTCTTGGACTCCTCCAACTCCTGCTGCGCCGCGTTCTCCTCACCCTCACGAACAATGAACCCACCACCGACCGAAAAGAACGTCGCCTCCTTCACGACATTCCCCTCAGCATCGGAAACAGCGAACTTCATCCCATTCGTATGCCGCGGCAACACCGTCAACGGATGCAACACCATATCCTCCACCGCATACGGCAACTCCACACCCCCACCGGAAGCACCAGCAAGATTTAAGGTCCCAGTCTCCGCGATCGCAGCGAGCCGCTCCTCCACTTCCTCGGGAAGGATCAGCTCAGGGTGGTAGCCCTCCAAACCCAACAACGTGGCAGTCATCGTCCCGTGCCCACGGCCCGTGGCAGCCAACGAGCCATAGAGGTCCACCCGCAACGACGCCACCGACCCCAGGACACCACTGTCCTTCAGCTCGCCAGCGAACACCGCACCAGCCCGCATCGGCCCCACAGTATGCGAACTCGACGGACCAATACCCACAGAGAACAGATCGAAAACACCAACAGCCATAGCCGGGATCCCTTTTATACAGCTTGAAACGGTCCGGCAGATGGTCCTGCCGGATGGCCACTTCCGCTCGTGACGGAAGTCGACCGAAGCACGACGCCGGATGGCCCCCAAAGGCGGCAACCCGGCGTCGCAAGTTATTCAGTTACTACAATCCACGCTACGCCCGCGAAGTCCGTTTCGGGGCTTCGCTGCCGAACAAGCCGTGCTCACGGCATATTCCGCAGCTGGCCAACGAATCGGCGGGAGGACGAGCCCGGACGTGGCCCCAATGGGACCGGCGGCCCCATCGGGCCGCCTCAGGTACTTAGGAGAGGTCTCCGCCATTCTTGGAGGCGTATTCCTCGGCCGAGAGCAGCGGGCCGTCGGACTCAGCGGCGACCTTGAACAGCCAACCTGCACCGTAGGGGTCGTTGTTGATCAGGGCGGGGTCCGAAACAACGGCGGCGTTGATCTCCGTGACCTCACCCGTGACGGGCGAGTAGAGATCGGATACGGACTTGGTGGACTCAACCTCGCCGCAGGTCTCGCCGGCAGTGACAGTGGAGCCGACCTCGGGCAAGTCAACATACACGATGTCGCCCAGTGCGTCGGTGGCAACCTCGGAAATACCAACTGACACCGAGTTGCCCTCCCCGCGGGAGACCCACTCGTGCTCGTCGGAGTACTGAAGTTCGGGCGCTACTTTGGGCATTCTGTTTCCTAACGTGTGGTGAATGAAAAACTTGCTATTTTTGGCGCTTGTAGAACGGTAGCGCAACGACTTCGAAAGACTCCGTCTTGCCACGCAGGTCGATGTCCAAGGCCGTACCAACCTCGGCAAATTCGACGTCGACATAGGCCAACGCCACCGGGTATCCAAGGGTCGGGCTCGGCTGGCCCGAAGTCACTTCGCCCACCACGGCACCGTCTTTGAGCACCGGGTAGTGGCCGCGTCCAGCACGACGCCCCAGGCCCTTGAGACCCACCAGCTTGCGTCCGGTAGTGGACCCGGCGCCGTCAGCCTTCAACGCGGCCAGCGCATCCTTGCCTACGAAGTCGCCTTCCTTGGACAACGCGACCACGGGGCCGAGCCCTGCTGCGAAGGGGTTGCCTTCGCGGGAGAGTTCGTTGCCGTACAGGGGCATACCGGCTTCCAAGCGCAGCGAATCGCGGGATGCGAGGCCGGCGGGGACCAGTTCCCCTTCCTCGGCGACGGCGGTGATTGCCTGCCACAGGGCGGCTGCGGATTCGTTGGAAACAAAGATCTCGAAACCGTCTTCACCCGTGTATCCGGTGCGCGCCAAGAGCAGGTCCTGGCCGCTGCCTGCCATAAGGAAGGTCACCTCGACGGCGGCGTAGTACTTGAGCCCGGTGACCAGTTCGTGCTGTTCGGCCGGAACCAAACGCAGGAGGATGGCTTCCGCGAGGGGACCTTGGACGGCGATGAGGGAAGTGGACGCGGAGGCGTCCTCAACCACAACATCGAAACCTGCTGCACGCTCCAACAACGCCCCAGCTACAACCTTTGCATTGCCCGCATTCGGCACCACGAGGAACTTCTCCGCACCGCGACGGTAAACGATCAGGTCATCGATAATTCCGCCGTCTTCCTGGCAGATCAGCGAGTACTTGGCCTTGCCGTCAGCCATGGCGGAGATCTTGCCTACCAGGGCATAGTCCAAAAACTCTGCGGCCTGGGGGCCGGTGACCCAGACTTCGCCCATGTGGGAGAGGTCGAACAGGCCGGCCGACTTGCGGACTGCATGGTGCTCGGCCAGCTCGGAGCTGTACTTGAGCGGCATCTGCCAGCCACCGAAATCGGTGAAGGACGCGCCAAGCTTTTTGTGCTCTTCGTAGAGCGCTGTGTAGTTCTCAGTCATCGCGGGAACCCCTTAGTTCTCGAAGTCTTCGATCGGAGGGCAGGAGCAGACGAGGTTGCGGTCCCCTGCTGCGCCGTCGATGCGGCCAACCGGCGGGAAGTACTTGTCCTGCTTCAGGTGGTGGACGGGGAAGGCGGCCTGCTCGCGCGGGTACGCACGGTCCCAATCGGAACTTACGACGGCGGCTGCCGTGTGGGGCGCGCGGCGAAGCGGGGAGTCCTGCACGGAGAAGTCGCCGGCAGCAACCTGGTCGATTTCCTTGCGGATGGTGATCATGGCTTCGATGAAGCGATCGATCTCCACGAGGTCCTCGGACTCGGTGGGCTCCACCATCAAAGTGCCGGCCACCGGGAACGCCAAGGTGGGAGCGTGGAAGCCGAAGTCGATGAGGCGCTTGGCCACATCTTCAGCGGTGACGCCTGTCTTGGCGGTCAGTTCGCGGAGGTCCAGGATGCACTCGTGTGCCACGAGTCCGCCCTCGCCGGTGTACAGGACCGGGAAGTGGTCGTTAAGACGGGACGCGATGTAATTCGCGGCCAGCAGCGCGGACTTGGTGGCTTCGGTCAGGCCCTTGCCACCCATGAGCTTCACGTACGCCCAGGAGATCGGGAGGACGCCGGCGGAACCGAAACGGGACGCCGAAATCGGGACATCCTTGCCCTCGGTCCACGACGCGGCATCGCCGGGCATGAACGGAGCCAGGTGCGCCTTGGCTGCAACCGGGCCAACACCGGGACCGCCACCGCCGTGCGGGATGCAGAACGTCTTGTGCAGGTTCAGGTGGGACACGTCGCCACCGAACTTGCCTGGCTGAGCCAAACCAACAAGGGCGTTGAGGTTGGCGCCGTCGATGTAGACCTGGCCACCGGCCTCGTGGATCGCGTCGCAGACCTCGCGGACGTCGGCATCGTAGACACCGTGCGTGGACGGGTACGTGATCATGATGGCCGACAAGGCGTCGCGGTGGGCTTCGATCTTCGCCTTCAGGTCAACGTGGTCGATGGTGCCATCGGGGGCCGTCGCCACAACAACCACCTTCATGCCGGCCAGTACTGCCGAGGCAGCGTTGGTGCCGTGGGCAGAGGCCGGGATCAGGCAAACATTGCGCTGGTCATCGCCATTGGAGAGGTGGTAGCCACGGATGGCCAGCAGGCCGGCGAGCTCACCCTGGGAGCCGGCGTTCGGCTGGATGGACACCTGGTCGTAGCCGGTGATCTCGGTCAACTGGGCCTCGAGGTCGGCGATCAGTTCGCGCCAGCCGGCCGTCTGGGAATCCGGAGCGAACGGGTGGATGGAGGCGAACTCCGGCCAGGAAATAGCTTCCATCTCAGCCGTGGCGTTGAGCTTCATGGTGCACGAACCCAACGGAATCATGGTGCGGTCCAGTGCGAGGTCGCGGTCCGAGAGCTTCCGGATGTAGCGCAGGAGCTGGGTTTCGGAGCGGTGGGTGTTGAACACGGGGTGCTGCATGAAGTCACTCGTGCGCTCAACGGAAGCCTCCAGTGCAAAGCCTTCCACGGCGTCGGTAACCGAAGCACCAAAGACATCAAGAACACCGCCGACAACCTCAGACGTAGTCGTTTCATCGACGGAGATTCCCACCAAATCGGCGTCGATGCCGCGCAGGTTGATCCCCTTGGCTTCGGCGGCGGCGATGATCTCCGCCGCTTTGCCCGGGACGCGGACCGTGACGGTGTCGAAGAACGAACCATGGAGGACCTCGACGCCGGCAGCCTTCAGCGATGAGGCAAGGGTGCGGGCGTGGCCGTGGGCGGTCTCGGCGATTGCCTTCAAGCCTTCGGGGCCGTGGTAGACGGCGTACATCGAAGCGACGATCGCCAGCAAAGCCTGGGCCGTGCAGATGTTGGACGTGGCCTTCTCACGGCGGATGTGCTGCTCGCGGGTCTGCAACGCCAAGCGGTAGGCGGGGACACCGGCGTCGTCCTTGGAAACACCCACCAGGCGGCCCGGCATGGAGCGCTCGAGGCCCTTCTGGACGGCCATGTAGGCAGCGTGCGGGCCGCCGAAGAACAGCGGCACACCCAGGCGCTGCGCGGAACCGACGGCGATGTCAGCGCCCTGCTCGCCCGGAGGGGCAATGAGCGTCAGGGAAAGGAGGTCGGCGGCTACGGTGACCAGCGCACCGCGTTCCTTGGCCTCGGCGATCACGGCGGAGTGGTCGAACACGCGGCCGGAAACGCCGGGCTGCTGGAGGACGACGCCGTTGATGGCGCCTTCCGGGAGGCCTGCGCTCAAGTCAGCGACCTCTACTTCGAAGCCGAGCGCTTCGGCGCGGCCCTTCACGATGGCGATCGTCTGCGGCAGGCAGTCGGCGTCGAGAACCGTCTTGCCGTCCTGGGCTGTCTTGTTCTTGTTCGCGCGGCGCATCATCAACACGGCTTCGGCTACTGCAGTTGCTTCGTCCAGCAGGGAGGCATTGGCGATCGGCAGGCCAACGAGGTCCTGGACCATGGTCTGGAAGTTCAGGAGCGCTTCGAGGCGGCCCTGGGAAATTTCCGGCTGGTAGGGGGTGTAAGCCGTGTACCACGCCGGGGATTCGAGGATGTTGCGGCGGATCACCGGCGGGGTGATGGTGTCGTAGTAGCCCTGGCCGATCATCTGGACGGCGGTCTTGTTCTTGGAAGCGAGCTTGCGGAGCTCGGCCAGCACCTCGACTTCGCTCAGCGCGTTCTGCAAGGTCAGGGCAACGTCCTGGCGGATGTCGTTGGGAACGGCGGTGTCGACCAGCGAATCAACGGAGTCGAAACCAACTGACTTAAGCATGGTGTCGATGTCGGCCTGGCGGCGGGCGCCGATATGCCGATCGACGAAGGTGGTGGAGGCAGAACTAACCGTCACGAAGGAACTCCAATACTTGGGCGGCGTTTGGGTACGCCACAGCGGCTCGGGTTCCTCCCCGCTCTGTATTGGACCTGAGAGTTTCCGCGTGTTGTCCGCACAACGAATCGCTTGCACCGTCGGTGAGCACAGCATCCAACGCCAAGGGCGCAGAGTGCCTGCTGCTTTCCAGAGTTGCCTCGCCGCGGCGGTGCGTGGGCCTGAGAGATTCCTGGGGAGGGTTTGCTCCTACGGCGCCTGCATCACGTGCCTGCAGGACTCTCCCGCCGCAGATCAAAGGCATGTTCAGTTGTCTATGGGCACCGCTTTGGGCACGCCACAAGGGTTAATTGTCCTACGTTCAGAGCCCTGCGGCAAATGCATGCAGCGTCACTTCCGCAGGCGGTCCAAGACTCCCAGCAGGATTTCGACGTCGGCCTCCCGGTCAGTGTTGCCGGCGTCCTGCCCGCCTTCGAACATCGCATTGAAATACAGCCCGTCACCCATGTAGCTGACAGCCTTGGCGACCTCCGGTCCGACGTCCTCAGCCAGCACGCCCAGCCATTGCCGCTGAATTCCGGCGAACCTGCGACGGGTTTCTTCGTGCGCCACCTCGGCCAGGCGGGTCGCGGCCACGAAAGCCCGGTCCATGGGGGTCCCACCCCACAGCGAAGTGCGGATGAAGTACGCGGCTGCACCGTCCGGCGCCGCCTTCATCCGCTCTATGTCCTCCTGCGCCAGCTCATCCAGGCGCTCCAGCAGGGCGCTGATCAGGGCTTCCTTGTTGGGGAAGTGGTACAGCAGCCCGCCCTTGGAGACCCCAGCCCCCTTTGCAACGGCGTCGAGGGTGGCCGCCCGCTCCCCCACCTCGATGAGGAGGGATTCGTAGGCATCCAGGACAGCGTCCCGGGCAACTGGTTTTCGTGGCATGTGTACATCATTCCCTAAAGGCTGGCTGGGATTCCATTTGAAACTATACCGTCTGGACGGTACAGTTAGAGTCATGTTCTCGCCGTCCTCCACCCAAGCACCCCGTTCCGCACGTCCATCCCTGGGCAAGGCAGCTCCGTGGCGCGACTGGACGGCCCTGGCATTGCTGATGTTTCCGGTGCTGCTGGTGGCCGTCGATAACACCGCCCTCACCTTCGCCCTGCCCGAAATCGCCCGTTCCCTGGACGTCGGCGGCATACAGCTCTTGTGGATCGTGGACGCGTATCCGCTGGTGTTGGCGGCCCTCCTGGTTTCCATGGGCAACCTCGGGGACAGGATCGGACGACGCCGGTTGCTCCTGCTGGGCAGCACAGGTTTCGCTGCCGTTTCGGCTGCTACAGCCTTCGCGCCATCCGCTGAATGGCTGATTGCCGGACGGGCCGCACTCGGCGTCTTCGGTGCCATGTTGATGCCGTCAACGTTGTCCTTGATCCGGAACATCTTTACCGATCCCAACCGCAGGCGGCTCGCTATCGCGGTGTGGGCTGCAGGCTTTTCCGGCGGCGCTGCCCTCGGTCCCATCTTCGGCGGCTGGCTGGTTGAGCACTTCTGGTGGGGCGCAGTCTTCCTGGTGGCAGCCTTCCTGCTCCTGCCGCTCCTTGCCTTTGGCAAGGTACTGATTCCTGAATCCAAGGACGCCAACCCTGGCCGGGTCGACGTACCCAGCATTGTCCTGTCGGTCATCACCATGGCGCCCTTCGTGTACGGCATCAAGGAATTCGCAGTCCACGGCTTCGGAGCGTCGGCAGTTGCTTTCATGGGCTTCGGCCTGGTGATGGGCATCCTGTTCGTCCGCCGCCAGCAGAGGATCGAAAGCCCCATGCTGGACGTTGGCTTGTTCAAGAACAAAGTGTTCAGCACCGCGATCGTGGCCAACATCCTGTCCCTGTTCTCCATGACGGGCTTCATCTACTTCTTCGCCCAGCACCTGCAGTTGGTTGAAGGGCAGTCCCCCATGGAGGCCGGAATCGCCATGATCCCAGCGCTCCTGGCGACCGTGGTCGCCGGCCTGCTGGTGGTACCGCTCGTCAGGAAAGTCAGGCCTGGTTTTGTTGTGGCTGGCGGACTGACGCTAAGCGCAGTCGGGTATCTGGTGGCTGTCATGGGCGACCACGGCAGTGGACCCGTATTCCTCCTCGCAGCCCTGACGGTGCTGGCAGTGGGAGTTGGCGCCGCGGAGACCATCTCGAACGACTTGATCCTGGCTTCCGTGCCGGCAGACAAGTCCGGAGCGGCCTCTGCCATCTCCGAGACCGGCTACGAACTCGGTTCACTCATGGGAACTGCGGTGCTCGGTTCGATCCTCACGGCGTCCTACCAGCACAACCTCGTCATTCCCGACGGCGTACCCACCGAAGCTGCGAGGAAGTCCGGGGAAACCCTCGCCGGCGCAGTTGACGCTGCATCCGGCCTGCCCACCCAGCTGTCCGAGGCATTGACCACCGCCGCCCGGATAGCCTTCGACTCCGGCGTCCACATCACTGCGGCGATTGGGCTGGTATTGATGGCCGGTGCGGCAGTGATGGCCGCCGTCGTACTCCGCAAGGTTCCCAAAGCGAAGTAGGAACTACACCGCTTCGGTAGGTGCGGCCATGTTGTCGACGCCGGCAGTCAGTTGGTCGATTCGGTCAAGGGCATCGCTGAGCTTGCCAACAGTGGTCCACAGACCGGGGTGCTGCTCCCTGACCTCCTCAAGCGGAGTCCCCGCGGAGGTCAGGGACGCCAGGTCAAAGCTCACGTTGGTCCGGGCCCCAGCAATTGCCGCCCTCAGGGCGCCAAACCCCACCACAACATCGGCGATGAGGGCTGGGTTGCCATGGGATGCAAGCCAGCCAAGGTCTTCGATGGCCTTCATAGCGCGCTCGCCCAAGACAGCGGAGGCCTTGGCTGCTTCCACAGAGGCGCGGTGAATGGCCTCCTCGCGTTCCGGACCGGGGTCAAGGCGGAACGCGGCCCCGAAGGCGTCGGAAGCAGCGGCGTCGTCGTCCGCGAGCTGGAGGGCAGTTTTCCTGAGCTCCTTGGCCCTGGCGTGAATGGCAGAAAGCTCGTCCCGCTCATGGTCTTCGGGCTCCGTATAGCCAGCCACCATGGAGGTCAGGGCAGCCGCAATGGAGAGCATCACCCCGGTCCCGGCACCACCACCGGGCGAACCGCTCGACTCTGCCAAGGCTTTAGTCCAGTCCTCAACTGTGGAACTCTGCGTGGTGACGGGTTGGGCTTTGCTCATGCCATCCAGTCTGCCGCGACTGTTCAGTCTTCGCACATACCGGGTGGATACACTGGCCAGACCGAAGGCGTCGAACGAAGAGGGTAGAACCATGACCATTGACCTCGAAGAACTTTACAAAGACCTGCACGCCAACCCGGAGTTGTCTTTCCAGGAGACCCGGACTGCCAGGATCGCCGCCGGGCACTTGGAAAACCTGGGATTCACGGTTCACCGCAACATCGGCAAAACCGGCGTGGTGGGCCTTTTGGAGAACGGCCCCGGACCCGTCGTAATGCTCCGGGCGGACATGGATGCCCTCCCGGTCAAGGAATCCACCGGGCTGGCCTACGCAAGTAACGCCATGGGTGTAGACCCCGACGGCAACGATGTCCCGGTTATGCATGCCTGCGGCCACGATGTCCACGTCAGTTGCCTGGTCGGAGCGGCCGAATCGCTTGCCGGGCAGCGTGACCAGTGGCAAGGAACCCTCATTGCCGTGTTCCAGCCTGCCGAAGAATGGGGTGGCGGCGCGAAAGCCATGGTGACCGACCGCCTCTACGACACAGTGCCCAAGCCGGATGTGGTCCTCGGACAGCATGTTGCGCCCTTCCCCGCTGGTTGGTTCGGCATCCGGGCAGGCGTCACCATGGCTTCAGCGGACTCCCTTAACGTCACCCTGCACGGACGAGGCGGACACGGATCCCGTCCCGAAACCACTGTTGATCCCGTCCTCATGGCCGCTGCCGCCACAGTCCGCTTGCAGGGCATTGTGTCGCGTGAGCTCGCCGCCAGTGACTCCGCCGTGGTGACCGTTGGGCAGATCCACTCCGGAACGAAGAACAACATCATCCCCGAGACTGCAACCCTGGGCCTCAGCGTCCGCACTTTCAGCGACTCCACCAGGGACAAGATCCTCGGCTCGATTGAACGCATCGTGCAAGGCGAAGCGACAGCCTCCGGCGCTCCCAAGGACCCGGAAATCCATTTCGAGGAGCACTTCCCGCTGACGGTCAACGACGAATCGGCGGCAGGCAGAATCACCGCGGCGTTCAAGGCACGGTTCGGGGCGACGCAGGTCATTGACCCGGGACCCGTATCGGGCAGCGAAGATGTGGGAGCCCTGGCCAAGGGTGCCGACGCGCCCTTGGTGTTCTGGTTCCTTGGTGGCGCGGATCCTGAACTCTTCAGGGAATGGGCCACTACCGGCCGGCTCCCCGAGGACATCCCGTCCAACCACTCACCCTACTTCGCCCCTTTGATCCAGCCCACGCTGGCCAAGGGAACGGAGGCGCTCGTGACCGCAGCCCTGGAGTACCTGGGCTCATCGCACTTGGGCGACCAGAACAGCTAAGCGGGGCGGCCGCCATGGAAAAGGCGCCGGTAGCCCGGCGCCTCTGTGCGGATCTACTGTTCGTTCCAGCCCAGGTGTTTCCTAGACTTTCTCGTGGATGCGGTCCACCTTCGGTTCGTAAACCTCAGGCTCACGGCGACGGCGTGCCAGGAAGGTCCATAGTGTTCCTTCCGTCCCGCGGCTGGTCTCAGCCGGGGCAGCAGGCTCTTTGGCCTCGGTGGTGCGGGTCTCGGGCTTGCGCGCGGAGTCCTTCTTCGTGCGCCGCTCGAAGTCGTCATAGTACGCGTAGCACATGCCAACCTCCTTTAGTGGCGATCCTTTAATAGTCCTCGCACTCCGGGCGTACGTCGACCATTTTTTATCGGGCAGCCTCCACCGCCAGCCTTGTCTCCTCAGCCACAAGGTGGGCGTTGATCGCAGCTCCAGCCATGACGCCCGAAGCGGCCGATGCCATGACCTGTCCCATGAGGTCGACTACATTTCCGGCAGCCCACACTCCCGGCACCGACGTGGCCCCGCCCAGGGGGTTCACTTCGACGTGGCGACCAACTCCCATGGGGTGTTCCACTACCGGAACGCCAAGGGATTCCAGCACCGCGGACCGAGCCTCCAGCCTGGCGCCCGTCACTACCGCTGCCACAGGGATGACTGCTCCCGAGGCCAAGACGACACCAGTCAGCGCATCATTGACCACCTCGAGTGACCGAACTTTTCCCTCGACAACGTTGATGGACCGGGCGGCCAACTGCTCCCATTCCTCGTCTGTCGGCTCAATGATGTCATTGAGGAACAGCGTGATATCCGGACTCCACTGCCGAAACAGCATCGTCTGGTGCAGGGACATGGGTCCCGCGCCCAGAATCCCGATCGCCGCGTTCCGCACTTCCCAGCCATGGCAGTACGGGCAGTGCAGGACGTCTCGACCCCACCTCTCGTGGATGCCCTCAATCTCAGGCAGCACATCCGTAAGCCCGGTAGTAATCAGCAGCCGCTGCGCCTTGACTGTCCGCCCCTCCCCCAACTCCACCTCAAAGGAGAGCTCCGCGCCTTCCTCAGCCGCCGACGTCGCACGTGCCGCAATGGCGACTCCATTCACGATGTCTACCCCGTATCCGAGCGCCTCCTCCCGTCCGAGTTCCAAGAGCTCCTTGGGATTGATGCCGTCCCTGGACAGGAAGCCGTGGACTCCGGCGGCAGGAGCGTTCCGGGGTTCGCCGGCGTCGATCACCAAAACGGACCGTAGGGCCCTGCCGAGCGTGACAGCGGCACTTAACCCGGCTGCGCCACCTCCGATCACCACGACTTGGTACTCGTTGGCCAACTGTTTGTTTTCGAGCCTGTTCACTGTGCCTCCATCAACTTCGAACGGCCATTCACCGCTCCTTCCATGGTTGGGCAGCAACAAAGTATTCAGCAAGAAAAGTTGCCGATATGGCAAACTGGGATCATGACTACCGATCTCACAGCAATGCTCGACGCCGTCGGCCCGCGCCTGCGCGCGATGCGGAACCAGCGGAACCTTACGCTCGCCGAAGCTTCTGAAGGGACCGGCATCTCTGTCAGCACGTTGTCGCGGCTGGAGTCGGGTCAACGGAAGCCCACCCTTGAGCTGTTGCTTCCGATAGCGCGGCTCCACCAGGTCCCGCTTGAAGAGTTGATTGACGCGCCGGAAACTGGAGATCCACGCATCCACCTCAAGCCCCATGTTCACCACTGGGGCACCGCACTCCCCCTCACCCGCAGGCCCGGCGGGATACAAGCATTCAAGATGGTGTTGAAAAGTGGCACAGGCAAGGAGGTCCCGGAGCCGCAATCCCATGAGGGCTACGACTGGATGTATATCCTCAACGGAAAACTCCGGCTGGTCCTGGGCGAAAACGACTTCATCCTCAAACCCGGTGAAGTGGCGGAGTTCGACACACGCACCCCGCATTGGTTCGCCAGCGCCACCTCCGAGCCCGTGGAACTTTTGACGCTCTTTGGCCAGCAAGGCGAACGGCTGCACGTCCGGGCGCGACCCAAGCGGCAGGATTAGCGGGCTCGCGGACTAAGGAGCTGGCGGACTTAGAAGCTGGCGGACTATGAGGCCAGGAATTCTTTGGCACTACGGCGCTGAATGCCGGTGTCCATGCCTGCGTCAGGCTGGTTGATCTCGGTCCATAGCTGATCGAGCGACAGGCCAAGTGCGTCGGCAATCGCGGCCACTGTGGGAAAGGCAGGAGTAGCGACCCGGCCGGACTCGATTTTGCGCAGCGTTTCCGGGGAAACGCGGGCATCCAGAGCGATCTCCAGCATTGAGCGCGTTCCCCTCGCTCGACGTAACAGCGCACCAAGACGCTGTCCACGCTCGGCCTCTGCGGGTGTTAGTGGCAACCTGACCATGGCTCCAATTCTAATACCGGGATAATATGGCCGGGATAGTTATTGGAAATACCCCAGAAAGGTTCCGCATGATCGAGATCCTCAGCACCGGCGAACTGACACGCGCAAAAGCTGCAGGGGCATTGGTGGCCAACATCCTGCACACCCTGAAAAACCGTTGCACTGTTGGGACCAACCTCTTGGACATCGACCAGTGGGCCAAGGCCATGATCCTGGAAGCCGGCGCAGTATCTTGCTACGTGGACTACGCTCCGTCCTTTGGGCGCGGACCCTTCGGCCATTACATCTGCACAGGCGTCAATGATGCCGTCCTCCACGGCCTGCCGCGGGACTACGCCCTGGCCGATGGCGACCTCCTGACACTGGACCTCGCCGTTTCCCTGGACGGAATCGCCGCCGATTCTGCCATCAGCTTCATCGTCGGCGACACGAAACCCGCCGAGAGTGTGGCCATGATCGAGGTAACCGAACGTGCCTTGCGTGCTGGCATAGCGGCGGCCCGACCCGGCGCCCGCATCGGTGACCTTTCCTACGCCATCGGCTCAGTTCTCAGCGAAGCCGGTTACCCCGTGAACACTGAGTTTGGTGGCCACGGGATCGGATCAACCATGCACCAGGAGCCGCACGTCCCCAACATGGGCCGGCCGGGACGGGGCTACAAGCTCCGCCCCGGCCTACTCCTCGCTTTGGAGCCCTGGGTCATGGCCGATACAGCCCAACTGGTCACGGACCCGGATGGCTGGACACTTCGCAGCGTCACGGGTTGCCGGACGGCCCACAGTGAGCACACCATCGCGATCACCCATGATGGAGCCGAAATACTCACCCTGCCCACAGTGGCTTAGGTCAACACCGCTGGCAGTAGATCCTCGGCGGAAGGATGCTGCTGAACCTCACTGGATTCAGGCTCCAGATGCGGCTCCGTCTCCTTCTCCGGAACGGCTCCGTGTCCTGGTAGTGGTGGGGCTTTTGATTGGTAGGTGTGTCCGGTGGGTGTTTGGAGTTTGAGGGTGTGGCGGGTTTCGGGGTTGGCGTTGCCCTGGGCGGTGGTTGCGGTCCAGCCGGGGTGTTCTTTGGTGTGGTTGCACGCTTCGCAGAGCCCGGCGCCGTTCTCCAGTGTGGTGGCTCCGCCCTCGCGCCAGGGCACGACGTGGTCGATGTGCCGGATGGGCGCGTCGCAGTACGGTGTGCGGCAGGTGGCATCGCGGGTCTCAATGAAGCGTCGCAGCCTCGGTGGGAAGAGCCGTGATTTGGAATCCGTGGTCAGCAGCTCCCCGGTGGTTGGGGCGGTGTAGAGCCGCCGCAACCAGACGCCGTACTCAGGATCCCGCACAGTGGCCCCTGACCGCCCTACGGTGCTGGCTGCGCATTCGGGGTCGCCCGCCGGCGTGGGGTTGGTGAACTCGCGTGCCCAGTGGGCCGGGACGATGCCGTAGCCCTGAAGCCTCGCCGGTTCACTCTCGCCCTGGAACAAAGTCCGGTCCGTCATGACGAGCTGGACCTCGACACCGCTGATCCCGCCGGGTTTACCGGTCAGACGCTCCACGAGGGTGTCGGCCATGACCTGGCTCCGGGTCCGCTCCCCACCGGAGCTGGCCCCTGCACGGGACCGGCCAGAGTCCGCCGCCCGCGACAACGCCGCATAAACCGCGACACCTTGGGCAGCCGGCAGCAACGCGGTCAGGACCGTCATGGTATCCGGGGCAGGGCGCAAGTCCACGGTCCGGTCGGACGCGGCACGGGCCGCACGCTGGGCCACCGACCGGGGATCCCGCCGATACGCCGCAGCCCGCGCCGCGGCGATGATCTCCTTGTCCCCGACCCCCTCAAAAGTCCCCGCATCGGCAGCCAGTTCCGCATCAACCGCGGCCCGGTCCTCCACAGACAAACAGGCTGTTTCCCTCACCAGCAACGTAGCCCGCCACTCATTCAAGAGCCCTGATTCGAGGGCGGCCATCGTGTGCGGCATCTCCGTGACAAGAGCCTTCCCCAGCCCGAGGAGCCGCGAGCCCTTGTTCGGCGACTCCCGCCGCGCCAACGCAACCTGGGCTCCCACATCATTGCCGCGCTCGGACACTGGAACACCCGCCGCAGCCTGGCCGGCGCGCACACCCACATCGAACGCCACCGCCACCCTCGCCTGCAAAGCGGTGATGGCGGACTTCAGCTCCTCCAGAGCACGGAGCTGATCAATCAACTCACCGCTCCCGTCGCCGAGACGGACGGCACCCAAAAGTACGATGAGATCAGAAACCCGGGGTGTCGCCTCCAGGGACAATAGACCCGCGACAGGATCAGGCTCACCTACCGCTGCGCCCGCTTGCCAGCCCCGAATCTGCTCCATACCCCAACTCTTCCAGCCCCCAAAAGAGCACAGAAGGCACCAACCGCCCTATGTGGAAAACCCCAAAGTCCAGAACAAAACCACCCCGGACCACCGTCATAAACGATTCCGATTCATTTTCCCCTTGCGCTCGGGCGTGACTGACGCCATACTAAATGAACGCTATTCATTTAGTGACTGTCGTCTCACCGGAGTACATGCCACCATGATTGAAATAACCTGCCTCGAAGCCCCCACTTCCCTGGCCCGCACCGAGCCCTCCACGCGAACGCCGCTTCGCGTCGGCGTCGTCCAGCACCGCTGGCATGCTGACCAAGCCGCCCTCCACGCCGAACTTACCGAGGGGATTGAACGCGCAGCCAAGCTGGGAGCCACCGTTGTTTTCCTGCCTGAACTGACGCTCTCCCGCTACCCCGCCGATACCAAGCCGAAGAACGACCCCGCCGCGGGCATCCGGCCTTCGGACATCACCGAGGACCTGTTGACAGGCCCCACCTTCACTTTCGCCGCTGAGGCTGCCCGGAAATACGGCATTTCCGTTCACGCCTCGCTGTACCAGAGGGCCGAAAACCCGGATGGCACGGACGACGGCCTTGGCCTGAACACGGCAATCCTGGTCTCCCCCGCAGGAGAATTGCTCGCCCGCACGCACAAGCTGCACATCCCCGTCACGGCTGGCTACTACGAGGACAAGTTCTTCCGCAAGGGCCCCGAAGCCGAAGATGCCTACGCTGTCCACGCACCGGCAGAACTTGGCGGCGCCCGCCTGGGCATGCCCACCTGCTGGGATGAATGGTTCCCCGAGCTCGCCCGTATGTACTCCCTGGGCGGTGCCGAAATCCTGGTCTACCCGACGGCGATCGGCTCCGAACCGGACCACCCGGACTTCGACACGCAGCCACTGTGGCAGCAGGTCATCGTGGGCAACGGTATCGCCAACGGCCTCTTCATGATCGCCCCCAACCGCTACGGCAACGAGGGCACCCTGAACTTCTACGGCTCTTCCTTCATCTCGGACCCCTACGGCCGGATCCTGGCCCAGGCACCCCGTGACGAATCCGCCGTCCTGGTGGCCGACCTTGACCTCGACCAGCGCAAGGATTGGCTCACCCTCTTCCCCTTCCTGGCCACCCGCCGCCCCGAAACGTACGCCCGCCTCACCGAACCGGTGAACGCGGACGCACCTCTCGGCTCCAGCCCCGTTGTAAGCCGGCAGCCCCAGGCAGTATCCGCATGAGCGCCTGGCGCATGCCGTCCGAGACGGCTCAACAGGACCGCGTCTGGATGGCGTTCCCCACCGGCGGCTACACCTTGGGGGACACCGAGGAAGAGGCGCACGCCGCGCGCTCGACGTGGGCCGCCGTCGCCAACGCCATCCTTGAGTTCGAGCCTGTCACCATGGTGGTAGCGCCCGACGACGTCGAAACGGCCGCGCGCTACCTCGACCCTCGCGTTGAGGTACTTACCGCTGAGCTGAACGATGCCTGGATGCGGGACATCGGGCCCTCGTTCGTGCTGGATGCGAACAAACAGCTCGGAGCCGTGGACTGGATCTTCAACGGATGGGGTGGCCAGGACTGGGCCACCTGGGACAAGGATTCGTTGATCGCCGCCAACATCACCAACCGCGCCGGCGCAACGCATATCCCGTCCGGGATCGTGAACGAGGGCGGCGGCATCCAGGTTGACGGTGAGGGCACAGTCCTCGTCACCGAGACCGTCCAACTGGACCAAGGCCGCAACCCCGGCCTGACCAAGTCCGACATCGAGCAGGAGCTGGCCCGGACCATCGGCGCAACACACGTGGTGTGGCTGCCCCGGGGCCTGACCCGCGACTCGGAGAAGTTCGGAACCCGTGGCCACGTGGATATCGTGGCCGCCATCCCCAGCCCGGGAACCCTGCTGGTCCACTCCCAGCAGAATCCCGAACACCCGGATTACAAGGTTTCCCGGGAAATCATCGACTTCCTGCGCACCACCCATGACGCAGCCGGACGGGAATGGAACATCATCGAAGTTCCCGCCCCGGAAGCCCTCACTGACGACGAGGGTTACGTGGACTACAGCTACATCAACCACCTTGTAGTCAACGGCGGAGTCATCGCCTGCAGTTTCAACGACCCCACGGACGAGAAAGCACTCCGCATTCTCGCCGATGCCTACCCGGGGCGCCGCGTTGTCAGTGTTGACGCGCGCGAACTCTTCGCCCGGGGCGGCGGCATCCACTGCATCACGCAGCAGCAGCCTTCGGCCATCTAGAAAGGGCCCTTCATGAGCCAGACAATCCGTGCCGGTGCCTCGAAAAGCACCAGCGCCGCTGCAGAGTCGCACGACATCAGCGGCAAGGGACTGAAGACGGGGCAGTTGGGGCTCCTCGCCGTCGTCGTTCTTGGCATTTCAACCATCGCCCCGGCGTACACCCTCACCGGTGCGCTCGGCCCAACCGTCAATGAAGTCGGGCTGCAGTTGCCCGTCATTTTCCTTATCGGATTCATTCCGATGATTCTGGTCTCGCTGGCCTACAGGGAGCTCAATGCGGACTCCCCGGACAGCGGCACCACGTTCACCTGGGTCACCAAGGCGTTTGGTCCTTGGGTGGGCTGGATGGGCGGTTGGGGCCTGTTGGCTGCCAACATCATCGTCCTGTCCAATCTTGCCGGTGTCGCGGTGGACTTCTTCTACCTGTTTCTTGCGCAAGCTACCGGTTCCCCTGAATTGGCGGATCTTGCATCGAACAAGCTCCTCAACGTAGCCACGTGTTTCGTCTTCGTGGCGCTGGCCGTCTGGATCAGCTACCGCGGCCTGCACACCACCAAGATCGTCCAGTACGGCCTGGTCGGCTTCCAGCTGTTGGTTCTGGGAATTTTCGTCGCCATGGCATTCGCCAACTGGTCCACCTCCGAGACTGCCGTTCCCTTCAGCTGGGAATGGTTCGACGTCACCAAGGTTGAGACCTTCGGCCAGATCGCCGCAGGCATTTCACTCTCGATCTTCGTCTACTGGGGTTGGGACGTGTGCCTGACCGTGAACGAGGAAACAGCCAACGGCAAGAAAACCGCAGGTGCCGCGGGCACCCTGACGGCAGTCATTGTCCTGGGCATCTACTTGCTGGTCACCATTGCCACCATGATGTTTGCCGGCGTCGGCGATACCGGAATCGGGCTGAACAACCCCGAGAACCACGCCAACGTGTTCACAGCACTGGCCTCCCCGGTCATGGGGCCGTTCGCGATCCTCATGTCCCTTGCGGTGCTTTCCAGCTCGGCTGCTTCCCTGCAGTCCACCTTCACCTCGCCGTCCCGCAGCTTGCTCGCCATGGCGCACTACGGGGCCCTGCCGGAGCGTTTCAGCCACATGAGCAAGAAGTTCTCGACGCCGGGCTTCGCCACCGTCGCGGCCGGCGTCCTGTCCGCGGGCTTCTACGCGGTGATGCACGTGATCAGCGAGAACGTCCTCAACGACACCATCCTGGCCCTGGGCCTGATGATCTGCTTCTACTACGGGCTCACGGCCATCGCTTGTGCCTGGTACTTCCGCAACAGCGTGTTCAGCAGTGTCCGCAACTTCTTCCTTCGGTTGGTTTGCCCGGTGTTGGGCGGCGTTGGCCTGTTCGTGGTGTTCCTGCAGACCGCGATGGACAGCTGGGATCCGGAGTTCGGCAGTGGCTCGGAGATCTTTGGCGTGGGACTCGTGTTTATCCTCGGCATCGGAATCCTGGCCTTGGGTGCCGTGGTCATGCTGGTCCAGTCCCGCATGCGGCCCGGCTTCTTCCGGGGCGAGACCATCCGGAAGGATACTCCGGCGCTGGTGGTCCCGGAGTAAGCTGCGCCGAAAACGCTGGAAAGCTGCCAGTTCGCCCGGAAACTTCCGTGCGAACTGGCAGCTTTCCCGCTATCTGGGCCTCACCAGGCTCAGGCGCTACCAGTGATGGGCAACATCCACCACAAGCCGGGAGCCGCCGTCGGGTCCGTCCAAAGTGAAGACCCTGAACGGAAGCCGGGCCCGGACACCCAGGCCGACGCTGGTAGTGCCTTCGAAGCTGCCCGCGTAAACCACCTGACGGAACGTCTGGTAACCGGAAACGTTCGAGAGTTCAGCCTTGGCCGCAGGCAGGTAAGTAGGCTGCCCCTGCTGGTCATAGGAAGGCGCTGTGACCATCACCTGCAGGTCCGCATCGCCCAACATCGGCACCGGGAATCCGCTGGGATCCAGCGTCACCACCGGAACGTATTGCACGGAATAGCCGGCAACTTTGCCGGTCATATCGATCACCAGGCGGTCAAAGCACGGCTGCTCCCCCGTGCGCACACCAGTGACATTGGCCGGACTCATATCCGGATCAGCCTTGGCCAACGAGCCCCAGGTGATACCGCAATACGATGCCGCCGAGGCTGGCCCCGGCGCCGCTAGACCGAGCCCGGCAGCTGCCAAAACCGCCGCCAAGCCCGCTCCAATTTTCCTCATTTTTTGTGCCCCCTTCAGGCGAAGTTGATACTTCAACTCTAGGAGTGCAGGTGAGGAATCGTGCGGGTTGTGGCCGCTTCGGCGCATAACCGTTAAGGGGACCCCCGGCTGATCACGGGAGAGTCATTGGAAGCCGTTTAGAAGGGCAATTCAGGGTTCTTTAGGGCCGCATCTGCCACGTTTTCGTGACCGAAGATAACGTGACCAACGCGTTACTCAGCCTTCGCAGTCCTTGCAGAACTTGAGGCCGTTCTTTTCCAGCGCGATCTGGGACCGGTGACGGACCAGGAAACAGGAACCGCACGTGAATTCGTCGGACTGTTCCGGGACCACAACAACAGTCAGTTCCTCGCCCGAAAGATCCGCGCCGGGAAGGTCGATTCCTTCGGCAGTATCGACGTCCTCAACGTCGATGACAGCGGTCTGGGCACTGCCCCCGCGGGACGCCTGCAGGGCCTCAAGCGATTCAGCCGGAGACTCTTCTTCTGTCTTGCGCGGGGCGTCGTAATCAGTAGCCATTGAGGGTTCGCTTTCGTTGCTGCATAGTGCCTATTCCGGCACCTCAGTGAAGCAGTTTAGGGCATACTACCCGGCATTAACGAAAAGTGTGCCCAACGCAACATTTGCAGCTTCCAACGCGCTTCCTACATGGCTTTCGGGACCCGCCCTGCGTGGGATTGGATGGCCTGGGCGCTTGCAACGGTGACGCCGCTCAGGGCAGGCAACCAAGTCCAATCCTGACCTGTCCCACGCGGTTCGCCCTCTTCGCCCCCAACACAATCCAGGACATATGCCGCCTCGATCCAGCGCCCGAAGGCTTGCCCCATGCGGGCTGCCAGTGCGGCCAGTGATGTGATCATGGGCCCAAGCTATCCACCCGGCATGTGGGGGCCGTTTCCGGATGGTCACCGGTTTGTTAACTCTCAGTCCTGCAAAGCCTGTTCCACGATGTACTCCGCGATGGCCATGGAGGAAGTAGCCCCGGGAGACGGTGCGTTCCGCACCAAAACAGTGTCCCGGCGTCGTGCGATGACAAAGTCGTCCACCAGCGATCCGTCCCCATTCATGGCCTGGGCGCGGACGCCCCGGGTGCCGGGAAGAACCGTGGCCCCCTCCAGCGAGGGCACAAACCGTACTGCTTCGCGGATGAATTTCTTCCGGCTCAGCACCGTCTGGAATTCGCGGACTGCGGACGGCACGTTCTGCCGCGCAAAATTCCAGAAGCCCGGGAACAGCGCATAATCAAGGACATCCCGGACCCGGACATCTTTCCATCCATAGGATTCCCGGCCGAACGAAATGAAGGCGTTGGGGCCAAGCATCATTTCGCCGTCGATGCGCTTGGTGAGATGCACGCCAAGGAATGGGTGCTTGGGGTCCGGGACAGGATAAATGAGGCCCTTCACCTGTTCGCGCGCCGCACGTTCCAGAAGGAAGTATTGCCCAAAGAACGGCACGATCCTGGGAACTGGCGGCTCGCCCGTCGTCTTCGCCAGTCGGTCCGACTGGAGACCCGCGCAAGCAACCACCAGGTCAAAGTGTTCGGCGCCTTGATTCGTATGGACCACCACGCCGTTTGCTTGCTGTTCCAGCGAAGTCACTTCCCGCCCCAGCAGGATGGTCCCACCCGAGCTGCGGACGTCGTCGGCGAGCGCTTCGGTGATTGCTGTGTAGTCAACGATCGCCGTTTCCGGCGAGTGCAAAGCAGAAAGTCCGACGGCGTTCGGCTCCACCTCGCGTATCTGGTCGCCGCGCAGCATCCGCGCTCCAGGAACACCGTTGGCCGTGGCGCGCACGAAGATGTTGTCCAGGCGTTCTTGCTCTTCGGCCGTCTGCGCGATGACAAGCTTCCCGCAGGCTTCGTACGGCAGGGCTTTCGCGGCGCAGAAGTCCCGCAGCAGCTCCACTCCCCTGCGGCACAACCGTGCTTTCAGCCCACCCGGTTCGTAATAGAGGCCCGCGTGGACCACCCCGGAGTTGTGGCCTGTTTGGTGGGCGGCGAGCCGGTCTTCCTTCTCGTAGATGGTGACTTGTGCGCCGTCGAGCCTGTTGGCGAGTTCCCTGGCAACCGCGACGCCGATGATTCCGCCTCCCACCACGGCACAGCGTTTGATCGTCTTCATGACTGGCACTCCTCATCGTTGGGGCTGGTCCGCGTCAGTCACAGCATTTCACGCAAGTGGCTTGCGGGCACGCAGGCCGTGGCACTCTGGCCGTGGGCACGCAAAAGGGGCGGCACACTGGGTGCCGCCCCTTTTACGTGGTACGTGGGTTACTACGCAGTCGGCTGGTCGAAACGCTGGCCAGCCGGGTTGGACGGCAGGAGTGCGAAGACCAGGACAGCAAAAGGAATGACGATCAGGAATGCAAGCCATCCACTCAGATTGGCGTCATGGAGGCGACGGACAACCAAGGCGATCCCGGGGATCAGCGTCGCAAGGCCCCAGACGATGGCAAGGATAAGGCCAATAACATAGACCGGGCCAAGAGCCGGAACTCCATCTGAATCGACAGAGATGCCAGTGGTCATGAGGATATTGAGCACGATCAGAACAATCGCGTTCACCAAGGTCCACCACCAGTATTCACTGCGGCTGGCGCGGCCGCTAAAGGCAGTGTACTTCTTGAAGAAACGCTGGACAGCGGCACCGATCGGCGCGCCGTAGTAAGGAGCCCACAGCGGCGGCTCGCCGGCCTGTGCGCCATATGGCTGGGTCTGTTGCGGTTGTTGCGGGTAGCTCATTGGAATATCCCCCGGTTCGTTGTGATAAATGCATACTCAGAGACGAGTCGACCCAATCGTAATGCCCCGAACGCCATTTAGGCAGTTCGATGGACAAAGTTAACCCGGATTTAGCCCATTGACGGATTATGTCGGCCCCACAGTCGCTCAAGCGGGTGGGATGTGAACGAGCGTCCCGCTCAAGCGGGTGGTATGTGAACGAGCGTCCGGCTCAAGCGGGTGGGATGTGAACGAGCGTTGGGTTAGGGCTACCGCGCGTAATGCTTCCGCAGGTCGGTTTTCCTGATCTTCCCGCTTGCAGTGCGCGGCATCTCCTCCACGAAAACCACGGACTTGGGGATCTTGTAACGGGCCAGCCTGCCGTCCAAGTGCGAGCGCAACTGTTCCTCGGTCAATGCAGCGCCCTCCCTGAGGGTGACGATTGCCCGGGGCACTTCACCCCATTTCTCGTCGGTCACTCCGATCACGGCCACGCTCCCGACAGCCGGGAGCTCTGCAATGGCTGCTTCCACCTCTGCGGGATAAATGTTCTCCCCGCCGGAAATGATCATGTCCTTGAGCCGGTCTGAAACGAACAAGAAGCCTTCCTCGTCCAGGCTCCCCATGTCACCGGATCGGAACCAGGACGAATCGGAATAGCTTTCCGCCGTGTCCTCGGGGCGGTTCCAATATTCCTTGATGACGTTCGGCCCGGAAATCTGGATTTCGCCCACTTCTCCGGCTCCCAGGATCCCGCCGAACGGGTCAACGATCCGCACGTCCGTGAAGAAGTGCGGTAGCCCTGCCGAGCCGGCTTTGTCCTTGGAAGCGGCGACCGGCAGCATGGTTGCGCCGGGCGCAGTTTCGGTCATTCCGTAGCAGGCAGTAAAGCCGATACCGCGTGCTTCGTAGGCGTCCAGCACCCGTTGCGGGACGGCGGAACCGCCGCAGGTGAGCTTGTCCAGGGAGCTGAGGTCCGCCGTCGACCATTCCGGATGGTCACAGAGCATTTGGAAAGTGGTGGGGACGCCATTGAGGGTGGTCACGTGATGCCGCTCCACCAGCTCCAGGACGCGTCCGGCGTCGAATTTGGCTTCGAGGATCACGGTGGCGCCCTTGAGCAGCATGGGCAGCAAACCCATGTCCAGGGACGCTACGTGGAAGAGCGGCGAAATCATGAGCGCTACGTCGTTCCGGCACAGGTCCATGTCCACCACGGTATTGATGCAGTTCCAGGTGATGTTGCCGTGAGTCAGCAGCGCACCCTTGGGCTTGCCGGTGGTGCCGGAGGTGTAGAGGATCATGGCGGCGTCGTCCAGGGTCACCACAGTGTCCAGCGGCGTCCCGTCCGCGGCGTCAATTGCCTCGCCATAACGTTCGACGCCGGACCGCACCTTAACAGCGGCGCCTTCAGGGTCGTCGTCGGACGCCACTACAAGCCGATGGGTCACCGCGGTGTCTGCCACCGCGGCGGTTGCGACGGTGTCCAGGGCGGCAGCACTGACCAGGAGCCGCGCGCCCGAATCCTGTAGCTGGAACTGCAGCTCAGGGGCGGCCAGGCGCGTGTTCAGCGGAACGAAGATTGCTCCGACCAGCCCGCAGGCAAAGAAGGTTTCCACGAACGAAGGGTGGTTCTCGCCGAGATACGCCACGCGATCGCCCTTGGCGACTCCCCTGTCCTTGAGGGCGTTGGCCAGGTGGTCGGTGCGGTCGGCCAGTTCACGGTAGCTCATGACCTGGTCACCGGAGACAAGCGCCGTTTTTGGTCCGGACTTGTTGCGGCGGCGGTGCATCCAGGATCCAACTCCGTTGTTGTCCATGTGCGTATTCCTAACTAACCGTTGAGAGGTCGTTGTTCTTAGACTCCCGCGTCAGCAGGATGAAGACAATTGACACCAGCGACATGACGGACAGGAAGATTACGACAGGGACGATGCTCTGGCCGGAATCCTTGTAAAGTCCGGCAACGATTCCGGGTGTGAAGCCCGCACCGATCAACGTCGCCAATTGATAGCCCACGGCCGCGCCTGTATAGCGGTTGGTGGTCCCGAACTGCTCGGAAACGAACGCTGCCAGTGGGCCGTAAAGGGATGAGTGCAGGACCAAGGCCACGGTGAACGCGAGGAAGATCAGGGCGATGTTGCCTGAGCTGAGCATCCCGAACATCGGGACCAGGTAGAGGATGAACAAGGCCAGACCGGTGACCATTACTGGACGGCGACCGAAGCGGTCGGACAAACGGCCGCCGAGCAGCACAAACAGGATGGAGATGGCCGAAGCTCCCGCGAAGGCATAGAGCACGCCCTGCTGGGGAGCACCCTTGGAAACTGCGTAGGTGACAGAGAACGTCGGCAGCACTACCTGGAGGCCAAATCCTGCGGCTCCGGCAAACATGATCATGATCAGGGCCTTGGGACGCTTCAGCACCTCCAGGAGCGGGATCCTCCGTTTGGTCCCCCGGGCACTTTCCTTGGCCACGGCCTCGGCGAAGATCGGGCTTTCGGAAACCCGCAGCCTGACGAACATGCCAACGATCAGTAGGACAAACGAAAGCAGGAAAGGAACGCGCCAACCCCAGGCCAGGAAGGCGTCCTGCGGGAGGGCCGAAAAGATGCCCATGACAACGGTGCCGAGCACGGCACCCGTCGGCGCACCCGCGTTCACGAACGACGCCGCGAAGCCGCGCCGCTTGCGATCGGAATGTTCCAACGCCATGAGCGCGGCGCCGCCCCATTCACCGCCGACGGCGATGCCCTGGCAGACGCGCAGGACCACCAGAAGCACGGCTCCCCAGGGTCCGATCACACTGGAGCCCGGGATAAGGCCAATCAGGGTGGAAGCGATGCCCATCATGGCCATGGAGATGATCAACATCCCCTTGCGGCCGATCCGGTCACCGAAATGGCCGAAGATGATGCCGCCCAGTGGCCTTGCAACATAGCCTGCCGCAAACGTTGCATAGGCCGCGACGACTCCTACCCACTCATCCGTTCCGGCAAAGAACACCTTGGGGAAGGCAACAGCTGCCGCCGTCGCGTACAGCAGGAAGTCGTAGAACTCGATGGTGCTGCCCAGATAGCTGGACAAGATGACCGTGCGCGCTTCCTTGCGCTTTGCGGCCGTGCTCGGCGATGCGAGTGCAGTGTGTCCTGACATGGCTGTTCCTTCGAAGAGGAGGGACTGTGGTTTGAAAAAGGGTCTATTTGTAGAAGCGGCTTATTTGTAGAAGCGTGCGAGGAACTCGGCCACGACGGCGGGGCGTTCCTGCCCTTCGATTTCGATGGTGGCGTTGACCTTGATCTGGGCGCCGCCCTTGACCTCGGTGACTTCGGCGATGCTGCCGCTCATGCGGACCTTGGAGCCGACCTTGACCGGGGACGTGAAGCGGACTTTGTCCAGGCCGTAGTTGACCTTGGTGGTGACGCCCTCGACGTCGAACAGCTCGCCCCAGAAGGGAATGATCAAGGACAAGGTGAGGAAGCCATGGGCGATCGGGGCGCCGAAGGGTCCGTCCTTCGCGCGCTCGGGATCAACATGGATCCACTGCTGATCGTCCGTGGCGTCGGCGAACAGATTGATTTGCTGCTGGGTGATTTCACGGTAGTCGGTGGTGCCCAGGTCCTTGCCGGACATGGTGAGCAGGGTGTCGAAATCGACGACGAGATTGGGCATCGTTGCCTCCTGGTAGTTGTGTTGTCAGAGCGGGTTAGCGGGTGAAAGCACTTTCGCCCGTAAGGGCTCGGCCGATGATCAGCGCATTGATCTCGTGGGTGCCTTCGTACGAATAGACGGCTTCGGCGTCGGCGTGGAAACGCGCGACGTCGGCGGCGAGCGTGATGCCGTTGCCGCCCACGACTTCGCGGGCCAGGGCGACGGTTTCGCGCATCATGAGGGATGTCTGCATTTTGGCCAGCGCGGAATCCTGGTCCCGGTAGGTGCCTTGGCTTTGTTGTTCGGTCAGGCGCACCACGAGTGAAAGTGATGCGGTGACGTTGCCGAGCATCCGGGCCAGCTTTTCCTGCACCAACTGGAACGAACCCAGGTTTCTGCCGAACTGTTGGCGTTTCTTTACGTAGGCCAGAGCGGCCTCGAACGCACCGGCTTGGATACCCGTGGCGATCCACGCGACGTCCGAGCGCATGGCCCGCAGCATCGCGGCAACATCCTTGAACGAGTTCACGTTGTGCAGGCGCATGGCCTCGGGGACCCGGACGTTATTCAGGGTGATGTGGGCGTTCTGCATCATGCGCAACGAGGCCTTGCCGTGGATCTTCTCCAGGTTCACCCCGGGAGCCGTGCGGTCCACGAGGAATCCTTTGACCTGGCCATCGGTGACGTCCCGGGCAAACACACACAGTACATCGGCCGTGGAGGCTCCCCCGATCCAGCGTTTCGCGCCGTCCAGAACCCAGCTGCCGCCGTCGAGCTGTGCGTCGAAGCGGGCGGTGGTGGCGAGTCCACCGGCGATGTCAGAGCCGTGCTCGGGCTCGGTCAGGGAGAAGACGCCCTTGAGCGAGAAGTCGATGACCTCGGGCATCCACTCCTTCTGCTGCTCCTCCGAGGCACCCACCCGGATCGCGGTCCGGAACAGCCCTGCCTGGGCGGTGTACCAGGTGGCCAGCGAGGCATCCGTGCGGGCAAGCTCGAAGATCCGGAACCCTTGGTAGATGCCCCGTGCGGATTCCGCGAATGGTTCCATCAGGTCAAGGTCGATCAGCGGTTGCGCCAGTTGCTCCGGGAATTCTCCCCGCTCCCAGTACTCGGCCAACAAGGGCTTTGCCTCGGTGTCCAGGAAGTCCCGCAGCCGGGCCAGCACGGCGCGCTCGTCGTCGCTAAGGAGCGCTTCGGCGTCGTACCAGTCCGCCGCGGAGTAAAGGCGGGCACCCACGCCGGCTTCCGTCGTCGTGCTTGTCACCATTTCAGCCGCCCAACCCGAGCAGCCGGACGGCGTTGTCCTTGAGGATCTTCGGGCGGACCTCGTCCTTGAGCGGCAGGTCCGCGAACGCGCCCAGCCACTTCTGCGGCGTGATCAGCGGGAAGTCCGTGCCGAATAGGACCTTGTCCTGCAGCACGCTGTTCGACAAACGCACCAGCGACTCCGGGAAGTACTTCGGCGACCACCCGGACAGGTCGATGAACACGTTGGACTTGTGCGTCGCGATCGAGTTCGCCTCGTCCTGCCATGGCACCGAGGGGTGGGCCATGATGATCTGCAGGCCCGGGAAATCCGCTGCCACGGCGTCCAGCAACAACGGGTTCGAGTACGCCAGCTTGATCCCATAGCCACCCGGCAGGCCCGCACCCATACCGTTCTGCCCGGTGTGGAAAATACAGGGCAGCCCCAGTTCCTGCAGCGATTCCCAGAGCGGGTAGAACTGCTCATTGGATGGATCAAAGCCCTGCAACGACGGGTGGAACTTGAACCCGCGTGCGCCGAGCTCCACTGCCTGGTGCTTCGCTCCGGCGATCGCGTCCTCCCCCATGCGCGGATCCACGCTGCCGAACGGGATCAGTACATCATTGTTCCGCGCAGCCCCCTCGATCAGTTCCGGGATGCTGTTCGGTTCGTGCTTCAGTTGCGTCCGCGCATCGACCGTAAAGACGACGGCGGCCATGTTCAGTTCGCGGTACACCTCCGCGATCCTGTCCAGCGACGGGGTCCGGTCCTCAGCCTTGAAGTACTTCGCCGAGGCCTCCGTCAACGCATCCGGGAGCGAGCCGTGGCCGCAGCTGTCCACTTCGAGGTGGACGTGCATATCGATCGCGTCCAGTTTCCCGGCGTCGATGCCAAGTTCGTAACGGGTGGCCATGATCAGTGCGCCTGCGCCGGTTCGGGCTGCAGTTCCTCGGGCAGCGGCACGAATTCCTCGCCAACGCTCTGCAAGGCCGCCGGGCCGAAGAGCGATCCGGCGTTCTCCACCAGGGCCTCATAGCTCCAGCCACCCTCCCGATACTCGGTGCTCGCCGCCGTCGGGTGGGTCCAGACCTGCAGCCGGTCACCGCCGGCACCGATCGCCTGGCCGGTAATGCCCTCTGCCTCATCCGAGGCGAGGAAGGCAATCAGTCCGGCGACGTCGTCGGCCGTTCCGAAACCGAGGTCGTGGCGGAAGAACGCCGGCATCGCTTCGCCGCGTTCCTCTGCTTCCACCGCTTTCTGGAAGTACGGAACTGTCTTGGTCATTGCAGTGGCGGCCACCGGGATCACGCTGTTCACGGTGACGCCGGCCTTCTTCATTTCCAGAGCCCAGGTACGGACCATGCCCACGATCCCGGCCTTGGCAGCGGCGTAATTCGTTTGCCCGAAGTTGCCGCGCTGGCCGGTCGGCGAGCCGATGGTGATGATGCGGCCGGGAATGTTGTTTTCCTTGAAGTATGCGAAGGCCTCACGGACACACGTGAACGTGCCTTTCAGGTGGACGTTGATGACCAGGTCAAAATCCTCGTCGGTCATCTTCAGCAGGCTCTTGTCGCGCAGGATCCCGGCGTTGGTGACCAGGACGTCCAAACGCCCGAAAGCCTCGACAGCGCCCGCCACCAACGCCTTTGCCGCGTCCGTTGTACCCACCGGAACCACCACGGCGGTGGCCTTGCCGCCATCGGCTTCAATCTGCGCGACAGCCTCAGCGGCGGTCTCCGCGTTCACGTCATTGATAACGACGGCGGCACCCTGGCGGGCGAGCTCCCTCGCGTAAGCGAGTCCAAGACCCTGCCCACTCCCGGTAACGATTGCAACCTTGCCGTTCAAGCTCATGGCGTGCTCCTTCGCATGCAGTAACCGGCCGAAGCCGGTGCGCCCGATCCCCTGTCAACGTGAGATCCTTGTCATGATCAATGAGAATACGGATCATTGAAAAAGTCAACGATTGTTTTTCATTACTATTGGAGTTGTCATGGGCCCGCAAAGCACCGAAGTGGAAACCCCGCGCCTGGCCGAAGCCAAAATCGGCAACGATGTTGGCCTCCTGCTGGCCAAACTGCACGCCACGGGTTCCCTCTTGAACAACAAGGCGCTGGCGGATTACGGACTCAGGGAGCGCTCCTTCTCCGTGCTGACACTGGCCTGCAGCGGGCTGGAACCCACGCAGCGCGAGCTCGCCGACTTCCTCAGCCTGGACCCCAGCCAGGTAGTCAGCCTGGTTGACGACCTCGAACACCGGGGCCTCGTCAAACGGGCCCAAGGGAAGCAAGACCGGCGTGCGAAGATCATCGTCTCTACGGCTGAAGGCCGGCGGATCCACAACAAGGCCCGGGCAGCGCTGGAAGCGTGCGAGGAAACTCAGCTGGCAGCGCTCAGTGAGGAAGAGAACGCGGAGCTGAGGGCGCTGCTGAAGAAGGCGCTGTGGGGTCCGCCTTCCAACCAAACTTCGTGAATCCCCGGGGCTGACACAGCCTCATGGACAGCTGCACAGTGGCCTGCGCAGGCGGTATGCAATTGTCCATATCGGGCGGCCGTCCGCTTGTGTCAGGATCAGGGACCATGAACTTCCCTCTCTTCCACGATCCCCTGCAGGGCGCCGTCACCGTTGACGCACCTGCCCGAGATCCGCAGGCTCACCGTCAAACCCGCACAGCCAACCGGCCGGCCCGGCAGACAACCCACGGATCAGAACCTGCCCGCACCTCAAGGCAACGTGAGGTAGCAAAGGTCGCCGAAGACCTCCAGGCCTTGATGGCGAGGACCAGCGAACGGCACTAGCTAACCCTCAGTCGCCGTAAGTCGCACCGCCGGTTGGGTAGTATCCAGACAAAGTAGTCGACTTGGCCAAAAGCGGCTACAGCCCAACACCGAGTACATCGTCGACCACTGCACTAAAATGCGGACAGCGTGGGTGGCCTTACAGCCGATACATTTGAGCGCTTTACACGGATGCGACGGGTCGGGTCGAGCGCGTAGACACCTTCGCCGGCATCCAGGGGGCCTGGTCCACCGAACTAAACAAGCGCATGCCCAACGTCACCTATAACGTAGTGGCAACAGCCGACGGGGGTCTTAAGAACCACTTCACGATCATCACCGATGACTTCGCCAAGCCCAAGAGCGTCGAGGCACACATCACCGGGCTTCTCAAAGGCGTCATCAACCGCAACGCATGGCAGCAAATACTCGCCGGCCTACGTGTCGGCGGACCCGGCTACGACGGCGGCCACCTCATCGCCTCACTCTTCGCCGGCCCTGGCGAAGGAGCCCATCTCCTCGCCCAACTCATGTTCCAAAACAGAGGCCACGGAGTCCCCAACGCGCCCGCCAACACCCAGGCCTTTTTCCAACTCGAAAGAGACCTCATGACAAAAGCTCTCCACCGCATCGACACCGGACAACCCCTAGACTTACACCTAAAGGTAGAAGCCGTCCCCGGGCCAAAACCCGGGCTGCCGTCGGCCGTAATTGTCGATCACCAGTTCGGCCATGAGAAGAGAAAGACCAAGGTGTTCCCTAATCTTCCGTCAACAAAGGATGATCGCGAATGACGTCTGGAAGGCCGATTGACAGCGAGAGTGTGCGCCGCGGGTTGCACCGACTGCAGGCCGAAACCTTTGTTGAAGGTGCCCTGGGCTTCAATGCCCAGGAAGTAATAAGCACTTCTGTCGTCCATCAAGCCTGCTCAAGCCGGTCTGAAGACATCCTTCGGAACGGCGTCTGGGGTTACGCGGAAGGGTTTCTCAATTTTTCCATTCAATCCATGGACTACTGGCTTCAAAATGTCCAACGTGAGTCCTACGAGCGGGGAGCCGGAACCTGGACGAGCTGCAAGGTCTACCTCTACCCGGACAGGGAAGGAATATTGGAGACCTTTGATATCGAGCTTATCGAGCGAGACAACCACGGCAACCTAACGGATCGTCCTGCGGACGCCCTTACGCTCTTCCAGGACCTCAAAGCCTTTCCGCGCACCTTGGACAACATTCCGCAGTGGATGTGGACGGTGTTCCGCGCCGAAGGCGTGACCCCACCGGTCTACAACCCGGAACTCGGAACAGTCGACTGGGCCAACAAACGACTCCCCGTCACCGCCACTGGCACCGATTTCTCCGCCGAACCGGAAGTCATCGACCCCTCCAAAGAGCCCGGCGTCTTTGCCAAAATCGGCAAGAAGCTCTTCGGCGGCTGAAAGCAGTCGGAGCGCTCACCTACTTCGCTGCCGACACCGGCTACCTTCCGGAAGACCCGCTGGTTGACCTGTGCCAGCCGAGGGGCGGCACTCTGGCGGTCCTGAAGACATGGAGTTCGGAAGCCGTTCAGGAGTATGAAGTCGTCTTCAGGAAAGTCAACGCCGCAACCCCAACGGCCGCGCGGCGGGCTAAGCGCCCGGCCAATGATGACCGAAAATAGGCGCGACAGTTTAGCCACGACTGAAGATCAGGATGGAACTCATGAAAGATCCAGGCGGGGTTATCGCTGAGCGTGACGCATTGAACAACTTGGGAAGACTTCTCCACGGGCTGCTAGGCCCGGGCGATGAACGGGTTGGATATATTGCAAACGTTACAGCTTCAACAAACGAACAGAGGATTCATATATTCAATCCGGACGGAAGATTTTCTTCACCGGATGGCGCGTTCAACGATGCGGCTGGCTCGTACGAACTATCCCGAGCCATGAAGGAGCTACGCATGGCCGCCTATAAACCCGGCTTGGGCACGTGGTTCAGCATCAAGATGGTTGTTACGGCGGCTGGCAGCGCCTCGGCAGAATACAACTATGACGACGAGCCTGAGTGGGATTTTCCCGTCGGTGGTGCTGCCTACGTCCGGGACCAGGAGAAGTACCACCGCAGTGAGGATATGATTTTAGGTTGGCTAAAGCAGAAATTGCAGGAGGGTCGCGCGCAAGCTGGTGGCTGAATTTGAAATCAAAGCCGGGTATGTCTGGCATCCTGTGCATATTTAGCCAAATCAGCAGGAAGCGTTTCAACGTCCAAGGCCGTGCAACCTGATAGAACGAATGTCAACTGCTGGCTCCGGGCCGGAAATAGCATTCTTCCAAGCTCGACGCATTGAGGAGGCATTGGAGTGGTGACAGGAACAGTGAAGTCCGGAGATGAAGTTGCCAGCGGTCTTCAACGGCTGCAGGCTGAAGGCTTCGCCGAGGGCGCCTTAGGCTTCGGCGCCCAAGAGGTGGTGAGCACTTCTATCATTCATCAGGCGTGGTCACAACAGACTGAGAAGATCCTGAGGGACGGCATCTGGAGGCCCCGGAGCTTTGCATTGGAGTTTTCAAAAGAGTCGATGATTGACTGGCTCGAGGAAGTACGCCGCGAGTCCTACATCCAGGGTATTGGAACCTGGACTAGCTGCAATGTCTATCTCTACCCGGACCGCGACGGAAAACTTGAGGTCTTCGACGCCGAGCTCCTCAGACCCGCCAATGAAACAACCGTCCCGGATCGCCCCGCGGACGCAATGACACTCTTCCAGGACCTCAAGGCCTTCCCGCGCACAGTGGACAACATCCCGCAGTGGATGTGGACGGTGTTCCGCGCCGAAAAAATGACCCCACCGGTCTACAACCCGGAACTCGGAACAGTCGACTGGGCCAACAAACGACTCCCCGTCACCCCCACCGGCACCGACTTCGCTGTTGAACCGGAAATCATTGACCCCTCCAAAGAACCCGGCGTCTTCGCGAAAATCGGCAAGAAGCTCTTCGGCGGCTAGATGCCTCAGGTAGGCAACCAACGCCATTCACAACCCAACGGAACCGGCTGGGCCGGACTTCGCATGACCTGCTCCAACAGGAATAACCCGCTACCATCCTCACCATGGGCATCCACATCGGCACCTCGGGCTGGAGCTACGACCATTGGGAGAACGTGCTCTATCCCCAGGGCCTCCCAGCGGCCAAGCGCCTGGCCCACTACACAGCGCGTTTTAACACAGTCGAGCTGAATGCCAGTTTCTACCGCTGGCCCCGCGATACCACCTTCGCAGGTTGGCGGGAACGGCTACCGGCGGGATTCGCAATGTCAGTCAAAGCGCCGCGCGGGCTTACGCACGCCAAGAAGCTATACAGCCCAGAGGTGTGGGTGGAACGGATCGTCCGCTGCTGGCACGAACTCGGCGACAAAAGAGCCGTACTCCTGGCGCAGCTCCCACCAGATCTTGAACGCGACGATGCGCGGCTCGACTACTTCCTGGCCGCCCTGCCGCACTGGATCCGAGTCGCCGTCGAGTTCAGGCATGACAGCTGGGACCACCCGGACGTGTACGCGCTCCTGGAACGCCACCAGGCCGCCTACTGCATCATGAGCGGCGCCAACCTGCCGTGCATCCTCCGCGCCACCGCCCCGTTCGTCTACATCCGGCTGCACGGCCCGGATCACCAGCACCTCTACGGAGGCTCCTACTCAGAGGACGATTTGAGGTGGTGGGCGGACAGGATCCGCGAGTGGAGCGGCTCCGGCAAGGACGTTTACGCCTACTTCAACAACGACGGCGGTGGTAACGCCGTGCGTAACGCTGACACTCTGCGGTGGCTGCTTGGGGTCAGCTGACCTGCGACGTTTACGCCAAGCGACCGCGCACGATCTCGCTGACGGTCTTGCCGTCGAAGCGCCCTGCCACCTGTGCGGTCACAGGTTTCATGACAGCGCCGATGGACCTCATGGACAGTTCGTGGCCTTCGGCTTTCAGGGCCGCTATGGCCTCGTCCACGATGGCCTCTACTTCTTCACGGGTGAGCGCTTTGGGAAGGTAGGCCTCAATAATCTCGGCCTCGGCAACTTCGGCAGCTGCGCGGTCGGTTTCACCGGCCTCGGTGTAGATGCGCGCCGTGTCCCGTCGCTTCGCTGCTTCCTTCTGAAGCAGCGAGGTAACCTGGGCGTCGTCGAGTTCTACCGGCGTCTTGCCGGACTTCTCGCGCGTGGTGATTTCACCCAGGACATTGCGAACCGTGGTCAGGGCAACCTTGTTGCCTGCCTTCATGTGATCGACGACGTCGGCCTTCAGGCGTTCTTTGAGTGTCATGCTTCTCCTTGTTCGGGATTCCTCCTGCCATCTTCCCAGCTGAACCCGCAGGCCGCTCAATGCCGTGAAATTAATGCTTGCGAACGGAATAATAAGCATGCTTAGCTAATTGAAATACTTGGCGCTGAGGAGGAACCCACCATGCCCCTTTCAGAACGGGAGCGCCGGGTCCTGGAACAGCTCGAGCGAGAACTCTTCATCCAGGATCCCGACTTGGCCCGTCAGCTGGAATCAGGCGTCCCCGTGCGCACCCCCGTCCACCCGCGCATCCGGGATGTCATAGCCGCCGCTGCGGGAGTCCTCCTGGTGCTGCTGGCGATACCCCTGCACGTCATTCCCTTTGCCCTCGCCGGCATCCTTCTTGTGGTCCACGCGGTGTTCTCCCATCGCAACTACAAGAAGCAAGCCCCGTCACGACTCCTTTGACGGGATCGCCCCCGGCGGTGCCTGTTCGGGAGGTTCGATCTTCAGCGGGCTGCTGACCGCCACTTGGGCTGGACTGTGGAGGAGGTAGCCATTGAGCCAGGAGAACAACGCCCGGATCTTTTGCTGAAGTCCGGACAACAGCGCGAGGTGGACTAGAAGCCAGGATAAAAACGCGAAAATTCCCTGCAATTGGATGCGCTTTCGGCCGAGTTCTGCCACGGCAGCACCCCGACCCACCATCGCCATATAGCCCTTGTCGACATATCGGAACGGGGTCCGGCTGCCCCCGGCAAGCTCAGCAAGGATGTTTTTGGCAGCCCATTTTCCTGCTTGCTGCGCCACCGAACCCAGCTGCGGCAGCTTGGCACCCGTGGAGTCCGTGATGTTGGCGGCATCGCCAATGACGTAGACGCCTTCTACGCCCGGCGCAGTCAGGTCCGGGTTGACATCAATCCGCCCACCTCTCCCCTGGGCCAGTCCCGACCCGGCAATGATGTCGCCGGCCTTCAAGCCACCGGCCCACACGACGATCTGTCCCGGTACGGAGCTTCCGTCCGCCAACGTCACACCGTCCCGCCGTACTTCGGTAACCCCGACGCCCATGTGCAGCTGGACGCCCACCTTCTTCAGGTGCTCGGTGGCGTACTTCTGGGATTTGGACGAAAACATGTTCAACACGCTGGGCACCATGTCCACCAGATGCACCCGGCACCGGGCCGCGAGCTCGGGCGAAAAGTACTTCTGGACTACATATTTGACGTTTTCGGCCATGGCCCCAGCAGTTTCAACGCCAGTCGGTCCCCCGCCAACCACCACAACATCCACATGGCTGTCCGGGTTTCCATCAGCCTCGTCCAGTAATCGGGTGAGCCCCGCGCCGAGCCTGGTCGCGTCAGTAACGGAGTAGAGAGGATAGGCCAACCCTTCCGCGCCCGGGGTACCGAAAAAGTTAGGGACTGCCCCAACGGCCAGGACCAGCTTTTCGGCCCGCAGGGTCTGACCGTCAGCTGTCGTCACAGTCCGTTGTGCGGCATCAACCGATTCCACCTTTGCGGTGAGAACCTTGACCGTTTTCAGACGGCGGAACACCGAACGGAGCGGCCGGGCAATCGCCGATACGCCAATCTGGGAGGTTGCCACCTGATAGAGCAGGGGCTGGAACTGGTGGTAGTTGTTAGAGTCGATCAGCAAGACCTCTACACCCTTGCGACCGAGTTCCCGGGCTGCTGCAACGCCTGCAAAGCCGCCACCGACCACGATGACTTGGTATGTGTCTTTCATGCGAGCAACATACTTCACTGGCGGTCCGGGCAACAGAGGTTCCCGATCCGGCGTCGGGCGTTTATTCTCTGGACCGGTGGGTACGCAGTGGGTAGTGTTCTGCATTCGGCAACGCACGCGAAAGGGGTGGCTTTTGTGAACGAGGACGGTCTGACAGACGCGGTGCAGGAAGCTGGTGCCGTGGAATTGTTGCTGGTCCGGCATGGTGAAAGCGAAGGAAACGTGGCGGCCACCGAGGCACGGCTGGCGGGAGCGGAGGTCATCGACGTCCCCGCAAGGGACCCTGATGTTAACCTCTCGGGAACCGGTCAGGACCAAGCCAAGGCCCTGGGGATCGCGTTGGCCCGCATTGCAGAAGACATGAGGCCGGACGCCGTCGTTTCCTCCCCTTACGCCCGCGCCCGGCAGACCGCGGAGATCGCCGTCCAAACCGCCGGATGGCCCGTGAAGGTACTCACCGACGAACGCCTCCGTGACCGTGAACTGGGCATCCTGGACAGGCTGACACGCTTGGGAGTGGAGAACCGCTACCCAGGTGAAGCCGAACGCCGGTCGTGGCTCGGCAAGTTGTACTACCGGCCACCCGGTGGCGAATCGTGGGCGGACGTTGCGCTCCGGCTCCGCTCCGTCCTGGACGAACTCAACACGTTGGGAACAGGCCAGCGGGTGATGCTGGTCTGCCACGACGCCGTGATCCTCCTTGTCCGGTACGTACTGGAGGGCATGTCCGAGGAGGAAATCCTGGACCTCGCCGCAACTACATCAGTGCTGAATGCCTCCATCACGCGGTATGTGCGTCCCACCGGTGCCGGTCCCTGGGAATTGGAGAGCTTCAATGTTGCCGACCACCTCACGGAACAGGGCGTCACCGTCACCGAGCACGCCGGAGATGCCAGTGTCCACCCGCAGTGAGCCCACCCTGGTGACCCCGTCGCTTCTTCGGGACTGGCCACTGCCAGCCCCAGGCGACGACAAGTATTCCCGCGGAGCAGTATTGGTGATTGGCGGTGCAAGGGCGACCCCCGGAGCGGCCATCCTTGCGGGGACTGCGGCCCTGCGGGCCGGGGCAGGCAAAATATCGTTGGCCGTCGCCGAATCCGCCGCAGTGCAGGTGGGCGTTGCGTTGCCGGAGTGCGGGTCGCTCGGACTGCCGGAAAGCGCGGACGGGTCTCTGACGGGCGAAGGACTGGACAGGATCGCCTCTTACCTTGAACGCGCCGACACCGTGCTGGTTGGCCCGGGCCTGGACGACCTCGAACTCGCAGAATCGCTGCTCCGGGCCTTGTTGGAACGGGAGGAACCCGACGGTGACTCGAAAGCCGAGGGAGGTCCCGCCGTCGTGCTTGACGCGTATGCGCTCGGAGCGCTGGGGAAAGTTGAGGATCTGCTGGAACCATGGCGTGGCCGCCTGATCCTCACCCCCAATCCGACGGAGGCCGGAGTGCTGCTGGGCAGGGAAGTCGAGGATCTGGAAGCTGCCGTGGCCGACATTGCCCGGCGCTTTGATGCCGTAGTGAGCTGCCAGGGGTTCATCGCGGGACCCCACGCCACCAAAGGCCAGGAGTCCGAACTTTGGAAGATCACCACTGGCTACGGCGGATTGGGGACCTCGGGCAGTGGGGACGTCCTGGCCGGGGCGATTGCGGGGCTCAGGGCCCGTGGAACCAGCAATGCGCAGGCCGCCTGCTGGGGCACCCACCTGCATGCGGCCGCCGCGGATCGCCTGGCCAGTAAGTTGGGTCCGCTCGGATTCCTGGCCCGCGAGCTTGCCGACGAACTGCCGGCGCTGATGTTGGAACTGAATACCTGAAGTCCTCGGATAGGCTCCCAGCATGGGGACAACAGAAAAGAACGCTCATGCGTTGCGGGTCACCGCTAGCTTGCTCGGGCTGGTTGGAATAGCCGCCTATGCAGTGACTGCAGCACTGCAGATCCTGGTGTGGAACCCTCTCGCCGCTGTTCCGGGTGCCACGCTGGAGGAGATCCATGAGGGTCTGGCCCGAAGTAACGAGTCCATTTCCATTGCGGCAGTTGTGACGTGGTGGAGCATTGGAACGCTTCTTGCCGCCGTTGTGGTTCTGCTGACTGCAACGCGGGTTATCGCACGGATGGGAATCGTTGTAATCCTGGACCTCTTGATCTTGGCTCTTGGAGCACCCATCTACTTCTTCACATCATTTTCCGCCGGAATGGCTTTGGCCGATGCGTTCTTCATCTCCGGTGGTGACTATGCACCGTGGGGTGGGTTGCTGTGCCTGATGAGTGCGGCGGCGTTGGCAGCCGCAGTGTTGGTCACGATCTTCCGTAAGCGCCCCGCCCCCGCCCCCGCCTAAGCGGGCTTCAGCAATTCATGCTCGACGACGGCGGTACTGGACAGAGTCTTGTATCCCTCCTGTTCGAACAGGACAGTAATGACGTCGTCCTCGTGCCGCATTACCAGTCCGGGACCCCAGTCCTTGTGGATCACGGTGGACTGCAAGGGGAACTTTTGCTCGGCAGCTGAATGGCTGCCCCGGACCACGTCATCATTACGGACATCAGCGCAGGCATCGCAGTTACCGCACGGCTCCGCCAGTTCCTCCCCGAAGTAGCCCAGGAGGAACTGGCGACGGCAAGCGTCCGTCTCAGCGTAGGCCCGCATCATGGTGAGGCGGGACTGGTCAACGCGTTGCCGTGCCTCGGCAAGTTCGACCGCCCGATTCACCAGCGTGGTCGGTTTCGCCTTGGAAGCAAGCCTGGTTCCGCTTGCCGGTTTTCACCGCGCCCGCCTCTTCCAACTGGTTGAGCAACCCGGTGATGCGTCGTGCCGGTAGTCCTGTCAGCTCCGCCAGCGCGGACTTCGGGGCTGGCCCACCGGCGTTCTTGATCACCTTCAGCACAGTTTTCAGGGCTTCGGGGTCCGGGGAATGGGTACCAAAGAACTTGCGCAGCCCCAGGTCCTCTGCCCGGTAATGAAGGATCGCCGCAGCGGCACAGCCATCACGCCCCGCCCTGCCGATTTCCTGGTAATAGGAGTCCAAGGACTCCGGAATGTCGGCGTGCACCACGAACCTCACGTTGGGCTTGTCGATCCCCATGCCGAAAGCGGTGGTGGCCACCACGACGTCCAGTTGGTCCTCCAGGAACCTCTCGTGGATGCCCTCGCGGTCAGCGTCCGACCGCCCCGCATGGTATGCCTCCGCGCGCAGGCCTTGTGCCGTCAGCTTGGCGGCGTAGTTCTCGGTGTCCTTCCGTGTGGCGGCATAGAGAAGCCCCAAGCCCTCCGTCCGGGCCAACTCCACCACCTGCTCCACAACGGCCTTGCGCTTGGCTTTGTCCTCCTGGTGCCTTTCAACGGCGAGGCTGATGTTCGGCCGGTCGAACCCGCGGACCAGGATCAGGGGATCCCGCATACCAAGCCGCTGCACGATTTCGTCCCGCACCGGCGGGGATGCTGTTGCGGTAAGCGCGATGACCGGCGGATTCCCCAGCTGCTCGCGGACGTTGCCCAGTTCCAGATAGTCAGGACGGAAATCGTGTCCCCAGGCGGATACACAATGTGCCTCGTCCACCACGAACATGGAGATGCCCAGCGCTGCGATCCGTTTCACGGTGTCCTGCTTGGCCAGTTGCTCGGGCGCGAGGAAAAGGAAAACCGCTTGGCCCGATTCGACCGCCAGCCAGGCCTCCTCCACTTCCGAATCGCTCCGGGAGGAATTTATGGCGACTGCGGCGCCGTCGCCAAGATGCTCGGCGAGCCCCTCAATCTGGTCCTCCTGCAGCGCGATCAGCGGTGAAACCACGACGGCGGGGCTCTGAGCCTGCTGGTGAAGGTACAGTGCCGCGACCTGGTAGGTGGCGGATTTTCCATAGCCGGTTGGCATGACTGCCAGGACGTCGCGGCCCCGGGCAACGGCACGCATGCCGGCGAGTTGGCCATCGCGCAGCTCAGAAAGGGAAAAGGAGGACGCCGCAAGGGCGGCGAGGGCAAGGTCAGCTGACATCGAAAACAGGGCTCCGCTTGGTGGTTCCTGCGGCCACTTGCATCAGCCGAGATCTCCAGCCTAGCGCGATCTGGAGCCCACCCTCGCCTTCCGCATTCGGGTTGTGGATAACCCTGCCGATGGGGCTGCTGCGTCCAGTCGGCTTCCGGGTCAGCAGATTATCGTCGATGGAACGGCACTGCTGGACCATACATTGGTCGAGTTGGGTACACGGTACTGGGATTCCACGGAGTACTTCCAAGTACCGCGTGCCACACCTTGTGCACCCCCGGAATCGTATTGAGCCGCGCCAGCGACGAGGTCGATTTCTGTGACACTGCCGGTAGGGCTGATCAATCTGAGAACGTAATAGTTCGCCCGGGCTTCGGTGCCAGTAGCTGTTATCGCAATCCTGAGACGGTATTTTCCGCTGCTCCCCACCGAGTCACAGCTGGCAGATATGGAATTCCCAGTTGGAGCCGTCATGGTGTACGCACTGGCAAGGACCGTGGCGGTGGTGTTGGTGTCGAAGGCGGCGTAGGCCGCCGGGGCACCGATCAGGAAACACGCAGCGAGGGCAGCTATGGACGTAGCCCAGAGCCGGCGAGATCTGTTCGCCTGATTCTTCACCGTGGTCCCCCTCCCTCCGCCGGCGCGACGGTAGCTTCCGCGCGTTGTTAGCCCTTGCACCTATTACTTTCCGCGACGTGGCTCAAGAAATCGTCAAGGCCCCCTTTGGTTGCCCTCAAGAACGGGCAATGGCCCGACCCCGCCGATGGGCTCTTCAACCTCCGTTCCTGGCCCTGCGGTTTTCTTGAGGTTTTCCTGAGGAAGTGCTGATCGAACACAGGATTTGTTCTTGATCCAGGCCCGGCAAAGTAATTCCTGTCAGCCACACAGGCTGAAAAGAACAGGCCGGCCGGTCTCACGGTGGCCACCCGAAAGGACACTGATCCCCATGGCCATCAGCCTCAAAACCACCTCCGGCAAAATCCTCGCCTCCGTCGCACTGGTCGGCACCGCAGCCGCCGTCGCC
>NZ_JAQPPK010000036.1 GCF_029952445.1 Paenarthrobacter nitroguajacolicus | reverse complement strand
CCCACCACATCACCTACTGGTCACACCAAGGCACCACAGGAACCAACAACGGCACCCTCCTCTGCTCCCACCACCACCACCTCATCCACAAAGAACAATGGCGCATCACCATGGAAACCGGCACCCCATGGTTCATCCCCCCACCACACATCGACCCCCATCAAACACCACGCCGCAACCACCACCACACCCCACCCAAAACATAAGCACTGCTGTGTGGTCATTGCGCCCCGGGAATTTAGCGCTCAGCTGCTGAAGGGAACTCCATCGAAATACGCTCGTCGCCGCTGGGATGCCCTTGGGTCGTTCCGATTTTCCTAGGACTCACAGGACCTGCCTGAAGGGGTGTGCTGAGCAGTCGTGCCCTTTAGGCTGAAAAGCGAACCCAAACTGAAGCCCCCGCGACGTTCTGCGGGCAGGCCCAGCAAGCAGCCACTAGCCACTAGCCACTGGCAACCAGTCACTATCAAGGAGAGCACCATGAGGATTGCCGTCACCGGTGGAAGCGGAAAATTGGGCAAGAGCGTGGTTCGGCGGCTCACCCAAGATGGCCACCTGGTCCTCAACCTGGACCGCGCGGGCACTCGCGGTCGGGGCTACGTCAACGTTGACCTCCGAAACTACGGCCAGGTGCTGGATGTCATCCTTGGCCTGGATGACCAACACAGCGGTTTGGACGCCATCGTTCACTTGGCAGCCATTCCGGCGCCAGGGCTTGCACCGGACGCGGCGACGTTCGAGAACAACATGGTGTCCACCTATAACGTGTTCCAAGCGGCACGGCGGGCCGGCATCAAGAAGGTGGTCTACGCATCCAGCGAGACAGTGCTGGGCCTGCCCTTCGACATCGCCCCTCCCTACATCCCGGTGGATGAGGAGTACGCTGCGCGGCCGGAGAGCACGTACTCGCTGGTCAAGCACCTTGAGGAACAAATGGCTATTCAGCTGACGCGCTGGGACCCGGAGCTGAGCATCATGGCACTGCGTTTCTCGAACGTCATGGATCCTGAGGACTACGATGCCTTCCCTTCCTTCGACTCCGACGCCACCCTGCGCAAATGGAACCTCTGGGGCTATATCGACGCCCGGGACGGGGCACAGGCAGTCGTGCGGGCGCTGGAGCACGGGGAACCGGGATTCGAAGCGTTCATCATCGCCGCCGCCGACACCGTGATGAGCCGAAGCAGCGCCGAGCTGGCTGCGGAAGTCTTCCCCGGCGTCGAGGTCCTCAAGGAACTGGGCGAGCATGAGACCATGCTGTCCATCGATAAGGCGCGCAGACTGCTGGGCTTCGAGCCGGTGCACACCTGGCGCAGCGTCCACTCGAACAAGACCACGCCCACCGAGGACTGACACCCGCTGCCCGCGCACGCGCAACGGCCCACCCCTTGGCTGCAGTTTCCTGCAAGCACTCGTAAAGGGATGGGCCGTCGCAGTTTGCGGGACTAGATCATGGTCATGACCATGGCTGGGTCGGCCAGGATGGCGCCAAGATCCGCGAGGAACCGGGAACCCTGTTCCCCGTCCACCAGGCGGTGGTCGAACGACAGGCTCAGGGACATGACCTGCCGCACGGCCAGTTCATCATTCACCACCCACGGAGCTTTCCTCACAGCGCCCAGGGCCACAATCGCGGCTTCGCCCGGATTGAGGATGGGAGTGCCAGCGTCGATCCCGAACACGCCGATATTGGTGATGGAGATCGTCCCGCCGGACAGGTCCGACGGCGACGTCTTGCCGGCACGTGCGGTATCGGTCAGTTCGGTCAATGCGGCGGAAAGCTCCCTAAGCGTCAGCCGGTCCGCGTCCTTGATGTTCGGAACGGTCAGGCCACGCGGCGTCGCGGCGGCGATCCCAAGATTCACATAGTTGAACTGGACGATTTCCTGGCTCGCCTCGTCCCAACGTGAGTTCAGCGTCGGGTTGTTCCGCAGTGCCACCAAGACCGCTTTGGCCGCTATGGTCAGCGGCGTCAGCTTGTAACCCTCGAACGCCCTGTTGCCCTTGAGCCTGGCCAGCAGTTCCATGGTTGCCGTGACGTCCACCGTGAGGAATTCCGTCACATGCGGCGCTGTGAAGGCACTTTCCACCATGGCAGCGGCTGTGAACTTACGGACACCCTTGATGGGCGTGCGCGTTTCACGCCCTTCCTGGGCAACGGGGGACGCAGTCGCTTCAACCGCTCCGGTGAAGCTCTGCACATCCTCACGGGTGATGAGTCCGCCTGGACCGGTTCCCGGAACGAGTTCCAAATCAATGCCCAGATCCCTGGCCAGTTTGCGCACCGGAGGCGTGGAGCGGGGACGCTCATGGACTTCAGCCTCTGGTTGGCGCACAACGGCGGGTTCGGCGATCGGAACAGCCTGCGGCTCTGCGGCCTTCACGTCCTGCATCTGCCCACGGGCACGTCGTGTGGGTCGACCGGTGTGTTCGACGACGGCGCCATAGCCAACCAGGTTTGGCTCGCGTTTGGCGGGGCTCCCCACCGCCTCCACCACCCCAGCGGCTGGCGCGCCTTTAACCGAAGTCTCGACGGCGGACCGGTCACCAGCGGCGGACGCGGCGGCCCCGTTGGAGGTTCCGGCGTCGTCAACTTCGAAGGAGACGATCGGCTTTCCGACCTCTACTACCGTTCCCGGCTGCTCGTGAAGGGCCGCTACGGTTCCAGCGAAGGGTGAGGGTAACTCCACCACGGCTTTGGCTGTTTCAACCTCGGCGATGACCTGGTTCAGCGTGACGGTGTCCCCCACCGCCACTTTCCAACTCAGGATTTCCGATTCAGTCAGTCCCTCACCGAGGTCCGGGAGCCTGAATTCCTTGATCATGGTGGCGGTCATCCTTCCAGTCCACTCAGGGAGTTTGGGCGGCCGAGGGCGCGGTCCACGCCGTCGAGGATCCTGTCAAGATCCGGCAGGTGGTGCATTTCGAGCTTGGAGTACGGGTACGGAACGTCGAATCCGGTAATGCGCACGGGAGCCGCCTCAAGGTAGTTGAAGCAGCGTTCAGTGATGCTGGCTGCGATCTCCGCGCCAAGGCCACCGGATTGCCCGGCCTCATGGGTGATCACGAGCCGTCCGGTCTTGCGGACGGAGGCTTCCACTACCGGGTAATCCACGGGGGCCAGCGAACGGAGGTCAACCACCTCCACGGAAATACCTTCATCGGCCGCCGCCATGGCAGCATCCTTGGCGGTCTTGACCAGCGGACCGTAGGCCACCAGCGTGACGTCGGAGCCGGAGTTCACCACCGCGGCCTTGTCCAGCGGCAGTGCATTGGCGAGGTCGATCGACTCATCCACATCACCCTTGTCGTGGTAGCGCCGCTTGGGCTCGAAATAGAGCACGGGGTCATCCGATGCGATGGCCTGCTGGATCATCGTGTAGGCGTCCTGCGGGTTGGAAACTGCAACCACGCGCAGGCCCGAGGTGTGGGTGAAATAGGCTTCGGGTGACTCGGAGTGGTGTTCAGGTGATCCGATGCCGCCGCCGAAGGGAACCCTGATGGTGATGGGCATCTTGACCCGCCCTTGCGTGCGGTAATGCATCTTGGCTACCTGGCTGACGATCTGGTCGAACGCAGGGTAGATGAAACCGTCGAACTGGATCTCACACACGGGACGGTATCCACGGTAGGCCAGTCCAACAGCAGTACCGATAATGCCGGACTCGGCTAACGGCGAATCGATCACGCGGTGCACGCCGAAATCCTTCTGCAGGCCATCGGTCACCCGGAAGACGCCGCCGAGTGAGCCAATGTCTTCGCCCATCAAAACCACTTTGGGATCATTTTCCAGCGACTTACGGAGGCCTGCATTGATGGCCCTGGCAAACGTGAGCTTGGACATCAGAGCGCACCTTCCTCGACTGGCTGGTTGAAACTGTTCAAGTAGCGGGAGTAGTGGTCCTTCTGGCGCTCGATCCAGGAGTTCGGCGTGCTGTAGACGTGGTTGAAAACGTCCAACGGCTGCGGATCCGCCATACCGATGCAGCTGGAGCGAAGCTCCGCGGCCACGGCGTCAGCCTTGGCCTTGACCTGTGCTTCCACGTCGTCCGTGAGCAGGCCCTTCGCCTCCAGGAGCTTCCGGAGCCTAAGAATGGGATCTTTGGCAGCCCAATCCTCCAGCTCGATGGGATCACGGTAACGCGTGGGGTCGTCCGCTGTGGTGTGCGGACCCATGCGGTAGGTGACAGCTTCGATGAAGGTTGGTCCCCCGCCCTTGCGGGCCCGATCAAGTGCTACCCGGGTGGCTGCCATGACCGCCAGGACGTCGTTGCCGTCCACGCGCATACTGGGGATGCCGAATCCGGTGGGCCGGTCAGCCAACTGGACGTGCGACTGGATACGGACAGGTTCTGAAATGGCCCAGTGGTTGTTCTGGCAGAAGAACACAACAGGAGCCTGGTAGCTGGCTGCGAACACCATGGCCTCGTTGACGTCACCTTCGCTGGTCGCGCCGTCGCCGAAATACGCAAGGACCGCAGTGTTGGCGCCGTCCAGCTGCACACCCATGGCGTAACCGGTGGCGTGCAGGCTCTGGGAACCGATAATGATCTGGGGAGTTGCCAGGTTGATCCGCAGCGGGTCCCAGCCATAGGAGGCATTGCCGCGCCACACCCGCGCGATCTCGGAAAGATGGGCGCCGCGGATGTAAGCCACTCCGCTTTCACGGTAGCTGGGGAAGACAAAGTCGTCGTCACGCAACGAACGGCTGGAACCTATTTGGGCTGCTTCCTGGCCGAGGAGTGGCGGCCAGAGGGCCAGCTCGCCCTGCCGCTGTAGTGCCGTGGCTTCTGCATCGATACGGCGGATGACGGTCATGTCCTCATACAGGGCGCACAACTGCTCATCGCCGACATCCTTGACCCAGACATCGAATTCAGGATGGCTGATGCGCTCGCCGTCCGGGGACACCAACTGGAGCAGATCGCCGCCAGTCCGCAAGGAATTTTGTGCACTTAGTTCGCGGCTTGGAGCATCGTTACGTGCTCCCTTGCCCGCCTGATCCGTCAACACAGGTGATCGCAACCTTCCGGCTCGTTTTCGTCGGCGCCGGCAAGACTCGTGATCCTGCCGCAGGCCGGCCCTCCGGCACCTTCGCCGGAGTTAATTGTGACCCTACTCACAGAAGGCATCGGGTACAACTACCTTCAAAGAAGTTGAGCATTCTGCACTATTTTGGATGGTCGCGGCGTGCTAATCTTGCGCATTATGCAACCCTTGGATGGCACTGACACCCGGCTTCTTTCCGCGATGGCAAAGGACCCGCGCGGTACCGTGGTTGCCCTTGCCCAGAAGCTCGGCTTGTCCAGAAATACCGTGCAGGCGCGCATGGCCCAGCTCGAGAAGAAGCACGCCTTCCTTTCCTTTGAGCGGAGAATCAACCCTGTAGCCCTCGGCTATCCCCTGACCGCGTTCATTACTGTCCATGTGCAGCAGCAGAAGCTTGCCTCCTTGGCACAGGACCTCGCAGACATTCCGGAGATCCTGGAAGGCTTCGGTCTCACGGGCTCCGCAGACCTCTTGCTACGGGTTGTTGCCCTGGATGCGGAAGACCTTTACCGCATCAACGGAAAGATCCTCGGATGCGACGGAGTGGACCGGACAGACACTGCCCTGGCCATGCGGGAAATGATTCCCTATCGTGTGCAGCCCCTCCTGGGACGCCGCGCAGGAGCTTGAGGCACAGCTTTCCCTGCGACTGTGCGGCGATGCCCCTTGCCCACGGAAGCTGGGATGCGCTTTGATTCAAGAGGACGCACCGGGGGCCGCGCAGAGGATCCCGGCCAGGTGGTGGCGCTGCCAAGGCTGCCGAGAGGGGACTACCGTGAGCAACCCGCAAGAACCGGGCCACAACGAGCCGGGGCAAAACCAACCAGGCCCGAACCAACCCGGCGAGTACCAACCCGGCCAGAACCCGCCTCCAGTTCCGCCGGGTCCCGGGTACTCTCCACAGCCGGGGTACCCTGCACAGCCCGGGTACTCCCCACAACCCGGGCCTCCCCCGCAGAACGGTGCGCCTCCGCAGTGGCAACAGCCGCCGTCGTCCGCTTCTTCCCAGGGTGGAAACCCGCAGTACCCGTCACCGGGCCAATACCAAAGTGACCAGTACCAGCAAAACCCCTACCCGCAGGGCCAGAACCAACAAAACCAGTACCAACCAGGCCCGTACGGTCAACAGCCTCCCCGTAAGAACCGCAAAGTCCTCTGGATCGTCCTGGGCATCGTGGCCGGAGTTATCGTGCTCGCGGTGGTGGGGGTCCTCATCCTGGTCAATGTGGTTGGCAATGCCACGTCCAAGGCACGGTCGCTGGCGGATGAGTTCACCAATCTGGTGGTCACGGGGCAAAGCGAAAAGGCCTACGACAACTACCTCGGCCAGCCGCTCAAGGATGAACTGGACAAGCAGTCGTTTGTGGACGGCATCGCCAGCCTGGAGTTGGACAGCTCCTGCAAGCCGAACTACAACTCCGTCAGCGTCAATTCGGACAATGGCAACAACAAAGCCAACCTCGCAGGAACCTTGCAATGCGACGGAAAGACCATCGATCTCCAGTACGTCTTCGAGGGCACAAACGACCTCAAAATGAGCAGTATCCGCCTCCGCCCCTAGCCGGGTTGGAAAAATATTCCGCCGACCCACCCATCCACGCAAACGCATGATCCGAATCACTGCTTGAGAGTCCCGACCGGGACTCAGCAGGTAGGCCGGTAAACCCGGCCATCACCGGAAGGCTCGGACCAATGCGTACTTCGCCCAATCGCTTGATCGCCACCATCTTCGGAGCCGTTTACCTCTTGGTAGGCGTGCTCGGATTCTTCGTCACCTCGGGAATCGGCTTCTTCGCCACCGAGGGTGCCAACCTGATCATTTTCGCTGTGAATCCGCTTCACAACATCATCCACTTGGCCATTGGCGCAGCCCTCCTCTTCGCCGGCATGAACGGTGTCACGCCGTCCAAGTCGGTGAACACCGCAGTTGGCGGTGTCTACCTGCTGGTCGGTATCCTCGGCCTATTCCTCGTCGGCAGCTCGCTGAACATCATCGCCCTGAACGGTGCGGACAACGTTCTGCACCTTGCCAGCGCCGTGGTGCTGCTTGGCGTCGCGTTGTCACAGGACAAGGCTGCCGTAGCTTCCGCCCGCGCCTGATCCCCGGATAGGCAAATCCCCGCACCCGGACCACCCCGTCCGGAGCCTCTGGCTCCGGACGGCAAGGACGATGAGGACACGGACGATGAACACGAGGACGATGAAGACAAGGACGGCACCGGCCATGGATCGCGTAAACCAACCCACGCTGAGGGCAGCAGTCTTGCTGTACGTCTATTTCGCTGCCATGGCGGCAGGAATGGTTGAGCTTTCCCTGGCCGCCGGCTACCTCGCCGGAGTTGGATCCTCCACGGCCGGCATGGTTGCCGCCGGCGTTGCAACCCTCGCAGCCGGCCTGGCTTTCCTGGCCTGGTCGCTGTGGGGGTTGCATCGCAACGCCCTCGTCCTCGCCCGCTACGCCCTTCCGGCCCTCGCGGTGGCAGCCGCTGCGCACGTCGCAGTCATGGCTGCCGGGGTCACCACCCAGCGCTCCCTTGATGTGAGCCACTTTGCCGCCCTCGGCCTGACCCTCATGGCACTTGCCGGAGCGGGTTGGCTCAGGCGGCAACACAAGACCAACGACGGCGGCGCCCACGGCCAGCCAAGGACTGGGCGGCTTCTGGCAGCCGCGTTCGGAGCCGCCGTCGTTGTTGCTTCAGTCGCTACCCCCGGACTGGCAGCATCGATGGCCGGGCAGCACGCAGTACCCCACGGTGAACACGGGCAGGCCCCTACCGGGGAAAACGGCCAGGGCTCCAATCCCGCCCTGGATCCGGGCCACCACCACTAGGCGGTGGCCATCGGGCCGGCGCACCATCGACACAGTGCCCACTGTTGATGGTGCGCCTGGTTCGTGGATCATGGAGCCATGGATCCCATTGAGGCGCTCGACGAAATTTCCTTCTGGCTGGAACGCAGCCAAGCCCCCACGTTCAAGGTCCAAGCCTTCCGCAAGGCGGCCGACGCCGTCAGGAAACTTCCACCCGAAGAGCTCGCCAGGTTGGTCGGAAACGGCAGGATCACCAGCCTTAAAGGCGTAGGAAACCGCAGCGCAGAGGTCATCACCCAGGCCTTGGAGGACCGGGTTCCCGATTACCTGGCCGACCTCCGCGACAAAGGCACTCAAGCTCTGGCTTCCGGCGGCGACACGCTCAGGTCAGCGTTGCGCGGCGACATTCACAGCCACAGCAACTGGTCCGACGGCGGCTCGCCCATCGAAGCCATGGTGGCGGCAGCCCGCACACTCGGCCGCGAATACCTGGCCTTGACCGACCACTCCCCCAACCTCACCATCGCCAACGGCCTTAGCGTCGAACGGCTGGAAGAGCAGCTCGCCGTAGTGGACAGCATCAATTCCTCGTCCGACGGTTTCCGCCTGCTCAAAGGCATCGAGGTGGACATCCTGGAGGACGGCACGCTGGACCAGACCAAAGCGATGCTGGACAAGCTTGATGTCGTTGTGGCCAGCGTCCACTCCAAGCTTCGCTCCGACAAGAAGACCATGACCGCGAGGATGCTGGGAGGAATCAGCGATCCCCACACCAATGTCCTGGGCCATTGCACCGGTCGGCTCGTCCAAGGTTCCCGGGGCACCCGTCCCCAGTCGGAATTCGACGCCCCCAAAGTGTTCAAGGAGTGTGCCGAGTGGGGCGTCGCCGTCGAAATCAATTCCCGCCCGGAACGGCAGGACCCGCCGGATGACCTGATCAAGCTGGCCCTCGACGCCGGATGCTTGTTCAGCATCGACAGCGACGCCCACGCTCCAGGCCAACTCGACTTCCTGCAGTATGGCGCCCAGCGGGCTGAGGCACTGGGGGTGCCCACAGAGCGGATCGTGACCACGTGGCCCCTGGAACAACTCAAAGAGTGGCTCAGCCTGAAGAAGTGACCCACGCAAAAAAGGCTTCCCCGGAAACTAATAAGTTTCCGGGGAAGCTTTTTTGTCAGCGACTTAGTGGTTCACGGCCTTCTCAGCACCGATACCGGTCAGCGAACGCACTTCCATTTCCGCCTGCTTGGCCGGATCCTCGCGCCGCTTGTCCAGCACGGTTCCGAGCCAGCCCAGGAAGAACGCCAGCGGGATGGAGACGATGCCCGGGTTGCTCAGCGGGAAGAAGGCGAAGTTGGCGCCGGGAATCATGGATGTCTTTGCACCGGAGACAACGGGCGAGAAAGTGATCAGCAGGATGGCCGCCGCCAGGCCACCGTACATGCTCCATACTGCGCCCTGGGTGGTGAACTTCTTCCAGAAGAGTGAATACACAATGGTGGGCAGGTTCGCCGAGGCTGCGACAGCGAAGGCGAGCGCCACCAGGAAGGCCACATTCTGACCGTTGGCGAAGATGCCGCCCAGGATGGCGAGGACACCGATGACCACTACCGTACGCCGGGCCACCTTCACCTCAGTGCCGGCATCCGCTTTGCCCTTGGAGATGACGTTCGCGTAGATGTCGTGGGCAAAGGATGCTGCCGCGGTGATTGTCAGGCCGGCCACCACCGCAAGGATGGTAGCGAAGGCCACTGCTGAAATGAATCCCAGCAGGAGGGGCCCACCAAGGTGGAATGCCAGCAACGGCGCGGCGGAGTTCACGCCACCGGGGGCCGACTTGATGGTTTCGGCACCCACCAAGGCTGCGGCCCCGTAACCCAGGACGAGGGTGAAGAGGTAGAACAAACCAATCAGCCAGATGGCCCAGACCACCGACTTCCGCGCTTCCTTGGCCGTGGGGACAGTGTAGAAGCGCATGAGGACGTGGGGCAGGGCCGCAGTCCCCAGGACCAGGGCAAGGCCCAGTGACATGAAGTCGAGCTTGGATGTTTCGGTCTTGCCGTACTGCAGGCCCGGGTTGAGGACGTTCGGGTTGTTGGCGGCCTCCGCTGCGGATCCCAGCAGGTTGGACAGATTGAAACCGTAGATCGCCAGCACCATGGCCGTCATGACCGCGGCGCCTGCGATCAGCAGGATGGCTTTGATGATCTGTACCCAGGTGGTGCCTTTCATGCCACCGATGAGCACGTACATGATCATCAAAGCGCCGACGACGATGATCACCAGGGCTTGTCCTCCCCAGTCGCTGATGCCCAACAGGAGCGAGATCAGGCTGCCTGCGCCGGCCATCTGGGCGAGGAGGTAGAAGAAGCAGACGGCGAGGGTGGAAAGTGCCGCCGCTATCCGCACGGGACGTTGCCGCAACCGGAAGGACAGGACATCGGCCATGGTGAACTTGCCGGTGTTGCGAAGCAGTTCGGCCACCAGCAGCAGTGCTACCAGCCAGGCAACCAGGAAGCCGATCGAGTACAGGAAACCGTCATAGCCGTTGATGGCAATGGCACCGGTGATGCCCAGGAACGACGCCGCCGAAAGGTAGTCGCCTGCGATGGCAGTGCCGTTCTGGGATCCGGTAAAGGATCGGCCGGCCGCGTAGTAGTCCGCGGCTGTCTTGTTGTTCCGGCTGGCCCGGAACACGATCACCATGGTGACTGCGACGAAAAGTGCGAAGATGCCCATGTTCAGCAGCGTGGTGTCTTTCAGGGCAGCAACTTCGACTGCCGGGACCATGATGGCGTTCATTTGGCTCCTCCGCGGATCACGTTGCCGCCCTTGTCGAATTCGTGGCCTTCGATCTCGTTGCGGATTTCGGCCGCGATGGGATCCAGCTTCCTGTTGGAGTAGCTCACGTACCAGGCCGTGATACCGAAAGTGGTGACGAACTGGAGCAGGCCCAGGATCAGGCCGATGTTGATGTTGCCCCAGACCTTGGTGGACATGAAGGCGACGGCGTAGTCGGCCAGAAGAACGTACGCGAAATACCAGAGCAGAAAGATCACTGCCATGGGAAAGACAAAGCTGCGATGCCGCTTGCGCAGCGTCCTGAACCGTTCCGTCTGCTGGACTTCCTGGAAGTCCACGGACGCCGTTGCGTCCTGGGGTTGGGCCTCATTACCCATGGTTCCTCCTGGTTGTGATGAGTCCACGTCAGCTCCCACGCGCGGCTGATGTGACTGCAATCACTATCGAATGCTCTCCGACCTCCCTTCCAGAGGTTCACCACAGGCCATCGCCCAACGGCTGCACCACTGCGCCAAACGGTGGAAACCGAAGCCGACGGTGGAACAGACCTGCGGTGGAACAGAAAGAAGCAGAAGCCGACGCCGCTTACATCCCGTGCATTGGCTACGCTGGCCGTATGCCCGACTCCCCGCTTTTCACCGCCGCCGCCATCGCCGTGATCGTGTTGGCGGTCGCCGTCGTCGTTGGCGTTGGACTCAAGGTGATCCGCTCCTTTCGTGATCTTGGCACCGACGCCGAACGCGCCACCTACAACACACTCCATGCAGCATCGCGGGCCGGCCAGCACCTCCGCGGAGGCCTACAGCCGGCCGGGGCAGCCAAAGCCAGCAGGCAGTTGCGCGTGCTGCTCGGCTGCGATGCTTTCGCCATGACCGACACCAACTCGGTGCTTGCCTGGGATGGTGCGGCAGAGGAACTCCGCCCCTCGCTGATGGGACTCGCTGCCGAAGTCCTGGCCACCGGGCGAACAGCCGTGGTGCCCCACGTAGGTGGCTCCACCAACAAGGCCGGGCACGAATTCAGTGCTGTCATAGCCCCGATCAGGGCCGGGTCGAGGGTGGTTGGTTCGGTTGCCGCCTTGGCACCTGCCGCCGGAGCCGGACTGGTGCGGGCTACCAGCGAGGTGGCGGATTGGATCGCAGCACAACTGGAACTGGCGGAACTGGAAGCCTCACGGACCCTGCTGATGGAAGCCGAAGTCCGGGCTTTGCGGGCCCAGATCAGCCCGCACTTCATCTACAACTCACTGAACGCCATCGCTTCCTTCATCAACACCGATCCGGCCAGGGCCAGGGAGCTCGTGGTGGAGTTCGCTGACTTCACCAGGTACTCCTTCCGCCGGCACGGCGACTTCACCACCGTGGCGGAGGAGCTGCGGTGCATCGACCGTTATCTCCTGCTGGAGCGGGCACGTTTTGGCGAACGCGTCCAGGTCAGCCTGCGGATTGCGCCTGAAGTCCTGAGCACCGTCATCCCGTTCCTCAGCCTCCAACCCTTGGTGGAGAACGCGGTCCGTCACGGTCTGGAGGCGAAGGAAGGTCCGGGACATATCACCATTTGCGCCAACGATTCCGGGGCGTTCGCTGAAGTCACCATAGAGGACGACGGCGTGGGCATTGATCCGGAGCACCTGCGGTCGGTCCTCGCCGGGCATACCGACGGCGACCATGTGGGCCTGCGTAACGTTGATGCCCGCCTGCGGCAGGTCTACGGAGATGAGCACGGCCTGGTGATCGACACCGCTCCAGGCGAAGGCACCCTGATCACCATGCGGGTTCCCAAATCCCAGCCCGGACACGACACCTGAGGTGGCGGTTAGTCTTTAATCATGATCAACGTGCTCGTCGCTGATGACGAACTGCCCGCGGTGGAAGAACTCGCCTTTCTCCTCGGACGTGACGCGCGGATTGGCGCCATCCATCGTGCGGCCTCCGGAACGGAGGCCCTGCGCAAGCTGGAAACCGAGTCCGTGGACGCCGTCTTCCTGGACATCCACATGCCCGCCCTTTCGGGTTTGGACATCGCCCGCGCCATTTCCCGCAGCAGCAGCCCGCCCGCCGTCGTTTTTGTCACTGCGGACGAGGACTGCGCCTTGGAAGCCTTCGACCTCGCCGCCGTCGACTATCTGCTCAAGCCGCTCCGGGCGGAGCGGCTGGCGCGTTCGGTGGACCGGATCCGTGAACTCATCAAGGACGGCACTCCCGCGCCGGAAATGATCACCGTTGACCTGGGCAGCACCACCCGGATGATCCGCCGGGACGATGTCACCTACGTCCAGGCACAAGGCGACTACGCACGGTTGCACACGGCCGAAGCCAGTTACCTCATCCGGGTTTCCCTTACCGACCTTGAACAAAAGTGGGCGGAGGCGGGATTCATCCGGATCCATCGTTCATACTTGATCGCTCTGAACCACGTGCAGCACCTGAAGCTCTCCACTACGGCTCCGAGCGTGGCAGTTTCAGGTGCGGAGTTACCGATCAGCAGGCGGCATCTGCCCTCCGTCAGGGACAAACTGCAATCCACCCGCATCCGGCCACAGGCATGACCCGCGTCCGCGTTACAGCACCACGCCAGTCTGCGGCGCCCACTTCCTCCCGGGTGCTGCACACCCAGGAGGCAGCCGAGGACTCGGACGCCGGCCGGATTTTTGTACGCTCCCTCATCCGCTCCCAATTGCGGCTCGCGTTGGTGGTGGCCTGCGGATTCCTCATCATCCTGGCCGTGTTTGCAACGATCCTCGTGTACGGACCCGGAGTGGCAGGGACCCGGGTGTTCGGCATTCCCCTGGATTGGCTGACTTTGGGTGTGGGGATCTACCCGGTCATCGGCTTGAGCGCCTGGCTTTACAACCGGGCAGCGGCGCGGAATGAGGCCCGATACCAGGATCTGGTGGAGGACAAGTGAACCCGGCCGTCGGCCTGTTCGCGTTCCTTGCCGTTTCACTTGCGACGGCGGTCATCGGCTTCTACGGGTTGCGGGTCTCAAGGACCACCAGCGACTTCTATGTGGCCTCACGGACCGTCCCACCGTGGTGGAATGCATCCGCCATTGGAGGTGAATATCTCTCCGCGGCAAGCTTCCTCGGTGTGGCCGGACTTATCCTGCTCTCCGGCACCGACGCCCTCTGGTTCCCTGTGGGGTACACAGCCGGCTACCTGATGCTGTTGTTGTTCGTGGCTGCGCCCTTGCGCCGCTCCGGCGCCTACACCATCCCTGACTTCACCGAAGCGCGGCTGGACTCCGCGGTGGTGCGTCGCGTCACCAGCCTGGTGGTGGTGGCCGTGGGCTGGCTGTACATCGTCCCCCAATTGCATGGCGCTGCGCTCACCATCCGGATCACCACCGGCTTGCCGTCGTGGGTAGGTTCGACGGCGGTCGTGGCGGTTGTGTGCCTCACGGTGGTGGCAGGTGGCATGCGGTCCATCACCTTTGTCCAGGCCTTCCAATATTGGCTGAAACTGACGGCCCTGGCAGTGCCGGTGGTGTTCATCCTGCTGGTGCTTTCAGCGAACGGCACGCCACCGCAGGCTACCCTGCCGATCAATCCCACCGGGCAGGCGGCAGCGGGTGCGTATCAACATATTTCGCTCCTGGTGGCCTTGCTGTTCGGAACCCTTGGCCTGCCGCATGTGCTGGTTCGGTTCTATACCAACCCGGATGGCCAATCTGCCCGCCGAACCACGTTGATCGTGCTGGGGCTGCTCTCGGTCTTCTATCTCTTTCCCACTGTGTCCGGGGCCCTGGGACGGATGTTCGCGCCCGGGCTCGCCCTCACCGGACAGGCCGACGCCCTGGTCCTGCTTCTCCCCGGCAAGTTGATCGGCGGAATGGCAGGTGACCTGTTGTCAGCCCTGGTGGTAGCCGGCGCCTTTGCCGCGTTCCTGTCCACCACGTCGGGGTTGGTGGTGTCCTTGTCCGGCGTCATCAGCCAGGACCTGTTCGGCGGAAGCGTCAGGGGGTTCCGCCTCGCAGCGGTGATGGCCGCCGTCGTGCCTTTGGGTTTTGCTTTCATGACGGACACCCTGGCTTTGGCAGGGAGTGTTGGCCTGGTGTTCGCCTTCACCGCGTCAACCATCTGCCCCGTGCTGCTGCTGGGTATCTGGTGGCGGGGGCTGACGGATGTCGGAGCCATCGCGGGAATGGTCACGGGCGCGCTGCTATGTGGCGGCGCCATGGTGATGGGTGCCCTCCTGGGTGCCGCGAACGCGCCCGCCTGGCTGGCCCAACCTGCAGCCTGGAGCGTTCCGGCGGCGTTCACTGTAACGGTGGCCGCATCCCTCCTGACCAAGAACCGCGTGCCGTCTTCAGTGAACCGCGTGATGTCCCGGCTGCATGTGCCCGAGCGGCCGGTAGCCACCGAACGGTAGCAACCTGTTGTCCGCGACGCGGCCTGGGAGGACAATGTCGCCATGTCCGAGGAACCCAAAGCGGCTAGCCCGGAGCCGCCCACGGCCAGCCCGGCAGAGCCCTCAGCGAGCGTCCGTGCGCAATTGCTGGCCACCGAGCACTGGAGCCTGCTCGCCTCGCGAAGCACCACGCAGGGGGAAGTCCTCACCCGCATCAGCATGTTCCTGACTTTTACCTCGGCCAGCCTGCTGAGTGTGGCGCTGGTGGGTAATGCCACTCAATTTTCGGATGCCTTCAGGGCCTTCGCACTGACCATTCTGTGCATTGACCTGGTGGTGGGCCTGCTGACGCATATCAGGGTGATGAGCGTTGGTATGGAGGACATGATGTATGTCCTGGCCATGAACCAGCTGCGTGCTGCCTACATTGACCTGGATCCGGGTATCGCCCGCTACCTCATGGCAGGGCACCACGACGACGAAACAGGAGCCAAGCAGACGTACTACTTCCTGGGCAGGCGGACCGATTTCAGCCAGGTTGCCGGCAGCAGCATGGTGTTCATGGGTTTCGTGAACTCGGCACTTATCGCCTTGCTTCTCGGCTCAGCGCTGTTGACCGCCGGGTTACCCGCCCTGGCGGCCGTTCCTGTTGCCGTCCTTGCCGCACTTGGCTTTTTTGGAACGTCGTTGGTCCGTGGGCATCGACGCTACCTGGACGTGTGGAACAAGAACCCGCCGATCTCGCCCACTCCCCCGCAGGCTTGATGGCCCCGCCCCTTTAGTCGATGGCCGCCATGAGCTCAACGACCCGGGCCAGGAAAGCGTCCACTTGGGCTTCTTCGTATCCCTCTTCACCCTTCGCCGCCCGGAACACGGCACGTCGAACGGTGTCCACGCTCAGCGGCTGGTCGTTCTCCAGGTAACCGATCAGCTCGACGCACAGGGCATCGACATCCTGGACGTTGTAACTGCGCGCGCGCTTGCGCGAAGGGCGGCGGAACCGTTCGCCGTCGGGCCTGTGCAGCCTGCCACGGAGAATCCCCGACAACTTACCGATCTGGCGCAGCCAGGCTTCTTCGCCCTGCTGGCTGATCAGGTCATCCCGCTCGCGGCGGGCGAAGGCGTCCTCCAGGCGGTCCAGCGCCGCATCGACGCTGTGGGCGTCATAACCGCCCTTGACGGGGTCGAAGGCCACCTCTCGGACATCAACGCTGGCCACCTGGTCAGCGGCACCAACAGGGTTCTCGAATGATGTCCTCGCCCGCTGGAGGAACTCGTCAACTTGCTTGGCGTTATAGCCGTATTTGCTGCGTTCCACGCGGTCGAACGTCGCGGGGATCTGGCGTCGAATATCCAAGGCCACTATTTTTCCTTCATTGGTTGTCAAACGCCGCTCAGCAGCGCGAACAAAACATAGGCCACAGGGGCCGCGAACACGATGGAGTCCAGGCGATCCATCACGCCCCCGTGGCCGGGCAGGATACTGCTCATGTCCTTGACGCCAAGTTCCCTCTTGACCATGGACTCGGCAAGATCTCCCGCCGTTGCCGCCGCAACCATTCCGACAGCCAGGATCAAACCAATCCACCAAGGCCTGTCCAGCAGGAAGATGCAGGCCAGGACACCAATCACCATGGCCCCGCCGACCGATCCCGCGAAGCCCTCCCAGGACTTCTTGGGACTGATCTTGGGCGCCATCGGGTGCTTGCCGAACGAGGCACCCACGATGTAGCCGAAAGTGTCATTGGACACCACCAGCAGCAGCATCGAAGCGATCTGCCACGCGCCGTCGGGGATTCCGTGCGGCCAGAAGCCCACGGGCGTTGCGCCACCGGTGGCATGGAGTGGCAACGCAGCGAAGCTGATCAGGAACGGAATCCACGCCAAGGTAAAAACCCCTGCGAAGACACTGCGCGGTGCTCCCGCTGCACTTTCGATGGAGCGCCAGAGCAGCACCGCCACGGAGCTGGCTGTCATGGTGAACAGCAAGCCTTCAAGACCGCCGAAGTAGGCCGAAACCGGCATTACCAGGCTGCCGACCATCACTGGGACAATCGGCATCCTGGTGCCCTGGGCTTCAAGGGCCCGGAAAACCTCCCACACACCCAGGACCGCGAAGGCCGTGGTGAGCAGGACGAATCCCAGCGGGAGGAACAGCAGCCCTCCCAAGACGGCCAGCAGCATGGCAAGGCCGACGCCGATCGCCGCCGGGAGGTTACGTCCGGCCTTGGGCGTGGGATTCGCCCGCACGCGCCGGGTGCGCTTGGGGGTATCGCGTGTCGGGACCCGTTCAGCGGGCGCCGGCTCAGCCTGGCTCATCAGACCTCGAGCAGCTCGGCTTCCTTGCGCTTGAGCAGCTCGTCGATGCTGTCGACGTGCTGCTTGGTCAGGGCGTCGAGCTCCTTCTCAGCGCGTGAACCCTCGTCTTCACCGGCTTCGCCGTCCTTGACGAGCTTGTCCAGGGTGTCCTTTGCCTTGCGGCGGATGCTGCGGATGGAGACCTTGGCGTCCTCCCCCTTGCCCTTGACGATCTTCACGTATTCCTTGCGGCGCTCTTTGGTGAGCTCCGGGATGGTGACGCGAATGACGTTGCCGTCGTTGGAGGGGTTCGCTCCAACCTCGGAGTCGCTTAGGGCCTTTTCGATGTCACGCAGCGCGGTCTTGTCGTAAGGCGTGATCAGGATGGTGCGGGCATCGGGGACACCGAAGGACGCCAGCTGCTGGAGCGGCGTTGGCGTGCCGTAGTACTCGACGATGACCTTGTTGTAGAGACCGGGGTTGGCCCGGCCCGTACGGATCGTGGCGAAATCGTCCTTGGCTACTTCGACGGCTTTGTCCATCTTCTCGCCGGCTTCGAGTAAGGTCTCTTCGATCACGGGTTTCTCCTCAGAAATAGTTGCTGCCCAACTGCAGGCGGCAATGCACGGTAAAGAAATGCACAGTAAAGATCCGCCACCAGGGGCGGATGGTTCTGGAAATATCCTAGCCCTTGCTAGGGAGTTACAAGGGTTCCCAGCGTTTCGCCAAGGATCGCCCGGGTGACATTGCCTTCGCCTTCCATGCCGAACACCACCATGGAGAGGTTGTTGTCCTTGCACATGGTCATGGCTGTCTGGTCCATGACGCGGATGTCACGCCGGAGGGCGTCGTCGTAGCTGAGGACATCGAGCTTCTCAGCGGTGGGATCCTTCTTGGGGTCCGCCGTGTAGACGCCGTCCACACCACTCTTGGCCATGAGGACTACGTCGGCGTGGACTTCCAGGGCACGCTGGGCTGCCACAGTGTCGGTGGAGAAGTAGGGCAGGCCGGCACCCGCACCGAAAATGACCACGCGGCCCTTTTCCATGTGGCGGATTGCGCGGCGGGGAATGTAGGCCTCGGCTACCTGGCCCATGGTGATGGCACTCTGGACCCGCGTTTCCACGCCGGCCTGTTCCAGGAAGTCCTGGAGCGCGAGGCAGTTCATCACAGTGCCCAGCATGCCCATGTAGTCGGCGCGGGAGCGGTCCATGCCGCTCTGGGACAGTTCAGCGCCGCGGAAGAAGTTGCCTCCGCCAACAACGATCGCTACTTCCACATCTGCGACGCCTGCCGCGATCTGCTTGGCGATGGCCCGGACGGTCTCTGGATCGACGCCGAGCTTGCCTCCGCCGATGACCTCGCCGGAAAGTTTCAGAAGTACACGTCGGCGGGTCTTCTCGGGCTGGATTGCAGTGTTGACGGTTTCCATGGTGCCTTCCCGTTGGTGGACTCTGGCTAGATTATCGTGCTGTGGGTCCGCGCAGGTACTATCCGGACGCGTGCATGAAAAAGGGGCGGCCACCGAAGTGACCACCCCTTTTCACGAATTACTAGTTTCCGACGCGGAAACGGGTTACTGCAGTTGCCTTGACGCCGGCTTCTTCGAGGACCTGTGCAACAGTCTTCTTGGAATCCTTGGCGAATGCCTGGTCAACCAGAACTTCACCCTTGTAGAAGCCGGTCACGCGGCCTTCCACGATCTTCGAAAGAGCAGCTTCGGGCTTGCCTTCAGCCTTGGCGGTCTCTTCGGCGATGCGGCGCTCGGACTCGACCAGCTCGGCCGGGACGTCGTCGCGGGTCAGGTAGTTCGGAGCCATGGCTGCAACGTGGACAGCGATGTCGTGTGCGGCGGTTGCAGCGGCTTCGCCTTCACCGTCAACAGCGAACAGAACGCCAACCTGGGCCGGGAGGTCCTTGGACGTCTTGTGCAGGTAAGCGTCAACCGTGGTGCCCTCAACGCGGGAGATGCGACGGACGACAACCTTTTCGCCGAGGACAGCGCCCTCTTCGACGACAACCTCGGACAACGGCTTGCCGTCGACCTCGGTGGCCAGCAGGGTCTCGAGGTCGGCAGCGCCGGACTCGACTGCAACGTTGAGGACCTTGTCAGCCAGCTGGATGAACTTGTCGGCCTTGGCCACGAAGTCAGTCTCGCAGTTGACCTCGATCATTACGCCAACGCCACCGTTGACCTTGGCAGCAACCAGGCCTTCAGCGGTGGAACGGCCTTCGCGCTTGGTAGCACCCTTCAGGCCCTTGATGCGGATGATCTCGATGGCCTTCTCAGCGTCACCGTTGGCTTCGTCAAGAGCCTTCTTGACGTCCATCATGCCGGCGCCGGTGCGCTCGCGCAGGGCCTTGATGTCAGCAGCAGTGTAGTTCGCCATGTGAACCCCTCTGTCTAGAAATTTATGTGTTTACGTAACTGAAGGACGGCAGCCCACCAAGTGAGCCGCCATCCTGTCAGTTGTCCCCGACGCCGTTACCGGTACCGGGAAAGGTCCAGATTTACTTGGCTTCGGCTTCGCCTGCTGCAGCTTCGGTTGCAACGGGAGCCTCAGCTGCCGGAGCTTCTGCGGCCGGAGCCTCAGCTGCTGCTGCTTCTTCGGCCTTGCTGCCTTCGAGGAGCTCGCGCTCCCACTCGGCCAGCGGCTCTTCCGGAGCTTCGGTGGTGCCCGTTGCGCGCTGGTTGCGGGCGATGAGGCCCTCAGCTACGGCGTCGGCAACAACGCGGGTGAGCAGGTTGACGGAGCGGATGGCGTCGTCGTTACCCGGGATCGGGAAGTCAACTTCGTCGGGATCGCAGTTGGTGTCCAGGATGGCAACAACCGGGATGTTCAGCTTCTTGGCTTCGTCAACAGCAAGGTGTTCCTTCTTGGTGTCAACAACCCACAGGACCGAGGGAGCCTTGGTCAGGTTGCGGATACCGCCGAGGTTGGACTCGAGCTTGGTGAGTTCGCGCTTGAGGAGCAGGAGCTCCTTCTTGGTGTAAGCGGAGCCGGCGACGTCGTCGAAGTTGATCTCTTCGAGTTCCTTCATGCGCTGGATACGCTTGGCGACGGTCTGGAAGTTGGTGAGCATACCGCCCAACCAACGCTGGTTGACGTACGGCTGGCCAACACGGGTAGCCTGCTCGGCAATTGCTTCCTGAGCCTGCTTCTTGGTGCCGACGAACAGGACGGTGCCGCCGTGGGCGACAGTAGCCTTGACGAACTCGTAGGCGCGGTCGATGTAGGACAGCGACTGCTGGAGGTCAATGATGTAGATGCCGTTGCGCTCCGTGAAGATGAAGCGCTTCATCTTCGGGTTCCAACGACGGGTCTGGTGTCCAAAGTGGACGCCGCTGTCAAGCAGCTGGCGCATGGTTACGACGGGCATGCCGACGCTCCTTCCGGCAGGTCATTCATGAGAGAGCCCATGGGGCTGCTCTTACCCTGCCAATAGTTGACGGTTGTTTAGCCTTTGCCCGGACGGGCGCGGCTCCTGGCATCCATTGCGCTTCTCATCCGGAGGGAACCAAGGGCTCCGCCGGACCGCAAGAGGCACAATCCTCCACAGCCTGAAGCCATGGGCTTCGCTGGAGGAGGGCTGGATACGCGTAGTCAGCCTGGGACCCCCACATATCTGAATGAGACACGTTCCTGAACAAGCTTGAGGGCACAGCAAACTGCTCCACCAAGTGTACTACAGCGATCCCGGCCCACAGACCGCCCATCACCCCCGGTTTTCCACATACGGACTTCCCGCAGTAGCCCCGGAACCACCAGGAAAGGTTGGCTTGGTCCATGTCCTTCCTGAAGCTGGCAACATCCTTGGTCATTGCCCTCAACCTCCTGTCCGGACCAGGCCTCACGGCGCCTGCTCCCCAGGGACGGTGGAGCTGGCCCCTCTCGCCCAAACCGGGCGTCCTGCGGACGTTCGACCCTCCGGATAAGCCATGGCTCAGTGGGCATCGTGGCGTGGACCTGGGCCCAACGCCCGACGCCGGAAGGGTCACCGCACCGTCCGACGGCGTGGTGACCTTTGCCGGCGTCGTGGTTGACCGCCCTGTCCTGACCATCGATCACGGCGACGGACTCAAGAGCAGTTTCGAACCCGTCGCCAGCGATCTCAAGCAAGGTGACCGGGTGGTCAAAGGCCAAACCATCGGAACGCTGCAGCCGGGCCACTGCGGGGGCACAATGTGCCTGCACTGGGGCGTGCGGCGCGGCGATGAGTACGTCAATCCACTCGGTTTCGTGGCCGACTTGCGGCCCTCTGTCCTGCTGCCGTTGGAATGATCGTGCGCCTGGACGATCGTGTTTCTAGATGACCGCGTTTCTAGACGATGGCGGAAACGCCCGTGATGGCCCGCCCGGTCACCAACGTGTTGATCTCATGAGTGCCCTCGTAGGAGTAGATGGCCTCTGCATCGGAGAAGATCTTGGCCATGCCGTAGTCGGTCACGATGCCGTTTCCACCAAGGATGCTTCGCCCCAGGGCAACGCTCTCGCGCATGCGGGCCGTAGTGAAAGCCTTCGCCAGGGCCGACTGCTCGTCCTTGGCAACGCCGGCGTCCTCGAGCTGGGCCAACCGCACCATCATGCCCATCGAAGCAACTGTATTGCCCAGGATCTGGACCAACTGGTTCTGCACAAGCTGGAATGCGGCCAAGGGACGGCCGAACTGCTGGCGCTCAACGGCGTAGCTGCGTGCTACATCGAAAGCGGCCATCTGAAGGCCGACTGCTTGCCACGCGACGGCCAGGCGAGTGACCTTAAGGACCTTGTTGGTATCCCGGAAGCTGTTGCCGTTGGCCAACTTGAAGAAGTCGGGCACCACTACGTTGTCCAGGGTGATGTCCGCGTTCTGCACGGTGCGGAGGGAGATCTTGTTCTCGATCTTGCTGGCCGAGTAGCCCGGCAAAGTGGTGTCCACGAGGAAGGCCTTCACCTGATTGTCGGCAACATCCTTGGCATAGATCACTACCCAGTCCGAGAAGGTGGCGTTGCCGATCCAACGCTTGGCGCCATTGAGGATCCAGGTGTCGCCATCGCGCCGGGCAGTGGTGCGGGTTCCGCCGGCCACATCCGAACCACCCAGGGGTTCGGTCAGTCCAAAGGCGCCGATCTTCTTCAGGGAGTAGATGTCAGGGAGCCACGCATCCTTCTGCTCCTGGGATGCGAGGGCTTCAATGGAGCCCGTGAAGAGCCCGTCGTGGACACCCATGAAAGTGGCGATGGATGCATCAGCACGGGTTACCTCAGCATGGAGCATGCCTGCGAAGAGGTTGGAGTAGCCCTGGCGCCGCACCGGGCTGACAAGGTCCAGCTCGCCAAGCTTGGGAATAAGGTCCATGGGGAATTCGCCGCGGTTCCAGCAGTCCACCGCGATCGGCGTGACCTCGCGGGCAAGGAACTCCCGAACCTCCGCCAGCCGGTCCTGCTCTTTGCCTGTCAGCAGCTGCTCAAAGGCATAGAAGTCGCCGTCGGCGTAGGGAAGGTTGCTGGCGTCGAAAGCAGTGTTGGACATATTCGCTCCTTCAAGGGTGGTCGCCTGCGACCACATCAAGGTCCCGGAAGGACTGCGCAGCGACCCTGGAGTCAGCGGGCAGCCAAGTTACCGGCGAGTAGTAAGTTACTGATCAGTAACATACCTCATCAACGAACCTCCCGCAACGCAAAAATCCCCCCTGCCAACATTGCGTCGGCAAGGGGGATCCTGGTTGTGTAGGGCTACTCGGACTTGAACCGAGGACCTTAGGATTATGAGTCCCGCGCTCTAACCAGCTGAGCTATAGCCCCGTGATGCCCTGAACAAACCATCGTGAAACAGCCGTTCGGGGCAAAGCACTCTAGCAATACTAATAGCTAAAAAGGAGTGCTGCGGTCACACCACCATGTCCTCGTAGGAGGCACCGCGGTAGAGGTCCTCAAAGGTCTGGAGCGTGCCGTTGATGCTGTGCGGCTCCACCATTTCCCGGCTCATCTTCCCCATGGCTTCGAGCTCGTGCTTGGGCAGCTGCACCAGCTTGGTGATCTTCGCTGCGAGCTCGGTGCTGTCGTTGGGCGTGAAGAGGTACCCGTTTTCCCCTTCACGGACAAGGTGCGGCAAGGCCATGGCATCGGCCAGCAGAACGGGGGTGGAGGCGGACATGGCTTCCAATGTCACCAGGGACTGGAGTTCAGCCGTGCCGGGCATGCAGAAAATATCGGCCTTGATGTAGGCCTCACGCAGCTCTTCGTCGCTTGCGAGCCCCAGGAACCTGACCCGGTCCCCCAGTCCAAGCCTGGCAACCTGGGCTTCCAGCGCTGGGCGCACTTCTCCGCCGCCAACAATTTCCAAATGCACGTTCAAGTCCCGGGATGTTTTTGCCACGGCGTCGATCAGCACGTTGATGTGCTTCTCTTCGGCCAAGCGCCCTGCAAAAAGGACCGTCGGGTTGCTGTGCGGCTCAATCACTTCGCCGGGGTGGAGCTCATAGGCCGAGGAGTCGATTCCGTTGGACAAAGGAAGGACTTTGCGCAGGAAAGCGTGCTGGTGCATCGCCTTGGCGGCCAGCGGCGTGGGCGTTGTGACAACGTCCGCCTGGCCCATGACCTTGCCCATGTCCTTCCAGGAGATGCGCCCCACGATGTCCTTGAACCACTGCGGGAACGGAAGGAACGGGTTCAGGTTCTCCGGCATGAAGTGGTTGGTGGCAATGATCCTGATGCCGCGCTTCACGGCCTCGTACAGGACGTGCTCGCCAATCATGTAGTGGCTTTGGATATGCACTACGTCAGGCTGCACTTTGTCGAACAGCAGGCTGATTTCCTTCTTAATTTCCCACGGGAAGCAAATGCGGAAGTATTCGTGGGTGAAGACGCCGTGGGAACGCAGGCGGTGGACGGTGGCTTCGTCGCGGAATTCCGTGTAGCTCTTGCCCGAGTCCGGACGGCAGGCCAACACGTGGACGTTGTGTCCGCGCGCCGTCATCCCCTTGGCCAGGCGGTAGCCGAATTGGGCAGCGCCGTTGACGTGCGGCGGGTAGGTGTCCGCTGCAATCAGGATGGTGAGGGGCTTGTTGGTGTCGGGAATGGTCACGTGGAGAACTCCTGATGGTCACGGTGCGGACAGCGTTGCTTGTGGCAACGCTGCGGTGTCGCCGGTTTGCCGACCGCAAAAGCGGTGGCGCAAGGTAAAGCTCAGCCCTGGGCCTTCCGGCTGGCAGCCGCCTTCGCGTCCTTCTTGCGCTTGGTGACTTCCGGATGGTGCCGGCTCAGGGCAATAACACCCACGATAGCAAGGGAAGCGGCCGCAGCCATGGCGATTGCCATGACGGCGTGGACATCGGGACGAAGCTCACCAAGAATAATGATGCCGATCGCGATGCCCACCATGGGGTCAATCACGGTCAGTCCGGCGATGACCAGGTCCGGAGGGCCGCCCGAGTAGGCGCTCTGCACGAACCATGACCCCAGGCCGCCGGCCGCCGCGATGGCGATCAGCGTGTACCACTGCACGTTGAGCAGGAACAGGCCATTGGGATCCAGCAAATGCTTGCCGATGATCCGTGTGAGCACGGCGACAAAGCCAAACAGGACACCGGCGCCAAGGATGTAGATGAAGGCGCTCATACGGTGTTTGAACAAGACGGCCAGCGTCCCGAAAATACCGACCGCCAGGGCCAGGAGAAGGACGATCGTCAGTTCATCGTCAGCGCTGACGTGGTGGTTTTCCTGGGTCACGAAGACGGCCAGCAGCACAAACAGCGCCGAACCTGTAACGCAGGCACTGATGGCCACCACGGTTGCCCGGTTGATGCTCAGTCCCTGGTCCTTGGCGTTGACCACGGTGGTGATGACCAATGCGATGGCCCCGATTGGCTGCACAACGGTCAGGGGCGCGGACACCAAGGCAATGGCGTTCATCACCATTCCCAAAGCCAGGAACAGCAATCCCAGCATCCACCGGGGGTTGCGCAGCAGGCGCAGGAATCCATTCGAGCTCAGGGCCAGGCCACCCGTATCGGCTTTCACCGCGCTGCCCTGCCGCTGGGCTCCGATGGCGAGGAAGAAAGCGCCAAGTACCGCGAGGAAAACCGCCAACCAGACCATCAGCCGTGTCCGCCGTCGTCGGTTTTCAATTCTTTTCCTTTACGCAGGATGGCCCAGTAGTAGTTGTATGCCGCGATCCAGTGTCCCACCAGCCCCAGGCCGAGGAACGTCCACGCCGCCACGAAATACACCCCGGTAAAGGGAATTGGCAGCTTGGACAGGACAAGCAGTGGCGTACCCACCAGCAGCAGCGCGGTTCGGATCTTGCCGATGATGCTGACCGGAAGATCCGGGTGGCTGCGGAAATAGACCAACGACGCGATCGCCAGGATCGCATCCGGAACCAGCAAGGCGGCCAAGTACCACCACTGCACGACGCCGGCAATCACCAGCGTGAACGCTACGGCCAGCAGGGCGGCACGGTCGGCCAGTGGATCCAGGATCCTGCCCAACTTTGAGGTCTGGTTGAAACGCCTGGCAACGTAGCCATCCACCCAGTCCGTGCTTCCCATGATGACCAGCACCAGGACCGCGAAACCGTACTCCTGTTCCGAAAGCACCAGCCAGACAAACAAGGGCACGCCCATGAAACGAAGGACGGTCAGGATATTGGGAACGGTGAAGATGAGGTCATGGTCCACCTGTGGACGGTCGGGGTGCGAACCAGCACCGATCAGCCTCATGTGTCCCCCTTCCTCGTCTTCAGTATCCGGCGCCGCAGAAAGCTGCTACTTCTTCAGCAGCTTCCGCAGTGCAACCACGAAGACAACTGCGGCGGTGGCGAACGCCGCGAGGTCCTTCCAATGCGCAGCCATCCGCCCGGTGAGGCTTTCGGGGACGGAATCACCGAGGTCGGCAATCTTTGCGGCGGCGAATTCCCGGCCTTCCTGGAACTTGCTGTTGGCACTGTCCAGCAATGCCTGGCCCTGCTTCTTGACGTCCAGTTGTTCGCCCAGCTCATCGCGCACCCCGGTAAGGTGCTCACGACGCTTCTTCAGGCGGGAGCGAAGCTCCGCTTCTGTGGGCGCCTTGACGGCATCGGCTTCCTTGGCAGCTTCCTTGGCGGCCTTTTCAGCCTTTGCCTTTTCAGCTGCGGCTTCCTTCCGGGCCTTCTCGGCCTTGGCCGCGGGCGAATTCGGATCCAGGATCGACTCATCGAACCCGGAGCCTTCCTTGGCAATCCCGAGATCGTGCTTGATGCCCCGGATGGTGTCTTCGGGGACCAAGGGCATGGCCTTCTTGAATTTGGCAATGCCTATCAGGGACGCGATGGCCACAACCACCAGGAAGAACGCCGACACAACCAGCGCTGCGAGCCAGCCGGGCATGATGGTGGCCAGGCCCAGAATGGCTGCGACCACCAGTGCGATCACCAGCAAGGCAAGGAAAACAAGGGCGACGCCGAAAAACGCGCCGGCGACTCCTACCTGCGTTGCCTTGCGCTTGAGTTCGACCTTGGCAAGGGCGATCTCATCATTGATTTGCCGTGGTGCCAAGCGTGCAACGAGCTTGAGGGTCTTCGGCAAAGTACGTATGGCTGGTCCTTGACTGGTCCGGCCGGTGTGACGTCCACTCATGGGTTCCGCCTAACTGCTTCCTCTGGGCATCGTGTCGGGCGAACGCAGCGGAAACGATCGCCGCGGACACCTGTCCTCAAAGCTATCATTCAGGTTCCTGCTGAACTTTCGGGGCCACGCAGCGGCGCGCCCGTCATACCCGCAATAAATATGATCTGGGCCATAGGATGGATGATCGTGACCTCTCCCATTGCTCCGGGCGATTCTCTGAGCCGACGCGAAAAACTTGTCTACATCCTCCTCTTGGGCGCTTTGACGGCGCTGGGTCCTTTCACCATCGACCTCTACCTCCCGGCTTTCCCGGCTTTGGAGTCAAGTTTCAAGGTCTCCGAGGCAGCAATCCAGCTCACCCTGACGGGAACAACTGTCGGCTTCGGTGTGGGCCAGCTGGTGGTGGGTCCGTTCAGTGACAAAGTGGGCCGCCGGCTCCCCCTGATCCTTGCGACAGCGCTGCACATCGGCTCATCGCTGGGTGCCGCCCTGTCAACGGACATCGGTATGCTCTCCGTTTTCCGCGTGCTCATGGGGATTGGAGCCGCCGGAGGTGGCGTAGTGGCCATGGCAATGGTGCGCGACCTCTTCCACGGCTACTCCATGGTCCGGATGTTCTCCAGGATGTCCTTGGTCAATGGGCTCGCACCCATCCTGGCACCGGTCATCGGCTCCCAGTTGCTCCTTGTGTTCCCTTGGCCCGGCATCTTCTACTTCCTGGCGGGCTACGGCCTGCTGGTCATCATCGCTTCCATTTTCTTCATTCGGGAAACCCTCCCGGCCGAACAGCGCGGCAAGTCCACAGTGACAGTCGGGCAGCGGTACAAGAAGGTACTCACTGACCGGATCTTCGTCGGGATGGTGCTGGTGGGAAGCCTCAACTTCGGCGGCCTCTTCGCCTACCTCTCCGCCTCGACTTTCCTTTTCCAGAAGGTCTACGGTTTCTCCCCCCAGGAATACGGCATTCTGTTCGGCATCAATTCACTGGGCATCGTGGCCGGTGTCCAGATCAGTTCGCGCTTGATCCGGCGCGTCGCCCCGCAATGGATCGTGGCCGGAGCAACGATGTTCATGCTCTGCATGTCGGTGGTGATCATTGTGCTGGACCTGTTCCATGTGGGGCTGTGGGGCACCCTGGTTCCGCTGTGGTTCTATATTTGCGCCACCGGTTTCATGTTCCCGTGTGTCCAGGTGTTGTCCCTTGCCAACCACGGGGCACAGGCCGGCACGGCTGCGTCCCTCCTGGGGGCATCGCAGTTCATGATGGCAGGCATCGTTCCACCGGTTGTGGGCTGGCTGGGCGTTACTTCCGCCGTCCCGATGGGCGCCGTGATGGCTGTCTGCATCACGGGGTCCATGACCGCGCTCTGGCTGGTGGTGCGGCCCCGGACCGTGCCGTCAATCCACTAGCGTGCCATCCATCCGGGCTACCGGCCGTAGGCTGTCACCATGACCAGGAAAGCGCACCGCAACGGCAGGGGCTTGTTTCTCGGCGCAATGCTGGGGGCGGTGGCCGGAGCGCTCATCGGCCGTGCCGCAGGGAGCGCGCTTTTCGGCGCGTTGATTGGTGCCGTCATCGGCGCCGCTGTGCTGTACCGCGTCAACCCCGGGCCCTGGAACCGCGACTGAACCGGCCTTCCCGGGCAACCATCCGGCGTCGAACGTTCCAAACCCTCCCCTAACGCCCGGCCGCAGGGCAGAATGGTGGCCAGCCGGTGTAACCGGTGCCTAACCGGTGAAGGGGACATCACATGAGCGCGGCGGTCGGATTTCGGGGCACCATACGCGGTTTGGCAACCGTGCGGAGTCTGCCTCTGACACTTGCCCTGGTGGTGGTTCTCTGGTTTTTGGGCGTGGCTACAGGAAGTATTCCCAACGGCCCCACCGAGGCCCTGCTGGATCAAATGGGCCTCGGATTGGCTGTGGAACCGGGGCCGTGGTGGTCCGTCTTCACATCGACGTTTTTCGCTTCCTCCCTCCTGGACTACCTGGCCTGCACGGCGGCCATCCTGGTTGGGGTGGGCATCGCTGAACGGGTCGTGGGTCCGTGGCTGGCCCTTGCCGCCTTCGTGGCAGGCTCCGCCCTCAGCGCCCTGGTGCTGGTGGCGTTGGTCGAGTTCGGTACCGACAACAGCGACCAATGGCTCAGCTTCCTCGGCGGCGAGTACGCGGTGGGCGCCTATGGCGGAGCCGCGGCTGCCCTGGGATTTTCGACGGCGGCACTCGACTCGCTGTGGCGGCGCCGCCTGCGGACGTGGCTGCTTGCCGCAGCGCTGATGTTCGCACTGTTCGTCGGCGTGGCCCAGACCTTGCAGGCGCTTGCGGGCGCGGTCATTGGCATCCTTGCCGGTTGGGCGGCCCAGTCTGTGGTGTTCCACAGGAGCGGAGGGACCTTCCACTCCTCGAGTCTTCGTGAAACGCGGTTCCTGGTGGGCACGGTGGTGGGCGTGTTCGCCCTCGGGCCCCTGCTCACGCAGCTCACAGGCACGTGGGAAGTTGGTCCGCTTTCGGTGGTCTCAGAGGTGATGCTCCAAGCCAGCCCGGACGTCGATGAGGTACAGGAGGCCTGCAAAAACGAGGCAAACTGCGTGGCCCTGCAAAACATCGTGGGTGTCCGCAGCTTTGGTGCGGCCATTCTGACGTTGATTCCTGTCCTGTTACTCCTTGTCTGCGCCGAAGGCCTGCGACGCGGTCGCCGCCTCGCCTATCGGCTCACCTTGATCATCCAGCTGTATCTGGCGGCGGTGACCGTCCTGGCGATTGTCCAGTACGTTAGTGATCCCGATGTCACCATGGGCGATGACGACTACGGCTACCTGTTGCTGTACGTCGTCCCTGCGCTCCTGGCCCCGATCATCATCGTGGCATTGCTCCTGGCCAACAGGCACAGGTTCAGGGTGGAGTCGAGCGACGCCGGATACCGTGCCCTCGGCCGGGCTGTCCTGGTCCTGGCAGCCACAGCGGTGGCCCTTTACGTGGCGTTTTGGTTCCTGGAGGGCAACCCGGGCCAATCGAACTTGTGGGACCTTGCCGGGCAGTTGACGCACATCCTGGTGCCCTTCCCTGTTCCGTTCGTCGTTGCCCTGCCGCAGGGGCTGTTGAGCACAGTGCTGTACGGCCTGGGCGGGGACGTCATCTGGCTGGTCATCCTGGTGCTGGTCCTGAACAACTTCCGCCGCTTCAGGATGATCGCCACCGACCCTGCCGCCGACCTCGGACACACACGGGAGCTGCTGCACCTTGGCGGTGGCACGTTGTCGTGGATGGCGCTGTGGGACAACAACCAGTACTGGTTCACCCGTGACCGGAAGGCCGGCGTCGCTTACCAGGTCCATAACGGTGTGGCGCTGACTGTGGCCGGTCCCTACGGCGTTGCCAGCCACCATGACGAGGCGGCGCTGGGCTTCGTGTCGCACTGCTCCACCCTTGGGCTGGTTCCTTGCTTCTACTCCGCCGGTTCGGAGCTGGACAGGCCGCTGCTCCCCCAGGGCTTCCGGAAACTTGAGGTCGCAGAAGAAACACTGCTCAACGTCCAGGCCATGACTTTCAAAGGCAAGGAATGGCAGAACGTCCGCACCGCACTGAACCGCGCGGACAAGTTGTCCATCAAGGACCTCTGGTATCACTACGGTGCGATGCCCCCGGGGATCAGGGCCCAACTGGCAGAGATCTCCGAAGAATGGGTGGCCGACAAGGCGCTTCCGGAAATGGGTTTCACCTTGGGCGGCCTGAATGAACTCAAGGATCCCGAAGTCCTCTGCTGCGTCGCGGTGGACGACGACGGCCTGGTCCACGGTGTCACCAGCTGGCTTCCCGTTTTCAGCGACGGCACGATCTCCGGTTGGACCCTGGACTTCATGAGGCGGCGAACTACGGGTTTCAAAGGCGTCATGGAGTTCCTCATTGCCTCGGCCGTGACCCACTTCAAGGAAGAAGTCCCGCAAATCTCCCTCTCCGGCTCTCCCCTGGCCAACGCGGGGACAGAGAACGTCGAAGGTGACCGCAGCGCCCTGGACCGGGTCCTGGCGCTGTTGGGGAACGCCTTGGAACCGATGTACGGCTTCAAATCCTTGGCTGCCTTCAAATCACGGTTCCAACCTGAGCACCGGACCTTGTACATGTACTACCAGGACCCCTTGGCGCTGCCGTCGATCGGACTGGCGGTTGGTTCTGCCTACCTGCCCGGACTCTCGCCCACCCAAAGTGCCGGCCTGTTGCGGCAGATGGTGGCCCGGGAGCCGGCCGCATGAACCACAATCCCAACGTGAACCACAACGCTGCCGCCAAACCATGAATGACATCCTGAAACTGGAGATCACCAGCCCTGTGGTCCTCATCATCGCAGGGATCATCGGTGCCGGGTTTTTCCTGCTGCTGTTCCTGCGGCCCTCATCCCGCTGGGTGCTCACGGCCGTGACCGCCATTGTGGTGGCAGGGCTGGTGGGGTGGTTCACTGTGTGGATCGTGGAGGACGTGATGGATGTCTTCCATGTGGGACTTACGCCGCGGGTGTGGTTCTGGTCGATCAGTTGTTTCGCCGCCGTGGGCTTGGCCGCGGTCAGTTTCCTGCGCAGCCGGCCCTGGCGGAAAGTGATCGCCGGCATATCGGTACCTGTGTTCGTCATAGTGGCCGCTTTGGGCATTAATGCCGAGTTCGGGCTGAACAACACCCTGGGCTCGGCCTTCGGGATCTCCACCGAGGACGCCATCGAGCTGAACAAGCCGAACCCGGATGCTCCCGTCCCTGACGGACCCCTGTGGCAAAACTGGACACCCCCTGCCAACATGCCGGCCAAGGGTAAGGTGGGCACCCAGGTCATCCCCGCGACGGTTTCAGGGTTCGATGCACGCCCGGCAGGAATCTACCTGCCGCCAGCGGCACTGACGGCGAATCCGCCCCGACTGCCCCTTTTTGTCCTCATGATGGGCCAGCCCGGCCTCCCGGACCCCCAGTACGTTTCCGCCGCCCTTGATGACTTCGCAGCCAGGAACAACGGCCTGGCGCCCATCGCGATCGTCGCCGACCAGATCGGCCCGGACCAGGACGACACCCTGTGCCTGGACACGGCCAAGTACGGCAACGTGGAGAAGTACATCAACCAGGACGTGGTGAACTGGGCCAAGGCCAACCTGAACATCCTTCCGGACAGGGACCACTGGACCATCGCCGGCTACTCCAATGGAGGCCAATGCGCCATCTCCTTCGCCGTTAAGTACCCCGACATGTGGGGCAACGTGGTGGACATCTCAGGCGAGGAATTCCCCGGCGCGGAAGACCCTGGAGGGAACCTCTTCGAGATCTTTGGTGGCAACCAGGCAGCTTACGATGCCGAAAAACCCATCAACATCATGAAGGGCAAGCAGTTCCCTGACACCACGGCGGTGTTCACGGCCGGCTCGGACGACGCCACTTACGTGGCTGCGGCCAAGGCGGTATCAGCAGCGGCAAAGTCGGCCGGAATGACGGTCACCTACTACGAGGTACCCAACGGCGGACACGTAGGCCTGGCGTTGAACGCCGGCCTCGACAAGGGTTTCGAGGTCCTGTATCCCCGCCTGGGACTGTCCCGGTAGCTGATCCCCTTTGCGCGGCCAGCCCCCGGCGATAAAGTTGAGATGTGCCACATTGGCAAGAGTTGAACCCGTTTCCGGCACCGTGGCAGCGCAAGGATGACCGCATCCTGCCGCTGTGGTGGGAGCGCCTGTGTTCAGTGACCAGCCCGCCGTCGGCCGCCCTCTACGCAGGCGGACTCTTCACGGACGACCGCCGGCGGCCCATAGCCCAGTGGTACAACCCGGAAACGGATGCCGCCTTGCTGGTGGCTCCCGAAACCTCGCCCGAGTGGCCGGTGCAACGGTTCGGGATCTTCTACGCCCCTCCCGGCGGTGGCTTCACCAGGGTCTATTCAGCGCCCCATGAGTGGCATCCCCGGGACCCCAGGACTCCGCCCACCGAACAGGACTCGTTCACGGCGGCCGTGGCCGAGGCCGCGCGCTTCCTGCAGGTGGAGATGGATTTCGTTTAAACAGCGGACCCCGCACCAGCAGCGAAGCCGGTACGGGGTCCTTTTGCTCCTCCGACTGGACTTGAACCAGTAACCCTTCGATTAACAGTCGAATGCTCTGCCAATTGAGCTACGGAGGAATGAAGCGGTTATGACTTTAGCAAAGGTTTTACCGGATGCGAAATCGGCGGCGCATACCCCTCGGGGGTATAAAAAAATCCCCGTTCCGGCGAACCGGAACGGGGATTTTGCGCGCTCCTCCGACTGGACTTGAACCAGTAACCCTTCGATTAACAGTCGAATGCTCTGCCAATTGAGCTACGGAGGAATGAAGCGGTTACTAGCTTAACAGGGGCCTGCCGGAAAACGAAATCGGGGTTCTCAGCCGTCCGAGCGCAGCGCCCGGCGCTCCATTTCGAGCTGCATGAGCTCCCGGTTGAGCCTCTGGAACTCCTCCGGTTGCGAGGCGGCATCCAACCGCTGGAGCTGCCCCATCTTGTCAGCCTTGATGCGGGTGATCTGCAATTCGAAAAGCCGGGCAAGAATGTCACGGCAGTAACGCTGCATCGCTTCGGGGGTACTTGCTGGCAGCGGCGTCACCGCCAGCTCGGAGACCAGGTTGCGGAGGGGTTCGGGTACTTCCTGCCGGATCTGCTCCACCCAGGACACAGGATCCGCCGCGTGCCCGAGTCCCGTGGCCCGAATCGCCGCATGGATGGCCGAGTACGCCGGTGTGGCAAAGTATGAGGCCACAAAGCGGTCCCACGCCACTCCCGCCAGTACTGCGGGGTCCTGAAGCACTACCTCAAGTGCTTGACGCTCCATCCCCGCTACGGGGTCGCGGGGGTTGGGACGCTGGAAGACCGGCATGCCCGACGGCGGTGCTGCCGCCGCCGGCGTCGAATCTGCGGCGCCGGAAGGACCGCTGCCGTTGGTCCCCCGTTTGGCGGCTGCGCCGACGTACCGGCTGACTTCCTCGATGGGCATTCCCAGCCAACCGGCAAGGTTGCGCGTGTATTCGGGCCTGGTTGCCGAATCCCTGATCTGCGCGACCACGGGGGCCGCCTCCCGTAGTGCTGCAACCCGGCCTTCCACCGTGTCCAGGTTGTGCCGCCGGAGTGTGGCACGGATGGCGAATTCAAAAAGGGGCTTGCGCGTGCCAATGAGTTCACGCACGGCGGCATCGCCCTTGAGCTGGCGAAGGTCGCAGGGATCGGCGCCGGTGGGCTCTACGGCCACATAGGTTTGCGCCGTGAAGCGCTGGTCCTCTTCGAAAGCGCGAAGGGCGGCCTTTTGGCCGGCAGCGTCGCCGTCGAAGGTGAAGATGACCTCTCCCCCACTGCCGTCATCGGAAAGCAGCCGCCGTGCCACCTTGATGTGATCGGTGCCGAAGGCAGTACCGCAGGTGGCCACCGCCGTCGTGACTCCCGCGAGGTGGCAGGCCATGACGTCCGTATATCCCTCCACCACTACCAACTGGCGGTCCTTGGCGATGTTCCGCTTGGCGAGGTCGATCCCGTAGAGGACCTGGGATTTCTTGTAGAGCGTGGTTTCGGGGGTGTTCAGGTATTTGGGGCCCTGATCGTCCTCGTAGAGCTTGCGGGCACCAAAACCGATGGTGTCGCCCGCGATGTCGCGGATGGGCCAGATCAGCCGTCCCCGGAAGCGGTCGTAAATTCCCCGATTGCCTTCTGAAAACATGCCCGTCAGCTTCAGTTCAGCATCCGTAAACCCGCGTCCGCGCAAGTGCTTCAGCAGCGCGTCCCAACCCTGTGGCGCGTAGCCGACTCCGAAGTGCTCGGCAGCAGCGCGGTCGAATCCGCGGCCGTCAAGGAAGTTGCGGCCCTCGGCGGCTGCGGGAGTCAGCAACTGGGCGCGGAAGAACTCATCGGCGATCTTGTGGGCGTCAAGCAGGCGCTGGCGCTTGCCCACTTCCTCGCGGCTGGGGCCCGTGCCGCCGTCCTCGTACCGCAGTTCGTAGCCGATCCTGGCGGCAAGCTTTTCCACTGCTTCGTGGAAGGAACTGTGGTCCATCTTCTGGATGAAGGAGATGGCGTCCCCGTCCTCGCCGCATCCGAAGCAGTGGTACCTGCCTACCTGCGGGCGGACGGTAAACGAGGGTGAACGTTCATCGTGGAAGGGGCAGAGGCCTTTGAAACTGCCCAGCCCGGCGCCTTTGAGCGTGACGTATCCGTCCACGACTTCCTTGATATCCGTGCGCTGGCGTACTTCGTCGATATCTTCACGTTTGATCAGGCCAGCCACATGACCATCCTAGTCGCCAGGAACAAATCGTCCGGCGCCCAGGTACGGCCTACCAAAGCGACGGCAGGCTGCCCACCAGGCGTTCGTACATGGCCAGGGCCGAGACATCCGTGAGCGAGGCCACCTGGTCGATTACCACGCGCAGGCGGGCGCCGTCGTCGACGGCGTCCCTCCAGTCCGCGGCGAACATCGGCTCCAGGTGACGGTCGCCCGTGGCGTTCAAGACCCCAACGAGGGCGTGGAGCACCTCACGCTGGCGTTCGTAGACCGGTTGGCGGTGGTCGGTGGAAATGACGAAGGTAGTGGCCAGGCCCTTGAGCACCGCGATCTCGGTGACAGTTTCCTCGGGAACCATGAGTTCGGCATCGTAGCGGGTGAGGTTGGCCGGTCCGAAGTGGTCCCGGGTTGTTTCCATGGCGCTTTGGCAGAACCGGCCGATCAACTGGCTGGTCATGTCCTTCAGGGCAGCCATGGATTTTCGGCTGCCATCGGCCTCGCGGACCCACACCTTGGTGGCCTCAAGCCGGGCCAGGGCGGCATCAATTTCGGCGGGATCATTGTGCGGGAGGTACCACTGCTTGGTGTAGCCCACCACCCGGGCGCGGTGGTCCGGGTTCTCCATCCACTTGAGCTGGAAATGCCCGGCCACGATCGCATCTTCAACGTCGTGGACGGAGTACGAGATGTCATCGGCGAGGTCCATCACCTGGGCCTCGATGCAGGACCTGTTCCCGGGCGCACCTTCGCGCAGCCATTCGAAGACGGGAAGGTCGTCTTCATAGGCGCCGAACTTGCTGGTGCGGTGGCCGTGGATGACGGGGGCGTCGACGGCGGACCACGGGTATTTGGACGCGGCGTCCAGGCTGGCGCGGGTCAGGTTCAGCCCTGCCGGCCTGCCGTCCGCGGCGAGGACCTTGGGTTCAAGGCGGGTCAGCAGGCGGAGCGTCTGGGCGTTGCCCTCGAAGCCGCCGATGGTGTGCGCTACCTCGTTCAAGGCGGATTCGCCGTTGTGGCCGAAGGGAGGGTGGCCAAGGTCGTGGCTCAGGCACGCAGTGTCCACCACATCGGGGTCGCAGCCCAGGGAACGGCCAAGTTCGCGGCCCACCTGCGCTACTTCCAGGCTGTGGGTGAGCCGCGTGCGGACAAAGTCGTCGGTGTCCGGGGCCACAACCTGGGTTTTTGCGCCCAGCCTGCGCAGTGCCGAGGAATGCAGGACCCTGGCGCGGTCCCGTTCAAAGTCCGAGCGGTAATTGCTCTTTCGCGGCTCTTCAACCCACCGGGCAGAGTCTGCCTCGGAGTATCCGGGGATGGCCAGCACGAAATTGTGGCCGGTTGCCTCGTGGCCAAGCGTTGCTTCGGTTCCCATGGGTATCTGCCTCCTTCAAGCGCCGGGGTGTGGAGCTTCTTGAGCCAGTCTTACACGTGTGAGGCTAGCCGCCCGAAACGTCCAGTTCCGCTGCCGAGATATCCGCGCTCTGTTCAGCGTTCAGCTGACGGCTCACCAGCCAGTCCTTGGGCAGGGCAGGCTTCTTGGGCGATCCCGCACGGCCCCGGGGACCCTCGGAATCAATACCCGGATAGGGAAGATCCATGTCCAGTTCCTCGAGCAGTTCGCGTAGCACCTCCAAGGTGGGCACGGTGGCCAGTTTGGCGCGCAGCTCACCGCCCACCACGTAGCCCTTGAAGTACCAGGCCATGTGCTTGCGGATCTCCCGGAGCGCCTTGTATTCGTCGTTCCCGAAGGTCTCCACCATCAGCTCCGCGTGGCGGTAGACGCCCTCGGCCACCTCGCGGAGCCCGGGACGGTGCCGCTGCTCGCTGCCTTCGAACGCTGCCTGCAGGTCGCCGAACAGCCAGGGCCGGCCCTGGCATCCGCGGCCCACCACAACGCCGTCGACGCCGGTCTCCCGCACCATGCGGACAGCGTCCTCGGCGGACCAGATATCGCCGTTGCCCAGCACCGGGATGTCCGGGAGTGCCTCACGGAGGCGTGCGATGGCGGACCAGTCGGCCTGGCCGGAATAGAACTGCGCAGCCGTGCGGCCATGGAGGGCTACGGCGGCCACTCCCGAGTCCCGGGCAATGCGGCCTGCGTCCAGGTAGGTCAGGTGCTCGTCGTCGATTCCCTTGCGCATCTTGATGGTCAGCGGGATGCCGCCTTTGGAGGCTTCCTTCACCGCAGTTTGCACGATGGAGGTGAAGAGGTCGATCTTCCACGGCAGAGCCGAACCTCCACCGCGACGGGTGACCTTGGGCACGGGGCAACCGAAGTTCAGGTCAATGTGGTCCGCGCGGTCTTCCTCCACAAGCATGCGCACAGCAGCGCCAACGGTGACCGGGTCCACGCCATACAGCTGCACGGAGCGGACTTTCTCGTCCTCGTCGTGGGAGATGATGCGCAACGATTCCGGCGTCCGCTCCACCAGGGCACGCGAGGTCACCATTTCTGCCACATACAGGCCGCCACCGTATTCACGGCAGAGCCTGCGGAAGGCGGAGTTGGTGATTCCGGCCATGGGAGCAAGGATTACCGGGGTATCCACGGTAATCGGGCCAAGCTTCAGGGGCGGGAGCTCGAGCTTTGGTGCGGGGGGCGTTGCTACAACAGTCACCTATCCATTGTTGCAAAGTGGGGCAAATCGGGCACGGAGGGCCATCAAAGAAGCCAGCCGTGCTCGTGTGCCAGGCGCACGGATTCGGCCCGCGTCCGCCCGCCTGTCTTTGCCATCGCCGCTGAGAGGTAGTTCCGGACCGTACCCTCCGAGAGCATCGCCGCCTTGGCAATATCGGCCACCGTACCGCCGTCGGACGCTGCCTTCAGCACCTCCGCTTCCCGGTCGGTCAGCGGACTGTCGCCGGACATCAGCGACTCCTCCGCGAGCGTTGGGTCCACCACGCGCAAACCGCTGTGCACTCGCCGCACGGCCTCGGCAAGCTGTCGGGCGGGGGTGTCCTTGACGACGAATCCTGAGGCCCCTGCCTGCATGGCCCTCCTGAGATAGCCCGGCCTGCCGAATGTTGTGACCATCAGGACACGGCACGACGGCGCAGCGCGGCGGACAGCGGCCGCCGCGGAGATACCATCCAGGCCGGGCATTTCGACGTCGAGCATGGCCACGTCCGCGGAATGCTCCACGACCGCGGCCGCAACACCGGCCCCATCACCAAGTTCCGCCACCACTTCGATGTCGGCTTCAAGCCCGAGGAGCGCAGCGAGCGCGCCCCTGACCAAGGCTTGGTCGTCAGCGATCACCAACCGGATCGTCATACGTCAACCGCCAATCTGAACCCTCCCAGGTCGCTTGCTCCAAGGCTTACCGTTCCGCCCGCCGTCGCCACTCTTTCCCGGATACCCGCCAAGCCGGTGCCGGTCCCTCGCGGACCCGGCCCCACGCCGTCGTCCTCCACCAGGACCGCGGACGCCGTCAACCGGACCCGGCAACGGGCGGCGCCTGAATGCCGCACCACGTTCGTGACGCCTTCCCGGAGCACCCAGCCGAACAGTTCACGGTACTTGGCCGGCACCTGGTCCACTGTCCGCGGAAGATCGGCTTCGATCCCGGCCGACTCCAGCGCCGTCCGGGCTGCGGCGAGTTCGGCCAGGACGTTGACACCGCGGTAGCCTGCAACGGTGGCCCGGACATCGGCGAGCGCGCCGCGCGCCAGTTCCTGGACCTCGCCGATCTCGGCTGCGGCCCTGTCCTTGGCCGCACCGCCGGGAGTGTCTTCCAACAGGCGGCCGGCCAATTCCGCTTTGACCGCGATCACCGTGAGGGAATGGCCCAGGATGTCGTGCATGTCCCGGGCCACGCGGCTCCGTTCGGCGGCTACGGCGGCGTCTGCGAGTTCTGTCTGGGCTGCGCGGAGTTCGCCGGTCTGGCGGATCAGGCGCGCAAAGGAGGACATCATGAACCCCAGGGACAGGATGAGCGCAGGCTGGAAGAACGCCTGCTCCGGGTTTCCTCGGGCCAGCTCCGAGGCAAGAGATATCCCGGAGAGCGCCATGATCAAGGCGACATCGACGCGCGGCGGCAGGGCGGTCATACCGATGGCACAGGCCAGGAAAGGCCACGTCCACAGTGCTTCCCTGCCGATCAGGAGAACCACCACGCCGTTGAGCGCCAGGAGCGCCCCTACGCACAGCAGCCCCGTGCGGGTGGAACGCCGACGGCTGAACATGGGCAAGATGGTGTAGGCCGCGAAGAAGGCCACCAAGGACGCCGAAGCCAGCACCTTCCAGCCGGCCGGTTCGTCCACGGACCACACCAGGTTCCAGGTAGGCCAGGCCCACAGGACAATGGAAAAGCCTGCGCCGATGAACCACCTGCGGGGTCCTGGACCACGGAAAGTGTCCCCCAGGGACCGGCTACTCATGGATCCCACCTTAGTCATGGCAGGCAGTGCTCATACACGGTTGGTATCGCGGCGAAATGCCATGGCTGCACCGCCCACGAAAATCGCCAGCCAGACCAGCACGTTGACAATCCACAGGACATCGAACTCCCCCGTGATGGGGCTGCGTGCCAACTGGCCAATCCCGTAGGCCGGCGTGAACTTTGCGATGCTGCCAAAGGTGTCGCCCATGATCTCGATCGGCATGAAGAGCCCGCCGAGCATGGCCAGGATAGCCAGCGCCGGGCCAAGGATCTGCATGACGTTCTGACTTGGCATGAGGTAGCCGACAAACAGTCCCAGCGCTGCGAACACCAGGGAACCCACCCAGGCCACCAACCCTGCGGTGAGCCACGTCTGTGCGTCCATGGTCACCCCGGCAATCGCACCGATGACGAACTGGGCGATCACCGCGACAAGTGACAGCGTCAACGCGGCGGCCGCCTTGACGGCAATGTAGGCACCGGGCAGTAACGGTGTGAGGCGCAACTGCCGGCTCCAGCCCTGGGCACGTTCCACAGCCACCTGGCTGCCTGCTCCCGTGGCTGCCGTCATGGCCGCATACACCGTGAGGCTGATCAGGATGTACTGACCGTAACTGTGGCCGTTGGGCAGTTGCTGGTTCTTGTTGGACAAACCGAAAATGAAGAAGAAGATCGCCGGCATCAAGACCGTGAACATGATGGTCCGCCGGTTGCGGAGCATCCGCTTGATTTCGATCCAGAGGAACGTAGGATTGACGCCGCCTGCGGACGGCTTACGGTCCTGGATTGCTGTCGACTGGCTCATGCCCGGTCCCCTTCCATGGCCGCGGAGAGTGTTTCCGTCCCGGCTTCGTCAGCAGTAAGGGCCACAAAGGCCTCCTCAAGATTGTTGGCAACCACCTCAAGATCATGGGCGCCGGTGTTGGTCAGCAGGAACCGGACCACCGAATCGGAGTCGGCAGTGCGGACGGTGACCCGACCGCCGTCGAACTCCACCTGCGCCGCAGCCGGCAGCCCGGCCAGCAGCACGCGGTCCTCAACCGGCAGCGAAGCGCGGACGGTGCGTCCGGACGCCAGGTTCTTGATCTGGGCGGCGGTGCCGTCAGCTACCACAATCCCGTGGCGAACCAACACAATCCTGTCGGCGTAGGCGTCGGCTTCCTCCAGGTAATGGGTGGCGAAAATGACAGTGCGTCCACGCGAGGCGTCATCGCGGATGGCGGTCCAGAAGTCCCGCCGGCCGGCAACGTCCATGCCGGTGGTTGGCTCATCCAGGATCAGCAGGCCTGGATCGGAGACCAGCGCCATGGCGAAGCGCAGGCGCTGCTGCTGCCCGCCGGAACACTTCTCCACCCGACGGTCCGCGATGTCCAGGATCCCGGCGCGGGTGAGGACCTCGTCCACGGGACGGGAGGAATCGAACATCGCGGCCGTCAGCTGCACTGTTTCCCTGACGCTGATATCGCGCAGCAAACCGCCGGTCTGCATCACGGCCGCCACCTGCCCGCGGGCAATGGCTCCGCGAGGGGTGTGGCCGAAGATGGAGACCTCGCCCTGGTCCGGGCTGCTCAGGCCCAGGATCATGTCGATGGTGGTGGTCTTGCCGGCTCCGTTGGGACCAAGGAAAGCCACCACCTCCCCCTGCTGCACCGTCAGGTCCAGCCCACGGACGGCCTGGACCTTCCCGAAACTCTTATAAAGTCCGGCGGCGCGAACGGCCGGCACTCCCGGTGTTGTCATTGCTCTCCCTGGAATAGGTCTTGTCCACCCATTCAAGCCCGGGGAACGTCCGCGCACCCGTAGCGGGTGTCATCCGTTCGGCATGACAAATGTCATGGGACTAGTCAGTTGCCCTCCGCTCGGCCTGTCTCTTATCCCCATCTGACGCTGCCGACGAGGAGAGACGCGT
>NZ_JAQPPK010000035.1 GCF_029952445.1 Paenarthrobacter nitroguajacolicus | reverse complement strand
CCTCCACCAAAACCGACAACCTCAAAGTCACCACCGCCTTCCCCACCACCGCGGACAACACCTTCCAAGGCGCAACCTCCACCATCGCCTTCGCCTTCACCGGCACCCAACGCACCGAAACCACCAAATAGGCAAAACCAACCAAAAGCCCCGGGAACCGGCCCGTTTGCCCTTCAGGCCGGTTCCCGGCCATTCCCCTGCCGCCATTCCTGGCAATCCACACCATCGAAACGGAAGTGACGACGAATCATGCGGGTCAAGTTCATCCTCTGGCGGGCGCCGGCCATCATTCTGGCCGTCCTGCTGATGCTGATGGGCTTTGCACTATCGCCGGCCCAGGCGCAGTTCAACGACGTCGAAAGCGCCGGCATGCCGGTAGCCGCGGCCAAGATCCAGGCGCCGGCTGCCACCGCTGTTTCGGTCACCAAGAGCTGCGACTCATTCTTGTGGTTCGGCCAGGCGAAGATCAGCGTCGGGAGCTACCCGGTCATTACGTACGCAAACTACTACGAGCTCAAGGTCATTGATCCCGACGGAGTGGTTCAGTTCACCGGTGATATGAGCAAGTCGTCCGGCCGCTCCTATAGTTCTGGAGTCCAGGGAGTTGGGAACCTTAGCGGTACGTGGACTTACCAGATCCGCGGCTACTACAAGGTCCCCAACTCCACCAACAGCTGGGCAGGGCAGCCCCTCACCGGCACGCTGAACTGTCCCTGATCCACCACGCTGAGTCCCCTAAGGGTGCGGACGGGGAGCGGCTAGATCGGGTTGCCGAACTCGCGGATTGTTATCCCCGTGAAGTTCGCCGGGCCGCCGTCGGCGTAAAGGGAAATCCCTGTGTCGCCGTCCGCGAAATGCACTTGCTGCGAAACAACGCTGTGCCCGGCGTTCACAAAGACCTCCACGCTCTGCTTATCCACGAATATGCGGAGGTGGACTGATCGGGCATTGGCATCAATCGGTGCGGCGGCGCGGGTATATGGCACCAGCGAGTATCCAGCCGCATCTGAGGGCGCCCGGTCTACATAGAGGTCCCCGCCGTACTTGCCGATGTTGGTGTGCCGCGATCCGTCTGCGGAACGTCCCACGGATACTCCGACATTCGCTGCGGTATCCCACGCGATATCCAGTTCCAGCTCGTAGGCCCGCCCATTCCATGGCAGGACGACACTGCCGTTGACGGTCTGGTTCGGAAGTGTGGTGGTAGCTGTGACGTACCCCGTGAGCGCACTCACGGGGCTGCTCAGCAGGGAGTACCAGCCCCCTCCCTGCTTCTCCAGGCGAAGTTCACGTGTAATGGAGTTCTGCCCGTTGTAGCCATCCGACGCATCGGTGGGAACGTCGCGGGCCGCGTACTTCCAGTTGTTCATCCATGCCGTCGCCAGCCGCTTGGTTTCGGGCGCATCCACCGACGGCCACGTCACGCCGGCATACCAATCCCAGCCCCAGTCGAGCCACTGGGGAGTGAGGTTGTCCGCCACAAAGGAAGTGCCGTTCCAGGTCCCCATCCAGTAGGCATAGGTCATGGGCAACCCGATGCTGTAGGCATCCATGCTCGCCGCAAAAACCAAGTGCCGTGTGCCATCGCCTGCGGTCATTTCAAACAAGTCCGGGCACTCGATTCCGCCCAACGCATGGTTGGGATAGTCGAAGTTCGACTTCCATTCCCAGTTCCGGAGATTGGTGGAGGTGTAGAAGGCGGCGTACCTGGCTCGGCCAATGACGCACACCCATTCGCTGCGTACGGCGTCCCAGTGGATTTTGGGGTCGCGGAACCACTCGGCGTTTTCGACCTCTGCCGGCGTGGTGGCAGCACGGCCGTCGGTGTTCACGATCACCGGATCCGGGAGGGCCGTGAAGGTGTAGCCACCGTCGGTGGACCAATAGAGGTACTGCTCCTGGTACTTCCGGATTCCGTCAGTCGGCTTGGTAGCCAGTACGACGACGGCTCCGGCACCAAAGCCTGCCGTGTTGGCTGTATCCACTACCCCTGAGCCGGACCATACGGGGAAGTTCGGTTGGAGGGGCAGGACGGCTCCGTGGTGGGTGAAGGACACTCCGTCCGTGGTGGTCGCGTGGTCCCATCCGCCTTGGCCGTTGTTGATACTGGAGTGCAGGTAGTACAGCTGGTAGCCGCCGTTCGTGTTCACCGGCCGCTGTGGATCACACAGCCATCCCGATGGTGGGGTCATGTGATAGACCGCCCGCTGGGAAGTGGAAGCATGGGCGGGGCCAGTAGCGGCGCCACCCATCAGCAGGGCCAAGGCCCCGGCTCCGGTACCTTGCAGGATCGTTCGTCGTGAGAATTCGGGCGTCATGAAGCGGTTTCCTCTCAAGCATTCATTGGTTGAGAACGCGATGGCAGCGCGGACACAGCAGTACATCCGGGCACGCCAAAGTGCGCCATCAAAGGAGCTGGATTACTTCGTCCGTTGGGCGCGACCAGTGTGTCCGCTCGGCGTCGAGGGGACGCGGGTGTGCCCTAGGTAAGCAAGGACGTTAGCGACATCAAGAGCCATTGGTCAAGCGTTTTAGCGTAGAAAAGTTCCGCGAAAATTAACTTTGCTAAAACGCTTGATCAAGCGGATTCGCGGTGCTAGCTTTCAAGTGATCAAACGCTTTAGCAGAATGGACATCAGCGCAGATGAAACGCTCAGTCTTCTTCCAACCCGCCGACGGCTGGGTTGGCGACCTTATCCCCTTCGAGAAGGATGGGGAGTTTTGGCTCTTCTATCTCCACGAAGTACGCTCAGACCCCAAACCAGGGACGTCATGGAACCTCATTACCACCAAGGACCTCACGCAGTTTGAGGACCACGGGGTAGCCCTCCCCCACGGAACCACCGCCGAACTGGACTTCAACGCCTACACGGGCAGCGTCGTCGTCGACGAATCCGGCGTCCACCACCTGTTCTACACCGGCCAGAACCCGCGCAACCTGGGTGCCGATGGCGTGCCTCTCCAACTGGTGATGCACGCCACCAGCATCGATGGCATGCAGAGCTGGACCAAGCATCCAGAACTGACGTTCGGAGCTCCGGATGGCTACGAGTCCGGGGACTGGCGGGACCCGTTCGTCTTCCGCGACGAAGCCAAGGGCCATTGGCGGATGCTGCTCGCGGCCCGGCATTCCACGGGCCCCGAACGGCGCCGGGGAGTCATTGCCCAATGCATCTCCACGGACCTGATGACCTGGGAGCACACCGAACCCTTCTGGGATCCGCGCCGCTACATCACGCACGAATGCCCGGACGTCTTCCAATGGGGCGAATGGTGGTACATGGTGTACTCCGAGTTTTCGGAATCCTTCACCACGCGGTACCGGATGGCGAAAAGCCCGGATGGTCCCTGGACCGTACCCAACCTGGACACGATCGACGGCCGGGCGTTCTACGCATCCAAAACTGCTGAACGCGATGGACGGCGCTTCTTCTTCGGCTGGATCGCCAGCAAAGAAGGCAACAGGGACCACGGGCCCTGGGAATGGGCCGGCACCATGTCCGTCCTGGAAGCACGGCAGAATCCGGACGGCACCCTCGCATTCTCCTTCGCGGACGAACTCGTGGAGAGCTTCTGGGAGGACGTGCCGGCGTCCCTGGCAGCCGAATTGCCGGTGTCGCTGGACGTACCGGACGGCTATACCGCAGTGGTCTCGCAGGAGGAACTCCCCACGCAGTTCTACGCAAAAGCGGTCCTGGACATCGCACCCGACACCACCGAATGCGGACTGCTCCTGCGATCAAGCCAGGACGGCGACCATTCGTACATCCTGCGCCTGGAGCCCAAGCGCAACCGCCTCGTCTTCGACCGATGGCCCCGCGCCATCACCGGAGACGCGCAGTGGCACGTGTCCGGCGACGTTCCCTTCGACATCGAACTGGAGCGGCCCTGCAACCTCGCCCCCGGCGAGCACAGCCTTGAGGTGATCGTCGACGGCGACACTTGCGTCGCCGTCGTCGACCGCCAGGTTGCGCTCAGCGCCAGGATCTACGACCTGACGACGGGACGGATCGGCGTCTTCGCCGGCGAAGGTTCCGTCACCGTCACTGAGCTTGAAATCCGTCAACGCACCGAAAACTAAACCACCCCAACCCCAACCTCTGTTCCAATCAAGGGAGATTGCCGCAATGAAAAAACTACTCCGCGCTGCCGCCGTCGCCGCTGCAGCTGCCCTGGCATTGACAGCTTGCGGCGGTGGAGGAAACACCGCCGACCCTGCCAACGTCAGCCCCACCGGTGAGATCAAACCCCGCGAAATTTCCTGGCTGCTCTCCAGGCCCGCCGACGGCGCAGTCATCAACATCATGAAGAAGCTCGCCGATGACTATGCAAAGGACCACCCCGGCTTCGCGCTGAACCTCATCACCACCCCGGACCGGCCGTCGTACATCCAGAAGCTCGAAACACTGGCCGCAGCCAACAAACTCCCTGAGCTCTTCGACACCGACGCCACTCCGTTCGCCCAGCAACTGGCAAAGCAAGGCAAGATGGTGGACGCCGACAAGCTGCTGAAGTCCTTGAATCTCTACGACAATTACCGCCCTGGAGCCTTGGACTACCAACGGTTCGACGACGGTTCGCTCTACATGATTCCGTTCCAATTCGAGCTGGAATTCGTTTGGTACAACAAGGCCCTCCTGGAAAAGGCCGGGGTTTCCGTCCCGAAGTCCCTGGACGACATCCCGGCTATGTGCACGTCTTTGAGGAATGCCGGAATCACTCCGATCGCCATCGACGGGCAGGACCAGTGGCCCTTGGAACGCTACGTTGCGTACCAGCCGTTCAGGGAGGCCGGCCCTGACTTCGTCCAGAAATTGAAGAAGGGTGATGCCTCGTTCTCGGATGCTGCCGGCCAAAAGACGGTGGAGTGGATGGCCTCGCTCGGCAAGGCCAACTGCTTCCAGGACGGATTCTCTTCACAGGGATATTCGGATGCCCAGAACCAGTTCACGTCCGGCCAGGCGGCCATGTACAACATTGGAACGTGGGAACTTCCGAGCCTGGCCACGGACAAGCTGAATCCCGCGGTCCGGGACAACATCGATTTCTTCACCTTGCCCACCACCGCGGGGTCGGTAACGTCGGCCAATGAGTTCGTCTCACCGTCCGGCATTGGCATGGCTGTGAACTCCAAGACCTACGATCCGCTGGTAAGCGACTTCCTCAAGTTCGCCTTGGAGAAGTACCCGGCCGAGTACGCGGCTACCGGCGCGCTGTCCCCCACCACCAATGTGCAGACCACCGTCCCCGCCAACGCAACGCCGCTCTATAAGAAAGCCCTGGAGACGGCCAACGACCTTGGGGACAAGCAGGCCATGCCATGGGATACGCAGTTGGACCCCACCACCAACGGCAGGCTCCAACAAGAGCTGGTGCTGCTGGTCCAAGGCGACATCACGCCTGAACAGTTCACCACCACGATGAACGACGCCATCAAGCAGAACGCGCCCAAGTTCTTCAAGTAAACGTAGCAGCGGGGGGTCGCAAGGCCCCCCGCCCGAAAGGCCCTGCCATGCTTCCCAACCGGTCAAGGACGTCCGTCCTGGTCTTCCTGCTCCCGCCGCTGCTGCTCTACTGCGCAGCAGTGCTCTTCCCCATCCTGCAATCGTTGTTCCTCAGCTTCTTCTCCTGGAACGGCATCAGCGACATGGAGTTCGTCGGACTCCAGAACTACATCCGGATGCTCACCGCTGATGACGTTTTCTGGCGCTCCTTCTTCAATGCCCTCCTCTACCTGGCCATCTGCCTGGTCCTGCAACTCGGTGGCGCCCTGGTTGTCGCCAGCCTTTTGACCTCCCTGCGCCGCGGCCGGGAGCTCATCAAAACCCTCTACCTGCTGCCCGCCGTCATCTCCACCGTGGCGATTGCCTTCCTGTTCGTCCGCATCTACTCGATCGATCCCGTAGGGCTGCTCAACCAGCTCCTTCACTGGGTGGGACTGGGTTCCCTTGAACGGGCCTGGCTATCCGACGTGAACACGGTGCTGGCCGCGGTGTCCGCCCCCGAGGGATGGCGTTTCACCGGGCTCTACATGCTCATCATCTACGCGGCCCTGATCGCCGTTCCCAAGGAATTGGAAGAAGCCGCAGTCCTGGATGGCGCATCGAAGTGGACGCTCTTCACCAAGATCCGCTTTCCGTACATCCGGCCTGTCTGGATCACCACCACCATCATGGCCACCACCTACGGGCTGCGCGGCTTCGACATCCCCTACCTCATGACCAACGGCGGCCCCGGACAGTCCTCCGAGCTGCTCACCACCTACATGTACAAGACGGCCTTCACCAGCACTGACTTTGGCTACGCAAGCACCATCTCCGTGTTCATCGTGATCGAGTGCCTCGTCGCCGTCGGCCTCATTCTCTTCATGCTCAAGCGGAAGGCAGACTCATGATCGCCCAAACAGCCCCGGCCACCCAGTCACCGGCGGTCCCGCCGTCGTCGGCTGCGCCCAAGCGGCGACGCCGCAAGCCGAGCCTGTACCGGACGCTTTCGCGGGTCCTGATCATGCTCATCGTCATCGTCCAGGTGTACCCGCTGGCCTGGCTGTTCCTCACCAGCCTCCGCACGGAACAGGACTTCGCAACCGGAGACCCCTTCGCCCTGCCAAGTTCATTGACGTGGGAGAACTACGCGCGGGCCTTTGAAACGGGCGATCTTGGCCGGAACATCCTGAACAGTTTCATCGTCACCATGGGCGCCAACCTGCTCATTGTCCTGTTCGGCATGATGGCCGCCTACGCCATCCAGGTCCTGGGCTTCCGTTTGAGCAGGTTTGTCAGGGGCTTGTTCCTGGTGGGAATCATCGTTCCTGTCCAGATCGCGCTGGTCCCGTTGTTCATTGACTACTCCACCGTGAACCTCCTGGACACCTACCAGTCGATGATCATTCCTTTGGCCGGGTTTGCGCTGCCCATGTCCATCTATCTGTTCTCGTCGTTCTTTGAGTACATTCCCCGGGAAACGTATGAGGCGGCCTCGCTTGACGGCGCCGGCCCTTACCGGATCTTCGGACTGATTACCTTGCCGTTGTCGCTGAATACGGTTGTCACCGTGGTTCTGGTCAACAGCATTTTCATCTGGAACGACTTCATTTTCGCCAATACCTTTGTCCTCTCCGAGGATCTCAAGACGATCCCGCTGGGCCTGCAGAACTACATCGGTGCCATGGGCAAAGTGGACTGGACGGCCACGTTCGCTGCCGTCTGCGTGACCATCACACCGTTGCTGCTGGTTTTCCTGGTGCTGAACAAGGCCATGATCCAGGGCCTTGAGAGCGGGGCGACGAAGGGATGACGGCGACTGCAGATGGATATACTCCTGATGGAGGACAGATGATTTCGCAGGAGAAAAATTCAGGCAGCGCGGCCGACGTTCCAATCACTACCGACCGCGCCCATCCGGTCACCCTCCGTGAAGTTGCTGAAGCAGCCGGTGTTTCAACGGCCACAGTGTCTCTGGTCATCAACAAAAAGAAGAACGCCCGTATCGCCGATGAGACCCGCCGACGCGTGCAGGAGGCCATCCGGCGCCTGGGGTACCGGCCCAACGCGATGGCAAAGAACCTGGTCAGCGGGACGTCCAAGTTCATCGGTCTCGTTGCCGACGGCGTAGCGACTACCCCGTTCGCCGGCCAGATCATTCATGGCGCGCAGGACGAAGCATGGAAACACGGCTACGCCCTGCTGATCGCCAACACAGAGGGCAACGTGGACCTGGAAAAGGACGCCATCGCCATGATGCTTGAGTACAAGGTCCGCGGCATCCTCTACTCGACCTGGTTCCACCGGGCTACCGAGATTCCCGCAACCCTGCGTGAGTCCGATTTCGTGCTGGTCAATTGCTTCTCGCCGGATTCGTTGACATCCCGCGCAGTGGTGCCGGACGAGGCACAGGGCGGGAAGTCGGCCACGGAAATTCTGTTGCGCGGCGGCCATCGCCGCATCGCGTTCATCAACACCACAACCCCTGCTCCGGCCAAGGATGGACGACTTAAGGGCTACATGGATGCGCTGGAAGCTGAGGGAATTGCGTTCGATCCCGAGCTGGTGTTGGAGGCCTACCCGGACCAGGAGGGTGGCTACGGCGCTACGGAGGACTTGCTCAAGCTCAACGTTTCCGCCGTTTACTGCTACAACGACCGCATGGCAATGGGCCTCTACGACGGCCTCCGGGAGCACGGACTGGCCATCCCCGACGACATCGCCGTAGTGGGTTTCGATAACCAGGAAGTCATCGCCGCGCACCTTCGGCCGCCACTGTCCACAGTGTCCCTGCCCCACTATGAACTCGGCGCAGCAGGAGTCCGCTTGCTGCTGGGCCTGGACCAGGCCGACGTCGAGGGCCCCGTGAAAATCGCCTGCCCTGCCGTTGAGCGGGCGTCCGTGGCGGTCCACTCAGCCGCCTGATACGTCTGGTTTGGCATAGGCGCCTCCACATGCCTAGGCTGGAATCATAAGCTTACTTAGCTTTTGTTTTCCATGCCGAAGCAACCGGAGGACCACCATGACTGACCAGTACACCTTCCGCAACCCGGTCACTGCCTACGAGCAGATCTCCCCGCCAAAGCAACACCAGCCCGAGCCCGGCCTCGACGCCGAACTGACGCCCAAGGCCGACCTCGGCGAAGACAGTTACCGCGGTACCGGAAGACTTGAGGGACGCAAAGCGATCGTCACCGGCGCGGACTCGGGAATCGGCGCAGCCACCGCCATCGCCTTCGCCCGCGAGGGGGCCGACGTCGTGCTTTCCTACCTTCCCGAGGAAGAAGAGGACGCCGCACGGGTCGCAGGACTCATTGAGGCCGCAGGCCGCAAGGCCGTAAAAGTCCCCGGCGACCTCAAAGACTCCGCAACCTGCCAGGAAGTGGTGGACACCGCCGTCGCGGTTTTGGGCGGCGTTGACATCCTGGTCAACAACGCCGGCAAGCAGGTCGCCCAGAAGGACCTCGCCGACATCACGGACGAGCAGTTCGACCACACCCAGAAAACCAACGTGTACGCGATGTTCTGGCTGACAAAGGCCGCGCTCCCCCACATGCCCGCCGGCTCCACGATCATCAACACCACCTCCATCCAGGCGTACAACCCATCACCCACACTGGTGGACTACGCCACCACCAAAGCGAGCATCAACAACTTCACCAAGGGACTCGCGCAGCAACTCGCGCCAAAGGGCATCCGCGTCAACGCCGTTGCACCCGGACCCATCTGGACCCCGCTGCAGGTCAGCAGCGGCCAGCCCAAAGAGGAACTCCCCGAGTTCGGCCAGTCCACGCCCTTGGGCCGCGCCGGCCAACCGGCGGAACTGGCTCCGGCCTACGTGTTCCTGGCGTCACCCGAATCCAGCTACGTCGTAGGAGAGACGCTCAACGTCAACGGCGGCAGCCCCACGCCGTAGCGCAACCTGGAGAAGTACGACGGCGACGCCTCCACACGCTGGGGGGGTCGCCGTCGTCGTCCCAGCCGCGTAGCCCTCGCGTCAGGGCCGGACGGCACTTCTGGGAGATGCCTCCGGCCCTGCGCCGCGGATCCGATGGGCAGCACCGGCCGACGAGGGGGGTCATGGGCCGTTGCTTGGATCCGCTGTATCCAGTACAGGCCCGACCACGGGGAATGACACGAGTAGTTTGTACTCGTTTTTTACTCCTCGGCGAGGGCGCGCTACTTGCCACTGCCCTGCCTGCGAACCTTTAGAGCAGGCTTGCCTCTAGACTGGCCCTGAAGGGGGCCCATATGACTTCACGAGGCATCTGCGTCGTCATCGAAGACGACAACGACATCCGCGACCTCATCGACCTGATCCTTAGCGCTGAAGGATTCGAGGTCCACGCGTTTGAAACGGGTACGGAAGGCGTGATGGCCGCCGAACGGCTGAACCCGACCCTGATTACCCTTGACGTGGGCCTTCCGGACATGGACGGCCGCGAGGCGGCGAGGCTCGTTGCCGCCGTGTCCCCGGCGCCGATCCTGATGATCACGGCGTTCGCCGAACGGGACGATGAACTCCACGGCATCGCCTCCGGCGCTTCGGCCTACCTGGTCAAGCCGTTCCGGCCCCAGCAGCTTCGGGAAGTCGCGCAGGGGATGGTTCCCCAAGAGCTGGCAACCATCCCACCTGCGTAGCGGGTGTCAGGGTTCTGCCTGCCGGCCTAGCGGGACAACAGCCGAGCGCGAACGGCCGTGCGGTCCACTTTGAGCTCCTGGAAAAGGGCAGACACGGGGTCGTGCTCCTCTCGCTCCAGCAGCGAAATCAGGAGGCTCGACGCTGTGATCTTCCGCGATTTTTGATCGACGGCAAATTTCACCATTGAAGCCATGACCTCTTTGGCCCCGGAACTGAAGGGCGGCTTCCTCCCGAGGGTTGGCATGGCTGCCCGCACAAGGTCTTTGCTTTCGAAGCCGATTGCTTTCAACGCAGCGGAATCCAAGCGTGCTGCGGCCTTCCGCGCATCCTCCAAGGAAACACCCAGCGCCTCGGCCGGACCGCGTTCGTGGAGGGCCCCCAGAAGCAGGTGCTCGGTTCCCAGCCGTTTGTCGCCCAGACTGCGCGCTTCTTCCATGGCATACCCAACAATCCGGCGGGTGTCCTGCGTAAATTGCTCAAACATGGCTCAACTCATTCCCTGTATTTAGCGTGCACCGATTGCCGGGAAACACCCAAGGCGTCACCGATCTGTTCCCACGTCCAGCCTTGCTCACGGGCCGCCCGGACATGGACTGCCTCCACCTGTTCGGCCAGGCGATGGAGGGCGCCCACGGCCCGCAATCCAACTGCGGGGCTGGTGGAGTGGATCTGCTCGGACAGTTCTTCGGCTTCCATACGTGTCAGGCTAGATTGACAGGTGCTCCTTTGTCAATGCAGACTGACAGGGTTCTTCTTGCGGGGCTGGATACTCTTCTCGACTAGACTCACCTGTGAGGACGGATTGGGGGATCCACGACGACGCACAATCGTCGTTCCGCTGGTCAGTCGAAGCCAGCAAGCAAAGGATCCCTGTGGCCTTCTTCCAGGATTTCCCCGTACCGACACCACCGCAACGCGGCCGCCAAGTCCGGCTCGTTCCACCGCCGTGGTCCGGAGCGCAATGGCCTGAACTCGGTATCGAGGAAAACTCATTGATTCTCGACGGCGGACAACTCAGGTCCGCCGCGGCAAGAGCCAAGGAGTTCTGGCCGGCCGATTACCCCGGCTCGGCAGGCTGACCCCATGCCCTCTCCCTGGACCTTCCTCATCGCCCTGCACGCCATCGCTGCGGGCTACGCATTGATCTTCGGCGCAGTGAACCTGCTCCGCCGCAACAAGGGAACCACAGCTCACAAGATCCTTGGACGCATCTGGGCTGTGAGCATGTACATCGTGGTGTTCACGTCCTTCGGAATCCGGACCATCGACGGCGGGTTCAACTGGCTCCACGCACTGTCCGTTCTAACGTTCTGCACCCTGACCCTGGGCTTATGGTCCGTCCGTCGCGGCAATATCCGTGCGCATCAGCGGTTCATGACCGGCAGCTACTTCGGACTCGTAGGTGCGTTCATCGGCGTCGTGGCCGTACCCGCGAGGCGACTGCCGCAGATGGCCGTCCACGACGTCGGCGGACTCGTCCTCTGGGTGGCCGCCCTTGCGCTCACCGCTGGGCTGACCGTGGCCGGGCTGGCGCAGCTGCGCCGGAAGGCTCCGCATTCGGGCAGCCATGCCCAATCACCAGCGCCGGCCGGCAACTCACGCCGGAGCTTGTGACCCGGCTCCGGATGGGGCAATCTGATGGGGTGATCACCTCGAATGTCGATCCCCGAGTTGACGAGTACATCGACCGGCTCCCCAAATGGCAGCAAGCCATCTGCCAACAAGTGCGTTCGATCGTCCGCGAAGCTGATCCCGAGGTAGTCGAGACCATCAAAAGGTCCGTACAGCCATACTTCGTACTCCAGGGCAACATCTGTGCCCTGTTGGCCACTAAAGACCATGTCAACATATTCGTCTATGACCCGACGGTGCCTGATCCACACGGGATTATTAATCAAGGACAGGGCAACGCCACTGCACGAGCAATCCAGGTCTACGACGGGGACGAGATCAACGTGGATGCCCTGCTTGAGATGTTCCGTGCGGTCATCGCAAACAACCGCGCCGGTGGCTGGCGTCGTTTGTAGGCTGCACCCGAGCTACCGCGCGCTGGTTCGTGATCGGGATTGCAGATCCGCATCGCTGACGTATTGAGGTCCGTTGCGGTCTGTCCCCAGCCATCCATGAAGCATGAGCACAAGCGCGGCTCCGGACAATAGCCCGTCAGCTATTCCTCAGCGGCTGTTCGAGTGCCAGCGGCGGCCTATGGGGCCGTTTCCACGACCGAGGTATTCATCGAGGTCCACTGTGGCTAGCCGCGTCCGCCGAAGTGCTTATAGACCGCCCCGGCCAACACCGGAATGAAGTCGCCGTCGTCACCCTGCGCCCATCGTTTCTCGACGGCGTTCAGCGGGTAGACCAATGTGTTGTTCTGCTCGGCGTGCAGCGCCATTTCCCGCCCCAAGGAGTCCTCTGCAATAACCCATCGCAAAGGTGTCGTGCGTACCAGCAGTTCACCGTAAGCGACGCCTGCTGCGTTGCAGTACGGTTCCCGAAGGTCCGCCAGGGTGCCGTCGGGAGATGTCTGCCAGGTTGCGTAAACGAGCTCATAGAACTCAGCCACACTGACCGGGTCCTGAAGATCCACTTCTGCTTGGTCTGCCAGCTTGATGTGGTTCGCCAGAAATGCCTTGTGCTCATCGTTTAGCTCGGAATATACCGGGCTCTCCACGTCCGCGACCGGCGTGGATGCAGTCCTCTTCCTAAAGAATCCCATGTCGCACAGCTAACCAGTTCTCAGCGTCGGATGCCGAATCGGTCCCTCGCAGCAACACGGCTTCAGGTCCAACGAAGGACGTCCGCCAGCAATTAGTCGCTCTGAAGCTCAAAACCTCAAATATTCTCATTCTTATGCGATTATGAGAAAATCAACTCTCGATCTTCTCAAAGGAACCCATGGACGCCGAACCCGAGGTCATCGTGAACCCTGATCGGCCTTGGCCGGCGATTGGCTACGAGGAACACCCGTGGGAAACCGACCCAGACCGGGGAGCATCACGCCGGCAGCGGCTATTGGCCAGGGGGCCCTATGCGGCCGCCGTCGTGCCAGAAATAGCAGAGGTGGACCCCGCCGTTGACTCCCGAACCCAGGCTTTGGCCGAGGCCGCCACGGTGGAGATGGTCCGCTTCGATGCCGAACTGGGTCGTGACACCGCTGCATTCTCGGCGCTGCTGCTGCGCAGCGAATCCGCGTCCAGTTCCCAGATCGAAAACCTGACAGCAGGTGCCCGCAGGATCGCGCTGGCCCAGATAGGCGACACCTCCAGCAAGAACGCCTCGCTGGTAGCCTCCAACGTCAAAGCACTGCAGGCTGCCATAGACCTCTCGGAGGACCTCTCCATAGCGAACATCGCCGTCATGCACCATGCCCTGCTGAACGCCTCCGACAACAGCATCGCAGGGGAGTACCGGGACGCCCAGAACTGGATCCGCGGTAACTCCCCGCACACCGCCGAATTCGTGCCTCCCCACCCCGACCGGGTGCTGCCCGCCATGGAAGACCTGGTCGCTTTTATGAGGCGGGATGACATTCCTGCACTGACCCAAGCGGCAATCGCCCACGCCCAGTTCGAAACCATCCACCCGTTCGCCGACGGTAACGGCCGCACCGGACGGGCCATTGTCAGCGCCCTGCTGAGGGCCAAGGGCGTCACCGAGAACGTCACCGTCCCGGTCTCCTCGGGGTTGCTGACTGACACCGGCCTCTATTTCGATGCCCTGAGTGCCTACCGCGATGGAGCCATCCAGCCGATCGTGGAGCGTTTCGCTGAGTCAGCCGTCCGGGCCGTCGACAACGGCCGGCAGCTGGCCTCGGACATCGAGGCGGCAGAGCAAGGGTACCGGGAGAAGCTTGCCGGCGGCCCACCGTCTGTCCGCAAGGTCCTGGACATCGTGCCCAGGGAACCTGCGCTGACTGCGGAGATGGTCGCGGAGCATACCGAGGCATCCCTGGCCACGGCCTACCGCGCTGTCGAACGGTTGGAGGCAGCGGGAATCCTGGCATCGGCCGGCAAGATCCGCGGCACCCGGGTGTGGGTGGCGCCAGAGATCATCGCGGCCTTGGACGCTTTCGCTGACCGGGCAGGACGCCGGAACAAGCACAAGTAAACGTGCAGTGCCCCGCTAGTCCAGACACGAAAAACCCCTCCATTCGCGGGTAAAATCGCCGGAACGGAGGGGTTCGTGGAGCCCCCTGTCGGATTCGAACCGACGACCCCCGCTTTACAAGAGCGGTGCTCTGGCCAACTGAGCTAAGGAGGCACGCACCGGTAACCCGGAGCAAAGCGCCGAAGAGCGCTAGATAAGGTTAGCCCACACCGTCCCCGTCACGGAAATTCGCGGTAACCAGCCCGAACCGCCGCACAACAACGGCCGGCCACCCCGCAACGCAAGGTAACCGGCCGCCATCGTGATTCCGGACAGGCGTAATTCCGAAAAGCGTAATTCGGAAGGGCGCTTAGCCCTTTGCCGTGATGGCGGTCTGGATCTCGGCGTTCAGGTCGGTGGTACCGTCCCACTGCTTGCCGTCGACGAAGATCGTCGGGGTGCCGGTGATGCCGATTGCCGCAGCTTCCTGTGTGGCAACCTTCACCCATGGACGGTACTGCTTGCTGTCCACGCAAGAGTCAATGTTGGCGGCGCCAACCTCCGTGGCCATGGCCTTGAGGTCCTTGTCCGAGATGCCCGCGCTGCCTTCGGCCGGCTGACGCTCGAAGAGGAGGTTGAAGAAGTCCGCGTATTTGTCCGGCGAGGTGTTCGCTACGCAAGCTGCTGCGTTGGCCGCGCGGGAGGAGTAGTTGGTGGTGGACTGCTGGTCCAGGAACCCGAGTGGGCGGTACTCGAGGGAGATTTTGCCGTCGTTGCGGAGCTTGGTGAGAGCATCGCCGTAGGTGGTCTCGAAGCGCTTGCAGACCGGGCAGATGAAGTCGATGTAGGCAACTACCTTGACCGGCTTGCCGGCCTCGGCTTCGCCGCCGGGCACGGTCACCGTGGCGGGTTTGGTGGCGGGAGCGGAAGGCACGTCGGCCACGTTGACCGAGGCCGGCTCGGACTTCACAACTTCGCTGCCTGCCAGCAGCGTGACGCCGCCGTGGACGTTGCCGTTGGCCGGCGTCGGACCCTGATCGGCAATCGGCGCGTTGTTCTGGACGCCGCCGACAACCACGGCCGCGATGATACCGATGATGACGACAATGGCGACCACGATGCCCCAGCCGATCAGAAGCTTGTTGCGCTTCTCCTTCTTCAACTGTTCTTCGCGGATTGCCCGCGCTTTCTCCCGTGCCTGGGCGGTGCGTTCAGCCTTTGACAGGCGGGATTCGTTTGCGGGGCTCATCAGTTCCTCGGGTTACTCGACGTCGTAGTGAATAGCTAGGGCAACGGGGACAGTTTACGGGAGCCAACTTGGAGCTCCACCGCACACCCTCCCGCCCGGTTGTTGAACGATCAACCGCCCGTGAAGATTCCGCTAGTAGGCTGGGAGTTGAGTCACAGCAACCCCAGGGAGCATTAATGCAGGAACCGGCAAGCGAAAAACTCACGACCGATCAGGGCACACGGTCCTCCCGGACCAAGAAGCCCACGGCGAGCAAGTTCGAGTTCATGGTGGTCTCCAACAGACTGCCCGTGGACCGCTGCAGCGACGCCGACGACGACGGCGGTGACGGCTGGCGCCGCTCCCCCGGCGGTTTGGTCACTGCACTGGCGCCCATGATGACCAAGTCCGACGGCGCGTGGGTGGGCTGGCATGGCGCCCCCGACGAGACAGTGCGCCCGTTCAGCCATGAAGGCATGGACCTGGTCCCGGTCCAATTGAGCAGCCATGAAGTGGAGCTGTACTACGAGGGCTTCTCCAACGCGACCATCTGGCCGCTCTACCACGACGTCATTGCGCCGCCGGAATTCCACCGAACGTGGTGGGATTCCTACCGCACCGTGAACAAGAAATTCGCCGACGCCGTCATCCGCCACGCTGCCGACGGCGCCACCGTCTGGGTTCAGGATTACCAACTCCAGCTGGTCCCCCGCCTGCTCCGCGAGGCACGCCCGGACCTCAAGATCGGCTTCTTCAACCACATCCCCTTCCCCCCGCCGGAGATCTTCGCGCAGCTTCCCTGGCGCCGTGAAATCATCGACGGCTTGCTGGGGGCCGACCTCCTGGGCTTCCAGCGGCCCAGCGATGCCGGCAACTTCATGCGCTCGGCCCGCCGCTTCCTGGGTGCCAGCGTCAAGCAGCAGCAAGTCCACGTAAAGGGCCCGGACGGCGAAGTCACGCACATCGCCAGGGCCCAGGCCTTCCCGATTTCCATCGATGTGGACCAAATCCGCGAACTGGCCTCAAATCCGGAGATCATCGAGCGCGCCAAGCAGATCCGCAAGGACCTTGGAGATCCCAAGACGATCCTCTTGGGAGTTGACCGCTTGGATTACACCAAGGGAATCGGCCACCGCCTGAAGGCCTTCGAAGAACTCCTGGCGGACGGCCAGATCAAGGTCGAAGACGCCACCCTCATCCAGGTGGCCAGCCCCAGCCGCGAGCGAGTGGAGCAGTACCGCCTCCTGCGCGAGGAGATCGAAGGCACGGTTGGCCACATCAACGGCACCTACGACACCATCCAGAACACGGCGGTGCGCTACCTGCACCACAGCTACCCCGTGGAGGAAATGGTGGCCCTCTACCTCGCGGCGGATGTCATGTTGGTGACGGCCTTGCGCGACGGCATGAACCTTGTGGCCAAGGAATACGTCACGGCCCGTTCCGAGGACGACGGCGCGTTGGTCTTGAGCGAGTTCGCCGGCGCTGCCGACCAGCTCAAGCAGGCATTCCTTATCAACCCGCACGATATCGATGGCCTCAAGTCCGCCATCCTGCGTGCCGTGAACCTCCCACCCAAGGAAGCCCGCCGGCGCATGAAGCTGATGCGCAAGCAAATCCTGGACCACGACGTCGATTACTGGTCAGCAGCATTCCTTGCCGCCCTTGAAGAGAAGGTGGTCCGCGATGACAGCTGAGGACCTGTCCTTGACGCCGGAGTTGCTGGACGCCGTCCGCCGCATCTCCACCACTGAACACTTGCTGGTGGCGCTCGATTTCGACGGAACCCTGTCCCCGATCGTCGATAGCGCCGAGGACGCGCGGCCCCTTCCGAGGTCGGCCACGGCCTTGGCGAGCCTCGCCGAACTGCCACGCACGACGACGGCACTCATCTCGGGCAGGGCCCTGGACAGCCTGCGGTTGGTCGCCTCTCCCCCTGCGGACACGCTGTTGATCGGTAGCCACGGAGCCGAGGTATGGCTGGGCGAGGGATCCTTGGGCCTGGAACTGGACGAGGAGCAGCGGAAGAAACTGGCCGCAGTCCGCGAGGTCCTGGCCGAGATTGTGAACATCGCTCCTGGAACAGTTCTGGAAGACAAACCCGCCGGAGTGGTCCTCCACACCCGGATGGCTGACGACGACGTGGCTGAAGACGCCGTCGAGGCCGCCACCCGGGTCCTGCGCGAACATCCCGGGGTGTACCTGAAGACGGGCAAGCGTGTGCTGGAAACGTCGGTGGTCCATGCTTCCAAGGGCGAAGCTGTGGAGTTCCTGCGCCAGGCGACAGGTGCCACGGCCATCCTGTTTGCCGGCGATGACGTCACTGATGAGGACGCACTGGGCAGGCTGATGGGCGATGACGTTGGCATCAAAGTCGGTCTTGATTTCACCCAGGCGCAGTACCGCGTGGAGGCTCCCGTTCACGTGGCCGAGTTGTTGGAAGCGCTCCTGCGGGAGCGGCGCAGGGTCACCGCCGAGGCGTAGCCAGTGATCAGCGCAACATGTGATGTTCGTAACATTTAGGTAGTTAGTCAAAAAGTCTGACATACTCTTGGTTGTGATGTGACGCACAGTACCGTGCGGCGTCATACGATCCTCCCCGGCCTTGGGCCGGGGAGTTCAACTGAAGAAAATGAACCATTCACAACGGATCGTCCGGCACGTACCTGCCGGTGAAGGGATTGATAACTGTGGCTACAGTTACTTTTGATAACGCTACGCGTCTGTACCCGGGCACAGATAAGCCCGCCGTCGATAAGCTCAACATCGACATCGCCGATGGCGAATTCCTGGTCCTCGTTGGACCCTCCGGTTGCGGTAAGTCCACCTCCCTGCGCATGCTCGCAGGTCTTGAGGATGTGAACGCCGGCCGCATTCTGATCGGTGACCGCGACGTCACGGATGTTCCGCCGAAGGACCGCGACATCGCAATGGTCTTCCAGAACTACGCCCTGTACCCGCACATGACCGTTGCGGACAACATGGGCTTCGCACTGAAGATCGCCGGCGTCTCCAAGGAAGAGCGCGCCGAGCGTGTTCGCGAAGCCGCCAAGCTTCTTGACCTCGAGCAGTACCTGGACCGCAAGCCGAAGGCACTCTCCGGTGGTCAGCGCCAGCGTGTTGCCATGGGCCGTGCAATCGTCCGAAACCCGCAGGTCTTCCTCATGGATGAGCCGCTTTCCAACCTTGACGCCAAGCTCCGCGTCCAGACCCGTACGCAGATCGCGTCCCTGACCCGCCGCCTCGGCGTCACCACGGTTTACGTGACGCACGACCAGGTCGAGGCAATGACCATGGGTGACCGCGTTGCAGTCCTCAAGGACGGCCTTCTGCAGCAGGTTGACACCCCGCGCAACCTCTACGACAAGCCGAAGAACGTCTTCGTTGCAGGCTTCATTGGCTCCCCGGCCATGAACCTGCTGGAACTGCCGGTTGTCGACGGCGGCGTCCAGTTCGGTGGCACGATCTACCCCGTGCCGCGCGACGTGCTCCAGGAAGCTTCCGGCCAGACCGTCACGGTCGGTTCCCGCCCGGAAGACCTCGAGACCGTCGGCAACGGCGAAGGCCTCCAGGTCGAGGTTGACGTTGTTGAAGAACTCGGCGCCGACGCATACGTCTACGGCCACACCACCCTTGATGGCAAGAGCCACGACATCGTCGCCCGCGTCGATGGCCGTCGTCCTCCGATGAAGGGCGAGTCCATCTTCGTACGTCCGCAGTCCGGCCACGTGCACCTGTTCGACACCAAGACGGGCCTGCGCCTGGGCGACTAATCACGTCTGCACGTTCCGCATGTGATGGCGGCCCGACCCTTCCGGTCGGGCCGTTATCACGTTAACCCAACTCCTGCGAAAGAACGGCATGAACACCACGGACAACCTCATCCCACGGCCCTCCCACGTTGCACTTCAGGACAGCCCGGCCTTCACGCTCTCCCCCGCGGCCAGGATCGCTACCAGCGGTTCCGCGGTGGAGCTCGCGGGGCAGCTGGGCGCGCTGCTGCGCAACGCAACTGGATATGCGCTGCCCCTCGTTGAAGAATCCCGCCCCGGAGATATTGCGCTGGAGCTTGCGGCGGCGTTCGACGGCGGCCGTGAGGCCTACGCACTGAAGGTCACCGACGCTGGAGTGCGGCTCACTGCTTCCACTCCGGCAGGCCTCTTCAATGGCGTGCAGACGCTCCGACAACTTTTCCCGTCTGCCATCGAGGAAAGCGGACCCGCCGAAAACCGCGCGTGGGTGGTTCCCGCCGTCGAAATTCTGGACGAACCGCGCTTCGCCTACCGCGGCCTCATGCTGGACGTAGCCCGCAACTTCCTCACGGTGGAGGAGGTGAAGGAGCAGATCGACGTCATGACCCAGTTCAAGTTCAATGCCCTCCACCTGCACCTGACCGATGACCAGGGTTGGAGGATCGAGATCCGCCAGCCGGAGCACAATCCTTCCGGACTGGACTATGGCCAGTTGACCGCCGTGGGTGGGCAGGGTGCTGTGGAAGTCGCCACGGCAGTTCCGCCCCGCGGCGCCTCGGGCTTCTATACCCAGCAGGAGTTCAGGGATCTTCAAGCCTATGCCGCTGCGAAAAACGTGGTGGTCATTCCGGAGATCGACCTTCCGGGCCACGTCAATGCCGCCCTGGCAGCCATCCCGCAACTCAACCCGGACGGCGCTGCCAAGGCAATGAGCACCACCGCGGATGTGGGCTGGTCAACGCTGGATGCTTCGCTTCCGGTGACGTACGAGTTCGTCGCCGAGGTCCTGGGCCAGCTTGCCGAAATGACCGTGGGTCCTTACCTGCACATCGGCGGCGACGAGGCCTTGGTTACGGGACACGGGAACTACCTGCAGATGATGCAGGAGTTCGCACGCTTGGCCTCGCTCACGGGAAAGACCGTGGTGGGCTGGAACGAGTACGCCGAGGCAGAGCTTCCAACCGGAGCCGTGGTCCAGTACTGGTTCGGCGAACTCGATGCCACCATCCAGAAGGCTGAGGCAGGCGCCCCCACGGTGATCATGTCCCCTGCAGCCAACACCTATCTGGACCAAAAGTACTCCCCGGACAGTCCCATCGGCCTTGAGTGGGTAAAGGGCGGGCCATTCACCTGGGCCGAGTACTACAACTGGGATCCAGCCCAAGGTGGTTTGAAAGACCAGCAAATCCTGGGCATCGAAGGCCCGCTCTGGACCGAAACAGTGCGCAACAACCAACAGGCACAATGGCTGCTGTATCCACGGGCCATCTCCTTGGCGGAAGTCGCTTGGTCCGGTCAGGAAGTCCGCAACGCCGGTGACTTCCGACGTCGGCTGGGCGCCTTTGGTGAGCGCCTCGCCAAGCAGGGGGTCGCTTTCCAGGAGGCCCCCGACGTCGAATGGTCGGCATCGCCGGCCAACCCCTTCACGGCGCCGGGTGCACCGGCCCCGTCCGAGTACGGAACAATTGAGGCATGAGCGAGCAAAACGAAGCCCAGTGGCACGACGAACCCACCGACTACGGGCAGATCGGCAAGCTCCCCCGGACCGAGGCTGCCAGCGCACAGGATGGTGCCCCTCCGGCGAGCGTCATCGGTTCGCTGAACATTACGGCGGCCACTGCGGATCCGGAATTGCTGGACCTGCCCTGGCACATCGCCCTGGAGGACTGGCCCGCTGAGAACCTCGCCGCGCTTCCCCGCGGTATTTCCCGGCACATTGTCCGTTTCGCGCATTTGGGCGGTTCGGTGATCGCCATCAAGGAAACCTCGGAGCACGTGGCCCGCCACGAGTACCACATGCTGCGCAAGCTGGCCCGCCTGGACGTCCCCTGCGTGGAGCCGGTTGCCGTCATTACCGGCCGCACCACTGTGGATGGCAGGCCACTCAACCCGGTGCTGGTGACCCGGCACTTGAAGTTCTCCATGCCCTACCGCGCCCTGTTCTCCCAGATGCTGCGCAAGGACACCCTGACCCGGCTTATTGATGCCCAGGCTCTTTTGCTGGTCCGGCTGCACCTGATCGGCTTCTACTGGGGCGACGTCTCGCTGTCCAACACGTTGTTCCGCCGCGACGCCGGCGCGTTCGCCGCCTACCTGGTGGATGCTGAGACCGGTGAGCTTTACCCGGACCTGTCCATGGGCCAGCGTGAATACGACCTTGAGATTGCTCGCGTGAACATCGCCGGTGAGCTGATGGACCTGCTCGATGGCGGGCTCATCGAGGAGAAGGTGGACCCTGTGGCCACCAGCGAGCTGATCATGGGCAGTTACCGCCGGCTCTGGACCGAACTGACCGAGAAGGAGTCCTTCGAACTGGGCGAACGCTGGCGCGTTGGAGCCCGCATCCGGCGCCTCAACGAGCTCGGCTTCGACGTGGAGGAATACGCCATCAAGACCACGGCGGACGGCTCCACCATCCAGCTCCAGCCCAAAGTTGTCGACGCCGGCCATCACCAGCGGCGCTTGCTGCGCCTGACGGGCCTGGACGCCCAGGAGAACCAGGCGCGAAGGCTCCTGAACGACATGGACCAGTTCCGGGCGGACAACAACCCGGACCTGGACGAGGAAATCAGCGCCCACATCTGGGTCAGCCAGATCTTCGAACCCATTGTCCGTTCCATCCCGCGGCACCTCGCCGGAAAGCTGGAGCCCGCGGAAGTGGTGCACGAGGTCCTGGAACACCGCTGGTACATGAGCCAGAAGCAGGACAGGTACGTGCCTTTGGCTGAAACAGTCCAGTCCTACCTGGACACCGTGCTGCAGCACCGTCGCGACGAGGCAGCGATCATGCTGAACCCGGACACGGAGCTGCTCAAGATCCTTGAGGTCGAGGTGGAGGAGTCCGGCCGGTACGACGACGAGGATGAGTACCCGGACGCGGACGACTAACTACTGCTACTAGGGTTCCAGGGTCTCCGCGAGCCCGGCCAGGACGGGCTCGCGGCCCAACTCGATGTGCGAGTAGGCAAGGGAGTAGGCCAGGTCCGGTTTTCCCGCAAGGATCGCATTGCACAGCTCGGTGTGTTCGTCGCGTTGAAGTTCATTGCTGCGGTTGTGCGTGAGCCCGAAGATCCAGCGCATCCGCCCGAACAGCGGTTTGACGGACTCGACAAGGAGCCGGTTCCCTGACAGGCGCACGATTTCGGCGTGAAGTTCGGCACTGATCAAGGCAACATCCTCAGTGCGCTCATCATCGATGGCGGCGTTGGAGGCCTCCATGAGTTCTTCCAGCCGGCCGCCGTCCTTTCCCTCCGCAACCCGGGTAGCGGCCATCCGGGCAGCGAACGTTTCCAGGCACAGGCGGATGTCGAAGAGCTCGTTGACGTCGGTCAGGGTCAGTTGGCGCACCACCGCACCACGCCGCGGGAAAGTTGCAACGAAGCCGTCCTGTTCCAGTCGCTGGATGGCTTCCCGCACCGGGATGCGGGAGACGTTGTAGACCTCCGAGAGTTCGCGCTCACGGAGCCGTGCGCCCTGCGCATACTTACCTGTGACAATGCCTTCGAGCACCAGTTGGTAGACGTTCTCCGCCCGGGCCTCGTCATCGCGGCCATTCCCGGTTTCCGGCGTCGCCTCAGCCACTGTGGAACTTCCCTTCATCCCTGCGTCCGCTCCCGGTGCCGGGCGGCGCCGGTCAGCGTTCCAACCGAGCATACACGGGAGGAAACAGCTCATCGGCAGGACGGTTCCTGACGTCACGTTCGCTGTAGGCACGGCGCATCTTGTGGAACAATTCCTGTCCCTTGGCCCGCCAGAATTCCAGGTCCACACCTTCGATCACGCCGTCGGCCATCACCGTCCGGCCGGCGACCACTGACAGCACTGCCTGGCGGGCCGTCCCGTTCAGGAGCAGGGTCCTCAGCGGGTCCTCGTGGACGCCGTCGCGGATGTCCCCCAGGGAAAAGGCCACAAGGTCGGCCTGGGCGCCTGGCTCAAGCCGGCCCAGGTCCGGGCGCCTCAACGCCCGCGCACCTCCCACGGTGGCGGCGTCGAAGTATCCGGCGACATCACCGGCGTCGTTCCTGCCCGCGAGGATCTTGCCGAGCTGGACGCCGGCGTCGATTCCCCGGATGAGGTCCGGCGGGAACGAGTCCGTGCCCAAGGAGATGTTGATTCCGGCTTCCTTGTACGCGGCGAAGGAGTCCAGCGTGCTCCCGTAGCGCATGGAGGTCAGGGGGCAGTGGATGATGCTGGCACCGCTGCCTGCCAATCGGGCGAGGTCGCCACGGTCCTCGCCATGCACCACGGGGTTCCTGTCTGTGTAGGTGGCATGCGGGATGAGGAGCCGTTCATTGAGCAGGCCAACCTGGTCCAGGAGTTCAAGCGGCGTCAGGCCATGCCAGTCCAGGATGAGCTGGCGCTCCACAAGCCCCTGGAGTGAGTGCAGGCGCACCAGCACGTCCCGTTCGGCGGATGCCACAGCGGTGGCTTTGAGCAACTCGAGGTCCAGTGTCTCAATGCGGCACGGGAGCAGGACTCCGTTGACCAGCGGATCGTCCAGATCCTTCGCGTAGTCAATGAAGCGCAAGGCATCGGCGAGCCCGTCCCGGCCGCGGTCGGGGTCGAACATCACTGAGCGTTCGCCGTCCTCCAACACGACGTTTACGCCGGAGCGATAGGCGGGGCCAAGATAGCCCCGCAGGCCCAGCCGCCGGCTGGTTTCCGCCATGCCCACCAGTTCCTGAAACGGCTCAGCCCATTCTGAGTGCACCTCGGAGGCAATGGGCATGTAGGTGGTGATGCCGTGCAGGACCAGTTGGATGAGGGCGTATTCACGGATCTGCTGGCGCTCATCGTCGGTGAACACGTTGGCGCGGTGGTTCCGGAAATAGTCCTCCGACCACTGGTGGCCCTTGGCCTGCTCCGGACCTGCCCAGCTGTCCAGGATGAGGTGGTCGATGTCGGTGAGGGCGTCCAGGTCGATCAAGCCCGGCATCAGCAGCGCCTCCCCCAGCCGGTGCTCCCCATCCACAGGGCCGGCGTAGTCATGGCCGACGTACTCGATGGTGTGGCCGGAGTAGACCACGCATGCGTCCTCCAGTAACACGTGGCGTCCGTTGTGGTGGCCCAGTACATAGCGGGCGGTGACCTTGGTGGGCACGTCGACTCCTGATTCCCGTCCGGCTGCGGACATTGCGATAACTACTTTCTGGTATTCCAAACAATACATTATTTGTGATTTACATCGCATGAATCCTGCTTTAGGCTATTTTGGTATACAAGAACTCCGGAGCCAGCTCCAGATCATGAATCGAGCAGAACCGTTGACCCAAATACAGTCCGTCGAAGCAAACACCGGCAGTCCGCCGCTCCCACCGGCAACGACGCCGGGGAGCCCAGTGGCCGCCACTGCCGAAGCACGAACGTTGCTCGCGACCGCGTGGATGAGGATCAGGCGCAGCAAGATCGCCCTCATCAGCCTGTGCGTCGTAGTGGCGATCATGCTGTTCGCCGTCCTGGCCCCCGTGCTCAGCGCGATGTCCGGGAACGATCCCTTCACCTCAAACACCAGCCCCGAGGTCCTGGATGATTTCCAGACACCGGGATTGCCCCTCCCCGGCTCCATGTACCCCTCAGCCCAGCACTGGCTGGGCGTCGAACCCGGCCTTGGCCGCGATCTCTTTGCCCGGCTTGCCTACGGTGGCCAGGTCTCCCTGACCATCGCGTTGCTCTCCACGGCAGTGTCCGTCGTCCTGGGAACAGTAATTGGCGCCGCAGCCGGCTACTTCGGTGGCAAGACCGACGCCATCATCAGCCGGATCATGGATCTCTTCCTGGCGTTCCCCCACCTGCTGCTGGTGCTGTCGCTGACGCCCATCCTGCAATCACGGCTCCGCGACACGCCGTTGGGCGAGGGCAGCTTCCTGCCCATGGCCTCGCTGGTGATCATCCTTGGCTTCTTCGGCTGGGCCTACCTGGCAAGGATCGTCCGCGGCCAGGTGCTGAGCCTCCGCGAGCGCGAGTTCGTCGAAGCCGCGCGGTCCTTCGGAGCATCACACCTGAGCGTCCTGTTCAAGCAGATCATCCCCAACGTCATGGGTGTGGTGCTGGTCTACGCCACCATGCTGATCCCCACCAACATCTCGGCCGAGGCTGCGCTTTCTTTCCTGGGCGTCGGCGTCAAGGACCCCACGCCGTCGTGGGGCCAGATGCTGAACGCCGCCCAATCAGGCAACTGGTACCTCAGCGATCCATGGTTCCTTGCCGTCCCTGGCGTCATGCTCATCATCACCGTCCTGGCCTTCAACCTCCTGGGCGACGCTGTCCGGGACGCCCTGGATCCCAAGGCGTCCCGCCACTAACAAACCTCCGTTTCACCCGACACCCTCTTAGGAGCATCATGAAAACCCCCACGAGAGCACTGGCGCTTTCCGTGCTGATCGCAATGGCCGCTACCGGCTGCGCGGCGGGCCAAAGCCAACCAGGCAATTCCAAGCCTGCCGAATCCGTCACCGAGCTGGCGCCCGTTGTGGTCAAGTCCGGCTTCACCGGCAAGGGCGGCAACATCAACGTCCTGATGTCTTCGGACTTCCAGACCCTGGACCCCGGAAACAGCAACTACGTCCAGACCGCCAACGTCGGACAGCTGTACTACCGGACGCTCACCATGGCCAAGGAAACAGCCGGGCAGCCACCAACTGTCGTCCCTGACCTCGCGACCGACACCGGCAAGGTCTCCGACGACGGACTCAGCTGGACATTCACCCTCAAGGAAGGCGTGAAGTTCGAGGACGGCACCCCCATCACCTCCGCCGACATCAAGTACGGCGTGGAACGCACCTTCGCGCAGGACGTCTTCACCCAGGCGCCGCAGGAGTTGAATGCAGCGCTCGACGCCGGTGGGTACAAGGGCCCGTACAAGGATCCTTCCGCTGTGCTCAAGGCGGTTGAAACACCTGATGAGCGCACTGTGGTGTTCCACTTGAAGAAGCCGTTCGCAGAGTTCCCGGCACTGGCATCGCGTTCCAACACGGCGCCGGTCCCTAAGGCCAAAGACAGCAAACTCGACTACACCAACCACCCGGTGTCCTCGGGTCCGTACATGGTGGAGTCCTACAACCGTGGAAAGTCGCTGAAACTGGTCCGCAACCCGCACTGGGATCCTGCCACGGACCCGAACCGTTCCGCCCTCCCGGACACGTTCAGCTTCTCCTTGTCCACTTCCCAGGCAACCATCAGCCAGCAACTGCTCGCTGACTCCGATCCGAACGCCATCACCCTCGATTCCAACGGCGCTCTTCAGACCTCGGACTCCGCAAAGCTGGCTGACGCCAAGGTAAAGGACCGTGTGGCTTCCGGACTCCTCGGCTGCAACGACGTCCTGAGCCTGAACACGGAGAAGATCAAGGACCCGGATGTCCGCAAGGCGATCGCGTTGGCCCTGGATCGCCAGTCCATCCTGGTCCAGTACGGCGGACGTCGCTTTGGCGAACTGACCCAGAGCCCGCTCAACGACAAGATGCGCGGCTACGTCGAAACACCGCTTGAGCTGGACCCCGCCGGCAAGCCCAAGCTGGAAGAAGCCAAGAAGCTCCTTGAGGGCAAGGAATACCCCAAGACCCTCACCTACGGGTACGCCAACAACCGCGATGCCTTCAAGAACACCGGCACAGTGGTCCAGCAGAACCTGAAGGCCTTGGGAATCGACGTGGAGCTCGTAGCAATCCCGGCGCCCAACTACTACTCGATCCTGGCAAGTGAACAACTTCCGGACATGGGCCGCTCCGGTTGGTGCGGCGGGGCCGATCCCGCCTCCGTCCGCACCTCGGCTGATCCTTTGCTGGGACCGAACAATGACGGCACGAGCTACGGCTTCTCCAACACCTCCCGCTACTTTGATCCCGTGGTTTCCAAGACGATGTTCGAACTGCGCAACACCGATGGCTCTTCGGAGGAACTCGGTAAGAAGTGGTCCGAAGCGTTCGGTACGGCGTTGAAGACCTACCCGATCGTGCCGCTCATCCGCACCCACACCAACAGCGTGGTGGGTTCGAAGGTCCGCAATGCCCAAGTGGGCTACTTCTTCGGCGGCATCGACCTCTCGATCGTCGGCGTCGAGCACTAACCGGGCTTCGGAAACCAGAAGGAGAAGCGGGCCGCCTGCATCTGCGGGCGGCCCGCAACCACCACCATGATGACTTTCATTCTTCGCCGGGCCGGATCATTGGTCCTGCTCCTTTTCGCGGTAAGTTTCATCACCTTTACGCTGTTCCAGCTCGGACCCTCAGATCCCGCCGCCGCTGCCTGCGGCCAGGAGTGCACGCCCGAGCGGGTCTCCGAAGCCCGGGTTGCTTTAGGTATGGACCAGCCCTTCTTTCTCCAGTACTTCGATTACGTCCGCGGCCTCTTTTCGTCACGGATGATCGGAGCCCCGGGAGCCCAGACGCTTTGCGAATGGCCCTGCCTGGGCAAGTCCTTCCAAACCAACGAGAACGTCGCGGACATCATCGCCCGCTCCTTGCCCTATACGTTTTCCATGGCCATCGGCGCATTGGTGCTGTGGACCATCACGGGCGTCGGGCTCGGCCTGATGGCTGCCCTCCGGAAGGGCTCACCCGTGGACAAGTTCATTGTGGGCGCGGCCTCGGTTGGGGTTTCGCTGCCCATCCCCGTGACCGGTTTGTTCCTGCTGCTCCTGTTCGTGAACCAACTGCATCTGCTGCCGTTCACCACCAACGAGATCAACAGCCCGTTCGGTCCACAGGGCCCGGGGGCGTGGGTGGCCAACTATTTGCTCCCATGGATCGCCTTGGCCGTTCTCTTCAGCGCCTCCTACATTCGTGTCACCCGCACCAACATGATCGAGACCTTTGGTGAGGACTTCATCCGGACCGCCCGTGCGAAAGGCCTGGCACCCCGGACCGTCACGTTCAAGCACGGCGTCCGGGCGGGCATCACCCCGGTGGTGACGATGCTTGGAATGGACATTGGCCTGTTGCTCGGTGGCGCGGTCCTCACGGAGCAGATCTTCTCCGTTCCCGGCCTGGGCTTCACCGCGGTGCATGCCGCCATTTCAGGTGATCTTCCAGTCACCATGGCCATCACCATGCTGGCTGCGTTCTTCGTGATCGTCGCAAACGTTGCCGTGGACCTCGCCTATGCCGCCATCGACCCCCGAGTGAGGCTCCAATGACACAACTGCACACCAGCGCCCCGACAGCGGGTGCCACAGCCACGGACGCCTTCCTCGAGGTCCGCAATCTCTCCGTGAAGTTCCCGACGGACGACGGTTTGGTCTCCGCGGTCAACGGCATGGACTTCACTCTGGAACGCGGCCAAACGCTGGGAATCGTTGGCGAGTCCGGCTCCGGAAAATCAGTGACGAGCCAGGCCTTGATGGGCCTGCTCAAAGGCACGTCCGCCCAGGTCACCGGACAAGCCATGTTCCAGGGCAAGGACCTGGTCACGCTCCCCGAGTCCGCGATGCGGCAGCTGCGCGGCCGCAACATCGGCATGATCTTCCAGGATCCGCTCTCAGCCCTGCACCCCTTCTACACGGTGGGCCACCAGATCGCCGAGGCATACCTCGTCCACAACAAAGCGAGCAAGAAGCAGGCCCGGGCAGCCGCCGTCGACATGCTGGGAAGGGTGGGTATTCCAAGCCCGGAGCAGCGCTACGACGAGTACCCCCACCATTTCTCCGGCGGCATGCGGCAGCGTGCCATGATCGCGATGGCGCTGATCTGCGAGCCCGAGCTGTTGATCGCCGACGAACCCACCACCGCCCTGGACGTGACGGTCCAAGCGCAGATCCTGGACCTCATGTCCGAACTCCAGGAGGAGACCAACTCCGCACTGATCCTCATCACGCACGACCTCGGCGTGGTAGCGGAGGTCTGCGACGACGTGCTGGTCATGTACGGCGGCCAGTGCGTCGAATCCGGGCCGGTGGACGAGATCTTCTACGACACCCAGCACCCGTACACCCTGGGGCTGCTCAACTCAATGCCCACGCTGAGCACCGCCGCAGGCGAACTGAATCCGATCCCCGGCCAGCCGCCGTCGCTCCTTGACCTGCCCAAGGGCTGCATCTTTAGCGCCCGGTGCCAGTACGCCGAACTCGTCGGCGAGGGTAAATGCGCCAAGGAGCGGCCCGAACTGACGGTTGAAGCCGGCCACGGCAAGCGCTGCCACCTGAGCGGCCCGCAAATCATCACCATCCGGACTTCGCGTTAGGAACCCCATGGAACACCAGCCAATTCTCCAGGTGGAGAACCTGCAAAAGCACTTCCCGCTCAAGGGCGGGTTGCTGCCGGGTGCCGCTAAGCGTTCGGTCAAAGCGGTCGACGGCGTATCGTTCAGTCTTGCCCGCGGCCAGACCCTGGGGCTCGTGGGTGAGTCCGGTTGCGGTAAGTCGACCACCGGACGGATGGTGGCCAGGCTCATGGAGCCGACGGGCGGACGGATCATGATCGACGGCGTCGACATCAGCCAGTTGCGCGGCCGGGACCTTTACAACTTCCGCCGCAAAGTCCAGATGATTTTCCAGGATCCCTTCGCGTCGCTGAACCCGCGCCAGACCGTGGGCACGGCCATCGCCGCTCCCATGGTGGCGCAGAAGATCAATCCACCGGGAGGCCTCAAGAACCGTGTGAAGGAACTTCTGGACCAGGTGGGCCTCAAACCCGAGCACTACAACCGGTTCCCGCATGAGTTTTCCGGCGGCCAACGGCAACGTGTGGGCATCGCCCGGGCCATCTCGCTGAATCCCTCTGTGATTGTGTGCGATGAGCCCGTTTCCGCGTTGGACGTCTCCGTACAGGCCCAGGTGGTGAACCTCCTGCAGCAGATCCAGCGTGATACCGGTGTGGCCTACATCTTCATCGCCCACGATCTTTCAGTAGTCCGGCACATTTCCGACGACGTTGCGGTGATGTACCTGGGCAAAATCGTGGAAAAGGGAAACCGGGATTCTTTGTTCGGCAATCCCCTGCACCCTTACACCAAGGCCCTGCTCTCCGCCGTTCCGCTGCCGGATCCGCGGGCTGCCCGCGAACAGGTCAAGATCCGGCTCCGCGGCGATTTGCCCTCTCCGGCAAATCCGCCAAGCGGTTGTGTGTTCCGGACGCGTTGCCCCTTGATCGGGACACTTCCTGAAGAGCAACGCCAGCGCTGCATCAGCGAGATTCCCACAGCGGCCACACCGTCCACTCCGGCCTGCCACCACTCGGGTGTGGCCGCAGCGGCCCTGGCCGGCGTTCAATAGACCCACTATCAAAGGAGTAAACAGTGAACACCCTGATCCGCGCCGCCCGTCCCTGGGGGCAAGCGCTCAGCGACGTCACGATTGTTGCGGGCGAAGCAGGTGGCAAGATCACCGGCGTCGAACCCCATGATGCCGGCCGTGCCGTGCCCGATGGCGTGACAGTCGTGGAAGGGCGGGGCCGCATCCTGCTTCCGTCCTTCTCGGATGTCCACGTCCACCTGGATTCCACCCGGATCGGACTGCCCTTCCGGGAACACACGGGTGGCCCTGGCGTCTGGACCATGATGATGAACGACCGGCAGAACTGGCGCAACGCCGAGGTTCCGTTGCAGGACCGCGTGAATGACACGTTGGGCCGGATGATCGCGCGCGGCACCACGCGTGTCCGCTCTTACGCGCAAGTTGACGTGGACTGCCGCCTGGAGCGTTTCGACGCCGTTGCTGCCGCCAAGGAGAAGTTCGCGGGGCAGGCATCCGTGGACATCATCGCCTTCCCCCAGGCCGGATTGCTGCTGGAAGAAGGCACCGTGGAACTCATGGAAGAGGCGCTGAAGGCCGGAGCCAACGTCATGGGTGGGATCGATCCATGCACCCTTGACCGGGATCCTGCCAAGCACTTGGACATCGTTTTTGGGCTCGCGGAAAAGTACCAAGTGCCCATCGACATCCACCTCCACGAGCCCGGCGAACTCGGCGTCTTCAGCACTGACCTGGTGTTGGAGCGCACCCGCGCGCTGGGGATGCAAGGCAAGGTCACCATGTCACACGCCTACCAACTGGGCAGCGTCAATGAGGCCACGACGCGCAGGCTGATCGATGCCTTCGCGGAGCTCGACGTTTCCTTGGCATCGGTGGCACCTTCTGCTTCCGGACAACTGCCCATACCTTTGCTGACCGAGGCCGGTGTTCGTTTGGGCTTGGGTGAGGACGGGCAGCGCGACTACTGGTCCCCCTACGGGAATACCGACATGCTGGACCGGACCTGGCAGCTTGCCTTTACCCACGGCTTCCGGAAAGACGAGCTCATCGAGCATTGCCTCGCCATCGCCACCATCGGTGGCGCGAGCATCCTCGACCCCAACGCAACCCGGCTGAAGGACGCAGCCCACCGCCCCGGCGTCGAGGTTGGCGATCCGGCCGAGTTGCTTTTGGTGGACGGCGAAACGGTGGCTTCCACTGTCATGGACCGTGGCAAGGACCGCACGGTCATTCACGCCGGCAAGGTTGTGGCGGACCAGCTGGAACTGGTCTAGGCGCTACGCGAAGAACCCGCCCTGGTTCGTGATTCCTCCCGCTGTGCGGTGAGGGGTCCGAACGAGGGAGGGTTCATCTGCAGCCGCTATTCGCCCCTCGCTGTGGGAGCATCATCGAGCGGCGTCCACCAGGTGGCTGGCGCTGTGACCTTGAATCGGCGACCGGTCACCTTGCTGGGGGTGATGCGGATGAACTGGTCCTTCTGCCCCGCCTCCCAGGGGAAGAGCAGGAGGCCGATGGTATCCAATACGTCCTGGGTCAGGCTTACGGCCGCTGCCTGGCCCTTGACCACCACGCTCCACGCAACTCCGGTCTCAGCGTTCACACCGTCGGCTTCGATCGCAACAGGGGTGTCGCTGAGAGCCGCGTGCAGCTTGGTGCCTTCTCCCGTGCGAAACACCATGGTGCCGTGGTCCACCTTGTAGTTCACGGGAAAGATGTCTGGATGGTGGTCCACCACCACGGCCAGGCGGCCTACGGAAACCCCTCGGAGCAACTCCCAACATTCATTGGTCTCAAGGATTTCCGTAGCGGGCGTACTTGGCTGATTCGACCCTGATGAGTTCGTCATATGGCCGAGGATACGCCGCGCAGATGCCACTCAACAGGGCTGGGAGTCAGTGGGAGAAGTCTGCTGAGATCTCGGCGAGGGTGCGCCCCTTTGTCTCAGGCGCGAGCCACTGCGAAAGGATCGCGCCGAGCAGTGCGACGACGGCGGCCACCACCATGCTTGGACCCATGCCGATGTTGCTGATCGCCCATGGCAGGGCGAAGGTGCCGAGTGCGGCTCCGATGCGGCTGAAGGACGCGGCGAAGCCCATGCCGATGCCGCGCAGGTGGCCGGGGAAGATCTCCGCCGGATAGACCTGGGTCATCGTGGTGTAGCCGGCGTTGAAGAAGGAGAATGCCAGGAACAGGACAAGCACCAGGATCGCGGGCGCGTCCGCCCAGACGCCGATGACCAGCAGGATGCCTGCGCAGAGCCACTGCCCGGGCACGGTGAGGATTCGACGGCCGAGCTTGTCGATCAAAAGTACTGTGGTGACAACGCCCGCGGCGGCAAGTGCGGACAGGCCGACTCCACCCGTCCAGCCGCCACCAAAGCCGAATTGGTTCAGCACGTCGTCGGCAAAGGTCGCGATTGCGAAGTACGGAGTGACCGCGCAGAACCAAAAACCTGAGGTGAAGAGCGTGGTGCGCCAGTACTGCTTCGAGAAAAGCATGCCGAACGAGGCGTTCTTGATTTTGGTTTTGCTCTTCGCGGCCTGGGCATCCTGGATCATCCTCAGGTCCATCTCCTCGGTGATGCTGTCGCGCATCTGGGGTGATTCGACGTACCTGCGTGCGATCTCGAGCGCTTCCTTATGCCGTCCCTTCGTGATGAGCCAGCTCGGTGATTCGGGGAGGCCCAAGCGGGCGATGAACAGGACGAAAGCGAGGATCGTGCTCGTGCCGATCACGATGCGCCACGGGGTGCCGGCGTCGTGCAGTACCGTGCCGATGATGAACGCCACCATGAAACCGACGTACCACGCGATCAGGGTCAGCCCGAGCAATCGCCCTCGGAGCTTTGGAGGGGAGAACTCTGAGAGCAGTGGCCCACCGATTGAGTACTCGCCGCCGATCGCGACGCCCATGAAGAACCGGATGGCAACCAGCTGGATCACGGCCCCGTCTCCGGATGTTACGAAGAACTGTGCCGCCGAGGCCGCCAGGAAGAGGCCCATGTCCACGAGGAACATGGGCTTGCGTCCGAACTTGTCAGCAGCCCACCCTGCCAGCGGGGAGCCGACGAAGATGCCAACCAGCGGGCCCGCAGCGATCAGGCCCAGAGATATTTCGTCGAGCTGGAGATCCGGCCGGATGAGTCCGGTGACGGGACCAATGATTCCAAGGATGTAACCGTCGAGGAACATCCCGCCGATAAAAACAGCGACTAGCCGCACCATGAAGCGGCGTTTGAACTTGGAGCTGGTCTCGCTCGATGTGGGGGTTTCGACGGAGGCCGTCGTCCTGGTCGGATGGATCATAAAGATTTCTTCCCTTCTGGCGTGAGCGCAATTCGTTGACGGCACCTAAGCTCCGTTACCCGGATGCACGGCCAGCGGCGGCCCTTAGCAGCAACCTGTGGACGATGCCGACTGGCTCGAGCCCAGCCGATGTGGCCGTCCAGGACTCGCGAGATGACTCCGGCGTCCGTCATGTGTCACAACCCGTCGAGATGGATGCGGCCAGGCCTCGGTTTTCCGGCACCCCCACGCCGGCTCATCGGGATCAAACCTCGAGTCGGGATCGACCGAGTGTGACATATGACTCATATATCAGAACTCTAAGGGCGCGATCCGGTCCGGTCAAGGCTTGACAATTATTTGGTTGTAGCGTTGGCTCTCGCTCGGTGTCGTAGACCCCGTAGTTCCGGGAGGCATCGATAGCCCCATCCTCAAACACGCCACTACCTACACTTCTCCAACAACAGTGGTCAAGCAAGGGCCTCGGTATCCGCAGGCTTGGAGCCCGCCACCACCCGCGCCTCCTCTACCCTCACCACCGGGCCCCGGATGGCAAAGAAGCCGGCTCCCGCCAGCACCATAGCCTCCGCCGCGAGCGCCCAGAACGTTGCTTCCCACCCGCCGGTCAAAGTGTGCAGCAAACCTGCCAGCAATGGACCCAGGGAAGCCAGGGCGAACCCGAATCCCTGGCTCATTGCGGACAACCGTCCGGCGGACTGCGGGCCGGCCGAGCGAATCACCACCAAGGCCATGCCGAGGCCGAATCCGGCGCTTTGCACCACCCCCAATATCCCCACCGCCAGGAACTGCAGTTCAGCCGGCGCCGTAAGGACCCCAACCAGCGCAAGCGCCACCGACAACCCCAGCCCTGGCGCCATCCAGCGCAGAATCGCGGGACGGCTGGCGAGGACGGGCGCCAGCAAACTCGCCGGGAGCCCCGCGAGACTGAACCAGGCCAGGAGGGCGGCAGCGTCAGCGGACGAAACCCCCCGGGACACCAGGTACACCGCCAGCCAGGACGTGATGGCAAAGTAAAGCATCGCCTGGAGCCCGAAGAAAGCCGTCACCGCCCAGGCTGTGCGCTGCTTCCGCAGCGGCGTACCAAGCGGGGTTGGGACAACAACGGACGACGCCGCGTCCCGACCAGCCGTCGCAGCGTCCCCTGCCGCTGAGGTGACATCGCCCGGGACAGTCAGTGCCGCCGTCGAGCTTCCTCCGGTGCGCTGGATGAGGACAGCCCCGAAGAGGGCGGGAACCGCCCACACCGCCAGCGCCCACGCCAGATTGCCGCCAAAGGCCTGCTGAAGAGGTTGAACCAGACCCGCCCCGAGCGCCGCGCCCAAGCCGAACCCCATGGTGCAGAGGCCTGTCCACCATCCGGTACCCCGGTTGGCTTTAACGATCTGCGGCACCAGGACACTGGCCGTCATGATCGCCATGCCAGCGAGGAACGTGCCGGGCAGCAGAAGTGCCGGGACCGTGGCCCGGATGACGAGCGCCGCAGCAAGGACCAGGAGCGCAAGCGCAACGGCGCGCCCGGTCCCGATCCGACGCGCCAGCCAGGGTCCGATCGGCCCGGACACCCCAAAGGCCAAGACCGGCAAAGTTCCCAGCAGGGGAAGCAGGGCGGGATCCAGGGTGAAGACGCCAGGAATTTTCCCCATCACCCCGGCGACAGTTGTGATGGCCGGCCGGAGGTTCACGGACACCATGACGAGCGCGAACAGCACCAATCCTGTGGCAAGTCGGGCGCCACGCCCCGGAGGTCGGGCGAAGGCCCGGCGCTGTTCTTCCACGTCATTCTCCTCATAACATTTTTGGTATACCAAGTAAGCCTAAGATGCGATGGGTGGAAAGTAAATGTAGAGAAATACGGCGCGACAATGTGACCCACCAACAGCGGCAACCAGTTTGGAATACCAACTGAGCGAGGCCAGTCCCCCGTTCAGGGGAAACGCTAGATGGCCTTCCCCGGATTCAGAATCCCCTGCGGATCAAACAACTCCTTGATCCGCCGCTGCAACTCCCGCACCGGTTCAGGCTGCTCCGACCCCAACCACCGCAGCTTGTACTGTCCCACCCCGTGTTCGCCGGTGATGGTCCCGCCCATCTCCAGCCCTACGCGGATGGACTCGTCCAAGGCTGCGTTGAGGCGCACCAGGGCGTCCGCGTCCGTTGTCGGGTCCACCCGGTCCATCCAGAATGTGGGGTGCAGATTGCCGTCACCGGCGTGGGCCACCACTTTGAGGCGAACCTCGAAGCGGTGGGCGATCGCTTCCAGCCCAGCAACAAAGTCCACCAGGCGTGAACGCGGCACCGCGATGTCCTCCCCCACCCTGAATTCGTCGTCCACTTCCACGCCGCGGCTGTTTCGGCGCAACTCCACCAGCATCTCAGCCTCGGCGCTGGCTTCAGTGGTCACGGTGGCGCCGCCTGCGGCGAGAACCTGCCGGACGACGTCGGCCTCTGCAGCCGCGCCGAAACCGTCGGTTTGAATCAGGAGCAGGGATTTTCCGCGTTCCTGCAGGTTGCCTCCGTGCAGTTCGTCCAGCTGGACGAGAGTGCCGTTGTCCAGCAGTTCCATGATGGCTGGCTGCACGCGCGCCTTGCCGACTGCCAGGACACCGGCGGCTGCGCTGCGGAAGTCCTGGTAGAACGCAGCAATGGTGTGGACCTCGCGCGGGAGGTATTTCAGGCGGACGGTCACGCCCACCACGATGCCCAGTGTTCCCTCCGAGCCCACCAGCAATGCTGTCAGGTCGTAGCCGGCAACGCCTTTGAACGTCTGGTGACCGGTGTGCATCAAGGAGCCATCCGCCATCACCACGTCCAAGGCCAACACGGAATCGCGCGTCACCCCGTACTTGGCGCAACGGAGCCCACCGGCGTTGGTGGCTACGTTGCCGCCAATGGTGGATATTTTGTAACTGGCGGGGTCGGGCGCGTACATGAGGCCGTGTTCAGCGGCAGCAGCGTTCAGCTCGGCATTGATGACGCCGGGTTCGACGACGGCGGTCTCGTCATCGGGGTTCAGGTCCAGGATGCGGTTCATGCGTTCCAGTCCCAGGACGATACAGCCTTCGGTGGCGTGGGCACCTCCGGAGACTCCGGTTCCTGCGCCGCGGGCGACGATCGGCACACGATGCGCCGCACAGCTGCGAACCACGTGCTGGACATCCTCCACGGATTCGGCCCAAACAACGGCCAGCGGAAGGTGTCGCTCGAGCATTGGCCCTTGATCGATCGAGTAGACAGTGAGGGTTTCTTCGTCGCGAGCCAGCTGGTGGGCTTCAAGGCCATAGGCCAGTTCCGCCAGAAAGTCCCTCTGCGCAGCCGTATGCAGCACAGTTTCCGTTTCGCCGACCGTGCGGCTCCTGATGCTTTCTCCCGATGTTCCGGCGATAGCCGTTTCGTCCGACAAGACATTCCCTCCACATGTGCACCGCGGACACGCCAAACCGGCAGTCTTCGCAGCCTTTCAGGGCCAGTCTAAGTCTTTGCGGCTTCTGCAATGGAAAGGTGGAAGCGATTCCACACGACGCAAATGCGCTCCTGTCTACCGGAATCCGGGGCGAGTCAACACACATGTAATGACAGCACCCTTAGGACTGGAAGCGTTTACAATTCAAGGAAAACTCTTCTACGATGACTCCATGTCCGTTGATTCCCTGCTCCAGGTCGAGGCCCACGAGCCCCCTGCAGCTTTTACGCAGCTCACCCCGGTCCACGACGCCTCCACGGCCCACGGATGGTGGCGCTCGGCTGTGATCTACCAGATCTATCCGCGGTCTTTCCGCGACCTCAACGGTGATGGAATCGGAGACCTTGCGGGTATCACGGCCGAGCTTTCCCAGTTGGCAGGTTTGGGAGTCGACGCCGTCTGGTTGTCGCCGTTCTACCGCTCACCCCAGCGGGACGCAGGATACGACGTCAGCGACTACTGCGATGTCGATCCCCTGTTCGGGACCCTGACCGATTTCGATGCGCTGATCGCAGAAGCCAACAGGCTCAATCTCCGGGTCATTGCCGACATCGTCCCCAACCACTGCTCGGACAAGCACGTAGCCTTCCAAGCAGCACTGACCGCCGGCGCCAACAGCCCCGAGCGCGATGTGTTCATTTTCCGGGACGGCCTGGGCGAGGACGGCAACCAGCCACCGAACAACTGGCAGTCACACTTCGGCGGCCCCGCCTGGACACGGATCATCGAGTCGAACGGGCAGCCAGGACAGTGGTACCTGCACCTCTTCGATTCCTCGCAGCCGGACTTCAACTGGGACAACCCGGCGGTTCACGCTGAGTTTGAACGGGTCCTGCGGTTCTGGCTGGACCGCGGTATTTCCGGCTTCCGGGTGGACGTAGCCCATGCACTGGTCAAAGCCCCCGGCCTGCCCAACTGGGGTGGCCGGGCCGATGGAAACAGTTCCGAAGGCTTCCCCGGGCAGGATGCTCCCATGTTCGGCCAGCCCGCCCTGCACGATATCTATCGTCGCTGGCGTTCCATTCTGGAAGAGTACGGTCCGGACCGCATCCTGTGCGCTGAAGCCAACGTGGACCCGCTCCCCCGGCTGGCGCAATGGGTGCGTCCCGACGAAATGCACCAGGCCTTCAACTTCCCCTACCTCCATGCAGGCCTAGACCTCAACCGTCTGCGACACATCATCACCGATTCCCTGCTTTCCCTGGATGCGGTGGGCGCCCCGAGCACGTGGGTCCTGTCCAACCACGACGTCGTCCGACACGTGTCCCGCTTCGGCTACGACGGTCCGGGTCCCCGCGACGGTGATGGCATCGGCCCTGACGACGTCCAACCCAACGAAGAACTCGGACGACGCCGGGCTGCCGCAGCCACCATGTTCATGCTCGGCCTTCCGGGCGGCGCCTACCTCTACCAAGGCGAAGAGCTGGGCCTTCCCGATTCCACGTCCATTCCCGGAAGCATGCGGCAGGACCCCACCTTCGCTCGCACCGGAGGCGCGAGGATCGGACGCGACGGCTGCCGGGTGCCCCTGCCCTGGCGTTCGGCAGAGCCCAATGCGGGATTCGGCCACGGACTGGACCCCTGGCTCCCCCAGCCCGAGTCCTGGCCCGCACTGGCGAGGGACAAGCAGGAGTCCGATCCGGCGTCGCACCTTAACCTGTACCGTTCCTTGCTTGCAGAACGGGCGCGGCTGCGCCTCGGCTCAGGATCGCTCGCCTGGGTGGAGGACTACTGCAACGGATCCACCTTGGCCTACCTCAACGGAGGAACGCTGGTGATCATGAATGTCGGCGAGGAATCCGTTCCGCTCCCCGAAGGCCAGGTCATTCTGCGCAGTTCCGCGGCGGATCACGGCCATCCACTAGGCTCGGGGGAGACAATCTGGCTCTCAGCCAGCTAACTTCCCCCATCGAGGAGCTGCATGACCGGCATCAAGGACGTAGCCGAGCGCGCCGGGCTGTCCGTTGCCACTGTTTCGCGTGCGCTGAGCGGGAAGGGCCATGTCTCCCCCACCAGCCGGGAACGTGCCAGGGCCGCGGCCGCGGAACTCGGTTTCGTGTTGTCCTACCATGCCTCGAGCCTGGCCTCGGGCCGCACGCACAATGTGGGCCTGGTGGTGCCCTCGGTACACCGCTGGTTCTTTTCAGCGGTGATCGAGGGCGCTTCCGCCGCGCTCCTGGAAGCCGGCTACGACCTCACCCTGTACAACATCGGTGAAAACCCGGCTCATCGCAACAGCGTCTTCAGCGATTTCCTGCTCCGCAAACGCGTTGACGCCGTAATCGCCGTGTCACTGAAACTCAGTGACAGCGAGATCCAGCAACTGCATGCGGTGCACCGGCCCATTGTTGGCATCGGCGGCCCCCTTCCGGGTGCTTCGACCATCCGCATCAATGACACAGGCATCGCGATGAAGGCCACCAACCATTTGCTGGGGCTCGGCCACACCAAGATCGCGCACATCACGGGAAACGAAGCCTACGACCAGGACTTTCGCCTGCCAGGCACCCGCCGCGGCGGTTTCGAAAAAGCGATGAACGACGCCGGCTGCCCGGTCAGGCCCGAATGGATCGTTGCGGCGGACTTCACCATCGAAGGCGCTTACGCCGCTGCCCGGCAGCTGCTGGCCAGTGCGCCAGACCGGCCCACGGCCGTGTTCGCAGCCTCAGACGAAATGGCAATCGGCACCATCCTGGCTGCACGGGATTTCGGCCTTCGCATTCCAGAGGACCTCTCGGTCATGGGCATCGACGGACACGATCTGGGCAATGTCCTGGGCCTGACCACCATCGACCAAGACGCCAAGGGACAGGGCGCGTTGGCTGTCCGGACACTCCTTGGAGCCATCACCAACGGACTGGTTCTCGAGCCGGCCGACGCCGAACACCCCACCAAGCTGGTGGTGCGGACGAGTACGGCCGTGCCGAAGGTGGGCGCAGCCTAGGAATGCCTCTAAGGCAAGTGCCGCTCCATGACCAATTCTCGCTTGGCGGTGTCCTGTGGATAGGGACGGCTTGCACCCGTGGTCTCGAATCCGTGCCGCCTATAGAAGGCCTGAGCACGTGAATTGTCCTCATGGACGCCCAGCTCAAGGTACTGGGCTGCGAGCTCGTCCGCGCCGGCCTTGCACGCCGAACTGAGGAGTTCGTCGGCCAGCCCCAGGCCGCGGTGCTCGGGGCTGACATACACGCTGATGAGCATCGCTTGCAGTGGGCGTGCACGATCCTGGGGATCTTTGACCACCACCCGCATCAGGCCACAGAATCTGGAACCATCCTCGCCACTGTCAGCCACCAGGGTGATACTGCCCTCCCCTGTCATGGCCGCGGCGCGTTCCTGCCATTGGCTGTCCGTCTGCCGTCGCGCAGCTGCCAGGCTCTCCACGTAGGCCATGGGTGTGTCCGCCAGCATCTCCAACCTGACGTTCTTCAGCAGTTGCCAGTCCTGTGCGCCCAGCCTGCGGACCCTAGGCAACTGCTCCGCCCATGAACCTGGCATAGCGCTGCAGCACCCGGGGCCAACCTTCGGCGTAGGACGCCCTGGAAGCCGCAGGGTCTTCAGCGCCTTCCCAACCGTCGTGGATCAGGCGCACTTCCGTACCGCCATCCACGGAACTGAAAACCACCCGGATCTCGGTGGACCACAGGGGCGTCCCTGCGGGATACCAGCTGGCATGGAACGACAACGGCGGTTGCCAGTCATCGATTGTTCCCCACACGGACGTGCGGCCGTCCTCTGCGGTCTCCAGGATGAGGTTCTCCTCGAACTCAACGTGTGAACCCGCACCATAGACGCTTTCCTCCTCCAACGGCCACCACAAATGAGGATGGTCCGTGAATCCCTGGAAAGCGTGCGGCACCGTGGTGGGCACCACGACGCTGACGATAAGGGGTTCGAGGCTTTCGCCCGACCGGGCCGCCTCGGGCTCTGACTCAGGGTGGCTGAAGAGGTTTTCCATGACCACCAACTCTACCGGCGCGCTTGGGCTCCCTCTACTGTGCCGTCAGCTTGTGGTCTTTGATTCTGCGTGCTTCCGGGTGTGGGTCCTTAAATGCGAAAGGCCCCAACCCTGTACGGGTTGGGGCCTTTCCAAAGTATGTCCGGCGGTGTCCTACTCTCCCACACCCTCCCGGGTGCAGTACCATCGGCGCTGTGGGTCTTAGCTTCCGGGTTCGGAATGGGACCGGGCGTTTCCCCCACGCTATGACCGCCGTAACCCTTGTA
>NZ_JAQPPK010000034.1 GCF_029952445.1 Paenarthrobacter nitroguajacolicus | reverse complement strand
CGCAGCTTGAGTGCGCCAGCGAAGGCCGACTCGACCAATTTCTGTTCTTTCCACACGGGTTATTCTGCAGCATGGGTACGTCCGAATAACCGAATACGTCCACATCTAATCCGCAGGGACGCCACTAAGGTTGCCGAACAATCTACTACTGGCAACTATTGTTGTCTTCCGGCATACTGATCACTATAGCAACGATGAGGCGATGAAGGGAGGCACGATGGGCTGGTTTACCGAAGGCAGTGACCATGAGGGCTACGTGGTCTGCGTCTTTGCCGACGGAATGTACGGCGCCGGCGGGAAGCACAGGCAGATCAGCCTGATGACACCCGACGGCAACACGATCTGGGAAAACGACGACGACCCGGAGAGCGTGGCATGGCGGCCGCCATCCCAGGTGGTCGGCTGGAAAGTCGCCTGCAGCTGCGAGCCGCTCAACAAACACGTCATCCTCGACCCTCTCTGGACGAGGGTGTGGGATCCGGCAGACGAGGACTTCGAGGGTGGACGCATCTACGCCGGGGATCCCTCCAGCGATGACCCGGAATATGTCGGTGATCGGGAGGATCTGGAACCACTATTCCTGGACGTGTGGCACCACCACGTAGCCCCGGACGCGCATCTCCACGCCATCAGCGCCCTCGGCGCAGAGCTCAAAAGGATCGAAGCTCAGCTCGACGAAGCCGTAGCGGCTGCCCGCGCCGACGGTCTTTCCTGGGACAAAATCGGCAGAGCGTACGGAATCACCCGGCAGGGAGCACGCAAGCGCTGGGATACCCAGGGAATAAGCACTGGGCATTGACCGCGGCTTTCCCAACAGCAGTGACGGTTCGGCTACCACTGAGACCAGCAGCTCTCTCAGACAGCCAGCTCGACCATGATTAAACATGGCTCAGATGCCCTAAAGCTGGGTTTAAGGGGCCCCTTGGCTGAGCCGAAGGACGAGGCCGGCGACGAGGGGGAACCTTGATCGGATCAGGGCCTTGGTTGGCCCGACGTAAAAAGCCCCAAGTCAGCGCCCGCGGCCGCATTTGAGCCGCTGTTCCGTTGGGCACATACGCGCCGATGCATCGCGGCACCCCTTGTCCAACCAGACTTACGTAACCTGACCAATTGTCGGAGTCAACGCTCGCGTCAGACCTTGGTCGCGGCAACGACCATGAGCGGAGCCACAGGTCTTCTCAGCTCGGAGGGCTTATCCAACAAAACTCCTGAGGAGGGAGCTCGCCTGCCAGCGACCCGGCGGCGTCCGTGATCTGAACGGAGGCGGTAACGCACCCCGGCGCATACACCTGGTTGCCGTAGGAGGTATTTCGTCCTGGAATGGAAAAATTGCCACTGAACTCAGGGACTTCTGACTTGAACGCAGCCAGTCCATCACCAGCTCGTCGCTCAACCACCTTATTAACTGTCGATCCATCCAAGGTATTGATGACCCTCACCCAAGTTGTGTTGCACTTTGGGGCATGTTTGATTTGCACGGTTGCTAGTGGGTTGTCCGTGCCCAGTCGCTTTATCTGGAGCGTATCAATGGTGGAGGTGCCAGCATCAGCGCAGCCGCTTGGATTGGTCCCGTCATATGCGGCCGCCAATTTTGCCTGATCCGTCTCCGGAGGAAGCGGCTGAGGGGTTACGTCAACAGCTGTTGGGTTATTCGGCGAAGCGGACGGTGAAGGGCTCGTCGAACAAACAGACCACCGGGCCATGTCGCAGAAGTTTTTAAGGGCACCAGAAGCGTTGTTGGCGAATGCCGCAAAGGTAATGAGGGCCGCCACCACCCCACCGATCGTCACCTTCGCCCACAAGGAACCCTTACGAGTTCGCGGGGCCTCTCCGAGCGGTGGCTTGCTGAGAGATACCGAGTGGTCAGAGCTACTCCCGGCGTCCGGGTCTCCTGCCTTGATTTCATCTAGCTCGCCTCGCTTGGCCGCGATAGGGCTTGAAGCAGCACCATGAGCTGCGTCTCCGGGCAACTTCGCCGGAAGCTCTGGGGCGTCTTTTCTTACAGGCCGTGCATGCAGGGGCCGACCGTAGATCCTACGAAGGAGCGGCTCAATTCCACGCGCATCCATGCTCGTGATTCGGTACCACTGCAACCTGTGCAGGTCCAATGGGATGCTCTCTTTGCCCACTCCTGGGAGGAGGACCAAGAGGGCCTTCCTTTGAAACGCGAGTTGGTCTTCGTTGAACACCCCTTTGAGGGTATCCGCCTCAGATACGACACCAGCTCCGAGATGAGGGGAGTTGGTACCCTCCCACCGTTGACGCCATGCGTCCGAAACCAAAATCAGTACGAGATCGCAGTTCTGGACCTGTCGTTGTCCCCATCGAGTCCAATCGACGTCGGGATCCGTTTCACTCCATAGATCGAGGGAAACCGTGACGCCATTGGACATCAAGAGCGTTGAAAATTGAACAACCTTCTCAATCCATTCTTCGGACTGGAGGTCAGACCAGTCTTCATCTCGATGCGCCCAACTCACGAGAGCGGTTGGTCCCACGAACCCATTCATGGACTGAGTTTACGGCCGACCTGGCCGATTCTCGGGGAACGTATGCCCTTATCGCGACTGCTTAGCTCGCGGGATACTTCCCGCTGGGACTTCCCGGAATGCTTCGCGACGATTACCTTTTCGGGCGCCTATGGCGGCACGTATCCATTCGACTCCGACTCCGGCCGGCCTGGTCTTAGGCCGCGCCGGTGACGAGCCCGTCAGCCACAGGCGCGGAAGGGGTCATGGTTATCATGGCTAAGAGTCCATTCGGGCACAGGAAGATCGATCCTCCGGCCGGACGAGAAGCCAAACTGCCCCGTCAACCGAGGGGCGTATTCGTAGGCATCTCAGACTTGAACTGTACTGTCCCGCATCCGTGGCACCAGCCGATGGGCCTCTCGCATCCAAACATTGTTCATCTGGAAGAAGCACGGCACCGATCCCATCTCAGGTGCGAAGCCTGCGCCACAACGGACTCTAGATACAGATTTTGTATCACTTGGGGTTACAAAATCAGCACTTAGAGCTGAGAAATGATTGCTCATGCTGAGTTTGTCTCTTTTAACGATACAATGTCAGTATGTCATCTGAAGTACTGGCGACAGTAAGTGAGCTCGCGGCAGCCCAATGGGGGCTTCTAACCACTCAGCAGGCAGTAGCGCATGGCGTAAGTCGTATGCAACTTGTACGCCTCGTGGATGCTGGACTCCTGGAACGTGTGGAACAGGGAATTTACACAATGGTGTCCAGCACAGATCGTTTCCAGGCCCTTCACGCTGCATGGCTTAGTCTCGATCCTGGGCGCACGGTAGAAGAGCGGATAAGCGAGAGTCGTGAAGCCATCGTTGCGTCCCATACTTCAGCGGCCGCGCTGCACGCTATGGGTGATCTGCTGAACCATGTACCTGAGCTCAACACAAACAGGCGGAAACAAACTGTCCGTTCCATGAGGCTGCATCGACTTCCACTAATCCCGGAGGATGTGGTCCTTGTAGATGCTCTACCTACAACAACTCCCGAACGGACGATCGCCGACCTTATCCAAAGCGGTCACGACCTCACACATGTCGCCGATGCCATAAAGGACGGGCACATCTCCGGCGTACTCGACCTCGCAAAGCTCCGTGAAAAACTAGATACAGTCGCCTACCGCACCCCATACGGCGATGGAAGTGAGCTCCTGGAGAACCTGCTCGATCTAGTGGGACTGAGCACCGCCGCCCTTGCAACGGCGACCGCCAGGTCCCCAGTGGGGCAGCTCATAGCCGCCACAGCCATTCAACAATATCAGGAGGGCCTGTTCGATCAGCTCTCCACGTCTGTGCTTAGCAGCGGAATGGCGGAAGCGATCAAGCAGCTGGCCTCATCGGCCTCCATGGCAAACCTCGCCAATCCCACGCTCACCAACGGAATGGCGGAAGCGATCAAGCAGCTGGCCTCATCGGCCTCCATGGCAAACCTCGCCAATCCCACGCTCACCAACGGAATGGCCGAAACGATCAAGCAGCTGGCCTCATCGGCCTCCATGGCAAACCTCGCCAATCCCACGCTCACCAACGGAATGGCCGAAACGATCAAGCAGCTGGGTGAAGCAAGTCGTCGTTACACAGTCAAGGACGGTCCACGCAAAAGCCTACAAAATACCAAGGACGCGCCCCGGGAGGAAGCATCTTGAAATCACCGACTTCTTACAAGACCAGCCAGAGCTTTTGGCGTGCTGTTACCGAGCATGCGAAAACTGCCAGTAAGAGTGGTGAACGAACCGTGACCGCCTTCTTGGGACAATTCGTACATGAACGATTTTTAGCGCGCATATTTAACGGACCGGGAAATTGGGTGCTGAAAGGGGGAAACGCTGTCCTCGCCAGGGTCAGCGACGCGCGCACAACCCAGGATGTGGATCTATTGCGCCAGCTTGTCGACCTAGACGCGGCCTACCAGGACCTTATTGCCGCCGCGAAGGCGGATCTCAAGGACCATTTCCGCTTTGAACCCGTTAAGAAAACCACTGCTGGGCAAGGCGGAGACCAACCCGCAGTAGAAGGAGTGCGAGTAGTGTTCGACGCGTACTGCGGGAGCCAAAAGGTGCATTCAGTAAAGGTCGACCTGGTGGTGGGATCTATCATGACTGCGGATCCGGAGGAAAGCTTTAGGTCTGTACTGGAGATCGACGGCTTGGACTCCCCCAGAATGCTGCTCTATCCCGTTGTCGACCATATAGCGGACAAACTTTGCGCTACCCAAGCTCGATACGGTTCCGCAAACAAGCGATCAAGCAGAGTTCGTGATCTGATCGATTTAGTAGTCTTTGCTCGTTCTCAAGATATATATGGTGCACCTTTGTCCTTCGCAATAAGCTCAGAGTGGGCCGTACGCAAACTTGAGGGCGATCCGACCTTTGACCCGCCTCTGGAATGGCGAGACCAATACCCATTACTTGCGCGTGAAGTTCCCGCTTGCGGCGAATACACGACATTCGAATCAGCTAGTGCACTGGCCACGAAGCTTTTAGAACCAGCCTGCCGCGGCGAGGCTGCGGAGCAGCGTTGGGATTGCAACACCCTTCAGTGGGTGGCGATCGCAGCTTCCTGAGATGGAGCGACGCTACATTATGTTCGGCGTCTAAGCCCGGCACCAAGGTGCTGCAGGGCTCAATTACGGCCTCTACGACGTGTCTCAATGGCCGAGGTGTTGGGCTTGGGTCCGGGCGCGTTACACGGGGTTGGCTTGGACCTTCCCTGTGGATTTGCCGGCCCCTGCGGCGGCGTGGGCTGCCGGTTAATTTTGCTGGAATTCTCCGAATTGTTTGGCGGCGAGGGCAGCGACCATGAAGGCTACGTCGTCTGCGTCTTCGCCGACGGCATGTACGGCGCCGGCGGGAAACACAGGCAGATCAGCCTGATGACGCCCGACGGCAACACGATCTGGGAAGACAACACCGACCCGGACAGGGTGGCCTGGCGGCGACCTTCCCAAGTGATCGGCTGGAAGAACCCTTCCAAAAGCACGTCATCATGGACCAGCTCTGGACGCGCGTCTGGGACCCCGCCGAAGAAGACCTCACCCACCACCGCATCTACGCCGGCGGCCCTTCCAGCGATGAGGCCACCTACGTCAGCGACCGCGAAGACCTGGAACCGCTGTTCATCGATCAATGGCACTCTCACATCGCCCCAGACCTCCACCTCCACACCATCAGCACCCTGGGCGAGCAGCTCAAGAAGATTGAGGCCCAACTCAACGACGCCGTGGCAGCAGTAGTTCGAGTCACCTTAGGCTTCTTCTTTAGCAGTTCGCTGCCTTATGGCCGTTCGCGCTTCTGCTTGAAACACATCGACTTACTGGCCGATGCTGGGCCCGCGGTCTCGCCCCCGGTGTCGGATCGCCACTGCGACAGGTGTCGTTGCGGCGGGCTAGGGGCCGGCTAGCGGTGCGTATCTGGAGAGCAACTCCCTGCCCGTATGGAACGCGTTACGGACCGTTTCTAACGCTGGTTGGCCGGCGGCGTGTACAGCTAAATTGCGCGGATACGCTAACTGATCCATGGTTCGCTTCGCGAAGGACTTCTGCGGGGATTCATCCAGCTTCTCAAGTATGCGGACCAAACCCACCACCCCCCCTGCATTGACGATTATCTGATTCCTGGCCGCCTCGCTGAGACCGTTGAGGCGGTCATGGATCGATCGAGAGAGCGCCACCTCAACCGCTGTACCAAGCTCGATCACAGAGAGTCTCGGATCCTCGGATTTTGAAGCCGAAAGGTACAACATCCACGCGTCTGCAGGCTGCACCGCCTCCGTGGCCTTCCTGAATGCTGATTCAAGGATTAGTTTCGTGAGCGCCCGATCCGTAGAGAAATCGTAGATGCGTTCCGAGGGAAACCAGGTATATGTGTTGGGACTTCCCGGTTCTTTGAACTGGACCGACCACATGGTGGTCGGCTCCACACCATCCTCGACATTTAGGTTGTTACCACTCCAAAGCTCCATCCACACGACAGCCCGGCTAAACCATTCATTTATTTGAGTCCCAACGTTGTGGGACAAGACAACCTGCTCGCCGGCCCCGGGCTTCGGACGCACCTTGAACGCCACCTGTGAGACGCCAGCCGCCTGCGGATCCCCCGGGCCATGGTTAGTCTCGCCGAACCATATTTCGCCCCATGGTTCGGCACCCGGGATGGTGGGCCACAAGTCGCTTCGAAACGGCTCGACCAAGTTGCCGGATATGCGTCCGGATTCGTCGCGCCTTACCCGCGGGAGCCAAACAGTGAAGTCCGCCATTGAAACGCGGCCTTCAAAGCTCGTTCCAAGGACATCCATGCGGACAGGAAGCCGTGTGAACAGGTGAGCCACCGAATCCATCATGGCAAAAGACTATCGGTGGCACAGTCTGATGACGGGGTTGAGCCGACGACCATGTCCTGAGGCCATCAACGTGAGGCGATAGCTACGATCGTGACGGTCTGCCTGGGAGCGCTGGTAGTGCATGGGCTGTTCACGGTCTAGCTACACCCCGATACACTTTAGTCGGGCGCGCCAGCCGTCCCGCGCTGCGGATATTCACTGAATGCCTGCGAGCCAAGCTGTCTCGGACGCTGCTGGCACCACACACCATTGGAAGCCCACAAACATAGCTGATAGTTAATCCAGGCTTCAATGTGGGAGAGGGACCCGCGGCTCAGCGCCGCAGGACCCCTCTTCGCGCCTACGGCGGGAGTCGTTCAGCGGCCGAGGTGCTGAGCCTGGGTCCGGACACGTTGTGCGGGGTTGGCTTTGACCTTACCAGTGGTCTTGCTGGCGCCGGCGGCTGCGTGGGCTGCCGGGTATTTCTGCTGGGATTGCCCGAATTGTTTGGCGGCGATGGCCCGTTCGGGTGCTCCGGCTGCCCGCATCCTGACTGCTTCGGCTTCCAGGCGACTGGCCTGGTCGTACGCGGCCCCTGCGGCGACGGCAGCCTTCTCCCCTGCGTGTTCGTGCTGTTTGGCGTCCTTGCGGACGGGGCCACCTTCAGCTGCTTGCTTGGGATCCCCGGCGCCGTTCCAATGCTTCAGGAGTTCACGGTCCAGCCGGTCTTTTTCGGCCGTGGGTTTGTCGGCGTATTCCGGGTCGTTGGCCATGGACCAGGCCCGGGCTTTGTCGAGGTCTGCCGGTGAGGGTTCTGTCGCGTGCTGGTCCAGGATGTCTGCGAGCTCGTGGTCGCGGCCGGCCTGGCCGGTGAGGTCCTTCGATTCGGAGGCTTGTTGTTCGGCCTGCTTCCGGGCTTCTTCGGCGAGGGCTTCTGCCCGTGTAGCACCGGTGACGGCTCGGTCGTAGTCCTTCAGGAGGCTGTGGATTTTTTGGGCTTCGGGGTAGAACTCCGGGATGTCGCTCTTCCACCCTTCCAGCCGTGCCCAGCGTTGTGCTTGGGCGAGTCGTTCGGGTGGGGTGTTCATGATGGTGTCGGTGTGCCGGTGGCCTTCACGGAGGAGCCGGTCCGGGTCGATCCCGTACCGTTCGGCGGCGGCGAGGCGCAGTGTTTCTTCGGCGTGGGCTGTGCGGGGGTCGTGGTCGGCCCAGGCGTTGGCGATCTGGTAGGCGTCGCAGATCTCTTTCACGGTGGCGTCGTCCCACCAGGCGGGGTCTTTGACGGGGGCGAGGGTCGCGGCCGCGGTGTCGCGTTCGGTGTTGAAGGCGTGTTGGACGAGGGCGGCGGTCCGGTCGTCGGTGCGGGCTCTTTCTTCCAGGTGGTTGCGCCAAGCGCGAGCCAATTCGCGGCCGATTTGTGCGCTAATGGCCAGGCCATGTTGGAGCGCTTCCTCCAACGGCTGATCAATGTCTTCGCTCATCACAATCCCTTCCCTTCCTGCTGTCCGCGCTGCTGCTGCCGCGCCTTGTCGTCACTTGCGTGTCTGGGTGTGCCGGGTATCTTTCCGCGCCTCTCGACCGGCGCCCCGGCTTGTTGACGTTCGGCGAACATGCGGGCCGCGATGGCCTGCTCGGGCACACCGTCTGCTCGGAGTCGTTCCTCGATCTGGTGCAGCCGCAGCTCGCGGGTTTGCGTTGCGGAGAGTCGGACCGGTTTCTCAATCGTGGCCACTCCCCCGCCACCGTTCTGGGACTGTGGTTTGGCCGGGTTGATGGTCCGGTATTGGTCGTGCACGGCGTCCAGTTTGGTGCGCAGTTCGGTGCCGAGGGATTCGGAGCGGACGGCCCAGCCGTGGGCTTTGAACGCACCGCCGAGGTGTTCGCCCATGTTCGCCCAGGCCCGTACCACCGCGACGGCACCGGCCCGGCGGGACTTGCTGATCGCCGCGTGCGTGCACAGGTCCCCGTACGCCAGGGAGGGTTCCACGACGGCGCGTACTGGCTGGTCGGTGAGTTGGGCGTGTTTGGCGAAAATAGCTGCCGCTTCCCGGAGTTCTTTCGCGGCAGTGTCGCCGTCTTTGCCGGCGGCGACGGCCCAGGCGGAGAACAACCCGGCGCCTTCGCGGGCGACCCTGGCATAAGCCACAGGATCATCCACGGACACTTCGGAAACGGTGCGGAGGTAGCCGTTGAGTTCCTCGAAGTACTTCGCCAGATCCACGCCGGCAACCTCACCGGCTTCCGGGGCAACCGTCGGGCGGTTGCATCGTGCTGCTTCCCACTCCGGCACGGCCGCATCTGGTGACTGCTCTGGCCAAGCGGCCCGCAGGGAGGGCAGGGACAGGTCACCGCCGAGGCGGCCGCCGCCGTACCAGATCGGCGTTTCCCCGTGGACGGGTTTCAGGGCGACGGAGTAGCCGACGACGGCGGTCTCGCCGCCCTCGGCGTAGCGTGGCCGGATCAGCATCGAATTGCCGCGGGCACGGCGGACGAACTCTGCCTCGGACCGTGCGCCGGCGATCGCGGCGCGCAGTTTCATGGCGAGCTCGTACCGGGGCTGGACCTCGGGCATCTGCGCCTCGATCAGGTATTCCCGGGCGGTCCGGTCCAGGAACTTCCACGGCACCATCAACGCGTCCTGGGCGCGCTGCTTCTCGTGCAACGCGTACGCCCGGCGCCTCGCGAGGGCGTGCAGCTCGCCCTCGGCGTACCCGGGTGATTTCACACCCTGGTTCAACAACCGCAGCCCGTGACGCTTCTCGATGTCACGGCACGCGGCCGACGCGCGCGGCCAGTCCTTATCGGTCGCCCAGCGCTTCCCCGATTCGGAGACCATGGATACCGCAATGTGCACGTGGTCGTTGCCGTTGGTGCTCAGTCCGTGGCGGACAGCGACCCAGCGGTAGTCGTCACCGTCGACGCCCTCGAACTTCATCTCCGTCAGGAACTCCCGGACCACGCCCTCCCAAAAAGCGTCGTCCTTCACCCCCGCCCCGGCATCCAACGACAGCGAAGCGTGCCAGATGTGGTGACGGGTCGAACCCCTCCCGTAGATCCGGTTCGGGTGGTCCAGTTCGTACCCCAACGCCACCGCTTTCTGGTGGTCCAGTTCGGTGCCCATGTCCACGGTTGCGATCATGTCCGACGCGCACACCACGTGCTGGTTCGTGTGCTCATTCGACCGGCCAGGCCCCGCCAAATACACGGCAAGCTTGACCGCGCCGGAACCCTTCGTGATCTTCGCGAACACCGGCTACACCACCCTCCGCACGAGCGCATCAATGCGGATCATCAGATCCTTCGCGTACCGCACCGCAGCCGCAGCATCATCAGGGAACTCACTGGTCGCGTTCGCGTACCTGGCGATCTGGTTAATGTTCGACGCAGTCCGGCCCAGCAGGACCCGGATCCGCATCAACTCATCAACGCTCTGCCGCTGCTCCGCCAACCCCGAACCCCGGCCCATCGCCAAACCGGCCTCAATCAAATACCGGGACAGCTTCATGCCATGCAGCAACGCCGCCGCGTCCAGCTTCTCCCGCTCCTCCGTGTTCAACCTGAGCGAGTACTGCTTCTCCCGCCGCTCCGACGCGTGCGCACGACTGACCTGGACACCACGGTCCGCCTCCTCAGCCACAAACACACCCCCCCACGCCAGCGCAGCGACCCCACCCAGCATGGGGACCAAGACACCAGTCTGGCACCATTCCTCCAGGAATCAAATCAAACGCATATGCGTTTGGATAACTTGCACCGCCAACAGAAATTGGCGTGGTTTTCGAAACCTTCTGCTCGGGCGTGTAAAACCCGGGTTGCGCCTGCGCGTCGCAATAGGCTTGCTGGCATGGACATTCAAAGCATCGAACAAGCAGCCGCGGCAAAGCTCGACGCCGACCGCAACGAGCGCATCAGCTTCATTCGCGAAATCGCCGAAGCCTCCGTCAAGTACCGCGAAGCACGCGCGAACCTCACCGCCGCAGAACTGATTCTGAGCCAGCTGCACCGCACAGCCAGGACCCACGGTTGGACTGAGAAGGATCTGAAGGACTTTGGCATTGAACCCAACCCAAAAAACCTGGGCGGCCGTCCCCGCCAAAAACCTGAACGTCGCGCAGCCAGCCGTGACACGAATGGCAGCAACGCTTCCGGCATCGAGATTCCGAGTCGCAACGAAGAGTAACCCCTCGTCCACAGGTGCACGGCAAAAGCTAACTCCTTCGGGCTTTTCCCGCACACAGGTGGACGACGGGACCCAGCTGACCTTCTGCACACAACCACCACGTCACCGCCCGATCATTGGTCGCCCACAGCGGGCGGTGGCTGTGCACAGCCTCCACGCGTAAGCCTCACGTACAACCGGCAAAGTTCCCCATGCTCCAAACCGTGGCGCTGCCGTCTCCCCTGGTCGTCGTGACTGGCGTTTTTCAGCCGGGACGACACACATCCTGTTTGCGGGTCCTGGCGCAGCTGGTGACAGGAACCCTCAACTCAGGGCCGGGATCTCAGGCGCCCAGGGGGCTACCAGTGAGCTACTGGCGGCGATCACCACAGCCGGGAACGGCGACCATCACTACCACAAACATGACGCAACGGACCGCGCCCCAGAATGGGGAACCAATGACCAGGACTGCACAGAACCACGACAGCCCCGGGCCGACTGTCACCCGGGTTACGAATGCAATCGCCCTCACCATTGGCCTTGTCGTGCTCGTTCTCTGCTTAGCCGCAGTGGGGCCAGCTTACGACTCTGGCAGCTATGTCATTGCCAGGGATGGATTATGGTCAGTCGCGGTTCGCTGCCGTCATCGGCGGCATCGTCGGACCGCTCCTTGGGTCCCCGTTGATTCTTTTCGCCATCAACGTCTCTCGCCCCTCCGATGTACCCGCAGCCCGTCATCCCAGGATGGCGTGGCGTGGTGTCGTGCTCCAAGTCCGAAGGACCCCTAAAGGTTCTCGGATTTCGGAACTACACCCTGGGCCAGTGGCGGGGCATGCTCCTGCTTGGGATCGTCGTAGCTGCCTTCTTCTTTGGCTTGAACTACCTGGTCCTGACGAACGTTCACTTCCCCCAGGAGGACTGGTTTCCCAGCGTGGATCCGCGAATGACACCCAAGGAGAACGCGACCCCGGCTATGACCTTCGTTCACGGCCTTCTGTACGCTCCCCTGTCCGAAGAACTTCTCTACCGGGGCCCGCTCGTCGTCGGCATGTGGGTACTCCACCTTGCCACCGCCCGGCAAAAGATCACCGTCAGAATGATGACCGTCTTCGTCGTTGCCTTGGCTGCTGTCACCACCGTCTGGTTCGCCTCGGTGCACAGCCTCTCAGGCGTTTGCAACGTCCTCTCAGCCGGAACCTTCGGAATAGCGGCAGCCATCATGACGATCCGGTTCAAGAGCCTCATTCCCGGCATCATCGCCCACGCCCTGTACAACGCCCCAGTCACTCTCTACTAGCCCTAAAACCCGCGTTCGCCAGCGTCCACAGACACCAAAGAAGGAGGAGGCCGATGGGCCTCCTCCTTCTGCCATTTCACCCGTTCTTCACCGCCAAACCCTTGACTTACGGGTGGTCCTCTTTCGCTGCCGCTTCGGCGCGCGTCCGTCGCCCTGGTCGGAGTTGGCCTGCTTCAACCCCCGGCCATTTCCGGCCATGGTTGTATTTGCGTTGCAGCCGACGCAGTTCCCTGCGTGCAGCTGCTTCGACGAAGTCAGCGATCGACACGTAACCTTCCTGCTGGCCGACGGCAGCGACGGCGGCGCGGATCTGTTTCAGGTCGTCTTCGGTGAAGTACGAGCCCTTTTCCCTACCCGTGGGTCTAGTCATGGCTGGTCATCCTTCTTCGCAGCTTGCCGGTAGTGCCATCAGGCTGCGGAGGTTTAGAACGGCGGTTCGGAGTCGGGGCCGTTGCCCCAGGAACCGGAGTTGGCTGCGGAGTTCGCGGCCCACGGGTCATCCTGCTGGCGGGGCTGTCCGGTGTTTGCCTGGTTGCCGAACCCTCCCCCATTTCCGCCGCCATGGTTGGTGCGTTGGGTGCGGTTGATCTTGGCGTTGGCGTATCGCAGGGACGGGCCGATCTCGTCTACCTCGAGTTCAATAACGGTGCGCTTCTCGCCCTCTTTGGTTTCGTAAGACCGGGACTTCAACCGGCCGGAAACGATGACGCGGGTACCTTTGGTCAGGGACTCGGCCACGTTCTCGGCCGCTTCCCGCCATACGCTGGCGCGGAGGAACAACGTCTCCCCGTCCTTCCATTCGTTGGCTTGACGGTCAAAGGTCCTGGGCGTTGACGCGATGGTGAAATTCGCGACCGCCGATCCCGAAGGTGTGAAGCGCAGCTCGGGATCTGATGTCAGGTTTCCAATGACAGTAATGGTGGTTTCGCCGGCCATGATGGTTCCTTTTCCTCGTGTGCTGGTGGTGTTCTCGATGTCTGTTGTGGTTTCGTTCTGAGGTTCGGTCGCATGTGGTTCATCGTGGGTGAGGTCGTTGGGTTGGTGCTGGTCTGCGGTGTGTTCGTCCCATAGACCGCCGGCACCGAGTGGGGCGCGGGTGATCGCCTCCAGGTACCGGTCATCTCCTCCTTGGTAAGGGACGGCATAGAAACCGTCGTACAGGTCTATGACCTCGGGTTCCACAGGGTCGGGGGTGATCCTGCCGCTGGGGTTGCCCTGCCGGAACAGGTCCACTTCCAGCGGGATCCGTGGGTTGATTTTGAACCCGTCCACCGGGTGCGGTGTGGTCATGGTCTTCACGCTGCCTTGTGGCTCATGGCTGCTTGGACGAGCTTGTCGGGGCGCAGTCCGGACCAGTGGTCCTGGTCATCGGAGTTGTTCACAATGACGGGTGCCTGGGAGTAGCCAAGCTCCGTGGTGATGTATTCCAGGGCGGCGGGTACTTCGGTGATGTCCACGGTCGTGTAGGTGACTCCGTTGGAGTCGAAGTATTCCTTGGTGCGGTCGCAGTTCCGGCAGTTCGGCTTGGTGTAGACCGTGTATGCGGTGGCCATTACTTCCTCCCCATGCCGATGATGAATGCTGCGGCACCGGCGAGGGTGGCGATCACGGTGATGGCCACTGTCGGGACGACGCCCAGGCCGGTCATTGCGCAGATTCCGAGTGCGGCGACGGCGATTTGGGCGACTGCTGCGAGGCCAAGGAAGAATTCTGCGATGGCGAAGTCCCGGGCTGCGGTGTCGGTGGTGGAGGTAGTCATTTTCAGTCCTCGGTTTCGTATGAGTTTTGGTTAGGTTCGTCTGGGCGACTTGATACTTATATTCTAGCGTTTATTCACCTGAATAACTAGGGTTTTACCCCGAAATCTAGGGGTTTTCTGCCTCTCTTTGGTAGTTGTTTTTCTGGTGATTCAGGCGTCTGGTGTGTTTTGGAAGATCGCGGGTAGTAGTCCATCGGAACTCCCCCGGCCGCTGTGAAAGCTGCCCTGTGCGTGTGGTTCCTATGCCTGTGTCAGGTCGGCCCCGCTCCCCCAGTGTGTCGTCAAGGCTGAAAGAACTGTTCCACGGCGGCCGGTACGACGGCGGCGGTTGGCTTGGACCATGGGGAAGGTGCCCGTTCGGCGGGTCCTTGGGTTAAGAGCGGAAGGGCCGGCACTTGAAAGTGCCGGCCCTTCCTGTTTTCCCTCTGCAAAGGAAATCTGTGGTTCAGTCTAGCGGACTTTGGCTTTGCTCTGCTGGCGGGCCTGTGGCTTACGGTCGTGCGCCTGTCCCCACAGGAAGACGCCGATAGCGGATGCGAAGCCTCCCACGATCAGGCCGCCGAACAGGCCGCGGCTGCCTTGCGCGATCAGGGACGCGAGGGGAACTGCGATCGCCGTGCCGAAAGCGAGGTCGATGCCTGCGGGGTTCCCGATGGTTCGCAGTGGTGCCTGTCGGAAGGCTGCGGCAGCTGCCACATATGCGAAAACAAGGACGGCGTTCATTAGGAGCATGGCCAGCAGTGACCAGTCGAAGGTCCCGGCGAAGCCGCTGTTCATGAAGTCGCTGAGGGGGTTATCCGGTATCGGTGGCTTGGTCATGGTGACTCCTGCCATGGGATGAGCTTCGCGGTGGCGAGTCGATGGAGTAGCCAGGTGGCCGGCGAAACGCGGCTTTTGGCGGGTGATTGCCTGGTGGCGGTGAACGGCGGTCCGTCGCTGGTGAGTGGCTACTGTGGTTCGCCCTGGGCGACGGCCCGCCCGACGTTTGGGAGGTTCCCGGCCCAGCTAGTGGTGAGTGGCGGGGGCCTTGCCGGGCGGTGGGGTTCCGCCCGGCAAGGGGTTCCTAGGCCGCTTCTTCTTCGGCTGGTTTTCCGCTGTCGATGATGATCTGCTCAACCTCGCTCGGCGTGTAGCCCCATGTGACGAGCTGGTTCAGATAGTCCCGGTGGGTATTGGACGGGGACCGCCACGAGTCCTTGGCAATGGACTTCTCGTATCCGGCGCAAACCAGCGCAATCAGGGAGAACTCGGGCCGGGCTGTGGACTTTGCCACGTGGTCCCTCAGCGGGTTCCACGCCCATGACTTCTCTCCCTCGATCTTGGCGCTGACCATTTCGGCTGCAACTTCTCCGTCGTAAGTCCGGGCGACGTCGGAGTGGTGCGTGATCGCGTGGACAGTGAAGTACTGCCAGCCCTTCGGTGCCTGCTTCTTCGCCAACAGGGTTTTGACGAATTCCCGACGAACGGTGGTGGCCGATTCCATGGCCTTGTTGTTGGCGATCAGGGTTTTACGTTCGGCCTTCTGTTCCTCAGTCATCGGCCCCTTATTGGCCGATGACGACTGGTAGCCATACCGCTGGGTGAAACCAAGTTCCTTCCACCCGACGATCACCGGGACGGTGGAGAATTCACCCCGATAGTCCTGACTGATGTAGACGGCGTTCGCGTCCTCTTCGGTGGCCGGTTCTCCGTCTACCCGCTTCAGCGACGTAACCGTGGCGGTTTCTTCATCGTCGTAACCGGGCCTTTCAACAATGGTTTCGCCAGTTGCTGCAACCTCTGCGGTGTACGCCGCGAGGGCAGCGGCTGCTGCCCGGTCGTCGCGGAGCTGCTGCGCGACGTGGAACAGCTGGTCCGGTTCGTCCTGAATGGCCGTTTCCAGTTCAAGGGTTGCTTCCTCGTCGCCTTCAAATTCGGCGAGGATCAGGGCTTCCTCGATGGTGAAGCCTCTGCCCAGGGCGGCGGTTCCGGCCTCGGATGCTTTGGCTTTCAATGCGCCTTCCACGGTGGCCTTTTTCCGTCCGGTCTTCTTGGCGATCGCTGCCGCCGATACGCCGATCAGGGACAGCTGGTGGTAGGCGTCGGCTTCGTCCGCGTCGGTCAGTTCGGCCCGCTGGATGTTCTCCACCACTTGCGTGACGATGCGTTCGGCTTCTTCCGGGCTGTTGATGATCATCACAGGGATTTCGGGGCGCTTGGCTTCGACGGCTCCGAGGGTGCGACGCTGTCCCATCAGCACGTGCACGGTGCCGTCGTCCTTGCGGTGGGCGATCACTGGCTCCATGACACCGTGTTCTTTGATGCTGGCAACGAAGTCAACGGTCAGGGCGGCGTCTTTGCGGACGTTGATATCCACGGTCAGGGTGGTGGGGTCGAGCATTTCCAGCGTTGGTGCTGCGTTCATGGTTTTGTGTCCTTTTGCAGAGGAATGGTGAGGGAGCGGTGTGACCCGGCCAGCTACTTTCTTTCCTCCCCCGTTGTTTTTTGGTTGCTGGCAAGCTTGCTTGCTTGGCGGCCAGCGGATCCCTGTCTACCCGCAGGGCAAGGTGCTGGAAATCTTCGAAAGGAAATAAGCGAAGCGCCGTCGAAGAATTCCAGTGCCGCAGGCCCCGACTGCTTTTGGAGGGGCTAGACGGGGTGGAGTGGACGCCTACAATCCGGAGGACAGCAACCAGAAAACGTCGTAGACAAGCAGGTGATGACGGGCAGGAGCTCTGCGACGGACCGGCAGCGCCTAATAGCCGGCCACGGAGTGGGCGCCCAAAAGGGGTGCGAGCCCTGCGAGCATGTTTCTGCCCTGGCCCCCACGCGGATCCGCCCAAGTTGTTCCAGGCGTGGGCTTGCCGCGCGCATTAGGTGACCACGGCCGGACCTGTCGCGGGACGGCGGTCCGTCGCCGGCGACCACCCACAAGGGCCGGCCAGCTGCGGCGGACCGCCCGCCCACACAAGGCGACCGGCCCCGAAGGACCGGCCACCAGTGGGGTTAGTCGGCGAGTATCTCGGCTACGTCGGCGGCGTCACTGACCAGAAAGGCACCGCTTTCTCGAAGGAGCTTGTGGCATCCGGCCGAGTTGGCGCTGTGCACGCTGCCCGGTACTGCGGCGACGTGACGGCCGATGGTTTCGGCGTGGTGCGCTGCGCTCAGTGCCCCGGAACGCCACCTTGCTTCGACGATGCAGGTGACTCCGGCCAGGGCGGCCATGATGCGGTTGCGCTGGAGGAAACGGTGCCGCGTCGGCGCGTTTCCTGGGGGCTGCTCTGAGATGATCAGGCCGGTGGCTTTGATCGCGGCCGCGAGGTCCGCGTTTCCGGATGGGTAAACCCGGTCAAGACCACCAGCGGCGACGGCGATCGTCGCCGTGACGTTGCCGTTAGAGCCAGCGAGGGCACCGCGGTGAGCGTGGGCGTCGATGCCATACCCCAGGCCGGAGATCACGCAGAGGCCGCGTTGGGCCAGTCCGTGGGCCATCTCGCCTGTCACGGCAGCGCCGTAGCTGGTCGAGTCTCGGGATCCGGTCACCGCGGCCGCGCGGTTCACCGGGGGTATCCCGTGGGCGATGTTCCCGACGTACCAGAGGCCGTACGGGGCATCGGGCAGGTCATCGAGGCCGATGGGCCAGTGCTCGTCTCCCGGGATGAGGAAACCGCCGCCCAAGCGTTCGATGGTAGCCAAGTCGTTCTCAGGGTCCACGTCTTGGATGCGGGGTGCCCATCGCCGCAGCGCCTCGGTGAGGTCCGCTTCTGTGATGTGCCGGAAAGTGTGGGGCGGTTGTTCCCCAGTGGCCACTCTCAGCGCCGCAAATGCGCCCAACGCTCGCACGAGGGCGCGGCCTGTTGTGTCCTGGGGGTCAAAGTGCCGAGTAAGGGCGGCGCGTGCAACGCGATCGTTCATGGTTTTGTGTCCTTTGCAGAGGAATGGTGAGGGAGCGGTGTGACCCGGCCAGCTACTTTCTTTCCTCCCCCGTTGTTTTTTGGCTGCTGGCGAAGCTTGCGGAGCTGTGGCCGACGGAGGCCTGTCTACCCTTGGGCAAGGTGAAGGAAATTCCCGGAGGAAATAAGCGACGCAGGAGCGCCGTAGGGAAATTCCTGCACCGCAGGCCCCGGAGCCTGCGGAGGGGCTAGACGGGGTGGAGCGGACACATAGAATCCGAAGGACAGCAGCCAAAAAACGTCGTAGACACAAAGGTGCAGGGTGTCCGGAGCTCTGCGACGGCGCGCCCTGGACCCAACAGCCGGCCACGGAGCGAAGCGAAGTGGACGCCCAAAAGGGTGCGAGCCCCGCGAGCATGCTTCTGCCCCGGTCCCCGCGGATCCACCCAAGTTGCCCTTAGTTGGTAAGGCGAAAGAGCCGGCCCCACCGGGGCCGGCTCTTACTGTTTTCTCGGCAAAAGAAAATTGTGGGGGCAGCGTCAGCCCTGCGTGCTTTACAGCTCGTCTAACCGGTGGTCTACCAGGGGCCGGTCAACTGGTCCGGTGACGGGTCCGGCCGTGAGTAGGCGCAGCTCCAGGACGTCTTCGGCTGGGCTGGCGTCGGGGGCGACGGTGTCTGCCTCGGTCATGCGGATCTCTTCGGCCACGGCGGGGACCTGCCTTCGGGTGTTGGGCTGCTTGTCCTTTCACCGTATCGGCTGTTTCTGCGGTTTGGCTGGATAGTGGCTACGCCCGCGGCAGCGTTATCGCGGCCGGCGGAGCGGAGCGGGGGAGGCCGCGCGCCCCTGGGCGAGATCCCACGGGTAGGGCCGGACCCTTGTGCTGGGGTCCGGCCCTACTTTGTTTAGCGGCCTATGGGCGGGTGTAGGCCTTTTTCGGGTCTCTTACGCAGTCCGCCAGCAGGCCACGGTTGACCAGATCGGCCATGAGTTCGGCGAACCGGAACCCTTCTACGTCCTCCAGTGCGAGCTTGAAGTAGCGGGCCGCGAAGCTGGACTTGCCTTTGAGCCATTCAATCCAGCCGATCACGCTCAGCATCGGGGCACGTTGTCCATCGGGGGTGACTTTCATCAGTTCGAATACGAGTTCCTGGGCGGTGTCCACGCGGGTCCAGTCGGGCCGGGCAACGAACACACCCAGCAGCACGGAAGTGAACTGATCCGGGGCGTTGGTGATGGTGTCCGCCATCAGGTAATCCCGGGTGATGGGGTGCTGCAACGCTCCTGCCAGTTCCAGCGCGGCTTCATGCGTGAGGCCTTTGGGGTTTTGCAGGAGTTCGGCCCACTGGGCGCGTCGTGCTTCGGTGTTCTCGGGCCAGCCGTCGGGCTTGTGTGCGGCGATGGTTTCGCGGGCTGCGGCCTCACCGGTGAACGGCTCGGGGTTCGTGAAGCCGGTGACGTTGCTTCCCCGGTAGATCAGGGCTGCGTTGCCGCTGCTGTTGGTGATCTCGTCCAGTGACCGCTCGGGGCAGCAAACCGGGTCCATGCAGAGGTAGTTGCTCCATACTTCTGAGGTCACCATCCATGCGTCTTTCAGGGGCATCCGCGCTGTCTCCAACTCGATCCGTAGCGCCTGCACGTATTCGGAGAACGGGCGGGGGTCCGCCGTGGTGTTCTCGTCCGTGTAGATGACCAACAAAGTTCCCGTCGCGGCTTCGTCGGCGGTCGCGTAGCTGACGACGGTTTGGGCGAATGCCTTGGGTTCGAAGCAAAGCGGGGCATCAAGGCGCAAGGTGGCGCCGAGTGCGTTGCCCTGCATGGTGATCAGGACAAAGGATTCCTTGGGGGTCTCGCCCAGCATGTGCGGGACGTAGGCCAGGATGTCGGCGGGGGTGCTGATGTTGAGGGGCTCGTTCATGGTTTGTGTCCTTTTGCAGAGGAATGGTGAGGGAGCGGTGTGACCCGGCCAGCTACTTTCTTTCCTCCCCCGTTGTTTTTTGGCTGCTGGCGAAGCTTGCGGAGCTGTGGCCGACGGAGGCCTGTCTACCCTTGGGCAAGGTGAAGGAAATTCCCGGAGGAAATAAGCGACGCAGGAGCGCCGTAGGGAAATTCCTGCACCGCAGGCCCCGGAGCCTGCGGAGGGGCTAGACGGGGTGGAGCGGACACATAGAATCCGAAGGACAGCAGCCAAAAAACGTCGTAGACACAAAGGTGCAGGGTGTCCGGAGCTCTGCGACGGCGCGCCCTGGACCCAACAGCCGGCCACGGAGCGAAGCGAAGTGGACGCCCAAAAGGGTGCGAGCCCCGCGAGCATGCCTTATTCCCGAAACTGTCAGTCTGGGCCACTAAGGTAAGGAACGTCCCGCCTGGTTTCCCCCAATCCCAGGCGGGACACTTTTCTTAGAGGGAGAGGAAGGCGATGGGTCCGGTTAACTTCCTTCGTCGTTGCGGATCCTGGAGTTGGCGCGGTACGCCATGATCGAAGCTCCCAGTGCTGTGAGTGAGAGAACGAAATTCACGATGGTCATCGGTTCCATGAGGTTTCCTTATCGGTGAGTTGGCCATATCCTGAGAAAGGAGACCGGTGGCCGCAACCTGAGCGGTCACGACCACCGGATTGTGTGACTACTACCTCCTCGCTTTACGCTTCCGCTTCCGAGTTCCAGCTCGGGAGCGTTTGCTCTTTAAGCGCGCGTTCCGCGTGGAGAGTAGAGCGATGACAGCTGTCATCAGGCTCACGACCGAAGTCGCGAGCTTGATCGCTTCGTCGATGCTCATGTAGCCACCCCCCTTCTGCCCCGCCGTGCGAGGCCCCCACGTCGCAGCCGGTCGAGGGTGGGCCGTCAACCCCGAAGAGTGAGCGGGCAATCCCGCGAAATAAGGGAGCGCAGCGACCGGGCGGGATTCCCCGGTCGCGTGGGTTGACGGGTCGGGCCCCCGGACGGCTACGATCAGTGGCCTTGTACGGAGAACAAGCCAGCCATCTGTAAGGCAAAAAGAGGCTTTTGCAGGCCGAAGCGAAGCGAGGGTCCGTTTCCTGGTGAAGCGCAGCGGAACCTGTCTTCAGATGGTTGCACCCCTCGGTATGTGGGAACAGCTGGCCGCTATCCTGTCGGAGCCCTGGCCCATGCTTGGATGAGTATCCAGCAATAATGAGAGGGATAACCATGATTCCGATGCGAGCCAGGGCGCACTATCGACTGGGCGGCCTCATATGCCGCGTGCGAGGAACCCACCGGCTTTCCCTCGTTGTGGCCCATAGGTTTGAGCCTGGGAAGGGTGAGCGCAGCCAGAGACGCCCATTCTGCACGGTCTGCTGGCAAATGCCAGGCGATTAAGGCTGGCCGAGCAAGGCCATCCTCAAACATCCCGAATACTTCAAAGGAGCAGCATGCTTGGTTTCAAAGTGAACGTACAAAACGAGGACAAAAACGCTGAGTTGGAGATCCAGGGCTTCCTGGATCAGGAGACGGCAGAGGGTTTCGCGAACGCAGTTCACGAAACCCTGCAGATGGCCGTGGAAGAGTACGACGAGATCACCGGTTTCGAAGTTGGCCGGCCCGGCCCCATGGAACCCCGCGATGACGCCCCCGAAGCGGATATTGAATACTTCATCGATCAGATCACCATGTCCGTCATGAATCCCGAACCGGAGAACCTGGTCAAAGGCGAGTCCCCCGTGCGGTTCGCTGTTGAGCACCCCGTGGAGTTCTAACCGGGCGCCACTCCCATGGCCGGGCCGCACGTCGCGGCACGAACGGAAAGGGATCGATGAGCGAGTCCATCCCACCGGCACTGCAACCACCGGTTGCAGTTGCCCTGGCGAAACTCGTAAAGGCATTCCCCGGACCCAATGCCCTTCCGGGTGGAATTTTCGCCAAACCCAAGTGGGCAATTAACATGCATGCCGATCAATCGCGTTCATCGCTCCCGACGGGGTCAGGCTGTTCTCCCGGCAAAGCAAGGACTTCACCCGGGTCTTTCCCGACCACGCCCGGGCGCTGGAAGCGCAGGTGCCGCCGGGGTGGTGAAGCGGTGATCCGGAACGGGGACAGGCTGGACTTCGACGCGCTGCAGCGGCGCATGGTCACCGCCAGGGCGGCGCCCCCGGGCGTGGTCAAGAAACTGCCGGCCGCGTTCGCGGCCTTCGATGTCCTTGCCGTCGCCGGACACGATATCAGGGAGATCCCGTTCACGAACCGGCGGGCTCTGCTCGAGGAACTGGCCACGGACTGGGCCGCGCCGTTGAACCTCTCCCCCACAACCACGGACATGGACTTGGCGAAGACGTGGTTGAAGGAGCTGCCCGCCACAGGGGTCGAAGGGCTGGTGTTCAAGGGAGGCAACCAGCCCTACCACAGCGGGGTCAGGGCGTGGTTGAAGCTCAAACACAAAGACCTCACCGACATCGCGTGCGCCGCGGTGATCGGACCGATCACCCAGCCCCAGGCCTTCATCGCCGGGCTCCCCGTGGACGGGCAACTACGCATCGTCGGCCGCTCCACCGTCCTGTCCACCGTCACAGCCAGGGAACTCCGCCAGTACCTGCGCCCGGCGAAGCCGGGGCACCCCTGGCCCGAGGACATCAGCGAAACAGCGCTGAACAGGTTCAGCAAAGACAAAAGCCCCGTCCACCTCACCTTCATCGATCCGATCGTCCTCGAAGTCACAACAGATGTGGCATGGTCCGGGAACGCCTACCGGCACCCGATCAGCTACGTCCGGGCCCGCCCCGACCTGGACCCCGCCGACGTCGAAATCCCGCCGCAGCTTCCCACCCAGTAGCCCCCGTTCGTCGCGCAGGCGCGGGTTTTGCACATGGTGGTCAGGTGGAGCCCTCCGCGCAGCTCAGGTTGTCCACCACTGTGTGAAACCCGCCCCTGGCCTTAAATGTCAGGGCCTCAATGGAGGCTAGGTCCAGCGGCCCACCTTACGGGCCGCTATACTTTTGGCGTGTCATTCGAATATATATTCGAATAGGTGTGGTAATGGGAGATGAGTCGGTGAAGGCGTTGCACGCGCGGTACTCCAAGCGTGCGCAGCCGTTCGGGCTCACCTTGGAGGAGCTTGATTTCAAGAACTTTCCTGTCTCCCATGGCTTCCCGGGGATCCCGGTGAAGGCGTGGATGAGGTTCCCGAACTGCGCCGAGCTCGTCGACGGCGAAGTGTTCGCCTGGACAACGAAGGCCGCGGAAGTCAGATGGCAGGACGGGCCCATGACCTACCGGACATGGGTGTGGGCGTCAGCTGTCACCCGCCGCGACGAGATCAACAGCAGGAACCTAGGAGAGCGCGTACACCGTGACAGCAACAGCAGCCCACGACACCAGCACCGGCACCGTGGTCGAGGTCCGGTTCAGCCCGACCGGCCGGCCGTTGGCCGTCCGGTATGACGGGCGCGTCTGGGTGATCACCGAAGAACCAGTCCACTGGTTCGAAAGGGACTCCTGGTGGGAAACCCGCCGCGCCGCCCCGGTCGGAGTCGGGAACATCGTGGACATCGAGTACTGGCGCGTCCAGGTCAAACTCTCCGCCCGGGCCGAGCTGCGCACCTTCCTGCTGCGCCGGAACCCCGGCACCGACCAGTGGCTGCTGGATTCCATCAGCTAATGCCAGACCTGTACCGCTCCCCCATCCCGCCCCAGCTGTGGGACAGGATCCGGGAAGAATACGGCCTGCCCACCCTGGAGCAGGTCAGGGAACGCCTCACCGCCGTGTCGCAGAATCCGGAGCCGGTGATGCGGCGGCTCGTGCGTGTCTTCATTCACGACCAAGGAACCTACCGCCCCGGCTACCAGTTCCAGCCGGACCTGACCCTCAACCCCGTGGTGACAGGCTTGTTCGACCGGGCCATGGAGCTGCGGATCCCCCACAACTATCTCGCACTGTGGATGATGACGCCCTGCCCCGCACTGGACGGATCCCGCCCGGTCGACCGGCTCAAACCCGGCGATAGGGCAGCCCTGCACGCGGCGCTGGAGTCAACGCTGGCGCGGGCGGTTGCCTAAAATATGGGAGTGAAAGTAACCCTGACCGTACAGGCCGGCAACGGCGACCTCAGCCGCGTCGAAGCAGAAGCCGACACCTACGAAGCAGCCAAGGTCGCCGCCGAAACCCAGATCCCCGACGGCTCAAAAGCCATCGCCATCCGCACAGCATAATCCCAGGGCGTTTCCTTGGAAGTGTTGTGCTGGACAGTGCAGTGCTGGTTACAGGGAAGCGACCTTCACTCGTTTCCCAGGTGCGCCAGTCAGGCCTTCGGCACCTATTCAGGGGTCCCCGCCCACCCGGGAATCAGCTCGTTCAGCTCCTTGATGCGTTCCGGGTGGCGGCCGCGCAGGGCATGCTTACGGTACGCGGCCACAAGGCTCGTCAAAGACCGCTCAGTCTCGTCACCGGCCGACGGATGCGGCCGCCGCCCATTCTTCGCCGTCCAGTCGAGCAGCTCATCGCGTCGTTCCTGCCACAAGCGCTGACTGCCGAAAGCCCGCCCGTTCGCCCAACCAGTGCAACCTGCGTCCAGCAACGACGCTGCTTCCGGGTCGAATCGACCTTGACGCTGCAGGATCCGCATGCGCTTCAGCGCGCGGTACAGCTCCTCCTCTTCACCGCCAGAAGCGGCCGTCACGCGCGGTAACGTCCCGACCTCTAGGTAGAACGCGATGATCTGCTGAGCGGACGCGACTGGACCACCAGGCATCGAGGGACTGGGAACAGCAGACACCTCGCCACGATATCGAATATCCGCACCCCTTCACTTGGCTGTCGCACACCGTAACTGTTTGAGAAAATGAACTGGTCGATGTACAAAACACAGAAGGACGGGCCGTGACCCACGAATTTGAAGGCCCGGAGCGGCTGAGCGCTGATGAGTGGGTGAACCTCATCGATGCGATTGCGGCAGGTCGTGGTTCCACCGTCTTTCAAGAGGAACCTGACGAAGACCCCTACTGGCCATCAGATTCGTACCGTGCCAAGCCCAGCTTGGAGGACATCCAGGAACAGATCCGGCGTGAACAGGCAATCATTGATGACAAACTGCAATCAGGCAGTCCCATATACGCAGTCACGGCCTACGGCCCCAATAGGGTGCACATTACGACCTGTCACCATGTCCGCCCCACACTCGATCGATTCGAAGCTTGGGCACCAGTAGTGCATGGATACTCCACGCTCCGGCCCGCCACCCTCAGCGTGACTAAAATGCCTCGGCTGTTCACTCGCCAAGAAGCCGAAGCCCTCAACAGCTATGTCGCGTGTACTGCTTGCTCCCCGGAGCTGAACCATCATCGCAAGACGTTTAGTTTCCCGGTCCGGCCAATGAAGGCCAAGAGTTTCGGTCCACACCACATCGGACGCACTGTCTTCACCCTCGAAGGCGAAGAACTGGGACACTTCGTCAGTCACCAGAGAATCGTCACAGCCCAAGGGATCCGGAGCATCACGACAACGACACTTCGCGTCCTGGAGGGACACGGTGACTGTGAAGAGCAATTCATTGTTGCGCCAAGAGAATCGGCGTAACTCCACCTCGTCAAATCCGAAACGCCATTTGGTGTGCCGTCGCCGGTTGGGCCGATTCCCGCTCACGCCCGCAGTAGGCTGGCATCATGACAACTCCTGTGCCTTCGCTGACCGCTGTTTCGCTGTACCCAGGTAACGGTTCCTTCATTGTGAAGTATGAGCTGAGCGGACCAGTCCCCTCGTCAGATACCTTCCTCGTAGGCGTCCACGGCGCAAGCCAAGACGGCCAGGTTGTTCGGCAGTTAGGCATCAAATTCCTGGATGGCAAATGCATTGCTAACTTTGTGTTCGACCACAACGCGGCGCGGCAAGAAAACTTCGAGTACGTTCCAGTTGGCGACGATCCGCGTGTAATCCACACACCGTTGCCCTCGCCCCCGCTTGATGACCTTGGGCAATCCCCTAAACTTCGCGGCTACCTGAACTATGCCGGCAGTGACCGGCAAACTGACGTCGAAGTCCAAATTATCCGTTAGCTATACAGTCCCGGTTCGTGAGCGATCGTTCCTGCTCACGATCATGTACCGAGGAAGCGAACATGGAGTAAGGCGGCCGAGGTTTCTCATGCACACCTTTGAAGATGCTGGATCTACATTCCCTTACGGCGCAGAATGGTTATGAAAATTCTTTGCGGAATTTTCTATTGCTTATTTGAAGCATTCGTAGGCGTTCGGCCTCCAAACTCCTAACGGTTCGCTCGGTCTGCGTGGCTTTTAATCGTGCACTTCTAATTTTGGCATCATAATCTGCAGTAAGGTCTTGTCGATTCATGTATGAGATACTTGCACGCTCTCCCTGAAGTACCTCAATAGTTCCCTGAAGTGCAGCACTTTCAAGTTCGGCACTCTCAATCTCATCATCCAAGTCTTTTACGCGCTGCGCGCGAGTAATGGCTTTGGGTCTTCGAGCAGCTTCAATACGAAAAGCGAGGATGCAACCAATGCAGCAGCCGAAAATACTTGCCAAAGCCATCAATGTTACTTCTCTGGTAGAGGGCGGAGCCCCCAGGAAGAACTGAATTATGGTGATGGCCAAAGCGCCTACGGCCACTACTGCACTAGATTTAGTCCAAGGATCTGTCATGGGGGCAGTTTAGAACACACTGTCCATTTCCTGCATTTACTCGGATACCATGGATCATGCTTAAGAACTTTTTGTATCTGAACTCTCAGTCCGTTGACAGCTACCTCAGCAGCCTCGAAGACGGTCTGCGAGCATCGGCGGAAGACACCATCACGAAGAACCAAGTTCAAGAGCCCGTCGAAGGCATTCACGGAGGAGGAGAAGCGGGATTGCATCAGGTTAATTCGCGGGTCGATACCCCAGAATCGAGATTTGAACGCCTCCAGCGTCTCGCTTCGGAGCAATCTCAGGCTACTGGATGGACAGTCATCCCTGACGATGATGCTGATCTTGCTTCCGTGCGAACGGGCACGATAGTCGAAATTCGATGTGATGTCTATGTCCCAGAAGCTGTTCGCGCGCTTTCGAGCACTAGTGGACTCGGCGACATGATCAACATGATGGAACTATTCGGAAATAGTGCCGATGCCTTTGGGTTGGACAAATTACAACTACCGCCAAAAAGTCAAATCGAGGCGATGAAGTCTATTTCGGGTGTACTGGGCTCGGATTTGATTGCCGTAGGCGAACATGATGAATCCGGCCGAAGAGTCGCTGGGAAGTTGATCGATAAATATCGAAATGCTGATATCGATGGACTGGCCACAGTTGTTGGCAAGGTAACTTCTTACTGGGGCGAAAATAGATGGAAATCACTTCTGGCGCTGCCGGGGTTGAACCTTGTATCTCGCGAGAAGCGTCGTGAGCTGGAAGCCAAAAAACCTGAGAAAGATCAGCAGGGCCAATACTTAGAAGGACCTGCTTATATGCTGGATGTTATTGCTATTTACAGATAGCTCGGTACCAGTAAGGCCGGCAGCGGAGGATGGCAGCGGTCACGGTCGGGTTACTCAGCCGGGGTCGACTAGGAGAAGGGAGGGGCCAGGATCTGATCCTGACCCCTTCGACGGTTGCCGCTCCTTGGTCACTGCACGAAGGCAAGTTCCTGGGGTTGACGCGGGACGGATATGGTGGCCGTATGGGGCTTACTTCCAAAGATCAGGACACGCTGATCTCTCTCGCGTTCTCCGTCAATAACAACCCTCGTGCATATGCGGTGTTGCTCGGAGCTGGCGTTTCAATCCGTTCAGGGATTCCCGGAGCTTGGGATGTAGTAAAGGGCCTCATAACTGATGCAGCCAAGGTCTCTGCAGGCGGTAACACGCCTGAAGACCCTGAGGCCTGGTATCAGGCAAGCAAAGGAAAAAAGCCCACTTACCAGGGCGTGCTTGCGGAATTCGCCCCAACAGCCGAAGAACGGCAGCGGTTGCTACGGCCCCATTTCGATCCGCAGTCCAACGGTGGGCGCCGTCCTACCGCCGCGCACAGAGCCATCGCTAAGCTCGTCAAGAACCGCAAGGTGCGGGTAATCCTGACGTTGAATTTCGACAAGCTCATGGAAGACGCCCTGAACGAGGTTGGTATCCACCCGACCGTCATCGAGACTCCGTCGAAGCTCGGAGCCAGTCTCTCACCGTTGCACACACTTGACTGTGTTGTTGTCCACCTTCATGGTGACTACCTGAGCCCGTTAGCAATGCTCAACACAGACGATGAACTTGAGAGTTATGACGCCAGCCTCCAAGAATTCCTTCGAGAAATCCTCACCAACTACGGCCTCATCGTCGCCGGCTGGTCAGCCGTTTACGACCCAGCGCTCAAATCTCTCATCGAGCAGCACTATCCCGGCAGGTTTACGCCCACCTGGATCGAACCCTATGCGCTCTCCTCACACGCGACTGATCTCGTCACGCAGCTCAAAGCCACTCGCATCGAAGGCAACGCTGACGAAGCACTCGGATTCCTTGAGGACGCTGTGGTCTCGATGGCCGCGAAGGGTAGCCGGCACCCCTTGGCCGTCCACGTCGCGGTCGCGACAGCGAAAAGGGAACTATCCAGGGAACCTGTGTCGATCCACCTCCACGACACCCTCCACAGCGAACTCAGCCTTATAGCAGCTCTGCCGGAAACAACCCTTCCGGAAGATCCCGGCAAAGCGTCCGATGCTCTGGCTGCAATGGGTGGTGCGCAGAATATGGCGATGCGCACCGCGGAAGCGGCACGATCGGCCACGGCGTTGGTGACCTGTCTCGCCTACTGGGGTGATGGGGACAAATACGAGAAGCTGCTGCTGGATGCGATATCACGTTTCTCAACCCCCTTGTCGGCCCACCCGCAGCCAGATATCGGTGGGATGTCCCGGGTCGCAGGGCAAAGCCTCTACTATGGAGCGGGTATAGCTGCCGTGGCTGCCGAACGATGGGACCTTCTCCTAAAACTGCTCCGGCTTGAAACGCCTGGTAAACGCAGGCGTGAGCGAGTCGAACGGGTAGTTGACGTGCTAGCCGCCCCAGGCCCGATAGGACGTTTGAAGGCCGACCTTTACAAGATCGTGAAGCCGCTCCTCACCGAGACTCTCGCTATCGGCAGCGAATCAGTCGAGAGGACTTGGGAACGATTCGAAATCCTCCGCCTAGCACATCAAGTATTGAGCAATCCGGCCTTCTCCAGGCTGGCTGAGGAAGTTCGAAAACTCGACGAACCACTTGCAACGGCCCAAAGAGCCCGTGATGAGGCGCGAGCATCAGGTGAGGACACTTACATCCCGCAGCTCGCCCTGTCTCAGGCATGGCAAAATTCGACGAGTGCGCTTGCGTCCCTAAGAGGATCGGTAAATGCCGAACACCTCCACATCGAAGTAGTCGAGGACTTCAACGAGAATTTGATCTACGTCCCTGAGGTGCGGCGGATACAAGCTGACGCGTGGACCCTTGAGGCCTTGCTGCGTGCTGGCTTCGCCACGTCAGAGACCGATCTCGTAGTGGCTCTCCGCGCTGTCGATGTCGCAGGCCACGCAGCTGCCCACGCGCTCCTCCAACGGAGCAAAGGTCAGCCCTCGTTTTACATGGACCCGCGATGGCTGGACGAACGCTCCTACGCGGGGAATCTGGTGAATTCGACCATATGAGCAGACGTAAGAAGTCAGACCGGCCCAGGACCACGGACAAGGACCGCGGGTATGCCATTCACCGGAGCCTGGTTCGTACCGTGAATGAGGCGCCCAAACCAAAACCGATCTGGATAGACAGTGAAACCGGCAGCGAGCAACGAAGGGGAGCAGCTCCCGGTCTGGCTTGGGGATGGCTACAACGGACACTTCGCAGCGGGGAAGCCGCGATCAAACTGGAGAAGAGCGGGTACGGAAGTGAGGCCGCCCCGCTCCTCCGATCTGCGCTTGAGCACTCAATCCGCCTTGTATGGGCCGACTCAGGTGAAGGACAATTCGTTGAAATAGCCATGCTTGCTAAGAAGGACACAAGCAAGAGGATGCTTGCTGTCCAGCATGAGGGCTGGCGTTTCGATGAGGCAATGACCGATCACCTCAAACAACACGTAGATACGGACACCGACGAATTCAAGGACCTAGCTGATCTAAAACACCTTAAGCATGTGATTGACAAGAGCCCGGAGGAAATCAGAGCTCGGCTCAAGAGCATGTATTTGGCGTGGCTGGCTTACACAGCTGCAAGCCACCCATCGATCGACTCCGCCGAGCCCTACATCGATAGAAAGCCGAGAAGCAGTTACATGGCACTGCTCTCCACGTCCCGACCACGAGCTGCTGCCGACTGTGCAGCCGTGTCAATACTGGCACTCATTGGTGCCGCTCATGGATACTCCCGCATCACAGGCTTGGAAGAACATTTCGCACCAGCGCTACACTCCATCCTCGACCAGCACTCCACTTACTTCATTGACCAGCCCTCACATTGAGCATCCGCACGGCATCGCGCGTACTCGGGCTGGTGGTTTGAGCCAGGGTTCCGACTAGGCGTATCTGAGGCCCTCCCTCATCGTTCGGACCTGGACGAGCAATAAGCGCCTGCGGCCACTCACCGTTCGCCGGGACTAGTTCCAGGAGCCAGCTAGCAAGTTGATGGCGGTGTGCTCCAGTTTCGCCAAGTCTGCCTTGATTGCATTTATCTCTTGGTATGCGGAAACCCGGTCGCCCTCGTCGCCAGTGGCACTGGAATGAATGACATTAAATGCTTTCCCGCCTTGGATCCTCCCCTGCGCCTCTAACGCCGGCCGTAGAAGGTCTTGATCCTCCGTGTGGAGACGAAGCTTCCTGATGTTATTAGTCACCGACTGAGCGTTCCGCGTCATCTCTCGTCCGGCATCGGTATGTACCCATTCCGTCCAATCGCGTGGCTTCCATTTGTTGCCTGCACTGGCCATCACCAAGATTTGCATCGTGTCTGCCCAGCCACTGCCCGCTTGCACGATCTCTGTGACAATGTCGCGAAGTTCCCTCTTCCATGTCTCCTCACGCACTGCGGCGCCTTCTTCTGAAGAACCCGCGAGCAACCGATCTTGTAGCATCTCCAGCTCGGCACGAGAAGAACGCTCAGTGGCTCCCGATCGCCGCACAAATATCGTTCCCTCTGAAACCATTGGCCCCTTCGCCGCCTGAAATGACTTCTGCAGCAAGGCGATTCGGTCGCCATCTCGCGGAGGCTCCACGGTTATGACGAGGACCGTCACATCGTTGAACGTGAGTGTCCGAGCGTCCCAATAAGGCCACCCGTGCCCTGTATATCGGTGAATGGCATTTAGCAGCTCCGCGCTGTCGGGGACTTGTTGCCCTTCCAGTGACCCCGGCTCGACTCCGACCAGGACGTACCCCACGCCTTCGAAGGACGCGGCCGCGACGGCGACGGGACGGTTGGCCAAGCCGAGAATCGCGCGACCGATAGCGAAGGACGCTTCTGTGCTGGTGAGATCTGTATATGCCGACTTCCATTCGATGGATCGACTCTCGTCTTCGGGCGCTGCCTCGAAGACAGCTTGAACGAGTGAAAGGACCTGATCTGGGGTGCGCAACGCACGCGAAGAGTCGATTGAGAGAACCACATCATGATCGTGCCAGTCATTTCTGGAAATCGGTAGCCGAGGTGACCGTCCATTAGTCGGTCATTCACCGAACGCCCGCTCCCTTAGCCGATGTGGATGGGCGATATTCTGCTGCGCGGCGCCGTCGCTAGATACTGGAGCTCCTTAGCGGACGGTGAAAAACTCATTCCCAGTTACTTTCTTGCTGCCGTTGAGGTAATGACAGCACTACGACGCGTGTTGCCTGATCAGCGTCAGGCGGGTCACCGGATCACGGGGCGATCCGCCATTGGGAAGCCAAATTGACTACTATGCCCATTGCGACGCCGCCAAAAACGCCTATCATCCCTCTCACAATGGTCGCTCTCTCACTCCGTCGCGCTGCATTACGCATCTCTTGGTTGTATCGGCGTCGATGGGGGTTCCTTAGTTCTTCCTCAACAAGTTTCAGTTGCTCGTCTCGAGAAAGTTCCTGCCAGTCACTTAGCCAGGCCGTTTCTCCCAACTTTCGCCGGCCTATGGCATCACGCATCAGACGAATCGCTTTGGCCACCAACGTGTAAAGCACGATCGCACAGGAAATGCCTACGACTGTCCAAGCGATGTAGGAAAGCGGCTCGAACCTCAGTGAGGTTCCAAGTGCTACAAAGAAGTAGCCAATAATCGCAACAACTAGACCCGAAATACTACGAGTGTAGATCTCGCGATAGACCGACTTCTCATTCTCCCAGTTATGCCACGAACGAAAGTCACCAGTAATTCGCTTATAGCGCGAGGAATATTGTTCACCGTCCTCGCGCGAAGTGTCGATCACGCTATCTCCTTTATGGCTTGCCTCGAGAAGGTTACCGAGCAGCCTGCTTGGAACCCCTGATGGCTGGACTAGCTGTACTGCCCAGACAGGTTAGTTGAACGGCTAATGGGCGGGCGGCCTCCGATTGCGGTGTGGGATCTGTGGTTATTGTAGTGGTGCAGCCATGCGGGGAGCGCGTTTCTGCGGGCTGATTCCGTGGCGTAGAAGCGTTTGAAGGCCCACCCGTCGGCGAGAGTGCGGTGGAAGCGTTCGATCTTTCCGTTGGTCTGCGGGCGGTACAGCCGGGTCTCCTTTACCTTGATGTTCAGCTCCCGGCAAGTGTCTCGCCAAAGGTGGGACTTGTAGGCTGATCCGTTGTCGGAGAGGACTCTCTCGACGGTGACGCCGCGGGCGGCAAAACCAGGACAGTGCCCGCCTGAGCATCGCTGCTGCGCGATTTGAGCGTCCAGCGACGGGCTACAAAAGTCGTCAGGCAGATCCGAAGAGTACATCGATACAGCCCTGCAGGGCGGATGCTGCGACTATCAGACCACCGAGACCCAGCAGGCCAAAACCTAGATCTTCGAAGGCCTCGACTGCCTTCTTTATTGCCATGGCCTCACTCTTTTCCGCCTTCACGCGTTCGCGCTCCGCATTTCTTGCTGCGGATGACGGGCGCTTGACCCAACTAACCAGGGCAGTTACCGGGCGAGAGCCCCACGGGGCTCTTAGTGTCGGAGCCTTGTTTGGGCTGACTTTCTCGGCTTCCTCCAATGCCCTTGCAGCGTTCTGCTGAAAAAAGCGAATCCCGACCATCAGCATGCCTCCAACTCCCACGAACATCGCTCCGACGAAGTTCGCTATAGGTGGCTGGACCATTACCGCAAATACGATGAAGGTCAATACAGAAATCGAGGTTAGGGTCCCGAACCCCTTCCGATTCTCTTTGGTCTGAGCTGAGGTAAGAACTGGTGTCATTCCCAGAATCATTCCTCACTTCCTACGTTCCCCAAAACTGGTCGTTACCGGGGGAGTTTTTGGTGGTCTAAGTAGGACTACAAAGGTGTCTCACTTCCTTGGAAGTGGAACACACCAGGATGGGACGCCTCTCCCGTAACTGGATCCGCGTAACTTCCCAAAAAATTTTTGTACCGGATGTAATACCAAAACTCGCCAGAAAGACGACCCTCACAGGCGCAACTTCCGGTACGGTGCACGCATGGATATCGGATACGCCCGCGTGTCATCGGCCAAACAGGACCTCAGCCGGCAGCTCGATGCCCTGGCATCCGTCGGTATCACCAAAGTGTTCGCCGATAAAAGATCGGGGGCCACAACCGACCGGGCAGGCCTTCACGCTGCACTTGAGCACGCCCGGGCCGGCGACGTAATCGTCGTCCACACCCTGGACAGGCTGGGCCGCACCGTCAGGGACACCCTGAACCTGTTGCACGAACTCAAGGAGCGGGGCGTAGGCGTCCGGACGCTGGCCGATCCGCTCCGCATCGACACCTCGAACCCGGACAGCCCAATGGCGCAGCTCGCCGTCCTTATGCTGGCACTCTTCGCTGAGATGGAACGCACCTACGCGGCCGAAAGGGCCGCACATGCCCGTGCCGTGGCCACAGCCAACGGCCGCCGCACCGGCCGGCCCTCCGTGGTTGACGCTGCGAAGCTCGAACACGCCCTCATGTTGCGTGAGAGGGGTGCACCCATGCGCGAGATCGTCGCCAAAACTGGCCTTGCACGAACCACCCTGTACCGACACCTGCCGCCCCGCTCCCCCGCCGCGTAAGACTCCACCGGCAAAACCCGATACATCGTGCTGGGCACAATACCGCGGCCCTATAGGCTTGAACCATCAGGCGACAGCCTGCTGTGCCGTTAACGAACTGAAGACCCGACTTAGGCCTCGGGTCTTCGTTCAGCGCGGTGCGCTCATTGGTGCGGTAAGAGGGCTATAGAACCTCGAACATCACACTTTGAGTCTATGGCCCTACGCGCGTCGGGCGCAACGCTGTTGTGCCCATAAACACGTGCGAGCCGTGCCCTGTTCCTCCGGGAGGAGGTGTCCGGCATGGAATCCAAACGGAAACGCGAGGAACCATGGGGCGCTTGGAACCTGGTAGTCAACATCATCAGGCTAGCCGTTGATGTTGCCCGCCTGTTCTGGCACAACATCCCTTAGTGGGAGCGGAGGCCGCCAGTCTGTCTGGCGGCCTCCGTCGCACCGTCCTGGAATTGACGTCCACCTGGCATTAAATCCACTACGGAACTTGTTGCGTCAGCTCCTCCACCTCAGGAAGGCAAGAACCCTTTGTGGTGTGATGACCCGTCGAGACATGCGGCGCAGGCTACCAACGTGCATCTAGACATCTGGCAGCCGGGCCCCAGGTTGGCAGCGGCCCCGCCCAACAGTCATTCGCGTGTCAGGATATCCTGACACTAAAGCAGCGAGCAGGAGCATGAATGCATTGGGACGTCGGCAACGACTTACATGAAGGTCGGCTGGGTGCTGTCGTGCCGGACGGGCGTCTCTCGTACGAAATTGGTGGAATGGGAGTTCTAGTCGAGGGCGTCAGCGGCAAGTACCCTCGAGATGCAGTCCAGCGGGATCACGAAATTGTGGATGACGACGACGTTGTCGGCTGGCGCAGCACTTGCCGCTGTGGATGGCTTGGCCCTTTGTGGTCCAGAGTTGCGTCAAAGGACGAAGAGCGCCTCAAGGAGAGGCGGGCATTTGTACCCTACCTGGGCTTTGCCACTCCCCCGCTGTCCGCAGAAGTTCAGATGAAGGAAGAGTGGTACCACCACGCTCATGAGCGCATCGCGTTGGAACAACTGCGGTTCGCCCAAAACGTCCTCCTCACCGCTGAACTACGACTCGCCGAAGCTGTTGCGAACAGTCGTGCCACTGGACTGTCCTGGGGCTCCATAGCGTCAGCGCTAGGGGTATCCCGCCAGTCTGCGCATGCTCGCTGGAGGAACAGCGAATGAGACGCTGGCCTGACGCCAATCCGCCTTCACAACCCTTGTAACGCAGCGGCCTGAACTCATGCAGCCTGCCTTTTCGTCACCGATCTCCCCCAGAACTTCGGTTCATGCCATAACAAATGCCATAACCACTATTGGAACACCCATGAATAAGGCAGCCTAGCTACACACCTAATGTCCAGTTATAGGACAGGTTGACCTTCACACCAATCGGTCAACAGATCCCTCAACTGCTAATAGCGCCTTACCACTAGCTAGAACAAAGGTGGTGAGACACGCATCGCTATCAACAAAGGCCATGGCCATGACTTCAACACGGACGACTACAGGATCACCAACCTAAGCACCAGTGGTACACAATGCTGTAACAAAAACTGGTGATCACACCCTTTGCCACACAAGTGCCCCTACGACGAACCTCATAAGGTGATAAACGAGAATCACCATTTGAGGTCGAATATCACTTCATGCGCGTGTCACAGCAATCAAAAACGCATGGCACCTCATAGGCTGAACCGTAGAGATTGAAACTAGTAGGGGAGTCAGAAGCAATGGCACGAACATCGCCGCAGGCCGAAGGCAATACGCAGCTAAACCAAGCGCGAGCCATAGATCGCGTGATCGCGTTCGCTAACGGCAAGGGGGGTGTGGGCAAAACAACCACTGCAGCGAACGTGGGCGGGTATGTTGCTCTTGCTGGATCCCGAGTTCTGATGGTTGATCTGGATCCGCAGGGAGACCTGGCCAGAGACCTTGGTTTTGAACGTCAATCTGGACGAGAACTGTTCCAAGCGCTTATTGCCGGCACCCCTCCGCGGGTACTGCGGAATGTCCGCGAGAACCTGGACGTCATTCCCGGCGGGCAGGACCTGGAGGATATCCAAGGACTCATGGTTTCAAGGTCGAACCGTGCTGACGCACCCGACTTCGGCGACATGCTTTATGCGGTACTCTCGCCGCTTGCCGAAGACTATGACCTAATCCTCATTGACACCCCGCCGGGAGAGAGGACGCTTGTTGAAGGAGCGTTCGCAATTTCCAGCGCGGTAGTGATTCCGACCAAATCAGACGACGCGAGCATTGACGGCGTAGAACGCATTGCTCGAAGGTTCATGGCAGTTCGGGACCGCAACCCTTCCCTGCAATTGGCTGGCATTGTCCTGTTTGGTGTCGGTCCGAGATCGATGCGTCTTGAGCGCAGCGTTCGCGAAACGCTCACCGAGATGCTGGGCGAGGTGGCCCCTGTCTTCGAGACCAGGATTCGAAGCCTTGAAAGCGCCAGTGCAGACGCCCGACGCAAGGGATTGCTCTTTCATGAGCTCGAGGGGGCGGTCACGGATGCTCAGAAGAAACGACTGAAGGCGCTGCGTGCTGGGGAAAAGCCGGCCGACGGATTCTTCTCCCGAAATGCTGGTGGTTTGGCAGAAGAGTTTGAGCAATTGACCGGTGAAATTTTGGCCCGACTCAACTCTATTGAAAGCGAATGAACCTAGATGAGTAACAGCCGCCCTAATCTCTCCCAGGCTTTCGCCCCTGCCTCTCCACGTGGTGCAAAACTGGAAGGTCTTCTGCCGCCGAAACGCAAGAAGTCGGATGAGTCGCATCAAGAAGCAGCCACTACGCCGGATCCCACACCAATCTCTGTTGTTCCGGACCTGCCCAACGAATCACCAACAGCTGCAGATTCGACCGGCCAACCCAGCAGATCAAGCGCTGGGGGCAAACAATCAAGTAAGGCCGGCGTCGAAAATCGCGGGGGAGTGGACCAACAACAGCAGAAGCCGGCCAGTCGAACCAAAGCAACCGCTTCGGAATCTATTCCAGGCGCTTTGCGCAACGTCGGGGTGTACTTGGCTCCAGATCTCCTGGACACCGTCAAGGAGACGATACATTCCCAGCGAACAACGTATGCTGACCTTCTCTTAGACGCCTTTGATGCCGTGCCCGCTGAAACCATCGCCCATGAATTTGAGGCAGAGTACGTACCCTCGTCTTCAGGGATGCCGCGGCGAATCCCTCGTCGGAGGGGAGAAGCGGGGATCCAGATCCAGGTGCGACTGGATGGCCATCAGGTTAAGTGGCTCGATGACAAGGTGGTCGAGTTCAACGCGCCGTCACGAAGTGCACTAGTCTCTGCTGCCTACAGGCTTCATCTCTCCAGTTAGGCCGAAAAGAAGATGAGCAGCGCGATGAACGTACGGGCTGACGTTATGGCATGGAGGCCAATAGTGCTTATGGCCTAGTTTATGGCATGAAACCGTTGCCCAGGGTTGATTTATCTGAGGACAACGCCTGCGGGACCCGCAAAAGGGAACCACCCCTTTCAAGCCACACGCGTAAATACCATATCTGTGAGGGCCCACTCATCCGGTGGGCCTTCGTACTCTTCCCACGGATAGTCGTCAATGGGGGAGAGGAGCTCAGAGACCGTAGTAACGTTCTTCGACAACCATTCTCGCCAAATCGTTCTTTCTATTTGGTATCGGTGAAGCTGAGCAGCCACAGCCTCAAGGACCCCAAAAGACTCCGCAAGCTCTCTCAAAGATGTCGTGGACACCACTGACCATGAACGTCCGGAATCACGAGACACCATATTCCATGCGGCCATAAGCTCCACGGCCTCACTCACTGCCGTTCGTGACAACCCAGTCAAAGTTACGATTTCCGCCGTGGTGAGACCTCCAGCGATACGTTCTAGAGCCTCGTAAATAAAGGCAGCAGGTAGCCCTAATTCCCTGAACACGGGCCGCAAAGCATGAAGTTTTCCCTTCCGCCAAGACAAATCCTCAGCGGCCGCTTGCAGGTCTTGGGGGATCGACAATATGTACAGATCGCCCTTTGTCCCTCTGCCTCGTTCTACCAACGTAACTAGAGGATCCGCCTCAGCACGCAGCGCCCGCAGGTGAGAACCCACAGTTGTGTGATCGAGTCCCGTTGCAACTGCCAGGGAACGATCTCCAAACTCAACAAAGCGAGATGCTGTCATGTGAGCAGCTTCCCCTAATGCACGCAGGACCATCCTTCTCGCCAGGCCGTTTCGGGAAGCTGAGTAGATGTGCTCCCGAAGTGCAAGTGCACTTCTCCAGGTCCGGATGTAGCGGTGTTCTGAGCTGGGATCTGATGTCACAGCCCCAGGTAGCAGGGGCTGTGTATTTGGCTTGCTTGTGGGGGATTTGTGGGCATTGTTATTCGCTGCTTTGGAAGCCTGCTTTTTTTGTATGTAGACGACGGCGTTGGTCCAGTCTCGTTTTAGCGCCGGCAGTCGGTGGCGTGCAGAATAGCGCGCGTAGAACGAGGCGAGCCCCGGCCAAGTGCCTTGGAGAATCCTGCGTTCCACGTCTACGAGCTTCATGCCGGCAGCTGCAGCCGCTGTCAGGATTGCCTGACGGGCTTCGGAGTCCGAAGAGTAGCGGTTCGCATCGTAGAGGCCGGTCTGTGCCATCTGCTGCATGAGACGAGACATCCTGGTGGCCGGCATGGAGCTCTCAACCCCTTGGTCTGAAGACGGGAGCGATTGAGTAAGCCTCAGGGCCCGGATTCCGGTGATCTCGTGCTCCAGCTCCGAGCGCATGGTCTCCCAAACACTCTCGCTGTTCGGGCGGCGTGCAACGTCGTAGGCCATATTCAAACTCATGGCCAATTCCTGGTACCCGCCACGTTTGTGGGGCGACCCCGGCGTCCTCATGCAACCGTGCATCAGGTTCTGGTGCGGAGTCTTGTCCAAAGTCCGGTAGCGAGTACCGAGGGCTTCTACGAAATCTCTTGCTTCAGAAAAGGGAACGCGCTTCTTGAGCGGAATGTAGATGTGACGGCCGCCATTCGGAGATCGATCTTCGATCCAGCGAGCACCACAGTTGTGTAGCCACGACTGAAGCGCGCGCACGTCGGCGTCGACCGAATCAATGCCAGCGACTGCGGAGTCAAAGTCTAAGAAGATAGCCGCACAAGTGCCGTCTTTGCCAAAGATTTTCACGGCGGCTGGAAATGTGGGGAGCGTCTCAGTCAGGCTGCGTTCGTGCTTTTGAGGGTACGTTTTTCCGCCGTCGCGTGACAGTCTGACGCGGGGTTGACCTGCGAGAAGAGGCGCAAGTGCTGCCCACGCCTGAACGGCGTCTGAGCCGGGGGAGGAGTCGCGAGACACGCCAGCGGGTATGAGTGCTGGCAGCACGCGAGCGTGCTGATGTACGATGATTTTGTTCCTGCCAGGGAATACGTAGGGACCGATCCTGCAAGATCGGTTGTTACAACAAAAAGGAAGACCTGTCCAAGGTCTTTATATTTCGATTTACGATCTGTTCGCCGGCAAGCTTTCCGGATCGTGAATCTACAGCTTTGAAGGCCCGCTTCGTGCGGGCCTTCCTCGTTTATGAGGCCATACGGATCGGTAACTCATCCTGCTGGCTAAATTGATCCAGCAATGCCAGATCCTCACGCAATGATCGGTCGACTGCAGAAGCAACGTAGTCGGTGACGGTCATGCCTTTGGCGGCAGCGATCTTATGAACGTCCTCGGCAGTTTTGGCCGGGGTGCGGAAGCCAATGTATTTGCGTAGACCCTTGCTGGGTCTACCGCCTCCACGATTGATTACTGCGCTCATCGTCAGGTCCTTTGAATCTCGTACAACTCTTGGTTGTAGCTGGTTCATCGTTGGTGCCACATACAGCCGATCGATGCAGGGTTTCTGTTTACAGCTATCGACTGCCTCGAACCTAACACTGCCGGAGAGGTGTTTCGGGGATTTGTTTACAGAAAACAGATCAGCGTGTCGCCTGCTGCTTCCCAAGTCCCGTAAGCCTAACTTTCGGTTGCGGAATCCGGTGAGACGTCGCAGTTCATCGCCGAGGAGGCCTGCGCTGGCAACGACTCTTTGCGGACTCCAGCCCTCGCTAGGACGAGTATCCGAAACACTGATACAGCTGGCATCCAGGCTGCATCCCTCCCTTCGTGTGACAGGCGCGCGCCCGAGCGACTTGATAAGGTTGCCCCAATTTGGTCCGCCACTCGCTTGGCCATACTTACTATGGAACTTGTTTGAAACATGTTTCATCCTAGCCTAGCCGACCCGACATGTTTAAGGAGTCGTCGCCCGTGCCGCAGACCGTTCTTGGGCTGTCTCTGTCCTCATCCCAGCGGGCGTTTCGAGAAGCGTCCGACGCCTTTGCCCTTTTGGGGCTGCCGAAAAGGCTGAGCCTGGAGCTGATCATCCGGGCAGTTGAAGTCATCCGAGGCCGCCGAATAAGCATCCGTGCCACAGAGAAGTTGGCCGGCACGGCAATCTGTGGTCTCTGGCTGCCCGGGAAGAGTCGAGAATGGGTTTTCCACCCTCCTACTCCGTGGGAACTGCAACGGCAGCAATTCATACTGCACGAGTTGGCTCATATGATCCTGGGACATGATGCGCACCCCGGCGCCGGAGCGCTTCTCCATGAAGGCCTTCAAAACTTGTCCCCCGAACTTGTCAGAAGGGCTCTAATGAGAACAGAGTTCAGGACAGTGGAAGAAGCTACAGCTGAGTATCTAGCGGATCTAATGGCTGAAGCGCTCAGAGAGGCTCCGGGGGAGCCAGGCGCATTTGAAGAGGTTTTCGGCTAGTGGAAGCTTTTGTTGCAACCATCATGGTTCTCTTGACCCTGATCGTCGTGGCCACTCGCCGCCAAGGCAAGGACACGAGCATTCTTTGGGCAGCTGTGTTGATATCCCTATCTCTTGTTCTCAACCTCAACCATGTCTACATCTACGTGGACGAGAAGTTTGGTGGACGAAATTACACGGATCTAGGGGCCAACCTGTTGCTGCTTGTAGGCATTTACTTCCTGGCAAGGGCAATCCACCGGGCAGCCAGTCCAACGCCAGCTGACGGATCGTCGCCACGTCTCTTGGGAAAGAGCAGCGTCGTTCTGGCAGCGACCCTTGCGGCTACCTTCTTCGCACTTATCGATGCCCCTGCGACTTCCACGACGTTCATGCGTGACTACGGAGCTCAGCCTTTCGCGGCGCTTTACTCAATGGTCCAATACGTGTACATCGGATCCGTAATGGCTACGGCTGGATACACATGCTTGAAGTTTAGAAAATCTTGGAGCACCGGTGTTTACACCCTGGCCTTTGCGTTGATCGGCAGCGGATGCGCCTCCGCAGTCCTCCTAGTCATACAGGTTCTTATGCTTGACGTCCTGCATCTCCTTGGCCAGCTCCAGTTGATGTCTTCACTTGACAGCCTTTATGGGGCGCTAAATTCTGCAACTTTCGCTCTGTTGTGCACCGGTCTGGCACTCCCCCCCGCACGTCGGAGGATTCTTGGGCTCAGGGACGTTACGGAGACGAACTCCGTACTGAGGACGCTTGAACCCGTCTGGGCCAAAGCGATCCGTGGCAATAGAGGCGTCACTCTGGACCTGCGTGTGGTGCCTGATCATCCAGAAAAGCCCCGACGCAAGCTACATCGAATGGTTGTGGAGATTCAAGACTCCCTGGCTAGAGACCCATCGACCGCCAACCGAATCGGCACCGACGGGATGGACAAGCTATCTACGGCTGCTGAGTTTCTGGAGGGACTTACATGTCGTCCAAAATGACGACCGCCTGCATCGCAGCTGTCGCGGCTGTCGCGGCCGTGTCGTCTGTCGTCGGATTGTTAACATGGGCAGTCCACCAAGCTGTCCGGTTGGACTACAGGCGTCGCTATGATCTCGTTTCCGGACGAGTTACCGACCATGCGATTGATTTACCCATCACCAGGCGCACTATCGAGCCGGGCACGTTTGGACTTCATATAGCTGGGGGAGATGAGCCTGCGGTGGTAGGAGACGTCGTCTCCATGACCACAACCGCCGTTCAGCGCCGTCTGCTGCATCGTCCGCTGGCCCTATCGCAAGGTTCACAGTGCAGGTGGAGCGGCATAACCGCGATTTTCCCTGAGTCGGAATACAAAGATGTAGTGCTTGAGACGTCCCTGGGGCCAGCCCCAGCGTGGATCGTAAATGGTGGCTCCGATGTTTGGGCCGTTCACGTGCACGGTCAAGGTTCTGACCGGCGGCAGACTCTGCGCGGACTTAAGACAGCAACGTCCCTTGATTTAACTTCTCTAGTCATCACATATCGAAACGACGGCGAAGGCCCCTCAGCAAGTGACGGTCGTTCACACCTCGGTGAGACGGAATGGCAGGACTTAGAGGATGCGCTAAGATTCATCGCCGCTCAAGGAGGTACAAAATGCGTCATCTTCGGGTGGTCTCTAGGGGCTACGATTGCCATCAATACGACCCAACGTTCCAGCCTCGGCGGCATGATCAGAGGGATTGTCATGGTGGCACCTGCATTGCGCTGGGAAGACGTCTTTAGAGCTAATGCTCGACATCAAGGATGGCCTGGCTTTTTGGGATCCTTCGTGACATCCCTTATTTCCGCCAACCGGACCAGTCGACTTTTAGGGTTCAGCGAGACGATCGATGTGAAAGGCGCGGATGCCTCGAGGCTGGAAATGCCGATTGAAGTTCCCATCCTTATTCTTCACAGCAAAAATGACTGGTCTGTACCGATAGAGACTTCAAGGCGCCTCGCCTACCGGCGAAGCGAGAAGGTTGAACTAGTCGAGTTCGACTGTTCCGGCCATACGCAGGAGTGGAATTCAGACCCGGTAGGGTGGGATTTGGCAGTTCGTCGCTGGTATGAAAGGTGCTTCCATACCGGTACGGCTCACAAAAAGTCGGCGAACTCTGCCGATGGACATTCGAATGGGGTTTGAATAATGGCTGGCGGTGAAACTGCTCGAGATCGGCTGGCTCGAGCAGAGGCTCTTTCGCGAAAGGTGAATTTGTTGCTTGACGTCGTAGTGGCGGAGGGTGGCAGGCCATATGAGTTCGCAGACATTCAAGCCGGAGTGCGTGAACATGGGTACGAGCTATCCAGAACCAGGTGGTGGAGGATAAGGACGGGGGAGTCTCCTGAAACGGTGCCTACCGAGGCTCTCGTTGCACTATCGAAGTTCTTCGACATCGACCCTGTCTATCTCACTGATGAGTCTGGTGAACTTCCGGAACGCATCGAGAAGGAACTACAACTCCTCAGGAGCATGCGACGAAGCAAGCTGAAAAATATTGCAGCAAGGACCCTGGGCGATATCGACGCCAAAACATTGGATGCGATCAACGCCCTCCTGGACGACGTGGAAGAGCTCGAGAAAAACAACCCAAGCGACACTTGAATCATGTTCGAAACATGTTTCATTCCTGCTAGGGTTGGATCATGGCCACCAGGTTCGACGGGTTGATTCCGTCAGCATCAGCGACCTTCGATGTAATCGACGTATGCTCGCGACAGGTCCCGGATTCGGGTTCGTCGCACCTCATAAACCACATCCCGCCCTTGTCGAGCACCCTCGGGAGGGTCAGTCAGAACAAGACCAGCTGCCCCGAGGGCATCCAGGAGACGATTCAGACTCGGTCGGCTGACATCAACGACACTCTGCAGCTGACCAATGGTCGAGGGTCCGAGGATAGCCAGCTGGCGCAGGACATCCGCCTGAGCCCGACTTCCCATGAAGGCGATGGCGGTCTCTACATCCAGGGGCAAGCTCGGTCGAATCAGTCGCGGCATGCATCAATACTGCCGGACAGCTCACAGGTGCAGCCAACTCAAATTTACATCACTCTATTACTAAACAATAGAGTTAGGCCTCTTTGGCATTTCTCCAGCGAAATCTGCACGACAACGCGCGTCAGAGAGCAATTGTCTTGATCGAGGTAGCGCACTTGGTGGGGCCGATGTGGTCTGTGAATGGCCGCCCGGTGGTCGTCCCTGCCGGAGATTCTGCTCCCTATGTGGTCATCGCCCATGTGGCATCCGTTGTGACAGAACCCGGCCCTTGGCCCGTGCGGGTAACTGACGGGGATGAGGTCATGGAGCTTCTGCTCGGTGTGGACGGTTCCGTTTCGGAACCCGTCATCAAACCGGGCTCGGGTGGTCGGTGGTGGCGGCGATGAAGGGCGGAGCGGGAGCAGCTGCGGGGGCGGTGTTGGCGGCCGTTATGGTGCCGGTGCTGGTTCTGGTGATGATGCTCGGTTCGGGCGGGAAAGAGGGCGCGTTGGCGGCCTGCGCCCCGGCCGGGACCGTAACGGTGAGTGCGCCTGGGGGTGTGGTCGCCGGTTATGCGGACGACCAGCTGGCGAACGCTGCCGTGGTGGTGAAGACCGGTCAGCAGTTGAACGTGCCTGCGGAGGGCTTGTTGGTGGGTGTCATGACCGCCATGGGTGAGTCGAGCCTGAAAAACCTCAACTACGGCGATGACATTCACGGCGTGACCAACCCGGATGGTTCACTGACGTGCAGCCTGGGCCTGTTCCAGCAGCAGTGGTGCCTCCCCGGGAACCCGTGGGGTACCAAAGCTGAGGTAACGGACCCGGCCAAGGCCGCGGCGACGTTCTTCAAGGCCCTGATGCGACTCCCCGGGTGGGAGGCCATGCCCCCGGACGTGGCCGGTCACCGGGTCCAGGGCAATTACAGTCCGGCCGGGTACACCAAGTTCATCCCGGCTGCGCGGGAAGTGCTGGCAGCGGTCACGGCGGGAAAGATCACGGCCGGGTCCGGTGGCTGCGCCGCGGGCGGTTTCGCCGTCGGGACCACGGGGTCCGGGGACGACTATCCGTGGAGGGGCGCGGAGCACAACGCGAACAACCCTGTCACGAGTCTGGCGTACCGGAACTGCACCGATTTCGCGTGGTGGCGGCTTACCCAACAGCTCGGCCTGCAGCCGGTCAGTTCCTCCAGGCTCGGCCCGGGCAACGGCAAGACCTGGGGCAATGCGTGGTCCCGGGCGGGCTGGACGATCAGCAAGACCCCTAAGGTCGGCGCCATCACCTGGTACACCACGGGCGAGTACGGCCACGTGGCGGTGGTTAAGGAAATCACCGCCGATGGGAAGGTCATCGAGGAGGGCTACAACTTCGGTATTCCTCCCAACGGCGCGTACTACACGATGACGATCAACCCCGGCGCCCCGGCCGGGTACCTGTACATCCCCACCCGGGAACAGTTCGAGAAGGCGGCCATGTGATGGAGAACCCGATGCTCAAGAAGACAGCGGCACTGACTGCTGCGGCCGCGGTGGTGGCTCTGGCACTGTCTGGGTGCTGGGGCGGAGCGACGGGGACCAATCAGTCGGAGTCTCCGACGCCGGATGCTTCGGTGTCCTGCATTGTCTCGTGCCAGGACGTGCCCCAGGCCGACCATGCCGGTCCGTCCGCGCTGGCCCTGGACCCTGCCGCGGAGGATGAAGCCATCAACGCGGCCGTGAAGGTGATGGCCGCTTACACGGACACCGGCAAGACCAAAGAGGAATGGTTCAGGGCCTTGGCGCCGCTGATCACGACCGCATACGCCCACGAGGCGCAGTACATCCAGCCTCCCCGCCTGTCAGCCCGCACCGTGACTTCAGCCGGGTCCGTCGTTCCGGCGGAGGTCCCGGACGGCCACCAGGTCCGGGTCAAGTTCAGCACCAACGCGGGGGAGTGGGCGGTCATCATGACCCGCGCCGCCTCCGGTGCGCCGTGGCTGGCCTCGAACGTGCTGCCCTTGGAGGCCATCTGATGGGCGCATCCGAGTGGCTGTTCCCTGCCGGGACCTTCACCGTCCCAAGGGAGATGTTCGTGGGTGTCCATCCCGGGGCCGGGACGTCCACGTGGGCGACGTTGTTGGGTGGAACCGATCACGGCCTGGCGTTCCCGGAGGCAGGTGCGGTGGTTGCAGTGTGCCGGGCAACCCCTGCCGCGCTGAACACCACCAAGGCACTGATCGGTTCGCACGGGCTCGCCCGTGTCCGGGCCGTGCTGGTGGTCGCTGACGCCCCAGGCCGTGCCCTTCCCGCAGCTGTCCGCGGGATCAAAGTTCTTTCCTCCGTGGTGCCGGTGGTCGAGGTGCCATGGATGGTCAAGCTTCGGGGCCTGGAAAATCCCCAGGCTGTTGCGGCGGCGATCGCCAAACCCGTGCAACGGGTCAGGGATCGCTTGGCTGAGGCCCGGGTGCGGGTTCCCCGAGGAGTCGTAGAAACAACGAGAGGAAACGATCAATGAGCGCGTTCGAAAACTTGAAGGCCGAGGTCATCATCCGTGTCCCGGCCGCCCCGCTGTGCATGCCCACCCAGGTCACCACAGCCCTGGATACGGCCAAGTTCTGGTGCACCGTTGTCGCCGCTGGTTTGGCGGTGGTGGCTCTGATCCTGGTCGGTATCGGCATGTTTTTCCAGCACAGGCGCGGCGACGGCGGCGAGATGCTCAAAGCCCTGGGCTGGTGGATCGGCGGCGTCGTGTTGGTCTCAGCCGCTGCGGGCATCGCGACCGTGTTCATCCCGTCCAGTAACACCGGCTGCGTGAACACCCTCAACGGCTAAGGAGCAGCCCATGCTGAACCCGATTAAACGGGCCTGGAACTCCAAAGGCGCCGGCATCACGGCAGGCATCGTCCTGGCACTGGTGCTGCTGGTCGTCATCGTGGCCATCGTGGCCTCCTTCGTAGCCCCGACGAAACCAGAAGCCCAAGCACCACAGGAGAGCCCGGCCCTGCCGTCTCCAACGGCAGAGCCCACCAATGGGGTCGGAACATGCAACGTCCCGGAAGGGGAGACCTCTCTGCGGCCGAAGATCCCCACGGATCTTCGGTGGGAGGCGTCCCAGGGGCTCACCTGGCCTGTCTCGGCCAGTGCCGGACCGACAAAAACCCGCGGCGGGTACCCTGCCTGCTTCGCCCGGTCGCCTTTGGGCGCGGCGCTCTTCGGCACGACCCTGACCTACCGGATGTGGACCGGCCCCGTCAGCCAGGTCGTCGATGTCTATGCGATCGATTCCCCCGGGAAAAAGATCCTGCAGAAAAGCCCAAGCGGCGTGGCCCAGAAAGTATCTGAACAGGGATGGACGAGCGCCGGGTTCATCGTCGACTCCTTCACCCCCGAGGAAGCTCAGATCACGGTCGTGCTCAGCACACCCAATTCGCAGACCGGATACACGGGGCTCCCATACACCGTGGTGTGGAAGGACAGCGACTGGCGGCTGAAGGTCCTCGACAGTGGAGCGACCTGGGCAGGTTCGCCCTCGGCTCCGGTGAAGGGGCAGTTCGTCGAGTGGAAGCCCACCAATGGCTGATTGCAGCAACCCCGCGGCCATCGCGATCAATGCCATCGAATGCGGCGTGCAGAAGGTCACCCAGGACGGGGCCAACAACTTGGGCCAGCAGATGATGGCCGGTTACGACAAACTCCTGAAGGACTTCGCCACGTCGTGGCTGGGCCAGGGCATCGTGGTTGATTTGAATGGCCCGTCTGTTGATTGGTTTCAGGCCTCGACTTCGATCGTGACGTTGTTTCTCGTGACCATCGGTCTGATGGTTGCCGGGATCCAGACGTTCAAGGACCGGAATGGCCGGCCCGCACGCGAGGTGTTTGAAGCGCTTGGCCGGGTTGTTTTCGTGACCGTCGCCGGCTCTTTGTCGATCCAGGTGTTCGTCACTGCCGGGGACGCCTACGGAAAGTGGATTCTGGACTCGGCGGGGCTGGATACCGGAACGTTCACCGTCGGTGGTGCAGCGGTGGCGTCGGCCCCTGGTCTGGCCATCATTATCGGCTTGTTCGGGATCCTGACGGTTCTGTGCCAGTGGGCGTTGATGTTTCTTCGGGGCGCGCTCCTGCCACTTCTTTCCGGTTACTGGCCCGTCGCGGCTGCGTCAGCAATGTTGGAGGGCGGAAAGAAGAGTTTCGAGGGCGTCACCAAATGGATCCTCGCCTTCATCGTCTACAGCCCCCTGGCGGCAAGCATCTACGCACTGGCATGGCGGCTGAAAAACGGGGATGAGGGCATCGGAGGACTGGTGAACGGCTGGATCCTCATAGTCCTTGCCGTCTTGGCCCTGCCAGCCCTCCTGCGCTTGATCGCTCCGGTCACTGCCGCGATGGGCAAGATGGCCGGCGCGGTGATGGCCATGGGCATGACGGCAGCCGTCGTGGGCGCCGGCGTCGCCGTTGGCGCAGCGGTAGCCACCGGCGGTGCCCCCTCGGGAGCCTCCGCAGCCGGCGCAGGCCCCGGAGCTGTCGCTTACACCCATCCGCGGCTTCCGACGCGGGTGGCG
>NZ_JAQPPK010000033.1 GCF_029952445.1 Paenarthrobacter nitroguajacolicus | reverse complement strand
CCGCTGGGCAGCCCAGCTGGGCCTGCGACGTCGCCCGAAGCGGCCGGGGCGTCGGTGTCGCCCTGGTGAGTCCCGGCGTCGTCGCCCTGTCCGCGGGCTGGAGTTCCGCCGTCGGGTTCACCTGGAGCGCGGCGACGGCCGGTGGGGCGATCCTCCTTGGGTGAGATGTCCTCATCCATGGCGTTTGAGCCTTCGCTGATGGATGAGTGGACCTGGATGTCGTCGTCCTTCTCGCCGGGCTCGGGGACGTTGCGGTCGTTCACGGGGTCGGAGGTGCCGGCCAGATCTTCCATGGCATTTTCGGTTGCCTTGCGGATGCTGTCTTCCACGCCCATCTGATGTCTCCTTTTCATGATGGTCCTTGTCGGACCGCGACCTGTCGGATCACGATTGCATAGTAAGCCTACTTACTTATTGCGCGTCATGAAAGCGTTGCCTCAGTTGACAAAGCGGGATCAGGCTGTGGGCGTTGCCGCAGGTCAAGCCCTTTTGAATTGCACTTTGTACCGTTGATCGTTGGGATATAAGGTATTGCCAGACCGTTTTGCAGAGGGCGGCCCTTTTCGCTCCTTTGCTGTCTGCTGGGGACGCATTTCAGTCAGTAGGAACGTGCATGGTCAACCCCCTCCCCGAGCAGGACGCTCTCCAGAACGGATACTTTTTGGATCTGGTTCTGGGCAGCGAAGACGTTGAGGCTTTTCTCAGCGATCTTGCAGCCTTCTCCGCCGAGAGCCTCTCCCACCCGGAGAGCCCGGTCTTCAGCGGCATCACCGTGTTACGTCGCAAGAAGTCCGCAACCGCGGCGAGCAGCGACGAGCGCGCCCTCGTCATGGACCAACTCCAAAGCACCTTCGAGGGTCCCTGCCTCACGGCAATGGACAAGCTCACGCCCGTGCTGGTTCGGGACCTCCTGGCCGAGCATCGCTGGCCCGAATATATCCAGGCTGCCTCGGACCAGGGCCTTCGCTCGATCCTCAGCGTCCCGCTGTTGGTGGAAGGCGATACCCGCGCTGCCTTGAACCTCTACTCGGAACGAACAGACGCCTTCAGCGATGACGATGTGGAGCGCGCCGAGATTTTCGCATCCCATGCTTCCAAATCCCTGCGGCTCGCGCTGAAAATCGCCCAGCTCAGCGACGCGCGGAATGACCTGGCAGCGGCCATGCAGTCACGTACCGTCATCGATTTGGCGGTTGGCGCGATCATGGCCCAAAACCATTGCAGCCAGGAGGAAGCGTTCACCATCCTCCGCACGGCTTCGAGCAACCGGAATATCAAACTGCGGCATCTGGCAAAGTCCATCATCGCCGCCGTCTCCTCGGGGAAGATCACCACGCACTTTGAGGAGTGAGTAGATTCTGCTGGATCATCGGCGCCCGCCCCTCGGTGCACCCGCGGAATTCCGGGGTTGGGTGCCGCTGCTACGCCAGATGATCCAGCAAAATTTGCCTGAACCAGAGAGTCCGCCCACCGAACCCGTTTCGTAACCCGAGGCAACCATGGAGCAGACTGGGTCGGGTGACTGCCAACAAACCCCGTCCAGGGCTCGCGATTGCCGCGCTGAGCCTGGGGACGGCGCTGAATCCGCTGAATTCGTCCATGATCGCCGTGGCGTTGGTGGTCCTTCGGGAGCACTTCTCCCTGGACGTCGCCACAGTCACCTGGGTCATCACTTCGTTCTATTTGGCGTCGGCGGCGGGCCAGCCGCTCATGGGCAGGCTTGCTGATCGCTTCGGACCACGTCGTCTGTTCATGTTCGGCATGGCCTTGGTGGCTGTCACCTGCGCGATCGCTCCCTTCCTGCCCAACTTCGCACTCGTCTGTGTTGCCCGCGCGCTCATGGCGGTGGGGACCGCTACCGCTTACCCGTCCGCCGTCGTGATGGTGACGGAGTTGAGCAAGCTTGCCAACCTGCCGTCCACCCGACCGCTGGGACGGATCCAGATGGCGAACACGTCCGCCGCAGCTATTGGTCCGGTGGTCGGCGGCTTGCTGGTGAGCCTGGTGGGATGGCAGGCGCTGTTCGCCATCAACGTCCCCATCGCGTTGCTGGCCTTGTTCATTGTTCGCCAAACGGCGCCCGCGGATTCCGGCCGGGAAACGGGTTCGTTGGGAACGCTCCTCCGCGACTCCGACATCCCCGGCATCCTCGCTTTCGTTACCTCGCTGATGCTGGCCATGATGGCGCTGCTCAACGTGCTGCCCGGGTACCGCTGGTACCTTCTGGGCGGCGCCACAGTGATCGGCGCGCTTTTTGCCTGGCGGGAGCTGAGGTTCCGGCCCCCGTTCCTGGACCTCCGCCTGCTGGGCCGGAACCGACCGCTGCTGCTGGTGTACTTGCTGTTCATCGTCTTCAGCGGCGTTTATTACTTTGCGTTCTTCGGCCTTCCGCAGCTGCTGCAGGAAGCAGGCCATTACGACGCCGGCGTGGTGGGCCTGCTGATGCTTCCCCTTGCGGCGTTGTCGGTTGTGGTGACGCCACTGACCGTGCGGTTCATTGAGCGGTTCGGCGTCCGTTCGGTCCTGATCACAGGGGTCGTGATTCTGAGTCTTGCGGCCGGCACCCTGGGGATTCTCACCATGACGCTGTGGGCGCCGGTGGTGTTCGTCCTGACCGCCTTGATGGGTGTCCCGTATGGGATGGTCAGCACGGCGTCCAACCAGGGCCTCTACGTTTCCGCCCGGCCGGAGGAGAGGGGAGTGGCAGCGGGAATCTTCCAGACGTGCCGCTACCTCGGAGCCATCACCGCCACCGTTCTGATCGGTGTGCTGTACGGCCCCGGAGTGAACCAGGCGAACTGGGGAATCATGGTCCTGGTGATGCTCGGGCTTAGTGCCGTGGTGCTGGTGCTCGCGGTGATGTGGCGGAAGCCGGCGGTTTAGCCCGCCCCTTGGAGAAGGCACAGCATAGCCCTTGCTTAATGCGTTAGTGATCACTAACGTATTGAATGTGTTGGATGCCCTGGAGATCGCCGCAGAGCCCAATCGGCGTAGACTCCTGCATCTCCTGGCCGGCAACGAACGAGCCGTCAGCGATCTGTCTGCGCACTTCGAGGTCAGCCGCTCCGCCATTTCGCAGCACCTGCTCTTGCTGGAAAAGGCGGGCTTGGTCACTGCCCGCAAGGAAGGGAGGAACAGGTTCTACCGGCTCAATCCCCTCGGAATGGGCCGCCTCCGTGAACTTGTCTCGCAGTTCTGGACCAATGAGCTGGATCTCCTGGCCTCCGATGCCGCGGCGATGGCTGAGCAGCGCGGCACTCCACAACAACACCCCAACAACCAGCAACTCCAAGACAAGGACGCACATGAGTTTCGACAAAACGATCCACCTGCCGGTCACAGTTGACGAAGCGTTCGCGCTCATCACCCAGCCGGAGCGGCTTCGTCGCTGGCAAACCGTGGCAGCCAGGGTGGACCTCCGGGTCGGTGGCGAGTATCGCTGGACTGTTACCCCTGGCCATCACGCCGCCGGAGTATTTCAGGAGATTGAACCGGGAAAGCGGGTCGTCTTTACGTGGGGCTGGGAAGGTGGCGGGGATTTGCCGCCAGGTGCGTCCACAGTGACCATTACCTTGGAGCCCGAGGCAGCCGGCACGTCGCTGCGCATGGTGCATGAGGGCCTCACGGAGGAGCAGGCGGCCTCGCACGCGATGGGCTGGAACCACTATCTGGAGCGGCTCGTCGATGAAGCGTCCTCGGCCGCGGGCAGGGATGACTGGGCCTGGGCACCCGATCCCATTGACCACCTGACATCCGCCGATGCCTCGCTGGCGATTCTCCTGGGCGTCCTCCGGAACGTCACCGCTGACGATGCTGACAAGGCTACCCCGTGTGCCGACTTCAACGTTGCCGGGTTGTTGGAGCACCTGGCGGGCTCGCTCCTGAATATTGGGCGTGCCCTAGGCGCTGAGCCGGTTGATCGCAAGGACGCCGCACCGGAGGTCCGGATCGCCGAATTGGCACAGCCTGCTTTGGAAGCGTTCGCGCGCCGCGGCGTTGAGGGTGCTGTGGACATGGGCTTCGCTGAGCTCCCCGCAACCACTCTGGCCGGAATTCTGAACCTCGAGCTCCTGGTCCACGCGTGGGACTTCGCGAAGGCGACCGATCAGCAGGTGGCCGTGTCCGACGTCGTCAGCGATTACGTCACCGAACTGGCGCGCCAGACCATTTCCGAGCAGGTCCGCGCCAATGGAAGCTTCGCGCCGGAGCAGCCGACGTCGGAGACGGCGGGCAGCCTGGAGCGCTTGGTTGCCTTCACCGGCCGTAGCGTCACCCTCTAAATCCACCACCACAGAAAGAAGGACCATCATGTCCAGGTTTGTTTTTATCTATCACGCACCCATGACTCCGGCTGAAGCAGCACCCCCGGCTCCGGAAGAGATGGAAGCCGTCATGGGGCAGTGGAACGCGTGGGCCGCCAAGGTGGGCGACGGGCTTGTGGATTTTGGTACACCGCTGGCTAACGGAGTCCGCGTTTCCTCTGACGGTGGAACGGCGCCGAGCAAGCGTGAGGTTGCCGGTTACAGCATCGTCGAAGCCGAAAACATGGAAGCCGCACTGCAGCTTGCCAAGGAGCACCCCCACCTGAAGATGCCCGGTGGCTGCGAGATCGAAGTCCACGAGGCGCAGCAGGTTCCCGGGATGTAGGGACAGCTACGCAGAGAAGGATGCGGGTCTCAGAATGAGGCCCGCATTCTTCTTGCTTAACGGTTGGGCGGATAGCCGTTAGCGGTTGAGGAAGGCCTCGTGCTGGCGGTGTGCCTCGGCCACTTGCTCGCGGATCTTGTCCACGTCTTTGGCCTTGTTCCTGTACTTGAGGGGCATCTGGACGATCTGCGCCTCCTCGGCCGTCAGCGCGCGGTAAATGCGCTCGCGTTCGTTGGCGTCGGCCGTGTAGTCAAGGTCGAGGTAGTCCACGGCGTGCCGGCGGGCATTGTTGATGGCCGTTTGGGCCTTACCGGCGGGGCTCAGGAGCGACAACGCCACCGTGATGATCAGCGTTCCGATAATCACGCTCAGCGACAGGCCAGTGGTGATTTCGACGACGGCCACGTGCTCGCCGTCGTTGATGAACGGCAGGTTGTTCTCGTGGAGGGCGTGCAGGATGAGCTTGACGCCGATGAACGCCAGGATCGCCGCGAGGCCGTAGGAGAGGTAGATCAAGCGATCCAGCAGGCCATCGATCAGGAAGTAGAGCTGGCGCAGGCCCATCAGCGAGAACGCGGTGGCCGTGAAGACGATGAAGACGTTCTGGGTGAGGCCGAAGATTGCCGGGATCGAGTCGAGGGCAAACAGGATGTCCGTGCCGCCGATCGCCACCATCACCAGGAGCATCGGGGTGAGGGCCCGTTTGCCGTTGACCATGGTGAAGAGCTTGTCGCCGTCGTACTTGTCCGTGGTGTGGAAGAGCTTCTTGGCCACGCGGATGATGAAGTTGTTGGCTTGGTCATCGCCGTGGTCACCGGGCTTGAGCAGGTTGCCGGCGGTGAGCAGCAGGATCAGGCCGAAGATGTAGAACACCCAGGCGAACGAGTTGATCAGCGCGGCGCCCAGGAAAATGAAGCCGGTCCGGGCGATCAGCGAGAACACGATGCCGAACAACAGGACCTTCTGCTGGTCCTCGCGCGGCACCCGGAAGCTCGCCATGATGATCAGGAACACGAACAGGTTATCGACCGACAGGGCCTTCTCCGTGATGTATCCGGCGAAGTACTCCGAACCCATCTGCGCTCCGCCAAAGACCAGCACCAGGATGCCGAAGACGACGGCCAATCCGACGTAAATGGAGGACCAGATGGCCGCTTCCTTCAGCGAAGGAACGTGGGCTTTGCGGATGTGGAAGAAGTAGTCAAAGGCCAAGAGCGCCAGAATGACGACGATGGTGATGCCCCAGATGAGGGGAGAGACGGTCATATGATCCTGCTTTCGTGAGGCGCGCGAATGGTGTTGCTCACCGAGGGTCAAACTCGTGGAATCAAATTTACCGGATTGCTTCGCGTGCATCACGCCGCGGGTTGGGACTCACGGCCGACCAGCGCCCGCCGTCGTGCTTTAAGCGCTCGACGGCGGGCTGCCGCGGCTACATCAGACGGCCGGTTGGTGCTGGGTGATGCAATGGATGCCGCCGCCGCGGGCGAAGATGGGGCGGGCATCCACCGTGACTACTTTTCGCCCCGGGTAAGCTTGCTCGAGGATCCGCCGGGCTTCGGTGTCGGCGGGGTCATCGAAGCTGCAGGCAATGACACCGCCGTTGACCACCAGATGGTTGATGTAGCTGTAATCCACCCAGTCGAGCTCGTCGCGCAATGTCTCCGGGGCGGGTACTTCCACGATTTCCCATGCCCGGCCCTGCGCATCCCGGGTCCCGGCGAGCATCGAGATGATGTCGGCGGTGACCTGGAAGTCCGGGTGCTCTGGGTTGCGCTGGGAATGGACAAGCAGCACGCCCGGGGACGGGATGGCAGCCACGATGTCTACGTGTCCGCGGGTTCCGAGGTCCTGCGAATCCCGCGTCAGCCCCCGCGGAAGCCAAATGACCTGGGTGGCGCCGATGGTGCGGGCCAGTTCGGCTTCGACATCCGCCTTGCTCAGCTCAGGGTTCCGGAACTTATCCAGTTGTACGGTTTCGGTGACCAGGACTGTGCCCAAGCCGTCCACCTGGATCCCGCCGCCTTCATTGACCATGGTGCTTTGAATCAGCTCCGCCCCGGCCTGCCGCACCACTTCCGCGCCGACCTTTGAGTCCTTGTCCCAGGTGGCCCAGTCCTGCTGCCCCCAGCCGTTGAAGACCCAGTCCACCCCACCCAGCCGACCGTCGTCGCCGGTCACGAAGGTGGGCCCGATGTCCCGCATCCACGCGTCGTCGAGGGGTGCTTCCACCAGCTCAATGTCGCTCGAAAGGTACGTTCGGGCGGCGGCCGGGTCCGGTGGGTCCACCACCATGGTGACCGGCTCGAATTCAAGCACGGCGTGCGCCACGGCAGCCCAGGCGGTTCGGGCCTCGTGGGTTTCCGCCGCGGTATGACCTATGGAGGAACGCTCCGGCGGGAATGCCATCCACACGCGTTCCTGGCGGGCCGTTTCGCTCGGCATCATCCAGGTCATGACCGGCCCGCGCTCAAAGGGGCGGATGTTGCACCGTACGGGTGTTCGGTGTCGACGTCCAGGGTGAGCTCGGCGTAGGTATCGGGGCGACGGGTGGTCAGGAACGGGAACAGATCAAGCCAGTCCTTCCGCTGGTCAAGGTCGAGATCAGCCACCAGGACAGCCTCTTGGTCCCGCGGTGCCTGAACCAGGACGCGACCATAGGGGTCGGAGATGAACGAGGACCCGTAGAAGGTGATGTCGCCTTCGTCTCCGGTCCGGTTGGGGACCACCATGAAGGTGCCGTTTGTGATGCCGTGGCCGGTGATGACGTGCTGCCACAGCGGCTGGTGGTCGAATTCCGGGAAGGTCGGCTCCGAGCCGATGGCGGTGGGGTAGACCAGGATTTCGGCGCCAGCAAGTGAATACAGCCGTGCGACCTCGGGGAACCATTCGTCCCAGCAGGTAGGGAGTCCGACGGCGGCATGGTCCAGTTCCGCTGGACGGTACACCGGGTAGGCGTCCTCGGCGGGGCCGGCCCTGAAATAGGTGTCTTCGTAGTAGCCGGCGCTGACAGGGATGTGGGTCTTGCGGGTCCGTGCCAGCAGCTCGCCCTTGGGTGAGACGAGGATGGCGGTGTTGAAGCCCAGGCCGTCGCTTGCGTCGGCACGCTCGTAGAGTGATGCGTGGACGGTGACTCCGTGGGTGCGGGCCGCGTTGGCGGCGAACTCGAAGGTGGGGCCGGTGATCAGGTCCTCGGCATTCCGGCCGGGGTTGCTGTCGGCCCGGATGTTTGCCGGGTATTTCGAGAGCGTGAGTTCCGGCAGGAAGACGGCGGTAGCGCCGGCGTCGGACGCTTTGCCGATGGCTTGGGTGAGCACCGAGGTGAGTTCTGTTGGGTCTTCCCGCCAGTGGTGCTGGACCAGGGCCACGCGGAGCGGATTGCGGGTGCTCTCCTGGCTCCGGGCGAAGGATGCGGGCGGTTCGGTGTTGGTGATGATGTCCATGGTGGTGCTTCCTAACGGGACCTAGGGGTCCTTGCATGATGGTTCGATTCCGGCGGAATCGCGTCGTTTGATGTGCGGAAAGTTCATTTGCCCAGCCCCTGTGTTGCAGTTTCCTGGGGGCTCGTGGGGCGTGTTGTGGTGAGTGAGTCGATGGCCGTGGTCAGCAGGGATCGTGCGTGCTCTGTGGTGATGAATCCGTTGAGCCAGCGGCCGGAGATCCCTTCGACCAGGCTGGTGAGGATTTCCGCAGTTACTGCTGCTTCCTCCTCGCCGGTGCCTTCGCTGGCGGCCATGAGGGCCTGGGCGATTTCCCGGTTCCATTCCGCCGTTGTCCGGGAGAGTGGCTCTGCGAGTTCCTGTTCGAAGATGGTGCACGCCCGTAGCTCGTTCCAGGCAACCGAATTCCTGCGGATGTCGGCGTCGTCCTTGATCTCGTCGAGGAGAAGGTGCCGGACGTGGCGGGAAGGATCCACTGTGTTGGGGGAGGAGGGGTCGTCCTTGCTGACCTGCTTGTTGATGTGTTCCAGCGTTGCGGCAAGCAGGCCGGCCCGGTCAGTGAAGTGGTAGTACAGCAGGCCTGGGGAAACCCCGGCCTCTGCAGCGACATCGTTGACCCGCATTCCCCGGACGCCGCTCCGGGCGATGCACGTTGTGGCGGCGTTGAGGATCCTGACTAATTTTTCACTCATGGTTTGACAGTAATACGTGCTCACCCCCTGCCTGTGCGATCTCGGTGGCAGCGGCAGGTTCCGGCCAAATCCGTTGGGCGAGGAGGTAGCCTGCCGCTCCGATGAGGGTGGACCCGATAAAGCTGAGGTCGATGCCTCCGGCGAGCTGGGAGAGTGGTCCGGTGTACAGGGAGGTGTCAGTTGCCAGCAGTCCGAAAACGGATCCGATGGCCCAGGGAATGACGGCGCGAAGATTCCAGCCGCTACTGAACCAGTACCTGCCGCGAGGGCCGTTGGCACGGAACAGTTGGAGGTCTCTTGCGTGGTACGTGCCGCGACGAACCAACAGGAACCCAAGAACATTGATGGCCACCCACGGACCGGCGAAGCCATTGAGCACCAACGTCATTGCGGTGATGGAGTCCACGGCGTTGAAGACGAAGACACCCAGGTAGAGCAATCCGACGGCGATCACCGACGTGATGAGCGTGGTGTGGATTCGGCGCAGGCGCGGGAAGAGAGCTTCGAGGTCCAGGCCGCTGGCGTAGAGGTTTAGCACACCTTGGCCAAGACCGCCCGCCAACGCGATGACGAGGATCGGCAGCAGATACCAGGCTGGGGCTGACCTAACCAGGTCCGCGACGTAGGAACCGCCGAGTTCGGGGATGGCCGACGCCGTGAAAGCGCCGAAAAGCGCTGTGACAAACAGGCCCAGGAACACGCCAAGGCAGGTGGCAGCGACGACGGAACGGTCGGAGTGGAGCTTCCGGGAGATTCGCCGGCTGTAGTCGCCCAGCGTCGGGGCGTAGGACAACGGCCCTCCCACGGAAATGACGGCGGACAGTATCCACGTGGGCCAGAAATCCCCCAGAAGGAAATCGCTGTGAACGGTAGTGGGGCTGAAAGTAGGAGCAAAAGCGACGACGCCGAGGAGCAGCAGAATGCCGACGACGGGCGCCACGAATTTTTGCATCGCCACCACGGTGCCGTGTCCAAAGAGGGCGACCAAAACGATCTCGACGGAGATCACGGCGTAGCCGATTGCCAAGGTGGTGCCGTCAACGGGTACCCCCAGCAACCGCTCAGCTGCGGCGACCAGTGCGTCGCCCGAGGTCCAGACCGCAATGGCAGCGTAGGCAAGGGCGAACAAGAGAGTCAGGCCCGAACCGATCAACCGTCCGCGCGTGCCGAAATGAGCGGCGCTTGAAACCGTGTTGTTGGTTCCGGTCCTCGGCCCGAGCAGGGCCATGGGGGCGATGAGGGCTGTTCCCACCACGAGCCCGGTGAGGCTGGCCGTGGCTGCCCCCACGAAGTCCAGGCCGAAGGTGATGGGAAGCCAGCCGAAGACGATGACAGAAAAAGCAAAGTTGCCGCCGAAGAACACCGTGAAGAGGTTCCTAGGGCGGGAGGTGCGTTGGTCGTCGGGAATGTACTCGATTCCGGCCGACTCAATGCGGCCAAAGCGGTCCTTGTGCGCGGATGCTGCACCGGCGGAATCCGCGTCTTTGCGAATGCGCGTGCTGATCATGGCAAGCCTTTCGTGAGCTGCATCACGTGATGCGATTGTGACAACTGTATTCCTGACTGAAATTTCAGTCAAGACGGCATTGTGTGGCTTCTTGTGGAAAGTACTTGACACTTTGGAAAGTACTTTCTTAGTGTGGCGTTATCGAACATAAATCTATTTGGGGGAAATCATGAGCGAGTCAACAGGCGGCCTGACCGCCGCGGAAGCGCGGGAATTGCTGGCAAGGGCCGAGTCACTCGGGGCCACATCGACCAACGCGGCGGCATGGCCCGTTGCCGCCATGTTCACCAGCCTGGCCATCATCGGCTCGCTGTTGATGATCGGGATGCACATCGTCCTGGTCACCGGGTATGGCGCCGCGCTGCTCGCCTGCTCAGTCGGGGCGTGGGCCGCCATCACCGCGTCCATCTGGCCGATGTTTCAAAAGTCCACGAAGGCCGGTTTCACCAAGCGGTTCCTGACGTCCCTCTTCGCCTACTTTGCGCTCTATGTGGTGGCCCTGACTGTGGGAGCCATCTTCTTCCGGGACGGGAACCTGTGGTTCTACCTTCCCGCGGGCATCGCGCTGGGTGTGGTGGGCTTGGCCGCAGCCTTCCGCGAGCTGCGCGCATGAGCATGCCGGCGGAACACCCGCGCCACAAGCTCAACGAACTGGTCCACTCTCCGGTTCGCTTCTCCATCATGGCCGCGCTCGCAAGGGCCGAGTCGCTGGACTTCAAGGACTTGCGGGATGCCATCCAGGTCAGTGATTCGGTTTTGAGTAAGCAGCTGGCCATCCTTGAGAAGGCTGAGTACGTGAAGATCAAGAAGAGTTTTGCGGGGAAGATGCCACGGACGTCGGCCAGCCTGACTGCGGCTGGGCGTGCGGTGTGGTCAGCACACCTGCAGACGCTGCGGGACATTGCGGGCGGCTGAGGGCACGCACTTCGGGACGCGTACGACGGCGTGGCGCGGCTTTGGGCGCTGACGGCCTTATGTACTGAGTAGCGTCCGAAGGTATGAGCCAAAATCTTCGGTCACCAAGACCTGGGGCATTGCCGGGGCTTCAGTAGCGAGCCACATGTAATACGATCCCGGGAACCAGTAACAATGCCGCGAACTTCAGGAATTTCAAGACTCCACACCTCGGTACTGAGGCCGTTGATGCCGATTGTTGATGCCTGCGCACTGACACCAGTCAGCGACCCGAGTAGGTCTGCCGGATCCTTGGCAACCATTTGACCAAGCGCAAACTGGGCCAGCTCCTTGGCCAGGAGGTTCACGAGACTGGACGTGTGCAGTGGTGGTCCCGGCGTGGGCTTGAGAGTGATCAGACATTGTGCCGGAAGTCGGGGTTCACCCTCAACGGGCGGGTGCTCGAAGCGAGCCACCACACGCAGTCCCGCTTCGACCTGCGATGGCCCGGAGACGGAGAGAGGGCCGGACGCAGCATGCGAGAAGCCGGACGCGAACTGGCCAAACTCCTTGGCAAGCCAGGCCCTTCGTCGGCGGACGGCGCCCAGTTCCGGATCTTCGTTCGCCGCTTGGTACATGGATCCACCCATACCCGCGATTCTCCACCTTCCTGGAGTCATCTGCGGGAAATCGCCTAGCCTCCGTGGATTTGTGTCCAGTCGTCCTCGTTTGCGGGCCGGTGCCAGAACTGTCGAGGCTGTTCGGATTCCCGGGCCACATCCGTGATCCAGATGGTGCTGCCCGGGTCCCAACCCGCGATGACGGTTGCGGTGTCTTGGTCAACGCGGAGGGCGCGACCTGCCGCGTTGAGGTAGCCGCTGACCGTAAGGTGCACCGCGTCCCATTCCGAGGCGGCCAGCTCCCAGTCCGGGATGAGCCAACGACCGTGACGCCCCGTGGTGCGGAACCAGTCGTGCCTGCGGGACGCTGTTGATTCCAACGGGAATGCCCGGCATAGAGCCGTCCAGTCCTCGGCCGTCCGGATTTCCAGGATTCGGCCCGTTCCAGTGACGGGAATGGCGGTGGCGTCCTCCCAACCGAGGGAATCTTCCACAAGGCTGAGTCCCTCGGGAATGCGCTGCACGGTTTGCACGAGTCCATGGGGGATGGACCACCATTCCCCGCTTAAATTTGCTCGAGGGTCTTTGGGGCGTTCCCGCTCAGCACGGACTTCTTCCAAACGCTCCTTGCGGCCCCATTCGGCCAGGGTTGTTTGCGGGTTCCGGGGGAGTGGCGCAGCGTCGTTCGCAGGTCGCCAGTCGATGGCCCATTGTCCGGGCCCGCAGCCTTGGCGCCACCACTGCGTTGCAGGCGATTCCAGCAAGCTCGCAGCGACATGCGCCAACGCCGCGGCAACCTCATCGGTGGCGGCGAGAACGTCTTCACCGTCGGGGTCCTGCCAGTATCTTGCCGTGTCCACGCTTCGCTGCAAGGCATACCGCACCCGGTCGGGATCAACAGTCCCCAAGTCCAGCGCGGCGATGCCGGCAGCTACTTCGGCGACAGTCGGACGAGCCGGGACAGAGGCGGGTTCGCCGTCCGGCGAACCGCTGAGCGTGAGGATGACCCTGGACCGTCCAGCCCCGGGATCCAGGTCATAAGCCACCTGCATCACGGCCGCACGGATGACCGGGTCCGCGTCCATCGCAAGCTCCAGGGAAAGGCGGCGGCCGCGGGGACCCCCGAGCAGAAACTCAACGTCAGCCATTATTCGCGCATCCCGCGACGACGTTCAGGCTGACTGTTGGCAACCGCTCGGTCGTCGCCAACTTGAAAGCACGACGGCGGCAACTGGCTATTGTGCCGAAAGCTCATCAAGGCCACGCTCACCAAAGCTAAAGCGTCTTCCGTAGCCGAAGGATGTCACTCGAATCCGCAAGCCGGGGCTTTGCGTAGAGCCATGCCAGGAGCCCGAGCAACGGAACCGCAAACAAAAGCAGCACCCACAGAACCCGGGCTGTTTGGTCGAGGCGCACCTCCCTGAGCACATCGAACATTGCCCAGATAATGGAGCCCATAACAAAGACTGCTGCCGCTGCCGCCAACAGCACCAAGATCCATTGCCAAACTTCCATGCCGTCCCCCTCGACCAGATGTCCCGTCAATGTAGCACCCCGGTAGCGCCGCGAATCCGCGCGGCGAGACCAAGCCGGCCCGCCGCCGTCGTGCGTTAATTGAAAGCACGACGGCGGAAGCTGGCTTTAGTGCCGAAAGCTCCGCTGACACTGACCAGGACCTGGCCAATGCGGGCGAGGAGGCCGGGCCAGCCGGTGCCCATGTCCATGGTGAAGCGGTGGCCAACCACCGGAGAGCCGCGCAACGCTAGGCCTCCCAACCTCACCGTGGCGCCTCGGTAAAGTCAGACCAGCGCAGTCATGGCGTTCCAGCCTTCCCCGATCTTCTTCCTTGGTTCGAGATGGCGGCTGCCGACGCCGGGGTAGAGCCAGAGGTCTCCGTTGGCGTCGCGCGCGATGATCTGTGAGTAGCCTGGGTAGTTGCCGTCGAATCTGCCGGTTGCGATGATGGCCGTCATGGCGTTCCAGCCTTCGCCCACCTGCATGCGGGGCAGCCAACCACCCTTGCCGTCGCCGGGGTATAGCCACAGCCGTCCGCCGGTGTCGCGGGCCATAACGTCGCGTTTGCCGTCCTCGTTGTAGTCGCCGCGACCGATGAGCGCTGTCATGACATTCCAGCCTTCGCCGATCTGGACGCGAGGGTGCCAGCCACCTTGGTGGTCGCCCGGATACAACCAAAGCCGCCCTTCCACATCGCGGGCGATGACGTCGGCGCAATAGTCGCCGTCGAAGTCTCCGGGGCCCATGATGGCGGTCATGGCATTCCAACCTGTGCCAACTTTTGTCCGGGGCTTGAGCTGCCCGAAACCGGTACCGGGGTAGAGCCACAAATCCCCAGTGATGTCCCGCGCCAGAAGATCATCGGTGAATTCACTCTGGAACTTCCCAGCCCCGATGATGGCCGTCATGGTGTTCCAGCCCTGGCCCATTTTAAGGCGGGGCCTCCATCCGCCCTTTCCGTCGCCAGGATAGATCCAGAGATCGCCCGCTGCATCCCTGGCAAGTACGTCGTCAAAGTAGCTGGTATTTATATCGACGCGGTCCCAATTGTTAAATGCGCGGCTGCCACTTTGGTCGGCGCGGGCCGGAAGTGCGACTGGCCCAATTAGTAGGGCCACGGCCGTTGCCGCGGCTACTAGTGGGCGCATCTTCTTTTGCGCTTTCCGGCATGAATTCGTGGCCGATTCTGATTTGAACATCACTGTTACCCCCATTAGCAACATAGTCATCACGCGATGCACCGGAGCCTAGTCCAGTCCAGTGGCTTTTGTTAGGGGTGTGCGGCGGTGTCCTGTGGGCCGACAGCTCAGCTGACGCTGACCAGGACCTGGTCGATGCGGGCGAGGAGGCCGGGCCAGCCGTTGCCCATGCCTTCGATGGCCTGGCGTCCCATGGGCGAGTCCAGGTTGAAGCCGGCGTGTTCGAAGTGGAGTGTTGTCCCGGCGTCGACCGTTTCAAGGGTCCACGTGATGGTGGTGTCCAGAACGCCTTCGGCGAAGACGAAAGTGATGGATTCGCCGGGGTCGACGGCGGTGACTTCGCATTGCTGCTGGCCCCAGCCGCCCATGTCCATGGTGAAGCGGTGGCCGACCACGGGTGCGATGTCGCCGGGCGCCCACCAGCGGGCGAGGAGTTCCGGCGTCGTGAGGGCGGCCCACACTGATTCTTTGGGGTGGGTGAAGGTGCGCTCGAGGCGGATCGCGTTCTCAGTCATGGGTGTTTTCCTCATCCAGTAGCTCGGCCAGGGCATCGAGCCTCTGGTTCCAATATTGCTCGTAGTGCTTCAGCCAGCCGCTGATCTCTTTGAGTCCCGCGGCTTGCAAGTGGTAGATCCTGTGTCGACCCTGCCGTTCCTCGCGGATCAGGCCCGCCTCTTTGAGGACGGTCAGATGTTCCGACGCCGATGAGCGGCTGAGTTCCAATCGACCCGTCAGTTCGCCCGCGGTAAGGGGACCGGCGAGAAGGGTGTCGAGGATGGTCCGCCGCGAAGGGTTCGCGAGGGCGCCGAAGACGTCGGTAGGCACGGATTGATGATATGTCGGAAATTTCCGAAATGACAAGTGGGGAGGGTGCGGCATCCGCTGGCGGCTCTGCGCATCCCACTTAACGCTAGGGTCGATTCCGTGGTGGCGTCGGTGAACGGTGAAAGCAGTCCAAGGTATGTCGAGTCGCTGGCGGGAGGTCCGGATGGCGCGGTCCGACTCCGTTGGTATCGCCCGGAGGCCAGTCAGGAACTGCCGGCGCCGAGTCCGACGTTGGTGTGGGCGCACGGGGGTGGATTTTTCGCAGGCGGGATTCACCAGCCCGAGGCGCATGATGTTGCCGCGGCCCTTGCCGATAAAGGGGTAACCGTGGTCTCGGTCGATTACCAGCTTGCCCCGCTTCCCGGATTGGACTGGGCGCTGCGGGGAGGAGCTCGGCCAAGGGCGCGCTTCCCGGGGCCAATGGAAGACCTTCTGACTGTGCTTCGGAACGTGGGTGGTAAGTCTGCCGGAGGTGTGATCCTTGGTGGCGCAAGTGCCGGAGCGTGCTTAGCTGCCGCTGCGGCATTGCGGAGCGCTGAGATGGGCCCGAACCTGACGGGAGTTGTCCTGGCGTACGGGTTCTTCCATGCTGTGCACCCTCGGTCGGATGAGATTCGACGACGAGTGGGCGACCATCGCAGACTCACGCACTCCCGTTGGGTTCTGAATGCTGTGAACCGAAACTATGCCGGATCGGCGTCCGCTCTGACGGACCGGTTTGCCTTTCCTGGTGGGCACGATCTCCAAGGGTTCCCTCCCACGCTCATGGTCAACGCCGACCGCGACGCTATGCGCGCTTCGGGTGACCAGTTCGCAGCCGAACTTCTGGCCGCGGGGGTCGAGGTTGAGCGCCACGTCCTGCCTGAGTCCCGCCACGCGTTCCTGAACCGACCGCGTCTCACCGAGTTCACCACTGCCATCGACTTGATGGCCTCGTGGTGCCTTTCGACCCCTTGAGGACTTTAATGAGTGCTCATATTTGGGTACTGCAGGACTCAGTTTGAGTCGCCCGCCACCTGGTTTAGGAGTTTTCGGCACCTAGACGGCTATTCGTGGGCGCAGGATGTCGGGATCGAAGCAAGATCGTTACTCGCTAGGAGCAATCATGATCTTGAAGCGCCCATGACGAAGGGTAACTGTCATGAAGAAGAGCAGGGTTCCGCATCCGCTGCAAGTCGTTACGTTCTTCGCCCTCGCAATTGAGTTCGCCACGTGGCAGCCGTTCGTCTGGTGGCGCGCCATGGGTGCCGTGCTCATGTTGGTGTTCGGGAGTTATGGCGTCTATGTATTGCGCAGATCTCGGCGTGACTCGGCTGGCGCGGGGGATAGGGGGAGCGACAAGCGGTGAGAATCAGGAAAGCTTGGCGGCACGGCGTTGCGTCACCTTCCCGCGGAAGTTCTCGAGAGGTTTAGACCAAACCAAAAATTTCTAGGGACGACCCCGCTAGCCCTTAACCAGTTCGTCAACTCTCTTGTCGAACACCTCTAATAGTTTGAGAATCTTTTCAAACCGCGTCCACTCCTGCTTAGGCTCCATCAGGCTTTTGGCGCGATTTACGGGTCCGTGCGCAGCAGGATTGCGGTCTTGGGAAAGTTCCTTGAGCAGGTCGAATAGTTGTTCGGGAATGTCCCCCGGTCTAAAACCAAGAGGGTATGCAAGGGACTTGAAGTCCTTGTCATCGATTCCGTGGCTCTTGGCCGCGCTAGCCACGTAGGCTTTTCGTATGTCGGAAAACCGATCTCTAAGTAGCTGCACGTCAGCTAGGTCGAAGGGGTGGGGATCCGAGGATTTACGGATCACGGCCCACATGACGAGGGCACGTCCAGCGATTGTCGGTTGATTCTTGACCAGTCGGTCAAACGACTCATTTGCTGCTTTCTTGCAGCGTTCCTCGACGTACGCCTCCAGTTCGGCGCTTGCTAGTAATACGAATGCCACGGCCTTCCGGTGGTCGTCAGCGTCGTATTCTGAAATATCGTCACGTTCAATGATGAAACATGTCTTTAGGTCGTCTATCTTCTGGTGGAGACTGGTATAAAGCGGAGACGCCATCGATCTTAGTTCGCCTTCAAAGCCAGAGCGATGGCGCGCGACGTTACTTCCAAGGTCTTCCCGGTTATTGCCTCAACGCGCTCACTGAATTTCAAGATCCGACTAGCCGTTGCTTTTATCGTTTTGGTGCTTGCCTTAAGTGCTGATTGGAACTCTGAATCATTTAAACAGAGATCTTTGTAGGCGTCCTCAATTTCAGCAGCGTGCTCCTCAATAAGTCTGTCGTCTAGGAGTGGATCAGAGAGAACGGCAGTCATAACATCAAACACAGCTATATTGAACCGTCGATTATATATGTTTTCCTCAAAGCGCAGAAAAGCATTATTTCGAAAAATCGTGAAGGTTCGCTGTATGGCCTGCTCGCATGTTGATGCCAGCTTTTCCAAATACCACTCTCCCCGACCTTCTAAGGTGGTCTGCCCGACCCCGCATGCCGCATCCAAGAACTGCCTCAAGTTGCCCGAATATTCTTCGAGAGACTGTTTAAAAGCAATGAAACGGAGCAGCATTTCTGCATCGCGCATCCGAAAGTCCTCGGCCTTGATTCGCCTTGCTTCATGAATCAAATTACTCTGTGCAGATCGCGTGTTGATCCAGCGGGTGAAATCATTAGGATATAGGGCTTGGCGTAGTTCCTGCGGCGAAAGGGACAGGCTTCCCTGATTAAGTCGAACGAAGATGTTATAGAGAACTGCAGGGCTTCCCCAGTTTCGAATGACGATCGTTCTGATTGGTTGGGCCAAGAAACCATCGGCATACTCGGAGTAAATTGGAGATTCTTGCAAATTCTCGTAGGACATGTTATTCAGTTCGGAGACAAACTGCAGCCCTTTGAGCTTGAATGATTTGAAATTTTCATCAGGAGAGGCAAATTGTTTCATTGTTACTAGCCTCTGTTTTCCATCCAGAACAATAAATCGCCCTTTTGCGGATGGGTCTTCAGCCAAAACAATCTGAGGTACAGGCAATCCGAGGAGCAGAGACTCGATGTAAAGACTCTTACGGTCGTTTGACCATGCATCGCGGCGCTGAAAACTAGGGTTGATGTCGAATGTCTTGCCTATGCGCTCGAGCAGTGACTGCACACTCCAATCAAGGGTGTAGGAGACGAGGCCGGACAGAGTCTCGGCGTTCAGTTCCGCGGGTGACGGGGATTCAACCGATTCGTCAATATCATCGGGAACTTCATCAACTGCCAAGGCTGAGGTGTCGTCTTCGTGGGTAGTCATGCGGATAGTCTAAGCAAGAATTCCCTGGTGCGTGCCATGGCTCGAAGGAGCGAGTGCCCGCTGCGTCACCGATCCGCGGAACCCCACGGACGATAGTGATAGGCGGGCCGGCGCGGTTGCCTTTCAGCTAGAACATATGGCCACTCTCCACGTTTGTTGTGAGACTGCTCGCGGTGGCCGTGGGCTTGGTGCCGCATCCTCCGGTGAAACGAGGGCGCTGCTGAGTGCCGTCGTCGTGTTTAACGTCAGCTAGGCAAGGACTACGTGGTTGGTTGGTTGGGTTTGTTCATGGCAGCGAAGTAAACGCAGCGCCATGACTAGTAGTAGATGTCGGCGGAAAGCATCTGGCTCCAAGCTAAGGCGTTAGCCGCGATGAGGCCGTACGGTTTGTGTCTGATCTTGATAGAACGTCAGCGGTGGATTCAGTGCTTTCTAGCGTTACTTTAGATGAGCCAACCGCCCTAAGACGCAGCGGCACGTACGGACCGTGAGCGCTGTCGAGGAGTCTAGGGGCTTACTGTCGGACCTTGCTGCGATGCTGAGTTCAACGATACCCCGACCGTTCGGCGTGGCATTTCGCGTTGGGGACATGTGTAAGACAGAATGTCAGGTAAATGACCCGGATAGGACCCAATGGAAAACTCAATAGACTTGCTCGCTTCGGCACGAGCAAGGTACACGCAACGCCAGCTCGCTGAGCAGCTGAATGTCACACCTCGAACAGTAGCAAGGTGGGAGAGCGGGGAGACGCAATGCCCCACTATGCTAGCGCCCGCGCTACGGGAACTCCTAGGGCTGCCCTCCCACACTTTAGGGAATGACTTTACGTTCATCGACCTGTTTGCCGGCATCGGCGGCATCCGACAAGGTTTCGAAAAGAACGGGGGACGGTGTGTCTTTACAAGTGAGTGGAACAACTGGGCCAAGAAGACGTACTTGGCCAACTTTCCCGATGAGCAGGACCCTAGCCATAATTTCGTCGGAGACATTCAGATCTACCCTGCGTCCGAGGTTCCTGACCATGATGTCCTCTTGGGCGGGTTTCCATGCCAGCCGTTCTCTATAGCTGGGGTGAGCAAGAAGAATGCTCTCGGGCGTGCCCATGGTTTCGAAGATGCCACGCAGGGGACACTTTTTTTTGACGTTGCTCGTATCATTGATGAAAAGCGACCGGCTGCGTTCATGCTTGAAAACGTGAAGAACCTGAAGTCGCACGACAAAGGCAAGACATTCGCCGTCATCATGGCGACGTTGGAAGAAGAATTGGGCTACGAGGTCCACTACCGAGTTATCAACGGAAAGCACTTCACCCCCCAGCACCGTGAACGCATTATCATAGTTGGCTTCCGAGAGCCCACTGACTTTAGTTGGGATGACTTGGAGCTTCCGCTGCATGGTCCGAAGCTGGGATCGATTCTCCATAAGACCGACGGGAGCGAGCCGTTCCTGGAATGGGATGGTGACCGGTTCTTTGACCACGAAAACAGTGAGGTGCTGCCTAAGTACACCTTGACTCCGAAACTGTGGTCCTACCTGCAGCGTTACGCAGAGAAGCACAAGGCGGCCGGAAATGGCTTTGGCTTTGGGCTCGCTCATGCGGAGGGAACTACGCGGACACTTTCCGCGCGGTACTACAAGGACGGATCGGAGATTCTTGTAGCTCAGGACGGCCTGCGGCCGAGACGGCTCACGCCTAGAGAATGCGCGCGCCTCATGGGATTTAGTGATGAATATCGCATCCCAGTTAGTGACACTCAGGCTTACAAACAGTTCGGTAATAGTGTAGTCATGCCTGTGATGAAGGAAGTTGCACGCATCATGGCCCCCCATATTGCTCAGGCAAAGATGCGTGAGCACATAGTTACAAAGTCGGCCTAACTTTGACGGGTGGGGGACGGCGCCTCTGGGGCCGCCCCCTTCTCTTCACTCCATGCCCGCCTCGCTGAGTACATCGACTTCGGTGAAGCTGTCATAGAGTTGCGACAAGGCTTTGACGTGGACACGGAACTGGCTGCGGGCCTTGGGCTTCCACGTGCCATTAATTTGGCGCTCAGATTTGATGCCAGGATCGTAAGCAATGGCCCCTGTTGCCATGGCATGCAGAAACAAACCGAATCGTGTCCCCTCGGCGAGGTGGACGCGGTGGCCGTAGCGGAAATGGCGGGGTACCTCTTTGGTGCTTTGCGATGGGACGTAAGCGGCGTACGCGTGTTTCGTCTGCCAGTGCTTCAGTAGCTTGGCGAATGACCAGCCGCTTACTAGTTCCCCAGACTCGCCAACGAGGCCGACGTACCCGTCTGCCGTAATCGAATTGGTGGAAGAGTCGTATCCCACCAGCCTCAACTCCAAGCCCGTCTTCCCGTGGGCTCTGCCGGTAACGAAATGTCGCCCGGTGAAGTTATATCGGGCTCCATCATCTGTCGGCACCCCATACGTCCGCGCAAACCAATCTGTCCCATGGGCCGCGTAGTCCCCGAGGTCTGGTTCAGGCGTAAAGAGGGTGATGTGCCCTGTGCCGGGGCGATCGAATGAGGTCACAGCATGTTGCTTCACCTCCCAGTCTCCAAAGTCGGGTGCGGGGGCGCCGTTTAGAGTGATACCGAGATGTGCTTCCAAAGTGTGGCCGCCACACCTTGGGCCGCGACAGGCGCGCATTACTCGCGAGGCCGGAAGCTCGACTGCCTCTAACCAGTCCATTTTGTGGATTGTCGCTAGTTCCCGCATGAGGTCGTACCGCTGGCTGGTCTTTGGCTCGTAACCCACCGGGATGGTGACCATCTTGCCCGGTTTACCCCTAAAACGGTCCAGCGACTTCGCGGCTGGAGACCGTCCAGATACGATCATCGCAAAAGTCGTATCGAACTCGTCATTTGCCCCGAAGATTAGAACGCGGCCCTCCTCCTGGCCCCGCGGCTGAGTCTGTGAAAACAAAGCATTGGGAGCGCCCCGTGAGCCCAGTAGCAGGCTTGACAAGCGGACTTCTGGGTATTGGGGATAGACGATGAGCTGGGCTTTCGGTGCCGGGGAGAATCCGCCAGGGCTTAGCCATGCCCACGAAACCGGTGCGTGGTAGATCAGCTCCCCTCCTGCTGATTTCTTTTTAGAGGTTCCCTTGCTAACGGTGACTTCACCCATTGGCAAGTTGGCCAATTCGGTGAGATCGCCTGCCAAGTACATCTGATTCTTCGAGTTGTGGTTGTCTTTCAGGTATTTGATTTGGACAGACTTGACTCCGTTGTCTATGAAAAGCCGCCGGACGCTGGACTCCGTTATCTCATCCTGCCAAAGGTTAGTTAGCATGAACCACAGCGTAGCCGTAATCTCGACAGTGATATGCATATTTACTCTGGTGGCGCCGCGCGCGACACTGGAAGGATTTGATCTCAGGAAACGTCGAAACAGGGTTCCTTGAGATGTCCCAAGATCACGCACAGTCCTAACCGCCGAGTTGCCGCCCAAGGGAGCGCCCCGGGAGTTCCGCATCGGCTCTCCAACGTCCTTTTCCGGGATTCGAAGTTGACAAGCCGCTATTGATGACTCGACGCGCCCGGGGTCGCCTCCGTACGGAGTCTCCTAATCCTCACTAGCTAAAATTCGAAAATGTCCTTTGGCCAAAGTGCATTCTGAACGGCGGCAGTACAAATAAGGTGGTCCGATCGCATCGGAGCCAAGCCATAGTATTGGGGAAAATCTAGAGGGGGCACAATGGGGCAGAGGCAGTCGGCGGAGGCTTGGGTGGCTGAGACGGAACGGCAGCGTATCTGTGAGGAAGAGCGACTTTCCCTTCCTCCCGCCGTTACGGCAGGTCTGTTGAAGGTGCTTACGGGCCATGCCAGTGCTGATGAGCGCGCTGATGTTACAAGGCGAGTCCACGAATATCGCGGGCGATCCAACCGAAGAGTGGAGTGGCTCCTTGGCATATTGGACCCTGCTACCGCTTTGAACGCAGTGCTCTTACAACGCGCAACAGAGAAGTCTGCCGCCGCAAAGTATGCGAGCGAGGCTGGATTCAACCGCTTCCAGTGGATCCTAGCGGTTGCAGGCAAAGGGACAGATGCGAGCTTGGGAAATTTTCAATTATACGCAGCTGCTTGCGGTGCTTGGTTGGCCACCTCGCGCATTCTGGGAGTCCTCGCCGAGCGTGATCAAGAGATTTCGCGCGGAGTGCAGATTAATCCGTTGCAGGAAACTCAGCGAAGGACTTGGGCCGTAGATGTCCAGTTCCGTTGGGTCTCGGAGCTGTTCTGCAGATCCATGGCTAGCGAGATCGAGAGTGATCCGGAGAAGTACTGCGGTCTGGAGCTCGTAACACAGCGGGCTGTTACCGACCTGTTTAAATGGGTTGAGGCATATGTAGACACTATGGACCGGCCGGCTGACGAGAAGCCAAACGAGCAGTTGCCTATGCCGTCCACCTCCGCGCGTCCACTAGTTGACAGTCTGTCGGTTAGAAGTGACGAGTACCGGTTTGGGTCGTTCGAGGTGCTAGTGGAGACCCTTGATATTGAGTCCTTTCCGTTCGTTACCCTTGACGGACATGTTGCTCCTGTTGCCTTGCGGGAAGCGACTTACGGAGTCGAGCTGGCTCTTCTTAGCTTAGCTCGTCGTCGCCTCGGTAATGACAAAGTTCGATCAGACCTATTTGAAAATGCGGTAAAGCGCTCGCTCAGCCAAGTCATACCTTCAGGCATGGACATCCCCTTCAAACCTGTTTTTATCCCAATTCCAAATTCGAAGAATAAAGGGGAGACTGATTTCCTTGTTCGCAGTTCGTCGCAGCATACTTTCGTCGGGGAGTGCAAGGCAATGTCCGCTGTCCAGTCTCCAAGCACTGTCATCCACAGCTTCACAGACCACGTCAGTAAGGCGGCAAAGCAACTCAAACTCCGGATGGAGGCAATCAAAGCTGGCACAGCCGTGGAGGTGGACGGGGAGATCTGGGATGCTCCGGCCACCAACGTCTATGGCTTGGCAGTCCCGCTCCATTCCTACGGAGGTGCAGTCTGGAGTCACGAATGCCTGCCGCACGGTGACGCGGATAGTCAAGATCTCGCAGTTATCCCAATCCACCACCTTCTTGCCGTAGCGAGGGCTATGGAAGATGGCCAGGATTTAGGAGAATACATCCGGTTCCGAAAGGTCTTGTTCGACCTCAGCATTGAGCTCCGCGATGAACTGGATATCCTTGCGGCCTACATCTTCAGCGACGGGTTGACCATCGCGTCGATGATCGAATCGGCTCCCGAACACGGCCTGAGGGTGATCCGGGCTTACGGCGTGGAGTTGGAGGTTCTCCTCAGCGATACGATGCCAACCTCTGCTCGCGCATGGCGACGCCGACTAGCCAAGACGCTGATCTAGCAGGACAATCGACGGATCTCAGCGCTGCCACGGTATGCCCTTTGGTATCGCGGGAAACCCGCGGGTCCAGTCGTAGCTAGGAAGCTTAGGCAATGCGAAGCTTCATCAGTAGCCCACGCGACGACTTACCCACGAGACCCCCCCCACGTTTGAAACCGGTACGCAATTTACGAGGCGATCGAAGGGTGCAGGAGCATTGCACTCGTCCGCATCGGCGCCCCATAGTGGTTGCTTACGTGATTTTTGCGCCACCACCGGGCAGGACTTTGGCGCCGGTGCCAACACAAGGTGCTGTCGGCGTAGTCGAACTTCCGGCGGCCATTGCCTGACAGTCCCACCTGTGGAACCCTCGACTTGATCCTGTCGCCGGGGTGACGATGGGCAGCTGGGAAGGAACCCGCGCATGGGACGCATCCATATTGACCTGTTCACCACACTCGACGGCGTCGCGCAGGCGCCCGGCGGGCCGGAAGAAGATCCAACCGAGAACTTCGCGTTCGGCGGCTGGCAGGCACCGCTCATCGACGAAGTTGTCGGCGAGCAGATCGATTCCGGCATGGTGGGGATGGACGCGCTGCTCCTTGGGCGGCGGACCTACGACATCTTTGCCGCGTACTGGCCGCACCAGGGTGGTGAGATCGCCGAGTTGTTCAACCGCCTTCCGAAGTATGTGGCCTCGCGTCAGTCGCCAAAGCTTGAGTGGGAGGGCTCCACGTTGCTCGGCGCCGACACGGTAGCCGAACTGCGGGAACTCCGTGACAAGCACCAGAACTTCCACGTCATCGGCAGCCTCGACTTCGTTCAGACTCTCTTCGCGGAGCGCTTGTTCGATCAGCTCAACCTATGGGTCTACCCAATCCTCCTCGGCACCGGGAAAAAGGTATTCGCCGATGGGGTGGTGCCAACAAACCTCCGGCTTATCGAGCCCGTGGTGGCCTCACCGAAGGGCGCTGTGATGCAACGCTATGCATTGGTTGAGGGAGCGCCGGCGGTGGGAAACATGGCGGAGATCGATCAGGCGTAAGGGCTGCCAAAGTGGACGGCCAGTCGTGGTGCGCAAGTCACGCTGATCGAGGCCTTCGTCGTTCGCCCACCGCACCCGTCATACCAGTCCCTACATAGGTTGCACGCCGTCGTTCGAGGCGCGTCAACATCCCAGGGCTTGGGATGCGGGCGCTCTTGCGCCGATTGCAGTGAGCACATGCGGCCACGAAGTTTCGGAGCGATGTCGCTCCACCTTTGGACCACGGATAGAAATGATCTCCGTGTTCCGCAGCTTTCGTGCAGCGCCTCCGGTAACCCGACTCCAACTCACATTGCCCGCCAGCTCGCACCATTCCATCTCGGCGCTGGTACCGCGTGAACCGGCGTTGCGGGTCACGACGCCGAACGTCGCTTGTCCGTAAGACCATAGCTACAAGCAGCAGCACCGCAATGAAGACCGCGGGCGGCCCGACAGCGAACCACAGGCCGTGAAATATCCCTTGTGCGACGGTCCCGACGGATCCCGTATCGAAGTCGCGAATGTCCCGAGGCGTTGATAGGGACAAGTAAGCAGCCCCAAAAAGCCAGACCGCAGAGACAACGACAAGCAGGCGAAGAAACTGACGCGTCCAATAGATCCGTCGCAATTCAGATCGAAACGACTGGCCCTCGGTCATGCCGTGACGTTAGCAGCAACGCTCTCCGTTCATAAGGAGGGGCGGGACAAACGTCAATCCCCGGCAACCCGCCCCGCCACGTACTCCGCGTCCAGCCCCACGCCCCCAACTATCGACGAGTAGTGCCGCGTCAGCCACGGCAGACCCACCACGAACAGCCCGGGAATCTCGGCGACTCCGCGCGCATGTTTCGGATAGCCCCACTCATCCACCAGGGGCAGGTCCGCGAACGCGAAGTCGAGCTTGTAACCGGAGGCCCACAACACCGCAGTGATACCCGCGTCGGCCAGGTTCACCTGAACGGGCTCAACAGGCAGCCAGTCATCCTCCGGAACCGGAGACTGCTCCGGCGCATCCAAGCCGGCAGCCGCGATATACGCATCAATTGCCTTGCGTGACCGCTGTCCAAACGCGGACTCGACCGCTGCGAGGCGTTCGGGGAGGTCGTCGCTGAAGGTGATGTCGCCGTCGTCGACTGATTCAAGGTGGCCATGCAGGTGCATGCCGCGGCGGCCGAGTTCGCGGAGGTGGATGCTGTGGCCGCCGTCGGTGCCGGAGAGCAGCGGATTGGGGGCGAAGCGTGCGATGGGGGAGGGCAGTGCCTCGCGGGTGAGGGCGTTGACGCCGAATTCGGGGCCGTGTTTGCCGGTTTCGAGCATCCAGTAGATGAGGTCCTGGCCGCGGTATCGTCGCGGCGCTTCGGGGACCACGGAGATGGCCAGGTGGACGTCGCGGCCGGCGTCGTGGAGCTCCTCGGCGATCTGCCCGCCCGACTGGCCGGTCCCGACGATCAACACGGCTCCATCGGGCAGCTGCTCCGGATTGCGGTAATCGTGGGTGTGGAGCTGCATCACGTCGGCGGCGAGGTTCGCGGCGACAGCAGGGATCTTGGGCACCTGATAAGCGCCCGTCGCCAGAACCACTTTCCGGGCCTGCAGGCTCCCGAGCGACGTTTCAACAAGGAACCCGCCCTGCGGCGCAGCGGACAGACGGGTCACATCGACGCCCGTGTGGATCGGCGCGGCGATCAGCTCCGCATACCGCCGGAAAAGGTTCACCGCGGCGTCGCGGGAGATGAACGCATCCCGGTCGCCGCCGTCGAACGGCATCCCCGGCAGGTCCAGCGAAAGGTTGGGCGTATTCATGTAGAAGCTGTCCCAACGGTCCTGGAAGGCCCCTCCCAAGGTGTCGCGACGCTCCAGGATCTGATGTTCAACGCCGAGCTGGGTCAGCCAGTAACTCGTCGCGAGGCCGGCTTGGCCTGCACCGATGACAACCGTGTCCTGGGAGCGTCCCATGAGGTGGAGTTTACGCTCGGGGCCGTCGTTTGGGGATGGGTGCAGCCGGCGACCGACCCAAGTCAGAGCACCTCCCGGAGCACCGCCTCACCACCTTGCGTGATGGACGGCGCCTTGCCGCTCAGGTCGAAAAGGGGTAGGTAGCCCATGTGCCGGGCGGCATGGTTCGCCATGGCGAGAGGTCCGACGTCGACTCCGGACAACGGTTCTCCGCGCAGCAGGCGAGCCGCGCTGCGCTCGCATCCGGAGATCTGAATGATGACCCTGAGGTCGAAGTTCCGCAGCAAATGGCTTGTCCAGAGACTCCTGAGATTGGCGTGCTCTGGCAGGAGCCCGCCCAGCGGGAATTCGGTTGTGCTCAATGTGACTGGCCCCCTGGGCGCTCGTGCTGTTCCTGTAGGAGGAGTGCAAGCTCGGGCCGGGTCGTGACGCAGCCGGCGTCACATCCGCCCGCCTTGGACCACTAACAAGAGGTGCCTTGCACCAGAAACGGGCATGTCAAAACGGATCTAGAAAAGGCTGGGCATGGATTTTTGGGTCGATATTGCGGAAATCATTGGGGCATTGGCTACGTCTTTGGCGCTGTTCTTCGTGGCGAAGGCAACGCGTCATTCGCGGCAGACGGTTGAGGAATCCCAGCGGATGCGCCGCTTGGAGGCAGAACGGGACGAAAGAGCAATCACGACGGCGGCGCGTCGCCAGGCTGGGCGGGTTGCATTCTGGCCGGTGCGGGGCACCATTCAAGGACGGACGCAGTGGGGAATTGAACTGGTCAACTCCAGCGAGGCACCGGTGTTCCGCCTGTCCATCGAGAGGGCGGAGGGTGCCACCCGGCAAGGCAAGGTCATCCCGGAAATCAAGGCAACAGCAAAAATCCTGCCGCCCGGCCGCTATTTCTTCAGCGATGCCCAGCGGTGGCCGAGCTATGTTGACCCGCACCAGACGTTGGAGCCGATCCCGGGAAACATCGACTACATGGCGACAGTCCGCTTCATGGACAGCGATGGATTGGAGTGGGTGCGCGGCGTGGACGGGCGGTTGGAGTCCGGTGCTGTGGCCCAGTCACCTGCGTGACCGACAGGCCATTTGATGCCGATTTTGGGCATGCCGGGAACATCCGATGGATTAAACATTTCCCAGCACTAGCCATCTGCTCAGAACTCTGTAGACTAGACGGTGTTGTTGTGTTTGGCATTTGGTAGTTCAGGCAGTCCCCACGGTCCCTCTGGATCGTGACCTTCTGAAGTAACGGTGGAGAACACCCCACACCGGAGACCCGAAAGTCGGGAGAATCTCCACCTTCAGTAAGGACTGAAAAAATGGCTACAGGTACCGTGAAATGGTTCAACTCCGAAAAGGGCTTCGGCTTCATCTCTCCTGAAGATGGCAGCCAGGACGTTTTCGCTCACTACTCTGCAATCAACTCCTCGGGCTACCGCTCCCTCGAAGAGAACCAGAAGGTTTCCTTCGACGTCGAGCAGGGCCCCAAGGGTCCCCAGGCAGTAAACATCCAGGCTATCTAGTCTTCGGATAACTCAAGAAGCAGGGCCGGTCAATGACCGGCCCTGCTTTTTTGTCGCCCCCTGATTGGAAGATGTGTACGAGCCGTGGAGATTAGATTCGAATACATATCCACATAGTGAATTACACCCATGTAATTCTGATCCAGCCCTCCGTAGCTTTGAAGGTATCCACCCACAGAGTTGATGGAGCTACCCATGGATCACCTGATTCCCACACCACCTCACCACCTAGACGCGGCCAGCGAGCACCTAGATTTGCCCAAATCACCACCTAGAAGCGGTGAAAACAGCCTGTGCAAGGCCGTTTTGCCACCTAGTCCCTCTTTCCAGATCTAACCTGCGAGGTGAGCCGCGTGTCGGGCGTCCACAGAAACAGAAGGTCAGGTCGAGTGTTCGATTCAGAGGTTCAGCGAATCCTGGACTTTATTGCACGCGGTATTGGTTCACGGATTGTTGGGGCTCCCGGCAGCGGGAAGACCACCGTTGTGCGAACCGTCGTGACGAATCTGGAGAAGACCGGCGTCGCCGTCCACTTCATCAGTGGGCTCCGCACGCACCGGACCATCCCGTTCGCTGCCATCAAGGGCCTTGGGCTCGAAATGAGGCCGGGCCGCAGCGGCGTCCTGGACCTCGCTGATGTCTTCACCAGCCGCTTGGGCACAGCCGGAAAGCATCTCATTGTGGTGGATGACCTCCATCTGGTGGATAACGAGTCCTTGGCTGTTCTTGAAGCGGTCCGGCGGAGATCCGATTGCCCCATGGTGGCCACGGCGCCGGAGACGTGGGCGTTCTCAAAGGGTCAACTGGCGGTCCTCAACAGCCGGCCCGAGGCACACCTTCAACTGGACCCGCTGCACTACGAGCAGGTGCACACACTCATTGCCCAAGTGCTCGGATCTCCGGCTGATGCGGAAACAACGGCTCGTGTCCTCACCAAATCCGCAGGGAACCCGCGTCTGGTCGTACGGATCGTGGAGACGGCACTCCTCAGCAACCTCCTGGTTCTGGAGGACAAGCAGTGGCGGATGGCCTCGAACACCCTCTGGAATGACCACCTGAGGGGAACGCTGGAAGCACTCTTAGCGGAACTCACCCCCGGCGAGTTCACCGCCCTCCACATCATGGCGATCCTCGGCACGGCCAGGATCGACGTCCTGCACAAAGTCATCCAACCCGACGACCTTGAGAACCTTGAACGCAAAGGCTTCCTCACCGTATTGGACGACCACCAGAACGGTTCCAACGCCGCGATCAGCCCGCCCGTGGTGGCCGACTACTTTCGTGGCCAGAAAATGCTGAGGGACAGGCATCTTCTTCGGAGCAAGGTAGCCGGCGTGCTGGAGGCACCGCCGCAAACCGCCCCGGAAGGCGTCACCACTGCTGATTGCCTCTCGCGGGTGCTGTCCACCCTGCGGTTGGAAAAGGGCGACGACGACGCCGTCACCGCGCGGCATTTCCACGAACACAACGCGTCCCGCGAGCAATCCCGTTTTGAGAGATGGGAAGCGAACAAATCCGTGACCAACGCTGTGTCGTTGCTCAGGATCTACTGGGGCGCACCCGTCAACACCATGCGGGCACTGCGGGTATGCACCGAAACGCCGGAACAAGGTGCTGAACCCGGGGACCTCATGTTCATGGCGATCACCAGGGCAATGCTCGCCCTGCAAGCAAGGCAGGGATTGGGCCGCGCCGTCGAAATCATCCGCAACTTCGCTGCGGACTACCCGGAATTCCACGACTACGCCGAAGCCGCGGTTCTGTTCATCACCGCTTCCAATGGGCCGGTTCGGGAAGACATGGGCAGGCCCCGCGCAGCTCAGGAGGATCAAGGCCCCGGAATGGGAAGCCTGGTGCAGGGCCTGCTGGAGCTCTACCGGTTCCAACCCTTGGCGGCGATCGAAACCGTGAAGGGCACCGGGGATGACGACATGTTCCAACAGTTGCGCCCGTTCATTCACGGCTTTGCCCTCTTTGCTGCCGGCCGCGTTGACGAGTCTTTGGTGTTTGCCTTGGATTGGCGGGGCGAAGCGCGAAAGAACCTGGACCAGTTCGGAGTTATCACCAGCAGTTACATAGCGGCCCACGGGCTGCTTTACCGCGGGCACTTCGAAGAAGCCGAGTACCTGATGAGCAGTGTGTTCGCCATGGGCAGGCCGGGATTCGTGGTGGACACGCTCTATGAGGCCATGCTGCGGCTCGCGGGACTCCGGCACACCACCACCGCAACACCGCCTGCGCTGTCCATAGCGGCGCAGGCCAGAACCGACGTTCCGGAGATTGGCCCCCTGCCCGGTATCGGAAAAGGCGTCTATGAGTTGGTGGCTAACAACAGTGCCCAACCTTCAACGTTCGATCGCAAAGTCACCAAACTCGTTCGACGCCAGCTCAAAAGCGGCTACGTGTTCGAAGCAGCCATGACCGCCCTTCTGTGCACCTGCCTGAACCCCGGAAGGCCGGTCCTGGACCTCCTTCAAAAAATCGTGCGTGAAAGCGCGATCACTGCCCACGATCAGCTCATCGCCATCGCCAACGCCGTGGTTGAAGGCGACCACAACCTGTTGGGGCTGCTCCTGAAACACTACGAACCTGACATCGACACCTACCAAGTGGGGATGCTGCTGCGGGGTGCACTCAAAAGGCACGTCATTGAGGGCGACGCTGCTGCCGCTGACGCCTTGGCTCAGGCATCGTCCATGTTTGCCGTCAAGTTTCCATCGGCCAGTGAGCAGATGTCCTTCAACTCGTTCAGGACTACACCGCTGACGGAACGGGAGATCGAAGTGGCAATTCTCGCAGGACACCGTTCCAACGTGGAGATCGCCGAGCACTTGGGAATCAGCGCCAGGACGGTGGAGAACCACATTTCAAATGCCCTCCGGAAGACCAGGGCAACATCCCGCAATGGACTCTTCATGCTCGTCGGGAATTTACTTCCGCCGCAGTGACCCGGGATAGGCTGAAACCACTTCCTAACATCGGTTTCCGGCGCCTGTTCCGTGCCGGTTCTTGAAGGGTTTCAGTGAGCAACCACCCGGCTTTGGACCGCAGACTAGGCACGTTCGACGCTTCACTCATTGGGCTCGGTTCCATGATCGGTGCCGGTGTCTTCGCGGCGTTCACCCCAGCGGCAGCAGCGGCAGGGTCAGGCCTGCTCATCGGGCTGGTCGTGGCGGCTTTCGTTGCCTTCTGCAACGCTACCTCCTCAGCCCAGCTCGCCGCGGCTTACCCCACTTCCGGCGGTACCTACGTCTACGGCCGGGAACGGCTAGGACCCTGGTCCGGGTTCCTGGCCGGCTGGGGCTTTGTCATCGGGAAAACGGCCAGCGCAGCAGCCATGGCCCTGACCTTCGCCGCCTATGCAGCCCCGCAAGGCTGGGAGCGCCCGGTGGCGATTGCCGCCGTCGTACTCTTGACCGCTGTGAACTATCACGGCGTGACCCGGACTGCGGGCCTCACCAGGGTACTGGTCATTGCTGTGCTCCTTGCCCTGGCGATTGCGCTTGCTGCGGTGTGGGGCGGTTCCGGACCTGACTTCGGCGGCATCCTGGGGGACGGGCTGCTGGCACATGGCTGGTACGGCATCCTGCAGTCGGCGGGCCTGCTCTTCTTCGCGTTCGCCGGCTACGCCAGGATTGCGACCATGGGCGAGGAAGTACGTGACCCCCGGCGAACCATTCCCAAGGCCATTACCATCGCCTTGGGCATCACGATCGTGATCTACGCAGTCATCGCCCTCACATTGCTTGGAGTGCTCGGTCCCCAAGGAGTGGCGGGGACACCAACACCGCTGGCGGACGCCGTGAATTCGGGATCAATGTCATGGGCAGCACCCGTGGTTCGGATCGGCGCTGCCGTGGCCTCCTTGGGCGCACTGCTGGCACTGATAGCAGGCCTTGGCCGCACCAGCCTGGCAATGGCTCGGGAACATGACCTGCCAACTTGGCTCTCGGCCGTCCACCCCAAATACAAGGTTCCGCATCGCGCCGAAACCGCACTTGCCATAGTGACCTGTATCGTGATCGCGGTGGCCGATCTTCGCGGCGCCATTGGCTTCTCTTCGTTCGGGGTGCTGTTGTACTACCTGGTTGCCAATGTGGCGGCCTACACGCAACCACGCGAAGACCGGCGCTACCCGAAGTTCCTGCAAGTGGCTGGTGGGCTGGCCTGCGTTGGGCTCGTGGTGACGTTACCGCCGCTGTCCGTGGGGCTGGGCGTTCTGATGTTCGCCATGGGCATCGTTTACCGTTTCCTGCGACTGCGCCGGGACCGGCACAACGAATGAACCAGGCGGACTGGGCACGACTCCACCTCGGGGGTAGTCGAGTGGAGCCGTGCCGTCATGCCGCCAACGCCTGGAGCAGGTGGGGTAACCCGCCGGACAACGGGAGTCCCGCTCCGGCGGCACAGCAAAAGACTATGGCCGGGTTCGGGTCCCTAGGTGTTCAAATCCCGAAAATAGGTGGCGTTTGGGCCGAATTGAGTGGTCAGAAGCCTGAAAAATAGGTGGTGCGCGAACGCGTCTAGGTGTTGGCGCGTCGTCGGGCGTTCCTGCGCTCAACTGATTCCATGTACGTGACGATACTGACCAGGGTCACAGCCACGGAGCTGGTCACGGCCACGGCCGTGGGAGTTTGCTGGAACGGAACCACAAGCAAGGGGCTCAGCATCATGGCGTTACCGAATCCTGAAGCGGCAAACACGCCCGCTTTCAACAGCAGGCACTTGAGCGGGTCCGCAATCATCATGGCTACCGGCGTTACGACACCCAACGCCATGGTCAGCACCACCACGGTGGTCCTTAGATCGGCAGGGTCGAGCACACTCAATCCCTCAGGAGGCGGCGCCGTTCCGAGCAGAGTGGCTGATACCGCCGAACACACTGCCACGATGCAGGTCAGGATTCGTAGGGCGGCTGGGTAGAAGTGCGTGATCACTGAAGGTCCTCTTTGTTCGTCGGCACTACCCCCGGGCATAGGGGTAGTGCCACGAACTGCGAACCTATGACGCGAAAGCGCTAATCAGCCGGATGAGCCAACCGTTTCAACAGAGGAATGAGGTCGCCGCCGGAAGCCTGTCCGAAGAACCGTTCGTCGGCGTCTTCAACCGCGGCGATGGCGCGGGGAGCCAGCTCGGCCCCTGCATCCGTGACGCGGAGCCGTTTGGACCTGGTGTCTGCAGGGTCCACCTCACGTTCGATGAGCCCCTTCACCTCCAGTGCGCGAATGACCTGGGACGCCATCTTCACATCGGTGCCTGCTTGGCGGGCGACGGCCAACTGATTGGGGTGTTCGCCCTCCTTGTTGAGCCACCAAGTGCATGCCAGCAGGACAAATTGCACGTGCGTGATCCCATACGGAGACAGGGCTGCCGCCACCTCGCGCTGCCAGCGAAGGGTGGCGTGCCACAGCAGGAATCCGGGGCTTTCGCCTGGGCTGAGCGGCATCAGCGCTGCGCGTGTTCGACGAGCGAGGCCATGGTCTCGGGCCAATCGGCCGTGATGCCCGGGCCGATCTCCGGCCCAATCTCGTCCGCCCCGGCGCCGGTGATCTCCATCCGGTACACAACCCTGACGTGGCCGCCGTCGAGCTTTTCGATGCGGTGGATGGTACGCAGGAGCAAGCCGTCGAATCGAGCCTCGTCAACGAAGAGCTCGCCGGGCTCCACCTCGGCCAGCTGTAACGGGATGGGGTCCTCGCCCGGTGGCGTCATCAGAATGTTGGTGCCTACTGCAAAGGGCCCGTCAATCTCGATCCGCTCGATCTCGGCGTTCCAGTCACCCCAATTTTCGACGTCGGACCACAGGCGCCAGATGTCCTGGGGTGCCGCGCTGGTTTCAACGCTGTATTCGTACTCCCACATAACTGCCTCCTCGACAAGATGATCTACGCACAGACTATCTGTGCGTAGATCATCTTGTCCAGAGGAGCATCAGCCGTTTTCGCAGCCGATGCCGTCGTGGTTGTTGTCCAGGCCGTAAATGTCCGAACCGATCACCGTCACTGGCCCGCGCACGTACGAGGGGCCGTTGCCCTTGCCGCTGGAACAGTCGACATCGGAGTCAATCGGCACGCAGGCACCGGCATAGTTCGGGTCGCAACCGCTTTGAGCGGGTGCGGCGGGCCCAGCGGGTGCGGCAGGGACGGCCTTCGGAGCGGCGTTGGCTGCCGCCTGAGCTGCCGCAGCCTGATCGGCCGCGGCCTTCGCTGCTTGATCCGCCGCGGCCTGGTCTGCAGCAGCCTTGTCTGCAGCAACCTTCGCCGCTGCAGCTTGGTCTGCGGCTGCCTTGTCCGCCGCCGCCTTGTCCGCTGCCGCTTTGTCAGCCACCGCCTTTGCCGACGCGGAACGCTGGTCAGACAGTGACTGTGCAGTGGCTGAGTCCAACCAGGTCAACTTGCCCGCCTGATCCACGGCGCACACGTACGTCTGGCTTGACACTAACTGGGTCTTCTTCTCCGTCGAGCACGACGTCCCAGCGATCTTGCTGGGAGTAGGTGTGGGTGAGGATGTTGCGGAACTTGACCCTTGGGTGCTGCTCACTGAGCTGGCATTTCCCATGGATCCTGGAGCGCAGGCGGTCAGCAGGATAAAGAGTGATCCGGTGGCAGCGATGCCGAATGCCTTGGAGCGAGGACCCCATGCGGATACTGGCTGTTTTTCGGCGCGCGAAAATTGTTTGTTCAAAGTAATGCCCCCTTGTAAATGCGCCGATGCGATGGCGCGTGGTGTGACCCTAACACCCGCCGGGAAATCTTGCCAGAAAAAGTCGGGTATGACTTTCGCGGCGTTCAAGCGGCGCATTGTGCCACCATGGGTGGATGCTTGGGGAACATATCGCCGCGAAGGCCCGGCTCTTTGATGTCCTCGCAGCGGACTTGGAGGCGCTGGGACCAGGGTGGAAACTGGTGGGCGTCGACGGCGTTGATGGCAGCGGAAAATCGACCTTCGCCCAAGCAGTCTCGGCGGCGCTCACGTCGGGGCTCATGGACCGGCCCGTCCTGACGATCCACGTGGATGACTTCCTCAACCTGCAGGAAGTTCGCCATCGTCGCGGCAGGACATCCCCTGAGGGTTTTTGGTTGGACACCTACGACTACGAAGCCTTGGAACAGTACGTCCTCACGCCGCTGGGGGAGGGCGGCGACGGCGAGTATCGTCCGGCAGTCATGGATCCCCGAAAAAACCTGCGGCTCCACATCGAACCGGTGAAAGCCCCGGAAGATGCGATTGTCCTTGTGGAGGGAATGTTCCTCCACCGCGATGAGCTGCGGGGCAGGTGGGATTACTCCCTCTTCCTGGATGTCCCCTTCGAGGAAACCGCCCGACGCATGTCCATCAGGGACGGTAGCAGCTTTGACCCCGAGCACCCGTCAATGCGCCGGTACGTCGGCGGGCAAAGGCTGTACTTTGAAGAGGCCCGGCCATGGACACGTGCCACGAGAGTTATCGATAACACTCATCCGGAGCAGCCCAGGTTGCTGGTGCCGGGCGAAGCCGCCGGGCGCCGCCGCTGATCTTGGCGCAACCGATCAGGCGCTCACGCCCGTGCGTGCTTCTTCCTATCGGCAGGCTTGGGAGCGTTGCCAGCCTCAACCACTGATGCGCCCGTTCCCAAGCCGCGCACAGTCCACCCCGCATTCCGCCAGGCGTCCGCGTCCAGTACGTTTCGAGCGTCCAGCACCATCCGGCGTCGTACGAGTGATCCGGCAACGGACGGCGACAGCGAAACGTATTCGTTCCATTCGGTGAGCAGCAACACCAATTCGGCGCCTTCGAGGGCGCGTTTGGTGGAGGCCTCGAAGCGGATTTGCGGGTAGCGGATCCAGGCGTTGTTGATGGCTTTGGGGTCGGTGACGGTCACGTGGGCGCCGGCGTCGGCGAGTTGCTGTGCGACGTCGAGGGCGGGGGAGTCGCGGATGTCGTCGGTGTCGGGCTTGAAGGCCGCGCCGAGGATGGTCACCGTGCGGCCGGACAGGAAGCCGCGGCACATGTCGCGTGCGATCTCCACGGTGCGGGAACGCTGATCCAGGTTCACCGAATCAACCAACGCCATCCACTCATCCACGGACGGCACGTTAAGTTCTCGGGCCTGTGCACGGAACGACCGGATGTCCTTGGGCAGGCAGCCGCCGCCGAAGCCGAGGCCGGCGTGCAGGTAGCGGTTGCCGATGCGCGGATCCAGACCCATGGCCTCGCTCAGTTCGCCCACATCCGCGCCCGACGCATCGCACAACTCAGCCATGGAGTTGATGAAGCTGACCTTCGTAGCGAGGAAGGCGTTCGACGCCGACTTGATCAGTTCCGCCGTCGCGAAGTTGCAGACCAGCCGCGGAATTCCTGCCGCGATCAGGGGTTCGTACACCGCATCCAGCACGGCGGTAACTGGTGCGCCGGCAGCCGCACCCTTGCCACCGGGGACGCCGTACACCAGCCGGTCCGGGACCAGCGAGTCCTTTACCGCGGTGCCTTGGCGCAGGAACTCCGGGTTCCAGCCGAGCAGCACGTCTGAACGTCGGGCCAGGACCGCGCGGAGGGTTTCCACCGTGCCTACTGGCACTGTTGATTTACCGACGACGGCGGCACCCCTCGCCAGATGCGGCAGGAGGCTCTTCGTGGCGCCCATCAGGTAGGAAAGGTCCGCGGTATCGGAGGTTTTGGATTGCGGGGTACCCACGCAAAGGAAATGCACCTGCGCGTCCGCAGCTTCGGCGAAGTCCGTGGTGAACTCGAGCCTGCCCGTGGTGCGGCCATCTTTGAGGAGCTCATCCAGGCCCGGTTCGTGGAACGGGGCCAACGCCTTGTTGAGCTGCTCAACCTTGGTGGAATCGACGTCGATCCCCACCACTGTGTGGCCCATGGACGCCAGGGTTGCTGCGTGGACTGCGCCCAGGTAGCCGCAGCCGATCACGGAGATCTTCATGAAGAGGGTCCTTTGCTTGAGGTTAGGTCTGGTGCTTCGCTGGTGACGCCGGCGATGACCTCGTTGTAATGCCGGACCAGGTCCGCGCTGAGCACCGGCCACGTCCGGCCCTGAACCGAAGCGGTGGCTGCCGTTGCGAACGCGCGGCGCTTGGCGTCGTCGCCCATCAGGTCCTGCACGTAAGTGCGCAGTTGGGCGAGGTTTCCTGGTTCGTACAGCCAGCCGGTGCGCGAGTTCTCCACGAGGTCCAAGGGGCCGCCTCGACCGGTCGCCACCACCGGAACACCTGAAGCCATGGCTTCCTGGATGGTTTGGCAGAAGGTTTCGAACTCGCCGGGATGGACAAAGAGGTCGAAGCCCGCCACAGCTTCCGCGAGGGCATCGCCGCCGAGGAAACCCGCGAAATGCGCGTTGGGAAGCGCGGCCTGGAGGGCTTCGCGCTGCGGGCCATCGCCAACGATGACCAGCTTGGTGTTCGGCACGTCGGCCAGCACGGCGAGGTCCTCAACCTGCTTTTCGACGGCGAGCCTGCCCACGTAGCCGATGATCCGCTGACCGTCGGGCGCCACTGAGCTGCGCCAAGCCGTTGAACGCTTGGCGGGATTGAAGCGCGCGGTATCCACACCGCGGCGCCACATGTCCACGCGCAGGATGCCGCGTCCGCGCAACTGGTTCAGCGCGAACGTGGACGGCACAAGGGTTCGGGTGGCCAGGAGATGGATGTTGTCCACGCGGTTCCAGGCCCAGTTCTCCAGGAATGGCACGCCGTAGCGGGCGGCGTAGCTGGGAACTTCGGTTTGGTAGATCGCGACAGTCGGGATGCCGAGTTGGTGCGCGGCCTGTACGGCGCGCCAGCCGAGGACGAACGGGGAGGCGAGGTGAACGACGTCGGGCGAGAAATCGGCAAGGATTCGCTTGACCCGATTCACACCACCCAACGCAACCCGCACATTCGTATAGCCGGCCAGCGGCACCGAGGGAAGCCGGTGCACATACGCACCCTTCTCGACGCTCGAAACATCAGTGTCCGACGTCGACGGCGCGATCACCATCACCTCATCCCCACGCTCTTGCAGATGCTCCAGCACCCGCAGTATCGAGTGGGTTACCCCATTCATCAGTGGCAGGAATGATTCGGCGACGATTGCGATCCTCACGCCTTCAACGGTGCTGGGGGCGGTTGGCTTACTGGGTGCGCGGGGGTGGCCGGTGGGGGAAGAGTTGGTTAACAGGTGGGTTGGGGTGTTCGGGGCCGGCTGGAACGCCATGACCGCGATTCTCTGAAGACCGGTCTCTTTCCGGGAACGGCTCCATTTTGTCGTAGTGCGCGCGTAGACTCTGGCCCATCGACGCACTGGGGCGTCATGACTTTGGGGGGTCTTGCCATGTTTGCTGCTGGGGATGATTCACGCGCGCTTCGGCGAGTACACACACGACGCCGGCGCCGGGCGGCGGTGCGGTCAGCCGCCGTCGGAATGGCGTTGGCGTTGTTGTTGGGCACCTTGGCTCCGGCCGTACCGCCCGCCGTTGCTGACGCGGTCACGCACGTTGTTTCTGTAGGCGATATGCCTGGTTCAATCGCTGTGAACCCTGTGACAAACAAGGCGTACGTTGCCTCGGCCGAAGGCGTCTCAATCATCGATGGTGTGACGGGTGCGGGAACGTTGCCTTCGATTGACGCGCCGGTGGACGTTGACGTGAACTCAGCGACCAACAAGGTCTATGTCAGCGGGGCCGGCGGTTCCGTTGCTGTTGTTGATGGGGCCACCCACGCCGTGACGTCGGTTCCCGTCGGCGCAGAACCGGGTGTCGTGGCTGTGAACGAAGCAAACAACAAGATCTATGTGGGCGTACAGACCGGCATTACGATCATCGATGGAGGCACGCACACTACGACTTCCGTGGCACTGTTCGGGGGTGCCCAAGACATTGTTGTGAATCCTGTGACCGGCAAGGTTTACGTTCTTTCCGGTGGAACGATTCGGGTGTTGGACGCCGGCGGCGCGGTCATCGGAGAAGTCATCATCGGCGCTGGCTTCGTTCGAGCCCTCGCTGTCAATCAGGTCACCAACAAGATCTACTTCACGACACTGGGCAGGTACGGAGCCAACATTCACGTGATGGACGGTGCCACCGACAAGACCACGGGAACCATCGAATCATTGCGGAAAGTGGAGATCCTGGCCGTCAACACAGCGTCCAACAAGGTTTACGTTGCTGCAGACAGGGATGACTCCGACGGCTTCATAAAGATCATCGACGGAACAACCTTTTCGGAAATCACCACCATCGGTACCGCCACGGCTATCAGTGGGATCGGAGTGAATCCCACGAGTAACAAGGTCTACGTGCCCACCGGCGGCGGTGGCACCGTCATCATTGATGGGGATAGCCAGAGCAGCTACGCCGTATACACGGGCAGCCAACCAGTCGCCGTCGCGGTGAACCCCGCCACGAACAGGGCTTACGTGGTCAGCTATGGCACCTCCTCCGTGCGCATCATCGACGGGGCAGTGGAGCGGCCCGTCAAGAACGACTTCAACGGCGACGGTTATACCGACCTTTTGGCTCGTGAGGCTTCCGGGGTGCTGTGGCTCTACCCCGGTGATGGCGTGGGTGGATGGCTGACTCGTGCTCAGGTCGGGCAGGGTTGGAATGTCATGACCGCAATCCTTACTCCCGGCGATTTCAACGGCGACGGGAACGGCGATGTCCTTGCCCGAGATGGCGATGGCTTGCTATGGCTCTACCCCGGCAATGGTTCAAGTGGTTGGCTGCCCCGCGTTCAGGTGGGCACGGGCTGGGCCGGTATGATCGCGATCGAGTCCGTCGGGGATTTCGACGGCGATACCTTTGTGGATGTGGCGGCCCAAACCACGTTCGGAGTGCTGTGGGTGTACCGCGGTAACGGCTCCGGAGGTTGGCTGCCCGCTATTCAGGTGGGGACTGGCTGGAACACCATGACCGAGATGACGGGCGTCGGCGACTTCAACAGCGACGGCACCCCGGACATTGCTGCGCGGGACTCTTCGGGCGTGCTGTGGCTCTACCCAGGCAACGGCTCAGGCGGATGGCTGCCACAGCGGGTCATCGGGCAGGGCTGGAACGTCATGAACTCCTTGGTTGGTCCGGGCGACTTCGACGGGGATGGTCGTGCGGACATCCTGGCCCGGAACACCTTCGGTGAGCTGTGGTTGTATGCGGGCAGCGGGGGAATGGCGTGGCCGTCGCCTTCTCGTGTGGGTACGGGATGGAACGGGATGACGGCGATTCTTTGATCGCTGCGCAATGCAGCAGTGCGACGACTATCGCTCAGAGTCCGTCCCGCCCCGCGCCGCCTTCAAATCCTTCCGCAGCCCACGGTTGTCCGCGCGCAGTTCCTCGTTGTGCTCACTCAGTCCACGATTGTCCTCGGTCAGACCCCGATTCGCCGCCTCCAACTCCAGCACCCGCTTCACCCCGGCCAGGTTCAACCCCTCGTCCAGCAACACCCCGATCCGGCGTAGCGTGGTCAGGTCGTTTTCGCTGTAGCGGCGCGTGCCGCCGTCGGTCCTTTCAGGGGTGAGCAGGCCTTTTCGCTCGTACTGCCGGATGTTCTGCTGTCCCGTTCCCACGAGTTCAGCGGCAACCGAGATCGCGTAGACACCCGTGTCCCCGGATCCCGCCGCGCCGCCGCTGGCAGCAGCGGCGACCAATCCGCCGTCGTGCTCCCCGGCAACAGTTACGCCATCCGAAGCTGCCATCAAAACCTCCGAAAATCTTCCCAAAACCTACTTGCACCACTCTCTCACCAGTGCTATAAAAAATCTATACCAACCACCACAGATCCGGGGGCTGGTACCAACAACAGAATCAGCATCAAGATCCAAAGGAGTGAGAACCAAATGCTGATGCGCACTGACCCGTTCCGCGAATTCGACAGGCTCGCCCAACAGGTTTTTGGCACAACAGCACGCCCGGCCGGAATGCCGATGGATGCATGGCAGGAGGACGGACAATTCGTTGTTGCCTTCGATCTGCCAGGTGTAAGTCCTGATTCGGTGGAGTTGGACGTCGAACGCAACGTCCTGACGGTAAAGGCCGAACGCAAGTCGCCTGCTGGCGAGAACACCGAGATGATCGCCGCCGAACGCCCGCAAGGTGTGTTCAGCCGGCAGCTCATCCTGGGTGACACTCTGGACACCGAAGGCGTCCAGGCCAACTACGACGCCGGCGTGCTCACGCTCCGCATCCCGGTCGCCGAGAAGGCCAAGCCGCGGCGCATCGAGATCACCTCCAGCGGGCAAAAGCAGGAAATCAACGCCTAGTCCCATCCGTCCTGCCGGAAGACCCACCCGGGGGTGGCCCACCGGCAGGGCAGCGACCGGGAACAACGGAGGCGGCCGCATCGGAATAGTTGGGCGCAGGCTTCGCGCCACGTCACAGCGTTTCTTAGCGCACATGAAAGCGGTCCCCGCCCGTCGTCTCCCGATTGATGGCCCCCGGTCCAGGCCGGGGGCCATCTCCTGATCAGCAGCCTGAACCGGAACCAGCAGTGAACACGCAACCCGACCACTACGCCACGCTCCACGTCCCTCCCGACGCGACGACCCGTGAGATCGCCCGCGCCTATCGCACGCTGCTTCGGACCCATCACCCGGACACCCGCCAAAAGGTCGACGACGGCGACACCACCTCTGCGGACGACCTCCAGGAATTGCACGCCATCATGCAGGCGTACGTCGTTTTGTCGGACCCAGGGAAGCGGGCGGCATACGATCGGGCGCGTCGATCTCCGGCTGGTGCTGGTGGAACGCCCGTGAAGGTGCGGGTACACAGGAACGAACCCCGGCCCGGGACGAACCGCGAGCAGTCACCGCTCTCATTCGGGCCACCCCGCTGGGAACCTTCTTCCGGAAACCTGAGAACCCCGAGGAGTAATTCATGAGTGCTTGGCGTCCGTACGACGACCACATCATTCCCGCGTTCTACGAACGGTTCGAACAACGTTGGGGGAGAGGGACAGCGCCGTTCCTGGACCCGGAAGTCCACGAGCAACCCCTGCCCCGCGCGCAGTGGATCAATCCGGACACCGGGGCCGCGATCGCCGTCGTCCCCATCTGGACAGAGGACCCCGAGCACCGTTCATTCGGGGTGTTCTACCTCCCGCCCGCGGGTGACATCTGGATGCTGCGGCCTGGTCCCACCACGTTCCTGGAACCACGAGGTGGAGCCAACCAGGAGCAGGTGACTCTCCGCAACGACGCCTTCAAGAAAGCGGTCAACCATGCCAAGGAGTTCATTTACGGGCCGCAGTTGTGAGCGCTTATCCTTTGGGCGTGTGCGCGAGGGGCGAGATCTCGACTGAATACGTGACTTATTGAGTTGAGAGCTAACCCCTCGGCGAGTCCTCCTCCCGCAAAATCTCGGGGAGCTCCTCAACAAACACGGTCTGTGGTGGTTCGTAGTAGATCACCAGCACCTTTTCGCCCACGGGGAAGGTGCTGGTCTTGTCGAAGGGGTGCGCGAAGAACGCGCTTGTACCACCGTGGAAGGGGAGCATGACTTCGCCGATTGTGCCCGGCGCGATGGTGCCGGTGACCCTGCCGATCTTGCCCGTGAGGCTCCGGTCAACCCCTTTATGCATCGGGCGCCTTGGACTGGGCCGGCGGTTGTTTTACCGGAGCTTGGCGTGGAGATGCAGCGGGTGTTTCCTTGCCGCGCAGCGCCGAAGCCAGCGACGGCAGGAAGCTCCCCACCTGGGACAAAATTCCACCGACCATGCTGTTCAATCCCTCGCCGCCGTTGAGCACCGTCAGCTGCCCGATCCTTGAGAATGGCTCCGCCGCAGCAGAAACAATGGCTGGCATGTTCTCGGCGATCTGTTGCGAGATAACTGCATCCTGGTTCGTCTCCAGCGCTTCACCACGGGCCTTGATGCCTTCAGCTTCCGCCAACGCCTTTGCCTTCACGGCGGAGGCGGCCGCGTTGCCTCGGGCCGTCGTCGCCGCTGCCTCCGCTTCACCGGTCACCCGCGTCGCTCCTGCCATGGCGGCGGCAGCGCCAGCGGCGGCTTGGGCCTCCAATTCAACTCGTCGGGCGTTTGCCTGCGCTTCGAGTTCGGTGCGCTTCGCCAGAGCCTCGGCTGCGCTGATGTCTGCAGCCTTCTTGGCTTCGGCGTCAGTTCGCTGCGCGTAGGCCCTGGCGTCGGCCGGTTTGCGGATGGTGGTCTGCAGTTTCTGCTCCTCCCGGTCCGCCTCAAGCTTGGCAACTTCTGTCTCCTGAACCACCACCTGTTGGCGGGCTGTGGCATCGGCCAGCGGTCCGGCCTGGGCAGCCTGGGCGCGGGCCTGCTCGGCATTTGCTTGCGCGGCTGACTGTTTGATCGCCGAAAGGCTCTGTGCGTCCGCGATCAGTGCGGCGGCTTCCGCTTCCTTCTCCGCGGCTTCCCGGTTGCGGGTAGCCTCGGCGATGCGGGCCTCCATTTTGACCTGCGCAATGTGCGGTTTCGCGAGGTTTTGGATGTACCCGGTGGGGTCTTGCAGGTCCTTGATCTGGAGGGAGTCGACCACCAGGCCGAGCTTTTCCATTTCCACGCCACTGGCACTGCGCACGAGCGAGGCAAGCTTGTCCCGCTCGCGGATGATCTCCTCCACGGTCATGCTGCCGATGATCGAACGCAGGTGCCCTTCGAACACGTTGTAGACCTGGCTCTCCATTTTCGGCTGCTGGCCCAGGAACCTCCGGGCAGCATTGGCAATAAACGGGGGTGCGTCGCCGATCTTGTAAATCACGACGCCGTCGACAATCACCTGGATGCCTTGGGACGTGACGCAGGAAACTTTGAGTTCGGTCTCGTTCAACGTCAAGGCCAAGGGACGCACCGTCTGAAGACCAGGGATCACCAGGGCTCCCTTGCCAGTGACGATCTTGAAGTCCATGCCGTCGGTATTTTCCAGTGTTCCGCGCGTCAGGCCTGAAATGATGAGCGCCTCGTTCGGTTCCGCCACCTTCCACATGGCTTTGGTGGCAAGCCAAATAAAGCCGATCACCAGAACGACCCCAAGAATGACTGCAATCAGGGGAAAGAAAGCCGAGAGGTCGTCCATTGACCTTGTCCCTTCAGACGGTGTGAGCTCCGCACTTTGGTTGACCCCCAATAGGCCAAATGGTTGCTCGTGTAAACAGTCTCGTTCCGCTGGAGCGGGGAAGTCCAGCACATTTGTGCGTCATTTGTGCTCGAGCGTTTGGTGTGTCCCCGAGGGGTGAGGTTTCGGCTGAAAGGGCGCCCCAAAGGGTTGAGAGCTAACCCCTCGGCGGGAGGTGGGTTGGTGCCGGTGAGGGGTGAGGTTTCGGCTGAAACGGCGCGTCAAAGGGTTGAGAGCTAACCCCTCGACGGGGGTGCCGAGCCAACCACCCGCCGTCGAGCGTTTGGTGTGCCCCGAGGGGTGAGGTTTCGACTGAAAGGGCGCGTCAAAGGGTTGAGAGCTAACCCCTCGGCGGGAGGTGGGTTGAGGTCGTATTGCCGAGGGGTGAGGTTTCGACTGAAAGGGCGCCCCAAAGGGTTGAGAGCTAACCCCTCGGCGGGAGGTGGGGGTGGTGCCGGTGAGGGGTGAGGTTTCGACTGAAAGGGCGCGTCAAAGGGTTGAGAGCTAACCCCTCGGCGGGAGGCGGGAGGTGGGGTGAGGGCGGAAAGGGACGAGGGCAAAAAGAAGGCTGGTGCAGCCTTGGAAAGAATCCTAAAGGCGGCTGCACCAGCTGCTAGTACGACTTTCTGTTATGAGTTGTGACACCTATCCATTGGCCGCTCCTAGTTCCCGGCTTCGATTGTTTCCGGGCCTTCAACGTCGGTCGGGGGCGGTGGGCTGCCCCGGGAGAACACCTCCCATCTTACGGCGGCCCACAGGAAAAAGCGCTGGAATTCGCGGTATTTCAGGGGCGCCTGACGGGGGAGCGGCGGTCCTCGTGGCACGATGGATCACGATGAAACTGCGCGCTGATCAGACCGGAAACCGTGGCCTCCCCATGCCCCTTTGGCTGCAGGGCGGCTTGGAGGCGGCCCAGGCAGCGTTCATTTCGGCCATCGTGGTGGTCCTTCCGCTGGTCGGGGTGTGGGCGACCGACGGTTTCCAAGACCGCAACGCGGACTCCCTGGCGAGACTGGCCGGCCAGGCGTGGCTGCTGATTCACGGCGTTCCCCTGGAGCTTGCCCACGTGAATATCGGCACCGCCGCGCAGCCGGGATCAGGGCTGCTGTCCTTGATTCCGTTGGGCTTGACGCTCATCCCGTTCCTCCTGGCGTGGCGCGCAGGCCGTCGTCTGGCCCGCGCCTCATACACCGATCAGCTGTGGCAGGCGTTCCTTGGCGCTTTCCTTGTGTACGCGGCCTTCGGTGCAGCCACCGGATTTGTGTGCCGCACCCCCGAAGTAGTGATCAACCTGTGGTTCGCCACGGCCATACCGCTGATCTCGTTTGGCCTGGGCATGATCGTTGGTGCCCGACGCGAGGCGGGCTCATGGAGCCGGCTGATCGGCGTCGACGCCGTTGCCTGGCTCGCGAAGACCAGCCAGCATTCGCGGTGGGCGGGCTCGTACGTGGGGTCTGCGTTGAAGGCCGGTTTCGTGGCGGCGATGGCCGCGGTATGCCTGGCCGCTGTGCTCTTGGCCGTGACCATTGTGTGGCACTGGACCGACATCATCGCTGTCTATGAGGGCCTGCAAGCAGGAGCCCTGGGCGGCGCTGTGCTCACGATCGCCCAGCTCGGGTTCCTGCCGAACCTGGTGATTTTCGCGTTGGCGTGGTCCTCCGGGGCAGGCTTTTCGCTGGGAATCGGCTCCACAGTGGGTCCGCTGGGCACCGCCGTAGGCCCACTTCCGGCCGTACCCATCCTCGGCAGCCTTCCCGCGGGGCAGCTCGATTTCGGAGCGATGGCCCTGGCGCTGCCGGTAGTTGCCGGGGTTCTGGCTGGCTGGTGGTTCCTGCGGGAGGGCGAGAACCACTTTGACGAGTGGCTCTCCATCAAGATCAAGGCCCGCTGGTTCACGGCCACCGTTTCCACCCTGTTCCTGGGGGCGTTCATTGGCTCCGTCGCTGGCCTGCTCGGCGGCGCACTGGCGTGGATCGCACGCGGTTCTGCCGGCATTGGGCGGCTCACGGAAATCGGACCCCACCCTTTGTGGACGGCAGTCTGGCTGGCCGCGGAAGTTGGGATCGGCGTCGTGATTGGCTACGCAGTGGGGCCGTGGCTGGAACGCCGCCAGAAGCTGCGCGAAGCCAACCTTGACGAAGCAGCGTACGACGACGAACACGCCTGAGCGGTCGGGCCCGGTTCCGGTCGGGCTGAGTTCCGGTCGGCCCGGTTCCGGGTGGCTACCTGAGCGAGCCCGGCATGGACTTCTCCAGTTGCGTGAGGCACTGGGTCTTGGCCGATTCCGTCAGTGCCGCACGGGCGCAATCCTGGTAAGTGCTGACCTGCCGGAAGAAGAGCGCTGTGGTCAGGATGAGCAGGCACATGACAGCTGTGACAACCAGGCCCGAGATCGTTCCGAAAAGGATCAACCGGGGGTGCTTGTACTTGACGGTCCGCACCAGCACCGCGATCCCCAACACCAGAGCTGCCAGCGTCAAAATGGCGCTCAACCACACGTAGTTCACATTCAGGGAGAACACGAAGAACGAGCCCAAAGCCGACAAGAGGAAAGCGCGGAACAGGATTTGGGTCACGCCGAAGGCGGACTTTTCGGCCTCGGAGCGAGGTTGCTGGCTCGGGGCGGGACCGACGTCGGGATTCATGTTTTCCAGCCTACGCGAGCCGCCCATAAGCTAGTGCAATGCGCATTGTTGTCCTCGTCTCCGGTACCGGTTCCAATCTTCAGGCAGTCATCGACGCCGTGAAGTCGGGTGAACTGGACGTCGAGATCGCCGCTGTGGGCGCCGACCGCCCCGACACCTATGGCGTGGAGCGCTCTGACGAAGCCGGTATTGAGACATTTGTGGTGAACTTCAATTCCTTCGAAACCCGTGCGGAGTGGGACGCGGCCCTGCGTGACAAGGTGCTCTCCTACAAGCCGGACGTTGTGGTGTCCTCTGGGTTCATGCGGATCGTGAGCGCGGACTTCATTGATGCTTTCGGGGGCAAGTACGTCAACACGCACCCTGCCCTGCTGCCTTCTTTCCCGGGCGCGCACGGTGTCCGCGACGCCATGGCGTACGGAGTGAAGGTGACTGGTTGCACGGTCCATTGGGCCGACGCCGGGGTGGACACGGGCCCCATCATCGCGCAGGAAGCCGTCTCTGTGCTTCCGGAGGATTCCGAGGAGACCCTGCACGAGCGCATCAAGGTGGTGGAGCGCCGACTCCTGGTTCAGACGCTCGCCGACCTCGCCGCAGCTTCCCCCTCACCCAACTAAGTAACAGCAAACGTCGCACTGAGAGCTCAGAGCGACGTTTGCTGTCACCCAGTTTCATCTCGCTGCCATGAGGCTGTGGATAACGACCCACGGACTCGGGTCATTTGCCAGCATGGGCTGATGAAGATCCCTCGGCCGCTGCCGGCAAACCTTTCATCGAAACCCTTCACGCGACGAGAAGCGCTCAACGCCGGAGTAACAGTGGGGCGATTGCGCTTCAGGGACCTGGACTCACCGAGCCGGCAAATATTTGTTCCCGGCTCAAGGGCCGAAGGCCCACTTGCAGACCGCACGCGGCCGTTGACCCTCGTGACATCCTTTTCTGCCGCCTCCCATGCCACCGCATTCCTCCTGTGGGAGTTTCCGGGTTTCCTGCCGGGGAGCCACGAGCCAAGGATCCACATCTCGCGGCCGGACACCATGGGTATCTCGCGGCGCAGGGGCGTCATCGGCCATCGAGGCCAGTTCTTTGAAGACGAAATCACCACGCTGAACGGTCTGCACATCACCAGCCGTGCCCGGACGTGGCTGGATTGCGCCAGAAGGATGGACATTGACGAGATCACGGTCGTGGCGGATCACTTGCTCCGCATCCCCAGGCCTGAGTTTGAGAACCGCACGGCGCCCCACTGCACCATGGACCAACTCGAGGAGATGCTGGACCGGCATTGGGGGACACCGGGCATCCGAAAGGCCCGTTTGGCTTTGGAACAAGCCCGCGTTGGCGCCGACTCGGCCCCGGAAACGCGACTTAGGCTGGCACTTGTCCGGGCTGGGCTGCCCACACCGGAAGTCAACGTGCGCACCGAGCTGAGTCCCGGCGTCGTGCGTCATCCTGACCTGGGCTATCGCCGGTGGCGGGTCGCAGTTGAATATGAAGGAGAAAGCCATTCGCGGCCGGAGCAGATTGTCCGGGACATCCAGAGGGAGGAGGACTTTGCGCGTGCAGGATGGACCTTGGTAAGGGTCTCGAAGAGCCATATGTCCACCGACGCAGTAACAGCGGTACGCAAGGTCCGTCGGGCGCTCGAGGAACACGGGTGGACACCCAAGTAGGTAACAGCACCTGTCCCAATGAGCGTTCAATGGAACAGGTGCTGTCACCTAGTTGTACTGCCCAGGGAGGTTGGTTAGCCGGCTGACGGGTGGTTTGTTCCCGAGTGCGGTGTGGGGCCTGTGGTGATTGTAATAGTGGATCCAGGCGGGTAGGGCCTCTCGTCGGGTGGTTTCGGTGCC
>NZ_JAQPPK010000032.1 GCF_029952445.1 Paenarthrobacter nitroguajacolicus | reverse complement strand
GAACCGGCCCGCCGCGCAGACCCGCCCGCCCGAGCTTCGGCCTGAACCGCCTCGCGCCGGGTCCGCTCCACTGCCTGCGCCGCGACCACCTGCACATACTCCAACTGCCGCGACAGATCCTCGACCCTGCCCGCGAAATCCGCAGCCTCCCCGAACCCAAACAACCGGGCATCAGCGGCGGCGAATGAGCGCAGGAACGCAACGGCCTCAGCACCGTCAGCAAGAGCCTCCGCCAAACCCGCGGCTGCCTCGCCGCTGGCGTCGGGAAGCCCTGCCACGCCTCCGGCGTCGGGAAGCCCCTTCTGGTCGGGTGGAGTATCTGAGGACGGGGCTGCGGTGGTCCTCGAAGTCCGGGTGGACGTGCCCGGTCCGTTCAGCAGCCCGACGCTATGGAAGCGGTCGAAGGTGGTGACGAACGCCGTCGTCCCTTTGTTCGCCGCAGCGACGAAGTGCGGCGAGCTCGGGCACCGGCGGGAACGGACTGCAGCGAGGGCAGCGACAGCAGGGGACGTTTCCGCCCATAGTGCCCTCGACCGCACCATCTCTTCCATGAATAAAGCATTTCACCCGGGTCTGACATTATTAGCAGCAACGGTGAAAAGCCTGGACATGGCTGACGCGAGCCGAAGAGTCTGGGGGAAAACTCCGACCCGCGCCAGGTCCAAGGGGCTGGCTAGCCAATCAATTTCATGGCCTGCCAACCGGTACCGAGGCTGGTGGGTGGGACGTTACTCAAGGTCCCGCTGCCGCTGCCTGGGTAGAGCCAAAGGGTATCTCCGATCCGGCCGATGACATCGTTCTTGCCATCGCCGTCGAGGTCCCGGGGCCCTGCGATCGATGTTCGGTTGTCCCAACCCGCGGAGATTTGCTTCCACTGAAGCCATCCGCGGCTTCCGTCGCCGGGGTAGAGCCAGAGGGCGCCTGTATCCGCGCGCCTAGCCAGCACATCCGTCGTACCATCTCCATTAAAGTCCCCCGTGCTGAGAATTGCATTCATAACATTCCAGCCCGTTCCAATGGTGGTGGGTGTCCGGAGCCCGCCGCTGCCGGTGCCTTCATACAGCCGCAGATCGCCGCCGCTGCGCCTGGCGATGACGTCAGGGATACCATCGCCGCTGAAGTCGCCCGGGGAGAACAATTGGCTCAAGGTGCTCCAGCCGGTACTCACCTGGACCCGGGGGCTGAAACTACCGGCTCCGTCACCCGGGTAGAACCACAGGACGTCTCCAGCCCGAGCCAGCAGGTCCGGTTTGCCGTCCCGGTTGAAGTCGCCGGGGGTGATCATGTCGGTGACCGTGGACCATGCCGGTGCCGCGAGGGCTGTCTGCCGCGGTCCGAGTCCGCCTGCGCCATCACCAGGGTAGAGGTACAGGTTGCCCGCGGTATCGGAGGACAAGACGTCCGCTTTTCCGTCACCGTTGAAATCGTGCGACGACGGCGGCCCGGCTGCGGGAACGGTGTACGTCTGGGTTCCAACGGGCGAGGTGTTCCCCGCAGCGTCCACACCGATGTATTTCAGATTCAGCTGCGATGTCCCCATGACAATCGGTGTCGAATATTTGATGTTGGTGGCAGACACGGTAGCCGTTGGGGTGCTGCCGTCAGTGGTGTAGTAGATGCTTGCGCCTGGTTCATCGGCGGACAGCGTGATGGTTGCCCCGCTGGCCAATGCGCGGCTGCTTGGATTCGCTGTGACCACAGGTGCCCGCGTATCAGGCGGGACGTTATAGCTCTGGGTGACGACGTCGGAGACGTTTCCGGCAGCGTCCGTCGCGAAGAACTTGAGGGTCATCGGATCAGGACCCGTGAACACAATCGGCGTGGAGTACACCAAGCCTGCTGACAACGGGTCGGTGCCGTCGTTGGTGTACTTGATCACGGACCCCGGCTCGTTGGACGTGAGGGTGATGCTGGTCCCCGGAGCCAACGCGCCGCTGGGCGGATCGGCCGTCACAATGGGTTTGGTGACGTCCGGACCGGTGGAGTAGGTCTGGGTTACCACTGCCGACGCGTTGTTTGCGGTGTCCACGGCGAAGTACTTCAACGTGAGTGGACCACCCAGGGTGAATGGCGTGGCGTACTTGCTGCTCGCTGTGGTGGGCGTAGTTCCGTCCAGCGTGTAGTAGATGGTCGCAGGCTCGTTGCTGGCCAGCGTGACCTTCTGGCCGTTGTCATACGTACCGCCCGGTGGTGTTGCCGTGACTACGGGAGCCACGGTGTCCGCTGTGATGCTGACCTCGAATTCGGCCAGTCCCACGTTGGTGGTGGTGCCGCTCACCGAGGTGATGTTGAAACGAACCGAACTCGCGGTCCTGGCGGGGAAATTCACGGTCAGCCCGGATCCGTTGTTGGGAAGTGCCGGCACGGGGAACGTGCTTCCATCGGAGAACTGCAGGTTGCCGCCGGTGACCTGTTCGGAGGTCACCGGACGGTCGAAGAGCGTCACTGCATTGATGGTGTTCGCGGCGGAGAAGTTGTACTGGATCCAGCTTCCTGCCTTGCCCCCATTGGTAACCCACTCACGCGTTGCGTCCATGGGAGAGCCCCATGCGTAGCCGTCCCGTGCTTTCTCCGGGCTCTGGGCAGCGGCCTTCTGGGACGAAGCAGTGACAGTGGTACCGGCTGATTTCGCGGCGTTTCCCGTCCACTCGATGGCGGTGATGTACTGCCGTTTAAGCCATTCGTCGTAGGGGGAGTCCGGGCAGCCCTCACCGGGGCTGCTGCAGATGTACTTGTCGAAGTCGGAGAACCGTACAAACGTATCCACTTTGGCTGTTAGTTCAGCGCCGGTCACGTTCTGCGGATATTCATCGATGACGTAGGCGTCATAGGCCGAGGATGTATGCGGCGCGGTGTAGCTTCGGGTGGCAAGCTGGGCGAACTTTGCGGTCGCCCAGTGATCGCTGTGGTCGTAGGGATCGTTGAAATTTCCGGTCCAGTCCTGGGTGCGGAACGTGGTGGGCTGGAAATCGGCGACCAGGCGGTTCAAGGCAGTTTGAAACTGTGGCTTGGTGAACGTGGCCGCATTGTCCACGGGGCGGATCGAAGAAAGCCGTCCGTCCCAAAGTTTGAGGATGCTTTGGTTGTTGTACGCGGCGCTGCCTTTGCCGTTGGGAAAACCGTCCGGCAGACGCATGAACACCACGGAGACATTCGGGGCACCATTAAGCGTGCGCATGGTCAACGGGCGGCCCGGTACACCGGCATCGGACGTCGTCCAGCTATTGGCCACACCGGCCATTTTTGCGTAGCTCGCTTGGATTCCCGATTCCAGGCTCTTCCAATACGTGGCGCCTTCGCCTGCCTCGCCGGCGGTTGTAAAGACGGTTTGCACGCATCGACCGGCCTGTATGTCCCGCATGAAATCCGGGCTCAGGAAGATCAAGTCATCGTCGGTGTGTGCCACGATTTGCATGGCGCCGCCGGTCCCGGGGCAGGGCGGAACAACTGCCGAGGCGGGTGAGAGGGGGCCGAGGGCCAACGAGGTGAGGGCCAGGGAAAAGCCCAAAAGAATTCCAAGCAGTCGCTTGAAGGGGGTACGGGGGGATTGATGGTGACGACGAACGTATTTCGGACGGTCCACAACCATGCTCCTTTTGAGCAGATGTTGGGCCCCCCAGCCGGCAAACTTACGACGTCCCAGGACGTCATGACAATTAAGTTATGCGGTTCCACCGCCCCACTCCGACTGCCAGTGACGCGGTGAGCGTTACGATACTCCTCGGGAACCGCCGTGGGTAGGGGGTCGACAGATTTCCACGAACGCCTTGAATGGAGCCAGCCGTTCGGCCTCGGGCACCTGCGCCGCTTCAGGGTGCCACTGGACAGAGACCACCCAGCGGGATGGATCTTCCAAGGCCTCCACTGTGCCGTCCTCTGCCACGGCCGTCACCACCAGCCCTTCGCCCACCCTCGCCACGGCTTGGTGGTGTCCGGACGCGATCTTCACGGTTGCGCTCACTGCTGGTTCCAAACCGCCATACAGAGCCGCCGCCTTGGAGCCAGCAGTGAGCACCACGTCATGCCACGCCCACTCACTGGCCGCGGGATCGTGCGGGTCCAGGCCGTTGTGGTTCACCGCAGACGGTGCCATGTCCTGGACCAGGGTGCCGCCGTACAGCACATTCAGCAACTGGTGGCCGCGGCAAATGCCCAGCAGCGGCAGCCCGGCATCGATCGCGGCACGGGCCACGTCCACGTCCAGATGGTCCTGCTCGGGGTTGACGTCGTACAGTGCGTCCCCGGGATCTTGTCCGTAGAATCTCGGATCGATGTCCCCGCCACCTGGCAGCAGCACGCCGTCGAGCCTTCGCATTTCCGTGGCCAGCCGCCCGGCGCTGTCCGCCGAAGCAGGAGTCAGCAGCACTGTCTCCGCACCGGCGTCGCGCAGCAACTGGACAATGAAGGTAAAGAGCTCATTGGCCTCGCCCACCCGGGCATCCGGATTGTCCGAACTGCTCAGACGGATGGGAACGCCGATACGTGGACGGGCAACTTCTGCACTGTGCATGCTTCATGATGCACTGTGGTGGGGGCCCGTGCCCAACCGCTTAGCCCGCCCCTGCGCCAGTAACCTGAAACAATGAACCGCTCCGCAGCGCTGAACCCGAGTCCGCGAACACTCGACGTCGAAAGCGTAGTTCACTTCGACCGGCTGGTCAGTGCCGGGGCCGCGTCAATGCACGGCTGGCACGCCCAGTCCCTGGACCTTCGCGGCTACTCGCGCCAGCTCAAGGCCATGGACCCCCAGGGCGCGATCTTCCTGGGCTGCACCTTCGACGACGGCGTGGAGGAGAGCTTGCGAAGCCGCGGCGCGCTGATCTTCCCCAAGCTGCTGGGCGTTCCCTTTGACCCGTACCGCGGCAGTCTTTATACGCCCGGGGAGCTCTACCCGGACATCGCCTCCACAGAGTACGAGTCCACCGTTGACGCGCAGGTCTACCAGTGGAGCATCCTGCCCGGCCAACGACAAAGCCTCGACGCCACGCTCGCCGCCGCCCTGCACGATCACGCCATAGGCGACGCCCTGGACGAGGCAGTGGACCAAGGCGCATTCGCCGGGAGCCGGATCGTAGGTGTCATGGGCGGTCACGCCGCCCAACGGGGATCCAGGGAATTCGCCGACGCCGCCCATCTGGGCAGCTTGCTCGCCCGGGCCGGCTTCGCCGTCGCCACCGGAGGGGGCCCCGGCGCCATGGAAGCGGCCAACATGGGCGCCTATTTCAGCGGAAAGCCCGAGGTCGACCTGAAGGCGGCCCTGGCGATGCTCGCCGCAGTCCCGGGGTTCAGGCCCTCGGTGACGGCTTGGGCGCGTCAGGCGGCGGCCGTCGTCGAACGTTATCCGGACGGCACCCCGACGCTCGGCATTCCCACATGGTTCTATGGGCATGAACCGCCAAACCTGTTCGCCACCCACATTGCCAAGTACTTCGCCAACGCCATCCGGGAAGCCATCCTCCTGGAGCTATGCAACGGTGGAATCGTGTTCCTGCCAGGTGCTGCCGGAACGGTGCAGGAAGTTTTCCAGGACGCCTGCGAGAACTACTACGGCGCACCCGAAACCATCACCCCCATGGTGCTCGTGGGTCGGGAGCACTGGGAACGGACCTTCCCTGCCTGGCCCATGCTGCAAAGCCTCGCTGCGGGAAAGCCCATGGCGGACCGGATCTTCCTGGTGGACAGCGTGGAGGACGCGCTCGCGGTCCTGGCTGGCTGACAAAGAAGCAAAGGAAGTCAGAAGTCCTTGCTGCACGGACCCGCGCCGAGCTTTGCCAGGCCCGTGAGGTCGCCCGCAGCGTACTGCCGGACCCAGGACGCCTGGCCGAACATGAGCTGCCGGGGATCGTCCACGTGGTCCAGGCCTACCAGGTGGCCCAATTCGTGCATGATGACTGCCACCCCGATTTCGTCCCCGTTCGGCGTGTCCACGATGTCCGCGAACTGTGGCGCATCCAAGGATACGGTTCCGGTGACGTAGGCCTTGTAGCCGTTGCTCAGGCCAATGGAGGAACTTCCGCCCAGGCCCACTGTCTGCCCCGTCAGGCGCGGTACCTGCTCCGGTGTGCTCCAGGAGATCAGCACGGGCGCCCAGCGATCGCCATACCTTTCCGGTTGGTAGCCGGATCGGTTGGGGGAGGGAATCTCGGAACTGGGCCCGTCGTAAATGAACTTCAAACCGGTGGCCCAGCTGGCTTGCTGGACGGCCCTCTCCACCAAGGCCTGCCAGGAAGCCGGCGCGATGTCCGAGTTCACTACGTAATGGATGGGCCTGCAGGGTGAATACGCCAACGGTGTTCCGTCTTCCTTGACGGCCAGGAACTTATACGAGCTGCTGGGATGGACCACAGGCGGTGGCGCTCCCAGGGGCGCATCGGCCTCTTCCTGGCCGGGCAGGGGATCGTCCCGTTGGCCGAACGGAGCCAGCCCGGGCCGGACCGGCTGGCTTTGGGTTTCCGATGATCCGTAAAGGAATTGCTGCAGTTCTCCGCCGAAAAAAGCGCCGGCGCAGACAAGGCCCAGGATGCCCAAAAAGAACAATATGGCGGCGATGCTGCTGTGCTTGATGGGCGGCCGCGGAGCAGGTGGTTCCGGCGGATCAGCGGCGGGCGGAAGGAAATGGGGCCGGGGAGGATCCGGGTCCGGCCACTTGGACGACCCATAAGGTTCCATGGAACCCCCTGACGTGGAGGCCGCGGACGGGCGGTGGGGCGCCGCCGTCGGCCGTATCCGACAGCATAAGTCCAGCGTCGTCCGGAGTCCATGGCAGCATCATCAGCTGCCGGAAACCTGCTAGATGTCCTTGCGGCAGGGGGCCGATGCCAGGAGATGGAGGCCGTTCAGGTCACCGGCTGCAAGACCGTCCGGCGCGCCGATTTCCGGGTACATGAGCTGGATCGGATCGTCCACGTGGTCCAGCCCCATCACATGGCCCAGTTCATGCTGCATGACGGCAAGGACATAGTCTGCCCCGCCCGGGTCGGAGAGGAGTTCTGCCACTTGGGGTGTGTCGAGTTCAAGGCTCCCGGTGACGTAGCTCATGGGTCTTTTGTCCAGGGAATACGTGGTGCTGCCGCCGGTGCCGATGACCGTCCCTTGAAGGGCCGGAGCTACTTCGGGGGTGGTCCATGAGATGAGCAGCGGAGCCCACCGGTCGCCGTAGCGGCTCGGTTGATAGGGCTCACGACGGTCTGCGGGCTGTTCGTCGCTTGTTCCGTCGTTGACGAACTGGATGCCCGAGGCCGCCGAGATGTTGGCGATGGCCTTCGCAAGGAGGGCATCGGTACCTTCGGGCGCGCTGGCGTTGTTCACTACGTAGTGCAGCGGGCGGCATGGGGAGTAGCCCACGGGAGTGCCGTCGTCGTTGGTCGCCAGGAACTTGTACGAATCGCTGGTGGTGCCTGGCACTGCGGCCGAGACCAGCGGAGCGTCTGCCTCCTCGAGTCCGGGAGGTGGCGCGTCGGGAACTCGCGCCGCAGTGGGTTGGATCTTCCCGAGTTGGGGGCCGCCAGGGACGCTTACGCCTGGGAACAATGCCGTGATGCGGGGATCGCCGTTCAGGAATCCGCCCACGAGGATGGCCACCACTACGGCGACCGTCGCCATGATCAGTCCACCGAAAACGCGCCGGCCGGTGCCCGTGCTGCGGTGCTTTGGCCTATGCGTTGCTTCCCGCTGCGAGTCCACGGTTCTCCATTCCTATTGCCCTTGGTCACGCAGGGCAGCGCGGAGGACGAACCAACATTACGGTCTCGCGGCGGAGCCTTCCAAACTCAGACGATCGCTGCGCCGAACAGCAATCCAAGCCCGTAGGTGGCAGCCGCTGCGCCCAGCCCGATCGCCAGCTGCCGAAGGCCGCGGCTGAGCGGTGAAGTCCCGGACAACAAGCCCACGACGGCGCCGGTCGCCAGAAGTGCGATACCCACCAGCACACCGGCCACCAGGAGGGCCGCCACACCCGTCATTCCGAAGATAAAGGGGAGGATTGGCACGATGGCCCCGGATGCGAAGAAGCAGAAGCTCGACATCGCAGCACCCCACGCCGAACCTACCGATTCATGCTCATCCGTGGCCGGTTTTTCGGGCTGCAAGGAAAGGCTGGGATCGCAGTCGCAGCTGAACAAGCCCATGCGTTCGGCGGCGCGGTGTTCGGCGGCTTCCCGGGTCATGCCGCGTGCCAGGTAGACCAGGACCAGTTCGTTGTGGTCGATGTCCAGCGATGGGGCTGCCATAAGGGTGGCCTGGGTGGGGAGCGTGGCGTTGAGCAGCTCCCGTTGCGAGCGGACGGACACGTATTCTCCGGCGCCCATGGAGAGTGCGCCCGCCAGCAATCCGGCCACGCCACTCATCAGCACAACGGAGCTGGACACGCCGGTGGCGGCCATGCCCATCACGAGCGAAAGGTTGCTGACCAAGCCGTCGTTGGCGCCAAAGACGGCCGCACGGAAGGTGCCTGAGAGCCTGTTGCGTCCCCGGGTTGCCAGGCCCCGGACGACCTCCTCATGGATCTGTTCATCGGCCACCATCGCCGGGGTTGCCGCGGGCTCGGTGCCGTAAGGGGAGCGGCCCTCTGCACGCTGGGCCAGGGCAAGGACAAAGACGGACCCGAAGTTGCGGGCCAGGAATCCGAGGAACTGGCTGCGCGCCGAGGCCGCCTTCGGCATGCCGGCGTGCTCTCCGAGGAGTTTGAGCCAATGTGCCTCGTGCCGGCCCTCTGCTTCTGCCAGGGCCAGCAGGATCTGGCGTTCCTCCCCGTCGCGGCGCTGGGCCAGTTCGCGGTAGACAGCGGCTTCGGCCCGTTCGTCGGCCAGGTATTGCCGCCAGCGCCGGATGTCCGAGGCCGACGGTGTGCCAGCCTCAGGGAGTGCTGCGGATTCGGGGGTGGGGTCCGGAGCGGGGCTCGACGAACTGTGGGATTCCTGGTGCATCTGCACTTTATCTCCTGTGCTTGTTGGGGTAGTTGCGGCCCCATTGCACTGCCCACACTACCGCTTATTCACGGGGATTTTTGGCCGGTATTCCTTAGTCGGAATGTTCGGTGCACCTTAATTCCGGGGCCTCCTTGACCCTCGCCGGGGCCGGTGCTCAGATGGAAGAACAGGCGCGGGGTCTCCCCGTATTTGGTCACAGGGCTCCAGCGGGCCCACGAGACGGAGGTAGCAACATGGACACCACCGAATCACACCCCAACCATCCCGAACGGACAACCATCGAGTCGGACCCGGCCTTCGACTACGCCGAGGACCAGGAAGTAGACGAACCCTGGGTGGAGGAAGTGGATGCCCCCGAGGACGACGAACGGGTGGTGCCGATCGACGAAACCGAGGAGTTCCGGGGCGAGGACGAAGAACTCTAGTCTGAGCCGAACGTGCCTGAGCCGAACGTGAAGGGCTGCGGCCGGCCATGCCGCTTGCCCACCGCGGCAACGGTGACAGTCAGGGTCCTCGACGCCTCGCACCACGTTGAGGGGCGTACGGCCTGTGCCAGCGCACGGGCGATCAGTTGCGCTTCGGGATGCCTCAGACGAAAGGTCTTGTTCCGGGCCGCTATGGTCACCGTGCCCAGGTAAAGGTCGACGGCGGGGATCACCGTGACGGTCCCGGCGCCGGCTTCGGCCGGGGTGCTGTGGGCCTGGGTGCTGTGGTTTTGGTTGCTGCGGGCCTGGCTGGCATCGCTGTGGATCGACTCGCTCTGATACGGCAAGGGGCTGCTCCTGTGGAGAGTGCTCTTGCCCGCTCGGTTGTCTCAGGTCCGGGACGGGCCGCTTCCTCATCCGAACCACCCGTGAACATGGGGTTGGTGCATGGCCAGTCGGAGCTTGGCGCCACATCTCTTGAAGCTGGGACCACCTTACCCCAGGATCCCCTCGCGATGTGGGGCCTGGTATGCGTTGGTTGGAGTGGTTTTGGGGCGCAGAGTGGGCCTGGCATTGCGCGTGCCGGGATAGCGCAACGGCGGCGCTGCCCCGCTAAGGGGCGGCACCGCCGTCGAATATTGCTCTGTTTGTTCGGTACTGCTCGGTTGGTAGGTGTTGCTCGGGTACTGCTCAGTTACTTGTTGCTGGCAACCGGGTGGACTTCCGGCGGCAGTTCCTCCGAAATTGCGCCGGCGACGCGCTTGTCCCAGGCTTCGCGGACTGCTGCGTCCGTGGGCGGGGTCAGCAGGGACACTACAATGTAGACCACCAAGGAGGCGCCGAGGCCCCAGTAGATGGGCTCATTGGCGTAAACGCCGTCTTCGCTCGGGATGACGCCAACCGCGTACATGATGAGCAAGGCGAGCGTCAGCACGGAGCCAACTGCCATGGACCACGCGGCGGCGATGCCTGTGCCGCGCTTCCAGACCAAGCCGCCGAGGATGGCCACCAGGAGGCCGCCCACCAGGATGTCGTAAGCGATGGTCAGGGCCACAACCACGTCCTGTGCAGCCATCGAAATCAGCACGGCAACGATGCCCAGGCCCAGAACCCAGTAGCGGTTTGCCTTGACGTCGTGCTCAGGGTTTTCCGTGTCATCGGTGTTGATGGTCTTGCCGAACCAGCTGGCCACGAACGGGACGACGTCGGCGCGTGCCACCGTAGCGGCGGCGATCAGGGCGCCCGAAGCGGTGGACATCATTGCTGCCACAGCAGCGGCCATGACCAGGCCGCCGATGCCGACAGGGAGGATGTGGGTTGCAACTTCTGCGTACACAACATCCTTGCCGAGGTTGGCGACGTCGATGTCCGGGAGGGCGACGCGGGCAGCAAGGCCGATCAGCGCGCCGGCGATGCCGTAGAGGATGCAGTAGACGCCGGCGGTGGCGCCTCCCCAACGGGCAACGGTGGGGGTCTTGGCGGTGAAGACGCGCTGCCAGATGTCCTGACCGATCAGCAGGCCAAGGGTGTAGACCACGAAGTACGTGATGATGGTCTGCGTGCCGATGCCATCGATCTGGAAGAAGCTGTCCTCAAGCCGCGAACGGATGCCGTCCATGCCGCCGGCTGCGTTCAGCGCAAACGGGAGCATGAGGAAGAAGATGCCCACGGTCTTGATGATGAACTGCACCTGATCAGCCAGGGTGATGGACCACATGCCGCCGATGGTGGAGTAGACAAGCACGATGGCACCGCCGACGGCGATGGCCATCCAGCGCTCCCAATCGAAGAGCACCACGAAGATGGTGGCGTAGGCGCCGGTGGACGTCGCACACAGCATCAGGGTGTAGGCGAGCATGACGATGCCGGAGGTCTGCGTGGCCTTGCTGCCGTAGCGAAGGCTCAGCATTTGGGAGACCGTGTAGATCTTCAGGCGCTGGATGGTGCCGGCGAACAGGAGGCTGAGCAGCAGCACGCCTGAGCCGATCGCGACCACAAGCCACATGCCCGAGATGCCGAACTTGTAGCCAAGGCCCACGCCGCCCACGGTGGACGCGCCACCGAGGACAACCGCGGCCATGGTGCCGGTGTAAAGGAAGGGTCCCAGGCGGCGGCCGGCCACCAGGAAGTCGCTGTTGTTCTTGGTGCGGGACTTGCCCCACCAGCCGAATGCCAGCATGGCGAGCAGGTACACCACCACGATTGCGATATTAATAGCCGAAGATTCCATGAACGGTCCTTGGAGCTGATGCACGGAGGTTGGGGTTTTCGACGATACTCCTGCGATGCGTCGAAGTCTCTGTGCGGATGATTGGAGATTGGATTGGAGATTGGGGATGTGTTGTGTGCCTCACAGACAACACTTGTTGCCTATGAGGATATGTTGTGATCGGAGTAACAGTCAAGATCCTTTTGACTTGGTTACGTCGACAGTGGCCCTGTTGGCGTGGCTCCCGGCTACTATTGCTCCAATGACAGGGCCACATGACAGGCCTGAAAGGTTCGTGAATGAAGGCTCTACCCGTTGAACCGAGCAATGTTCCCGTTGCAATCGGTTCCAGAATCCGCGCAGCCCGGCAGGCGCAGCGCCTCACCATCGAGCAAGTGGCTGACGCGACCGGTTTGACAAAAGGCTTCCTGAGCCGCGTGGAGCGCGACCTGACATCGCCGTCGGTGGCTTCCCTGGTGACGTTGTGCCAGGTACTTTCCGTCTCCGTGGGTGATTTGTTCGCGGCTCCGGAAACCCATCTGACAAGGCGCGACGACGGGCCCCGGATTTCCCTGGGTGGCCAGGGCATTGTGGAGCGCTTGCTTACTGCCCGTTCGGAGCGGCGCCTTCAGATACTCCAGGCAACCATCGAGCCCCGCGGGCGCGGCGAAAACGAGCTTTACGCGGTGGACTGCGACGTCGATGTGCTGCACGTGGTCAAAGGGCGGATCAAGCTCATCCTGACCAATGAGGAGTACGACCTCGAAGAGGGGGACACTCTCTCTTTCCCCGGCCGTGAACCCCACACCTGGATCAACCCGACGGACGAGACCGTTGAAGTGCTCTGGGTGCTGGTACCCGCGGCGAGCCGGTAGCCCGCCGCGACTTGGCAGTTAATGCCAATGCGCGGAACATTGGCATTAACTGCCATCTCGGTGGGGGTGGCTAACCCACGTGCACCCATGGCCGGCGGGTGATGTCCGGCTCGGCTTCCCGGAGAACCTCGCGGGTCACTGGCGCGATCTCCCCTTCACCAAAGAACAGGAACCTGCTCAGGTTGGAAATCGGGTTTCCCTCGGTCCATCGGAAGTAGATGTGCGGCATGAAGCCGGTGACATCGCGGATATGGAGGAGTACCGCGGCCAAGGTGTTAGGCACATTGTTGCTGTGGACTTCCAGGATTTTGAACCCATGCCGTTCCTTGCCCACCACTTGGAGTTCCTGCTCGAAGTCGGAGCTGTCATCGACGATGATCTCGATGAACACAGCGTCGCAGTCCAGGGGGAGGTGGTTGGCCTGCTGGGCATGCTCCAGCTTTTCCTTGTACCTGTCGGCGCTGAACCGTTTCGGTTCGTGGGCGATGATCCGGACAGGTCCCTCCGCAGCGTTGGCTGTGAACTCCAGTGCTTTCCGGTCCATTTTGATGTGCGTTGCCCTGAGCTCGAAGGCACGCCGCATGCGGGAGGCGAAACTGACCACCAAAATGCCCAGGATGAACAATGCTGCAATCTTCAGGCCGTCCGGGCGCTCGATGGAGTTGACCACGGTGGTGTAGACGAACACCAGTGAGATGATCCCGAAGCCGATGACTTGTCCGCGTTGCTTCTTCCGGCGCGCGGAAAGCGTGACGGCGATGGATGCCGAGGTGATCAGGACCAGTACGCCGGTGGCATAGGCGCCGCCCTGGGCGTTGACGTCGGCCTGGAAGATGACGGTGACGATGAAGGCGATGACCGTGAAAACGAGGACCAGCGGACGGAGCGCCAGCGCCCAGGCCGGTGCCATCCCGTAGCGCGGCAGGTATCTCGGAACCAGGTTCAACAGGCCGGCCATGGCGGAGGCGCCGGCGAACCAGAGGATGGCGATGGTGCTGATGTCATAGACGGTTCCGAAGCCATCGCCCATGAACTTGTGGGCAAGGTAGGCCAGTGCGCGGCCGTCTGCCTTCCCGCCAGGCTGGAATTCAGCGGCCGGGATCAGCATGACCGTGGTGAAGCTGGAAGTAATGAGGAATGAGCTCATGATGATGGCGGCGGTTGTCAGGAGCTTGTGCGCACCTTTGATGCGGCCTGCGGGGTTCGCCTCGGTGTCGGCGGGGTGGCCCTTGATTTGCGGCATCACAGCGACGCCGGTTTCGAAACCGGAGAGGCCGAGCGCCAATCGGGGGAACACCAGCAGCGCCAGGGCGATCATCATGATCGGGTCGCCGTGGGAAGTGGTCAGTGCGGTCCACCAGTCTGTAATGACGCGCGTCTCGGTAAACACGTGTCCGATCGATACGGCGATGACCACGAGGTTGAGCAGGAGGAAGGCGCCTACCAGGACCACTGCGACGTTGATCGCTTCCTTGAACCCGCGCAAGAAGACGATGCCGAGGCCCGCGATCAAAGCGAGCGTGATAACCACCTGCTGGCCTTCAAGGAACTCCGGCGCGAACGGGTTCTCGATGAGGTGGGCGGTAGCGTCGGCCGCGGACAATGTAATGGTGATCATGAAGTCTGTGGCGGCGAAGCCAAGCAACGCCAGGACGAACAGTTTCCCGCCCCAGCGGGGCAGGAGGCGCTCCAGCATGGAGATGGAGCCCTCGCCACGCGGGCTTTCCCTTGCCACCCGGCGGTATACCGGGAGTGCCCCGGCCAAGGTTGCCGTGACAAGAAGCAAGGTGGCCAGGGGAGACAGCAAGCCTGCCGCCAGTGCGGCGATGGCTGGTTGGTAGCCGAGGGTGGAGAAGTAGTCCAGGCCCGTGAGGCACATGACCTTCCACCAGGCCTGCGGCTTGTGGGAATCCGAGGGACGGCCGTGTGGGCCTTGCCGCTTGCCTGAGGTGTCCGGCATTCCTTCCAGCAGCCAGGGTTTGAGCTTGAAGGAATTCTTTGGCCGGTTGGCCGGATCGGCCGGAGGCCTCGACAGGGTGGTCACGGTGTCCTTTCGCGCAGCACGGTACTGCTTCCGCAAAGGAGCGTATGGCGGGGTTCGACGCCGGTACCCCGGTTTTTATGGAATCTTTACGCCCGCTGTGATCGGCGTCTCACCCTGTCGAGAAGTTGTAAACAGGTGATGCATATTAGACAACTTTGAGTGTATGATGGGTGTCACAGTCCCCGGATTCAATCCCCTATTCACTCAAGGAGTGGCGTACTTTGGAAGAGCTCCGTATCGAGGCCAACGGCAACCTGGGCCCCATCGATTCATCCCGTATCCCGCGCTACGCCGGTGCCGCCACCTACGCCCGCCTGCCCCGGCTGGACCAGGTCTCCAAGGCAGACGTCACAGTTGTCGGCGTCCCCTTCGATTCCGGTGTTTCCTACCGTCCCGGCGCCCGCTTCGGTGCCAACCATGTGCGCGAGGCCAGCCGTCTGCTGCGCCCGTACAACCCGGCATGGGATGTCAGCCCGTTCGAGAACATCCAGGTTGCCGACGCCGGCGACATGGCAGTGAACCCGTTCAACATCAATGAGGCCATCGAGACCATCCAGCAGAACGCGCTGGACCTGACGGCAAACGGCAGCAAGCTCGTCACCCTTGGCGGCGACCACACCATCGCCCTCCCGCTCCTGCGCGCAGCGGCCGAGCGCGCCGGCGAACCCGTAGCCATGCTGCACTTCGATGCCCACCTGGACACCTGGGACACCTACTTCGGCGCGGAGTACACGCACGGTACGCCGTTCCGCAGGGCAGTCGAAGAAGGCATCCTGGACACCGAGGCCATCAGCCACGTGGGTACCCGTGGTCCGCTGTACGGCAAGAAAGACCTCGACGACGACCACCGCTTCGGCTTCGGAATCGTCACCTCCGCAGACGTCTACTACCAGGGCGTCCTGGAGACCGTGGCCAAGATCCGCGACCGCATCGGCAACCGTCCGCTGTACATCTCCGTGGACATCGATGTCCTGGATCCGGCCCACGCTCCCGGTACCGGCACTCCGGAAGCCGGCGGCATCTCCAGCCGCGAGCTCCTGGAGATCATCCGCGGTTTCCGTGGCATGAACCTCGTAGGCGCGGACATCGTGGAGGTCGCTCCGGCTTATGACCACGCCGAAATCACCGGTGTGGCAGGCAGCCACGTTGCCTATGAACTCGTGACCCTCATGGCGGATAACGCCGTGGAAGGTGACCGCCACGGCGCCCCTAACGGTTACGCCCAGCAGGCCCTCGGCGCCCGCCTTGAAGAGCTCGCGAAGGCAGACCGGCCATGATCGATTTCGACCCGGGCACAGCAGCCCCCACGAAGGGGACCAACCAGCGCAATGGTGGGGACCTCGTCGTCGAGACCCTTGAAGCGCTTGGCGCGAAGACCGTTTTCGGTATCCCTGGCCAGCACGCGCTTGGCCTGTTCGATGCCATGGGCCGCGGCAACCTCCACTTCGTGTCCTCGCGCGTGGAGAACAACTCGGCCTTCGCCGCTGACGGCTACTCCCGTGCCACGGGTGAGGTGGGCGTCCTGTTCCTGTCCACCGGCCCCGGCGCGCTGACGTCCCTTGCCGGGCTGCAGGAGGCGTACGCCACGGGTGTTCCCATGGTGGTTGTGGCCAGCCAGATCCCGCTCGATGGCCTGGGCGCCCGCCGCAAGGGCATGCTGCACCAGCTCGATGACCAGAAGGCATCGGCCGCGAACGTCACCAAGAGCCAGCGGCTGATCCAGCACGCGTCAGGCATCCCTTCAGCCATCCAGGACGCTTGGACGGAGGCGATTTCCTCCCCGCAGGGTCCTGTCTGGATCGAAATTCCGCAGAACGTCCTGCTGGATCCCATCATGGTTCCCCCGGTGGAGGACGCCCTCGCCGAGGCTTTCGACAACCCGCCGCGCGTCGAGTTGATCCGCGAGGCCGTGAAGTGGCTTTCGACGGCGGAACGCCCGGCGATCATCGCAGGCGGCGGTACGCGCCGTGGCCGGGCCGAGAAGTCGCTGCTTTCGATCGCGGAGCAGCTGCGCGCCCCGGTCATCTGCACGCCCGGGGGTAACGGTGCGTTTCCCTGGACCCATGAGCTGTCACTGCAGTCGTGGATCGAGGACCGGTACATGACCGATGTCCTGGAGGATGCGGATGTCCTGATCGTCATTGGCTCGTCCCTGGGCGAAGTGACCTCGAACTACTTCACGTTCGAACCCCGCGGCCGGATCATCCAGATCGACGCCGAACCGCGGGTTCTTGAGTCCAACAGGCCAGGACTTGGCATCCGTGCCGACGCCGGCCAGGCCCTCGCCGCACTGGACGAGGCCCTCGCAGCTGCTGGGGCCGCGGACGCTGCGAAGCGGGATTGGCACGGCACCACGCCGGAGGAACTGGTCAAGGAATCCCTGGCCAAGGTCAAGGCCCGCCTGGAGTCACAGGACCTGGCCAAGGAACTGAAGTTCATGTCGGACATCCGTGAGGCCGTCCCGGCCGACATGCAGACGTTCTGGGACATGACCATCTCCGCATACTGGGGCTGGAGCTGCTGGGACGCCCGCGAGGGCCAGTTCCACTCCGCCCAGGGTGCGGGTGGCCTGGGTTATGGCTTCCCGGCCGCGATCGGTGGGGCCGTGGGCCTGGAAACCACGGGCAAACCCAGTCGGGTGTTGGCAGTGTCCGGTGACGGCTCGTCGATGTACTCCATCTCGGAGCTGGCCACCGCCAAGCAGCACAACGTCCCGGTCACCTGGCTGATCGTGGACGACGGAGGTTACGGCATCCTGCGCGAATACATGGTGGGTGCTTTCGGCCAGGCCACGGCCACCGAGCTCGCCCGGCCGGACTTCGTCAAGCTGGCCGAGTCCTTCGGCGTCCCGGCCCGCCGGGTTGCCCCGGAGGAAGTGGGGGACGCCCTCAAGGCGTCCTTCGAAGCGGACGGACCCAACGTCGTCGTGGTTGAAACCCTGCTGAAGATGTTCGGCCCGACACACCTGGACTAAGACACAAGGAAACCCCCGCACAGCCATCTGTGCGGGGGTTTCCTGCGTTAAGGGGATCAGTCGAGTTCGCGCTGGGTGCCTTCGGGCGTGGCCTTCACGGCAATGGCCGAGGCCAGCATGGCGGCAATCCAGAAGACCGCTATCAGCCAGATTCCGCCACCGGCAGCCAGGCTCAGCCCCGCCACGATCATGGGCGTGAAACCGGCCCCGATCATCGATGCACCTTGATACGCCAGCGATGCTCCCGTGTAGCGGTTCCGGGTGGGGAACTGCTCCGCAACATAGGCGGCGATTGGGCCGTAGAGGAAGCCCTGGACCACTCCGTTGCCCAGGATGATCGCGGCCGCGAAGCCCCACAATTCACCGTTGCTCATCAGCAGCAGGATCGGGTAGACCAACACGGCGCCCAGGAGGGAGGCCCCAATGAGGACCCGACGGCGGCCGATCCTGTCGCTGAGGCGGGCGGAGTAGAAGCAGATCACCAAAGTCAACAGCGCGGCAACCGCCTTGATGTTAAGGACGCCGTTCTTGTCTGCACCGCTCTCGACGGCCACCGATACGCCCCACACGGTAGTCATGGACTGGCAAACGTAGAACGAGGTGGTGGCCAACAGGCCCAGGACCACGGCGCGTGGGTTGTTCTTCAGGACATCGAGCAATGGCACACGGCGCTTTTCACCGGCGGCTTCAAGGCGCTGGAAGGCTGGTGTTTCGGCGACCTTCAGTCGAATCACCATGCCGACCACGATGAGCAACGCACTGAGCAGGAAGGGCACACGCCAACCCCACACCAGGAAGTCCTTGCCGGAAACGGCTGCGAACAAGGACAAGGCCAGCGTGCCGAGGATGGCGCCGGCCGGACCGCCGGCATTGGCGAAGGCGGCCGCGAAACCGCGGTGTTTCTTGGGGGCGTGCTCGATGGCCATGAGCGCGGCACCACCCCACTCGCCACCGACCGCAACGCCTTGGACCAGCCGGAGAACCACCAGTGCCAACGGCGCTGCCATGCCAATCTGGGCAGTGGTGGGCAGCAAGCCGATCGCCGTGGTGCCAAGTCCCATGATGAGCATGGACAGGACCAGCATTTTCTTGCGGCCCAAGCGGTCGCCGAAGTGCCCGAAGATCAGTCCGCCAACGGGCCGGGCGATGTACCCGACGGCCAGCGTGACAAAGGACGCGAACAGATCGAAGCCAGGGCCGAGGTTGGCGAAGAAGACCTTGTTGAAGACCAGGCTTGCCGCCGTGGCGTAGAGGACAAAGTCGTAGTACTCAATGGCGCTGCCAATGAAGCTGGAGGCGAGGATGCGGCGCATGTCCTTGGAGTTCATGGACGTTTCCGCGGTGGTGGCAGCGCCTGTGTCCGGGGCTGTTGGTGCTGAGCTCATGTGCTTCCTCAGGTTGGGGTTCTGGCTCGTCAGCGCTGACGGGCGAACGGGATGGTGTCGAGATCGTTGGGGACCGTGAACGTCCCGGAGAAGTGCTCGCCGGCTTCCTGCCACACGGATTCGGAAGCGGAGCCGGGTACCAGGTGGTGCAGGGCCAAGTGGCCGGCGCCGGCGGTTTCGGCGAGCTTCGCGGCCTCGCGGACGCTGGTGTGGGACTTGTAGTGGTGGTCGCGGGAAGCCCTGCTGGACTCGTCCGTTTTGTCCGCATACAGCGACTCGACCCAGGCGAAGTCGATGGCCTCGTGCAGCAGGAGGTCCGTGTCCTGGGCGAGGGTGATCATGTTCTGTGTGTAGGCGGTATCTCCGGAGATCGTCACGGAGCCTTCGGCGGTGTCGAACCGGAAAGCAAACGCGGGAGCCACGGGTGGGTGCTCCACCAGGATGGCAGTGACGGTGACCAGTTCGTCCCGGTAAACCTCGAACGGTTCCATGTCCGGCGTCGGGTTGTTGTTGGGGTGGTAGCCGCTATCGGCAGGGATTCGGATGTCTTCGGCGTGGAAGATATCCAGCGGGCTGGGACGGAGGCTGTCCAGGATGCGGTCGTTGAGGTCCGTGGCGTGGGCCTTCATGAGCTGTTCGAACATCTGGCGCGTGCCCGGCGTCGGATTTTCCGGCGCCAACGGCTGGGGTTCGACGACGGCGCGGGGCGAGACCGCAGGCAGCTCGCCACGGTTGCCCGGTCCAATGATTTTTACCGGTGAGTCGGTCCGGTCCGTCAGTGCGTAGAGTCCGAAGATGCCCAGTCCGGCGAGGTCGTAGACGTGGTCGGAGTGCAGGTGGGTGATGAAGAGGGCCCTTAGGTCCTTGAGTTCCAAACCCGACTGGCTGAGCCTGCGCCCGGCTCCCTGGCCGAAATCAACCAGGTAGAAAGCATCCCCCACTACCACTGCGGTGGCGATGCCGGTGCGCTCGCCGGAATCGGCTGCGGCCCACCATCGTGGCCCACCGGCCGTTCCGAGCGTAACGATATGCGGCTTCAGGGATGACGTCGGCGTCATGGATGCTCCTTTGACTGAATGGGCTTTCCTCCAGTGTGGTGCGCGCCACGTCACTTGTATAATCAATCAATTCTAAGAAGTTCATAAGGAGAACTGATGGGTGAGTTTACGCTTCGGCAGTTGGAGTATTTCGTGGCCGTACTGGACCACGGCTCGCTCACCAAAGCGGCCAGCGAGAGCAATATTTCCCAGGCTGCCGCGTCCATGGCCATCGCCCAACTGGAAAAGAACCTGGGCCTGGATCTGTTGATCCGGACACGTGCCAAGCGCGTGGAACCAACGCCGGCCGGGGTGGAACTAGGCGTGAGGGCGCGGAGGATTCTTCGCGAGGCCGCGGACTTGCAGGGTGCGCTTCGCGGCTCGCACCAGGACATGAGGGGCCGCGTGGTCATCGGCTGCATGATCGCGATCTCGCCCCGGCTGATCCCCGAATTGATCCGGCTCTTCGCTGCCCGGTGGCCGGAGGTGGAGCTTGATTTCGTGGAAGGAAATGCGGAGGAGTTGCAACGTGCCGTGGGGGAGGGGGAGTTGGATGTTGCGTTCATCTATTCACTTCAGGCGGTGCCCGGCGTCGAAATCCTGACGGTGGCCGCATCGCGGCCGCAGTTCATGCTGGCCGCGGACCATCCGCTGGCCCACCGCGCTTCCCTGCGGTTCGCCGATCTCGCTCATGAAGAGGTGGTCCTGTTCGACGTACCGCCCAGCGCGGAGCGTGTCATCGCGATGTTCCATTCGGCGGGCATCGAACGAAAGGTGCGCTGGCGGAGCGTTGTGGCGCAGACCATCCGCGGCATCGTGGCGAGCGGCCGGGCGTATTCGGTGACGAACGTATGGCCGGGAATCGAGTCCCTGTACACGGGAGCGCGCGTTGCCCTGGTGCCGATCGAGGACAAGTTGCCGTTGAACGAACTCGTCGCCGTTGTTGCGCCCGGCGTTAGCCGCCCGCGCCGGGTGGAAGAAGTCATCTCGGCGGCCCGTGAGCTGACCCGCCAGGAGGCTTGAGACTTTGCCCCAAAGGGTGAGCTTCCGGCACTTAGGTGACTTGCGTCGAGGGGTGAGCTTACGGCACTTAGGTGTGCCCCCAAAGGGGTGAGATCCAACCCCTCGGCGAAACCACACGAAGGGCCTTGCGTCGAGGGGTGAGCTTCCGGCACTTAGGTGTGCCCCCAAAGGGGTGAGACCTAACCCCTCGGCGAAACCCACACGAAGGGCCTTGCGTCGAGGGGTGAGCTTTCGGCACTTAGGTGTGCCCCCAAAGGGGTGAGATCCAACCCCTCGGCGAAACCCACACGAAGGGCCTTGCGTCGAGGGGTGAGCTTTCGGCACTTAGGTGTGCCCCCAAAGGGGTGAGACCTAACCCCTCGGCGAAAAGTAGGGGAGGCACGGGAGCTTCCCAGAACCCGGGCAACCATCTTTAGTTTCCCAAAGCAATCAATCTAGGTTATAGTTGCTTTAGGCAAACAAAAAGGGGTGTTTTACATGTCTGTCGGTTCTGCCACAGCAACCGATCTTGTGCATCAGATCTTTGACCTCCAGCGGACTCTGCGCTGCGTGGTCACTGCCCACATGGCCCGCGTTCCCGACGTCGGAATGGCGGTCCAGGGCGTCATGCGGTTCATCGGCGAGGGGGAGACGCGTGCCACGCACCTGGCTGCGCGCCTGGGCGTGAGCGCTCCGGTACTAAGCCGCCACATCGCGGAACTGGAGGACCTTGGCTTCGTTACCAGGCGGCCGGATCCCGCGGACGGCAGGGCGCAACTCCTGGCCCTGACGGAACGGGGCGCGGCGAAGCTGCACGAATTCGAAGAACAACGCAGCGTGAGACTGCGGGATTACCTGGCGGATTGGAGCGAGGCTGACGCCCTCGAGGCCTCCCAGGTCATCAACAAACTCACAGAGTCCCTCAAGGACTCAATCCGGGCAACGGCGGCCGGCTCCATCACAACAAACCAAACAGCTTAGGAGCCCACGCATGGCTACACCAGCAGTACAACACCCGCAGGCGGTGGGCGCCGCAGCGAAGGCTGCCGCGCCCATGACCCACCGACAGATCATGGAAGCCCTCACGGGGCTCCTCGCGGCCTTCTTCACGGCAATCCTCAGCAGCACGATCGTCGCCAACGCACTGCCCACCATCATGTCCGAACTCAAGGGCACCCAAACCGACTTCGCGTGGGTCATCACCGCGGCGCTGCTCGCCAACGCTGCCACCACGCCCATCTGGGGCAAGCTCGCGGACCTCTTCGACAAGAAGCTCCTGGTCCAGCTGAGCATCGTCATCTTCGTGGCCGGCTCGGTCATGGCGGGCCTGTCCGAAACCATCCCGCTGCTGCTGACCGCACGCGTCATCCAGGGTGTTGCCATGGGTGGCCTCACCGCCTTGGCGCAGGCCATCATCGGCTCCATGATTCCGCCGCGCGACCGCGGAAAGTACTCCGGTTACATGGGTGCCGTCATGGCCGTGGGTACAGCCGGCGGCCCGCTGCTCGGTGGTTTCATCGTGGACAGCCCCCTCGGCTGGCGCTGGACCTTCTTCGTTTGCGTGCCGCTCGCCGTCGTAGCGCTCATCCTGCTGCAGATCACCCTGAAGATCGAGCACATCAAGCGCCCTGCAAAGATCGACTGGCTCGGCTCCATCCTGCTGACCTCCGGCGTGAGCCTGCTCCTCATCTGGGTTTCCTTCGCCGGCAACCCTGAATACTACGACTGGTTCTCCTGGCAGTCCGCCCTCATGGTGGGCGGCGGCGTGGCCCTGCTCGCGCTGTTGGTGTTCGTGGAAACCAAGGTGGCACAGCCCATCATCCCGCTCAAGATCATTTCCGAGCGCACCACCGCACTGGCCATCGTGGCCTCGATCGCCGTCGGTATTGCGATGTTCGGATCCTCCACCTTCCTGGGCCAGTACTTCCAGGTGGCCCGTGGCGCCACGCCTACCGAGGCCGGCCTGCTGACCCTGCCCATGATCGCCGGCAACCTCATCGGTTCGGTGGCCTCGGGTATCCTGATCAGCCGCTTTGGAAAGTGGAAGCGGTTCCTGATTGCCGGCTCGGTCCTCCTCATTGGTGGACTCGCCTTCGCCGGGACCATGGACCACACCACTGAGCTGTGGATCGTGGCCATCTACACCGGCGTGTTCGGCCTTGGCTTGGGCATGCTGATGCAGAACCTGGTGCTGGCAGTGCAGAACACGGTGCAGGCCAAGGACATCGGAACGGCGAGTGCCTCCGTGGCGTTCTTCCGCTCAGTGGGCGGTGCGATCGGTGTTTCCGTGCTTGGCGCCATCATGTCCAATCATGTGAAGGACCTGGCTGTTGAAGGAATGGCTGCGGCCGGTATCCCTGTCCAGGGTGGCGGCTCCGGAGCCAGCATGGACCTGGCGGACATGCCCGCACCCATCGCCGACATCATGCGGGCAGCCTACGGCGATGCAACGGCCCAGATCTTCCTGATCTCAGCGATCATCAGCGTGGTGGCACTCCTGGCCGTCCTGTTCATCAAGGAACGCCCGTTGCGCCGCACACTGGATGCAGCCCCGGAAAAGGAGCTCGTGGCCACAGCCTCGGGAGAAGCCGGCATGTCACTGGACACTGCGTCCATGGACGCAGTTAAGACCGACGACAGGGTGAAGACGTCCGACGGCGCCAGCCCCCTTGGTGCCGACCACTCACTGTCCGGGGCGGAACGTCAGGTTCCGAAGCAGGATCCGGGATCGGATCTTGACCTTGAGTTCGCACGGATCCTGACCCAGGAGCGGCCCCACGCAGCTTCTGACGTGAAGGAAGTGCAGGAACAGCTGACGCGTACCCAGTACGTTCTGGCCGAACAGCAGCTCCAGCTCAGCCGGGCCAACGTTGAACTGCAGGCACGCCTGCGCGAACAGCAGAGCATCGCGCAACAACAGGCCGCTACTGCGGAGGAATTGACTGCTCTCCGCAAGCAACTCAAGCGCGAACGCCGGCAGCAGGAACGTATGGCGTTGCTGCTTGTCCAAGGCATCGAAGCACGTTCGGACCACGGCAAGCACGCAGGCTAGTACACGCGGATTGTAATCAAGGGCGCCGGCTGGGATTCCAGCCGGCGCTTTTGTTGTGGTGTGTTGTCTCTGCTGCGCAGCGGACCTGCTCCTCCGGAGGCAGCCTCAACACGGCAACTACTCCGCTGGGATGATCTTTTCCCGAAGTTGTTTCGCGGGGGCAAAGGATTTCGTAGAGTGGGGAGGCTAATACTGTCAGCCCCTGCTGCCAAACTTCTTTACATCACATTAACGCACTCTTTCTAAGGACCGTGGGCATGCTTGTCACCCTTATACGGCGCTACTCCAAGCCGTATTTGCCGCAGATTGTGGCCGTGCTGATTTTTCAGCTGGCGTCCACCATCGCCACGCTCTACCTTCCCAGCCTCAACGCCAAAATCATCGATGAGGGAGTTTCCCGCGGCGACACCGATTTCATCTGGCAAACCGGTGCGCTCATGCTCGCAGTTGCCCTTGGACAGGTGCTTGCCGCCATCATTGCCGTGTACTTCGGCGCGCGGGTTGCCATGGCCATTGGCCGCGACCTCCGCCGCAGCGTGTTCCGGCAAGTCAGCAGCTTTTCCGCCCAGGACGTTAACCGCTTTGGCGCCCCCACCCTGATTACCCGCGGCACCAACGATGTCCAGCAGGTACAGATGCTTGTGCTGATGGGCCTGAACTTCATGGTTTCCACGCCCATCATGTGCGTCGGTGGCATCATCATGGCTCTCCGCGAAGACCTCAGCCTGTCGTGGCTTGTATGGGTGTCCGTTCCTGTCCTGGTGGCAGTGGTGGGTTACCTCGTGGTCCGCCTGATGCCTTTGTTCCGTTCCATGCAGACCAAGATCGATGCCATTAACGGAGTGCTGCGTGAGCAGATCATCGGCATCCGGGTGGTCCGCGCGTTTGTCCGCGAGCCCCACGAGGCAAAGCGTTTTGGTGACGCCAACCAGGACCTCACTGCCGTGTCGGTCAAGATCGGCAACCTCTTTGTCCTGATGTTCCCTGCCATTGGCATGATCCTGCACCTGTCCACGGCCGCCGTGCTCTGGTTCGGTGGACAGCGCGTTGATTCGGGCGACATGCAGGTGGGGGCCCTGACGGCATTCCTGCAGTATCTCCTGCAAATCCTCATGGCCGTCATGATGGGCACGTTCATGGCAATGATGATCCCGCGGGCCTCCGTGTGTGCAGACCGTATTGGCGAGGTCCTGGACGTTGAGCCTTCCATCCACAACCCTTCCTCGCCGGTGGTGCCCGCTGAGAAGAAGGGCCGCGTGGAGTTCCGTGACGTGACCTTCAAGTACCCGGGTGCCGAGGCGCCGGTGCTGAGCAACATTTCCTTCACCGCCGAGCCAGGAAAGACCCTCGCCATCATTGGTTCCACCGGTGCGGGCAAGACCACCCTGGTCTCCCTGCTGCCGCGGCTTTACGACGTCGCCTCGGGTGAGGTCCTGCTCGACGGCGTGCCGGTCACCGAAATGGACTCCTCGGAAATCACCAGCCGCGTCTCGGCTGTTCCCCAGAAGCCGTACTTGTTCTCCGGCACCATCGAGCACAACCTGCGCTTCGGCAAGCCCGATGCCACGGACGAGGAACTCTGGGAGGCCTTGGAGACTGCCCAGGCAAAGGGCTTCGTGGAAGAGAAGTCCTCCGGCCTCAACCGGCGGATTGCCCAGGGCGGAACCAACGTTTCCGGCGGACAGCGCCAGAGGCTCTCCATCGCCAGGGCCTTGGTGACCAAGCCGAACGTGTACCTGTTCGACGATTCTTTCTCGGCGCTTGATGTCGCAACAGACGCCAGGCTCCGAAAAGCCCTCAAGGGCAAGACCAAGGATGCGACGGTCATTATCGTGGCCCAGCGCGTCTCTACGATTGCGGACGCAGACGAGATCCTGGTGCTGGACAACGGCCGCATTGTTGACCGGGGAACCCACGACGAATTGCTGGAGACGTCACCCACGTACCAGGAAATCGTCGAATCCCAGCTGAGCGTGGAGGAAGTGGCATGAGCGAGCAGAACCAGCAAAAGAAGCGTGGCTGGGCTGCCAAGGCAGAGGCCGCCAAGAATGCCAAGGCAGCCGCTGCGGCTGAGGTTGCAACCGAAGCACTGGACGACGACGACTTCGTTGAGGAAGAGTACGTTCCTTCCGAAGCCGACGGCGGCATGTTCGGGGATGTTCCTGCGAAAAAGGCAAAGGAATTCTGGCCTTCCGCCAAGCGGCTCATGGGCCTGCTGAAGCCTGAACGCGTCGGCGTGTTCATCGTGATCGGCCTTGTAATTGTCTCCGTTGTCCTGAACGTGATTGCGCCCAAGGTTTTGGGCAGCGCCATGGACGTTATTTTCGGCGGCGTCATGGGCAAGCAGATTCCCCCGGGTGTATCGCAGGAACAGTTCGTGGAACTCATGCGCCAGCAGGGCCAGGGAAACTTTGCCGACATGGTCTCCAAGATGGAGCTCACCAACGGGATCAACTTCTCCAAGCTGACGTTCCTGATTTCCATAGTGCTCCTGATGTACTTCGTGGCGAACATCTTCCTGTGGGCACAAGGTTGGTTGCTCAACAGGATCGTCATGCGGGTCATCAAGAAACTTCGCAACGACGTCCAGGCCAAGCTCAACAGGCTCCCGTTGAACTACTTCGACACCCGGCAGCGCGGCGACATCCTGTCCCGTGTCACCAACGACGTCGACAACGTCCAGCAGGGCCTCCAGCAGGCCTTCTCCCAACTGGTCAGTTCCGTTCTCACGGTCCTGGGCATCACGGTGATGATGTTCATCGTGTCCTGGGAGTTGGCGCTCATTGCGTTGATCGCATTGCCGCTCTCGGGGGTTGTCGCCGGTGTCATCGGTGCGCGCAGCCAGAAGCTGTTCTCCGCACAGTGGAAGAACACAGGCGCCCTGAACGGGCAGATTGAGGAATCGTTCTCCGGTCACGACCTCGTGAAGGTGTTTGGCCGCGACGCTGACATGCTGACGCGTTTCGACGAGAAGAACGAGGAACTCTACAAAGCGTCCTTCGGCGCACAGTTCGTCTCAGGCGTGATCTTCCCGGCCATGAACTTCGTGTCCTACCTGTCCTACGTCGGGATCGCCGTGGTGGGCGGCCTGCGGGTTGCCTCCGGTTCCATGAGCCTGGGCGATGCCACTGCGTTCATCCAGTACTCGCGCGAGTTCACCCAACCACTGGGCCAGATCGCCGGCATGGCCAACATGCTGCAGTCCGGTGTTGCCTCCGCGGAGCGCGTCTTCGAATTCCTGGACGCCGAGGAAGAGATTGAAGAGAACGGTACCCGTCACCTTCCTGCCAAGACGGACGGCCATGTTGAGTTCGAGCACGTCTCGTTCAGCTACGTCGAGGACAAGCCGCTGATTGAAGACTTGTCCTTCAGCGCAGAGCCTGGGCACACCGTGGCTATTGTGGGTCCGACCGGTGCAGGCAAGACCACCCTGGTGAACCTGGTGATGCGGTTCTACGAGCTCAATTCCGGCCGGATCACCCTGGACGGCGTGGACATCAAGGACCTCACCCGTTCCGAACTCCGGTCCAAGGTGGGCATGGTGCTCCAGGACGCCTGGCTCTTCGGCGGCACCATCTACGACAACATCAAGTACGGCAAGCTGGACGCCACGGAAGAGCAGATCATGGAAGCAGCCAAGGCCACATACGTGGACCGCTTCGTCCGTGCCCTGCCGGACGGCTACCAAACGATCATCGATGAAGAAGGCAACAACGTCAGCGCCGGTGAGAAGCAGCTCATCACCATCGCCCGCGCGTTCGTGTCCGATCCCTCCTTGTTGATCCTCGACGAAGCCACAAGCTCGGTCGACACCCGTACGGAACTGTTGTTGCAGAAGGCTATGGCAGCACTCCGCACGGACCGGACAAGCTTCGTTATTGCCCACCGCCTGTCCACCATCCGCGACGCCGATACCATCCTCGTGATGGAGAACGGCCAGATCGTGGAGCAGGGCAACCACGCTCAGCTGCTCGCCCTTGAAGGTGCGTACTACCGCTTGTACATGTCCCAGTTCGCTGGGGAGGAAGAAGCCGCTGTGGATGACTCGACGGCGGTGCACAGCTGAGTACGGAGTTGCTGAAGGATACTGTCGAACCCCGGCGCATTGAGGTCCTGGTGCCCATGCGCTGGGGTGACATGGATGCCTACGGGCATATCAACAATGTCCAGATAGTGCGCATTCTCGAGGAAGCCCGCATCGCAGCCTTCGGGCCGCCTCGCGGTGCGGGGCTTCCCGGCGTCGAACCACCTGCCGCGCTCTTCAACGATGTTGAGGAGGGCACCATGACCCTGGTTGTGGAACACAAGGTCAGGTATGTCCGGACTTTGGACTACCGCAACATTCCAGCTGTGGTGGAGATCTGGGTGGGCGCCATCAAGGGGGCCAGCTTCGATCTCCACTACGTCATCAAGGATCCCGTGACCCGGGAAGACTGCGTCAAGGCCACCACCCACCTGGCTTTCGTCGCCGAGGCCACCGGACGGGTCCTGAGGCTCACTCCCGGGCAAAAGGAAAAGCTGGAAAGGTATAAGGCGTGACGCTCCGGGAACGTAGAGTTTCACCATGAAACTTGAAATCGCCGTGGTCAGCGCCGTTGGTGCAGGCGTGGCCGCAGCTGAGGGTGCCCATCGCGTCGAACTCTGCAGCAGCCTTGAGCTTGGTGGCGTAACGCCCAGCCAGGGGCTTCTTGAGGCGAGCATGGAGCACGTGGATGGTCGCTTGGAAATCCATCCACTGATCCGCTCCAGGCCCGGCGACTTCCTGTACTCGGCCTCGGACGTCGACACCATGGTCCATGAGATCAGGCATCTGCTGCATCAGGGCGCCGACGGGGTGGTGATAGGTGCACTGGCGCCTGATGGGTCGGTGGACCTTCGTACCGTTCGGCGCTTGTTGGAAGCGGCAAGGGAGGCCAAGCCCGGCGCGCAAGTGACCTTCCACCGGGCAATAGACCAGTCCGAAGACCCTCTGGCTGCGTTGGACCAGCTCATGGAACTGGGTTTCACCAGGGTCCTCACCTCCGGACATGCAGCTACGGCGGGAACAGGCCTTGCGACGCTGGCCACCATGGTGGAACGTGCCGGAGGTGCCATGGAGATCATGGCCGGCGGGGGACTTTCGCTGGAGGACATCCCGGAAATGCACGCAGCTGGCTTGTCCGCCGTCCACCTTTCGGCCAAGAGGACAGTCTCCACGCTCAGGGAGGGGACGATTCCCCTGGGTACCCAGGACGGCAGCGATCCCTCGGCTTATACCGTCACTGACCGGGAAATTGTCCGGGCGGCCAAGGCAAAAATCAACGCGCTGAACCTTGGCGACGACCCCCATTGATTCACGGTTTCACCGCCCGGTGACGGGCGCCGGACACTGGCAGCCTCCTCACGATCGGAAATGGCGTGGCACAAGCATCAACTTCAACCCTGACAGTGACCACCATCGCCCTCACCATGGCTGACCTCGGCCCGCTGAACCCCTTGCCCGTGGTGGCTGCCGAACTCGACCAGCCCTACACCGTGGGCGAAGGCGTGCCCGAGGAGCTCCAGGCCTCGGCCCGCTACGGGGTGGTGCCCAACGTCTACCCGTATCTGATGCAGGACGGCTACAGCCGCGACGCGGCACCCAAGGAAGTTCCCGCCGTCGTGCTTGAAAACTCCAAGCTCAAGGTCACTGTCCTCCCGTCGCTGGGTGGCCGCGTATGGGAGCTGTTCCACAAGGTCACCGGCAAACAACTCCTGCACACCCACAACGCACCCCAGTTGGCCAACATCGCGCTGCGGAAGGCCTGGTTCGCGGGCGGGCTGGAATGGAACATCGGCACCCGCGGCCATTCGCCCACCAGCTGCGATCCGCTGCACTCAGCGATTGTCCACACGCCGGGCGGTAAGCACATCTTGCGGATGTGGGAGTACGAACGGCTGCGGGAGGTCGTGTTCCAGGTCGACCTCTGGCTTCCCGAGGACTCGGAGGTCCTTTTCGCCGCCATCAGGCTGCGGAACCCCAACCGCCACGACGTCCCAATGTACTGGTGGAGCAACGCTGCGATCCCGGAGACTGCCGGCACACGCGTCATCGCGCCCGCCCACGAAGCTTTCGGCAGTGACTACGCCACGGACATCACCCGTGTCCGGCCCACCGACCACGAGGGCTACGACGGAACCTGGTTGGTCAACAACCCGCACGCGGCTGACTACTTCTTCGATATCCACCCTTCGGAACGGCGCTGGGTTGTGGCGGCAGACGACGACGGCGACGGGCTGGCAATGCTTTCGACGTCCCGCCTGCGCGGAAAGAAACTCTTCGTGTGGGGCCAAGGCCAAGGCGGCAAACGTTGGCAGGAGTGGCTGAGCCCGGGCGCGGGGCCGTACGCCGAGATCCAGGCGGGGCTCGCCCAAACCCAGTTCGAACATCTTTCGATGCCGGCAGGTGCTCAGTGGGCGTGGGTGGAAGCGTATGGCAACGGGCAGCTGGACCCCGGGACGTCGCACGGGAGCGATTGGGACGCCGCCATTGCCCACGCGGGCGCGCACCTCGAGGAATTGATGCCGCACCAGGAACTTGAGGACATGCTGCCGCAGGCCGTCATCGACGCCGACGTCCCGCCGTCGAAAATGCTCCTGCCCGGCAGCGGCTGGGGCGTGGTGGAGAGAGCCCGGCGGCTGAAGGCCGGCCTGCCCTGGATTGACGAAAGCGGCACTCCGTTCGTGAACGAGAGCATTACCGCGGAGCAGGAGCCCTGGCTTGGCCTGCTGAAGGGAAAAACGTTCGACGGCGCGCCCGGTTTCGTCGCCGGACTGGATTGGGAGGAGTTGCTTGCGGCGCAGGACAATCCCGAAGCCACCTTCCACCTGGCCACCATGAAGCACGCACGCCAGGACCTCGGGGGCGCGAAGGAAGATTATTTGAAGGTCCTGGAGGCAAAGGGTGTCAGGAGACGCACCAAGGCCCTGGCCCATCGCGGGCTCGGCTTGGCCCTCCTGGCTGCTGGGGAAGACGAAGAAGGCCTGGCCGAACTGCGCAACGGTGTTGAAGCCGACTCGACGGCCACCGCCCTGCTCCTGGAAGCCGTGACGTTGGGCATCCGGCATGGTGATCCCGTCATGGCGCTGGACCTGGCGGAGTCGGCACCCAGCCAAGGCGCCGCCGTCGGGCGTTTGAGGTTCCTCAGGGCGCTGGCACTGGCCAGGGATGGGCATGGAGCCGAGGCAGCCGCAATACTGCGCGAGGGCGTCGAGATCCCGGACCTGAGGGAGGGCGAGGACGCGATCGCAGCGCTCTGGGAAGAGGTGTGTCCCGGCGAGCCGGTGCCCGCGGCGTACCAGTTCGGGATGCACTAGCAGCGGTGTGGCCTCCCGCAGATCGGGGGCTTTCTCTGAAAGCGTGTTCTGGACGGATACGTGGAGCAGCAGCAGAGATGAACGGAGCACCGACGTGATACCGGAGATTGCAGGACTACCTCCCTTGGAATGGACGTCGGCAACTGGCCATGCCAGCTATGACGAAGCCGGGGAAGCCCTGGTTCTGAGGGCAGCGGCTGGCGTGGATTGGACCAATGATTCCCTGGGCGGTGAACCGCAGCACGGTGCCACGGCGTTGGGCTTCCGGGCCCCTGCCGCGTTCTCGCTGTCCGCGAGGGTTTTGGTGGCGTCGCCAAGGACAACGTTCGACGCCGGTGTCCTGAGTTTGTGGGCGGACAGCGAACACTGGGCCAAGCTCTGCTTCGAGTACTCACCGCTGGGTGAAGCGATGGTGGTCAGCGTGGTCACCAACACGTTCTCCGATGATTCCAACGGGCCGGTGGTCACCGCACCCTGGGTCTATCTGCGGGTCAGCCGGGTAGGGCCGGCATGGGCGTTCCACTCCTCGGCCGATGGCAGGCAATGGTCATTCGTCCGGCTCTTCCGGTTGGAAACGGAGAAGCCGGTACACGTCGGATTCATGGCGCAGGCACCCTTGGGCCCAAGCTGCGAGGCACGCTTTGATGCCATCGAATTGACTGAAGAACCGCCGGCTGACCTCCGCGACGGCAGCTAGTCGCGGGCCGGCCCAATAGCACGGGAAGCTTGTGGATATCCAGATGCTTGGTTAAACCAAACAAGGTAAGTTGGCATGGTGATTCCCTCCTTGAAACCTGCCATTGACCGCGCCCCCGGAGTCTCCAAGGAGATCGAGGACGCAGCCTGGTATGTACTCGGTCCGGCGCTTCACGGGAAACCTTCGGCGCTGGACGGCCGTACTCTTACCTGGACTGCGGATGCTGCTGCCGAGTTGCTGGAGAGGCTTGAACGTGGAGTCGGGGACTCCAAGGCGCCCATGATGACCAACCTGCGGCACAACCTGGAAGACGCCTCCCGGGAAGCGAAGCTACTGGCCGTCGAATTGCTCTTCCTGCAGTCCTTGCCTCTGGCCCACGAGGTCAAGTCCCTGAGGGTGAAACGAGCCCGCGTGGCAGAGGCGGCGTCCTGGATTGAGCCGCCTGTCGAGCTTCCGGAAGAACTGTACGAGGGCATGACGGACCACGGAGTGATCCGCGACCGTACCGCCGAATTCAACTGGACCATCTGGGACCACCTGAAGTGGCTGTGCCGTTTCGTGGCCCACGTGGACAGCCAAAGCACGGCCACCATCAACAGGGCACTGAGCGACCCACATGCTTTCCACGAACTCGCTGCCGCCACCCCCGAAGACCAGCCTGCCCTGCGGCGCAGCATCGAGTATTTGGTCTGGCCGAGTTATTTCGAGCCGGTGGTTGCGGACGTCGAACGCCAGGAGATCCGGGACGCTTTTGCCTCGCTGGTGGGCGGTGCCAAGGGTGACACGGATGAGGACATCACCGCAGACATCCACCGCATCCGCCTGCACCTGGACGAGCAAGCCGGACAACGCATCGACTGGTACGCCCGCCAATTGGTGAGCCAGTGGCGCAAAGTGGGAGATCCCGGTCGTCGTTCCTGGCTGCTGCGGACCCATCACGACAATGCTGACCTGCTGGCCTCCTGGGTTGCCGAAGAGAAGGCCACCTTGGACGTTCAGCACCTGCGGACACTTACCGCGGGCGTCACGGCCGGCGTGGTCCAGCATGCCGTGGACGAGGATTACAAACACCTGGGTTACGTGGAACGCGAAGACACCAAAACAGCCGTGTTCGCCTTCCTGACCGTGATGAAACCGGGGGACCTCACCCTGTACCAACACGCTGGCCGCGTACGGGTGGGCGTGGTGCTGGGCGAGCCCGAGCACCACGAGGACAACCGCCGCATCCGGCGCAAGGTCCGGTGGTTCGATGACAGCTACGCCATCCCCGAACTTCCGCGCCACGCCCAGCGGCAGCTGTCCACACCGGGCATCCTGGTCGATGTCACCAGGGTTATCCAGGCCCTGCAGGAACTGCTCCCGGTGGAGGCCGAAACCGATGGCGAGGACGAAGCGCCGCCCACCGCCGTCGTCGAGGTTGTCCAGCAGGGTTTCCGGCCACTGACTGAAGAGTTCGCAGCATCGCTGCACATGGACCTGGAACCGCTGCAGGAAATCGCTGAACTGCTCGAAGAGAACCGCCAGCTGGTCCTGTACGGTCCTCCGGGCACCGGCAAGACCTACCTCGCCAAGCACCTGGCCGCTGAGCTGGCAGGTGACCACACAGACGAACGCGTGAAGCTGGTGCAATTCCACCCTTCGTACGCCTACGAGGACTTCTTTGAGGGGTACCGGCCGGACAAGACCGACGACGGCCAGGTCTCCTTCAAGCTGGTGGCTGGACCCTTGCGGCGCCTCGCGGAGGAAGCGGCCAAGCCGGAGAACGCGCACAAGCCGTACTTCCTGATCATCGACGAAATGAACCGCGCCAACCTGGCCAAGGTGTTCGGCGAGCTCTACTTCCTGCTGGAATACCGGGACGACCGCATCTACCTGCAGTACAGCCCCAACGAACCCTTCAGCCTGCCGGACAACCTCTACATCATTGGCACCATGAACACCGCGGACCGCTCCATCGCCATGATGGACGCCGCCATCCGCCGCCGTTTCGCGTTCATTGAACTGCACCCCAAGGTGGAGCCCGTCCGCGGCTCGCTGCGCCGCTTCCTCGAAGCCCGCGGGCTGGACACGCTCAACGCGGACCTGCTGGATGCCCTCAACAACGCCATCGACGATTGGGACCGGGACCTGATGATCGGACCGTCGTACTTCATGAAGAACGCAGCCCAGAACCCCACCGGTCTTCGACGCATCTGGAAGTACGAGCTCATGCCGTTGCTTGAGGAGCACTACCACGGGCAACTGAACCGCGCCCAGTTGGAAGAGCGCTTCGGCCTGGACCAGTTGCTGGGACGTCTTGGCGACCGCTAACGCCATCCCCCCGAGGCCGGCCAGGGCGCCATCCAGTGCCCGGACCGCCCCCACAGGGCCCCGGCACATCGTCATGGACGAGCTCTCCGGTGGGGTGGTGGACAAACTCGATCCTGAATCCGCGGCCTTCATCAACACCAGTGGGCTGGCCAAGGCCTCACCCATGGGCATGGGGCTGTACCGGATCGAGCCAGTGGGAAAGGTGGGCTCGGTACGGACTGCCACGGTTCAGCTGGAAGTCAGGCCCAAGGACCGCCTGGGCCTGAACCGCCTGCTGTTCCTCCTGAGCTACGCCGGCGAGCAAGGCTTCCGGGACCATTCCGTGGAAGCTGTGGAGCACCCGGACCTGTGGAGTGCGCTCGCTGAATCACTGGCCCAGCTGGCAGAGAAAGCCCTGAGCCGCGGAGTCCTGCAGGGTTATCTCACCGTCGAGGAGTCGCTGCGGACCGTCAAGGGCCGGATCCGCATCTCTGACCAGATCTCCCGACGACCCGGAATGATGGTTCCGCTTGAGGTCTCCTACGACGAATTCACCGAGGACATCGCCGAGAACCGCATTCTTCGCGCTGCCCTGGAACGCATGGGCCAGGTGCCCGGGGTCCGGCCCGACGTCCTGAGCCGCCTGCGGCAGCTCAAGGGAAAGCTCGACGCCGTGACCCGGCTTCAGCCGGGCGCCCCGCTGCCGCCGTGGCGGGCCGGCCGGATGAACCTACGTTTTCACGCAGCGCTCAGGCTGGCTGAAGTCATCCTGCGCAATGCCTCGGCTGAAGCGGGCCAGGGAAAGCAGCGGACGGCGTCGTTCGTTGTGGACATGGGGCAGGTCTTCGAGGAATTCGTAGGGACGGCACTCCGGAGTGCCATGAGCGCCCATCCGGGCGAGATGCGCCTGCAGTACGGCGCACTCCTGAACGAAGCCGTCCGGGACTCCGACCGTTTGACCGTTCGTCCGGATGCCGTGCACTTCCTCGGTGGCCGCCCCGTGGTGGTGTACGACTCCAAATACAAGGCAGCCTCGGACGCCGGGGCTTCGCTCAGTGCGGACCACTACCAGTTGCTGGCGTATTGCACGGCCCTTCGCGTCCCCACTGCCTGGCTGGTTTATGCCGGTGGAGGGGAAGTGAAGCTGCGGCGCATCCTGAACACGGACATCGACATCGTGGAGTACCCGCTTGACCTGTCCTTGCCGCCGTCGGAAATCCTCGCAGCCGTGGCCGACCTCGCCGAACAGTCGTGGGGCGAAGTAGTACGCCAGGCTGTGGCGGGACGATCGGCGTCGGACTAGCCTGAGAGGTAAACCGTTCGCCGATAGGAGGCATCATGGCCGGCAAGAAGTCCTGGCGGGATATGAGCAAGGGGCAGCGCGTCTCTGTGCTGATCAGTGGGGCATTGAACCTGGCGTTGCTGACGGCCGCCCAGCGCAGCATCGGCCGGACGCCCGACTCGCAGATCAGGGGCAACAAAACGGTGTGGCGTGCCGTTTCCTTCATCAATTTCTTCGGCCCGGTCAGCTATTTCCTGTTCGGCCGTCGTCGTGAGTCCGGGTTGGTGGGCGGTACCCCCGCTAAGCGCTGAGTGCTAGGCGGGCATCTTCACTGTAAAGGTGGTTCCCCGCCCGGGCACGCTTTCCAAGGTGATGGTTCCACCGTGGGCTTCAACAATGGCCTTGCTGATGGGCAGCCCCAGCCCGACACCGGGTATGGCGCTCTTGCGCACACCGCCGGCACGGAAGAACTTGGTAAACGCCTCGGCCTGTTCTTCTTCGCTCATGCCCATGCCGGTGTCGGTCACCCGGCAGAAGACGAAGTCCTCGTCCTCCCACGCCGCGACTTCCACATCCCCGCCGTCGGGGGAGTACTTGATGGCATTCGAGACCAGGTTGTCCAGCACCTGTGCCAGCCGGGATGAATCCACGCGGGCTTCCAGGGCTTCGGGAAGATCCATCGAGAGCCGGATGCCGGCCTTGGCTGCGCGGGGTTCGGCGGAGGTCACGCTGCCGCGCACCAGCTCGGCCACATCCGCTGTGTGCCGTTGAATCACGATCTGGCCTGATCGCACGGCCAAGAGGTCCGAGACCAAGGTGAGTAGCCGCTCGGCGTTCCGCCTGACGATGTCGAGTTGTTTCCGGGACCGGGCGTCCAGGGCCTCGTCGTCGTCGAGGATCAGCTCAACGTAGCCCAGGATGGACGTCAGCGGAGTACGGAACTCGTGGGAAACGTTGGCTACGAAGTCGTCCTTGGCGGCCAGCGCATTCACCAGGTCAGTGACATCGCTGAAGACCACCACGGAGCCGGCGAACTTTCCGGCGTCGTCCAGCATGGGACGGGCGCTGGTGGTGAAGGCGCGTTGCTCCTCGCCTGTGCCCAGCCACACCAGTTGGTCAGTGAACCGTTCGCCCAGGACGGCCCGTCGCACCGGCCGCCGATCAGGTGGCAGGGGCGTGGTCTTGTCTGTGTCGAAGACCAGCAGTTGCGATTCGTCGGGGTCGTTGTTGTCCGGCGGCGTAGCCAGGACGTGGGTCTGGCGCTGGCGCCGGTTCATCAGGATGTCGTGCCCGTCACCGTCAACGGCCACCACGCCCAACGGCAGGGCCTCCATGACGGTATTCAGCAACCGCTCCTGCTTGGTGCTGATGTCCAAGGCCTCCTTCAAGGCCTCGTCCTTTTGCTCCAAGGCCCGTTGCTGGCGCACCATGCTCAAGGTCAGGACACTGACCGAGACGCCGATGCCAAGGATGAGTATCGGGAACAGCAGGGGCTTGGTGAGGGCCTGCTCGCTGACCTGATCATGGAGGAACACCGGAACCCAGACAATGCCCAGCGGGCCAACGAAGGACATGGTTATTGCCAGCCGGGGGTAAAGGCCCGAAGCGCACAACCAGATGACAGGCAACACCACCAGGACACTCAGGCCAGTGAGGGCCTCCTGGCCTCCTTCACGTCCGAAGGCAATGGAAACCATGTCCAGGATGGGGATGGTGAGGAAGCTTGCGAACGGCAGGCGGTGCCACGGAACCACAATGCACAAAGCCAGCAGGAACGCCTGGCTCAGCAGGAAGATGAGGAACAGCGGATTCTCGAGGGTGGCCGGGAAAAACAGCCACACCAGAATCGCCGAAATACAGACACACACCGATAACGGCAATTGGCTGAGGACAACGCGCATGCGCAAGGTATGTTCGTGGAACGAGCGCTGAAAAACCAACAATTTCTTCTTTTCGCCAATATCCCATGCCGACGGTTGGGTCATGGCAAAACCACCACGGGTGCGGAAGAAATTCGGTTCATGAGATCAGCCTAACCATAACGGATATACTTCTGAGGTTATCGAAGGGGCTGAGGGGCAGCGATGAGTGAAGTACGTGTGGGGCTGGTCATTGAAGATGACCAGGATATTCGCGAATTGGTGCGGGTGGTTCTCTCCCAGGCAGGGTTTGACGTTCACACTGCGTCAACGGGTTCGGCCGGCGTGACGTCGGCCCGGGAACTGAACCCGGACGTCATCACCCTCGACCTTGGCCTTCCCGACATTGACGGTTTTGAGGTCGCCCGGCAGATCCGCAAGTCCTCCGATGCCTACATCATCATGCTCACGGCCCGCGCCGAGGAACTCGATACCCTCATGGGCCTGGAAGCCGGTGGCGACGATTACCTCACCAAGCCCTTCCGGCCACGCGAATTGCGCGCCCGGGTGGAGGCCATGATGCGCAGGCCGCGTGCGTCGTCGGACGTCAAGAGCGCGCCGGAAGAAACGGACCCCGAGGTGACCCACAACGGCCTGTCCGTTTCGGCCGGTTCCCGCACGGCGACCCTGAACGGCGCAGAGCTGAAACTCACGCGCACGGAGTTCGACCTCCTGTTGGCGCTGCTGGAAACCGGCCGGATTGTGCGGACCAAGGCCGATCTTGCCCGTCGCCTCCGCAATGAACCGTACGACGTCGGCAGTTACGTCAGCGACGCCGACGAACGCGCCGTTGAAGTGCACATGGGAAACCTGCGCAAGAAGCTCGGCGACAGCATCCAGGGTCCGCGTTGGCTTGAGACGGTCCGCGGCGTGGGATACAGGCTGGCTCCCACGATCCAAAGCAACTAACCCTGCCCAACTGGGTAACAGCAAACGCTCCACTGGCACCTCAGTGGAGCGTTTGCTGTCACCTAGTCAGGTACGGGGAGGCGGTCGGGTTCCGCCTGGATGACCGGGTGGTCCTGGTCCGGGCGGCTCACTCCGGGGCCGTCCTCGAAGAATTCGGCGTTGGCCCTGACGTAGTCTGCCCATTCGTCCGGGACATCTTCCGAGAAATAGATCGCTTCCACCGGGCACACGGGATCGCAGGCTCCGCAGTCCACGCACTCAGATGGGTGGATGTAGAGGGAACGCGCGCCCTCGTAGATGCAATCGACTGGGCACTCGTTGATGCACGCTTTGTCCTTCACATCCACGCAGGGCTGCGCGATCACGTAACTCATGGTTCGCTACACGCCCGTGTAAACGGTCTTGCCCCACGTAAAGAAGTCCAGCGCGGACCGCCCCTGCTCGCGGAACGTGTTGGTGGAGGAGTCCTTCACGCCGCCGAACGGGACGTTGAGGTCAAGGCCCGCCGTGGGCCGGTTGACCTTCACAACGCCCGCCTGCGCCCGTGCCGCGAAGTCGGTGGCCAGGGCGAGGGAATCGGTGCAAATGCCGGCGGTGAGGCCGTAGCGGGAGTCGTTGATGGCAGCCAGGCCAGCCTCGTAATCCGGTACTTCCAGCACGGCCACTACCGGCCCGAAGATCTCCTCGGTCACTGCGGCGTCGTCGAACGGGAGGTCGGTGAGTACTGCTGTCGGGAGGAACAGCGGGCCGGTCGGGTCGCCGTCGAACGTACCGTGCAGGAGCGTCGCACCGCGTTCGACGGCGGTACGCACCGCGGCCTGGTCCTGCTCGAATTGCTGCCTGCTCACCACGGCGCCCATGCGGGTACCTTCAGTGAGTCCGTCACCGGAGGTGTAGGCGGCTGCTTCGACCACGAGGGCGTCAAGGAACGCGGCACGGATCCCCGGTGTGACGTACACGCGGGACGTCGCCGTGCAGGCCTGGCCCGTGAGCCCGAAAGCGCCGGCGGCAACAACTTGGGCGGCCCTGCGGGGATCAGCGTCATCCAGCACCAGAACGCCGTTCTTGCCGCCCATTTCCAACTGGACACGGGCGCGGCGGGCGTTGAGGATCTCCTGCAGGCCAAGGCCCACGTTGGTGGAACCGGTGAAGGAAAGACCAGCGATGCGCGGGTCCCGGGCCAAGGCGTCACCCACCACTCGTCCCTTGCCGTGCACCACGTTAAACACGCCCTCCGGGAGTCCGGCGTCCTGAAGGGCACGGGCCAAGTGTGTGGCAGAAAGGGGAGTGAGCTCGGCGGGCTTGATGACAACGGTGTTGCCGCTGATCAGTGCCGGAGCTGTCTTCCAGGCAGGGATGGCGATGGGGAAGTTCCACGGCGTAATCAGCCCAACCACGCCTAGCGCTTCGCGGCGTGTGGTGATGGTGGTGTCCGGCAGGCCGCTGGGAAGGACTTCGCCCGTGGCAGCCCAGCCGAGCGAGCCGAAGAAGCGCAGGACGTCCGAGGCGCGCTTTACTTCGCCCTTCGCCTCGGCGAGTGTCTTGCCTTCTTCGCGGACCAGGTCCTCGGCGATTGCCCCTTGGCGCTCGATCAGCAGGTTGCCCGCCGCGATGAGGATGGCCCCTCGGCTTGGTGCAGGCAGCGCGGCCCAGGCAGGCTGTGCAGCGGCGGCGGCGGTGATGGCAGCGTCCACGTCCTCGGCGGAACCGCTGGGGGAGAGCGCGGCGAGCTCGCCTGGGCGGGCCGGGTTCATTCGTTCCGTGAGGGCCTCGCCGAGCCATTGGCCGTTGATGAGGTGCCTGGCGGTCAGGGTTGTCTCAGCCCTGAGGCTGGTGTCGAAAGCGATGGAGGTCATGGTGATCCTTTACGTGTAGGGGTTCAGAGGCTGCGGATCAGGCCGCCGTCGCACCTGAGTGCGACGCCGGTGATGTACGACGCCGGCGCGCTGCACAGGAAGGCGGCAGCGGCACCGAACTCGGCGGGTTCTCCGTAGCGACGGGCAGGGATGGTTTTGCGGGACTCGAGCTGGATGTCCTCAAGGGTGGTGCCGCGGCGTTTGGCTGCGGCCTGGTCAAGTTGCGTGACACGGTCCGTGGCGATCCTGCCGGGCAATAGGAGATTTACTGTGACGTCATCCAACGCGACTTCGGCTGCCAGGGTCTTCAGGTAGCCGGCCAATGCCGCCCGGCCGGTGTTGGATACTGCGAGGTTGGGCAGGGGAGCCGTAACTCCGCTGGAGCCGATCGCGAGGATGCGGCCCCAGCGGCGTTCGCGCATCCCGGGCAGGACATGCGATACGAGCGAATGGTGCGGCTTGACCAAGAGATCGAACGCCGCGGCCATCTCGTCCGATGTGAGCGTGGCTGCGGCGCCGGGCTTCGGGCCGGGACCGTTGAGGACCAGGATGTCGATCGGTCCAAGGTTGGCCACAGTCTGTTCCACTGCCGACTCGATGCCTTCAGGGGTACCGAGGTCCGCTTCGATGGCGACGGCATCGAATCCGCTGGTTCCCAGGGAGCCGCTGCCCAAAACCCCGGTCCCGTAGGCGGCTTGGAGTTCGGCCACGATCTCCTTGGCGCGGTCCCGGCGTCGCCCTACGACCGCCACTCGGACACCCTCGGCAGCGAGCGCCCGCGCCACGGCCAGTCCGAGCCCGCCGGTGGAGGCTGCGACGAGGGCTGTCTTACCTGCGATTCCGAGGTCCATCAGAAACTCCCTACTGTTGTACGGGCATCCAAGGCCTCGGCTGCTTCGGCCAGGTGGACACCCATGGATTCCCGGAGCACTTCGGGGAAGCCAGCGGCCGGGGCGCGTACCCCGGAATCCTTGATGAGTCCGCGCTCGCGGAGGCATTCTTTGCGGATGGCCAGTGCTACCTTTGCCTGCTGCTCGAAGTTGACGAGCGGGAGGTAGGGCCGCAGTTCGCGTTCGGCGGCCTTGTAACCGCCGTCCTGCCATGCCCCGACGCAGGCAACGAGGGCTTCCGGGTAGGAAAATCCTGTCATGGCACCTGCGGCGCCGGCCGTGAGTTCGTCCAGGAGGCCCTGACCACCCAAGCCACCAAAGATGGAAACCCCGACGGCGGCACTCAGCTCCGCGATCGCGACGCTGGTGGGCGGCGCTTCGGCCTTCACCGCGATGACGTACTCGCAGGCGTTCACCACAGAAGCCAACGCAGCCGTGGAGATACTGACGCCGCTTGCGAGTGGGTAGTCCTGCAGGACCACTGAAGCGCCCGTGGCCCGGTGGATGGCATCGAGGTGGGCAATCACCGTTTCGGGCTTGGCGGAGCTGGCCTGAATCATCACAGCGGCCAGCCGGTTCCCTGCAGCTTTTTGTGCGGCAAGGACTTCGTCGATGGCTGGCCGGGTGGCGAGTGCGGTGACGCCAACCACCAGCGGCAGGGACGTCGAATCGACGACCGTCTCCAGGACATCGACGCGTTCAGCGGGAGTCAGTGCGGCAGCTTCGCCGAAGACCCCCAGCACAGTCAGTCCTGTGGCGCCGATTGTTTGGTAGTGCTCCACGAGTTCGGCCAGGCTGTCCAGATCCACGTCGAGGGTGCTGCCTTGGAACGGCGTGGCCACGACGCCCCAGACGCCGGCCGGCAAGCAGCTCCGGGAAGCGTTTTTGGGCGCAGAAGGTTGAGGCATGGTTGTTTCCTTTCAGGACGAATGCGGTGGAGTACTTAGCGTCCCGGCCACACGGGTGGCCGCTTCTCCTGGAAGGCGCGGACCCCTTCGGCCGAGTCCTCGCTGTCCAGGGCTGCCATCAGAGCCGGAAGCCGGAGGCCCCGGGCTTCCTTGGCCGTCAGATGGGATGTCTGCGTGACCATCTGTTTGACGGCCCGGACGGAAGTGGGAGCGCAGGCAAGGATCTGGTCCACCCAGCGTTGTACCGCGGCGTCGACTTCTTCGTCCGGGACTACCTCGTTGACCAGCCCCATGGCATGCATCTCGGAGGCGGATGCTTTGCGACCGGTCAACAACATTCCCATGGCCTGCGTGTACGGGACCCGCCGCACCAACTGGTGGATGCCGCCGTCGAGCGCCAACCGCCCAACCCGGGGCTCGGTCAAGCCGAACTTCGCTCTGGAAGCCGCCACCACGATGTCTGCTCCCAGGACGATCTCCATGCCACCGCCCAGGGCGTAGCCGTTGACGCGGGCAATGACTGGGATGTCCAAGGTGGTGCGGAGGCTGAGGCCGCCAAAGCCGTTGGGATCAAGTCCGGCCCAATATTCCAGCCCGGTCTTGTCCACGGCGTCGGCCGACATGTCCGCACCGACGCAGAAGGCCCGCGGACCCGCCCCGGTGACCACCACGGCCCGGACCGAAGGATCGTTCTCCAGCTGCTCCCAGATCTCATTAAGCCGTGCATGGGTGGTGGCATCGACGGCGTTCAGCACGTGCTGCCGGTCGATGACTACTGTTGCCACGTGGTCCTCAATGGTCAACGTGACCTGGTCCACGCGTTCTTCAACCACAGCGCTCATCGCAGGACTCCCAGGCCCTGCAGGCGCTCGATGGTCTCAGCGTCGAAGCCGTTCTCCAGCAGGACCTCCACATTGTGCTCGCCAAGTCGCGGTGCAGCCCGACGGATGGACGGCGGAGTGGCCGAAAGCCGGATGGGGGCATTGAGCATGCGCACCGTACCCACGCCAGGGTGTTCGGCTTCGACGATCATGCCGTTGGCCTCAGTCTGGGCATCCGCGAGCGCCTGCTCCAGGGTATGGACGGGCGCGTTGAGAATGCCTTGCTCCTCCAGCCGGGTGGTCCAGTATTCGGTGGTGTTGGTGGCGAAGTGTTCGCGGAAAATGACCTGCAGGGCGGGCTTGTTCTTGAACTGTTGCTCCAAGGTGGCGAATCCGGGCCGCTCGGTGAGGTCCTCATCCAGGCCCAGGGCGTCGGAGATTCGAGCCAGCGGGTCCGGGGTGAAGCCGCCAACCATGCACACAGCGCCGTCGGTGGTTTCGAAGACTCCGCTGAGCGGCATGGCGCCCCAGTTGACCTCGTAACCGCGGTTGAGCTGCATGCAGGCTTCCTGCATTTGCAGGTGCAGCATGGAGTCGTACATGGTCACTTCCACCTTCTGGCCCGCACCTGTGGCTTCCCGGGTGCGCAGGGCCAGCAGGATGCCCTGCATGAGGTGCATGCCCGTGATGTAGTCGCACAGTGTGGTGGGGTAGATGGCGGGCTTGGCGTCCTCGGATTCACGGCGCCACATCACGCCGGAGTAGGCCTGAGCGATCGCGTCCTGCCCACCCTTGTGCGAGTAGGGTCCCTCGGGGCCGAACCCGGTGCCGGAGGCCCAGATGATGCCGGGGTTTTTCGCGCGCAGGTCCTCATAGCCGAAGCCCATGCGCTCCATGACGCCGGAGCGGAAGTTGCTGACCACTACGTCCGCGTCGGCCATGAGCTGGTGCAGCACTTGGCGGCCTTCGTCGGTGCGGGTGTCTACGGAGACGCTGCGCTTGTTCCGGTTGATGGACAGGAAGATGGGGTTGTCCTGGCCGTCCTGGTCCGGGAAGGAGTTCCGCGAAATGTCGCCGGCGCCGGGGCGCTCCACTTTGATGATGTCTGCGCCGTAGTCGCCCAGGAGCTGGGTGGCGGACGGCCCCATGAACACCTGGGTGAAGTCCACGATCTTGATGCCGTCCAAAGGGAGCGGCAGGGTAGCGGGCGCAGCTTCGGCGAGTGCCGCCGTCGTCGATTCTGCTGTCATGGTGCTCATGCCGGCACCGCTGCGTCAGAGTCCACCGTGGCGTTCGACGACGGAACGTCGCCTGGGTCTGCACCATGCCGGCGCATGCCCGCCTGGATTTCAAGAGCGGACACCTCGCGGACCAACACACCGCTTTCGACGGCGAGGGCTGCTGCGACGCCGACGGCCTGGCCCATGGCCATGCAGGGCGGGATCTCGCGGGACATTTTCTGGGCTTCGGGTGTTGCGGAGTAGTGGCGGCCGGCAACGAGGAGCTGGTCCACTTCCTTGGGCAGCAGTGAGCGGTATGGGTAGTAGTAGTCGCGTCCGCGGGCCACCGTGTCCTCGAAGTGGCGGCGCTGGGTGACATCGTCCTTGGTCATGACGTACTCGCCCTGCAGGAGCCGGGTTTGGCGGACACCCATCTGGGAGGCGACGTCCAGCATGTAGGCGTTTTCGAAACCGGGCAGGTTGGCCCGGACGTAGTCCACGGCCTCGGAGATGCGGTCCCGGGCGGCGAACTCGGCAGCGGTCATGTCTGCCGGGTCCACTCCGTCGAAGCCGGTCATGTGCGGGGCGTTGCACCAGACCACGCCGTCGATGGGGGTCTTGAGCCACCACAGTTCCCATGCTCCGCCGAGGATGCGCTTGATCTTGCGGTTGATGGCGCGCGCTTCCTTGGGGTTGGCCTGCTCAAAGGCTTCGGCGGCGTTGGTGTCCACGTTGCCCAGGCGGAAGACCAGGGTGGTGAGGTAGTTGTCCTTGGCGTAACTGGCGCCGGCACGGGACGCGACGTCGATGTCACCGGTGGTGTCAATGACGACGTCGGCCATGAAGGCTTGCGGGCCAAGCTTGGTTTCGCAGATGACGCCCTTGATCACGCCGTTATCCACGATGGGACGGGAGAACCAGGAGTGCAGGCGGAGGTCCACGCCGGCTTCGCGGACGAGGTCGTTGGAGACGCGCTTCCAGCCGTCCGGGTCGAAGGCTGCGGCGTAGCAGATGGGCTTCGGGTTGGTGTGGGAGTGGAAATCGAAGGTGCCGTAGCGGCCCCACTTGTTCCAGAGTTCCTCGGAGGCCTTCCGGTCATCAGCCGGCGGGACGATTGCCAGGCCCAGTTTCTGCAAGCGCTCTACGTATTCGGAGACGATGCCGGTGACGGTGATTTCCTGGCCGTTGATCATGTCGTCCAGCACCAGGACCATGCCGCCGGACGCCAGGCCACCCAAGGATGAGTATCGTTCCAGCAGGGTGACCTTGGCGCCGGAGCGGGCCGCGGTGACGGCGGCGGCAACACCTGCGGGGCCGCCACCTACCACCAGCACATCGGAACGGGAGATGACCGGGGCGGTGAGGTCCGCCGTCGTTGTTGCGAGTTCAAGCGTGTTCATGGGAAGTCCTTACTTGCCGACGAAGATGCCGTTGGAGCGGCGGGCGGCGATGTAGAAAACGATGCTGAGGATGGACAGGACGGCCACGTAGACCGGGAAGATCCAGCTGAGGTTCAGCGACTGGAACCAAACCAGGAGATACGAGGCGGTGCCGCCGAAGAGGGCCACGCCGATTCCGTAACCCAGGGCTACGCCCGTGCCCCGGATGTTTTTTGGCATTAGGGAGGAGCTGACAACGTTGTACAGGGTCATGTTGAGCACCAGAACTATCGAGCCGCCCAGCAGGACGGCCGCGAAGCCACCGATGCCCGGCTGCACGTACAGCAGCATCAGGAAGACCGCCGGGATGGCCAGGATGCGGGTTACCAGGAACCACTTGGACATCGCCTTGCCGTCGGCCAGTTTGCCGATGACCCAGCTGCCAACCACCAGGATGACGCCCAGAACGGTGGTGAGGGCGAAGACAGCGGTGGGATCTTCCTTGAAACCGCTGCGTGCTGCGCTTGGGAGGCCAACGTTCCAGGCGTAGTTGTAGGCCTGCGCTGCGCCCACTACGAAGATGATGGCCAGGACGGAAAGCCAGTGCTTGCTGACACCCTTCCAGACAGCGCGGGGCGTGTTGGTGGCCATTTCCTCTTGCTTGAGGGTCTCCGGAAGCGAGCGCCGCAGGTACAGGACCACGAAGCCGAAGAGTGCGCCGATGATGAACGGTACGCGCCAGCCCCATTCGCCCATGGCTGCGCCGCCGATGACCAGGCTGCACAGGAAGCTGACCAGCGAGGCCATCAGGATGCCGATGTTGACGTAGAAGGACATGATGCCGGCGACATAGCCTTCGCGGCCTTCCGGTGCCAGTTCAACGGCGTGGGAGGTGGAGAGTGGGGCTTCGATGCCCGTGGAAATGCCCTGCAGGACACGGCAGGCCAGCAGGATGATGCCGGCAGCGGGTCCGATGGTTGCATAGCTGGGCGTGATGGCGATGATCAACGTGGTGCCGGCCATCAGCATGATGGAGAGCAGCATGACACGCCGCCGGCCGATACGGTCCGCAAGTGTTCCCAGGAGGATGCCACCCAAGGGGCGGAAGGCGAATCCGACGGCGAACACAGCCAAGGCGTTCAGCGTCGCGGACAGGGGATCGGTGTTGGGGAAGAAGTTTGGGCCAATGAAGGCTGACAGGAGGCCGAAGACCATCCAGTCGTACCATTCAAGGGCGTTGCCGAGGCCCAGGCCGAGGAGGCCTTTGCGGACCTCTGGGCTGAATTTCTTGCCCTTGTCAGGAGTGGTTGCTTTGGGTGTGGGGACAGCGTTGTCCGTTTGGATGTCCAGCATGGAAGTTTCCTTACGCTGACGCCCCGGAGGGCGTGAAAGGGTATGACGCAGGAACGCCTGTTGGAGGCGTTTGATGCGAAAGTGGCAAGGAGTGTCAGCGGCCACGGGATCGTGTCCGGACAGTTAAGGGAAAACGCCCAAGCCGCCTGAGGGCGGGTGCGTTACCACGCGTGTGGTGCGTTGACCCAGATGGCTACGCATACCTCTTCGTAGCTGTTCTTGTACCAGTGGGGGATCTCTGAGGAGTAGGTGATCGAGTCGCCCTCTTCGAGGCTGTAGCAGACGCCGTCCAAATAGACGTCCTTTCGGCCTGAGATGATGTAGCAGAACTCTTCACCGCTGTGGGTAAAAGGGGTTGCGCTGGTGTCATGCCCTGGGGGTGTACTGATCCATTGCGCCTCGATGCTTCCGTCCCGGTTGGGTGTCAGCAGTTCATGGACTGCCGATCCCACCGATTCGCGGGTGACGTTTACAAGGTTTCGCCGCTCGGATTTGCGGACTACCGGCGACTTTGATTCGTCCTGGCCGATGAAGAATCTCCCTACGGGGATGTCCAGACCGTGGGCCAGCTGGGCCAGTGTGGTGAAGGAAGGGTTGGCCATGCCGCGTTCAATCTGGCTTACTATCGCCTGGCTGAGGCCGGTGATATCCGAGAGTTGAGCGAGGGTCATGCCCTTGGCCTTGCGCATGGTGCGCACCTTGTTTCCCACAGTCGCCAGCAGTTCGCTTGTGGCTGGGGGAGCAGGAGTCTCGGTGGTCATTGCCGCATCCTTCGTTGGTGAGCTAACTCACACAACTATAGTGAAGATCTTTAGCGAGTCAATGGTTTTCTTCATTAAGGTGAAGAAATTTACGGAATCGGACTTTCGAGCTCCCGGATGGTCCCCGGGACAAAGTTCTCGATCGCGCGGACCTGGTCAGCGAGTTCACGAAGGTGATCCGCGTGCGGCAGCAACCGGATGCCCATCTCCAGCTCGGTGGCGAGGCGGTTCATGCAGATCGCACCCACCATGTGGCTTGACGTCTTCAAGCTGAGGACTGCGTCCATGGCGTCGTCTATGTCCAGATTGGCCAGTGCACGGTGCAGGCGGGACACCCGCCAGGGCAGCAGCGCCACGTAGTTGCGCACGAATGCAGTAATGATGCCTGGGTCTCCGCCGAGCTCGGCCTGGAGCCCGATGAGGACGGTGTGATCCACCAGGGCGTCTGTGCATTCGTCATACTCAGACACCGATCCCCTCCCGCCTCCGAACAATAGATTCACGATTCAACAGTAGGACCCCCGGAACTGCCCAACCGCCATAAAAGCAAAGCTTGATCCAATCTTGAGCGGACTCAGAGGGAGTCTTGATTCCCGGGCCGGAAAGTAGCTGGGAAGGGAAGAAATCCCGGATCCGGGGGACTCCCAAGCGTGAACGTAGGAGAGGAGCAAGGCATGGACAGTGGCGCTCGCCCAGCACCTGGGCTGATGGTCATCATCGTCTTTTGCATGACCATCCTTCTCGGCATCGGCGGGACCGCGGCCTACGCTTTGTGGCAACAGAGCTCCCACAGCGCCGGGTCCGATCACCCCGTCGAGTCTGCTCCCTCCACGTCCACCAAGCCTTAGCCGGCGCGGGAACCGAGAAAAGCCGTCAACCGGTTTTCGAGAACCGGAAGATCCTTCAGTTCGCATTCCCAGACCGTCAGCACCTCCCAGCCGTCTGCGGTAAGTAGCTCCCGCTGCTGTGCGTCCCGTTCCCTGGTCCGGCTGCGTTTCGCCTCCCAGAATTCCGCGTTCGCGGCAGGAGCATGAAGTCCCACCTTGCAGTCGTGGAAATGCCAGAAGCAGCCGTTGACGAACACCACTTTGCGTCGGCCGGCGAACACAAGATCGGGACGCCCAGGCAGTTTCGTGGCACCGGACTGCCCGTGCAGGCGATACCTATAGCCCTTGGCATGCAGGAGGCTGCGGACCAGCAACTCCGGTTTGGTGTTCTTGCCCCGGATCTTGGACATGTTGCGGCTGCGCTGCTCCGGCGTCAGCAGGTCCCGGCTCTGGCCCATGACAATCAGCCTACCCAGGGAGTTTTTGTACAGCCAATGCCCTTATGGAACGCTTTTGGCAACATTATCTGTACAAAAGCCCGTGGATCCGTGCCGGGAGCAATGCGCGCTCCAACCCAAAGGTGCCACTTGGACTTTCATCCGCCTGCTGCATTGGGGGCAAAAACGGGGCGGCTCCATCGCCAACTGCCGGCGGCAGTTTTGGTGGGCGTCCGACGTCGGGCTGTCACCTCCGCAGTGACCGCAATAGGCGGCCGGTGCCGCCTCGCTCATAGCGACTTCTGGAGTTCCTTGATGGGCATGTTCAGCTCCACCAGGAGGTTGAGGTCGGCGTTGGCGGGGCGGCCCAGGGTGGTGAGGTAGTTCCCTACGATCACCGCGTTTATTCCGCCGAGCAGTCCCTCGCGGGTGCCGAGGTCGCCAAGGGTAAGTTCGCGGCCGCCGGCGTAGCGGAGCACGGTACGGGGCATGGCCAAGCGGAACGCTGCGATGGCCCGGAGGGCATCCTTGCCGTCCATGATGCCCTGGTTCTCCAAGGGTGTTCCGGGGCGGGGGTTGAGGAAGTTCAGGGGAACTTCGTGAGGCTCCAGTGCTGCGAGCTGTGCGGCGAGTTCGGCCCGTTGTTCCAGGGACTCGCCCATGCCGATCAGGGCGCCGCAACACAGTTCCATGCCGGCCGCTTTAACCATGGCGCAGGTTTCCAAGCGTTCCTCGTAGCTGTGCGTAGTAACCACCTCGGGGAAGAAGCTGCGGGCCGTTTCCAGGTTGTGGTTGTACCGGTGCACACCCCACGCCGCGAGCTGGTCCACCTGATGCTGCGTCAGCATGCCCAAGGAACAAGCGATGTTGATGTCCACTTCCTCGTTGATCCGATCGATGGCGAACTTGATCTGGTTCATCAGTTTGATGTCGGGTCCACGGACGGCGGCAACGATGCAGAATTCCGTGGCACCCGTAGCGGCTGTTTCCTTGGCGGCTTTGACCAGTTCGGGAATGTCCAGCCACACGCCGCGGACGGGGGAGTCGAATAGTCCCGATTGGCTGCAGAAGTGGCAGTCTTCGGGGCAGCCGCCGGTCTTGATGGAGATGATGCCTTCCACCTCCACGTCCTCGCCGCAGTGCTTCAGCCGAACCTCGTGGGCGAGTTGCAGCGCTGCGGGGATGGCGTCGTCGGGGAGCCGCAGAATCTGTACGAGCTGGGCTTCGTCCAGTCCCTCGCCGCGTTCCAGGACCTGTTCGCGGGCGGTATCGAGGATGGCGTGGCGGGCCGGTTCTTGGTTTGCATGGGTCATGTCCTCGACGGTATCCGCGCAGGTGGGAGGCCATTTTGTGGAGTGCGCACAAAGGGTGATCCGGGTTTTTGGTGCGTAAGCCTGGAACCAGTGGTGCAGAAGTTACAGCTGCGAAACATCCCCGTGACTGAATTGACGCGCTGCGTGACTAGCGTCGTGGACGAGCCAAGGACCACGAAGAAAGCGAGCCCGCATGAGCGACGACAAGACGAGTACCGCGACGCTGGAGCCAACGACGGCGGCACCATCCGCCGTCGTGCCCGGTACCTCAGCAGTTCCAGCGCCAGGCAACGCCGACGCAATGAGCGCCGCGAAGGAAAGCCTGGAGGACTACACCCTCCGCTTTGCCCCGAGGTCGTACAGGAAGTGGAGTGCCGGTGTGGTGGCCACCAGTGCGCTGGGTGGTATCGCTTACCTGGCTGATTTCTCGATCGGCGCCAACATCGGCATCTCCTACGGAACGGTGAACGCGATCTTCGGCATCATCGTGGCCGCGGTGATCATCTTCGCCACCGGATTCCCGCTTGCCTACTATGCCGCCCGCTACAACATCGACCTGGACCTCATCACGCGCGGCTCGGGGTTTGGCTACTACGGCTCGGTGGTCACCAACATCATCTTTGCCACCTTCACGTTCATCTTCTTCGCCCTCGAAGGCTCCATCATGGCGCAGGGACTTCAACTGGGTCTCGGCATTCCGCAGTGGATCGGCTACGCCGTGTCCACCATCATCATCATTCCCCTGGTGATCTACGGCATGAAGACCCTGGCCACTCTGCAGGTGTGGACCACCCCGCTGTGGCTGCTGCTGATGGTGGTCCCTGTGGGCTACCTGCTGCTGTCCCACCCCGAAAGCATCGATGCCTTCTTCGCTTTCACCGGTGCTGCCGGGGAAGGCGGACCGAACCTGGCCTCGGTCATGCTGGCGGCCGGTGTCTGCCTCTCGCTCATGGCCCAGATTGCCGAGCAGATCGACTACCTCCGTTTCATGCCGCCGAAGACCGCGGAGAACAAGGGTGCATGGTGGCGTGCGGTGATCCTGGCCGGTCCGGGCTGGGTCATCTTTGGCGCCATCAAGCAGATCATCGGCCTGTTCATCGCCATCTACCTCATCGCCAAGCTGGACCCTGCTGCAGCCGTGCACGCGAATGAGCCCGTCCACCAGTTCCTGGGTGTTTACGAAGAGATGATGCCGGCCTGGCTCGCGATGACCCTCGCGGTGGTGCTGGTGGTTATTTCCCAGATCAAGATCAACGTAACCAACGCCTACTCCGGTTCGCTGGCCTGGACCAACTCCTTCACCCGCATCACCAAGAGCTACCCGGGCCGGATGGTGTTCGTAGTGGTCAACCTGGTGATCGCGCTGATCCTCATGGAGTCGAACATGTTCGAATTCCTGAACACGATTCTCGGCTTCTACGCCAACTGCGCCATGGCGTGGGTTGTCACCGTTGCGTCCGATATCGCCATCAACAAGTACCTGCTGAAGATCTCACCCAAGGTTCCCGAATTCCGCCGCGGCATGCTCTACGCCGTGAACCCGGTGGGCTTTGTTTCCATGCTGGTTTCAGCCGGGGTGTCCATCGCGGTGTTCTTCGGCGCGTTCGGTTCGGCGGTCCAGCCGTTCTCGCCCATCTTTGCCGTGGGTCTGGCACTGGTGCTGCCGCCGGTCCTGGCCCTGGCCACCAAGGGCCGCTACTACCTTCGCCGCGCGGATGACGGCATTGACCTGCCGATGTTCGACGCCGACGGCAACCCCAGCGACGTGAAGCTCCTTTGCCACGTGACGGGCCTTGAGTTCGAACGTCCCGACATGCTGCGGTCCGGTCAGGACGGGCCCGACGGCGAACCCCAGTTCATCTCGTCCCTCGCCTTGTCCACGGACAAGACGGGCGGGCTGGTGCTCCCCGCGCAAAAGTAACCGACTCTACCCAACTAATATGTAGTTCGTTTTGTCAACGGGCGTGGGGAAGCGATCCCGGTTTGGTTCCGGGGTCGCTTCCTTTTTGGTCCGGGTCTCGGGGGGGCAGCGTGTCGTCGGCGACGGCGTGGTC
>NZ_JAQPPK010000031.1 GCF_029952445.1 Paenarthrobacter nitroguajacolicus | reverse complement strand
ATCCGCAACGATCTAGCTTGATTACTTTACAGTTTTTTTTTTTTACAAGAAAAAAACGGCATACGGTTTGAAGTAATGGGTCTGGTGGGCTGGAAGATGGGAATAGGAGACGGGCCCGGGGCCGGGAGCCCCCATTTAAAGGCGAAAGAACGGGGGGCGGAATGGGGAAAGGGGGAAAACCCGCCCGGCCACCGGTGCTGCTGGCGGACATCCCCATGCCCGCCTCATCACTCGCACCCTCAATGAGGTAACTACTAACTTACGGACCAAGAATGAGTGCTGCCTGCAATAACCTTGGGAGCAAGCTGTGAATCCGGAATCCATTCGACCCCGTCCAAGGTCAACTGCAATGATGGAGCCATGAGCAACCGAATCGCATTCCTTGGCTGTGGGTCCATGAACGAGGCAATTCTGGGAGGTCTGCTCGCAGCGGGCACCGATCCCTCCGACATCGTCGCGACGGTACGCAGGGCCGAGCGCGCGGACGAACTGGCCCAGCGCCACGGCGTCATGGCCATCGCCGGCGAGGAAGAGCCGGACAACAACAAGCTGGCCACCAAGGGCTCCAGCATGGTCATTCTTGGTGTCAAGCCCGTGGGCATCCTGGACCTGGCCCGGGAGATCAGCCCCGCGCTCGGGAAGGACACGATCGTCGTCAGCGTCGCAGCGGCAGTGTCCATCGCCCAACTCGAAGCGGCGCTGCCGGACGGGCAGCCGGTGATCCGCACCATGCCCAACACGCCGGCACGGCTTGGCCGCGGCGTCGTCTCTGTTTCCCCTGGCACCCATTGCACGCCCGAGCAGCTCGAGCAGGCCAAAAAGGCGCTTGCGGGCGCCGGTACCGTGGTGGAGATCCCCGAAGAGCAGGTGGACGCGCTGTCCGCCATCAGCGGCTCAGGCCCGGCCTACGCGTTCTACCTGGCCGAAGCCATGGCTGCTGCCGGCGTCGAGCTTGGCCTGGATGAAGAACTGTCCGTGATGCTGGCCCGCGAAACCGTGGCAGGCGCAGGCTTCATGCTGGCCGAACCGGGCGCGGACCCGCGGTCCCTCCGGGTGGCCGTCACGAGCCCCAACGGCACCACCGAACGCGCCATCGCGGCCTTTGACGACGGCGGGATCCCCAGGATCATTGCCGACGGCGCGCGCGCAGCAGCAGCCCGCGCAGCCGAGATCACCAAACAGCTCGGCTAGTTCTTGTACAGCTAACGCCCTCAAACGGGAGTCTTAAGGGCGTTAGGTGTACAAAAACTGTTACGGCCGGGCGGCGAACCGTTCCAGCAGGTCCACGTGTCCGGACACGATCAACATGTCGTGGCCGGACACTTTGGTTTCCGGCCGGGCGTAGGTGAAGTCCTCGCCCGGGGTTTTCACGCCGACGATCGTCACGCCGTACTTGGAACGGACCTTGGACTCTTCCAACGTGAAGCCCACAGTCTCCTTGGGCGGGTACATCTTCACGATTGCGTAGTCGTCGTCGAACTCGATGAAGTCCAGCATCCTGCCCGATACCAGGTGGGCCGCGCGCACCCCTGCGTCGGCCTCGGGGTAAATGACGTGGTTGGCGCCGATCCGGGTGAGGATCTTGCCGTGGGAAGGCGTGATGGCCTTGACCCAGAGGTGCTGGATGCCAAGGTCCACCAGGTTCACGGTGATTAGCACGGATGACTCAATGGAGGTGCCCACGCCCACCACGGCGGAGCTGAATTCCTGGGCTCCCAGCTGGCGGAGGGCGTCGATGTTCGTGGCATCGGCTTCGACCACGTGGGTCAACACCGGAGCCCACTTCTGGACGAGCGTGCGGTCGCGCTCGATGGCCAGGACTTCACGGCCCTGCTTGACCAGCTGCTCGGCCGTTGCGGACCCGAACCGGCCCAGGCCAATCACCAGTACTGGGGCATTGTGTGCGGGGCGGTTGGCGGCCCCCATGGTATTAGCCAATGATTGGCCTCTCTTCCGGGTAGTGGAACAGCTGGCTGCGCTGGCGCAATGCCAGCCCGGCTGCAAGGGTTACAGTGCCGACGCGTCCGGCGAACATCAAGGCTGTCAGGACGTAAACGCCCGACGGCGGCAGCTCGGCAGTGAGGTTGGTGCTCAGTCCCACGGTGGCGAAGGCGGAGATGGATTCGAAGAGCACCCGGTCCAATGAGGCTCCGCTGATGGAGAGCAACAAGAAGGCAGCCACGGATACCAGGGTGGCGCCAGCGACGATCACCGAGATGGCTACGCGCATGGTGCCTTGCGGGATGGTGCGGCCGTAGACCTTCACATCGGCGTCACCGCGGGCTTCGGCCATGATGGCCAGGAACATGACGGCGATGGTGGTTACTTTGATGCCGCCAGCCGTGGAGGCGGATCCGCCGCCGGCAAACATGAGGGCATCGGTGAGGAGCATGGTGGTGGATTCCATGTGGTTCTGGTCCACCAGGTTGAAGCCACCCGAGCGCGTCATGACTGAAGCAAAAAGTGAATGCGTGATTTTGTCGCCCAGGTCCATGTGGGCGATGGTCCGCACGTTGTCCCACTCCATCAGGGCCCAGAGGACCGCGCCGGCAGCGAGCAGGATGAAGGACACCTGGATGGTCAGCTTGGTGTGGAGGTTCCACTTCTTCCAGTTGAGCCCGTTTTGCTGGAGCACCATCACTACGGGGAAGCCGAGGCTGCCGAGGAAGACACCGAGCATCAGGGGCACCAGGATCCAGAGATCCATCTCGTAGGGGACGATGCCGTCCGAGTGGGGAGTGAAGCCGGCGTTATTAAAGGATGAGATCGAGTAGAAAACCCCGTGCCATACTGCCTGCCAGAAATCCTCGCCGAGCACAATGAAACGCGGAATCAAGGCCAGGGCGAGTGCCCCCTCGATGACCACGGAGGTTACGATGACGATCCGGAGCAGGGTACCCACTTCGCCAAGGCGGCCGGCGTTGTTCATGGCTTCCTGGGCGATGAGTTTGCCGCGCACGCCAAGCCGTTTGCTGACCATGAGGGCCAGGAGCGAGGCGAGGGTCAGGGTACCCAAGCCGCCCACGAAGATGCCCACCAGGATGACCAGCTGGCCGAAGAACGTCCAGTGCGTTGCTGTGGAGACCACGGTGAGTCCGGTGACGCAGACACTTGAGACTGCGGTGAACAGCGCCTGGTGCAACGGCGTCACGTTCCCCTCGGCTGACGCTGCCGGCAGGGACAACAATCCAGTGAAGAGCAGGATGACAACGGCGAACACGGTCAATGCCAAACGCGCCGGTGAGGTGTTGGCAATGTTGTCGATGAAGTCGCGCACGCGGGTGAAGATCCACAGACCTTCCCGCTCCTGCTGGTTGGGTTGCCAGTTGGTCGGGCTCGCGGACCGGGCCTGGCTGTGGGACATGGCGCTCTTCCTTGGTTGAAACAAGCTTTCCTGAGTAGTAAACCACTATTCGTGCGCGTAACCGGGCGTTGGGGCCCTCCAGCCTCGGGTAGCCTGTTCTGGATGAACTCCAGGCTTGGAACAACAGCTTCCAGCATTACGCGCTCCGCACTGCCAACGACGGTGGTGTGGGACCCGGCCATGACTGCCTACAATTTTGGTCCCGGCCATCCCATGGCCCCGCAGAGGCTTGAACTGACAGCCCGCCTGGCCGAATCGTTGGGTCTCTTCGAACACCAGCATGTGGCGGTGGAGGCACCCGCCCTGGCAACCGACGTCGAACTTTTCTCGGTCCACAGCCGCGAGTATGTGGAGGCCGTGCGGCGCGTCAGCGCTGACCCCTCCAGCCCCGAGGAAGATCGTGGCCTGGGAACCGAGGATGACCCCGCCTTCGCCGGCATGCACGAGGCCAGCGCGCGTTTGGCCGGGGGCTCGCTGCTGGCGGCCGAGACCATCCTTTCGGGCAGCGCCGTGCGGGCCGTGAACTTCAGCGGCGGCATGCATCACGCTGCACGGGACCGTGCCAGCGGATTCTGCGTCTACAACGATGTCGCCATCGCCACCCAGCGGCTTCTCGACGGCGGCGTTCAGCGCGTGGTGAGCATCGACGTCGACGCCCATCACGGGGACGGGACGCAAAGCATCTTCTGGAACGATCCCCGGGTCATGACCATCAGCCTTCACGAAACCGGCCTCACCCTGTTTCCCGGAACAGGCTTTGCCAATGAAACCGGGGGACCGGACGCACCCGGTACCGCGGTGAACGTAGCGCTTCCCACGTTCACGGGAGATGCCGCCTGGTTGCGGGCCTTCCATGCCGTGGTGCCGCAGCTAGTGGGAGCCTTCCAACCTGAGGTGATTGTCAGCCAGCACGGCTGCGACTCCCACCGGGACGACCCCCTGACGCACCTCAACCTCAGCGTCGACGGGCAGCGGGAGGCCGCCTCCGCCGTCGCGAGCCTTGCCGCCCGTTACTGCGACAACCGGTGGATCGCCACCGGGGGAGGGGGTTACGACGTCACGGGGGTGGTGCCCCGCGCCTGGAGCCACCTGATAGGCATGGTCACCCAGCGGCCCGTCCCGCTCAGCCTTCCCGTGCCGGAAGCCTGGAGGTCGTATGTCAGGGAAACGTACGGAGTGTGGGCTCCTGAGACGATGGGCGATGACGTGGACGTTTGGTGGCGCTCGTGGGAGGTTGGCTATGATCCCGCCGATGAGGTGGACCGGACCGTCATAGCCACCCGCAAGGAGATCTTCCCGCTGTACGGACTGGACCCTTGGTTTGACTGATGGTTGGTTTCACTGACTTGCCCGTCCGCACACAAGGAAACAGGGATGCCAATCGGCGTATATGTCGCTAGGGTGTAAGGCATGGTGACTGACGACGTATTTGCCGTCATAGCTGAGGCAACCAGGCGTGACATCCTGGTCTCCCTCCGCTCTGGGGATAAAGCTGTAGGCGAACTGGTGGAAGAACTGGCTGCGAGCCAGCCCACCATCTCCAAGCATTTGAAAGTGCTCCGCGAGGCAGACCTCGTCAGCATGCGCGCCCAGGGCCAGAAGCGTTTCTATGCGCTCAATCCCAAGCCGCTCGCCGGCGTCGCCAACTGGCTTGAAACGTTCGACGTCGGGACCTCGGCTCCCGCCGCCGTCGCGCCTGCCGCTGCTCCGGCTGTAGCGGAACCGGAGGCTACGCCCGTCGATACGCCGACGCTTCCCGAAGCGATCAACCAAGCGGCGAAGGACCACGCAGGCGACACCCCTGTGATGTTGGATCCGGCGTCCGACGATACTGTTCCCCAGCAAATCGGGCGCACCGTGGGCCGAGCCGCCACGAAGGCTGCCGACCTGTTGGCCAATCTGCCGAACCTGCCCAACCTCCCCAAGTTCGGACGCAAGCGCTAAGCCTCGGACACCTCACGTGACTCTCATCACATTGTGAGTTCTTGTTAACCTTCCGTTCCTTGATTTGTCAACGATTTTCTACGCTTGTGTTAAGTCCGGGCGGGGGTCACATTGCCGCCGGATGGAGATCCTACCTCCTTTGATGCAACCATGGGCGGGACTGATTCGTCCCGCCGCTGGCCGGCGCACCGAGGATAGGAAGACCGCATGGATTCAAGGCTCGAAGCCGTCCGCGACACCGTTTTGGCGCGGAACCCGGGGGAGAAGGAATTCCACCAGGCCGTCATTGAGGTCTTCGAAAGCCTTGGTCCGGTGCACGACCGCCACCCTGAATTCCTTGAAGGCGCCATCCTGGAACGCCTGTGCGAGCCGGAGCGACAGATCATTTTCCGCGTCCCCTGGACCGACGATGCCGGACGCGTCCACGTCAACCGCGGATTCCGGGTGGAGTTCAACTCTGCGCTTGGTCCCTACAAGGGCGGCCTCCGGTTCCATCCCTCGGTGTACCTGGGGATCGTGAAGTTCCTCGGCTTCGAGCAGATCTTCAAGAATGCGCTGACAGGCATGCCGATCGGCGGCGGCAAGGGTGGCTCGGACTTCGATCCCCGTGGCCGTTCCGACGCGGAGATCATGCGTTTCTGCCAGTCCTTCATGACCGAGCTGTACCGCCACATCGGTGAGTACACCGACGTTCCAGCGGGCGACATCGGCGTTGGTGGCCGCGAAATCGGGTACCTCTTCGGCCAGTACAAGCGCATCACCAACCGCTACGAGTCCGGCGTCCTGACCGGCAAGGGCATTTCGTGGGGCGGCTCCCTGGTCCGTCCGGAGGCCACGGGGTACGGCACCGTGATCTTCGCCCAGGAGATGCTGAAGACCCGGGGTGCTTCCTTTGATGGCCAGCGCGTTGTGGTCTCTGGTTCCGGGAATGTTGCCATCCACGCCATTGCCAAGGCCCAGTCCCTCGGCGCCACCGTGGTGGCCTGTTCGGATTCCGCCGGTTACATCGTGGACGAGGCGGGGATCGACGTCGGCCTTTTGAGCCAGATCAAGGAAGTCGAGCGCGGGCGCCTCACGGAGTACGCTGCCCGGCGGCCCGGTGCCAGCCATGTCGCTGGCGGTTCGGTATGGGATGTCAACGGTACGGTGGCCCTTCCCTGCGCCACGCAGAACGAACTCGACGGCGATGCTGCCGCCAAGCTGGTCAGCAACGGACTGATCGCGGTGGCGGAGGGCGCCAACATGCCTTCCACCCGCTCGGCTGTGTCGGTCTTCCAGGAAGCCGGGATCCTCTTCGGGCCGGGCAAGGCTGCCAATGCCGGCGGAGTTGCGACGTCCGCGCTGGAAATGCAGCAGAACGCCAGCCGCGACTCCTGGTCCTTCGAGCACACCGAGCAGCGCCTCACCGAGATCATGGTGGGGATCCACGACCGCTGCGCAGCCACGGCCGAAGAATATGGTGCGCCAGGAAACTACGTGGTGGGTGCCAACATCGGCGGCTTCGTCAAGGTGGCCGACGCCATGCTGGCGCAAGGCCTGATCTAGCACCTGTGCACCCAACTGGGTAACAGCACCTGTCGCAATGGACGCCCAATGCGACAGGTGCTATTACTTACATGGGCGCTTCAGCGCTGCAGCAACCGCACGTGGTCCGGGTTCAGGTCCGAGACCTTGCTGACGCCCAGGAGTGCCATGGTCCGGGTCATGTCCTTCTCCAGGATCTGGATGGTGCGGTCCACGCCTTCGCGTCCACCGGCCATCAGTCCGTAGAGGTAAGCCCGTCCGATCAACGCGAAGTCTGCGCCCAGAGCAAGAGCCGCCACGATGTCCGCGCCGCTCATGATGCCCGTGTCCAGGATGACTTCGGCCTTGCTGTTGTCCGCTTTCAATGCCGAAGTGACCTCGGGCAGCAAATGGAAGGGGATGGGTGCGCGATCGAGCTGGCGGCCGCCGTGGTTGGACAGGATGATGCCGTCCGCGCCGTGGTCTACAACGCGCCGGGCGTCTTCCACTGTCTGGATGCCTTTGACCACGAGCTTGCCCTTCCACGTTTCCCGCAGCCAGTCGAGGTCCTCGTATGTCAAGGTGGGGTCGAACATGGAGTTGATGAGGTCCGCAACGGTGCCGGTGTAGCGCGAGAGCGAGGCAAACGTCAGGGGCTCGTGCGTGAGGAAGTTGAACCACCAGGCGGGCCGGTACGAGGCATCGAGCACCGTCTTCAGGGTCAGCGCCGGCGGGATGGTCATGCCGTTGCGGACGTCGCGCAGCCGCGCCCCGGCAACGGCGGTGTCCACGGTGACCATGAGGGTGTCGTTGCCGGCCTTGGCGGCGCGTTCAATCAGTTCGAGGGAGCGGTCGCGGTCGGTCCAGAGGTAGAGCTGGAACCAGTTGCGGCCATTCGGGGCTGCAGCCGCGACATCCTCGATTGATGCCGTGCCCATGGTGGACAGGGTGTACGGAATACCGGCAGCTTCTGCGGCCTGCGAGCCGGCGTATTCGCCTTCGGACTGCATCATGCGGGTGAACCCGGTGGGGGCGATGCCGAACGGAAGGCGGGATTCCTTGCCGAGGATTTCTGTCCGGAGGTCGATCCTGGAGACATCACGCAGGATGCCGGGACGGAATTCAATGTCCTGGAAAGCCTGCCGTGCCCGGCGCAGCGTGATCTCCTCTTCGGCAGCACCGTCGGTGTAGTCGAACGGCGCCTGCGGGGTGCGGCGCTTGGCGATCTCGCGCAGTTCCCAGATGGTGCTGGCGCGCTTGAGTCGCGCACTCTTGCTGAATTCGGGCTTCTTGAACTGCATCAGGGGAGCGAGGTCGGACACCTTGGGGATGCGGCGCTTCAGTGCCGGGGGCTGCCCGCCTGATTTCTGCACGACGGCGGTACGCGGCTGCTGCGCTACATTCTGGTCGCTGCCGGCATTGGCGGGCGCGGCCGTGATCTTGGGGTCGAGGGTGTCGGTCATACGGTTCTCCCTTGAATTCTGTGGTCTTACCACTGTGGTCTAACCACACTGTAAGGCATGTGGTTGGACCACATCAACTAGTATTCCGATATGCGTACCCATGAGTTGGTCCTGCAATGGATCGAGAAGCAGTTGTCTGATGGAGACCTCGTCCTGGGCGGCCGGCTGCCCGGCGAGCGGTCCATGGCCGAGCAGCTGCAGGTGTCCAGGACGTCCGTGCGCGAGGCCGTGCGCATTCTCGAGGCCATGGGCGTTGTCCGCGCCGGCGTTGGTTCGGGAAAGGATGCCGGGACTGTCGTTATCGCTGAGCCGGGATCTGCGCTGGGTTCAACCCTCAGGCTGCATGTGGCCACCCGTCATCTTCCCGTGGCCGACATCGTCGAGACGCGTGTCCTGCTGGAATCCTGGGCTGCCGAACGGGCCAAGGTGGGTGCGCCGGCGCTTGAGGAGGCCGCCGAGCTGCTGGACCAGATGGACGCTGCGCAGGATATCGATGCGTTCCTTGCCTTGGACGCCCGTTTCCATGTGGCTTTGGCGCAGGCGGCAGGCAACTCGGTGGTCAGTGCCATGATGGCTTCGCTGCGGGGCGCGATCGAGAACTACGCAGGTGAGCTCACGGGAAACCTGCCCGACTGGACTACCACATGCGCCCGGCTCCGGACGGAACACCGGGCCATACTCACCGCAGTGAACAACAACGACGGCGGCAAGGCAGCTGAGCTGGTGGCGGCCCACATCCAGGGCTTCTACAAAGAGGCAGGAGTGCCCGCTACTTAAAGCAACGCGGGGTCACTTAGGGCCCATTGGAGCCCCCTGAAAGGGCCATAAGTGACCCCGCGTTGTTCCTCTACGCGGGTTTGAGGGCGGGTGCTGCAGTGCTTTTGCGGATTTCCATGCGCGGAGAGAACTCGTCCTGGGCTTGGGCGGGGGCATCGCCGGTCTGTTGGATCTGCTCGCGCATCCTCCGCCAGGCCAGGCTTCCGAGCTCATTGATGGGCACCGCCGCCGTAGTCAGCGGCGGGGTGGTGTACTTGGCGAACGGAATGTCGTCGAAGCCCGTCACGGAGATGTCCTCCGGGACGCGGATGCCGCGTTCATGCAGGCCGCTGAGGAGCCCCATGGCCACGAGGTCGTTGAAGGCGAGGATACCCGTGCCGCCACTGGCGATGATGGCATCGGTGCATTCGTGGCCCGAATCGAAGTTGGAGCCGCCCGGGAGCATCTGCAGCTCGATCTCCGGGTGCTCCTTCCTGAACTGGTCCAAGCCCACCAGGCGTTGCCGGTTTGAGGCGCTGTGCTCGGGTCCTGAGAGGAAGACCAGTCTGCGGTGGCCCAGGGACACGAGGTGCTGTGCCAACTCCTGGATGCCCTGGCCGTAGTCCACGCTGAGGCTCGGCGTGTTGGTGGCGATGGTGGTGCGGTTGATGAGCACCAGCGGATGCAGGGTGGGGGCCAGCTCCTCGAGTTCCGCGTCCCCCATGCGGGGCGCGCAAAGGACCACGCCATCGCAACGGCGCCGGGCCTCCCCGGCCAGGATCGCTTCCTCACTGGTGACTTCAGAGGAATCCGCGATGAGGACGCGGTACCCGTCCTGGGCCGCTGCGATGCTGAGTCCGCGCAGGATGGCCTGGAACGTCGGGTTGGCCAGATCCGGGACCACAATGCCGATGGTGTCGGTCTTTCCAAGCGCCAGGCTCCGGCCGACTGGATTTGGCTGGTATTTGAGTTCGGCCGCGGCGGCGCGTACCCGCGCGGCGATGCCGGGATCTACTGCGGCGTTACCGTTCATGACGCGTGAGACCGTGGCGTGTGAAACGCCTGCCTTCTCCGCGACGTCGGCAATCCCAACGCGCCTGTTGGTGTTCCTGCGTGCCATGTGGCCCCTTCCCTTTTGTCGCCTTCCGGGTGCTCCGTCGTTGGAGCAGCGGTTGACGTGACCACCAGAGTCTTGATAGAAAGCTTATAACCCTCTGAGAAAACGCTTTCTCGCTTATTCTTCCACACACACCCGGGCCGTCAAGCGGTTCACTCCTGCCTTTTGAAAGGGGCATTCACATGGTCAACGTCGACTCAGCCGAGACCCGGACCCCACCAGCAGAAGCGGCAACCCGGACAGACGGCCGCCAGCGGACCCGCATTGCCCTGATCGGAACCGGTGGCCGCTCGGAAATGTACATCCGGGCAATCTACGGACAGCACGCCGATGTAGCCCAGCTCATCGCCTTGTCAGACGTCAACCAGGGTCGCGTGGATTTCTACCAGGAGCTCATCAAGGAACTCGGCGGAACGGAGCCAGTGGCTTCCTTCGAACCGGGCTCGCTCACCAGCTTCATCCAGTCCAACGACATCGAGCGCGTCATCGTCACGACGCCCGACTACACCCACGCGGACTACATCGTGGAGGCGCTCGAGGCGGGTGCCGACGTCGTGGTTGAAAAGCCGTTGACCATTGACGTCGAGGGTTGCCGCCGCATCACCGAGGCCGTGGCCAGGACCGGACGCAACGTTGTGGTCACGTTCAACTACCGCTACTCACCGCGCAACAGCGCTCTGAAGGAAGTCATCCAGAACGGCGTGATCGGAAAGGTCACGTCCATCGACTTCAGCTGGGTGCTGGACACGGTGCATGGCGCCGACTATTTCCGCCGCTGGCACCGGGACAAGAAGAACTCCGGTGGCCTGCTCATCCACAAGGCTTCGCACCACTTCGACCTCGTCAACTGGTGGATCAATGACGTTCCGGAACGGGTCTTCGCTTCCGGTGGCCTGCGCTTCTACGGTGAGAAGAATGCTGCGGAGCGTGGCTTGGGGGCCCGTCCGGAACGCGGCACCGTGGACGGCCTGGAGCACGATCCCTTCCGTCTGGACATGCGCGAGGATGAGCGCCTGAAAGCCCTGTACTACGACAACGAAAAGTTCGACGGCTACCTCCGCGACCAGGACGTCTTCACGGAGGGCATCACCATCGAGGACAACCTCGCCCTCGTGGTGGACTACCAGGGCGGACCCACCCTGAGCTACTCGCTGAACGCCCACAGCCCGTGGGAAGGCTACCGGGTGACTGTCAACGGCACCGAGGGCAGGGCTGAACTCGAAGTGGTGGAGCGCGCCGCCGTCGAATCCAGCACCGACAAGAAGACGGTGGTGGACCCGAGCGCCACACCCATCGAAGAAGAGGACGCAGTGCGCCGGAACGGCGAACGCCTGGTGGTCCAGCGCCACTGGGAAGCTGCGTATGAGGTCCCCATCATCAACGGTGAAGGTGGCCATGGCGGTGGCGACAACCTGCTGCTCTCGGACCTCTTCAACGGCCCCGGCATCGACCCGCTGGGCCGTCCGTCCGGCTACATCGACGGACTCCGCTCGGTATCGGTGGGTATCGCCGGGAACCAGTCGCTGGACACTGACCTTCCCGTCCGGATCAGCGAACTCGGCCTCGGCGTCGACCTCAGCCGCAGCCAGGCCTGACCGGTTCAACCCAGACAAGGAGACAGCATGAGCAGGATTTTCGTCACCGGCGGTTCGGGCAGGCTCGGCCGCAGCGTCGTGTCCGGACTCGCCGGAGCCGGCCACACGGTGATCTCGGTTGACCGTGACGCCATTCCGGCAGCGCAACTGCCAGCCGGCGTCGAGCAATACAGCGCGGACCTGCTGGCGCCTGGGGAGGCGGAGCGGCTCATCCGCGAAACAGCGCCCGACGCCGTAGTCCACCTCGCTGCTATTGCCGTACCTTTCAGCGCACCTGAGGACGTCATCTTCAGCACGAACACCCGGCTCGCCTACGCGGTCATCAGCGCAGCCACCGATGCCGGCGTCCCGAAGATCGTCACGGCAAGCAGCCCCACCGCACTGGGCTACGGCTCGCCGGCAGGGTGGCTGCCGCCGTCGTTTCCGCTGAACGAAAAGACGCCACCCAAGCCGTGGAATGCCTACGCGTTGTCCAAGCTGATCGCCGAGCAGACGGTGCAGATGTTCGCGGCTGCACAGGGAAACAAGATCCGCTACGCCGCGTTCCGCCCTTGCTTCGTGATCTCCCCGGAGGAATGGGAAGGAGCGCTCACGCAGCAAGGCCACACGGTCCGTGAACGCCTGGACGACCCCGCCCTGTCCGCTCCGGCCCTGTTCAACTACGTGGACGCCCGTGACGTGGCGGACTTCCTTGATGTGCTGCTGGACAAGATGGACTCCATTCCCAACGGCGAGGTGTTCTTTGTTGGCGCGAAGGATGCCCTGGCCACAGCACCACTGGCCGAACTCTTTCCACGTTTCCTTCCCGGCAGCGAAAACCTCACTGCGTGTCTGACCGGAACCAGCCCGGCATTTTCCGTCGACAAGGCCCGTGAGCTCCTGGGCTGGGAACCGAAGCGCACCTGGCGAATTGAACTCACCCCGCCGTACGCGGGCCCTGATACTGCAGCAAACCGAGCACCACTCAATGACGAGATCCACGCCGGCCTGGTCCCGGCGGGAGCAACCAAGGAGGCACCATGAATTTCGACGGCGTACTGTTCTTTCCCGTCACACCCTTCGCTGAGGACGGCAGCGTGGACGTTGCCCTGCTGAAGGAGCACATCACCTCACGGCTTCCGTTCGGTCCCGGCGGCGTTTTCCCGGCGTGTGGCACCGGTGAATTCCACGCGCTCTCCCTCGATGAGATCCGAACTGTGGTGACCGCCGCCGTCGAGGCTGTTGCAGGGGCCGTTCCGGTGGTTTCGGGTGCCGGCGGTCCTTTGGGCCACGCCCTGGCCGCTGCAAAGGTTGCCGAGGAAGCCGGGGCGGATGCCCTCCTGGTGCTCCCTCCGTACCTCGTGACCGGTCCCACGGACGGTGTGGTGGCCTATGTTGAAGCCATCGCGGCGGCCAGCAGCCTGCCCGTGATCGTGTACCACCGCGGCACTGCCAAGTTCACCGCCGAAGCCATCACCCGGCTCACCGCGAATCCCAAGGTGGTCGGCTTCAAGGACGGAATCGGCGACGTCGGCCTGGCCCAGGAAATCGTTTCGGCCATCAATGCGAGCGGCCGCACCGACTTCGCTCTGTTCAACGGCCTCCTCACTGCGGAACTGACCCAGGGCGCCTACCGTGGCCTGGGCATCCCGTTGTACTCCTCGGCAGCTTTCGCCATGGCACCGGAGATCGCCAAGGCCTACTACGACGCCTACGTCGCCGGTGACGAAGAACGCCGCCACGCGCTGCTGGAGGGCTTCTACGCTCCGCTTGTCCGCCTCCGTGACCAGACGCCGGGCTTCGGCGTCTCGCTCATCAAGGCCGGTCTGCGTCTCGCAGGCCTTCCGGTAGGCCCGGTCCGTCCCCCGCTGGTTGATCCCACAGAGGAGCAGTTGCTGGAACTCAAAGCCATCCTGGCCAAGGGCCACGAGCTGGCAGGCAGCTGATGACGGCCCGCATCACGGGCCTCACCAGCCGCCTGATCACGGTCCCGCTGCTGCGCAGCTGGGGTGTGGAGGCGCCCGAGAACCATGTGATTGTCACCGAACTGACTACGGACGACGGCGGCACGGGTCACGGTTTCTCGTGGACCCCGACCATCGGTCCCCAAGCAGTCAAGGCCCTTCTGGATCACGACATCGCGCCGTTCATTGCCGGCTTGGAAGCGAATCCGGAGACAGTCTGGGACCAGCTTTGGAAGCGGCTGCACGAGGCCGGCGGTGGGGGTCTGACCACCATCGCAATGGCCGGCGTCGATCTGGCGCTTTGGGACCTGACGGCGAGGCGGGCCGGCACATCGGTCACCGGTCTTCTGGGTCAACGCCAGGATTCCGTGGAAGTCTACGGTTCCGGTGTGAACCTGCACTACACCCTTGAGCAACTCGTAGAGCAGGCCCAGCGATGGGTGGCGGCCGGACACAGGGCCGTGAAGATCAAAGTGGGCAAGCCCGAGCTTCGCGAAGACGCAGAGCGGGTTGCCGCTGTGCGTCAGGTGATCGGTCCTGACCGGCTGCTCATGATCGATGCCAACCAGCGCTGGGACCTGGCCCACACCTTCCGGGCCTTGGAGGTTTTGGGGGAGTACGGACTGGAATGGTTGGAGGAACCTATCCGTGCTGATGACCTCTGGGCTTACCGGCGCCTACGCAAGCACTCGCCGGTGCCCATTGCATTGGGCGAAAATGTCCACACCGTGTACCGGTTCCGCGATTTCATCGAGGCCGAGGCCGTGGACATCATCCAGCCCAACATCGTCCGGGTGGGCGGCATCACGCCGTTCCGCAGGATTGTTGAACTGGCTCGTACCCACAGCATCAGGGTGGCGCCGCACTTGCTTCCGGAACTCTCGGGGCAGTTGGCGCTCACGTTGGCTGAGCCGGTCAGCGTGGAGGACGTCGAAGATGCCTCGTTCGGGCAGCTCGGAATCCTGGCCGGTCCTTCCCCGGTGCGGATCAGCAACAGCACCGGCACCATCGGGCTCACTTCAGCGGGCCTTCCGGGCCTCGGCTTCGAGTTCGCCGGTGCCTTGCCACCGCAGCAAGCCACTGACACTTCAGCCCATGACAGCAAAGGAAACCGCATTGAGTACAGCAACTCTTGACCTGACATCCATCACCGCGGCAGCAACTGCGGCGGCGAAGGTGACCGCTGCAGCGAGTGATGCCGAACGCGCGGCCTGGTTGACCGCCGTCGCCGACGCGTTGGACGCCAACGTCACCGAACTTGTGGCAATCGCTGATTCCGAGACGAGCCTTGGCACCGTCCGGCTGACGGGTGAAGTGGCAAGGACCAGCGGGCAGCTGAGGCTGTTCGCCGAGGTCATCACCGAGGGCTCCTACTTGGAAGCGATCATCGACCACGCTGATCCCGCCGCCACCCCGCCCAAGCCCGACCTGCGCCGCATCCTGCGTCCGATCGGCCCCGTGGCGGTGTTCTCGGCGTCGAACTTCCCCTTCGCTTTCTCCGTGGCCGGAGGCGACACCGCATCCGCACTGGCCGTCGGTTGCCCGGTGATCGTCAAGGCGCACTCGGGGCACTTGCGGTTGTCGGAGCGGACCGCGGAGATCGTCTTCGAAGCCCTGTCCAAGGCCGGTGCTCCGGAGGGTATCTTCGCCTTGGTCAGCGGACGCGAGGCCGGTACCGCACTGGTCCAGGACCCCGCAATCAAAGCCGTGGGTTTCACCGGCTCCATCCCAGGTGGCCGGGCATTGTTCGACCTCGCTGCTTCCAGGCCCGAGCCCATTCCGTTCTACGGTGAGTTGGGCAGCCTGAACCCCGTTGTCATCACGGCCGAGGCCCTGGCGGAACGCGGCCAGCAGCTCGCGGCCGGCCTGGCTGGTTCCTTCACCATGGGCGCTGGACAGTTCTGCACCAAGCCCGGGCTGGTCTTCGTTCCGGCAGGTACGGACTTCGCTGCGCACCTGGCCGAGGCCAGCAAGGACAAGCCGACCGCCGCAATGCTGACGGAGCGCATCGCGGAAGCCTACCCCGACGGGTTGCGGAACGTAGCGGACCAGCCGGGAGTCGCCGTCGTCAGTGGCACCGTGCAGCAGGACAGCCTGTCCGATGGTGCCGCGCCCGTGGTCTTCTCCACCAGCGCCGCCAACGTCCTTGAACGCCCTGAAGAGCTGCTCGAGGAATGCTTCGGACCGACCACTCTGCTCATCGAGTACTCCAGCCAAGAGGAGCTTTCCGCTGCCTTGGCCAAGGTTCCCGGCAGCCTTACGGGTACCGTCCACGCGCAGCCAGGCGAGGATGTTTCGACGCTCGTGGAGCAGTTGAGCGGCTTGGCCGGGCGCGTTTTGTTCGACGGTTGGCCCACAGGAGTCGCAGTGAACTGGGCACAGCAGCACGGTGGCCCCTACCCGGCCACCACGTCGCTGTTCACCTCAGTGGGTGCTACCGCGGTCCGCCGTTTCCAGCGCCCCGTGGCCTACCAGGACGCCCCTGAAAGCGTGCTGCACCCGGCCTTGCGCGATGCCAACCCGTTGGGCATCCCGCGGCGTGTGGACGGCATCCTGACGCTCGGTTAACCCAAGTAGGTAACAGCAAACGTCGCTTTGAGGACTCATTGCGACAGTTGCTGTCACCTAGTTGGGCCACCACGCACGAAAAGGGGCGGGGTCACCATCACGGTGACCCCGCCCCTTTTCGCGCGTGGTGGCCCGGGTCAGGGGCGCAGCGTAACGGGACGACGGCGGCCGTCCACTTCGGTGGTCGGCCAGCGTTCATCTACCGTCAAGACCCGCACGCCGGAATCCGTGAGCAGCACCGTATCCTCGATCTTGACCCCGGGCCCTGACGGGTTCCAGGTGAAGGGCTGGTTGAGGACGATGGTGTCCGTGACCTCTGCCGTCACGCGGGGATCGCGGCCCGCGTATCCGGCGGGTCCGCCCTGGTGATGGAGGGTCCACTGATCCTCGCCGAAACCGTGCCGGGCGTAGGAATGCTGGATTTCCCTGAAGACCTGGTTGAGCCTGGCCCCTGGAACCGTGGCCCGGAAGATGTCGGCCTCCACCGCTGCGATGCGGGCTTCGGCGTCGAGCTCCTCCGGGGAGCCGGCGTCGAACGCGACCCAGCGGGTGACATTGGCAACCAGGCCGTTCCGGCGGGCGCACACCACAGCCATGGCGCGGCGTCCGATGGCGGCGTGAGTAGCCAGGGGATGGCGGAAGCCGCTGCGGCCGGCACCGTTGCAGAGCAGGACGAGGGGCTCGGCTCCCACCGCCACGATGCGGGCCGCGAGGTCCGAGACCAGCTGGAATTCCGTGGTTTCAGGGGTCGCTGCCTTGAGGACATCCGTCATGGCTGCCGCTGCGTCGGCGGACAGGGAGGCATAGCGGGCAGCTTCGGCTGGCAAGAGCTGTTGGCGGGCGGCCCGCAGTTCGGTGGTGACGGCAGCTTCCACCAGCGGATCACCGTCCAGCGCCAGCTTCGACGCGGCAGCGTGCAACTGGCCGTTCCACGGTACCGTGTCCAGGCTGACCCCCTCCGGCAGCTCCTCCGCGGCAATCCTCTCGGCCTCGTTGTTGAACGTCACCAGGTGGTCGCCGGCACGGTCCACCAGGAGGGCGGCGATGGGGTCGCCGGCCAGGCTGATGTGGACCCGGCTGCCGTCCAGGTACCAGGTGAGGGCCGTATTGGAGGTGAGCAACAGTGAGTCGCGTCCGGCGGCGTCCAGGATGTCCAGGACGCGTTGGCGCTTGACGGCGCGGTCGGCAACGTTGCCTGCAGCGGTGCCGGCTGGCACCGGTATGGACTGGTCCCCTGTGGCTCGGGTAGGTGTGGATTGAGTCGGTATGGTCATGCCGGTTCCCCCAAAGTAGTGATGAGCTGTTCAATGTCTTGTGTCGCCAGGAAACCGTCCGCGATCAGCACTCTCACGCTCCGGTGGACGGGGTAGCCGGGCTCGGTGGCCACAGGGCTGTCCCACGCCAGCGAGAGTCCCACCCCGGGGTAGCCCTCATGCCGCACGAACCAAGGGTCCGGTGCCTGCGGCGAGGCCAGGAACACAAGTGTTGCCGGATGGCCCAGCCCGGTACCGCCGGCGAGCGACGGCGCGTCGTCAGGACCGGCGTCGAACGTTCCTGACCAGGCCAGCCATGGCGCGATGCTGCCATGCACCGCGTCCTCGCCGCGCATCTCCGGAGTCCAGATAGTGGCGTCGGCAACCTTGGGCAGGCGCCAGAAGAAGCCGCCATAACCGCCCTGCGGCCGTCCGTTCGAACCCGGGCTCCCCAGCAGCACGGGTCGTCCCGTGGCCGATTCCAGCGTGAAGTCCAGCGTGAGTTGCCACGTCGAACTTCCGACGGCGGCCCATCTCCAGACGCGCTGTTCGCGGAGTACTGGTGATTGGTCGGGGCCGATCCAGCTCAGCTGCTCCTGCCTGTACCCGTCGCCCTGTTCCGCGGATTCGGTGACGATCCTGCCGTGGTCCTTGCGCCAGACGTACATCCCGGCGTCTCGGGTGTAGGTGCGGCCGCCCCAGAAGTTGATCCCGTCCACGTCCTGCAGGGCCACTCCTGCCCCCAAATGCCAGACGTGGTCTTCCGGGACATGGTCGGTGACCACTGTGCCGCCAAGTGTCCGCACGGGATGGAGGTAGGGCCGCGGAGATGATGTGGGACGGATGTGCGTCCCGTCCTGAACGGTGGCAACGAGCGTGCCGTTGACGGTGAATCCAGGCGTTTCGGAGGACGTCCCAGGTTCAATGAGCGCTCCGGGTTCAGCGAAAGCTCCGAGTTCAGCAAAAGTGGCCTGGCCCAACGCGGCCCGGCGAATCAAGGAGCCGATGCCCTTCACCACGGCGTGGGCATCGTCCCCGACGCCCTCCCACACAATGAACGCGGAAGGTATAGCGCGGGGTGCATCCGCCGTTCGGATTGCTTCGAGCACCGTCACGTAGGCCCCGGATCCGCTCAGGGGACTGAGCAGGTCCGCTTCACTGCGCGCAGCCAAGAGGTTTTCAAGGAGGTCTGTCCGCCCGAATGTTTCCTCGCGGATTCCTTGCGGCGTGGTGATCTCCACACGGTCTTCCGTGTAGTACAGCGTCAGCTGGCCCAGGGTGCCATGGACGGTGACGGTCGGCGCGGACTGAACGAGCGCGCTGAGTGTCAGCGCGCAGGTCAGCACCATGCCGTTTTCCGTCCGAACCCTCACCACAGAGGTGTCATCGCTTTCGGTGTCGTTGGCTCGGTAAAGATCAGTGTCAACGGAGTGCACGTGGTCCACAGTCCGTGCCCCGGCCAGCCGTAGCCCGGTGGCCACCGCGTGCGCCAAAGCATTGGTGGCTACGCCATCCACCACGTCCGTTCCATTGAGGCTGCGCTTGCCTGCCCAGCGGGAACGCTTGAAGTAGGCCTTGTTCCGCAACCACATCCCCGTGGCGCTGATACCCCGGACCTCGCCTATCGCGCCGGACGCCACCAGTTCGTCCATGGCAGGCAGTGCGTCCGAGCCCAGGCTTTGGAAGCCCACTTGAACCAAGCAGCCGGCGTTGGCGGCAGCCGCCATGACTTCCTGGTACTGGGCCATGGACGCGACCGGTGGCTTTTCCAGGTAGACGTTTGCCCCGGCTTCGATGGCGGCAAGGGCCAGGGGAGCATGGGTTTGGATCGGCGTGGAAATGATAACGACGTCCGGTGTGGGGCCGGCCGCGAGGAGCTCGTCGAGGGAAGCGTAAACCGCTACGTTCGTGGCAAGCGTGCCCTCGGCAGGGGGTTGCGGATCGGCGACAGCCACCAGCTCCAGGACGCCGGCGGCAGTGAGGCGGTCCAGGTTTTCCAGGTGGCGCTCGCCGAAGCCGTGCACACCCACCAAAGCGATGCGGGGAAGCCGGGGCTGGGCCTCAAGGGTGTTGCTGGTTGAGGGTTGTGTCATGAGTCTGTCCTAGTGCGGTCAGGTACGGGTGGATTGATGGGGTGCCGGGGCTGCAGGGCAGAGGCGAGGAACGCTGCCGCTTCCTCCTGCATGGCCGGGGTGAAAACGTGGGGTTCCTGCCAGAAGCTGCCGGTGTACTGGCCGCTTGGTGACTGACCGGCTGGCAAGTGCCCGGTTAACAACTGGCCGGTCGGCGACTGCCCGGACAGGTACGCATGGGCGTCGCGCATTCCCTGCTCCGGGAAGAGGGGATCGTCCAAGGCGTATTGGACAAGCACCCGCGCCTCGGACCGCTTGGCCAGATCCGGCCAATCGCCGAGCCTGGTGAGGCCGGGGGAGTGCAGCAGCCAGGAATGCGCGTCCAGGTAGGCAGGCAGCAGCGAGGCGAAGGTGGTCATCATGCACGTCACCACATAGCTGCGGATCAGTGGGCTCAGGGCTGCAAGCACCAAAGCCCTGCCGCCACCGCCGGAAAAACCCAGGCAACCCAGGCGCCCCGCGTCCACTCCAGGAAGCGCGGCGAGGACCGACAACGCCGCGAGGTCGTCATGCGCGACGGTCCCGGCGACGCTGCTGCCCACTAGGGCCGCCGCTTTGGCCGCCGTTTCTTCGTGCGCCGCCGCTGCTGCGTCGTAGCGTTCGGGCGCGGAAGGTTCGACGCCGGCCTGCCGCCACAGTGCCTCCTGGCCGTTCATGACGCCGGCGGTCCGCCACGGTAGCGGATCCAAACGGAACCGGCGGCTGCCCCACATGAAGGCGTCGTGTGCAAGGACTGCGAAGCCTTGTTGGGCGAGCCACGTGGCGAGTGCCCGGCCGCCGTAAAGCCTTGCCCGTTCCTCCAAAGGCGGCATTACGGCCCCGGTTCCACCGGATTCGTCGGGGAGGGCCACCAACCGCTCGGCACCGTAATACTTGATCCCGCCGTGGCAGTGCAGGGCGAGCAGCGCCGGAAGTGGGCCGGTTGCGCCCGCGGGACGCACGAACCAAGCCGACGTCCGGGGCCCGAAGCCCAATTGCCAGGACAGGAACGAGGTGATGACGCCGTCGTGCTTCTTCTCCCAGTGCACCGTGTACTCAACGTTTGGCGGGGACCCGAGGTCGGCGGGGACGCCCGGAACCCCCAATGCGTCGGCAAGTTCCTGGCGCGCGTCGGAATCCGCCCTGTGGTGATGCCGTGACATGTATGCCGGCCAGTCTTCGTACCCGCCCAGGGCGCCGGGGCGGGCACGTGGTCCTGCTGCGTCAACTGCGGTCATGGCAGGCGGGGTTGGTGGGAAACAATGGTGTCCTGCCTTGTCGGATCCGAGGGTATGCGAAAGCGCACGCCGGGCTTCTTCAGCGTGGAAAACCGTTTGGAGCGGCTTCATAAGAAAACGCTTTCTCAAAAATTAGCAAAAGGCTGTACATGGGTCAAGAAAACGTTTACTTTGGTACGGAGCCGCAGAAACCGGGACCCGCATCCTGGCACTTCGAAGGGGTAGCGCCAGAGGACCGGCGACGCCTGCAAGGCAAGCACCAACCACACTCGTATTTCCGTGGATGGCCACGATGACCAAAGGAGACCACATGGCCGCATATGAACACGCGGAGACGCCGCAAGGCGCCCGCGGGACGGCGAGGGGGAAACAATGAGCGCTATTGGCGAACTCTCATCGATGACCCGCCGCAAGGGCCCGATGACCAAGGAGGAGAAGAAGGCGAACGGCCGCGACAACAAGGCCGCTTATGTGTTCCTCCTTCCGTGGTTGCTCGGCCTGGCGGTCATCACGGTGGGACCCATGTTCATGTCGTTGTACCTGTCCTTCACGGACTACAACCTCCTGCAGCCACCGGAATGGGTGGGCCTGGATAACTTCGTCCGCATGTTCGGCGATGCCCGGCTCCACAACTCGCTTCGGGTCACGTTCACGTATGTCCTGGTGGGCGTTCCCCTCCAGCTGGCGGTTGCCTTGGTGATTGCCTTGGTCCTCGATAAAGGCCTCCGCGGTTTGCCGTTCTACCGCTCCATCTTCTACTTGCCCTCCCTCCTGGGCGGTTCCGTGGCCGTTGCCATCCTGTGGAAGCAGATCTTCGGCACCACGGGCCTGGTAAACCAGGTGCTGGCAATGATCGGAATCCAGGGTCCGGGCTGGATCTCGGATCCCAACACGGCCCTTGGCTCCATCATCCTGCTTCACGTGTGGACCTTCGGCAGCCCCATGATCATTTTCCTGGCCGGCCTGCGGCAGATCCCGGTTATGTACTACGAGGCAGCAAAGGTCGATGGTGCCACCACGCTCCAGCAGTTCTGGCGGATCACGCTTCCCATGCTGAGCCCCATCATTTTCTTCAACCTGGTACTGCAGATCATTGGTTCGTTCCAGTCGTTTACTCAGGCGTTCATCGTCTCCGGCGGCAATGGCGGTCCATCCGACTCCACCATGTTCTTCACCCTGTACCTTTACCAAAAGGGCTTCGGCCAGTTTGATATGGGCTACGCCTCAGCGATGGCCTGGTTCCTGCTGGTCATCATCGGTGTCTTCACTGCCATCAACTTCATCGCTTCAAAGTATTGGGTGTTCTACGATGACTAAACTCCAGACCCTCCCCGCTGCCGGTGGCGATTCCGCCGCAAAGTCCGGCAAGAGCCCGCGCCGGCGTGAATCCCGTGGCAATCTGGCTTTCAGCCGCAGTGCCCGCATCAAGGGCCTGATCAAGCACGCCATCCTGATCATCGTCGGTGGCGTGATGATCTACCCGCTGCTGTGGATGGTGATTTCCTCCCTGCGTCCGAACGACCTCATTTTCCGCGAGCCCGGCCTGTGGCTGAACAACCTGGAAATGAGCAACTACACGGACGGCTGGTCGGCGCTGACCCACCCGTTCGGGCATTACATGATCAACTCGGCGATCGTGGTCCTGGGCTCTATCGTGGGCAACCTGGTGTCCTGTTCCATGGCCGCATACGCGTTCGCCCGCCTGCAGTTCACCGGCAAGAAGCTGTTCTTCGGCATCATGCTGCTGACCATCATGCTCCCGTTCCACGTGATCATCGTGCCCCAGTACATACTGTTCTCGCAGATCGGCTGGGTGAATACGTTCTGGCCGCTGATTGTGCCCAAGCTGCTGGCCACGGACGCGTTCTTCGTCTTCCTGATGGTCCAGTTCATCCGCGGCATTCCCAAGGACCTGGACGAAGCAGCCCGCATCGATGGCGCAGGGCACCCCAGGATCTTCCTGCGGGTTATCCTGCCGCTGATGGTGCCGGCCCTGGCAACCACCACCATCTTCACGTTCATCTGGACCTGGAATGACTTCTTCGGGGCGCTGATCTACCTGACCGACCCGGATATGTTCACTGTTCCGGTTGCCCTGCGCGCGTTCGTGGACTCGCAGTCGGCCACCAGTTGGGGATCACTCTTCGCCATGTCCATCGTGTCCTTGCTGCCCGTCTTCCTGGTGTTCCTCTTCGGCCAGAGGTTCCTCATCAAGGGCATCGCAACTACCGGTATCAAGTAGCCGCATCAAGTATCTTGTATTACAAGAATGTGACTTGTACCATAAATTCAACGCAAGAAAACGCTTTCCCGCCAATCGCATCGCATCAGGATCAACGAAGATCGGAGACATCAGTGCCCGCAAATCCAGAGGGTGAAGCAGTCGCCCCCGCCGCAACATCAACAGGAGGTCCCTTGGTTTCCAAGGCCAAACGCACCAAGCGCAAGCTCCGTGCCTCTGCCCTGATCGCCGCCACGGCCGCCGCGGTCCTCGCACTCACCGCCTGTGGCGGTGGTTCGGAACCGAAGAGCGCAGACGGCAAGGTGGAGCTTCGCTTCTCCTGGTGGGGTGGGGACCAGCGGGCCAAGCTGACCCAGGAAGCCATCAAGGCCTTCGAGGCCGAGAACCCGAACATCACTGTCAAAGCGGAGTTCGGCGACTGGTCCGGCTATTGGGACAAGCTGGCAACGCAAGTAGCGGCCAACGACGCTCCCGACATCATCCAGATGGACGAAAAGTACATCACCGAGTACTCCACCCGCGGCGCGCTGCTCGATCTTTCAAAGTACAAGATCGATACGTCCAAGATGGACGAAGCCGCGCTGAACGCGGGCAAGGGGGAGAAGGGCCTCACGGGTATCGCGGCAGGCATCAACGCCGCCACTATCCTGGCCAACCCGGCCGTGTTCCAAGCTGCCGGAGTGCCAATGCCGGACGACAAAACCTGGACCTGGGATGACTTCGAAAGGATCGCTGCCGAGGTGACGGCCAAGTCTCCCAAGGGTACGTACGGTGCCGCGGCCTACGGTACGGATGAGGCTTCCCTTGGAGTGTGGCTGCGCCAGAACGGCAAGTCGCTGTACACCCAGGACGGCAAGCTCGGCTTCGAGCCCTCCGACATCAAGGACTACTGGGAATTCCTGAAGGACATGAGCGACAAGAAGGCCGTTCCGTCGGCGTCGGAAATCGTTGAAGCCGAAGCCGCACCGCTGGACCAGAGTGGCCTGGCGACCGGCAAGAACGGCATGGCGTTCTGGTGGTCCAACCAGCTCCCCGCTTTGGAGAAGGCGGCGGGTGGCGAACTCCAGATCCTCCGCTTCCCGTCGAAGACCGGCAAGGCTGACGACGCCGGGCTCTGGTACAAGGCCTCGCAGTTCTGGTCTGCGTCATCGCGGTCCAAGCACCCTGAAGAAGCTGCCAAGTTCATCGACTTCCTGACCAACAACGTCAAGGCCGGCGAGATTCTCCTGGCAGACCGCGGCGTCTACCCGAACTCCGATGTTCGCGAAGCGATCGCACCCAAGCTCGCCAAGGCTGACGTGAAGGTAGTGGACTTCATTGACTCCATCAAGGACGAGCTCGGGGATGCGCCGGCCGCTCCGCCCAAGGGCGCCGGTGCCATCCAGGAAATCATCAAGCGGTACACCTCGGAGGTCATGTTCAACAGGCTTTCGGCAGAAGAAGCCGGCAAGAAGGCTGTGGACGAAATGAAGTCCGCCATCAGTTAGCTCCTTCAAACAGGCAAAGCGCCCCGGGTTGGTCATTCGTGACCGGCCCGGGGCGCTTCTTTTTTGTGCCGGTCAGCTTTCCGCGATGACGGCCACGGCTCCGGCGGGGACAACGCCACTGAAACGCGCGCCGCTGAGGAGGTCCTCGCCGTCGGCCTTTACTGTGGCGTCCTCGCGGCTGTGGTTGATGGCGAACAGGAAGGTGCGGCCGTCGTCGGCTGTGCGCCGCGAGAGTTCGACGCCGGTGGATGCCTCGGTCGCCGACCTCACCCCGGCTTCTTCCACGAGTCGGGCGGTCAACCCATCGATTCCCGCGGCGTCCGGGAGCGTTGCGAGGTACCAGGCCGAACCCGCCCCCACGCTGCGCCGGGTCAAGGCCGGGACTCCCTCCAAGGGATAGCCGGTGAACGTCGCCTCCACCCGGGTATCCGGTCCTGCGTGAACGTGCTCGCTCCACACTGAGCCCACGGTTCCATCGCTCAGGGTAAGGGTGCCACCGGGGAACAATGGATGGAATTCTTCGCTTCGAATGCCCAGCAGTTCCCGGAAGGCGCCGGGATAACCGCCCAGGCGTACGTGGTCCCGCTCGTCAACGATGCCGCTGAAATAGCTGACCAGAACCGTGGCCCCACCCTTGGCGGCCTCGGCTATTGAGGTGGCGGCCGCGTCCGTGACGGAGTACAGGGTGCACACCAGAATGAGCTCATAACCTGACAAATCCGCTGAGGGATGGACGAAGTCGGTGGTGATTCCGCGGAGGTAGAGCGCGCGGTGGAAAGCGCGCATGGTGTCCAGGTATTTCAGCGAGTTGCTGGGGTGCGAGTCCAGTTCCGAAGCCCACCAGGCCTCGTAGTCGAACACGATCGCCACCTTGGATTCCACCCGCGAGCCCTTGACGGGTTCCAGCCTGGACAAGGCTTGCCCGAGCTCCACCACGTTCCGCCATACCTGTGTATCGCGGCCACCGTGGGGGACCATGGCCGAGTGGAACTTCTCGGATCCTGCCTTGCTTTGCCGCCACTGGAAGAACATCACGGCATCTGCCCCGCGGGCTACGTGCGTGAGTGAGTTGCGCAGCATCTCGCCTGGCATCTTGGGCTGGTTGTGTGGCTGCCAGTTGACCGCCGACGTGGAGTGTTCCATGAGGATCCACGGCGCTCCGCCTGCTACTCCGCGGGTGAGGTCGGCACTGAAGGCGAGTTCGATATGGCGCTCAGGGTCGGCTGCCACCAGGTAGTGGTCATTGGCCACTACGTCCATGTCCTTTGACCAGTCGAAGTAGTCCAGGGTTTTGGTCGCGCTGGACACCATGAAGTTGGTGGCAGCAGGTATGCCCGGCGTGACTTCGCGGAGGACCGCCAGCAATTCGCGGTAGTAGTCCATGAACACCCAGGAATTGAACCGGGCAAAGTCCAGTTGTTGGCCGGGGTTCAGGGTGGTGGGGGCGGCTCCCGGCGGGATGATCTCGTCAAAGGAGGCGTAGTGCTGGGACCAAAATGCCGTGCCCCAGGACTCGTTGAGTTCCTCGATGGAGCTGTAGCGGCGGGTGAGCCAGGACCTGAACGCGGCGGCGTCTTCCTCTCCGTGGAACTCGCCCACGTGGCAGCCGAGTTCGTTGTCGACGTGCCAGAGCGCCAGGGCGGGGTGGTCCTTGTAGCGTTCGGCGATCACGCGCGTCATGGTGGTGGCGTACCTGCGGTACACGGTTGACGACGGCGTGTAGTGGCGTCGCGAGCCCCGCTCAAGTTTGGTGCCTTCCGCAGTGACGGGCAGGATTTCGGGGTATTTGCGGGCAAGCCAGGCCGGGGGAGAAGCGGTGGCCGTGGCGAGGGCCACCTTGATGCCGGCGCCATGGAGGTTGTCCAGGACATCGTCCAACCAGCCGAAATCGTAATTTCCCTCGGTGGGTTCCAGTAGGCCCCAGGAGAAGATTCCGACGCTCAGGAAGTTGACGCCGGCTTCCTTCATCAGCTCGATGTCTTCGAGCCGCACATGCTCCGGCCACTGTTCCGGGTTGTAGTCCCCGCCATATGCCAAGCCGTCCAAGCTGTTCCAAACCGAAGGACGGTGGGGGGTATCGGGAGAGGTCATGGGGACTCCTTCGTCGGGTTGGTGGTTCTTGCTGGAAGTCACGGGCGGAAGGGCAGGAAGACCCGGGCTTTGGAAAACGCTTGCCGAGACTGTCCAATAAGGATATTGTATCGATTCAGAACGAGTGTAAGCGAGATCACTGCCACGTTGCAGAACCCCGGACAGCTTGCACCAACTGAGCAAGGAGGCTCTCATGATCGATAGAAGGAAATTCCTCACCACCGTGGCTCTCGGCACTGCATCTGCCGCGTTCCTCTCAGCCTGTGGTGGCCAGTCCTCGTCCTCCGGCCAAACCGGTTCCGCGGACAAGCCCGTCACCATCACCTACACCTGGTGGGGCAATGACGACCGGGCAGAACGCACCCGGAAGGCCATCGCACTTTTCGAAACCAAGAACCCGGACATCAAAGTCAACGGCAACTTCTCCGACTTCGCAGGCTACTGGCAGAAGCGCGCCACCGAAGCTGCCGGTGGTGGCTTGCCTGACGTCATGCAATGGGATCTGTCCTACCTCCGCGACTACGGCCAGCGGAACCAGCTCCTGGACCTCGGTACGGTCAAGATCAATACGGACGGATTCGACAAATCGCTCCTCCCGTCGGGCCAGATCAAGGGCAAGACGTTCGGCATTCCCACCAGCACGAATGCTTTCGCTGTGTATTACGATCCCGCCAAGCTCGCATCATTGGGTATTGCCGAGCCCGACGGATCGTGGAACTACAAGGAGTTCAACGCCTTCCTGGCCGAGGTTGGCCAAAAGGGCAATGGCACACTGTTCGGCGGCACCGATTACACCGGTGTCTGGTGGAACTTCAACATCTGGCTGCGGCAGAACAACATCAAGGCCTTCACCGACGAGGGAAAGCTTGGTTTCTCCAAGGACGACCTCAAGAAGTGGTGGAACCTCAGCGCAAACCTGCGCGGTACGGGCGCGATCGTTGGCGAAGACAAGACCACCCAGTTGCTGCCCAAGTCCCCGTTCGGCTCCAACGTCACGGCAACGGAAGTCACGTGGGACAACTTCATGGCCGGCTACCTGGCAGACAGCGGAGCCAAGGAACTGAAGCTTGTGCCGGTTCCTTCCGATGAACCGGACAACCTGGGCCTGTTCCTCAAGCCCTCCATGTTGATGGTGGCCAGCGCCAAGACCAAGTACAAGGATGCTGCGGCCCGCTTCATCGACTTCATGGTCAACGATCCCGAGGTTGGCCCAGATCTTCAAGACCTCCCGCGGCGTTCCGGCGTCGAAGACCCAGCGCGACGGCACCACGTTCGAAGGCACCGACAAGTTGGTGGTGGATTACGAGAAGTCTATCGAGAAGTACCTCAAGGATGCTCCCGAGCCGCCCATCGTCGGCTTCGGCACGCTTGAATCAACCTTCAAGCGCGTCAGCTCTGACCTGAATTACGGCAAGTTGACCATCGACGGCGCGGCTGATGCGTGGTTCAAGGAAGCCGAAGACCTCATCAAGCAGAACGCCTGATCAGGCCACCGTGTCTGATACGGCTTTCCCAACTGACGGACTGATCTTGTGACTCAAAGCCCAACCCTGAGCAGGCGCTCCCAGTCGTCCGCTCCCTCGCAGCCGCGCAAGTCGCGGCGGCGGGGGGCGGACGCCCGCGCCGGCTATACCTTCCTGTTGCCTTGGCTGCTGGGATTCATCGCCCTGACCGTAGGCCCGATGATTTCCTCGCTGTACCTCTCCTTCACCAACTACAACCTGTTTGACGCCCCCAAATGGATTGGCCTGGACAACTACACCACCCTTTTCCAGGACGAACGGTTCCTGCAGTCGGTGGGCGTGACCCTGAACTACGTGGTGGTCGGAACTCCTTTGAAGCTCGCCGCGGCCTTGGCGGTCGCGATGCTCCTCAACAGCAAGCGAAAAGGCCAAGGCTTCTACAGGTCAGCGTTCTACGCGCCGTCGCTTATCGGGGCCAGCGTCTCCATCGCCATCGTATGGAAAGCCATGTTCGGCGATTCCGGGCCTGTGGACCAAGGATTGTCGTTCTTCGGCATCAACCTCGGCGGTTGGGTGGGCAACCCCAACATGACCATGGGCATGATGATCCTTTTGACGGTGTGGCAGTTCGGCGCGCCGATGGTGATCTTCCTGGCGGGCCTCAAGCAGATCCCCGCGGATCTTTACGAGGCAGCGTCCATGGACGGCGCCGGCCCCGTCCGGAAATTCCTGAACATTACCTGGCCCATGCTTTCCCCGGTGATCTTCTTCAACCTGCTGATGGAAACCATCCACGCCTTCCAGATTTTCGCTTCGGCTTACATCATCTCCAACGGTGAAGGCGGCCCCGCCGGCTCCACACTCTTCTATACCCTCTACCTGTACTTGCGCGGTTTCAGCGATTTCCGGATGGGCTACGCCTCGGCCATGGCCTGGCTCCTGGTGATTGTGGTCGGCATCATCACGCTGATCTTCTTCAAGACCTCCAAGTCCTGGGTCCACTACAGCGGTGATTCGAAATGACAACCACGGCAACTCCCGTCCAATCCACGCCCGGCACCACGTCCGCGGATTACAACCCGAAGTCCGAGTCCGTCACGGCCAAGCGCATCAAGAGCGCCATCTTCCACATCGTTGCCCTGGCACTGGTGGCGATGGTCCTCTACCCGGCCCTGTGGATGATCGCGTCCGCCTTCAAGCCGAACTCGGAAATCGGCGGCGCCAACAACGCGCTCTGGTCCAGCAACTTCAGCTTCGACAACTTCGCCACCGCCATGGACGGCATCGGTGGGGTCTCCACGCTGACGTTCTTCACCAACTCCCTGATCCTTGCCGTGGGCGCTGTTGTGGGCACTGTCTTATCAGCCAGCGTCTCGGCCTACGCGTTCGCCAGGATCAACTTTCCCGGACGCGGCCTGTTCTTCGGCATGATGATCGCCACCCTGCTCCTGCCATTCCACGTGGTGATCATCCCGCAGTACATCGTGTTCCAGCAGCTGGGCTTGGTGGACACTTACGTCCCGTTGCTGATCGGTAAGTTCCTGGCCGCCGACGCGTTCTTTGTCTTCCTCATGGTCCAGTTCATGCGGGGCCTGCCGGCTGAACTCGATGAAGCGGCGCGCATCGACGGCGCAGGACACGTGAGGATTTTCAGGTCCATCATGCTTCCACTGATGAAGCCGGCCCTGATTTCCACGTCCATCTTTTCCTTCATCTGGAGCTGGAACGACTTCCTGGGGCCGCTTCTCTACCTGAACACACCGGAAAAGTACCCGTTGCCCTTGGCGCTGCGCCTCTTTGTGGACCAGACACAGTCCTCGGACTACGGGGCCATGATCGCGATGTCGGTCCTGGCGCTGCTGCCGGTGCTTGTCTTCTTCCTGGTTTTCCAGCGCTACATCGTCGAAGGCGTTTCAACGCAGGGCCTCAAGGGCTAAGGGAGCTACAGGAAATGAGCACCATGGACACCACCGGCACGTCTCAGGCGAAGCCCGGGCTTCCGGTCAACCGCTTTGCGCTGTTCTCCGAAACCATCCTGGCCGGAGTCATCGTCCTCCTCCTTTCCATCCCCCTGGTGACGGCGCCGGCTGCCTACGCGGCCGGCGTCGCGCACCTGGAAAGGCACCTCAGTGGCAGGGATGATTCGCTTCGCAGCATGTGGGGGAATTTCCGCCGTGCGCTTCCCGGCAGCTGGAAGCTGGGAATCACGACGGCGGTGGCCGCCGTCGTGGTTGTCCTGAACCTGCTGCTCGCTTTGGTGGGTCAACTGCCGGGCCGGGCGGCGATCCTGCCGGCCACCATCATCCTGGCTGCCGCCGGGGCTGTGTTCTTCCTGCGCATCACCGCCAATTGGAGCGGGCAGGTGGCATGGTCCGGGGATGCCGACCAGCCGGACGCGCAGGTACCCGACCGCCAGCGCTGGGCCGCAGCGTATGCCGACGCGAAGAATGATGCCGTACGCGACCGGAGCGGCTCATTGCTCCTTCTGGCCGCCGTGATCATGGCCGTGGTGTTCGTTTGGATGCTGCAAGCACTGTTCGTCATTGTTCCGGGAACCCTGATCCTGGCCGCCGCAGCCATCAAAATCCGCTCCCACCGCTGAATCGAGCAGAACTTCCGTGCTGTCGCGCCCCTTTACACGACGAACCACCTCCACCAACTTCCAAGCCCGGCGCTCCGGTTCCCCCGAAACCTGGCACTACCCGTTGCGGCACCACAATTACCGGATTTTTGTGGTCCTCTCCCTGGTGGGAAGCGGGGGCGTGTGGATGCAGCGGCTCGCCCAGGACTGGCTGGTCCTCCAGCTCACGGGAAGCCCGGCCGCTGTTGGATTGGCGGTAGCACTGCAGTTCCTGCCCATGCTGGTGGTGGGACCGGTCAGTGGCTTCCTGGTGGACCTCTTTCCCAAACGCCGTATCCTGGTGGCCTGCCAATCCGTGGCCGTGGTACTGGCTGCCGGGCTCGCCGTTTGGAATGCGATGGGTGGCAGCGATGTCTGGGTTGTCTATGCCTCGTGCATCGCGCTGGGAATCACCAGCGCCATTGACGGTCCTGCCCGGCAGGTCTTCGTCAACGAGGTGGTTGGCGATGCAGGGCTGCCAGCGGCCATCGGGCTGAACAGTGCGATCGGCCAATTGGGTGCCATGGCCGGGCCTGCCCTGGCGGGCGTCGTTATTGCCAAAGCCGGACCTGCCGCCGCTTTCGCAGCCAATGCCTTCCTTGGCGTGGCCGTACTGGTGATGATCGCCGTCATCAAGCCCAGTGAACTTCATCAACCACCGGAAACCCAGGACCCAACGGCCCGAAAAGGGCGGGTACTGGCCGGGTTCCACTTTGTCCGGGCCAGGCCACGGCTCCTGCTGACCATGCTCCTGGCGGGTTTGTTGGGTGCTTTCGGCATGAATGGTCCCGTGGTGCTGGCCGCCTTTGCCGACAGGGTCTGGCACAGCGGTCCGGCCGGTTTCGGCCTGTTCAACACCGTCAGCGCGTTGGGAGCGCTGGCCGGAGCGCTGGTGGCCACCCGCCTGAAGCGTTTTGGCCGGAAGGGGATCGTAGCCAGTGCCGGTCTTTTCGGGCTGACGCAATTGCTTGCCGCAGTGATGCCCACCCAGGAGTCGTTTGTTGTGATGCTCTTGGTGGTGGGTTTCATGACCCTGGTGTTCCTGACCAGCGCGGCCACGGCGGTCCAGCTTGAGGCCGGCACGCATGTCCGGGGGAGGGTCCTGGCCCTCTACTTCCCGCTGCTCCTTGGCGGCCACGCGCTGGGAGGGCTGCTCGCAGGGTGGCTCACCGAGGATTTCGGTGTCAGGACCGGGCTGGTGGTCACTGGCGCCTTGGGCATGGCGTCCGCGGGGGTCATTGGGTTGCTGATGTGGCGGATCGGGCGGGTCAACGCCCCGTGACCAATTCCTCGACCGCCTCCACATCAAGGGTTCCATCACTGATCCAGACGGCGTTGGTTCGGGTCACTGACTCAGCGGCGGCAAGGTCCACGGCCTGTTCCCACGCCAGTGCCGAGCCAACTGCCGGATAGCCGCCGCACCTGACAAACCATGGGTCCGCCGACTCCGCAGGTGCGGCGAACACCAAAGTGGCGGGACCGGCGTCGAACTCTCCCATCCATGCCAGCCACGGAGAAACCGAGCCGTGCACCGCTGCCTCGCCCTCGGCTGTGGAGGAAAAGACGCGGGGTGAGGCGTTGGCCGGTAGCCGCCAGAAGAAACCGCCATAGCCGCTGCCGGTGGCACCGTGCGAGCCCGGGCTGCCCAAAGAGACATCGACGACGGCGGTGAGCCGGGTTTGGATGTCCAGGCGCCACGTGCGGGGGCTGATCACGGCGCGTTCGAAAGTACGGTGTTCGGTCATGAGCAAGCTGCCGTCGGCACCGAACCAGTCCAAGTCCAACGCGGTGCGGTTCTCTTCCCGCGTCACGCCGCCGATTTCGATCCGTCCATGGTCTTGGAGGTCGACGTACTTTCCGGCGCTCCTTCGGTAGCTGCGGCCTCCCCAGAAGTTGCTGCCGTTGACGTCCTGCAGCGCGAAACCAGCGCCGAGGTGCCAGGCGTGGTCTGAAGGAAGGTGGTCTGTCACCACGGTTCCTGCAGGCGTGCTTACCGGGTGGAGGTACGGCCTGGGCGAAAGCTCCGATTCCAGGCGGCTACCGTTCTGCAGTACCGTTTGTGCCCGGAGTACCGTATGGGCCGGGCCGGGGAGGAACAGTGGGTCGGTCGCGGTGCGTCGAGCCCAGGGCAGTCCCAGCTCTGCAAAAGTGGCGTGGGCCCGGGTTGCCCGTTCCAGGGCGTCCCGGATGCCCGGGATCACGGCATGCGCTGCTTCGCCTGTTCCCACCCATTCCACGTCATCAGGGGAGATCGGCTGGGGCGGTTCTGCGGTGCGGATGGCTTCAACCACCCGCATGAACGCCCCACTGTGGTGGAGCGGACTGATCAGTGGGGCGCCGTTGGCCAGGTGCTGGATCAGGTTTTCCGTCAGGTCATCCCGCCCAAAGACCTTGGTGATTTCTCCGGCCTCAGTGGTGACCGAAACGCGGTCCTCCGTGTAGTGGAAAACGGCCGTGCCTTCAGTGCCGTGCAACGTGACATAGGGCTCCACCGACTCGGCCGCGCAAAGGGTGAGCGCGCAGGTGATCGGCAATCCGCCGGCAGTCCGCAGGCGTATCACTGAGGTATCGTCAGCTTCGATGTCGTTCGCCCGGTACAGGTCTGTTTCCACCGAAGCCAGGTCATGGGTTTCGCGCGCTCCGGCGAGGCGCAAGGCCGTTGCGATCGCGTGGGCAAGCGGGTTCGTGGCCACGCCATCCACCACGTCCACACCGTCCAGGCTGCGCTTTCCGGCCCAGCGCGAGCGTTTGTAATAGGCGCGATCCCGGACCCATTGCCCGGTAGCCGAGATGCCCTTCAACGTGCCGATACTTGGGAGCTGAGCCGAGGATTCGCCTGCGACAAGCTTTTCCAGGGCGGCCACCGCATGTGAGCCAAGGCTCTGGAAACCCACCTGGACACTGCGGCCGGACAGGGTGGCTGCCTCCTGGAGGCGCAGGAAATCCGCCATGGAGGCCACGGGAGGTTTCTCAAGATAGAGGTGAGCCTGGGAGGCCAGCACAGACAACGCCAGCGGCGCATGGGTTTGGATGGGCGTTGCCACAATGATGATGTCCGGGCGGTGGCCTGCCGCGAGCAGCTCGTCCAAGGTGCCGTGGACTGCCGTTGTCTCCGGCAATGACCCGGACCCGGGCGGATTAGGGTCTGCCACCGCTACCAGTTCCACTTGGCCCTCGGCAGAGAGCCGCTCGAGGTTGTGCAGGTGGTGGGTGCCGAATCCATGGACTCCAACCAGCGCGATCCTGGCACGTGCAGTGGAGGTTCCGGAGGCGGTCCGCCCGGTCATCGAACTGATCACGGGCTCTATGGAGTGGGTTTCCATGGCTCTCCTTTGCTGGCGCTGCAACGAGGGCGTGTGACGTCGTCGTCGAAGTCGGTACTTGGTCTTCCGGCTGGCTCAGGCTACACCCGGCAAGCGCTTTCCGATTGATGGTCTCATCTAGTGTAACGCCCGGAACCGCGAAATGTAACGATTCAAGAAATGTCCTTGACTCCCGCATCCATGCCGGTCTAAGTTGTCGGGAAAGCGCTTGCTATGTGACGTGGCCCGCTCGGGCCGCTCCCGACTTATTGGCAATGGCGGTTGTTCGCGGCTTATCGCCAATTGCCACCGCCAACCTGGCCGGGCCTGTTCTGCAACGATGGAGAAGGGAGCTGACAATGACGCCTGCTGGATTTGGCGCCCGGGCATATACGTTCTTCGACACCCTGGTGTGGATTGCCTGCCTGAATGTTCTGTGGTTGGTGTTCACCTTTTTGGGAGGAGTCGTCTTCGGGGTGGGGCCGAGCACCGTTGCCGCCCACGTCCTGGTGCGCGCAAGAGTCCGCGGGGATGCCGCGCCACTACTTAAGCGGTTTGCCGGGGAGTACTTCAAGAACTTCGGAAGGGGCAATGCCCTGGGGCTTCCGGTGTTGGTGGTAGGTGCGGCGCTCACCCTGAACTGGGCCTATTTCTCCAGCGGTTGGGACTTGGGTTCGCAAATCGCCTCTGCCGGTATCCTGCTTGCCACCTTGTTCGCCGCGGGGACGATCTGCTACCTCTTCCCCATGTTCGCCCGCTATGAACTCACCGTTCCCCAGTATTTCCTGATGTCTTCCCGCTTTGCCGTGCGCCATCTCGCCGGCACGGTCATCCTCCTGTTCGTCACCGCGGCCGCCGTGTTTGTGTGCCGCTCCGTCCCCGGGCTCATTCCGTTCTTCGGCGTTGGCGCTTGGCTCTACCTGACCGGCTGGCTGTGCGACCGTTTCTTCACCGCCAATGACCAAGCGATGGCCGAATCCGAACCCGCCGTCCAAGCCGGGCGTGCGCCGGGTGTCGGCGCCAACAGCCCCACTGCCGGGTCGAAGGAGGCGAGCCTTGTCTGACGCCGATCCCATCCGACGGGCGGCAAGCCCCCATGTCCTCCATCGCCCCCTGGACGTCCAGGGGCATGTTGAACCTATCCGCAGTGCATCAACCACGAGCACTAATGAAACGTATCAAGATGCTGACGGCCAACACCTCTGGACCCTCAAAAGGTTTCCCGGAGTGCCTGAGGCCAATGCGTCGAACCCTAACAACCCCGAAGAAGTGGAGCAGGTAAGAAAATGATCCGTACAAAACACACGCTGGCCGCCGCCGTCGTCGTTTCTGCTGCCTTGGCGCTGACCGCCTGCGGTGGCGAAGCACCGGCGTCGGACCTTTCCTCCGTCAAAATCATGGCGCCCTTCCTGGAAGCGCAGCCGCCAACGGCCGACGGTGCTGTGCAAAAGAAGCTCGAAGAGGTCACCGGCAAGGACATCAACATCACGTGGACGCCCAACGCGTCCTACGAAGACAAAATGAACATCACCCTCGCTTCCTCGGATATCCCGCATGTCCTGGTGGTCCAAGGCAAAACGCCCGGCTTCGTCAAGAACGCGGAAGCCGGCGCCTTCTGGGACCTGACGGACAAGCTGAAGGATTACCCGAACCTCAAGACCACGTTTCCGGAAGTCCAACAGAACGCCAGCATCAACGGCAAAGTGTACGGCGTCTACCGTGGCCGCAATCCGATCCGCGCCGCGGTCATGTTCCGCCAGGACTGGCTGGACAAACTGGGCCTGAAAGCGCCCGAAACCGTTGAGGACCTCTACAAGGTTGCAAAGGCGTTCACTGAGCAGGACCCGGACGGCAACGGCCAGAACGATACCTACGGCATCACCATCCCCAAGTGGGGCGCGCTGGGCACCAACAGCCCGTACGACATGATCGAGACCTGGTACGGGGCCGGAAACAGGTGGACCGAGCGCGACGGCAAGCTCGTTCCCAGCTTCGAGACCGACGAATTCCTGGAAGCCGACCGCTTCATCAAGAAAATGGTGGATGAAAAGCTCATCAACCCGGATTTCGCCACGTACGACAGCACCAAGTGGAATGAACCCTTCTTTAACGGCAAGGGCGGAATGATCATCGACGTCGATTCCCGCGTCAGCGTCCTCATCAACCTGTTCAAGCAGGCCAACCCCAATGACTTCCAGAATAAGGTGGGCTTCGTTGGCAGCCTGAAGGGCCCCGACGGCGAACTGCACGCCCACCCCACGGACGGTTACTCCGGCTTCCTGGCCATTCCCAAAGCCAGCGTTAAAACCGAAGCCGATCTGAAGAACGTGCTCAGCTTCCTGGACAAGTTGAACAGCAAGGACGCAGCGATACTTTTGAACAACGGCATCGAGGGCGTGAACTTCACGGTGGAGGACGGCCTGGCCGCAACCATCAAACCCGAAACCCCTGAAGGCAAAACGGTCAACACCGATATCAAGAGCTTTGCCCAACTGGGCACCAACGTCACAGGCAACAATTTCTACCCGGTCAAGCAGGCCTCCGAGTACGAGCAGAAAGTGTTCGACGATCGGACCGCCATCATGGCCGAAGACCTCAAGAGCGCCGTCTACAACCCCGCCGCGGCTTTCGTCTCACCCACCTACGTTGCCAAAGGCGCGCAACTGGACAACATCGTGGCCGACGCACGCATCAAGTACCTTGCCGGCCAGCTCGACGAACAGGGCCTGAAGGACGCCATCAAGCTGTGGAACACCAGCGGCGGTGACAAGGTCAAGGAAGAAATCAACAAGCTCTGGCAGGAAAACAAGAAGTGACAGCGCCGGTCGTAGAAGCCAAAGCCCCGGGGAGGGCGGCAAGCAAGCCGCCCGCCCCGGCGCGGCGGCGCGGATTCGCAGTCCACTTTGCCCACTACAAGTGGCTGTATCTCCTGCTTCTGCCCGGAGTCCTGTACTTCGCGATCTTCCGGTACGGGCCAATGTACGGGGTGTCCATCGCCTTCAAGGACTACGTGCCGTTCCTTGGCGTCAATGGCAGCCCCTGGGTAGGGTTCACGAACTTCACGGACTTCTTCGCCAACCCCGACTTCCCGCGCTTGCTGGGCAACACCCTGATCCTGGCGTTCCTGAACCTGGGGATCGCGTTCCCGTTGACCATCGTGCTGGCGTTGCTGCTCAATGAGGTCCGGCTCTCCGTGCTCAAGCGCACGGTCCAGACACTCGTATATATCCCGCACTTCCTGTCGTGGACCATCGTGGCCTCGTTGAGCTTCCTGCTTTTCGCCCTGGACATCGGCCCGCTCTTCCAGTTCGTTAACTTGCTCTTCGGGACCAACGTGGACATCCTGTCCGATCCCAACTGGTTCAGGCCCCTGATCGTGCTCCAGGAAATCTGGAAGAACACCGGCTGGGGAACCATCATCTTCCTCGCCGCGCTGGCCACAGTGGACCAGGATCAATATGAGGCCGCGATCATCGACGGCGCCGGCAGGTTCCGCCGTGTCTGGCACATCACCCTGCCCGGCATCCGTTCCACCATCATCGTGATGCTCATCCTGGCCATCGGGCAGATGCTCAACACAGGCTTCGAGCAGATCTACCTCATGACCAACGCACTCAACCGCTCCGTGGCCGACGTCTTTGATACCTACGTCTACTTTGTGGGCATCACCCAAGGCGCCTACAGCTACAGCACCGCCGTCGGGCTTTTCAAGTCCTTGGTGGGAATCGTGCTGATCTTCGGCACCAACTGGCTGTCCAAGCGGTTCAACCAGAGCGGACTGTTCTAATGAAGATTCACAACACGCGTGGCGGCCGGATCTTCGACGCCGCCAACTACGTCTTCCTGAGCCTCATCGGGATCATTACGCTGCTGCCGTTCATCTACGTGATCGCAGGCTCGTTCGCCAACGAGGCCGAGATCACCCGGCGTGCCTTCTTCGTCTGGCCGGAGCAGTTCACCCTTTCGGCGTATGAGTACATTTTCTCCACGCCCGCGTTTATCCGGGCCTTGGTCACCACGGTCCTGGTGACCTTGGTGGGTACGCTGATCCAGTTGGTACTGACCGTGACCATGGCCTACCCGCTGGCCAAGAAGAACCTCCGGGGCCGGAAGCTGATCATGTCCCTGGTGGTGTTCGCCATGGTGTTCTCCGGCGGCATGATTCCCACGTTCCTCCTGGTCAAGGACCTGGGCTTGCTGAACACCTACTGGGCCTTGATCCTTCCCGCGGCCATCAATCCGTTCAGCCTCATCATCATCAAGAACTTCTTCCAGGAGCTTCCTGCCGAGCTGGAGGAGTCCGCCAAGATGGACGGCGCCACGGAAATCGGGATCCTGTGGCGGATCCTGCTGCCGCTGTCCAAACCGGTACTGGCCACTTTTGCGCTGTTCTACGCCGTTGGTATCTGGAACGACTTCATGTCCCCGTTGCTCTACCTCAGCGACAACAACATGTGGACCTTGCAGATGTACCTCCGCCAGGTCACCGCCGCGTCCGACCTCCTGGGCACGGGCAACGTGGACCCGTCATATATTCCACCGGAACAGGGGATCAAATTCGCGGTGATCGTGGTTGCCACCCTCCCGATCCTGATCTTCTACCCGTTCCTCCAGAAGCATTTCGCCAAGGGCATGCTGATCGGATCGGTCAAGGGCTAGGCGCTGCTGTCTCGATGAAAGGACAACCATGAAGATCCTCCTCGCGGGCGACTCCACTGTGGCTGCCTGCCCCAGCTACGAGTATCCGATGAGCGGATGGGGCCCCCACCTTGCGCCACAAACCTATCGGTGGGGTGCCGTCCACAATTACGCCAAGGGCGGTGCCACCACCGAATCGTTCAGGGAAGAAGGCCTCTGGCAGCAACTGCTCCAGCAGACGGTGCAGGGCGATGTTGTGCTCCTCCAGTTCGGCCATAACGACCAGAAGCGTGAACACCTCGCGGCCCGAACCGGCTACGCGGAGAACCTTCGCCGGATGGTGGTCGAGGTTCGTGCCAAGGGCGGGATCCCCATCCTGTGTACCTCCGTGGAACGCCGGCTCTTCCTGGCGGGCCAACTGGAGCACAGTCTCGGTGAGTTTCCCGCCGTCGTGCGTGAACTGGGCGCCGAGCTCGGCCTGGACGTCCTGGACCTCAACCGCTGGACGCGGGAACTTTACCTGGAACTGGGCGAGGAAGGGTCCAAGGAGCTGTTCTTCCACTTCGCCCCGGGCGAGCACGCTCACTGGGCCGGAGGGTTGGAGGACAACACGCATTTTCATGAGAACGGCGCACGACGGATCGCCGCGTACGTGGCCGGGCAATTGGAAGCGTTGGGGTATGGCCTTGGCGCCCTCACCACGGGGGCACGCGCTTGATCTATTCCAACCCCCTGCGGGGCCCGTCGGATGTGGCGTCCTGGATCGCTGAGGGGCCGGTTCAGTTCGGAACCCACGACGACGGCGGGCCGGGGCGGGCGGCCGACGGAGCCACCGCGCTGGTCCTGTCGGGCTCCCTCGACGCGGAGGAGCACGGGGACCACGCCCATTGGACACTGTGGTGCCCGGAGCTGCTACCCGACCATGTCCGCATCAGCTGGGACTTCCGGCCCTTGGAAGAGCCCGGTCTGGCCATGGTGTTCTTCGCGGCGCGGGGCCATGGGGGAGAGGACTTGTTTTCTTCGTCCTTGTCGCCCCGGACCGGCTTCTATCCGCAGTATCACTCCGGAGACATGGATGCCCTCCACATTTCGTACCTCCGGCACAAGTACGCCTCAGAACGTGCGTTCCGGACCTGCAACCTGCGCAAGAGTGCGGGCTTTGAACTCGTGGCCCAGGGTGCGGACCCGCTTCCGCCGGCCGATGATGCTGAGGGCCTCTACCGGATGGAAGTCATCAAGGATGGGCCGCGGGTGGCCTTCTCCATCAATGAATTACCTTTGTTCTCCTGGACGGACCCCGGGCCGGATCCCTTGGGCGGCGGCTACTTCGGGATCCGCCAGATGGCCCCGCTGAAGGCCGCCTACCGCGACCTTCGGATCGAAAAGCTCTAGCTCCAGAGCCTGTGACAAGGCGCACAACACCATGACGTAGGATGTCCCCATGCCTCTCTTTGACCTTCCCCTCGATCAACTTCGCGACTACGCCTCCAGTGCCGTGGCGCCGGCCGACTTTGACGACTTCTGGGACCGCACCATCAACGAGGCCCGGGCCTTGCCGCTGGACGCAGTCTTCGAGCCCGTGGACAACTACCTGGCAGTGATCGACTCCTTCGATGTGACGTTCTCAGGGTTCGGGGGAGACCGGATCAAGGGCTGGCTTCACCTTCCGGCGCACCTCGAGCCGGGTACGCGGCTTCCTGTGGTGGTGGAATACATTGGCTACTCGGGCGGGCGCGGGCTGGTCAACCAGAACACACGCTGGGCGCAGGCCGGCTACGCGCACTTCATCATGGACACCCGCGGCCAGGGCTACGGCGGGGTCTCCGGCGACACCCCGGATCCACACCCCTCGGCGGGCGAGGTGAACTATGCCGGACTCATGACGCGCGGCGCCGACCATCAGGACAACTACTATTTCCGGCGGGTCTACGTGGACGCTTTCCGTGCGGTTGAAGCGGCACAGAGCCATCCCGCCGTCGACCCTTCCGCAGTGGTGCTCACCGGCGTGAGCCAAGGCGGCGGCATCACCGTTGCGGCCGCCGGGCTGACGGCCGGAAGGCTCGACGGCGTCATCGCCGCACTGCCCGACGTCCCCTTCCTGCAGGACTTCCCCCGCGCGATCGACATCACCCCGCGCGGCCCGTATCCGGAGATCGCTTCCTTCCTGGGCAGGCACAGGGACCGCTACGAGCCGATGCTGGCCGTCCTGAACTACTTCGACGGCGTCCACCTGGGCCGTCGGGCCACCGTTCCCGCACTGTTCTCCGCAGCCCAGATGGACGATATCTGCCCGCCGTCCACGGTCTTCGCGAGCTACAACAACTACGGGCTTTCTGCAGGCTCGCCGGAAAAGGACATCGAGGTGTACCGCTTCAACAACCACGAAGGCGGCCAGGAACACCACTGGATCAAGCAGTTGCAGTTCCTGCGCAAACTTTTGTCATCATGATGGACGCAATTTGCCGGGTTTGAGTTTGTCCGGTTATGGTGTGGCTATGACAAACCGTTGGTATGCGTATTTTTCGTTGGCTCTGGAGGGGCCCGCGTCTAACTGACACGCATCCAACTTTCCTTCAGAGCCAACAGGGCAGAGATCATTCTCTGCCCTTCGCCATATCCGGCGGGTTCTGAAAAGGGGCCCGCTCCGTATCCCGGACAGGACCCAAAAATGACCAGCATCGCCGCAGAATCCACCGAATCGCTCGAATCCAGCGATCCCACCCAGCCCGCTACCTCCAACTTGCGGGTGGCCCGCTTCGAGCCGCTTCCGGCACCCCAGGACCTCATCGCTGAGCTGCCGCTGGACGCCCGCTCGGCTGCCGTCGTCGACCGCGGCCGCGACCAGGTCCGCGCCATCATGGACGGTGTGGACGACCGCCTGCTGGTGATCGTTGGTCCCTGCTCCATCCACGACCCCAAGGCCGGGCTTGAGTACGCCCGCAGGTTGGTCAGCCAGGCGGAGAAGCACAAGGAGGACCTGCTGGTGGTCATGCGGACGTACTTCGAGAAGCCGCGCACCACTGTCGGTTGGAAGGGCCTCATCAACGATCCCCACTTGGACGGCAGCCACGACATCGCCGCGGGCCTCCGCGCAGCCCGTGGCTTCCTGAAGCAGGTCACTGCCCTGGGGCTGCCCACCGCCACGGAGTTCCTTGAGCCGATCAGCCCGCAGTACATGGCCGACCTCGTCTCGTGGGGTGCGATCGGCGCCCGGACCACGGAAAGCCAGATCCACCGCCAGCTCGCCTCCGGACTGTCCATGCCCATCGGGTTCAAGAACGGCACGGACGGCGACCTCCAGGTGGCGATCGACGCTTGCGGCGCCTCTGCCGCGGAGCAAGCCTTCCTGGGAATCGACGACGACGGCCGCGCAGCTCTGGTTGCGACGTCGGGAAACCCTGACACCCACGTCATTCTCCGGGGCGGGCGCAAGGGTCCGAACTACTCCGCCGCCGATGTTGCATCTGCGTCCGCCAAGCTCGCAGCCAAGGGCCTCAACCCGCGACTGATCGTGGATGCCAGCCACGCCAACAGCGGCAAGAGCCACCACCGCCAGGCTGAGGTTGCCTTGGAAATCGGAGCTCAACTCGAAGCCGGCGCTTCCTCTCCCGTCGCCGGTGTGATGCTGGAGAGCTTCCTGGTCGGTGGGGCGCAGAACCTGGACGTTACCAAACAGTTGTCCGGTGAGCAGGAGCTCGTCTACGGCCAGAGTGTCACCGACGCCTGCATGGAATGGGATGTCACGGCGTCGGTCTTGGAGCAGTTGGCTGCGTCCGCCCGGAAGCGTCGGGCCGTCTCGGGAGCTGCGTTGGGGGAGTAGCATCCCACTTCACCGAAAAGCTTTCACATTGGCCCCATCAGCCTCTAGAGTATCTAGCACATGGTTGTTTGATGGCTCAGCATCGTCACACCGTTCCTGGGGGTGTCCTAGTCGGCTGAGAGCAAAGGAATATGGGAAATGTCCGCGGAGACTAACTTCTCGAATGCGCGTTTCATGACGGTGGCTGAAGTGGCCGACGTCCTGCGTGTTTCCAAAATGACCGTGTACCGCCTGGTCCACTCAGGAGAAATGCCGGCCGTCCGGTTTGGCCGTTCTTTCAGGGTGCCGGAGGAAGCCGTGGCCCAGTACCTCAAAGGTGCTGTGGTTGACGGACAATCCGAGACGGCCTGAGGCTGCCGGGGTCCGTTCAGCGGACCGTGGTCATGGGGTACCCCTTTGAAGCGGTACTCTGTTAAGGAACGTTTTACGTCAATGTAAGAATCTGTCAGTTGTACTGTCTGCTTCCGCGGATGTGTTCCAACAGACAGGAACTTCTAGTTTGTAAGGAACTTTCGTGGGTTCAGTTATTAAGAAGCGCCGCAAGCGTATGGCCAAGAAGAAGCACCGCAAGCTGCTTCGCAAGACCCGCCACCAGCGCCGCAATAAGAAGTAGAGATACTTCATCAAGCGTGAATGCCCGTTGCCTTTCGAGGTGGCGGGCATTTTTGCATCCCCGACGCTCTCTCAGGTGTGCGCCCCTTGGGTGGGTTCCTCTCTCAGGTGTGCGCCCCTTGGGTGGGTTCCTCTCTCAGGTGTGCGCCTGTTGGGTGGGTTCCTCTCTCACCGGCCTGCCGCAAACCCCGAACCTATAGCGGGATCGATCCAAGCATTCCTTAGCGCCTGCTTGATTCGTCCTATTGCACGGGCAAAGCCGTCCGCCAAGTCCTCCTGACTGAAGACGAGAACCGTCCAGCCTGCCGATTCAAAGGCCTTGTCACGGCGTCGATCCCTAAACATCTGTTCCTGTTCAAGGTGATGGCCGCCGTCGTACTGAATAGCGAGCCTGCGCTCGCGAAGGCCGAGGTCCGCCGAAGGCGAGAACGGATCGTCCGGACGGAGCCGCACCTGAAGATCGGGCTCCGATATGCCGGCGTCCACCATGGCCAGGCGCAGCAGCGATTCCGGAACGGAGTCTGAGCCTACGCGCATTAAATCCAGGGCATCGCGTGCTCGGACAACACCCTGAAGGTTCTTGTGCTGTTCAACCATTGCCTGGAGTTCTCCGATGGAACCGAAAGGCCTGTCCCGGTTTTCGAACTCGGGTCTGGGGATGCGGATGATTTGGTCACCAACACACACCAGATCCTTCAACGGCAATTGCCTCGCCAAGTCCAACCAGGTCCTTGCCCGGGTACTGATCCACATACCGTTGGTGAACTCAACCTCATCATCTTTGACAGTCACAGTGTGTCCGGTTATGCCGCGGCGTCGGACCGAGGGAAGCCTCCGTGGCTTGCTCAGGTGCAATTCGTTTGAGTCCGCGAGCCACGGAGGCAGGTAGAGCCCGTGCAACCTGGCTGCAGTCACGTGGGATATCCACGCGCCCGGGGTTGCGGCCGAAAGAGTGCGGGCAGCCTCCGTTAAGTCAAAGGCCCAGGCAACAGGTCGGTGTATACCCCTGCTGACGTTCTCGATGCTGATTCGTTTGGAAAGTTGCCTCTGTTTCAGCCCGGCGGTTGCGGCTTCCTCGAGTGTGAAAGGAACGGAGGCCAGGGCAACGGGAAGGGGTGACGGTTTCTGCATACCGGCATTGTTTCCCACCACTGCCCATCGGCGCAGAAGTTATCCACAGGGCCGGGAGATGCGGCTCATCATTTGCGGTAGGGATCCCCGGAAAGGGCGGATTTGTGAGACAGGGATGGTGGGAAAGGGGTGGGATGTGATGGAGGGTTAGAGGCGGGGGCCGCGGAAGCGTGAGAAGCCGCGCCACAGACCGTAAATCGCCCCACCGACAGTGGCGGCTTTGAGGCCGAGAGTTGCTGCCCGGCGACCGGAGCGAAAGTCATACACAGGCCAGTTGTGGTCGCGGGCATGCCGTCGCAGCTTGGCATCAGGATTTATGACCACGGGATGCCCCACCATGGTCAAAAGCGGAATGTCGTTTGCGGAATCGCTGTATGCCCAGCAGTGGTCCAGATCAAGTCCCTCGCGTTCGGCGACCAACTGGACCGCAACTGCCTTGGCGGGTCCGTGCAAAATATCGCCGACTAGCTTCCCCGTATACATGCCTTCATGTACCTCGCCGACTGTGCCCAAAGCGCCGGTCAGGCCAAGCCGTGTGGAAATTACTGTCGCGACCTCGATGGGCGTCGCCGTTACCAGCCAAACCTTGCGGCCAACTCTCAGGTGCTGCTCGGCCAGGGCTTTGGTACCAGGCCAGATGCGGGACTCGATCATTTCGTCGTAGACCTCTTCGCCCAAGGCTTTGATGTCATCAACGGTGATGCCGGCGGCCAGAGTCAGGGCAGAGTCGCGAACGGCGTGGACGTCCTCCATATTTTCGCCACGCATCACAAACTTGAACTGTTTCCAGGCGAAACCGGCCGCCTGCGGCAAAGTGAAGGCTTTGCGTTCGTACATTTTACGTGCCACGTGGAAGAGGCTCGCGCCCTTCATCAAGGTGTTGTCGACGTCGAAGAAAGCAGCTTCACCGGTGTGCTTCTGCGCTTCGGCAGCTCCGGCCACAGCGGCGTTCTTCTCCTCGGGCATGCCTTGAGTCTAGTCAATTGCCGGTACCCCGCGTTGAGGGCGCACGGGAATGCCCCCGGGGGTGGGATGTGAGAGATGGTTGTTGGAGGGGGTGGGATGTGAGTGAGGGTCCGGCGGGAGGGGGTGGGATGTGAGTGAGGGTCCGGCGGGAGGGGGTGGGATGTGAGTGAGGGTCCGGCTGGAGGGGGTGGGATGTGAGAGATGGTTGCTGGAGGGGGATCGCGGGCGGTTACCTTTAATCACATGGCTATTCCCGACGTCGTTCTCCTCACCAAAGCTGACTGCCACCTCTGCACGGCGGCTCGCGCCGCCGTCGAGCGCGTTACAGCGAACCTTGGAATCACCTGGACCGAGCAGGCAATCGACGGCGACCCCCAACTTCAGGAACGCTACGCGGAAGAGATTCCGGTGGTCCTGGTGAACGGTGTTCAGCGCGATTTTTGGAAGATTGACGAGGACCGGCTGACCCGCACCTTGAAGAAAGCCTTGGCGGGCTGAGCGTGGAGTTGCCTGTATGTAGTGGCTTTTGTTGAGTCCGGCCGGGGGTCATAGAGTGGAACAACAAAGCGACGCAATGGAGAATACCGTGACTGCGCTGGAACCGTCCGCGGAAGCTATATCCGGGGACAACGAACCTGCCGCCAAGCAGATCCCGCCCGCGGCTGTGGCCCGGATGACCCTCTATTTGCGTGCGCTGAACTCGCTTCTGGCCGAAGGAGTGGAGCGCGTCTCCTCCGAAGCGCTGGCCGAAGCATCAGGCGTTAGTTCCTCGACTCTCCGCAAGGACCTTTCCTACGTCGGCTCTTACGGAACTCGGGGCGTCGGGTATGAGGTCCAATATCTGAGCCGCCACATTGCCGCCGCCCTGGGCCTGACCCATGACTGGAAAGTGGCAATTGTGGGTGCCGGTAACCTTGGCAAGGCCCTCGCCCGGTACGGCGGCTTTGAGTCCCGAGGTTTCGACGTCGTGGCCATCTTCGACGCCGACCCCATGGTGATCGGCAATGAGGTAGGTTGGCTGCGCGTCAGCGATTCAGCCGAACTTGAGCGGGTCCTTGAACGAACACATACAAACATGGTGGTGCTCGCGCTTCCGGCTACCGTGGCGCAGGCGGTATGTGACCGTGTGATCGCAGCCGGAATCAGGAGCATCCTGAGCTTCGCGCCAGTGCTCCTGCAGGTCCCGCCGCACGTGAATCTGCGAAAAGTGGACATGGCCACCGAACTCCAGATTCTGGCCTACCACGCACAAAGGGCACAGACACCGGGCCAGGCTGTTTAGCCTTTGCCGGAGTCCGCGCCCCTTGGTGGTGTGTAGGAAGCCTACCGCTTAGCGGCCCTGGTACGGGTTGCCGAACTGCGGAGTCTTCCGGAAGTACGGAGCCGACGCCGGCAGGTACAACAGGACGATCGCCACGATACCGAGCAAGGCTGAAAGCGACGCCAGGCTCAGCGGCACCAGGGCGAAGATCGACAGGGCAGCGAGGACTGTACCAAGGATGCGTGCCCAGTTGCGGCCCTTGCGGACGTTGATGGCAACCAGCGCATACAAGCCGGCGCCGATGACGCCCAGTGCCACCATGACGCCCACAATGAAGCCCTGAACGTCCTCGAAGCGGACATCAGCGCCGCCGGCCGACAGTTGGTCCTCGAACATGCTCCTGAAGGAGGGATCGTTGACCGCTGCCATGGAGATGATGATGGAGATCAGCCAGACGGCTCCTGCACCGACGATCAACCAGAAGGCGGTATTGACCATCTGGGGGACCGTGGACGGACCGGGCTGCTGGCTCGGCCAGTTGGTGTCCTGACCGTACTGGGGAGCCTGGCCGTAGGGCGAGGCACCGGGTTGGCCGTACTGGGGTGCTGCCGGCTGGCCGTACTGGGGCGCCGCGGGCTGCCCGTACTGCGGCGCTGCCGGTGGCTGGGACTGCTGGCCGTATTGCGGTGCCGCGGGAGGCTGGGACTGTTGGCCGTATTGCGGTGCCGCGGGCGGCTGGGACTGCTGGCCATACTGGGGCGATGCGGGCTGGGCGCCCGGCTGCTCGGGCTGGTTGGGGTCGCCCGGGTTCGACGGCGGGTATGGAGGGTTGCTCATGGCATTCCTTTGCTTGTTCGACTGCAGGTACGGCCGCCGGGATCAGCAAAGTGACCCTGCCCCCAGCGTGGTTCTGATTCCACCGTACCCCCAGCGTCCGGCGCCACTGCATACCACGCGCAGGAAATTCAAGTGGGCAGGGAAAATCATCATGTTGGCGTACTTCTACATGATGAAGGCCGTGGGAATCCTTGGGGGATCGGCCACGGCCTTCGGTTCAGGAAGGGACTCGGTTCAGGAACTGCCTGGGTTCAGGACCTGCCTGCCTGGGTTCAGGACCTGCCTATACGAAGTGCTTTTGTGATTCGGGGAGCCACATCATGATTGCGGCCGCAACTGCCGCAGCTGAACTGAGCAATGACAGGTTGAGCGTAATCAGGAGGAAGAGCAACGAGAGAACCGCGAATCCGCCCAAAATCGACAGAACCAACCGGGCCCAGCGCGCTCCCTCTTTGAGGCGGATGGCGATGAACACGTAGACGGCGGCTATCACCAGGCTGAAGACGAAGTTGAAGATCCCCGTCCCGATGGCCAGCGCCCCGAAGATGTCGCGGTAAATGAAGATGTTGGCGAAGTTGGCGATGACGCCCAGGGCCGCTGCAGCGACCCAAAGCCAGTAGGAAGTGGTGAGTGTCTTCGGAACGCCGGTGGTGTCCCGGAACCTCTGCGTTATGTTGCTGAAGTCCAGACCGAAAACGTTCCGCGGCGGGGCGTTGTAGCCCAAGCCTGCAGGCGGTGTGGGGTTCGGGCCGGTGGGCGCCGTGTACGCTGCTTGCCCTGGCTGCTGGTAGGCAGGGGGAGGCTGGTAACCCTGCTGCCCCTGGTAACCGCCGGGCGGAACGGTGCCGCCTTGGGGTGGCTGGTATCCGGCAGGAGGCTGATAGCCGGCGGGGGGTTGGTAGCCCGCAGGAGGAACATTGCCTGGCTGCGGTGGCTGGGCGCCGGGCTGCTGTGGCTGGGGTGCTTCATCTGGGGTACTCATGGCATCACTGTAGACCGCAGGTTGAAGGTTGCATAGGAAATTCGGAGCTAACTCGCAGCTAAATACAGGGTGTTTGCCGAACAATAGCCGGGTGACTCTTGCGTATGCGAAACGGCCGGATGCGAAACGGCGCCCCTGCAGCACGAAGCTGAACAGGGACGCCGTTCGGGGTGTTCTGGAATCAGGCTGCGGCCGGAGCGATGAACGCGAGTTCCAGGTTGATGACTACCTTGTCGCTGACCAGGACGCCACCGGCTTCGAGGACTGCGTTCCAGGTAAGGCCGAACTCCTTGCGGCTGATGGTGGTTTCGCCCGAGACGCCCGCGCGGGTGTTGCCGAACGGATCCACTGCGACGCCGTTGAATTCGGTCTCGATGGAGACTTCCTTGGTCACGCCCTTGATGGTGAGATCGCCCACGAGGTCGAAGCTGTTGCCGTTGGCCTTGACGTGGCGGGACACGAAGGTGATCTCCGGGAACTTCTCCACGTCGAAGAAGTCTTCGCCCTTGACGTGGCCATCGCGGTTGACGTCGCCGGAGTCGAAGCTGGCGGTCTGGATGGTTGCGGTGACCTTGGAGTCGGTCAGGGTTTCGCCGACCTCGAGGGTGGCTGCAGCATCCTTGAACTGGCCGCGGACCTTGCTGATGCCCGCGTGGCGAACGGTGAAGCCGATTTCGCTGTGGGAAGCGTCGAGGGTCCAGGTGCCGGTGGTTACGGAAGCGGGGAGGGTCATCATGGTTGTTGCTCCTATATGTAGTGGAAGGTACTGCGTGCTTGCCCGGCTGAAACCAATTGCTTGAAGCGTCAACCGAGCTTCGTGTCTAGTATAAACATGCATATGCATCTTTTATTCCAACTCCGCGGAACATTTCGGGAAAACTTTGAGTTCTACTTGCGGTAGAAGATTTCGGATCGCCCCGCTTCTTTGAGAAACTGGTAAACATGCCCCAAGCAACTGTCCATCTGCTTCGCCATGGCGAGGTCCATAATCCCGACGGCGTCCTCTACGGTCGACTGCCGGAATTCCACCTCTCCGAACGCGGCCGGGAGATGGCCCGAATGCTGGCCGACCACTTTGTTGCCCGTGTTGGCGAGGGTGCCAAGATCGTGCACCTTGTTGCCTCGCCGTTGACCCGCGCGCAGGAAACCGCCATGCCGACGGCGGAAGCGCTGAACCTTGAGATCAGCATCGAACCCCGGATCATAGAAGCCGAGAACCACTTCCAGGGACTCCATCCCACCAAAAGCGAGTTCCTGAAGCCCAAGCATTGGCTCTACTTCCGGAATCCGTTGCGCCCGTCCTGGGGCGAGCCTTACAAGGAGCAGGCTGCCCGCGTCCTGGCCGCAGTGGAAGATGCACGCTTGAAGGCGATTGAATTGGGCGGGGACGGCGCCGAAGCGATCCTGGTCAGCCACCAGCTTCCCATTTGGTCCACGCGCCTGACTGCCGAGGGCCGACGCCTGGCGCACGATCCCCGCAAACGCGAATGCACCCTGACCTCGCTCACGTCCCTGACGCTCGATGACGACGGCAAGATCATACGAGTTGAGTACAGCGAACCCGCTGCCGCCCTGCTTCCCGGTGCGGCCAGCACTCCGGGGGCTTAGGAAAACATGGACAACAACCTTTCACGTCGTGGCGTTTTGACTGCCGGTGGAGTTCTTCTGGCCGGACTGACCATGGGCCTTTCCGCGTGCGCGCAGAAAGACTCCCTGGCTGAGCAGGCCAAAGCCGGCGACAACAAGAACTATGTTGCCGGCGACGGCTCTGTCACGGAGTTCGCCAAAGCCGACCGCGCAGCGCCCGTGTCGATCAAGGGCACGCTCTTCAACGGCACTGAAGTCAAGCCCGAGGACCTGCAAGGCAAGGTCACGGTCCTGAATTTCTGGTTTGCCGCCTGTGCTCCGTGCCGCATCGAAGCCCCGCAACTCGAAGCGCTGCACCAGGAATTCAAGGACCAGGGCGTCCAGTTCTTTGGCGTGAACCTGCGTGACGAGAAAGCCACCGCCGAAGCCTTCGACAAGACCTTCAACCTCACCTACCCGAGCTTCAACGACAAGGACGGGTCCGTGCTCCTGTCCGTGTCCGGCATGGTCCCGCCGGGCGCTGTCCCCACAACGCTGGTCCTGGACAAGGCAGGCAAAGTTGCCTCCCGCGTGCTCGGCGAGATCGAGAAGGGCACTTTGAAGGCCCTCATCACCGCTGCCGTGGCCGAGTAGTCGCCGTGAACAGTCCTTTCGCCGAGACGATCCTGAACGGTTCCTTGCTGCTGGCCGTGCCGGTTGCCTTGCTGGCCGGCCTGGTCTCGTTCCTGTCGCCGTGCGTGCTGCCCCTGGTCCCTGGCTACCTCGGCTACGTGACCGGACTGACCGGCGTCGACCTTCAAAAGCAGCGGCGCGGCCGCATGCTGGCGGGGATCGGGCTGTTTGTCCTCGGTTTCTCGGTGATCTTCGTGCTCCTGGGCGGTGCTTTCGGACAGCTTGGAACTCTCCTGACCGGCCCGCAGAATGCTTGGATCACGCAGTTGCTGGGCGTTCTGGTGATCGTTATGGGCGTCGTGTTCATGGGCGGTTTCGGCTGGTTGCAGCGTGACGCCAAGATCCACGCGAAGCCACCGGCCGGCCTGTGGGGTGCACCGCTTCTGGGGCTCACTTTCGGGCTGGGCTGGGCACCCTGCATTGGGCCGACGTACTCCGCGGTACAGTTGCTGAGCCTCTCCGGTGGTTCCTCTGCAGCAAAGGGCGCCCTCCTGGCTTTCATCTACAGCCTTGGGCTGGGCATCCCGTTCCTCCTGATCGCCTTGGCTGTCCGCCGCGGCATGGGCGTGATGACGTTCTTCCGCAAGCACCGGCTGGCCATCCAGCGGATCGGCGGAGGCATCCTGATTTTGCTCGGCATCCTGATGGCCACCGGTGTGTGGGGCCATTGGGTGACCGAGTTGCAGTACTGGTTCCAAAACGACGTGAAGTTGCCAATCTGATGAGCGAGTCCGTGAAAGCCAAGAAGAAGTCACCATCCGCTGAGAGCAACAATGCGGCGGAAGGAAAACTCCAGCAGGCCAAGTCCGAGGCTGCGGTACCCGTCCTCGGCCTCAAAGGCATGCTCCGGTGGGCATGGACCCAGCTGACCAGCATGCGTACCGCACTGTTCCTGCTGCTCCTGCTGGCTGTGGGTGCGGTGCCGGGTTCGCTGTTTCCCCAGCGCGCCGCGAACCCCGTCACCGTCACGGAGTGGATCAAGAACAACCCTGCAAGCGGGCCGTTCCTGGACGCGCTTCAGATGTTCGACGTCTACTCGTCGGCCTGGTTCTCGGCCATCTACATCCTGCTGTTCATCTCCCTGATTGGCTGCGTCACCCCTCGCGCCATCGCGCACTACAAGGCCATGAAGTCGCAGCCTCCGCGGACCCCCAAGCGCCTTTCGCGCCTTCCCGAGTACGGCACCCTCGCGCTGCCCGCCGACGCCGGGATCCCGGCGTCGAAAGCCATCAACGATGCCGCCGGGCTGCTCAAGAAGCGCGGCTACCGCGTTGAAGTACGGGACGTCGACGGCGCCCTGCCGTCCTTGGGTGCCGAGCGCGGCTTCCTGAAGGAAGTAGGCAACCTGGTCTTCCACACCTCGCTGATCGGCGTTCTGGTGTCCGTGGCCATTGGCGGCCTCTTCGGCTACAGCGGCCAGCGCATCCTGGTGGAAGGCGAAACCTTCGTGAACACTCTGGTGGGCTACGACCAATTCACGCCGGGAACCAACTTCCAAAGCAGCTCGCTGCAGCCGTACTCGGTCCGTTTGGACAAGTTCCAAGCGACGTTCGACCGGGAGTCGCCCAAGAAGACCGGCCAGCCAATCGACTACACGGCCGAGGTCACTACCAAGGAAAACCCGGGCGCACCCGAGCAGAAGGAAGTGCTGAAGGTCAACGACCCCATTTCCTTGGGCGGAACCAGCCTGTATCTCACCGGTAACGGCTATGCACCCGTGGTCACTGTCCGCGACGGTGCCGGCAACGTGGCCTTCCAAGGACCCGTCACGGCGAAGGTCCAGGGGGCCAATTACTACTCCTCGGTGGTCATCAAGGTTCCGGACGGCAAGCCAGACCAGCTCGGTTTCAACGGCTTCTTCCTGCCCACGGCCTTCGAGTCGGAACAAGGAATCTCCTTCAGCGCCGACCCGGCTTTGGCCAACCCGCAATTGAACCTGGATTCCTACTACGGCGATCTGGGCCTGGACGCGGGAACGCCGCAAAACGTCTTCGAGTTGGACGTCAGCAACCTCAACCAGCTGAACGGGCGGAAGCTCGAAGCGGGCGGCATCGTGCTGGGCTTGGGCCAGACCGCCACGCTGCCCGAAGGCAAGGGCAGCATTACCTTCGACAGCGTCAAGAAGTACATCGGGGTGGACATCCACCACAACCCGGGCCAGCTTTACGCCCTCATTTTCGGCCTCCTGGCGGTGGCCGGCCTCATGGTTTCCCTGTACGTCAACCGGCGCCGTGTCTGGGTCCGCACCGGAACCCATGAGGACGGGCGCACCATGGTGGAGTACGGCCTGCTGGCACGCGGTGAGGACCACCGCCTGGCCGGCGAAGCAGCAGCACTGCGTGAGATCCTTACCCGCGAATGGAACCTCCCGGAACCCCCGTCATCACCGGAACCCCCCGCATCACCAACCGTCTCTTCCTCAACCTCGAAGGACCAGTAATGCCAGCCATCAACGAAACCCTGGGCCAGTACAGCGAGCTGTTCATGCTGTTGGCCGCCGGCACGTACACCGTGGCGTTCATCGCCTTTGCCTGGGACCTGGCGAAGAGCAGCAAGACTTTCCAGGCGGTTGATCTCAAGGCCGCAGCCAGTTCCACCAGCGAGAAGGTGGCTGTCGCCGCCGGTCGCGTTGGAGCTGCGCTGTCAGGTCCCGACGCCGGTGGGCCGGCCGGCCGCGCCGAGCGCCCGACGTCGGGCCTCACCGTTGAGGGTGGCACCGCTGCAGGCGACATGAAGTACGCCGGTGAACGCCGCGCCGCGGCCCGTGTTGCAGTAGCGCTGACCGTCCTGGGCGTGCTGATTCACGGCGCCGGCGTGGTCACCCGCGCGCTGGGTGCCGGCCGCGTGCCGTGGGGCAACATGTACGAGTTCCTCACCACGGGCGCCTTCGTTGCCGTGGCCGTCTTCCTGATTACGCTGATCCGCCGCGACCTGAGGTTCCTGGGCACGTTCGTGCTGGGCCTGGCGATCATCATGCTGGTGGCCGCGTCTGTATCCTTCTGGACCCCGGTTGGCCACTTGGTTCCTGCGCTGCAAAGCTACTGGCTGATCATCCACGTTTCCATTGCCGTACTGTCATCTGCCTTGTTCACCCTGACCTTCGCGATGTCGGTTCTGCAACTGCTGCAGTCCTACCGGCAGAAGAACCTGGCCGCCGGCCGCAAGGACAACCTTGCTTTCATGCGGGTGGTTCCGAACGCGCTGAGCCTGGAAAACCTCTCCTACCGCATCAACGCGATCGCCTTCATCGGTTGGACGTTCACGCTCATGTTCGGTGCCATCTGGGCGGAGAAGGCCTGGGGCCGTTTCTGGGGCTGGGACCCGAAGGAAGTCTGGACCTTCGTGATCTGGGTTGTCTACGCAGGCTACCTGCACGCCCGTGCCACGCGCGGATGGACGGGAACCCGTGCAGCCTGGTTGTCGATCGTTGGCTATGCCTGCGTGATCATCAACTTCACACTCGTGAATACGGTTTTCAACGGCCTGCATTCCTACTCCGGTCTCTAGGACCCATTCCTGCCGTGAGCAGGAGCTTTACCTCAACAGTCATGGCGACTTCCGGAAATTGACAATTCGGTTGAGCAATTAGGTCTTTTGCCGGTCCGTGGCAGGTGCTAACTTGTTCAGGACCCGCCAGTGAAGCCGCTCGCTTGCGTCATGCCATGTGAACTTTCGAGGTACCCATGAGCTATGTTCTCGCCATCGATGTCGGGACAAGTTACACAGCCGCAGCTCTGATCAAGCCTTCCCGGAGCTCCGCACCCACGCCTGAAATCCTTCCTTTGGGGCTCCACGGAAGTGCTGTGCCCTCTGTGCTTTTCTACGCAGATGACGGCCGGATATTGGTGGGGGAGGCCGCTGAGCGCCGGGGCCTGGATGATCCCGGCCGGATGGTCAGGGAGTTCAAACGCCGCATTGGTGACTCCGTTCCGCTTGCCGTGGGCGGGAGCTGGCTGGCGCCGGAGGACGTCTACGCAGCCATGGCCCGATGGGTCGTGGACCGGGCCGAAGAGCGCGAGGGGGGTTCGCCGTCGTCGATCATCATGACCCATCCCGCCGCTTGGGGCGGACACCGAACATCCACGGTCCTGGCCGCGCTGAACATGGCCGGGTTGCAGGACGTCACCCTGATCAGCGAACCAGTGGCCGCTGCCCTGCACTATGCCGCCCAAACCCGGGTGGAGGACGGCAGCACCATTGCCGTGTACGACCTCGGTGGCGGCACCTTTGATACCGCGGTGCTGCGCAAAGCGGGAGCCGGGACTTTCGAACTCCTGGGCCGTCCGGACGGCATAGAAACACTTGGCGGCGCCGATTTTGACGCCGCCGTCCTGCGTCACGTGATGGGCCACCTCGATGATGCCTTGGACGGGCTCGATCCGGATGCCCCGGAGAGCAGGGCGGCGTTGTCGAGGTTGCGGCGGGAATGCCGGGAAGCCAAGGAAGCCCTGTCCATGGACAGCGAGGCCAGTATCGCCGTCGCACTGCCGGGAACCCAGCGGACACTGCGGCTGGTCCGTTCGGAGTTCGAGGCCCTGATCGAGGCGCCCATCCGGGAAACCGTGAATGCACTGGAGCGGAGCCTGCGCGGGATCAATGTTGAGCCTGGGGACTTGAGCGCGGTGTTGCTGATTGGTGGCTCGTCACGGATTCCCTTGGTGGCTGAGCTGATTTCGGTGGAACTTGACCGGCCGATCGCCGTCGACGCCGATCCCAAGTCCTCGATCTGCCTGGGTGCCGCACTGGCGGGATTGGGCGCGGAGAATGCTGCAGCCATGGATGCGGATGCCGTTGATGCCGGTGTTGCCGTTGCGGCGGGGGCATCAGTGCCGGAAACTCCCGAGCCGGCTGCACGGCCCCACCTGGCCACCTCAAGGCCCCACGTCGCTTCGGCGAGGTCTGCGGCCGCCCATGCACCCCGCTCCCGTGTGCGGCTTTCAGCCGCGGGGGTCTCGGCTGCCACCTGTCTCTTATACCCTGTTGACTCGGCCGCCGCTGATGGGCTCGCGG
>NZ_JAQPPK010000030.1 GCF_029952445.1 Paenarthrobacter nitroguajacolicus | reverse complement strand
GGCGACGGCGGCTGCGGTGCCGACCAGTGCGACGGAGGCGAGGATTTTGCCGGAGGTGGTTTTGAGGCTGATGGCCATGGGGATCAGTGTCCTTTCGGGTGGCCACCGTGAGACCGGCCGGCCTGTTGTTTTCAGCCTGTGTGGCTGACAGGAATTACTTTGCCGGGCCTGGATCAAGAACAAATCCTGTGTTCGATCAGCACTTCCTCAGGAAAACCTCAAGAAAACCGCAGGGCATCTCCGCACCAGGTGGACATAGGGAGCGTTGATTCACTGTGAATCAACGCTGTGGACTGAGTATGTCTAAAGGGAGCAGCTGTGATCGTGATGGACAATGATCTTGCAGCACTGCATCGTGGTGCCCGGCAGCGTCAGGCCCGCCAGCGGGTGGATCTGCTTGATGAACTGCGCGCAGTTCACAACGCCTCCTCGCGCGGCATGAACCAGCGCGAGATCGCCGATGTTCTGGTGACCAGCCAGGCAAAGGTGCACCGGATGCTGAAAGCCATCGAGCGACGCCCGGATGTCCTTTCGGCCGGAGCGCCTGAGGAGATCATCCTTCGGGCGTTTGTGTGCGACACCCCCAGGGTGGAGCTGCTCGAACGGTTGAAGTCCCTGAGCTACACGGACGGTGAGGACGCCCCGTACCCGCATGAGGGTTGCATCCCGGGCACATGGGACCAAGTGGTGGGAGCGTTCGCGCAGGACCTCCTGACCGAGCGCGAGTTCAATGAGGTCAGGGCGGCTGTTGGCCGCTGAGCGGGGTGCCGTTCACGCGGCACTGACCGAGTTGTACGCCCCGGGCAATGAACTGGAGCGGGCTCCGGATGTTCAGCTGGCCTACTTTGACGACGTCGCGGTGGTTCGGCTGGCGAAGGCCTTCATGGCGCGGCAGCAGGACGTCATGACGGCGGGACACGCTGTTGTTGTCGCACCCGGCCCGCCGGGTGCAGGCAACACTGAAGCGCTGAAAACCCTCGACCTGCGCGGGTATCGCCTCATCGAGCCCGACGATGCCAAGGACATGATCCTGGACGACGCCGAACGCAACGGCTTGCTGAGTTACCGGCACAACTACACGCTGCCCGACGGTGCCCCGGTTGGAGTGCGGGAGCTGGCCTCCCACGTCCACGCCATCTCCACCAGCTGGGGCTATTGCGTGGCCTGAGCAGCCCCAGGGAGTGTCTTCAGATAGCCGCCACGGCCGTAAGCTCCACATGCATCCCGGGACGAGCTAAACGTGCGATTCCGACTGCGCATCGGACAGGCAGGGCGTCCGTGAAGTAGGTCCGGTAGATTTCGTTAAACCCCGCACGCTGGTTCTCGATGTCGGTCAGGTAGATGGTCAGGTGGGCGACTCGATTCAGGTCAGAGCCGCAGCGCTCCAGGTCTGCGCGCATGTTCTCAATGACGGCGATGCTCTGTTGCTCTATGGTCTCTCCTGCCAGATCGCCATTGGAATCAGTGGGGATGGAGGTGACGAAAGCCAGCCCCCCGACCACAGTCACGTCGCTGGACAGGGCGCCTGGTTTTGCGGACTCTGGATAACGCCGCACGGCGCTCAAAGTGCCGCTGCTTTCTCGGGCAGAGCTTCACGGCGAACGGAAGGGCTGATGTCTCCGATGGTGTTGACCCCGCAAAAGCCCATGGCAATCTTTAGCTCAGACCGCATTGTGGCAAGGAGCTGGGCAGCTGCTGTGCCTCCCCCTGCGGCCAACGCGTACGCCGCCGCCCGACCGATTCCGGCGGCCTGGGCACCGCGGCTCAGGACGTTCAACACGTCAGACCCGCGGTGGACACCTCCGTCACAGTAGACCTCCACCTGCCCGTTGACTTCGGCCACGACTTCATCGAGCACGTCGATTGTGGCTGCGCCACGGTCAAACTGACGGCCTCCAAGGTTGGACACGTAGACCGCGTCGGCGCCGAGGTCGATGGCGATCCTGGCATCTTCCGCGCACATAATGCCCTTGATGACCAGCTTCCCTGGCCATTGCTGCCGCGTCTTTTGGACGTCCTTCCAAGAGACCGTGAGGTCTTTGTTGGCCTTCATGAAGGGCTTCATTTCCGGCATCCTCAGCGGGCGCCCCTCTGGCTGGTAGTTGCCGTACGTGGCTTTGCGTCCTCCGAAAAGGACACCGGCAACCCACCTGGGATGCATGGCGCAGGAAACGATATCGGGAAGGGACAGGGCCGGGGGAAGGCGGGTCATGCCGTGCTGCATTTCCCGTTCCCGATCTTCGCCTACAGTGCAATCTCCGGGAAGAACCAGAACGTCAATGCCCAGGTCCTGCGCTTCGGCGAGGTGCCGTTCGGTGTGGCGGCGTTCCTTCCAGAACTGGGCTTGTGCCCATACGCGGCCTGGTGCTGCAGCTACAACCACTTCCGGGAGGGCTACGCCCGACCATGCGCTGTGGATGAAGATTCCGCCCAAGTCCGTGATGGCGCGGGCGATGCCTGGATCGGCGTCCGGATGGATCATTCCCAGCATGCCCATCGGCCCGATGAAGAAGGGAACCTCTGTTTTTTGGCCAAGCATCGAAGATGAGAGGTCCATGTGGGCTACGTCAGGGAAAGCCCGCTGGCGGTAGGTAACCGACTGCATGGCCTCGATGTTCCGGGCAGCCGTGACTTCATCGAGGACCCCTCCTTCGAGGAAGTCGAACATCATTTTGGGAAGCCGGCGGTATGCCGCCTGCTTCATCCCGGCGGCGCTCAAGACGCGTTGAGACATTTGTTAGTACTTCTTTCCATTTTGGTTTGGAGTCAGTGGTTGGCAGAGGAGGGGTTGAGAACAGGTCCCTCCCGAACTGCATATCGAGTTTCTGCTTTGTTCGACTTGGCCAGGCGATGAGGTCTAGATGACCTTCGCCAGAAACTGCTTTGTTCGCTCATGCTGCGGGTCCTTCAGTACCGTTCGGGGGTCCCCTTGCTCGACGATTCCGCCGCCGTCCATGAAAATCAGGTGGTCGCCAACCTCACGGGCAAATCCAATTTCATGCGTCACAACGATCATCGTCATACCGGCTTGGGCGAGGGCACGCATGACGTCCAGTACTTCACCTACGAGTTCCGGGTCCAGAGCGGATGTTGGTTCATCGAAAAGCATCAGGCTGGGTTCCATCGCCAGTGCCCGGGCAATGGCAACACGCTGTTGCTGCCCGCCGGAAAGGGACGAGGGGTATGCGTCTGCTTTGGCGGAAAGCCCCACCCGATCCAGGAGTACCCGAGCCCGGTCCCGAACCGTTTTGGGATTTTGCCGCTTGACTCTTATGGGCGCTTCGCAGATATTTTGCAACACCGTCATGTGAGGAAAGAGATTGAATCCTTGAAAGACCATGCCGATGTTTTCGCGCATTTTGGCTGATTCGGCGTGGCTTTTTGTATGGAGCCGGGCATTTTTGATCTTGACGCCCACAGGTTCTCCCTGCACTACGATGTAGCCCCCATCCAGGGATTCGAGCTGGTTGATGCAACGCAGGAAGGTTGACTTACCCGAACCGGAAGGTCCAATGATGCAGGTGACACTTCCCTGCGGGATCATCAGGTCGATTCCTTTAAGTACCTGAAGGTCGCCAAAGTTCTTGGTGACGCCTTTTGCCTCGATCATCACATCGTTCATGACTGGCCTTCTTTTGAGCTCGTTGTTGCAGCAGCAATTGCGGACTTGGAGCGACGAGGGGTGGCCCGCTGTCTGGTCCGGCGGGTGGTGACAGTCCCGCGGTTGTAGTGACGTTCGATGAAGTACTGGCCGAGGCTCAAGATGCTGGTGACCACCAGGTACCACATGCTCGCGGCGATGAGGAGGGGGATGGTTTTGAAGTTGGCGCTGTAAACCAGCTGAGCTGAGTAGAGAAGCTCGGGGAACGCCAGGACGCTGACCAAGGAGGTCGTCTTGAGCATCGAGATGGTCTGATTTCCCGTGGGAGGAACAATGACCTTCATGGCCTGTGGGAGGACGACGCGGGTGAGTATTGCGAAGCGCCGCATGCCCAGTGCAGTGGCGGCCTCCGTTTGGCCGCGGTTGACACTCAGCAAGCCTGCCCGAACGATTTCGGACATGTAGGCCCCTTCGTTCAGCCCAAGACCCAGGACCGCAGCGACAAAGGGCGTAATGAGGACGTTGGCGTCGACGGAGAAGAATTCCGGTCCGAACGGGACGCCGATTTCAATCCGTGGGTAGATCGCTGCGATGAAGCCCCAGAAGAGGAGTTGAACGAACACGGGTACCCCGCGGAAGAACCATATGAGGAAGGCGGCAACCCCGGCGACGATTGCATTCGGGGCCAACCGGGCCAATGCCAGGAGAACGCCAACTACGATGCCGACCACCATGGAGATGGCTGTGAGGCCCAGCGTCCGCAGAAGACCGGTAAACAGCCTTTCTGAGGTGAACCAGGAGAAAGCTACATCCCACTCGTAACGTTCATTCGTCACCAGTGAATAGGTCACAAGCATTACGCCGACAAGAACGACCGTGGCTGTCAGCCACATTGCTCCGTGGTGTTTATGCGGACGTCCAAGGAGGAGGCTTTGGGTTTTGTCATCCACTGCTGAAGGCTGCTTTCCCTCGAAGGCTATTGTGCTTGTCATGTTGTGCCTTCTTACTGGGCCTTGTTGAAGGCGAAGTCAGAAATCGCTCCGTTGCCCACGCCCCATTTATCAAGGATTTCCTTGTATTTTCCATTCTTGGACATCGCTTCCAAGCCGAGCTGAACGGCCTTCTCCATGCCGGCGCCCTTCTTGAATCCGATGCTCACGGGGGAGAGGTCTTTCTCGCCAACGAGTTCAATCTTGGCGCCCTGCTTGATGGCGTATCCCAGCGTGGGGCCGTCGACGTAGACGGCATCAAGACGTCCGGCCGCCAAAGCCAGACTTGGTGCCTGCATATCCGGGTACGTCATGGTCTCGATCGCGGGCTTTCCGGTGGTTGTGCAGGCTGCAGAGAGCGCAGGGACACGTTTCAGGTCCTGAAATGAACCTTTCAGCACGCCAACTCGCTTGCCACACAGAGCATCCGGCGTGAGGTTCTGGGGGTTGCCTGGTGCGGCGCCAATGCCGCTTCCGGACTGGTAGTAGTCAACGAAGTCGAGAACCTTCATACGCTCAGTGGAGGGGGACATCTGTGAGATTGCCATGTCGAACTTACCGGCGCTGATGCCGGGGATGATGCCGTCGAACGGTCCACTTTGTACTTCGGTCTTCAGCCCAAGAGTTTGGCCCAGGGCAACGGCAAGTTCCGGGTCAACGCCGACCGTAGTGTTGCCGTCCATGAAGTGAAGTGGGGGAGAGCTCTGGCTCATTGTCACCACCAGGGTTCCTTTGTCACGCACGGACTGTGGCAAAGCTGCAGCAGCCGCTTCGTCTACCGACGTGGCCTCGGCAGCGGAAGCGGGCTTCTCAGCGCTGGTGCCGGAGCCGTCAGGGTTTGAACATCCCGCCAGGAGGCCACAGGCCGTCACCAAGAGGGTTGCAGTCGTCAGGATTGATCGGAGCTGATTCATCGAATGCGCCTTAGAAGTTGAGGGGTGATGGACCGGAAGTGGCGTTCAACACCCCAATGTGTTTCACGTCACCACTTTTGCCGGTAGGATGTACCGTACATCATGCACGATTTCTTGCCAAGGAGTCGCGTGGCTTGGTCGATATATGGGTAATGTTTGTAGCCTGCCCGATAACATAGGGGACCCTGTATGAACACGAACACCGTTCCAGCTGAAGAAGTAGAAGACCTCATACCCTCGCGGCCTATGTTGGCGGACCAGGTCTTCGAGGCAGTTCTTTCCTTGCTGTTGGACGATAAAATTCCCACGGGTGCGCCCTTGAGCATTGATGGCCTGGCCAAGCGTTTCAAGGTCTCATCCACCCCTGTCCGCGAGGCCTTGGCACGTCTTGAAGCCACGGGAATGATAAGGCGCGAGGCCCTCAGGGGCTACAGGGTGGCCCCCGAGCCTACAGCCAAAGATGCCGTCGCCCTTCTCACTACGCGACATGTCCTTGAACCAGCATGTGCACGTTTGGCCTGCGAAAACTCCGCCTCGAGGCTGGTCCCGGAGCTTGAACGGGTCCACCGGGTTCTCGATCAATCGCGCCATGGAGGCAGTACATTTGCCGGGTATCGTGCCTACTGGCGTGCGGACGAAGAATTTCATCGGCTCATTGTGGAAGCGACCGACAACGAATTCCTGGTCAGGGCTTACGGCTCGGTCGAAGGTCACATCCAGCGGTTCCGCTTGATGGTTCAGAATGATCTCAGCGGAGATGACACGCAACTCGAGCACGGAGCCATTATTGAAGCCTTCAGAGCCAACGACACTGCGTTGGCTGAGGCGGCGATGGCTGCTCATATCAGTGGGATCAGCTGCCGCCTGCAGGGGCTCCCAAGATTCAACCCCGCCCTTGACGCTGATTAGTTGGTTGTCGGCGCGGTGCGGCGAGCCGGACTTGGACGTCACGTAGGAATTAGGCCGTCCCAATGGCAGGGCCTTTGGTGCAGCTCGGTGCTGCGGAAGCTGCATGAACAGTTCTCATAGCAGGATTCGGCCCCGGAGCCACGGGTTAGGCCGCTGGCGCTTCACCCGGGGGCTGCCCAAACCGCAGCACCATCGTTAGGGTAATCGAGCAGTTTTGGAGAAGCCCGCAGCCTCGGCCCAGTCGTAGCGTTTTGGGTATCGGATACCGACCAACTGAGGAGACGGGCAAATGGCTTGGACCACAACCACCGGCAAGGGCAAGTCCTACGAGGGCTTCACAGAGGATGAGCGCGCCGCCATGAAGGAGCGCGCGCAGGAACTCAAGAAATCTCCGCGCAAGAAGGCTAGCGCAGCTGACGGCGAGGCGGATGTGATGGCCAAGATTGCGGAGATGCCGGAGTCGGACAAGGTCATGGCTGAACGCCTGCACGCCCTTGTGAAGGAGCACGCTCCGGAGCTGGCACCCAAGACCTGGTACGGGATGCCTGCCTACGCCAAGGACGGCAAGAACATCGTCTTCTTCAAGAGTGCGGACAAGTTCAAGTCACGCTATGCGACGCTCGGCTTTGAGGAAAACGCCATGCTGGACGACGGCGCGATGTGGCCCACGTCCTTTGCGCTCAAGGAAATCACGCCCGACGTGGAAGCCAGGATCGTGGAGCTGATTAAAAGGGCGCTCGGCTAGCTGTTGCTATTTGGCCCCGCCGGTCAGTACGTCGGGTCCGGGTTGGGGGTTGGCGGAACGGGGCCGGGGTCGGGGACCGGCGAAGGTCCCGGAGTGGGGTTGGGGTCCGGTATAGGGCTCGGAGGAAACGGCGTGGTGGGGTCCGGAGGCGGCGGAACGGGGCCGGGATCCGGTGGGAACGGTTCGGGCTCGTGGGTCGGGGGCAGTGTCATGATCTCTCCTTTGCGTGCTGGCGCATGTTGCTCGGGGTAGATAACAGCAGCCTAGGCACGGACGCTCCGATGCGCCACCACATTGAGGACAGTTTCCACGTTTTAGGTCATATGACCTAAAATCAAATCATGAATGATCTCCTCAAGCTCGATACCGCAGGCCCTGTGCTGATTGTCGGTGGCTACGGAACCGTGGGCACCGCACTCACGCGCCACGCCTCGGCGCACTGGCCGCTGCTCCTGACGGGCAGGAATCCCGACCAGGCAGCACACTTGGCCGATGAAAACGTCGGCGTTCAAAAGTGGGACCTCAGCCAGCCGGAACCCTTCGAAGCGCGGGTCAGGGCGGTGATCAGTACAGTCAATGACCCTCAGGACAGGGTGCTCCGCGCCGCGGTCAGCGCCGGCATACCCTACGTTGACGTCACCCGTTGGACCAGCCGGGTCACCCGGGCTATCACGGTGGCAACGCTATTGAAACCGACGGCGCCCGTGCTGCTGAGTTCAGGATGGATGGGTGGCGTCACCAATACAGTCGCCGCGGCATTGGCCCAAGAGGTGGGTGAAGCGGTCGACGTGGACATTTCCATCAGATACGACGTCAACGACCAAGCAGGAGTTGACTCTGTCGACTTCATGGATCGGCTGGGACTTGAGTTCGAGGCACGAAAAGGCGGTAAGGCCGCCGTCGTACGCCCCTTAACTGACACCCGCTGGGTGGACATCGCCGGACATCGGACCAAAGTTGCCCGGCTGGACACGCCCGAGCAATTCACGCTGCCGCTCACGCTGGGTGCGGAATCCGTGGCCACAAGAATTGGGTTCAGCTCCAATACATCGACGACGGCGTTGCTCGCCGCACGTGCGGTTGGGCTGTTCCGTTGGGGCAGCGGAGAGAAATGGGCTCCGCTGCGACGGTCACTCCTTTACTCGCCGGGGTCGGGTGGGACAGCGCAAATCCGCGTCGATGTGAGTGGACCACGGGGCACCAGGACGGCCGTCATCTCCGATACGTTGGGCCAAGCACACCTCACTGCGGTGGGAGGACTCCTTGGACTCCAAGCGGTGCTTCACCACGACGCCCAGCCCGGCGTTTTCTTCCCTGAATCCACTCCGGAACCGGCTGCCCAGCTCGCCAAACTCGAGTCTTACGGTGTGACAATATTGAGGCCATGACCGAAACCAAGGGCGCGCTGCGGAAGGCGGCCCTCCTGGATGCTGCTGAAGAAGTACTGGTCACCAAAGGCAACGCAAACGCCGCCATGCGGGACTTCGCGGCCGCCGCCGGGGTGCGGATCGGACACTTGCAGCACTACTATCCCACCCGCGCTGACCTTATTCGCGCAGTGCTTGAGCGGGCGCTCGAACGCTCCCTTCAACGGCTCAACGACGTCACCGATGTGGACCTTTCGCCGGAGGCCGCGGGTCGGCTGGGCCGGGATGATTCTTACCGGCTGCTGGCTGCGTTGCTCCAGGAACATTCGGACATGGCCGACGTCAGGATGCACCTTGAGATCTGGGCCCTGGCTGCCGCAGACGAAGGCGCCGCCAGTGCCCTCCGGGGGTTCTATTTTCAATATTGCGCGCACGTGCGGGGTTTGGTCCGGCGAGGCAGGCCGGGGCTTTCGGAGCAGGAAATCAATGCTGTGGCGGCAACTGTTGTGAGCTTGTTCGAGGGTGCGGCCGTCACGCGCTCAGAGATCGCAGGGTTGCGAACGCCGCAAGGAGACCAAGCAATCATCCGGACTGCGCAGTGGTTGATTCACGGGGAGTAGGCCGGGTTTTCCACATAGGGCGGTTGGTGCCTTCTGTGCTCTTTTGGTGGCTGGAAGAGTTGGGGCATGGAGCAGATTCGGGGCTGGCAAGCGGGCGCAGCGGTAGGTGAGCCTGATCCTGTCGCGAGTCTATTGTCCCTGGAGTCGACACCCCGGGTTTCTGATCTGATCGTACTTTTGGGTGCCGTCCGTCTCGGCGACGGGAGCGGTGAGTTGATTGATCAGCTCCGTGCTCTGGAGGAGCTGAAGTCCGCCATCACCGCTTTGCAGGCGAGGGTGGCGGTTGCGTTCGATGTGGGTGTGCGCGCCGGCCAGGCTGCGGCGGGTGTTCCAGTGTCCGAGCGGGGCAGGGATGTGGGAGCGCAGGTGGCTTTGGCGCGGCGGGAGTCCCCGAACAAGGGCTCGCGGTTGTTGGGGTTGGCGAAGGCTCTTGTCACGGAGATGCCGCACACGATGGCCGCGCTGGAAGCAGGGCTCTTGAATGAGTGGCGGGCTACGTTGCTGGTGAGGGAAACAGCCTGTTTGTCTGTGGAGGACCGGTCCGCGGTTGATGCGGAACTCGGTGCCGATGCCGGGACCTTTGAGGGGGTCGGGGACAAGGAGATCATCGCCGCCGCGAAGGCTGCGGCGTATCAGCGGGATCCCCGGTCGGTGGCCCAGCGTGCTGCCCGTGCCGCGTCCGACCGGACCGTGGGCCTGCGCCCTGCCCCGGATACCATGACGGTCCTGACCGCGTTGCTGCCGGCTGCCCAAGGCGTCGCGGTTTATGCGGCGTTGTCGCGGGCGGCGGACTCTGGCCGGTCGCGTGCAGGGACCGGTGCCGGGGGTGGGGAGCGGACCCGGAGCCAGGTCATGGCCGATATCCTCGTCGAACGGATCACCGGCAAACCCGGAGGAATCAACGGCGTCGAGGTCCAGCTCGTCATGACCGACCGGACTTTGTTCCAGGGGGAGAGTGAACCGGCGAGGCTTCAGGGCTACGGCATCGTTCCGGCCCACTGGGCACGCGAGCTCACCAACCCCACACCGGCAGGCGACCCCGAACGCGCAGCCAGCAGTGACGGGCGGTCAGGGGCCACTGTGCGGGATCCCGAGTACGGCGTCTGGTTACGGCGGCTCTACACCGCCCCAACCACCGGGGAGCTGCTGACCACGGACTCCAAATCACGGCTCTTCCCACCGAGGCTGCGACGCTTCATTGAGACCCGCGATGCTACCTGCCGCACACCGTACTGCGATGCGCCCATCCGGCACATCGACCACGTCGTGCCCTGGCACAACGGCGGAGCCACCACACTGGAGAACGGCGCCGGGCTCTGCGAAGCCTGCAACCACACCAAAGAACACCCCGGCTGGACCGCAACCACCACCCAGGGCAACGCCAACCCCGAAACCCGCCACACCCTCAAACTCCAAACACCCACCGGACACACCTACCAATCAAAAGCCCCACCCCTACCAGGCTTCACAACCCTGGTGCCGCCCGGCCCCAAGGCCGCTGCGATGCCCGGCTCCAGAGCCTCAACGGTGTCCGTCAAGCCGCCCTCCAAAATGCCACCAGCCGCCGTCGTGTGAGCCTTGTCCGGACGCCCACGAAGAGATTTCAAAAAGTTTGTGCTTCTGCGTAACCCTTTGGCGTGCCCTGACGATTACGTCTTTGAAAGGGCCGAGCTGGAATTTGTCCCCCATCATCTTCCAGCTCGGCTCTTCCTTGTCCGGAAGACTTGCGGACCAAGGGGTTCCTCCTTTGGTGGGCCCGGCAGAGCAGTTACCCTTGGTGGGGTCATCCGGTGTGAAAGTCGGTTGACCTGGCTTCCAGCCTGGACCAGTCGCCGATCGAAAGTCCGAATTCTGTGACCGACGCATTGACCGATGAAGCGCTACATGCACTCCAAGGCAATAACGCGGAACTGTTCAGCGCCGTCTACCAGGCGTACGCCGGACAGGTTCTCGGGTACTTGACGGCGAAGGGCGTCGCGGATCCGGAAGCCACCACGCAGGATGTCTTCCTGGCCGTCCTGCCTCGTCTGGACGGCATCAGCGGGGGCGTGAACGGTCTAAGGACCTTCATCTTCTCGGTAGCCCACGCCCGTATGGTCGACGAGCACCGGAAGGAAAGCCGGGCACCGGACCAGCATGAGTTCGAACCCGAACGGGATGTGCGCGAATCGAACTCCGCCGAGAGCGAAGCCATGCTCCGCTTGGCGCCCTATGAAGTGATGGCGCTTTTGGAAAACCTGGGCGAAGAGCAGCGGGAGGTCCTGACCCTCCGCCTCGTGGCAGGCCTCACCGTGGAGCAGGTGGCCGGAATCATGGGGAAATCCGCCGGAGCAGTGAAGCAGCTGCAACGTCGGGCAGTCATTGCACTCCGTGAGCATTCGGCAGTAAAGGAATACGTGTCGCCATGACATTCAAGGATTTGGAACGCGAACAGATTGTGGACGAGCTGTTGCTCGACGCAGATCTGGCCGATACCGCGGACGTCCGGCAGGTGCTTCTGGCCATGGGGCATTTCAGCGACGCAGCGGCCCCTGCGCCGAGCAAGGAACTCGCAGCCATGCTGGCAGGACCACACGACGAAGTGACCAAGCGCCGTTGGCGGCACAAGCACCGGACTGCGGTGGTCGGTGTTGCCGTCGTGGCGGCGATGGGACTCGGGGTAAGCGGTGTTGCCGCTGCGAGTTCCGGATTCACGCGGAGTCCTTCCTTTGAAGGACTCTTTGGAAGCTTCGTTCCTCATACGGCCCCTGCGGCTCCCGTTGTGCTGGCTCCCGATGCTCCCAAAGTCAGCACCGCGCCCGCCCCGTCGGCAGATCCAGCGGCAATCCCGCAGCCGGTCCAGCCAGTCCGTCCCACCCCGGCTACTGTGGTCGCCGCGCCCATGCAAATACCCGCTCCGGTGCTCGCAGCCCCGCAACCGATTCGGCACACACCGGCACGAACCATACCCGCCGCCATCCCGCCAGCCCCTCACCCGGCTGCGCCCCAACCACCCGCAGCTGATCCGGCACCACCCACGCCGGATCCTATGCTGCAGTCCAGTGCTGCCCCCTCCGGCAAATATTCGGGCAGTGGGCTTCCTTCGCTCTCCGATCAACAGCCCTTCGCGGACCTCAAGGCCGCGGCAGAAAAGCTGAAGCAGTTGAAGAAACCCGTGGAACGCTAGGAACCTGACACGGCTTGGGCCATGATTCCCATGCCGTGATTCCCACTGCGGGGGCGGCAGTAGGCTTGGGGCATGATGCACGTCAACGATCCCGCCGTCGTCGAGCGGTTGATGCGGACAAAAGGCACGTGGGCCATAGTTGGCCTGAGCAACAACGAGTGGCGTTCGGCCTACGATGTGTCGCTGTATGTCCGGGACAAAATGGGCATGGAGATCATTCCCGTCAATCTCAAGGGCGAGGACGTGCACGGCGAGAAGGGCTACAAAAGCCTGGCGGACATTCCCGCGGAAAAACACCCCATCGACGTTGTTGATTGCTTCGTCAATTCCGAGCGCGTTGGCGCCGTCATCGACCAAGCGATTGCGGTCGGCGCCAAGGCTGTCTGGCTCCAGTTGGGCGTCTTTGACGACGACGCCACGCAGCGCGCCCGGGACGCTGGGCTGGATGTCGTGGTGAATTCATGCCCGGCACGCGAAGGATGGCATTACGGCTTGTAATTTGCAGGCTTCTTCTTCTGCTAGATTGCTGCTGACTCATCTCTTTAGCCCCGGGGGACGGCCATGCGTGGCGACCATTCTGCAATGCCATTTTCCATTCCCAGCAGACGGGCCGCGCTAGGCATCTTCGGCGCTTCCATGGTGGCCGGCCTGACTGCCTGCACTGCCGCTGAAGGCGCAGAAAATTCGACGCCGGTGCTGGCGCCCACGGACACTGCAGAGCCCACGGCCTCCGCAACGCCGACGCCAACACCCAGCCCCACGGCAACCAAGAGAATCCGCCGCAGTTTCATTCCGGACTTCCAGTTGCCGCCGATTGTGGGCGGCCTCGCGCCGGTCATCACAAAGATTCCTACTAAGCATCCGGTGGTATTTCTGACCATCGACGATGGAAACATCAAAACGCCGGAATCGGTCAGGCTCATGGCCGAATACGACTACCCGGCCTCTCTGTTCCTGACCAGGGACACCATTGCCGACAATCCGGCGTTCTTCAACGCGTTCAAGACCCAGGGCAGCCTGGTGGAAAACCATACCGTGACGCACAACATCAACATGGTGCGGCAATGGGGCTACCAGCAGCAGGTCAACGACATGGTGGGGATGCAGGAGTACGCCCTTCAGCATTACGGCCGCCGGCCTACGCTTTTTCGTCCGCCTGGCGGGGCGTATTCCAATGTGATGCGCCAAGCCGTTGCCGACGCCGGGATGAAAGCGATCATTACATGGGAAGCCAAGGCCAACGCGGGAAAGATGGACTACCAGGTAGGCAATTCGCTGCGCCCGGGCGACATTGTGCTCATGCATTTCCGGGCCGAGTTCGCCGCGGACCTTGCTGCCTTCCGGGCAGCGCAGCTTGCTGCCGGGCTGGAAGTTGTCTTGCTTGAGGACTTCCTGGGCGTGGTGTAGGCGTGCTTGCAGAAGTGACAAGCCAGTAGGCTCGCTCCATGGACGTTTCCCAGCTCCGTGAGATCTGCCTTGGCTTTCCGGGTGCCTTTGAGGACTTCCCGTTCGGGCCAGAGACCTCCGTGTTCAAAGTTCGTGCCGCCGTCGCCGGGGGTGCGAGGCACGAGGCCAAGATGTTCGCATTGTCGTCCATGGACCCGGAGAACTGGTCTGTGAGCCTGAAATGCGAACCTGCGCTGGCAGAACAGCTCAGGGCCGCCCACCCGGAGATCACCGGCGCCTGGCACATGAACAAGACCCACTGGAACGGCGTACGGCTGGATGGTGCTCTGCCTGATGGCATGGTCCGGGACATGGTGGAGGACTCGTACGACCTCGTGGTGGCAACCCTGAGCCGCAAGCAACAGGAGCAACTCGGTTGGGCGCGACTGGCCCGTCCACAGGGCAGCTAACACACCCCTGTTACCCCTCCCCACGGCGCTGACATGGGACTAGATTGATAGTGCGTACCTAGGGACCTCAGCCCGCAGGCTGGTCAGGAGCGGTTTGATGCTGGATCAGAGAACACAGGGCCATCTGTGGAACTTTCAACGAGCAACCTGAGCCGGCGAACCAATGCGCAGAGCCCCCGTAGATGCCGCCGCTGCCCAGGATGAGCGAACCGGGCGATGGATGATTGCTTTGCGCGTTGGCCCGGGAGGGTTCCGGAGAGTTAAACGCAGGCTCACGAAGGCCGAGGCAAAACACCGAATCACCGTATTTACTACGGAAATACAGGGAATTAGGCAGCGAAGGAAGCCGCTCGTAGTGGCCTTCACCGACCGCGGAACAGCCCTCGCGGAAGGTCCGTGAAAAGATCACGCTTTGACAAATGTTGATCGAAACTGCGGAGAAATATTGATTTTCGATCATTCGTGGTGAAGTATGTCACACGAAGGTTGGTGCTGCCAGAGCGTCAGCCCAGACTGTCCGACTGGACGGCCCTAGCCGCCGGAGTCGGCCTTACGAGTCACAAAAGGGGTATTGAAATGACCATTCAGCACCAGTCCGTCGGTCGCCGTGGATTCCTGCGCGGAGCACTCGCAGCAGCCGTACTCGTGCCCATGGGGGGAACCATTGCATCCTGCGCTGCCGGTGGAGGCAGCACCAACACCGGCCCCACCGGCACCGTCTCCGACACCAACCCGTTCGGCATGGCAGACAAAGCCACCCTGGACGCCGTGATCTTCAAGGGCGGTTACGGCATTGACTACGTGGATTTCGCCGGCAAGATCTTTGAGAAGACGCACGATGGCTCCACCGCCAAGATCGCCCCGTCCACGGACATCGCCCAGGAACTCCAGCCCCGCTTCGTCGGCGGCAACCCGCCGGACCTGATCGACAACTCCGGTGCAAAGGCCATCGGCTTCAGCACCATCCTGGCCCAGCTCGAAGACCTCACTCCCGTTGTGGAGGCCAAGAACCTTGAGGGCAAGGTCATCAAGGACACCCTGTACACGGGCGTACTGGCTCCAGGTACTTTCGATGGCAAGCTTGCCGCCCTGAACTATGTGCTGACCGTCTACGCCGTCTGGTACTCCGACTCCCTCCTTAAGGAAAACGGCTGGACCGTGCCCAAGACGTGGGATGAAATGTACACGCTCGGCGAACAGGCCAAGGCCAAGGGCAAGTACCTGTTCGTGTGGGGCAAGGAAGCTGCCACGTATTACCAGGAACTCGCGATCGCCTCAGCCATCAAGGAAGGCGGCGACGAGGTCCGCCTCGCGTTGGAGAACCTCAAGGAAGGTTGCTGGTCGCACCCGGCCATCCAGTCCGTTTTCACAGCACTGGACAAGATCGTCAAGGCAGGCTTCTTCAAGCCGGGTGGCTCGGGTACGCAGTTCACGGCCGCCCAGGCGCAGTGGAGCAATGCCCAGGAGGCAGTGTTCTACCCGTCAGGTTCGTGGATCGAAAACGAGATGAAGGACCAGACCAAGGCAGGCTTCAACATGATGGGCGCCCCGGCCCCGTCGGTTAGCGCCAGCCCCAAGATGCCGTACACGGCCCTGCACAGCGCTGCCGGTGAGCCCTACGTTGTTCCGTCCCAAGGCAAGAATGCGGCCGGTGGCAAGGAAATGCTGCGCATCATGCTGTCGAAGGAAGCCGCTACCAACTTCGCCAAGACCAAGTTGGCCCCCACCATCGTCAAGGACACTGTTCCGGCCGATGGCTTCGGTTCCACCGCCCTTGTTTCCCAGACCAAGATGCTGGGCGACGCCGGCGAGAACATCTACACCTGGAACTTCATCGACCTGTACGGAACCAACAAGGACCAACTGGTTGTCTGGAACACCTTCCTGGACGGCAAGTCGGACGTCGCAACCCTGACCTCCGCCCTTCAGAACATCACCGACAAGGTCCGCAACGACAGCTCGGTCAAGAAGATCGAAGTGAAGTGACCGTAGTGAAGACAAAGCAGAGCCGGAACGACGACGGCCTTGCCGCCGTCGTTCCGGTCATGGCACCGCCGCAGCTGGTGGTCAAGAGGCGGCGGAAGCCGTTGACGTGGGACAAAGTGAGCTTCTTCGCGGTGTTCCTCGGACTGCCGCTGGCGATCTACCTGTTGTTTGTGATTTGGCCGTTTATCCAGGCCTTTGGCTACTCGCTGACAGACTGGTCCGGCTTCTCGCCCAACCAGAACTTCATCGGCCTGGAGAACTACGCCAAGATCTTCACGGACGATATCTTCATGAAGGCCATGGGGAACAACGTCCTCCTGGTCATCTTCCTGCCGATCATCACCATCATCCTGAGCTTGGTGTTGGCCTCGCTGGTGACGGTGGGTGGAAGCAGCAAGGGCCAGATCAAGGGCCTGCGGAATTCCAGCTTCTACCGGGTGGTTTCGTTCTTCCCGTACACGATTCCCGCTATCGCCATCGGCATCATGTGGGGCCAGATCTACGATCCCTCGGGCGGCCTGCTGAACGGCATGCTGACCGGGTTGGGCATGGACCAGTTCAAGGACTTTGCTTGGCTGGGCAACAAGGATACGGCCATGATTGCCACGATGTTCGTGATCGTGTGGGGCTTCGTTGGCTTCTACATGGTCTTGTTCGTGGCGGGTATCAAGGGCATTCCGGCCGAGCTTTTCGAAGCTGCAAGGATTGATGGCGCTGGTCGCTTCCGTACCGCCGTTTCCATCACCATTCCTTTGATCCGGGACAACATCCAGACCGCCTACATCTACATGGGCATCCTGGCCCTCGATGCTTTCGTCTACATGGCGGCACTGAACTCTGGCGGCGGTCCGGACAACTCGACGCTTGTGATGGCCCAGCAATTGTTCTTTACGGCCTTCAGCAAGGGCCAGTTCGGCCTTGCCAGTGCCATGGGCGTTGTGTTGGCCATTGCCACGCTGATCTTCTCCGGCCTGGTCTTCCTGGTCAACCGGCTCACCGGCGGCGATAAGGATGTGAGCCTCTAATGACAACCAAAGTTTCCGGTCCGGAGATGAAGTCCCTGCACTTCCAGCCGAGGACCCCTGCAACCACAACAGGCGACAAGGTGGTGGGCGCGGTTTCGCACACCGCGTTGACCGTCTGGACCCTCATCGTCATCCTGCCGTTGTTGTGGACGGTCATGTCCTCGTTCAAGACCTCCAGCGAGATCTTTGCCTCGCCGTTTGCCTTGCCGTCCCAATGGAACCTGGACAACTACACCAAGGCGTGGAGCGAAGCGGGAATCGGGCAAGCCTTCCTTAACTCCGTGGTGGTGGTGGCTGTCGCGCTGGTGATCGTGATGGTGCTGGGTGCCATGTGCGCCTATGTCCTTGCCCGCTACACCTTCCCGGGGAGCCGGGCCATCTACTACCTGATGCTCGCCGGCCTGACGTTCCCCATCTTCCTGGCCATGGTGCCCTTGTTCTTCGTCCTGAAAAACATGGGCCTGCTGAACACATTGCCGGGCCTGATCCTGGTCTACGTTGGCTTCGCGCTCCCGTTCACGGTGTTCTTCCTTTTCTCCTTCTTCAAGTCGCTGCCCCACGAAATCACCGAGGCCGCGGCGCTCGACGGAGCAGGGGAGTGGCGGACGTTCTTCCAGGTCATGCTGCCCATGGCCAAGCCGGGCCTTGCCTCGGTGGCCATCTTCAACTTCCTGGGCCTGTGGAACCAGTTCCTGATCCCGGTATCCATCAACGCCGCCGGTCCGCGCGTCCTGTCCCAGGAACTCGCGGCGTTTGCCGGCCAGATGGGATACGCGGTGGACTTCGGGGCGCTGTTTGCCGCGGTGACGGTTACCGTGGTTCCGGTATTGATCGTGTACGTCATCTTCCAGCGCCAGCTTCAAGGCTCGGTGTCGCAGGGCACCTCCAAGTAGCACAACTGCGCTAAATACAGCGTTCGACGGCGGTCCGCACCCAAGGTGCCGGGTCGCCGTCGGGCGTTAAGGCGCTAAAGCCGGCAAGTACTATGGGCTGATGTTCGAACCCTGCCAACTCCGGCCCGGCGTAACCATGCGCCTCCTCCGCCCGTCGGACGCTGCTGCCCTGGCGGCGGCCTACGTCCGCAACCGTGACTACCTTTCTGCCTGGGAGCCCATGCGTCCCGAGGAGTACTTCACGGAAGAGTGGCAGGCTGCCGACATTGCAAAGCGCCTTGCCGCACTCCAGGCTGGCGATCAGTACCCTCTGGCGTTGATTGCCGGAGATGCCATTGTTGGCAGGTTCAATGTGGCAGGAGTTGTCCGCGGCCCGTTCCAGAGCGCGGGACTGGGTTACTGGGTTGACAAGAATTATGCCGGCAGCGGGCTGGCTTCGGCGGCGGTCCGGATGATCGTGGAGAAAGCCCGGACCGAGTTGGGGCTCCATCGTCTGGAAGCGGGAACCCTCCTGCACAACATTGGCTCCCAACGGGTGCTGTTGAAGGCGGGTTTCCAAAAGTTCGGAACAGCGCCGAATTACCTGCAAATCGCCGGGACCTGGCAGGACCACAACCTGTACCAGGTCATCCTGCACGACTAAGCATCCTTGTCTTTCTGAAAGGATGGAACGGAACCGTAGTGCAACGAAAGGCAGCAACCGTGATCTTTATTGTGGTCAAGTTCAACGTCAAGCCCGACTGGTCCGATCGCTGGCTGGACCTCGTAGCCGATTTCACCGAGAGCACGCGCAAGGAGCCGGGCAACCTCTGGTTCGATTGGTCGCGCAGTGTGGACAACCCCAACGAGTTCGTCCTGGTGGAGGCCTTCCAGGACGATGCCGCCGAGGCCCACGTGAACAGTGAGCACTTCAAGAAGGCCATGGCCGACATGCCGCAGGCCCTCGCAGAGACGCCCCACATCATCAGCCGCCAGATTGAAGGCAGTGGCTGGGACCGTATGGGTGAGCTGACCATCGCCTCCTGAAAAAAGCAACGCGGGGTCACTTATGGCCCATCCCGAGGGGATTTATGGGCCATAAGTGACCCCGCGTTGCTTCCAGGGGAGGCTAGAACATCCAGGGAATCTCGGCGTGACCGAAGTCGCTGAAGGAACCGAAGCGGCCTGCCTTGAACGCCAGCACTTCGCCGTCCCGGTCCCGGCAAGTGGTGACCTGGCCGAAGAAGACCTGGTGATCGCCGACGTCGTATGTTTGCACAACCGTGCAGTCCGCCTGGGCGAGGGCGCCCTTGATCACCGGCAGGCCGTTGTCGGTCACGTCAAAGTCTCCTTCACCGAACCGGTCACCGCCCCGCACCGCGAACCGCCGGGCAATCGATTCCTGCTTGGAGCCGAGGATGGAAACCGCGAACTTGCCACTCTCCAGCAGGGCCTCGCCCGTCCGTGTGCCGAAGTTCAGCGAAATCATCAGGATGGGCGGCTCCAGGCTGATGGACGTGAGCGAACTGATGGTCATACCGTAAAGCTCGTCCTCGTGCTTGGTGGTCACGACGGCGACGCCTGTGAGGAAGCGGCCCATGGCACGGCGCATCCCCATGGCATCGGGAACCGTGAAAAGCGGTGCGAGGCTCATTTCAGTTGCTCCGGTCTGCTTGGACGGAATCTGCTGGTACGGAATCCGTGTAGTAACGGACTTCGAACATCTTGGCGCCGTTCTCCGAAACCCACGGACCGTGTTCCATGCCCGGCGGACGGGTGGCCCAGTCGCCGGCCTTGAATGTCCTTCCCAGGCGTTGGTCGACGAACGAGCCCTCGAAAATGAAGACCTCTTCCCAGAAATCGTGGGTCAGGACGCCGTTGGGGGAGGTGTCCGTTCCTGGCTCGAACTTCAGGATGCGGGTGACGGAGTCGTTGTCCGAATCTCGGGCAAGTATGGCCTCGGACAGGCCCTCGATGTGCGGGTTGCAGGGTGCGAAGTCCACGGAAGAAACGGGCGTGAATTCGAATTCGGGTTTTGCCATGGCTAGATCCCTTCCGACTCGGTGCTGCTGTTGATGCTGTAGGAACCGAGGAACGTGTCCAGTTCGGCGACCAGTGCGTCGTAGCCGTAGTTCCGGTAGGTGTAGGCGCCGCGGACCACGAAGGGTGCACCGGCATAGAACATTTCGTACTGTTGGTGACGTCCGGCAAATTCGGAACCGATGATGTCCCAGGCCAGCTTGAACAGCTTGACCCGTTCCTCACTGGCGACGCCGGGGGACTGCACATAGCGTTCCATGTCCGGCCGGGTCACGCTGCTGGTCATGTCCGCGACGCTCGAGGGCAACTGCAGCACGCCGCCGCCCACCAGGTCCCGCAGGATAGAAATCACCCGTGGGTAGGTCTCGGACTGCAGGCCCATGGCCCCGTAGAGTGCGGCTTTCCCGGGAACCCTCATGCCGGCGTCGTCCGTTGTTGCCGTATATTCCGCAGCGAGGACGGCGGATTCAACCGACTGGACAATCGCCGCCAGCTCACCAAGCTTTTCCTGCACGCCGGGGATCTTGTCCGTGCCGTTCACCTGTGTGACCTTGCGGGCCACGGAGGCGATGAACTTCAACTTGGTGGAGAAGCGGATCTGCGCCTGCCAGTTGCCCAGGGCGTGCGCGCCGGTCTCGAAGAACTGGCGGCGGAGGGTGTCGATGTTCCGGTCGATGAACACGCGGTCCCACGGAATGAGGACGTCGTCAAAGACCACCAGGGCGTCGGGTTCGTCGTAGTGGCTGGTGAGGGGGTAGTCGAAATCGCTGGTGGCAGCGGGGGCGAACGGGCGGCGGCAGTAGAGCTTCAGGCCGTCCGTCGACACGGGGATGGCGAAGCTGACGGCGAAGTCCACGTCGTCCGGGCCCAGCGGCTTGATGCAGGTGACAAAGACTTCGTCGGCGATCGCGGCGCCGGTTGCGAGCATCTGCGAACCGCGGACGATGATGCCCTCCTCGGTTTCACGCACGACGCCGACCTGCAAGTACTCGCCCTCCCACCCTGACGCTGTGGTTGCGCGGGAGACCTGAGGGGGAATGATCGCGTAGGAGAGGTAGAGGTTTTCGGACAGGATCTTCTTGTAGTACCGCTCCACATTGCCGGCGAAGTCCCTGTTCTCGTCCTTGAAGACCTCGGGGTGGGAGCCGAAAGCGGCAAAGAATGTACCGACGTGGTCTGGGCTGCGGCCCACCCAGCCGTGGGTGTGCTTGGCCCACTTTTCGATTGCCTGGCGGCGGAGGACGAGTTCTTCCTGCGTGCGTGGAGCCGCGAACGTGCGGTTGGCGGGTCCGTCGATTTCCTCGGAGTGGAACTGCATGCCGTTGGCAGGATCGGCTGCGATGTCGAACAGTTCGGACATGGTGTGGGCAACCTTGGCGAAGGCCGGGTGTTCCAGCACGTTGCCCACCACCTCGCCGTCGAGGATCACTGTCCGACCGTCGTTCAGGGACTTCAGGTACTCTTTTCCGGTCCTCATCAGAGTGAGCCTTTCTTGATTTTGTAGTTATGTTCAATGGTGGTCCCATTCGGGAATGAGAGCTCCAACTTCCAGGAAGTTCCATCCACGAACTTTCCCTTCAGCAGCGGCAGGGTGCCGCCGAGGCACATGAAGTCGGCGTCGCCAATATCGGTTCGCGCCAAGAGACGCTCGACGACGTCGGCCGGCTTGCGCAGGCCGCTCAGCGGACCTTCCTGGTACAGCTCGCCGTCCACCCAGGAGCGCGCGGTGCAGTTGTCGAGGTCGAGTCCCTCCAGGTTTTCGACGGCGATCACCTCACCGGCGACGGGTTTGGGGCAAGCACGCTTGGAATCGCCGATGTCCCGGGCTTCAATGTCACGGTCCGTGTGGTCCGAGCCGATGCCGAGGTAGAACTTGCCATCGTGGCGGATGTACAGCGGTTCGATTTCGCCGGAGGTCAGGTTCTGGCTGGTGTCATGCTCACCGGAGGTCTCGAAGAGGTCCGAGTCCATGCGATAGAACATTGGAACCTCAGGAGGCGGTGCCACGCCGATGGCCGCCAGCTCGTCGATGTGGTGCTGCACTGCTTCCGGATCGCGGCCTGTGTAACCGGCCACCACTGCGTGGAAGTCCGTGAGCGTGATTGTTTTGTCCGTGCCGGCACTGTTCCCTGTACCGACCACCCTGAAAGTGAGCGGGACTTGCCGTGTTGTTTGCTGTATTTGCTGTATTTCCATGGGGTTTCCTTAGACGGTCAGAGTTTGGTAGCTGGCCAGGCGATCGTTGATCACGGGGAACTCGTTGCGGACCGTGCTGACCTGGGCGGGATCGATGTCCACCATGAGGACCGACTCCCCGGCGTCGGCTTCAGCGATTACCTTGCCGGCCGGATCCACCACCCTGCTGTGGCCCCCGAGCTCAACGCCTTCCTGGGTGCCGGCAGCGTTGCAGGCCACCACGAAGATCTGGTGTTCCAAGGCCCGGGCGGTGCTGAGCAGGCGCCAGTGTTCACGTCGGGCTGCCGGCCAGGCCGCCGGGACGATCACGATTTCCGCTCCACGGGTGCTGAGCTCCATCCACAAGCCGGGGAAACGAAGGTCGTAGCACGTGATTCCTGCGGTGGCCCCGAACGGGAGTGCGGCCACGGGCAGTGACGTCCCGGCCGTCAGGAGCTCGGCCTCCTTTGATTTGTATCCGAATACGTGGATCTTGCGGTACGTGTGGACCACGCTGCCATCCGGGCCCAGCAAGATAGACGTGTTGCTGAGTTGCCCGCCTTCGCCGGCCTCGATGATGCTGCCGAGGTGAAGATGGACGCCCAGCTCCGCCGCCACCCTGGAGCACATGGAAACGGTGGGCCCATCCAGCGTTTCGGCCAGCGCCGCATAGTCATCGAAGTGGAAGTAGCCTGCACTCCACAGTTCCGGCAGGACGATCAGCTCAGCGCCGTTGATGCTGCGGAGGATCTTCTCGACGCGGTCGATCCGGTCCTCGCGGGTTTCGGCGTCCGGGCTGGCCACCTGGACCAGTGCGATTTTCATGCTTGTTCCTTGTCTATGTTGGCGAACTCGGCGGTGGGCTCGGCGCTCGGCTCATCCAAATCACTGAGCTTGAGTCCCTTGGTCTCTTTGGCGAACATCACGGAGACCATGGAGATCAGGCCCATTCCTGCGAGGTAGATGCCGATGGCGTAGCCGGTGCCGAAGGCGCTGTACAGCGCCAGGGCGATGATGGGAGACAGCGAACCGGCTATCAGCGAGGCCAGGTTGTAGGCCACGGAAGTGCCGCTGTACCGGACATCGGTGGGGAACAACTCGGAGAAGAAGGCGCCGATCACCGAGCTGTACGCGGCGAAGATCAACAGGCCTCCGACGGCCGCCGCGATGATGCCCCACGCCTGGCCAGTGTTGAGCAAGGCGAAGAACGCGAACGCCCACACCACCGTGGCGATCGAAGCTCCGATCATGATGGGCTTCCGGCCCACCCGGTCCGCGTACAAGGCGAGGACGGGAATTGCGACGACGGCCACCGCCTGGCCGATCATGACTGCGGTCAGTCCGGTCTGCCGTTGCAGCCCCATGATCTGGGTGACGTACGTGATGATGAACAGCGAGTAGATGTAGAAGCCCGCGTTTTCGCCCATCCGACTTCCGGTGGCGATGAGGATTTCGCGCCAGTTGCGGCGGAAAAGGATGGCCAGAGGCATTTTGCGTTCCGTGCCGGCCTGGGCCTCGCGCTTGCGCTGTGCTTCCTTGAACAGCGGGGTTTCCTGCACGTACAGGCGGAGGACCAGGCCAATAATAACCAGCAGTGCGGACAGTCCGAAGGCTATGCGCCAACCCCATGCCAGGAACTCGCTCTCCGGCAGGGTAGCGGCGAGGATGGCGAGGACGCCTGCGGCCATGAGGTTGCCCAGGGGCGGACCCATGTTCGGCCAGGATGACCAGAATGCGCGCCGCGAGCTGTCATTGCTGTGCTCGGAGACCAGGAGGACGGCTCCGCCCCATTCGCCGCCGAGTGCGAATCCTTGGATCAGCCGCAGCAACAGCAGCAGCAACGGTGCTGCGATGCCGATGGCTGCGTACGAAGGGATGAAGGCAATAAGCGTCGTTGCGACGCCCATAAGCATCAGGCTGGCCACCAAGGTGGCGCGGCGCCCGTGTTTGTCGCCAAGGTGCCCCAGGACAATTGCGCCAAGGGGACGGGCGAGGAAGCCGGCAGCGAACGTTCCCAGTGCCAGCATGGTGCCGACAAGGGGATCGTCAGTGGGGAAGAAGAGCTTGTTGAATACCAGCGCAGCGGCCGTGCCGTAGAGAAAGAAGTCGTACCACTCAACGGCGGTGCCGGCGAGGCTCGATGCAGCAACCACAGGCAGGCTGGAGTGCTTCTGCTGCCTTAGCTCGGCTTTCTTCAAATCGGTCATGTGGGGATCCTTTGCGGGTGGAGACGGGGCTTCCTGGGGGAGGGAGGGGCCCGTCTCCAACGGAGATGAGGGGTTCCAATTCAGTGAGTTGAATCACTGGAACATCACTGTAGACGAGTTGTATACAACCTGTCTATAGTGAATGCAGAACGTAGCTCGTATACTGGGCTTCGCGAGAAAGGCTCTGCATGATCCAGATGACCCCCGCTGCACAGTCGCAGCCCGAAGTGGCCTACCAGTGGATGAAAAGCTACATCGCAGCGCTGCCGCGGGAGGAAGAAACTTTCCTCAACGAGGCCGTACTGGCCAAGACCACAGGTACCTCCCGTACGCCGGTGAGGGAAGCCTTGTTGCGCCTCGAAGCTGAAGGTTTCGTGAAGCGCATCCCCCACAAGGGTGCGTTTGTGCCGCCGATCTCCGATCCCGAGGTGCGGGCCATCCTGCAGGCCAGGTCAGTGGTGGAAAAGTGGGCTGTCTCGGCAGTGGCGACAATGCCGGTTGCGCAAATCGATGCCTTCCAACACATCATTGACCAGCAGCTCGATGCCAAAGCCGATGCCGCGAGGTTCATCGAGTTGGACACAGAGTTCCACACCCTCATGGTCCGGGCAGGGGGAAATCCTGTCCTGGCCGACTTCTACGCTTCGCTCAGGCAGAAGCAACTCAGGATTGGCGTCAAGGCAGTCAGTCAAGGCACCGACCGTGCCGAGGACGTACTGCGCGAGCACCAGTTGATCGTGGACGCCCTGCGCAGCCGGAGCCTCGAGGCGGCGCACGATGCGATCGACGCCCACTTGGACTCCACCCGCTGGGCCGTCATCGGATACTAGCCGTCATCGGCTACTAGTCTTCGCTGTGCAGCTCCCGCTGCCGGGCGCTGAGTAGCTCAAACTCAGGCCTGGCAGCCACGAACCGTTCAACGGCGTCGAGCATTTGCTGAAGGTGGGCGTGATCCGGGGCCACCAAAGCGGCGCCTATCAGTGCACGCCGGTACTGGTCCTGGAAGCCGGTCTCGGCCGCCGAAACCTCGAAGCGCCGTTTGAGTTCAGCGACCAAAGGCCGCACCAAGGAACGCTTTTCCTTGAGGCTATGAATATCGCCCAAAAGGACGTCGAATTCGATCCACCCGATCCACATACACCCCATTCAACAGCAACGCGGGGTCACTTAAGGCCCATGTCAGGGGCTTTTATGGGCCATAAGTGACCCCGCGTTGCTTCACGTCTTGACGGAATCTTGAGCGAACGCAGCAAGGGGTCTTGAGTTCGGCCCGGCAGTGTCTATGAGGTTGGCCTAAACAGGCCCGTGACTCATCCGCTGCTAGTTACCCAGGACTGACATCGTGACCCAATACCCTGCCAGAGCCCGACCCCGTACCGCAGCCGCCCTGATTGCCTGCGCCGCAACCCTGGCGGTTTCCGCCCTCACCGCACCGATGGCCGCCGCCGAACCCTCGCAGGGAGCGGTGGTACGGGCATCGTCGAGTGTTTCGGCCATGGCCGGCCAAACCGAGCAAACAGTTGTGGTGCCGGTAACCGCGGGGCTGGAACCGAGCCGGATCAGGGGCAGCATTGTGGTCACCGGAAAGCCGGAAGGGACGGTCCGCGCAACAGTCAACGGCAGGGTAATCCTCGAAGCCAACGCAGCAGCCACTGTCGCACTGGACCAGGCCGTCAGCAGCGCGGACGTTGTCAACCAACAGTTGACGGTCGGACTGCAATTCATCCCGGCTACACAGACTATGTGTGTCCTGGCCAACGCGACGGCCACGCTCAACAACCTGGCAGTCGACTTCTCCGGAACTCCAGAGGTTCCCACCACGGTCGGCGGTTTCTTCCCGGTGTCCGTGCCCGCCGTCGTGCTTCCCGTCCCCGCGGATCCGGGCGCGGATGTTTCGGCGGCCATCATGGTGGCCTCCGCAGCGATGTCGCAGCGCTACCCGGAGGCGTCCGTCAGCGTGGTTCCGGAAGCCGGACTCGCCGCCACCGCAGCGAGCCTTCCGCCGGGAAGCCGGATCCTCAGCGTGGTTGGCGACCAAGGCGAGGCCGGTACCAAACTGGCCACCGCGGCCGGCCTCCCGCAGCTCGTCCTCAGCGGCCACGACGAACAACTCCGCACCGCCGCACGTGCCCTCGCCAGCGACAAGACCGCGCTCGCCGTGACCTCTTCCGTGACCGGGCTGACGTCCGCTCTGCCTGCATCGCCGGGATTGCAGCAAAGCCTCCAGGACCTCGGCAGCAAGACGCTGAAACTCTCCGGCTACGGGACCCCGGAGTCGTACGTGGGCGTGAGCCAGTCGCAGTTCGGCGGCCCCGTCCAGTCGGTGAAGGTCCAGCTCAAAGGGACGCACACGGCCGTCCCGAACAACGCGCAGGCCCAGCTTTCGGTCTTCTGGAACGATTACCTGCTCAGTTCAAAAAATCTCGACGGCGGTGACAGCTTTTCGGTGGACGCCGAGGTACCTGCCGGGCAGCTGCAGGCCAACAATGGCCTCCGGATCCGGCTCGCTGCCCTTCCCGTGGGCGGGGATTGCGACGGACCTGCCGGTGTGATGCCCATGGAGGTAACGGTGGACACTGCGGGCAGCACGTTGACGGCAGCCCGGGGTGGATCCCTGAAGGCCGGTTTTGCACGGTTCCCACAAGCCTTGGGGCAGGGCGTTCCCGTGGCTTTCGGTGACGGCAACGCGCAGGCCAACACGGTCAATGCGGCCACGTTGATGGCTTCGCTGCAGCGGGAAAGTGCCACACTTTTGGACGCCCGTCTGGTGGGCCTCGATACTTTGGCCGGCTCCAGCGAATCCGGGCTGGTGGTGGGCGCCACCGGCGAGGTGGCCAACAAGCTCTCGGCACCCCTGCGGTTGGCGGAGTTCCGCACCATAGCCCCGGACGACGTCGAATACGGGGTGGGCACGTCGGCGCCGTTCGGGGTCCTGGAGGCGTTCGAACAAGGTGGCCGCGATCTGCTGCTCCTGGGTGCTTGGGCGCCGGAAGGTGACAATGCTGCAGCCACATTGCAGTCCTCATTGGCCGACCACATCAGTGGCGTTGAGGGCGGCTGGGCGTCGCTGTCCCGGAACCTGCTGGTCACCCAGCCCTCAGGAACGCCGGTCTTGTTGGAAAGCAACGTGGTGGTTCCGCAAAAGGCTGTCACCGACGACTACCGTCCCTACGCCTGGTGGATCGGAGCTGCGGTGCTGGTGCTGGGCCTCGCGTTTGCAGCCCGGACCATCCTTATGCGCCGGCGAGCCAAGGAAGCACAGGCTTACGTGGACGCTGAACAGAAGGCAAGCGGTTCCTCGGAACATGGTAAGTAGCCTCGCCGCAGCTTGGGAACGGCTCGGCGCCCCGGTGGAGGGCCGAAAGGTCCCCGGCGCCAGGATTGTGGCTGCCGTGGCCGCGGTGGTGGGCTATCTCGCCTGCCTCTACACCATTGGCCACGGCACCAACCTGGACTACTCCGATGCCCAAAGCCACCTGACCATCGCCCGGCGCATTTTCGACAGCAAAGCCCCCGGCTTTGAGCAGCTCGGCACGGTGTGGCTGCCGGTGCCGCACCTCCTGCTGGCACCGTTCGTGGTGAACATGTGGCTGTTCAGCACGGGCTGGGCCGCTGGCCTGTTGGGCATCCTCGCGCTGTCCGGCACGGCAACGGGGCTTTACCTGATCGCTGCCCGTCTCGGTTTGGGCAGGGCCGGCCGCCTCGCCACCACGCTGGTTGTCCTTGCCAATCCGGCGGTCCTCTACGTTTACACCACGGCTTTGACCGAGCCCGTGCTGATCATGTGCATCGTGGGTGGCATGGCCGGACTGGCGCACTGGGCCACCAGCCGGCGCCGGATGAGCGCCGGCGAGCTGGCAGTCTTCGCGGGCATCCCGTCGGCGGCGGCCGTCTTGTCCCGCTATGAGGGGTGGGCGCTGGTGATGACGGGGACGCTGTTCGTGCTGGTCGTCTCCAAACGACGCACGTCCCAATGGCGCGAGGCCTTCACCATGGCCGGTGGTTACGTCATGATCCCGGCTGCGGCGGTGCTGTGGTGGCTTTCCTACAACTGGGCCATCTATGGCAACCCGCTCGAGTTCATGTTCGGTCAGTACTCCGCTTTCGCGCAGCAGAAGAACATCACCGACGGCGGACTGTTGCCTACCAAGGGCAACCTCGGACTGACATTGTCTATTTTTCACTGGTCGCTGCTGGAGACCTCCGGGCTGGTGGTCCTCGCCGCGGCGGCGTGCGGCGCCGTCGTGCTGGTCTTCAGGAGGGGCTTCGCCAACAGCACCCTGCTGGTGGCGGTGACCGGCAGCGCTTACGCTTTTGCGCTGCTGAGCCTCTTCCTGGGCCAGACTGCCATCAACAACGACCATTCGCTTCCCACTACGTGGTGGAACAACCGCTTCGCACTTACGGCGCTGCCCCTGGTGGCCATCCTGGCGGCTGTGTTCGTGCAGGAACTGGCCAGGCTCCGGTTGCGCTGGCTCCGTCCGTTGCTGCTCGGTGCCCTGCTGGCAGCACTGGTGGTGCAGAACGCGTGGTGGAACGCCGATCCCACCGGCAGGCTAGCGGTCCTGGCGGAGGGGCGGATGTCCGCCGAATCCACCACCAACTCCACAGCCGCCGCCCGGTGGCTGAACCAGCACTACGAATCCGGTGGGATCCTGATGGACGAGAGTGCCCGGGGAAACGCCGTGCTACCCGTGATGGGCATCCCGCTCAAGGAAATCTACAACCGGGCCTCCGGTGACTACTTCGCTCCGGCCCTGGATGATCCGGCCAAGTACGCCAAATGGGTGTTCGTCAACGTCGAGGCAGGCGCGGGGGCAAGGGATTCCGGGCCTACCGACCTCGTGTACCAAGCGATCCTCAAGAACCCATCATTCGGCATGCGCTACTCCGTCGCCTTCTCTACGCCCACGCACCGGATCTATGAAAGGTCCTCCGATTCATGACCCCCTCTACCCCTCCCAACGGGCTCAGCAGGATCAACGGCCAGTTCAACCGGCAGTCGATCGGGCAGACGCTCCTGGCCGCGGGCCTTGTCACCCCGGAACAGCTGCGGCGTGCGCTGAACCGTGCCGCGAGCGAAGGCGGATTGCTGGGACGGCACCTGATCCTGGAAGCCGGCCTGGACCGCCGTCGGATTTATGAAGTCCTGGCGCAACAGTGGGAAGCCCCGCTGGTGGACCTGGTGGCCGAGCCTGCCGACGACGAGCTGATGGAGCAACTCACCTTCGGCGAGCTCGGGGAACCGCAATGGTTGCCGTGGCGCAGCGAAGGCGGTGTCCTGACCGTTGCCACCGCCGTTGCTCCGTCGGTGCGAATGGCAGAGGAAGCGGCTGAAAAGTTTGGAGCTACCGACGTCGAATTCCGCACCACTACGGACTGGGACATCAACCAGTCCATCCAACGGTCCTTCCGGCGCCACCTTCTGTATGAATCCGCCGAACGCCTGGCCGAAGAAAGGCCGGGGGACTCGGCACGCGTCGCGTTGACGCCGTGGCAGCGGTACCTTCCAGTGGTCCTGGTTGCAGCGGTCATGGTGGGGTTCGTAATCTCTCCGCTCACGGCGATCATCGTTCTGCTGACCGCCGCGAATGTCGTTTTCCTTATCAGCATCGGGTTCAAATCGCTGGCGAGCCTCCGCGGGCCGTTCGACAAACTGCACCAGGCAGCAGTGGACCGTGCAAGGAACAAAGAGCGGGCAGGACGTGGCCTACCGCCGGTGGCAGCTGAACGGATCCCCGATTCCGAACTGCCCATCTACACCATCCTGGTTCCCGTGTTCCGTGAAGCCAACATCATCGACAAACTGTTGACCAACCTCGGGCAACTGGACTACCCCCGGTCCAAGCTGGATGTCCTTGTCCTCCTGGAGGAAGACGACGCCGAGACGATCGCCGCTGCCAAGGCCTCCAAACCACCGGAGTACGTTCGGATCCTGATTGTTCCCAGGGGTGAGCCGCAGACCAAGCCCAGGGCGTGCAATTACGGACTGACGTTCGCCCGGGGGGAGTACGTGGTGATCTACGACGCCGAGGACCGTCCCGATCCGGGGCAGCTGCGGGCATCCATTGCCGCCTTCAGACACGACGAATTCGAGCGGCAGCACCTGAATCCCGGCCGCAAACCCCTCATTTGCGTCCAGGCCGCGCTGAATTACTTCAACGCGGACCAGAACGTGCTCACCCGCATGTTCACCATCGAATACACGCACTGGTTCGATTCGATGCTCCCCGGCCTGGACAACTCCGGCATTCCCCTGCCCCTTGGTGGCACCTCCAACCACTTCGTCACGGCCCTCCTCAAAGAAGTGGGCGCGTGGGATCCGTGGAACGTCACCGAAGACGCGGATCTGGGACTCAGGGCGGCCGTGGACGGGTACCGGGTGGGCGTCATCGACTCCACCACGTGGGAGGAGGCCTGTTCGCAGGTTCCGGCCTGGATCAAGCAACGTACCCGTTGGATCAAGGGCTACATGATCACCTCTGCGGTGAATACCAGGAACTCCCTCAGGTACATGAAGAGCACGGGCGTGGCCGGAACCGTTGGCTTCCTCGGCCTCATCCTCGGGACACCGCTGGCTTTCCTGGCCTATCCGCTGGTGGTGGGCTTCACGGTGGTGACCTACATCGGCTACGAAATCGTCGGGCTGGTGTTGCCGGAGTGGTTGCTGGTCGGAGGGGTGGTGTCCATGCTGTTCGGAAACGCCATGATGATCATCGTCTCCGGCATCGCCACCTTCCGCCGGCACGGGTGGAGAATCGCGATCTTCGCACTGCTGAACCCGTTCTACTGGGTCCTGCATTCGGTGGCGGCATGGCGCGCGGCCTGGCAGATGCTCACCAGTCCCCACAAATGGGAGAAGACACCGCACGGGCTGGAAGCGGAATACCACGACGACGGCCACTGGGTTGGGTGAGGAACCGCACCTGATCTTGAGCCAATCTTGAGCAAATGCCGCACAGAGGTTGAGTAACCGGCGCCACACTGAATCCAAAGCCGAAGGATGACCAGCTGAGGGGGTTGGACACGGTGCTCGATTCGTTTTCGGTAAGGGTCGCCCTGGGTGTGGTCACAGTGACCCTCCTGGCGTTGTTCTGTACCTCCTTCCACCGCACGCGCTCGCCGTATGCCGGCTGGTGGAGCCTGGCCCTGCTGGAATTCATGGCGGGCAACGCAGCTTTCCTTTTCAACGGAACCTCCCACCAGCAATGGGCGAATCCTGCCGGAAACGTCCTGGTGGTGGCGGGGGCATTCAGCGTTTGGGCCGGCGCCCGTTCCTTGCGGGGACTCAAGACCGCGGGGTGGCAATTGGCCGCGGGCCCGGCAATCACTGCCGTAGCGTCCGTCCTTGAAAGCCCCGCAACGAATGTCTGGTCCGGCGGGTTCGTGTACTTGGCCATGATGACCGCCGGCATAGCACTGGCTGCGCGGGATCTTTGGCTGATCAAGGCTTCGCACTCCCAGGTCCACAAAGCGTTGTCATTGGCCGCAGGCCTGTTGGGTACCTACTACTTGGGCCGCTGGACGGTCTACACACTTGAAGGGCCGGCCAGCGACACCTTCCGGAGCTATTTCGGGCCCGGGCCATCCGGCCTGGTTTCCCTGGTGCTGTTGGTGACTGTGTCCTTCAGCATGACTGCCCTGACCAGCGACCAACTCATCAAGGGACTGAAGGAGCGCGCCGCCCGGGACCACCTGACCGGCCTGCTCAACCGCGGAACCTTCCTCGAACTGGCCACCAGCGAACTCAACCGCCTGCACTCCACGGGATCGGGCGCTGCCGTGGTGCTGGCAGACCTGGACCACTTCAAGGCAGTCAATGACGAATACGGGCACGGCGCCGGAGATGAGGCCTTGAAGGCTTTCGCGGGCGCCTGTGTTGCATCGGTCAGGTCCACTGACCTCATTGGGCGCTACGGCGGAGAGGAATTCATCCTCTTCCTGCCCGGGGCCACGCAGGAGCGGGCCGAGAGTATCGCCCTCGAAATCAGTCGACGAATCTCGGACATGCGCACCCCGGATGGTGTTCCGTTCCCCACCATCAGCTATGGAGTGACGTCCAGCATCTCAACTGGTGCCGATCTGAACTTCATGATCGAGGTAGCGGACGCAGCGCTTTACAGTGCCAAAGCACAAGGAAGAAACCGGATTGTAGGAGCCGACCGCCTCGAGGCGGCCATTATCGCGGATGAGGCAAGATCATGACCCTTAACGAACTGACCACCAGGATCCAGGTCCAGCACAACCAGGAGCTGTCCGTGTTCAGGCGGGACATCACGAGTGCGCCGTACAAAGCCGGAACAGCCACGTCCCTGAATGCGGACCGGCGCTCTGTCCGGATGGGCCCTGTGCAGTCCGTTGAGGATGGAAACGCGAACCTGACGATCGTGGCCGACGTCGAAGGACTCGCCTGGTTTACGGCTGACAAAGGCCTCCTGGGCAGTTGCATCACAGTGTCCATCGCCGGCCACCGACGCAACACCGGCACACGGGTCCACCTTCCGCTGGCTGAATGCGATGCTTGGATCGAAGCCATCCTGGGCGGAACGTGGATCACCCACGTTTACCGCATGGGCACCATTGCAAAGCCTGACGGCCGGCTGGATATCGCTTCCTATCGCTTGTTCCTGGACGAGCACCGCAATGCTGTACCCAAGCCCCAGGCCGTGGCGGACATGACGTTGCGCAGCCTGGATGAATCGTGACCAGCACCAAGCCACACAGGCTTGTGTCCACTGATGACGACCCACGAATACGGGGCCTGGAGCGGCAGGTCCGGGCACTCATGGAGGAACTGCACCGCGTCCGGAACGAACAGCGCCACGATTCCCTCACTGATGCCCTGACCGGCGTCGGCAACCGGCTCGCTTTGGCCGGCGCCTTTACGCAGGCCATGGAGGCCGCCGCGAACGGCTCATCGCCGCCGGCACTGCTCCTTTTGAATCTTGACGGATTCAAGTCACTGAAGAGCTCTGCCGGCCACGCCGCAGCGGATCAGATCCTGGTTACCGTCGCCATGCGCATCCGCTCGGCAGTCCGGGAGGACGACGTCGTTACCCGCCTGGGTGGCGACGAATTTGCCGTTCTGATGCCCGCCACCCCCAAAAACCGGGCCACCGCCGTCGGGAACCGCATCCTGGCGGCGCTGGAACCCAACATCGACCTCGGCAACAACAGCGTCCAGTGCGCCGCGAGCATAGGCCTGCGGATTGCCGAGCCGCATCACACCTTGGAGGACCTGCTCCAGGAAGCCGATTTCGCCGTCGAGGAGTCCAAAAGCGAAGGCCGGAGCAAGCTCAAACTGTTCGACCCCGTGACCCTGCACTCCCGTCAGCTCCAGCGGCAGATCGTGGGCGACCTCCGGGAGGGGATCCGTGCTGATCAGCTGGTCCTTTACTACCAGCCGATCGTGGAGCTCGCCACCGGAAACATCGAGGGTTGCGAGGCACTGGTTCGCTGGAACCATCCGGTACACGGCCTCATCATGCCGGACCAGTTCATTCCCGTGGCTGAGGCCACGGGGTTGATCGCGGAACTGGGCAGGTGGGTCCTGCGGACTGCCATGCGGCAGCTCAGGCAGTGGCGTGACGATCCCGCTACGCAGCAGACAGTCTTCTCCATGCGCATCAACGTTTCTGCTGCCGACCTGCAAAGCCTGGAATTCGTGGACGACGTCCGCGATGTGCTCCTGGCGGAAGGTTTGTCCCCGGATTCGCTGGTCCTGGAGCTGACCGAAGGCGCGATCATCCAGAACAACGAGCTTGACCGGTACACCCTGATGAGCCTGCGCAGGCTCGGCGTGGGCCTGGAGATCGACGATTTCGGCGCCGGCTATTCCTCGATGGGCTACCTGCGCAAACTTCCGGTGGACCGGGTGAAAGTGGACCGGCAGTTCGTGAAGGACCTGGGGAAGGATCCCTCGCAGCTTGAGTTCCTGGCGGCCATCCAGCAGGTGATCCGCTCCTGCGGGCTGGAAGGCGTTTGGGAGGGCATCGAGACAGCCCAGGAAGCCGAACTTCTCCGCAGCATTGGCTGCACCAGTGGCCAAGGGTACTTCTTTGGCAGGCCGTTGCCCGAGGCTGACTTCCTGGCCCGCTTAAAAGCAACGCGGGGTCACTTATGGCCCATCCCAGAGGGATTTACCGGCCATAAGTGACCCCGCGTTGTTTTACGTGGTGAGGATCAGCCGAAGTACTTCGGCAGGGTACCTTCGTGTGCTTCGCGCAGGGCGTCCAGCGAGAGCTCGTCCACGCCGTTGATCTCCAGCTTTCCACCGGCAGCGTCAACAACGCCGATCCGGAGGTGGGCGAAGCCGCGGGCGGTGCACATGTCCTTGAACCGGACTTCCTCCGAGCGCGGCACGGACACGATGGCCCGGGCCTGGGACTCGGAGAACAGGGCAGTGAACAGGTCCACGCCGTCACGTTCCATAAGTTCTTCAAGGGCGATGCGGGCGCCGACGCCGTAGCGCAACGAGGACTCAACGAGCGCTGCCGCGAGGCCACCTTCGGAGAGGTCGTGCGCAGCATCAACCATGCCGTCGCGGGAAGCGTTGATCAGGATCTGGCCCAGTTCACGCTCCGCTGCGAGATCGACCTTCGGCGGCAGGCCGCCCAGGTGTCCACGCAGGTTGGACCACTCCGAACCGTCCAGCTCAGCTGCCGTGGTACCCAGCAGGTAGATGGCCTGGCCATCTTCGCGCCAGCCCGACGGCGTACGGCGGGCGACGTCGTCGAGCTTGCCCAGGACTGCCACAACAGGGGAGGGGTGGATCGGCGTGGTGCCGGTCTGGTTGTACAGGGACACGTTGCCGCCGGTGACCGGGATGCCGAGTTCCATGCAGGCGTCCGAGAGGCCACGGATGGCTTCGGCCAGCTGCCACATGACATCCGGGTCTTCAGGGGAACCGAAGTTCAGGCAGTCGCTGACAGCCATGGGAACAGCGCCGGAAGTGGCGACGTTGCGGTAGGCCTCGGCCAGCGCAAGCTGCGCACCCTGGTACGGCTCCAGGTAGGTGTAACGGCCGTTGGCGTCGGTGGCCAGGGCAACGCCCAGGCCGGTTTCCTCGTCAACGCGGACCACGCCGGCGTCGTCCGGGAACGCCATGGCAGTGTTGCCGCCAACGTAGCGGTCGTACTGCTTGGTGATCCAGGACTTGCTGCACATGTTCGGCGATGCCACGAGTTCGGTGACAGCCGCAGCCAGTTCGGTGGGTGCCGACGGGCGGCCTGCATCCTCGACGGAACCGGTGAAGGAGTTGGCCTGCACCGAATCCTGCCACTCCGGGCGGGCGAACGGGCGGTCGTAGACCGGGCCGTCGTGCGCAACGGTGCGGGGATCGACGTCGACGATTACTTCGCCTTCCCAGGTGATGATGAGGCGACCGGTGTCGGTCACTTCACCCAACCAGGAGTACTCCACGGCCCACTTGTCCATGACGGCTTCGAACGCTTCGATGTTCTCCGGGGTTACCACGGCCATCATGCGTTCCTGCGACTCGGACATGAGGATCTCGCCCGGGGTCAGTGTCGGGTCGCGCAGCAGGACGGAGGTCAGTTCAACCTCCATGCCACCGTCACCGTTGGAGGCGAGCTCGGACGTTGCGCAGGAAATGCCTGCCGCGCCGAGGTCCTGGATTCCTTCAACCAGCGAGCCCTTGAAGAGCTCGAGGCAGCACTCGATGAGGACCTTCTCAGCGAAGGGGTCGCCCACCTGGACGGCCGGGCGCTTGGACGGCTTGGTGTCGTCGAAGGACTCGGAGGCGAGCACCGAAGCGCCGCCGATTCCGTCGCCACCGGTGCGTGCACCGAACAGGACAACCTTGTTGCCCTTGCCGGAGGCGTTGGCCAGGCGGATGTCCTCGTGTCGCATGACGCCCACGGCCAGGGCGTTCACCAGCGGGTTGCCCTGGTAAACGGAGTCGAACACCATTTCGCCGCCGATGTTCGGCAGGCCGAGGCAGTTGCCGTAGCCACCGATGCCGGCAACGGCGCCGTGCATGACGCGGGCGGTGTCCGGGTGGTCGATCGCGCCGAAGCGCAACGGGTCCATCACGGCAACCGGGCGGGCACCCATGGAGATAATGTCGCGGACGATGCCGCCGATGCCGGTCGCTGCACCTTGGTAAGGCTCAACGAACGACGGCGAGTTGTGGGACTCGATCTTGAACGTCACGGCCCAGCCGTCGCCCAGGTTGGTGACGCCGGCGTTTTCGCCGATGCCCACCAACATGTCCTTCTTCATTTCCTCGGTGACCTTCTCGCCGAACTGGCGGAGGTGGTTCTTGGAGGACTTGTAGGAGCAGTGCTCGCTCCACATGACGGAGTACATGGCCAGCTCGGCACCGGTAGGGCGGCGGCCAAGGACCTTGACGATCTCGTCGAATTCGTTCCTCTTCAGGCCCAGCTCGGCCCACGGAAGTTCCGTGTCCGGGGTCTTGGCAGCGTGCTCAACGGTGTCGATGTTGAACTTCTTGGTGGTTTCCGTGGTCACTTGTCGCCTCCCACAATCTTGGTCAAAACGGAGGTGAAGAAACCGAGGCCGTCGGTGTCGCGGGGAGCTCCATCTAGCGACTCGGGACCAAAGCCAGCCTCCACTGCGTGCTCGGGGTGCGGCATGAGGCCCACCACGTTGCCGGCGGCGTTGGAAATGCCGGCGATGTCGCGGCGGGAGCCGTTCGGGTTGAAGCCCACGTAGCGGAACACCACGCGGCCTTCAGCCTCAAGGGCATCCAGGGTCTTCTCGTCGGCGATGTACTGGCCGTCCTGGTTCTTCAACGGCACGATGATTTCCTGGCCGTTGGTGTAATCCACGGTCCAGGCAGTGTTGGCGTTTTCCACGCGCAGCGTCTGGTCCCGGCAGATGAACTTCAGGTGGTCGTTCTTGATCATGGAACCGGGCAGCAGGTGCGACTCGGTCAGGATCTGGAAACCGTTGCAGATGCCCAGGACGGGCAGCTTGGCGTCGGAGTTGGCGGCGTCGATGATCTTGGACATCAGAGGCGCAAAACGCGAAATGGCACCTGCGCGGAGGTAGTCGCCGTAGGAGAAACCGCCGGGGATGATGACAGCGTCAACATCGCCCAGTTCGGAGTCAGCGTGCCACAGCGGAACCGCCGTGCCACCTGCAAGACGCACTGCACGGGCGGCGTCGCGGTCGTCCAAGGTTCCGGGGAACGTCACGACGCCGATTTTGGCGCCGGCCAAGCGGGGCTCTGCGGCGACCGCCACAGCCTCGCCAATCAGGGGGATCGAAGTCATATCAGGCCTCGACGACCTCGACGTTGACAACATCCTCGATCACCGGGTTGGACAGGAGGGTCTCGGCAGCTTCACGGGCCTGGGCCAGGATAGCGTCGGTCACCTCGCCGTCGACCGTCAGTTCGAAGCGCTTGCCCTGGCGGACTGCGCTGAAGCTGTTGAAGCCGAGGCGGGGCAGTGCTCCCACGATGGCCTTCCCCTGGGGGTCCAGAATCTCGGGCTTGGGCATGACGTCAACGACGATCCGGGGCATCCGGTAACTCCTGTGCGTGAGTTGGGTGAACCTTAAATAAGGCTGCCGCGGAGATGCCGTCTCACGCCGTTCAGCCGCATTCAAACAGCGTTATGAACACAGGGTTAAACACGGTTGTGAACTGCATTGTTTGAACGGCATGGGGGCGCTCCGCGAGCTTGCACAACCATTCTACCGGGAGCGGCGCACATACCCTATTCAGCGCGATTCTGCGAGGACACCCCGCCGTCACGGCGGAAATAGTGCCGTTTGAAGGCCCGACGGCGGCACTTGGTTGCGCCTGTCGGCGCTGGTCGCGGCGGGCACGCGTCACTAGGATTGCCCCATGGCTGAAAAACCGAAATCGATGGTGCTGGGCGTAGTGGCTGCAGCCGTTTTTGCAGGTTTGGGCCGCATGGTCATCCAGAAGATCAGGGCAGACAAAGCCGCACGGGATCACAGGGTAACTGCTCCCTTGGACGCGGAGACGAGGGCGAAAATCAGCGACGCCCTGCGCCGGCCCCGGTAAGGCGCCTGATTAGCGCACGTACAAATGCGCTATTCAAAGGGGTTAAACGGCGTGGTTCCGGCGTACTTTGGAGATACATGCGGGGGTTCACCCCCCTGGTACACCAGAGACAACCAGGAGGAACAATGACCGAACACATTGCAGAAGTATCCGCCTGTAGCGTTGGCAGCTGCGGATTCAACCACGACGGCTGCACCGCTTTTGGCATCACCATTGGCGGTACCCAGGACCACGCTTCCTGCGCCACGTTCATTGACACCAACGCCATGGGCGGGCTTCCCAAGGTCCTGGCCCACGTGGGTGCCTGCCAGCGATCCGAGTGTGTCCACAACAACAACCTCATGTGCGAGGCACACGATGTCCGCGTGGGTCCGGGCCGCGAAGCCGCGGATTGCCTGACCTACGAGCACGCCTGATATCTACGACGAACGACTTACGCGAAAGCGGCCCGCCCTCTGTCGAGGACGGGCCGCTTTTTCGTGGGCGTGCTACTTCCTGGCCGCCTGGGAGGTGGTGTCCTTGGGGTTGTCCGCGTCCTTCATTTCCTGCTCGGCTGTGGCCTGGATCAAGGCCAGCAGTTCCGGGTCGAGGCCGGGCGCAAACTCTTCCTTGCGTTCGGGGGACATGGTCATGGGGAAGCCGTCGGGCATCTGTTCGGTGCTGAGCTCGGTGCCGTCGTTGGATGGTGACGCCCCGCGGTAGAGCTTGCCCGCTTCGCTGAGGTTGTCAGCGCTGAAGGTGTACTGGATGCTCTGAAGGCCCAAGTCCAGGAGCTTCTTCACTTCCGGGAACTGCTCAGCGTTGGTCTTCGGGATGGGGAGGACCTTGCCTCAGTTCACGCCCAGGCTTTCCAGCGCCTTGGCGTAGGCATTCTCGTGGGCTTGGTCGCGAACGATCAGGTACGCGATGGTGGAGCGCGCCGTCTTGTTTTCCGTCATCTCGTAGATACGGCATTTCTGGAGCCGACCAGTGGATTCGAGCATCAGGTTGTAGAGCAGGTCCAGCACCAGGTTGCCGCTGTTGTAGACATAGGAGCCGCTCCAGGGATTTCCCGCGGCGTCCACGGGCAACGCACCCTGGGCTCCCACCAGATAGTGGTGGATGTTGCTGGTGTCCAGGGCGATGTTGAGGGGCGTCGCGCCACCGGCGCCCGGTTGGTCCACAGGATCGCTCTTCTTGCCTTGGTAGCGGGGTGAGCCATCAAGGAGTTGCGAGATGGTGGTGCCGATGAGCTCCACGTGGCTGATCTCTTCGGTGCCGATGCCTTGGAGGAGGTCCTTGTAGGGCTTCGATGCAGGATCGCCACGGAAGTTCATGCTTTGGAACAGGTATTGCATCATGGTCCGCATTTCGCCGAACTGTCCGCCCAGGCCTTCCTGGAGGGCGTTGGCTGCAGCGGGATCAGGCTCGTCAGCGGCAATTTCGTTGATGAGAAGTTGGGTGTGCAGGTACATTGCGATTCCTCACGGTGTTCTTGCTGCGTCCGCGGGATGGAAACCCACTGCTGGCCACCCCGGAGCCATCACCATAAGCATGCTTACTATTTTTCCGCAAGGGTGGGGGTGGGTGGTCAGGCCTGTTCCGATAAGAAGGACTGGACCACTGCTTGGGCCTCCGCCTGCTCGGGTCCGAGCCAGAACAGGTGGCTGGGCGAGGCCAGCTCAACCAGCCGGGCGCCGGGGATGGTGTCCCTGTAATCCTCCGCGTGGGAGAAGCTGACACCGGCATCATGACGTGAGGCGGTCACCAGGGTAGGACACGTGATGTGCGTTTGAATCAGTCGTCGATAGGCGGCGCGATCGGGCCTGGCTTGTTGCAGGTCGTTGACGAATCCCTTGCCCGAACGCATGGTTTGAAACAGCTCCCGTGCCCGCCGCTTGTCCTCGGCCGACCACGTGTGCCACCACTCGCTGATTGGCTTGTTGGACAATGTGCCGACCATTCTCCGAAGCCCGCCCTCCGAGCCAACCAAGGCCGCCACTGAGGTCCAGGCCAGGCCCTGCGCGGCGGGAGAAAAGGCCAAGGGTCCGACAAGCGATTCCATGCGTGTGTCCGGATAAGCCAGCGTCGACGGAGCGCAGCTGTGCAGGAACAGTCGAGGTGCCAGTCCGGGCAAGGACCGTGCTGTGTGAATGGCCTGCATCCCGCCGAAGGAGACTCCTACCGCACCCGCGGTACGGCTGATTCCCAGGGCGTCACAGCAGTCCGTCACGGCTGGAACGAATTCCTCGGCATGGAGGGAGCCCACTTTTGTCTTTCCGTAGCCCGGTCGTGAGAACGCCAGCACTCCGTGGCCGGCGGAAGTGTAGAGACTGCCGCCGCAGTCGCTTGCCGCCGAGCAGTGGCCTCCGGGAAAAAGAAGCACCGGTGGCTTCTCTCCTGGCTGGTACATGACCTCAACCGGGCCCAGGCGCGTGGAAATGACTCGAGTGTTTCTCACGGCCCCAGCCTACGACGCGGGCGCTCTTGTTGCGTCCAGCCCTAGCCGGCCACTTGGTTGGTCAGCGGCCCGCCTTCCTTGAGTGCTGTGACATTGGCCGTGACCAGCGGGCCGGAGCCCTTGGGGCGGTTGCCCGCGACGTGGGGTGTGATGATCAGGTTCGGTGCGGTCCACAGCTCCGAGTCGGCCGGCAACGGTTCCACCTTGGTCACATCCAGGGCGGCGGCGCGCAGGCGGCCCTCCCGCAAAGCCGCAAGGAGCGCATCTTCGTCCACGGTGGCTCCGCGGCCCACGTTCACGAAGATTGCGCTCGCGGGGAGGCTGGCCAGGACCTCGGTATTGAGGGCATCTGCGGTCTCGGCCGTTGCGGGCAGGATCGAGATCAGGACATCCGTGGACTGCAGGACCTTGTGGAACTCATCTGCTGCCACCACCGGGAAGCCGTAACGCTCGCCTTTGGAACTTGCGACGCCGGTGACCTTCGCACCCAGCGCGGCCAGCAGGGGGGCCAGCCGCCCTGCGATGGAGCCAAACCCCCAAATGGTGACGTTGGCGCCGTCGAGCGTGTAGAGCTGTCCAGTCGCGGGGTTGGACTGCTCAGCGTTGTAGGGCTGGTTCCAGGTGGACTCTTTCTGGGACTCCATCAGCTCGTCCAGCCGGCGCACCGCCGCCAGGACCAAGGCCAGGGCGTGCTCCGCCACCGGGCCATCGTGCAGGGAGCGGCCGGAGGTGATGGCCACGGTGTCGGCGAATCCGGCGGCCAGCACTGAATCCGGGCCCGCTGCGAGCGTCTGGACAAGCTTCAGGGACGGCAGCTCCTTGGCTGCGTCGGCCAGGTTTTCTGCAGTGTTCCGCCACACCACAAGGACCTCGGCATCCCGGTGTTCGGCGGGGACGGGCCGGTCCACCTGGTACACCACCACGTTGTCGTCGAGGTTGGAGAGGTCGAGTTCGATGGTGTCCGGGACGAGGATTTTCACTGCAGCTCCAGGGTCAGGGCGGTTCGGCGGTTTGTTCCTGAGGCTACATCCTTCAGGGCCCTGTTTTCCCGGGGCTCTTCATCCCTGGCAATGTGACGCCCAGCACTCTATGGTTGTAGGACGTTCGACGTAGCACGTAACACGAACGCCTTATTGGAGTCGTTTCGGTAGGACACTGGATTTGAGATCCATATCCCCAACCTCATCGCTCGTACGCATAGCAGCAGTCGGCACCCTCGCCCTGGGGCTCCTGGCCGGGCTCGGCCTTCCCGCCACGGCTGCTCCGATCCCATCTGCAGACCCTGCCGCCGCACCCGGATCGTTTGCCGAGGCCAACCTTGGTGCCGATCGCACAGCTGCCAACTTCTTCTACCGGATCCCTGCGCTGACGTACCTTGGCAACAATGTGGTGCTCGCAGCATGGGATGGGCGTCCAGGCTCGGCCGCGGACGCGCCCAACCCAAACTCGATAGTCCAACGCCGCAGCACCGATGGCGGCCAGACGTGGGGGCCGGTGCAGGTCATCGCGGCCGGCCATGAGGGTGATGCCAGCGCCCCGAAGTACGGCTACAGCGATCCCTCTTACGTTTATGACGCTGAAGCCGGCAAGGTGTTCGCCTTCTTCGTGTACTCCAAGGACCAGGGCTTCGGCGGCAGCCAGTTCGGCAACGACGACGCCGACAGGACCGTCATCTCGTCAGCGGTCATCGAGTCCTCGGACGGCGGCCTCTCGTGGAGCCGGCCGCGGCTGATCACCAGCGTCACCAAGCCGGGAACCAGCAAGACCAGTCCCGTGGCAGGAGATGTGCGTTCGAACTTCGCTTCCTCCGGGGAAGGGATCCAGCTGAAGTACGGCCCGTACAAGGGCCGGCTCATCCAGCAATACGCCGGCGATGTCCGCCAAGCGGACGGCACCAACAAGATCCAGGCCTACAGCGTCTACTCCGATGACCATGGCGCCACCTGGCACAAGGGCGCCAACGTGGGCGATCGGATGGATGAGAACAAAACCGTTGAACTCTCCGACGGCCGTGTCCTGCTGAACTCGCGGGACAATGCCAACCAGGGCTACCGCAAGGTGGCTGTTTCCACGGACGGCGGAGCCACATATGGTCCGGTCACCCAGGACACAGAGCTTCCGGATCCTGCCAACAACGGCTCGATTTCCAGGATGTTCCCGGGTGCTGCGCAAGGCTCGGCCGATGCGAAGAAGCTCATCTTCACCAACGCCAACTCCAAGACCGGCCGGGAAAATGTGTCGGCCCGGGTCTCCTGCGACGACGGCGCCACCTGGCCGGGCTTACGCACCATCCGTCCGGGCTTCTCGGCCTACTCCACGGTGACGCGCCTGGAAGATGGCAAGTTTGGAGTGCTGTACGAGGGCAACTACACGGATAACATGCCGTTCGCCAAGTTCGACGACGCTTGGTTGAACTACGTTTGCGCCCCGCTGCAAGTCCCGGCTGTCACCACCGCTCCCGGAGCAACGCAGCAGGTTCCCGTGACTGTGACGAACCAGGAAGCCACCACGCTCACCGGCGCCACCGCCACCGTCTACACCCCCACCGGCTGGTCTGCCACCACGGTGCCGGTTCCCGACGTCGCTCCCGGCGCCTCGGTGACCGTCAACGTTGCCCTCACGGCGCCGGCGAACGCCAGCGGGCCGCAGAACCTCAATGCGGCATTTACGACGCCGGACGGCCGGGTTTCCCAGTTCACCTTCACCGCTACGGTGCCGGTTGCTCCGCAGGTGGGCCTCACCATTTCAGGAACCGCTCCGGCGCGCGATGTTGTGGCCAACCCATACCAAGCCGGCGAGACCTTGACGTACAACTTCAACGTCAAGAGCACGGCCAACGTCACGGCCAACGCTGTCCCTGTTTCCGGGACGTTCGACTCCGGCTTCCTGCCGCCGTCGGCCCCTAACTGCCGGTACAACAACCTTGCTGCCGGTGCCAGTTACAACTGCACCACCGCCAAGCATGTGATCACGGCGGCCGACATCCAGCGCGGCTACTTCGTGCCGGAGGCAAGCTTCAGCATCACAGCCAGCACGACGCCGTCGCTCACCAAAACCGTGGCGTTTACCGGCGCTGCGGTCGCCTTGCGCGACGGACTCGTGGCGGCCGACATCAGCGGGACGCGTGCCGACGTCGGGCGTGATCTTGCCACCCAGCCGTACGCTGAGGGTGAGCTGGTCCCGTACACCTTCACGGTAAAGAACACGAGCCCTCTGATGGAGAAGGTAGTGCCCACTGCGGGCAACTTCAGCCCGTTCCTTCCGGAGGGTCCGGGCAACTGCCGGTACTCTTCACTGGCGGCCGGGCAGAGCTACCAGTGCACCACCCCGCGCCACACCGTGACGGCAGAAGAGGCTGAGCAGGGCTACTTTGTTGCGGCCAGCACCTGGGAAGTCAGCGCTGCAGGCCAAACCACCCGGGCCATCACGGTGGACGGCGGCGAAGTGGACCTGAGGGTCCGTGAAGCCAAGCTTGACGCGACGGTGTCCGCGGCATGGAGTGACGCGGATGGAGACCGCTTTGCCAGCGTCGGCGATCCCGTGACCTATACCTTTACCGTGGGGAACTCCGGGAACGTTGCGCTTATCGGGTTGGAAGCTCCGGAAGCCGGGATTGCAGAGCCCAGGCTCGCGGCAGGTGACAGCGTGACAGCTACCCGTGAACACGTCCTGACCGCTGCGGACATTTCCGCCGGCAGCCTGGGCGTGGTGGCGTTTGAAGCGACAGCCCGTAACGGTTCCTTGGAAGCTGCGGCAACGGCATCGGGCGATCCTCTGCAATTGAAGGTCCAGCCGGCCCGTCCGGACAGCACGCCCGAAAGGGCAGTTCAGGAACTGGAAGCGCCGCCTTCGGACCTGGGCACTGGACAAGTACCGGACTGGGCAGAAGGTTGTGCTCAAAGGCCTCGAGTACGGAAATTGGTACTACGTCTACCTGAACAAGACAGGCTACCGTCTGGGGTGGATCTTCCCCACGACGGAGAACACCCTGGAGTTCGTCCTTCCTTCCGATGTGAAGAATGGTCGCGACGACGTCGTGGTCCTGGACAAGGACGGCCGGCAGGTTTCGTTCGACCGACTGCAAGTGACGCCCAAGGGCTGATCCCGCGGGATGGCATTGGATGACAATGACCGAGCCCGGCATTGTCATCCAATGCCATCTGGGCAAAACACCGCGCCGTGACAAGACAAAATTCCCGAAATGTGCTGTATGTCATATTCGTCTCTCACTAGATACTCTATGACTCGGCTGGTTGCACGGTTTTGACAAGAACTGTCAAAGGTTCAACCATCTGATAGTTGACAGGCCTTGGCGATGGAGCCTGGGCCTCCTCAGTGAAAGGTGCAACCACTCGTGAAATCACAAGGAAAGAGCTTCGTCAGAAGCGGGGGACTCCGGAAGGCCGCGGCGCTCGCCGTCGGCCTGCCGTTGCTGCTCTCGTCCATGGCGATGCCGGCCCAGGCCGCCCCCGCCCCGGAGGCGCCCGGAAATGTTGCAGGCGTGGCCAAGAAGAACCTTGACCCCGGCTCCTACAAGGACGGCCGTTACATGGTGGTCCTCGCCGAAAAGCCTGCGGCAACCTACGACGGCGGCACGGCGGGTCTTGCGCCGACCAAACCGGAGGAGGGCAAGAAGCTCGACGCCGACAGCGCCGAGGTGAAGGAATACCAGCAGCACCTTCAGCAGAAACAGCAGGAAGTCGCGCAGCAGGAAAACGTCACGATCAAGCGCGAATTCACCACCGCCGTCAACGGCTTCAGTGCCAATCTCACGGCGGACCAGGCCATCAACCTGGCCAAGGATCCCAAAGTCCTGATGGTGGCACCGGATACGCAGTACGCCCCCGATTACTCCACCACCGACTTCCTCAAGCTCAGTGGCCCCAACGGCACGTGGGCAACGCAGTACGGCGGCCAGGAGAACGCCGGCAAGGGCACCGTTGTCGGCGTCATCGACACCGGCTACACGCCGTCCAACCCCTTCTTCGCCGGAGAGCCAGTGGGTCCGTTGGTGGGCAACCCCCAGGTGGGCGTTCCCTACCGCACCGCTGACGGCAAGATCGCCATGCTTAAGGCCGACGGCGACACTTTCGTTGGCGAGTGCCAGCCGGGTACCGGTACGGGCGCCGGCTACGACGGCAGCGCCTGCAACTCCAAGGTCCTCAGCACCCACTACTTCGCCGACGCATTCCTGGAAACTGTTCCGCCGGCAAACCGTGCCCCGGAAGAAGTCATTTCCGCCGTGGACGTTGACAGCCACGGTACCCACACCGCCAGCACTGCTGCCGGAAACGGCAACGTAGACGCCGTTGTGGACGGCCGCAGCTTCGGAACCACCAGCGGCATCGCACCGGCCGCCAAGCTCTCCATCTACAAGGTGTGCTGGGAAGACACCGACCCTGCCACCGGTGGCTGCTACGGTTCAGCATCCGTGGACGCGATCGAGCAGGCCATCCTGGACGGGGTGGACGTGCTGAACTACTCCATCTCCGGCTCCACCACCTCCACTACCGACCCGGTCTCGCTGGCATTCCTGTCCGCCGCGTCCGCCGGTATCTTCGTGGCCACCTCCGCCGGCAACTCCGGCCCCACCGCCAGCACCGTCAACCACGGAGCTCCTTGGTTGACCACGGTGGCTGCTACGTCGTTCTCGCAGGAACTGCAGGGCACCGTTGAATTCTCCGATGGCAGCAAGTTCCGCGGAGCGTCCATCATGAACCGTGAGGTGAGCGGGGCCGGCGTCGTGCTGTCCACCAATGCGGCCAGCGGCACCGGCAACGCCGCGCTGTGTGCTCCCGGATCGCTTGACCCGGCCAAGGTGGCCGGCAAGGTTGTGGTGTGTGACCGCGGAGTCGTGGACCGCACGGCCAAGAGCGCGGAGGTCCTTCGCGGCGGCGGTGTGGGCATGATCCTGGTCAACCTGACCGACTCGTCGCTGGACACGGACAAGCACGCTGTTCCCACCGTCCACGTGAACCCGCCGGCCACGCAGGCCATCAAGGACAAGGTCACGGCCAACCCGGCCATCACCGTGTCCCTGATCAACCGCGACACCACGGGCCTGCCCGCGGAAGCACAGCCGCAGATCGCCGGGTTCTCCTCCCGCGGGCCGCTGCTTGCCACTGACTCGGACCTGCTGAAGCCCGACGTTTCCGCGCCGGGTGTTGCGATCCTCGCTGGCGTTTCGCCGATCGGAACCGGGGGAGACAACTTCGGCTTCCTGTCCGGAACATCCATGGCTTCCCCGCACGTAGCGGGCTTCGGCGCCCTGATCCTGTCCAAGAACCCGCAGTGGTCCCCGGCCACTGTTAAGTCCGCCATGATGACAACCGCTGGTCCGGTCAAACTGGCAAGCGGAGCCGTCAACAAGGATGTCTTCGCCACCGGTGCCGGGCAGGTTGATCCCGCCAAGGTGCTCACCCCGGGCCTGGTGTACGACGCCACCACCGAGGATTACCTGAAGTTCATCCAGGGAACCGGCATGGACCTTGGCATGGAAGGACTCGGCACAACGGCCGCGCGTGACATGAACGTCCCATCCTTCGCGCTGGGCAACCTCGCCGGCAAGATCGAGGTCACCCGAACGCTTACGGCGCTGACCCCGGGCACCTACCGGGCCTCCGTGGACGTCCCCGGCGTCAACGTCAAGGTAACCCCGTCCGTGCTGACCTTCGGCGCTCCCGGTGAAAAGAAGACCTTCAAGGTCCAGTTCGAGAACAAGAATGCCGAACTGGGCAAGTTCGCCATGGGTTCGCTGAGCTGGCAGGGTGCCAACAAGACCGTCACCTCGCCGATCGCCGTCCGTCCGCAGTCCGTCATCGCGGACAAGGCACTGGCTTTCACGGGAACCGGTCCCAATGGCTCGGGCACTATCAACATCACCTCCGGCACCAACCTGCCGGTCGGCGTCACAATTGATGGCCTCTCCAAGGCTGATTCCTCGGCTATCGAACTGGTCCCCGGGCCGTTTGCCGGCGAGACCAACGCGTCCAACTACGTGAAGAAGGTAACCGTGGGTGAGGGCTCTGCTCTGGCCAAGTTCTCGGTGATCTCCTCCAACGACGCTGCGGACTTCGACATGCTGGTCCTCACGCCGACGGGCCAGCAGCTGCCGGCCGCAACGGCGTCCGCGAGCGAAACCTTGTCCGTGCCCAACCCGGCACCGGGCGACTACTACATCTTCGCCAACCTCTACGCCAGCCCCAACAACCAGGCCACCAAGGCCACCGTTGATGCTGCCGTGCTGGGGGCCAACCAGGGCAACGCCACTGTGACGCCGAATCCGATCCGCCTACCGAACGGCAAGACGGGCCAGATCTCGCTGAACTGGAAGAACCTGGAGCCGGGCTCCTACATTGGCCGGCTGACCTTCGCAGGAACCAGCGAGCCGAGCTTCGTCACGGTCCTGGTGAACCCGGGCGGAACCGTAGTGGTCCCGGATGAAGAAGATCCCAAGAAGGACAAGAAGGACAAGAAACCGCGGGGCAAGATCCGCGCTGACGAGCCGGCCCAGAGCAACAACGCCGGCTAATCACCCGCACTAACAACGCGGGGTCACTTATGGCCCGTTCGGGCACCCGTTATGGGCCATAAGTGACCCCGCGTTGCGTTTAAACGGATCCCGTTGAGCCGCCGGTATTGCCCAGGAGTGCTGCCAAGGTCTTCCAGCGCGCAATCTCACAGCCGTCGGTCCTGCTGAAGTGGCTGTGGACCTTGCGGCCGCGGAACCATCCCTTGACTTCGGCGACTTGGGGGCCGCCGTACTGCTGGGTGCAGATCCTGTCCGGGCGGGGCTCCGGGAAGAAGATCTCCTGGCCGAACTGCTCGACGGCGGCAAGCGCCGCGGGCGCGTCCGGCAGGTTCGAGTCGACTGACGCCGGGTCCGGCGAGAGAACGCCGCCGGCGGACCGGAGGTGGAAGACCCGGCTTTCGGCGCCCGGCGACTCTGTCAGCGTGACTGTGAGGTCGACGTCGTACTCGGTGGGGTTCAGGGAAACCATGGTGACCTTTCGCTGGTGGCGTCGGGTGCTCAGGCGGCCTGGCCGCGCAGCTCGTCCAAGAGCGGGCCTACTGCCTGGAGCACGCGGGCCCGCAGTTCCTGGGATTCGGCTGCGAAAGCCCGCTGGTATTCAACGTACTCGGCCTTGCCCTGCGGTGTCTCAATCCTGATGGGCGGGTAGCCCCATTCTTCAAGATCGTAGGGGGAGGCCTGCATATCCATGGCGCGGATCCGCCAGGACAGCTCGAAGCAGTCCATTACCAGCTCGCTGGGAAGTGCGGGCGCCAGTTTGTAGGCCCATTTGTAGAGGTCCATGTTGGCGTGCAGGCACCCCGGCTGTTCCATGGTTCGCTGATTTTCGCGGGAGGGCGTGAGCTCGTTCAGGGGCACGGCGTCCGGGGTGTAGAAGCGGAAGGCATCGAAATGGGAGCAGCGGATGCGGTTCTCTTCCACCACGGTGTCCGTGCCCTGGCCGCCGAGTCGAAGCTTCAGGTACTCGTGGCGCAGCTCGAACTTCTCCTGCCGGTAAACCATGGCCCATTCGTGGAGGCCGAAGCAGCCGAACTGAGCGGGACGTTTTGCAGTGCCGGACAAGATGATCCCCGCGAAACGCACTGCCTCGGCGCGGTCGGCCAGGAAGCCGGCCCGGTCAAAGGTGACCGCCGGCGTGCCTGCAGGCAGCCCGAGCGAGGCGAGTTCGCCGTCGTCGAGGGTTCTGTAGAACTTCCACGTGCTGCGCTCCAGCGCGCGTTCGCCGCTGAGCACCATAGCGTCCCCTGGGTGCCACCGCAGCAACTGTCCGGGTTTCTGGGTGTAGTACGTGAAGAGGAAATCCTCCACGGGGTGCTTCTTACCGGCAGAACGCCGGGCAAGGTAGGGGTCGGAGTACTGCGCGACCCGGGCATGATGAGCGGCCTCCAGCCCAAGCCAGTGCTCTTGGGGGAGGTGGTTCAGCCTAGAAACCGCCATCGGATCCGAGGACGCTCCTGGCAACGTCCCACATGCCGATCTGGCAGCCGTCAGTGCGGTTGAAGGCGGCGGTGACTTCCTTGCCGTCCACCGCGCCGGTCACCGTGGCAGTTGCGGGTCCGCCGTATTGCATGGTGCAGGCCCGGTCGGCCCGTGGGGGAGCGGGGCTGAGCATGGAGGGATTGTTCTTGATGGCGGCGCAGGCTTCAGCGGGCGACGGGTGCTTGCTCTCCGCAGCGGGCGTGCCGCCGATGCAGACCAAGGTGAAGGACTTGGGCGCGGCCTCCGGGGTCTCCATCAGCGTGATGGACAGTTCAGCGTCGCCCCGGCCAGCTGCTGAGGAGGGGCTGCTGGACGGGCCGCCGCTTGACGGCTCGCTTGAAGGGGTGCTGGAGGGCGCGCTTGAAGCGGACGACGACGGCGCCTGGGTTGTGCCGCTCGAGGAACCCGGGGCGGGGGCGCCTGAGCATGCGGCGAGGCCGGCGACAGCAAGCACTGCCAGTAAGGGGCGGACAAATCGCAGGCGCATCGAATCTCCTAAGTTGCCTCCATTTTACGGGGCTCGTCGGCGGTGTGCTGAGTGGCAGCTATCAAGCCCGTCATGGCCTGGTGGAGTTCCGCGACTTCCTCGCGGCTCAACTGCAGGCGCTCACGGATGGTGCCGGGCACTGCCGTTGCCTGTGCGCGAAGGGCCGCTCCCTTGTCGGTGAGTTTGATGGCCAGTGCGCGCTCATTGCCTGGTACGCGCTCCCTGGTGATGAGCTGCGCTTCCTCAAGTCGTTTCAACAGCGGCGAGAGGGTGGCGGGCTCATGGAGGAGGCTGTCGCTGATGTCCTTCAGCGTCCTCGGACTGCGCTCCCACAGGGCCAGCATCACCAGATATTGGGGGTGTGTGAGGCCGAGCTTTTCGAGGACGGGCTTATAGATGCCCACGACACTGCGCGAGGCCACCGTGAGGGCAAAGCACAATTGGCGCTCCAACAGGAGGTCATCGGTTTCCTGGGTGGTTTCGCTGACGGTCGTCATGGCTTCCTCCTGCTTGCTGCACTGACGAGGCTACACCGCGTCGGCCCTGCACCAATTAGTTAGTGCACTAATGATTAGTGTACTATGAAGGTATTGAACCGTCGAACACATAGGAGTCGATCAGCGTGGCAAAGGAATCCTTCACCCGGAAATTCATGCGCGCAACGGGGAAGTTCCGCGTCATTTTCGGGCCGGCGCACAGCAGCTCCCTCGATCACGAAATGACCGAAGCCAACCGGAAGCTGCTCGCCCAGCGCCAGGCTGAGACGCAGCAGTGGGAGACCCTCCACCGTCCCGACGGCAGCACCTACGTGGTTCCCCGCAACCCCGAGGACAAGTCCCTGCGCTAAGCGCCGCAGCGGCCGCCGCCGTTGTCGTCGACGTCGTCGTCGACTTGGCATTTGATGACAATGCCGGGCGCTCGGATTGTCATCAACTGCCATGTCGGCGCGGGCCCGCCCGGAGCCTTTTGCGGCCTCCGGGCGTAAAATTGGGGTCACGGACGGCGCCTGCCCGCCCTGCCGTTTTCTCTCCCGCAAGAAAGGGGGTGGATGAGCATGGGACGCAAGTTGGAAGGCTTCCAGCATGTGACCGAGCGACTGCAGTTCGTCTTCGGGCCCGCAACCCACGGCGACACCGACGCTCCGGTAGTTCACAAGCACGATGATTTCGAGACCGCTTCCGAGGCCGACTTAAAGAACTTCGACATCGAGACCGATTCCGAAGGTCACCACTACGCGGTGCGGAACAACGATCCCGGCGCGACGTCAACTGATTACTCTGTTTAAAATGCAACCCCTGTCGCCGCAATGATCAGTATGCTTATTATATGAATGCGGATTATTGCCGGAACTGAAGGGGGCCGCCACATGAGTATCCACGATGACGCCACGGGAATACCTGCTGGCGGGGACCGCCAAGGCCGTCCGGCGCCACAAGCGTTGGCGCCAAGCACCCGGCCAACCCGCACGGCTGCCCTGTGGGTAGCAGTTGCCGTGGGCCTTGTGGTCTTGGTGATGCTGATCGTCTTCTTCGTACAGAACCAGGACATGATCACGGTCCGGTTCCTCGGTCTTGAGGGAACGCTCGCACTGGGCACCACGCTTTTCATCGCGGCCGTGGGTGGCGGTGTGCTTGTGGCGCTTGCGGGTGGGGCGCGGATACTCCAGCTGCGCATCACGGATCACCGGCGCCGGAAAGCGGTGGGAGGCCCGGGCGTGGCGCCCTAAGTAGTAGTTAACTGCGGGAGGACCGGAGCGTGGCTCCGGTCCTTCCGCAATTTAATCCCGACGGCGGCACTCCCTGACGACGTTCAGTCCGCCGGGGTGGTGGGTCGTCTTAGCCTTCGCAGTCAGTGCAGTAGGCAACGCCATCTTTTTCGCGCGCGATCTGCGAGCGGTGGCGGACCAGGAAACAAGAGTTACAGGTGAACTCGTCGTTTGCCTGCGGGATGACCTGGATGACCAGTTCCTCGGCGACGATTTCGCCACCGGGGCCATTGGCGTCAAGGCCATCGGTTTCGTCCAGTTCCAGCACGACGCTCTTGGCCGTGGGGGCGCTGGCAGATTGAAGAGCCTGGAGGGACTGCTCCTGGTTCTCTTTTACATCGGTACGGAGTTCGTCGTAATCGGCTGCCACTTTTTAATGCCTCTTCGTGTTAGGGGGTTACCGGGTATGCAACGTACAGCATGCCATGAAAATTCCATACCATACCCCAGTTCTACAGCTTGTGGCGAAAACCACGTGGGTGGCGGCCAAAAAAGCCGCCATACCGCGTCATTTCACCCCTGTATTAACGCAGATCAACGTCCGGAAACTGTAATTCGTTCACCGAGGGCGGAAGGACACCCCAACTCATCGAGTACAACTGGGCTAGGGGCCACCCATGAGGCCACAACCGAATGCCCCGTCGCGTGTCCGCACCACGATGAACACCCGGGCTTGAGTGGAAGGTTCCTTTGCAAGGATCTCGCCGCCTCCGGCCGTCCGCCCTTGCGGGGTCAGCGCTGAAACATCCTGCTTGGTAGGGCTGGGGTCTGGGCCGCAGTTATATTCACGGCCGGCAAACTGTACTTTGGACGGAATCTCCTTTGGCGACCAGACCCAGTCCGACGTCTGCTGGTGGACGTTCCACAACCTGACGCCGGCCAGCGTACCTGCAACGGCAGCCCCGGTAACCAGCAATAACAATGTGATTCGCGTCCCCCGGCTCATTGACCAAACGATCCACGACCACGGGGTTCAGGTCAATGAGCGGCGCAACTGTCGGCATCCCACCAGCCATAACGCAGAAGTCCCCGCCTCAAGGCGAGGCAGGGACTTCTGAGGAGAAAACCTCGACGGCGGCAAGGCCGTCACGTGGGTGGCTTAGCGGCCGGTGCCGCCATAGACGGTAGCCTCGGAGTCGCCGTCGAGCTCGAATGCATTGTGGATGGCGCGTACAGCGTCATCCAGGGCATCAGCACTGGTGACTACCGAGATGCGGATTTCCGAGGTGGAGATCATGTCGATGTTGATGCCGGCATCGGAGAGTGCCTTGAAGAACGTGGCCGAAACGCCGGGGTGTGATCGCATGCCGGCGCCGATCAGCGAGAGCTTGCCCACGTGCTCGTTGTATTCGATGCTCTCGAAGCCGATCTGGCCTTCAGCGGCACGCAGGGCTGCCAGGGCGTCGGCACCTTCCACGATGGGCAGCGTGAAGGAAATGTCCGTGCGGCCCGTTCCGTGGGTGGACACGTTCTGGACGATCATGTCGATGTTCGAGTGCGCGTCAGCGATCACCTGGAAGATCGCAGCAGCCTTGCCGGGAATGTCCGGGACGCCAACAACGGTGACCTTGGCTTCGGACCGGTCGTGTGCAACGCCGGAGATGATTGGCTGCTCCAAGGCAACTCCCTCTTGAATCGTGAACTTTTCGTCGGCACCGGGGATGACCCAGGTGCCTTCCTTCTGGCTGAATGAAGAACGGACGTGCAGGGGCACACCAAAGCGGCGGGCGTACTCCACACACCGGAGGTGCAGGATCTTTGCGCCGGAAGCGGCCAGTTCCAGCATTTCCTCGCTGGAGATCCGGTCGATCTTCTGGGCCGAGGTCACAACGCGGGGGTCCGCGGTGTAGATACCGTCAACGTCCGTGTAGATTTCGCAGACGTCCGCTTCAAGGGCTGCAGCCAGGGCGACGGCGGTGGTGTCGGAGCCGCCGCGGCCCAAGGTGGTGATCTCGTTGGTGCTGCGGCTCATGCCCTGGAAACCGGCGACAATGGCGATGTGGCCCTTGTCCAGGGCCGTGCGGATGCGGTGGGGGTCGACGTCGATAATCCGCGCCTTGCCGTGGATGCCGTCAGTAATCATGCCCGCCTGGGAGCCCGTGAAGGACTGCGCGGAAGCGCCGAACTTGTTAATGGCCATGGCAAGAAGGGCCATTGAAATCCGCTCGCCAGCGGACAACAACATATCCATTTCGCGGGCAGGCGCGGAGTCCGTCACCTGACCGGCAAGGTCCAGGAGTTCATCGGTGGTGTCGCCCATCGCGGAAACGACAACCACAACCTCATTGCCGGCCTTCTGCGCATCCACAACGCGCTGTGCGACCCGCTTGATGCCATCAGCATCGGCAACCGAGGAACCGCCGAACTTCTGAACGATCAACTGCTTGGTAATGGCAGCCTCGCCTGCGAGCTCGTCGATCTTCACTTCGGTAGTGGGCATAGTCATGCGCGCACCCTCACTGCATCAATAGGGTTCGAACGCGGCATGCTGAATTCCAAATTGGAGCACGCCTGCGTAGCTTATTTGCCCAGTTTATCGCCGTCGGCAGTGCTGGCAGGAATTGTGACCACATACCGGCCACAGGCTGACCGTCACCACCCGACCGTGCCCGGGCCGCCCTTAAAGGGACCGACGATCCGCTGGGTGATCCAGCCACCATAGAAGTCGCCTTCCTGAAAGGCCACCCGCTCCCCGTCCACTTCGCAGGATCCCATGCGTTCGGGGTAGAGGGCCACCCTGCTTTTCAGCGCCTCGAATCCTTGCGAGGGGTTCGGGTACATCCACGCACCCCGGGCCGCTTCGACCCCGCCGGCCACGACGTTGAAATACTCTGCCACACCTTTGAATTCACAGAAGCTGGTGCCGCCCACAGGTACAAGCACCCCCGCCGGGAAGGCGCTCAGTGGCAAGTAATAGACGGGCGGGTGGCTGGTCTCCAGAACCCGGACAGCGTCAGTGGTATCCGCAATCACGCGATCACCGAGCCGCACCACGACTCGTTCCGGCGTGGGTTCAATCCGGGGTGGCCGCGGGTAGTCCCACACGGACTCCTGACCTGCCGACGGCTTGACCGGGCGGGGGCGCCGAAAAACTCCGGAAATGCCGTGGGAAGGGGCCATGCCTCCATGATGGCATGCCCTGGTGGATCAATCCTGGTGTACAAAGCTTCCGCCCCTAGGGGCCGGGGTTGCAGCGGCGTACGATCCATTCCATGAGGATTGCGAGCGGCAATGGCCGGCGTTCCTGAGCAACCGCGCGGTCCCGGGCCGGGTCGGAACGAGCCCGAATATGAGGTCATCGGTGGCGGCCTGATCGATGATCAGGGAACGGCGGAGCGGATAGCGCACGACGGTCCAACGCTGGCCGGGAATCCGCGTGGAGTTTTCACCACCGCAGCACAGGTGGCCTGGCAGGATGCCCGGACTTCTTTCACGTCCTGGTGGTTCTGGTTGGCCTGCGTCGTCGGAATAGCCGCGGTCTGGGGCGCCGCTGCCGCGCTGGTGGGGTGGGCCGATGCGATGGGCTGGTTCGATCGCCAGGTTACCGGCGCCGTGTTCCTTATCATGGCCGCTTTGTCGGCAATGCTGGCTGCCGTGCTCGGAATGGGATGGGGATTCCGGCACCCTGCTGCCGGGCCTACCTCGCGGACCACCGTTAGCAGTGTCCTTGCGCTCAGCCTCGCAGGATTGCTGAGGGGGCTGGCATTGGCGGCACCCGCGTTCGTTCTTCTGCTCATTGTGGGCTTGAGCAGTGGTGGGCGGATCGCGCTGGCTGGAGTCGCCGTCGTCGTTATTGTTTTGGAAACCGCCATTTTCGGACTTATGGGTGCCGGGGCGAGGGCGTGCTTCGCCGGAGTGGGGCCGGGTGTGGCCTTGTCCGCGGCGCTACTGGCCGTCCTTTGCTTCGGAAACGTGACGGTCACGGCTCTGCTGCTGCCGGGGACCACAGGCACGGATCAGGCATCGGTACCGGTGAATGTGGAACGGGACAGCGCCGGAGAAATCACCGCCTACCAATGTGTGGGAGATCTTCGACCCGTGGAAGTGGCACGCACCGAACGTATCGCCTGGCTGGCAGCATCCAATCCCGCGTTGTTGCTGGGCAGCGTTGGTGCGGGCTTCGTGCCCACGGACAGCGAATTCGGGTGGGTTTTGGCGGGGCTTCAGTGGGCTGCGGACGGTCCTTCGCGTCAGGTTCCGTGCCTGGGTGGAGAATCAAGCGAAGCGCTTCCGCCTACGGTGCCCGTGGCGGTCACTGGGTTCGCCCTGCAAGCTTTGGTGGCCGCGTTGGTGTTGATTCCGGGACGCTGGCTGGCATCCCGGAGACCCGCGGCCGGCCAGATGGAGGCGCGCGCTTCTTGAGGGCTGAGCGGCTCGGGCTACAACAGCGCGTTCCGCCGGCCTTCGAAGGCACGGCCCAGCGTGACCTCATCGGCGTACTCAAGGTCACCGCCGACGGGCAGCCCTGATGCCAGCCGCGTCACCGTGATACCAATCGACTTGAGCATGCGGGCCAGATACGTGGCCGTGGCTTCCCCTTCAAGGTTGGGGTCGGTGGCGATGATGATTTCCTGGATGGCGCCGTCATTGAGCCGCGTGAGGAGCTCACGAATGCGAAGTTGCTCCGGACCGATGCCGGCGATGGGGTTGATGGCCCCACCCAGCACGTGATACCTGCCGCGGAATGAACGGGTCCGCTCTACAGCCAGCACATCCTTGGACTCTTCAACCACGCAGATCACCGAGGGGTCCCGGCGCGGATCACGGCAGATGTTGCACGTTTCCTGCTCGGTCACGTTGAAGCAGACCGAGCAGAACTTCACGCGCTCCTTGACGGTGGTGATGGCCGTGACCAGGCGTTTCATGTCCTCGGGGTCGGCCTCCAGGATATGGAACGCCAGGCGCTGCGCCGATTTCGGGCCCACGCCGGGGAGCCGACCGAGCTCGTCAATCAGCTCCTGAACTGCACCTTCGTACACAATGTCCTCGTTTGTTTGAAATCAATGCTGGAGTCAGCGGGTTTGCAGAGGAGAACCGTCCAGGGCGCGCTCTTCGATCAGCTTTCCGCCCAGAATACGCTCCACCGCAGCCCGCCCAAAGACCCTCGATTCCTCGATGGTCTCGTCCTCCGGGCTTGGAATATCCTCCGGCGCTGCGGTGGGTGCTGCTGGCGTCCGCACCGGCGCCTGGACACGTCCCGCTTGGGCTTCGGGGCTGTTCGTCAACCGCTGGTACAGGCTCTGGCGACCATTGGGATTGCCCGACGGCGCGTCCTCCTCGAGGGTGGCCACGGAACCGCGCGCTTCCTCGGGTTGAGACGCCAAGGAAGGCCAGGTCGGGATGCTGTTGGCGGCGGCCGGGACGCTGGCGGCCACCGGGTCGAGACTTGCCACCGGGACGCTGGCGGCCACCGGGACGCTGGCGGCTTGCGTTTCCGGCCAGCTCGACGCCGGTGCTACGTCCCAGCTGGAGCTTGGGTTCTGTTGGGCGTTGGTTGGGTGACCGTACGTTGCAGTTGCCGTCTCCGGGACCTGCGCTGCGGCGGGCTCGTAATCCGGGGCATCCATGGCGGGTGCCGCGGCTGGCTCCTTGGTGGGAGCCGCCTTGCCCACGTTTGATTCGGTGCCAACCACCCACGTGCCCGGAGCCTGCTCTACCGCGCGGGACCACGGGTCATCGGACGGCGTGGGTGCTGCGGTGGCTGGGGATTGCGGCGCTGCCAGGGACGGCTCGCGCGCAGCGGATCGCTCCGTGCTGGCGGCAGCGGAGGGCTGTACTCCCTGAGGATTGCTACGAGGTCCATCTTGGCGGCCGTAGCTTGCCCGTGGCTCCCAATCGGCCGGAGGCTCTTCATCCAACGGTGGGGCATCCTCGTCCAAAGGCGGACCCCAGTCGTCATCCGGGTAGGAGTAATCGCCCGCCGACTCTGACGGCTCAGGAGTTGCGGGAGTGGGGGTTGCCGGGGCGGGAGTGGGTGTCGCGTGGGCGGGAGTAGCGGTTGCCTGGGCAGGGGCGGGTGTCACTGGCACGGCCGGCGCCGGGTTTGCCGCGGGCGCTCCGGTGGACGCGGCGGTGGGGGGCGCAGGGGTTGCCGGAGTTGGGGCTGCCTGAACTGCGAGACCCCAGGCAGAATCAACCGACGACACAGCTGCCTGCGCCGACTTTGCGGTTACGGAGTCCGTGGGAGTAGCTGTGGCCGGGCCGTTCACTGAGGAGGCAGCCGGGATTTCCCGGCTAGTAGGCGCTTTTGGGTTTGGCTCAGAGCTCGCTGAGCTGTTGCCGCCAGCCACTGCGACTATCTGGCAATCGATGCCGATGGTCTTGTGAATTGCCTGGCGTAGGTTTTCGGAGTGGTCCGCGCGCCCAAAGGCTCCAGCGAGGCCGCCGGTAGTGAACGCGAGGGTGAGCACCTGCCCGTCGAACTGGGCGACCTGGGCGTTGGGCTCCACAAGGGCCCACGTACTGCGCTTGATCTTGGTCAGTGTCTGTAGCACGTCCGGCCAAGCGCGGCGCAGAGCCTCGACATCGCCGCCACCCGCGGGAGCAGGTGCCGGAGTGGGGGCTGGTGCCTGCGCGGGGGAAGGGGCTGCAGCCTGCGCGGCCGCTGGC
>NZ_JAQPPK010000003.1 GCF_029952445.1 Paenarthrobacter nitroguajacolicus | reverse complement strand
CTGCGTGCCGGGCGGCCGGCACCCGAGCCAGCACGGCCGGAGTTGCCTGATCCCGAACCGTAGGATCCGCCGGACGTAGCGCCAGTAGCGGAGGACCATACGGCCTTGTTTCCGCCGGTACGCGTCGAGGTGGTGGAAGCACTGCGCGGAGCCGAAGCTGAGCGCTGCCCGGTTGCCGGACGACCGCTGCGACCACCCTGGCCCTGCGAGCCGGGAACGTCATTGCGGTGAGTGGCACCAGCCTTGCCGCGACCGCGCGGGTTGCGGGCGACGTCGTCGTTCATTGCTGCGCGACGCTCGGCGCGGTTGACGTCGGTACGGACCGGCTCAGCCGCGACCTTTCCACGTCCTCCACGGCCGCCACGACCACCAGCGGTGGGAGCAGCCTGGTTGGAACGACGTGCGCGCTTGCGCTGGGCGTTGGCGCCGGTTGACGTGCCGCCACCCTGCGGGGATTTCGCCGCGAGGAGGGCCGCACGTGTGCGTGGGTCCACCTTGTCGGCGATGTCGCCAACCAGCTCAGCAACCAACGGGGAGTTGGCCGTGACGCGTTCGAACGAAACGTCCACTCCGGCAGCCTTCATGAGCTTCTTGACGTCGCTCTGCTGCTCGGGGAGGGTCAGCGTGACCACGGTGCCATCGGAACCGGCGCGGGCCGTGCGGCCGGAGCGGTGCAGGTAGGCCTTGTGCTCTGTGGGCGGGTCCACGTGGATGACGAGTTCGACGTCGTCAACGTGCACGCCGCGGGCTGCGACGTCGGTGGCCACCAGGACGCGGACGTCACCGTTGGAGAACTCGGCCAGGTTGCGGTCGCGGGCGTTCTGCGACAGGTTGCCGTGGAGGTCGACGGCGGGGATGCCGGCGTCGGTCAGGGTCTTGGCAAGCTTCCGGGCATGGTGCTTGGTCCGCATGAAGAGGACGCGACGACCGGCGCCGGAGGCCAGTTCAACGATGAGCTGCTTCTTGACGGTCTGGTCGTTGACCACCAGGACGTGGTGTTCCATGGTGGTGACGGCGGCCTGGGGATCGTCAACGGAGTGCGTCAGCGGGTTGGAGAGGTAACGGTTGACCAGCTTGTCAACACCGTTGTCCAACGTCGCGGAGAAGAGCAGGCGCTGGCCCTGGGTGGGGGTCATGTCCATGAGCTTCTTGACCACCGGGAGGAAGCCGAGGTCTGCCATGTGGTCGGCCTCGTCCAGCACGGTGACCTCAACGGCTTCGAGGGTCAGGATGCGCTGGCGGATCAGGTCTTCCAGGCGGCCGGGGCAGGCGATGACGATGTCGACGCCGGCGCGCAGCGCCTTCTCCTGGCGGGCCTGGGAGATGCCGCCGTAGATGACCGTGGTGTTCAGGCCCATGGCCTTGGCCAGCGGCTCGATGGTGGCGTTGATCTGGGTGGCCAGTTCACGCGTCGGCGCAAGGACGAGGCCCATGGGGCGGCCCGGCTTGCGGAAGTGCTTGGCTTCGCGCTCGGCAAGGCGTGCCACCAACGGGATGGCGAACGCGATGGTCTTGCCGGAGCCGGTGCGGCCACGGCCCAGGACATCGCGGCCCGCGAGGGTGTCCGGGAGGGTCTTGACCTGGATGGGGAATGCTTCTTCGATGCCGTCTGCGGCGAGGGATTCAGCAATGGCCTTGGGCGTGCCAAGGGCAGCAAAAGTAGTCATAAACTTCATGTCTTTCGGGCGGTGTCCAGTTGCGGACATCGGCCCCCGACACCGGTTGGGCCAGGGGTTCGCCGAGGAAAAGTCAGGTGGTCTACCGGTTCGCTGCAGCAGCGTTGGCCGGGACCAAATGGAACGCGTTCATCGACGCAGGATGTGCCTCTCACATGAAAAATGCCCCGCCGCGTAACCGTTCAGGTCACCTGCTTCAGGGCGTCACCGCACATCAAGTGTTCCCAGTCTAGCAGTGATTAGGGTGGAGCCTTGCATCGGCCAGAGTTGCGGGGCCCGCTTTGCGCGCTTCCGGGCCTGCAAAACGCGCAAAGCGGGCCTCACAACGAACCCACCTGGCGTTGCGGGGCCTGCTTTGCGTGCTTCCAGGCCCGCAAAACGCGCAAAGCAGGCCTCACAACTGGGGGTTAGGGGTGGTGCGTGAGTTCGGGTTGGGCGGTCCGGGTGCCGGATGCGCCCTTGCGGGCGGCGACCCGCGGCGCCATCACAACCCCGACGACGGCGATGACCGCCGTCAGTGCGAAGACCCCCGCAAATGGGTTCGTCGTCGTAAATGCCGCGAAGACCAGGCCCGTGGCAGCCAGCGACAGCGCACCGCCGAGGGAGTCGGAGATGGACATTGCTGCACTGTTGAAGCCCTGGTTTTCCTCGCTGGACAGCGCCAATGTCATGACGGAAAGCCGCGGGTACATGAGCCCCATGCCGCCGCCGGCCAGGATCCAGCCGCCGATGGCAACGCCCGCGGGCAGGGCAAACGTGGCGGTCGCGAGCGTCAAGACGATGGCCACCAGCACCAGCGCCGCCCCGATCCTGATGGCGAGACCATCAGGCATCCGGATCCCCAACCGCCCCTGGATCGCCGACGCCCCGGCCCACGCCAGTGCCGCACCGGTCAGGGTCAGCCCGGCGAACGTCGGCGTGAAGGCGTAACGCTCGGTCAGCAGGTACGGCAGGTACACCTCGGCCCCGAAGAACGCCGCGGAGGCCAGGCCCCTGACCAGGATCACGCTGGGCAATCCCCGCCGGGCCGTCAGGGTCCCTCGCGGCACCAACGGCCGAACAGCCACCAGCGCCAGGACAAGCGCGACGGCGGCAATCACCCCGCCCACGCCCGGAACCTCGGCGGACAGGTTCAGCCCAAGGACGGCAACGGCTGCGAGCGCCGCCCAGCCCATGCGCCCGAAGGCCCACGGAACCGTTTCAGCGGCAGGCTCGGAGTTCATCGCCCGTACTGCCGGCACCACCATCAGCAATGCGGGCACAACCAGTCCCACAACACCAAGGAACACCCAGTGCCAACTGCTTAACTGGGCAACGACACCCGCGGCAAAGGGCCCCACCAGGGAAGGGACCACCCAGGATGCGGCGAAGGCGGCAAAGATCTTGGGGTGCAGCGCCGGAGGGTAGACCCGGGCCACCAAAACGTAGAGGGCCACAGTCATCGCGCCGCCGCCCAAGCCCTGGACCAGCCGGCCCAGCACCAGGATCTCCATGCTTCCGGCCATACCGGCGATCAGCAGGCCCATGACGAACAAGGCCACCGATGAGTACAAGGGCGCGGCCGGACCTCGACGGTCGGACCAGTTGCCCGCCGCCACCATGCCCATCACACCGGTGGCCAGCGGTCCGGCGAAGGCCAGCGCGTAGAGGCTGGCTCCGTCCAGGTCACGGCTCACGAGCGGCATGATGGTTGTCACCGCGAGCGACTCGAACGCACTGAGGAACACCAGCGCGCACGCTCCCACGGTGGCAAGGAGGTAGGGGCGGCCCAGAATCCCGGCCGTTGAGGTGTCAGAGGTCATGGACGCCAGCCTAGAACCTCAACTAATGTTGAGGTCAATCCAGCAAACCACTACCGGAAGCAGCCCCATGCCCGCAGCGCCCGCCCACCGGCCCCTCACCATCGGTGAGCTTTCCGAGCGCAGCGGAGTGTCGCCGTCGGCCCTTCACTTCTACGAGCGCAACGGGCTCATCGAGGCTGAGCGCACTGCGGGCAACCAGCGCCGCTACCGGCGGGACACACTCAGGCGCGTGGCATTCATCAAGACCTCGCAGCGGGTGGGCTTGCCGCTGAAGGACATCCGGGAGGCCCTGGATTCGTTGCCGGAAGGCCGCACGCCCACCAAACGGGACTGGAGCAAGTTGTCGCTGCGCTGGGGGGAGGAACTCGACCAGCGGATCGCGGCATTGCAGCACCTCCGGAACGACCTTGATGGCTGCATCGGCTGTGGCTGCCTGAGCCTGAAGTCGTGCACCCTGCAGAATCCTTCGGACGAGCTCGGCGCCTCCGGGGCGGGGGCGCAGCGCTGGAACCAAGCCACGGAGCAGCATTAGAGGATGGCGGTCATGACGTTCCAGCCAGCCCCCACCTGCAGGTCCGCTTGCAGGCCTCCCGACTCCGTTCCGCTATAAAGCTTGAGATTTCCGATGGCATCGCGCGCCAGGACATCGGGCTGCCCGTCGCTGTTGACGTCGCCGGGTGTCACCAGCGCCGTCATGACGTTCCAGCCTGTCCCAACCTGTTTGCGTGGCAGCCATCCGCCCGTGCCGTTCCCTTCATAAAGCCACAGGGTGCCGGCTGCGTCCTTGGCCAAAATGTCCGCTCCCGGCGCCCCGAACTCCCCGGGCCCCAGAATGGTGGTCATTTGGTTCCAGCCACTTCCTGCTTTGGTTCGCGGAAGCCAGCCACCCGCGCCGTTGCCTGGGTACAGCCAGAGGTCCCCAACGGCGTCACGCGCCAGGACGTCCGCCTTGCCGTCACCATCAAAGTCGCCGGGGGTCACGACGGCGGTCATGGCATTCCAGCCCACGCCTACCTTGGTCCTGGGGAGCCAACCCGAACTGCCGTTCCCTGGATACAGCCAGAGGTCCCCGGCAGCATCACGTGCCAGCACGTCAGCATGCGCGTCTGCGTTGAAGTCACCGGGGGACAGAATGAGGCTCATGACGTTCCATCCTGAACCCACCGCCGACCGTGGCAGCCATCCCCGCTTTCCGTCGCCTGGGTAGAGCCACAAAACGCCTTCACCGTCCCGCGCAAGGACGTCGGTGGCGCCGTCGGAGTTATAGTCCTTCCACACGTTCCGTGGCGGGCCGGAGGTGTCCAGCACCCAGATGGCGTTCCCGTCAAAGGCAGCGGCATAAAGCTGGGATCCGTCCGGTGCTATCTGCCGGACGGACGCGGATACACCCAGTTGGACCTCTTCTACCAGCGGGATGGAGGACCCATCGGACCTGGCACCCCATTCTTGGATCACCGTTGACTGGGAGCGATAAAGCCGCGTTCCATCCGGGTGCATGACAATAGTGCTCCACTCCTGCCTGTCCGGAGTGGCCTGCCCCACCGTCAGGGTTTCGAGGTTGAGCTGGGACACCATCGGATTGTTTATCACCCGCCGGCCAGGCGACGGGTAATAGGGTTGGCCGTGGTCTTCGAAGAAGGCGCGTTTGCTGTCCGGAGTGAAAACGGGTGCGGACGGCTCCAAGAACGTTGAAAAAGTGGCCAGGACCGTATCAGTGGCGGTGTTTATGACGGACAGTCCCCATCCGTGCACCGTGACCAGGCGCGTTCCGTCCGGTGAGAGGGTGCCGTCCGTCCCGGTCATTGGGGTGGTGTCCAGAATTGAGCCGCTCTTCGTATCAATCACGGCTACCTCCGCTCCTCGGAGGGCATAGATCTTCGCCCCGTCGGGCGTAGCTATCAGTTTGGTGATATTGCCGCCAGCAGGTATTTGGGCTGCCACCTCGCCTTGGGCAACATCGACAACCTTCACGCCTGCGGTTTTTAGCCCGACGTACAACTCCGTTCCGTCGGGGCTGGGCACCATCCCGGCTACCCCATCGTCCATGGGGACCACTGCCTCAATGGCCATTGCTGCAGTGTCGATGATCGTGATGTTGTCACCCGTCGCCATGAATGCCGTTGATCCGTTCGAGCTCAGCACCAAGGCCGTGGTGGGCTCGGCTTGCACGGTCTTGGTTACTGCTCCCTGGGCCGTATCCACCACGGAAAGAAGGCCCTCGGGGCTCGCCACGAAGAGCCTCGTGCCATCTTTACTGAGTTCCACAAACCGCGGGCGGGCCACGTCGATCTTTTTGGGATCTGATCGGTTGGCCGTCTGGATTGCCACAGGTGCTGCCAACCCCGCGGCGTCGGACACCGGTGGAGCCGCTTGCGACGTCGGCACTGATGCCACAAACACCAAGGCCGCAAGGGCACCTGACAGGACGGCCCTAAGACTGGATTTTCGCGCTGGCAACACCATGAAATCCCCCAATTTTCAGGCGCCGTGATTCTCCAAAAGGCGCGTGTGGGTCAGAGAATACCCACCATCGATTGGAAAAACCATCCCCGGTTGCAACCCTGAACTTGCCGAAATAGCAAAGGGCATTGCCTTTGGCGGCCGCCTCGCGGGACGCTTGGGTCATGACTGAACAGACGCACGACGCCGGAACCCACCTCAGTGAACAGCCCGCCGGCGCAGCCACGCACCAGCATGGCCACCAGCACGAAGGCGCCCAGCAAGGCGGACTTAACCTCCACAAGGATGCAGACAACGCCGTGGACATGTGGGACGGAATGTACCGGGAGCGGCCAAAGATTTGGAGCGGGAATCCGAATCCGCAGCTGGTGGCGGAAGTTGCAGGACTGAAACCCGGCACAGCCCTGGACCTGGGCTGTGGGGAGGGTGGCGATGCCATCTGGCTCGCGAAGCAGGGCTGGACCGTCACCGCAATGGACGTGTCCGCCGTCGCGCTTGAACGGGCGGCCGTGCACGCCGAGGAGGCGGGAGTCGCCGACCGGATCATGTGGCAGCAACAGGACCTTACCGAATGGGATGCGCAACCGGAGTTCGATCTGGTCTCGGCGCAGTTCCTGCACTCGCCCCTGTTGCCGTGGCGTGACTCCGTCACCTCAGCGGCGGCTGCCGTGGCCCCTGGCGGAACGTTGCTGGTGGTCGGTCATCACCCGCACGGCCTCCCCTCCTGGAGTCAGCATCATCACGAGCCCGGGATGTTTTTCACTCCCGAACAGCTGGCTGGCGCGTTGCGGCTGGATCGCGAGCCGTGGTTCGTCAATGTCCTCACAGACAGGGAACGAACCGTTTCAGGGCCCAGCGGCGAATCCGGCACCACTTTGGACACCGTTCTGCGGGCCACGAAACACGTTTAGACACCCTCCGGCAACAAGTCACCGTAGGGCGGCACTACTGTTCCTGTGGCGGTCGAATCGGGGTTCAGCATCCACCCCACCCGCTTTGCGGTGTTCAGCATCACCACGCTTTCCACGAGTTCGATGCCCGGGATCCGTTGTTGGATGGTGAGCTCCATTTCCATGACGTCGGCCAGCGAGCGCAGCCACATGATCATGGTGAAGTTGGTCCGCCCCGTGGTGGACGCGGAGAAGCGGACATTGCGGATGGCCCTGAGCTCGGTGGCCGCAGCCTCATGCTGGCCTGCCGGGACATTCGCGAACCACTGCACCGTGATGGGGAATCCTGAGAACTGTTGGGCAATTTCGCAGCGGAAGGACAGCATCCGGCTGGCCAGCACGCGCCCGAGTTGGCGCTGGACGGTGGCGGGGTTGCGGTCCAGCGCCCTGGCGATCTCTGCTGCCGTGGCGCGTCCGTCCCGCGCCAGGAACGGGATGAGTGCCAGGTGGGTCTCGGGCAGCGGGGCCACTACCTTGTCCGGGGCTGACGGGTTGGCAGACTCAGGACCGGCGAGCGCCCGCAAGGCCTGTTGCTCGGCCTTGCTGAGCACGTTCAGCCGCCACGCATAGCCGCTTGTATGGATACGGGTGCAGAGTGCCGTGTGGTACTTGGTCAGCCCCCGCACTTCCTTGAGGCGGGGCAAAACGTGGGTGCTGAACTGTTCCAGGTCCGGGGTGATCACCGTCAATGTCAGGTCGCGGTTGCTGGCTGCTTCTTCCACTGTGATCACCTCGGGAAGTTGCGCGACCGCGGCTGTGACGTCGGGCCGCAGGTGCATTTCGCAGTCGATGTCCACCATGGCAAGGCACATGTCCTTGGGATCGCCCATCAGGTGTGCGGTGGTCCAGGCTGCGCCGGCGGCCCTGAGCCGGTCCCAGCGCGATGCGAGAGTGGTGGCGTGGACGCCCAGCACACTGCCGGCGTCGGACCAGCTGATACGTGGCGAGATCTGTAATGCATTGACCAGGCGTAGATCTTCTTCACTGAGCTCCATGAGTTGATTCTCCCAGATGAGCGCATGAATCCTGCTGTTTTGAGTCCGTTAATGCATATTTACAGTTGTTTCCAGACATGTGAAGCAGGTCACCCCAGAATGGCATGAGGAACACATAACCGGATAGATCCAGGAGAATCATGACCATCGTCGCCGACGCCAAGGAACTGCAGGGGGACATCGTCCGCCTCCGCCACGACCTCCACCGCGAACCGGAGATCGGGCTGCAACTTCCCCGCACCCAGGAGAAGGTGCTTAAAGCGCTGGACGGACTTCCGTACGAGATCACCCTCGGGAAGGAAACGACGTCGGTCACCGCGGTTCTGCGCGGCGGCGCGGCACACGCTTCGGCCGAGAAGCCCGTGGTGCTGTTGCGCGCGGACATGGACGGCCTTCCTGTGCAGGAGACCACCGGCGTTGACTACACCTCACGTGTGGATGGCGCCATGCACGCCTGCGGCCATGACCTCCACACCTCCATGCTCGCCGGCGCCGCCACCCTCCTTGCCGAGCGGCAGCACCAGCTGGCCGGCGACGTCATCCTCATGTTCCAACCCGGCGAAGAAGGCTTCGACGGCGCCAGCTACATGATCAAGGAGGGTGTCCTGGATGCCGCCGGCCGCCGCGCCGACACCGCCTACGGAATGCACGTCTTCTCGTCGCTGGAACCCCACGGCCACTTTGTCACCAAGCCCGGCGTCATGCTCAGCTCATCGGACGGACTGGTGGTGACAGTCCTCGGCGCAGGAGGGCACGGCTCAGCCCCGCATTCGGCCAAGGACCCCGTCACGGCCGCCGCCGAAATGGTCACGGCCCTGCAGGTCATGGTCACGCGGCAGTTCAACATGTTTGATCCCGTAGTCCTGACCGTGGGAGTCCTCCACGCCGGAACCAAGCGCAACGTGATCCCCGAGACCGCCCGGATCGAAGCCACCATCAGGACCTTCTCCGAGGAATCCCGCAGGAAGATGATGGAAGTAGTACCGCGGCTGCTCCACGGCATCGCGGCAGCCCACGGTCTGGAGGCTGACGTGCACTATCAGGAGGAATACCCCCTCACCATCAACAACGACGACGAGACCGCCACCGCGGAAAAGGTCATCGCCGGCATGTTCGGCGAGTCCCGGCACACCCGGATGGCCACTCCGCTGAGCGGCTCGGAGGACTTTTCCCGGGTCCTGGCCGAAGTCCCCGGAACTTTCGTGGGACTCAGCGCGGTCGCCCCCGGAGCCGACCACACGACGTCGCCGTTCAACCACTCGCCCTACGCCACGTTCGACGACGGCGTCCTCACCGACGGCGCGGCCCTGTACGCAGAGCTCGCCGTATCCCGCATCGCAACCCTCTCCGGCAACTAGCCTCCCACCCCCTTGGAGAACCACATGACCGCCACCGTAGGAACGTCCCCCGACGTCAAGGTCCACAAGTCCCATGTGCGCACGCTTATAGGAACCGGCATCGGCAACGCCGTTGAATGGTACGACTGGGCCATCTACGCCACGTTCTCGCCATTCATCGCCAGTGCCCTGTTCAGCCAGGCCGACCCCACCTCAGCCGTGCTGTCCACGTTGGCGATCTTCGCCGTCGGGTTTGTTGCCCGGCCGTTCGGCGGTTTCGTCTTCGGCTGGATCGGCGACAGGATCGGCCGCAAGACCTCCATGACTGTTGCAGTTGCCCTCGGTGCACTGGGCAGCCTGCTGATCGGCGTGGCCCCGACCTTCGAAGCCGTGGGCGCGTTCGCCTCGGTGATGTTGTTGATTGCCCGCCTGATCCAGGGCCTGGCGCACGGTGGCGAGTTGCCGTCGTCGCAAACGTATCTTTCTGAAATGGCCCCCAAGGAGAAGCGCGGCTTCTGGGCCACCCTCATCTACACCTCCGGCACCGCCGGCATCCTGGCGGGCACCTTGCTCGGCGCCATCCTCACCGGCGTCCTCAGCAAGGCGGAGATGAGTGCCTGGGGTTGGCGGATTCCGTTCCTGATCGGCGGCGCGCTGGGCATTTACGCCCTGTTCATGCGGGCCAAGATGAAGGAAACCGAAGCGTTCGAGGCCGAGGCTCCCAACGAGAAGCGCCTGCCGATCTGGCCGCAGATCGTCAAGTACCGCAAGCAGGCACTCCAGGTTATCGGCCTCACTGTTGGCCTCACGGTGGTCTACTACATCTGGGGTGTCGTGGCGCCGAGCTACGCGGCCACAGCGCTGAAAATGGACCGCGGCGCCGCACTCTGGGCCGGAGTGATCGCCAACGTCGTGTTCATCGCCGCCCTGCCGTTCTGGGGCAAGCTCTCCGACAGGATCGGCCGCAAGCCCGTGATCATCGTGTCCTCCGCCGGAGCCGCCTTGCTGCACTTCCCCATGACGTGGCTACTGAAAGACTCACCGTGGCAGCTGGCCGTGTCCATGTCCGTGATGCTGTTCTTCATCGCAGGCAGCGCCGCGATCGTCCCGGCTGTGTACGCCGAACTGTTCCCCACCCACATCAGGACCATCGGCGTCGGCGTTCCGTACTCCATCTGCGTGGCGGTCTTCGGTGGCACGGCCCCTTACCTGCAGACCTGGCTCGGGAGCGTCGGGCAGGGCTACCTGTTCAACGTGTACGCCGTGATCCTGCTCCTGGTGGGCATCGTGTTCGCGTTCTCGATCCCGGAGACGAAGGGCAAGGACCTCACCGTCTAGGTTCACCCAACTGAGTAACAGCAGATGTCGTTTTGAGGGCTCAAAACGACATCTGCTGTTACTTACTTGGGTTAAACGAAGCGGTCCCGGCCAGCCCGGTAGCCGAAGAACGCCGCCAACGAACCTACGATCAGGAACAGGATGCCGGCCGCCGCGAAGCCGCCTGTGGCCTGGTGCAGTTGCCCCACCATAAGCGTCCCGGCGGAACCCACTCCGTAGCCAACGCCCTGCATCATCCCGGAAAGGTGCGCGGCAGTGTGGGCGTCCCGGGTGCGGACCATGATCATGGTCAGGGCCACCGCAGTCAGTGACCCCTGCCCCAGTCCGTTGAGGCCGGTCCACACCCAGATGAATTCGGTGGGCCCGAAGATCGTCAGCGCGAAGCCGCCACCTGTCATCAAGGCCACCACCATGTTGATGATCCGCTGGTCCTTGAAGCGCGTCGCCAGGGCCGGAGCAAACAGGGAGCCGAGCATCTGCAGCACGATCGACACGGAAACAATGAGCCCGGCCGTTGCGCCGTCGATCCCCCGGTCACGCAGGATCGGCGCCATCCACGCGAACACGCTGAAAGACATCATGGCCTGCAGCACCATGAACATGGTTACTTGCCAGGCCACTGCCGAGCGCCACACGTTCACGCCGCCGTGGACGGCCTGGTGCTTGACGGACGGCTGCCGGATGGCCAGCGGCAGGAACAGCAGAAGCACGACGGCGGCAGGCGCCACCCAGAACCACAGCGCCGAAGTCCATTGGCCGGTTGCCGTAAAGACCGGATACGTGAAGCCCGCTCCCAAGGCAGCTGACGCGCAGATAGCCGTGGTGTAGAGGCCGCCCATCAAACCCAGGCGGTGTGGGAAATCCCTCTTGACCACGCCCGGAAGAAGCACGTTGCAGAGCGCGATCGCGGCACCGCTGGCCGCCGTACCCGCGAGAAGCGCAGGCAGATGGCCTGCTCCGGGGATGTCCAAGGGCCTGAGCAGTAGGCCCGCCGTAAGGACGGCCATGGCACCCAAAAGAACCCGTTCCGCGCCGAACCTGCGGGCCAGGATGGGGGCAAGCGGCGCGAAGACTCCCAGCAGGGTGACCGGCACCGTGGTGAGGACCACCAGCGACCAGCCCGGCAGACCGGCGTCGGACGTTATTTCCGGAAGGACCGCGGAGAAGCTGGAGAAGACCGTGCGCAGGTTCAGGCCGATGAGGACCAGGCAGATACCGAGGTAGACCAGGCCGCGCTTGCCCCTTAGCTGCGTGGGGTTCGCGGCGGGAACGTCGTCGATTTCGGCGTCGACTGTGAGGTCGGGGAAGACTGGCTTCTCTGCATTACCGGGGATCTTCGAGGAGGTCACACGTCCTATTCTGTCAGTGACGGACTTTGGTTTTTCGCGGATGAGGAAGCGTGCCGAACGAGCGTGCTCCTTCCAAGGAAATGGGACACGGTGAACCAACCAACGTTCAGGTTCCTCGTAGACTCACCGAATGGAATATAGCCAGAGGGTTTTTGACGGATTAGCGGACGTCGAGGCGGCAGATCCCGACGTCGTCGCGGCTCATCTCTTCGTTCGCTCTTTTGGAGATGGGATGAAAAGGTCCCAGACAAAACTGAACTGGTATCCCGTCATGAGGCATCTGGCGCAGCTCGGTGGGTTCGATTCGGAGTTCCGACTGTTTAGCCGCGGGGACGTCAGCAGACGAACGGACATGATCGTGCTGGAATCCGTGATTCTCTGGGAGTCTGCTTCGCTTGCGGGGCGAGCCATCCAAGAACTCTGGCTGCTCAGGGCGGGCCAGATGGCTCTCACGAGCATCGATCCGCTTGAAGCGACTCTTTCTGCCCTGCGACGCGACCGGCCGCAATCCCGGGACTAGCCCCGTCTTAGGTGCGTGCTGTCCTGGAGGGCACGAGGGTGGGGCCCCTCTGCAGAGCCGCCACCCGAACCCAAGTATTCTGGAAGTGATGAGTGAAACCCCAGATTCCCCGCGCCCCGTCACCCCCGGCAGCCAGGCTTCCTTCGGCACCTACGGTGGCCGGCCGGTCAGTTTCGTGCGCCGCGGCACCCGTTTGCAGGGCCGGAGGCAGGCGGCTTGGGAAGAGCACGCCGAGCGCTGGGCAATCCAGGTCCCCCGGCACGTCGCCAACACGTCCGTGCACCCGGATTACACCTTCGACGCCGAGGCCGTCTTCGGTCGCAAAGCGCCACTGATCGTGGAGATCGGTTCCGGACTGGGGGACGCCGTGGTCCATGCCGCCGAGCAGAACCCGGACAAGGACTTCCTGGCGGTGGAGGTTTACACGCCGGGCTTGGCGAACACCATCATCAAGATCAACAGCCGGGGCCTGACCAACGTGCGCGTGGTGGAAGCCAATGCCCCGGAGGTCCTCGAATCCATGCTGCCCGCAGGGTCAGTCAGCGAACTGTGGGTGTTCTTCCCGGACCCCTGGCATAAGGCACGCCATCACAAACGCCGGCTCATCCAGCCGGCTTTCGCCTCCGTTGCAGCCAAGGCACTCCAAAAGGGCGGCTACTGGAGGATCGCCACCGACTGGTCCAACTACGCCGTACATGTCCGCGAAGTCCTGGCAGGGTCCACCGAGTTCGAGAACATGCACGAAGGCGAGCGCAGCGGCGAGGAGAGCCCGCTGACCCAGGTGTGGCAATCCGGCGTCGAATCCGTTGTAGGCGGTGCACCGGTCAGGGAGGGCCGGGCGCCCGTCAGCACCGAGCACACCGGTCCCAATGAGGGCGTGGATGAGGAAGGCGGCTGGGCTCCCCGGTTCGATGGCCGGATCCGCACGAGCTTCGAGAACAAAGCCCACGAAGCCGGTCGTATGATCTTCGACCTCACGTATCGCAAGCTCTAGTCAACGGACTTTTGGGGGAATCATGAGCTACCAGCCACCGGTCGACTACTACCAACAGCCGCAGAGGCGGGGCAACCGCGGGCTGGGTGCCGGCATCACCAGCATTGTCTCGGCAGTCTTGTCGCCCATTGCCGCGGTGGTCAGCATTCCCCTCGGTCTGGCGGCCATCGCCTCGTCAATAAGCCGTTACAACCCGGACAACCAGGCATGGTGGATCGGCGCATTGATCCTGGTCGGGGTCGCGGTCCTGCTGGCCATCGTGGCCGTGATCTGTGGGCTAGTTGCCGTCTTCCGTGCTGGCCGAATGAGCGCGGGCCGCATCACCGGAATCATCGGGTTGGCGATCATGGCGGTCAACGTTTTCGGCATTGCCTTCATGGTGTTCCTGGTACTGGGATCAGGGCAGGGGTTCTGATGCCACAGGTACGGGCTGAACGTTTTATCCGGCTGGACCCCGAAACCGCTTTTGCACTCTCCCAGACAACGGGCGCGTTCCGGCTCAAGTGGGACCCCTTCATTTCCGCCCAGGCTTTCATGGATGGAGCCAAAGCGGCGGGAAAGGGCGTGCGGACCCGGACTGTTTCGCGCATGGGCCTGAAGATGGTCAGCGAGTATGTTTCCTACACTCCCCCGCGCAACGTGGGCATGACCATGGTTTCGGGCCCTTGGTTCTTCGACAACTTCGGCGGTGGCTGGCGCTTCACCCCGGACGACGGCGGCACCCGGGCAGTCTGGAAGTACACCTTTTCGTGCCGCCCGGCTTTCCTCAAGCCCGTGGCGGAGCGAATCGGCAGCTGGTTGCTCGGACGCGAGATTGAACGGCGGATCGAAGCTTTCGCAAGGGCGTGCGAGGATCCTGCACTGGTCGCCGAACTGAAGGCCCAGGCGAGCGGCGGCTAGGTTCAGGGCACCCGACGATTCAGGGCACCGAGAGATTCAGGGCACCCGACGATTCACGGCACCGAAATCGATGCCACCGTCTTCTGGGCCTCGTCCCGGAGTTCAACGCCGGCGATGCCCGCCAACTGCACAGGGGTCGCCCCGGTGATCTTGATCCGCCCACTGGGCGTTGCCGTCCACCCGCACGTGCGTTCTTCGGCCCCGTCGCGGCCCTTGACCCACAAGTACAGAGTGCCTTCAAGGGGCATGCTCCGGCCCTCAACGTCCAACTCCGTGCCCCACGTTTTCTTGACCATGCCCACCGTGAGCTGCAAGCCGCCGTCGGATTGCACCGAATAGCTCGCATCCGGTTTCGGAGGCTGGTTGAACAACGGCCCGGCCAGGAAACCGACGGCGAGGCAAGCAGCGGCAACGGCACCCACGAAAGCCGCCCACCGGCGTCGTGATTTCCGCCTGCGGACTGCAAGATCAACCAGGACCTTCTCCGGAAGTGGTTCGGGCTCAGGGGCCAACGGCGCAAGGGACGAGGATCCCGCGGCAGTCAGTGCCACGGCATCCGCGGCCGGCACCGCATCCAGGAGTGCCGGGAGGCTTGCGAGCTCCTCGAGTTCCTGCCGACAGTCGGCGCAGGAGTCAAGGTGGTCCTCAAAGGCGCGGACATCGCCAGGTTCCAGCCCACCCAGCAGGTAGGCGCCCAACAATTGGTGGACGGAGTTGCCGTTCATCGTTCCACCCCCATTTCATCGAGGATTGTTCGGAGGGCTTTCACCGCGTAGAAAGCCCGGGATTTCACTGTTCCGGCCGGGATGTTCAGCTGGAGGGCTGCTTCCACCACCGTGAACCGTTGGTAGTGCAGAGCCACCAGGACCTCCCGGTGCTCGACGCTGAGCCTGAGCAGGGCCTCCTCCATGAGCACCCGGTTCAGGAGCTCGTCAACACGTTCGGCCGCTGAGTTGTCAGGGAGGTCGTACTCCCCGGTCTCATGGGGACGCCGCTGGGCTTTCCGGTAGTTGTCGATGATCACGTTCCGGGCCGTCCTGAAAAGGTAGCTGCGCAAACTTCCCGTGATCTGAGGTGCGTGCTGCCAGACCCGGAGGATGGTTTCCTGCACCACGTCATCGGCCTGGTGCGTGTCCGAGGTACAGCTGACCACGAAGCGTTTCAGGGCGGTGCCGTGATCGCGATAAATCGCAGCCACCACATCTTCGTCCAACGGCATCGGCACCTCCCTCTTCAGCAGCCTTCGCCTATACGACGCGCCGGGCCGCAAAAAGGTTCAGCAGCCCTGAACCATTCTCACCCTGCCGGCGTCGTAGGGGTTAGCGCCGGCCCATCCCGACCGGCTCGTCACAAGGAGCTGGACATGAAAAACAAAGTTGGCTTTGGTCTGGGTGCATTGATCGTTGCAGCAGCACTGGCGGGGTGCGGCGGCAGTTCGGGAACGAGTACTTCAACTCCCCCGGCCGCTTCTTCCTCTTCCTCGTCCTCGTCCGCGTCCCCGGCATCCAGTGCCCCGACCACGGACACGATGACCAGCTCTGCTGCCGCTGAGATGAAAACAGCCTCATCCAGCGCCGGGCAGATCGTGGTGGACAGCAAAGGCATGAGCCTCTATTTCTTCACCAAGGACGTTAAGGACTCGGGAACCAGCGCATGCACCGGCGCCTGCCTGCAGGCTTGGCCCGTCTTTACGACGACGTCGGATAGCCCGGGCGTTGATGGCGTCAGCGGAACTGTGGGAACCATCGCAACGCCTGACGGGAAGAAGCAGGTCACGCTCAACGGCATGCCCTTGTACTACTACGCCAAGGACAAGGCCGCCGGCGACGTTACCGGCCAAGGGGTGGGCGGCGTTTGGTACCTTGTCAGCCCGACTGGCGAAATGATCAAGGGCGCGGCAGCGTCGGGATACTGAGGTTCGGGACCACCACCACCGAGTTCGCGGGAACCCTGTCGCCCCTCGCGCCGAGTTCGGGGGAACCCTGTCGCCCCTCGCGCCGAGTTCGCGGGAACCCTGCCAATACCCCTGCAAATTTGCAGGGGAACTCGCGGGCTTCCCGCGAACTGGGCACCGCCGCCATCATCTGAGCGCACGGAGGATGCGTTCCTTGAAAGCCCGCTCCTGGTACAGGTCCTTCCACTCGATGCGGATGAAGCGCCAGCCATCTTCCATGAGCGCCTTCTCCCGTTGACGTTCCTTGAAAATGACCTCTTCCGTGGGTTGGTAGTCGAAGTACTTTGTTCGCCCGTCGAATTCCAGAGCCAGCTTTTCTTCTTCCCAAGCGAAATCCATACGATGGCGGCCAACGCGGGACAGAACCGCGAACTGTGGCTGAGGGGGCTTGATGCATAACCTCTGCATCAGCTCCCGGGAGAGCGTCTCCCCGGCAGACTCCGAGCGCCGATCCGCGTTCTCCAGGGCCTTGCGCAGCGTACGGACACCACGTTTTCCGCTGGACGCCGCCAGCATCCTGGAGAGTAATTGGATGTCCGCGCCCAATCGCAGTCCGTGGTCCATGATCACCAGCGCTTTTGGATAGCTAAGCATCCTGGCGCAATCAAACATGGTGCGCTCAAGCGAGGTGGCCCGCAGGCCCCGAACCATCACGATTTCGTCTTCAGTGAAGCTCTCCGTGTGTCCCCGGACATCCTTGCCCCACCGGTCCGAAGAAGGCCTGGTGCCCTGCAGGATATGCACCTTCTCATCCACACCCCAGATGAAGAGACCGTGGAGCCGGGCCGCGGAGAGGTGGCTATAGACGAACCCGCCGGTTGATGTTGTCAGGGTTCCATGAGCGTGCGCCACAATGCGTTCCAAGGCCTGCCTCCTTGGACCCAATCCGTCCCATCTGCTGGCCCGGATGTAGCAGCCATACCTCAAACGACGCAGTTCGCCTGTGCCCACCAGCCTTTTGATGTTCCGGCTGTTGAGACCTATGCGAAGCAACTCGTCGGTTCGCCACATATATCCACGCACAGGGAGCTGACGGGCTGGGCGGATGGTGACTTCAGTCGATGTTGGATTCATTGGCCCAGCTTGGCAACGGCTGGGAAGCTGCACGAGGGCGGAATCGCCCTATGTGGATAGCTCGGTCCGACTGTGCCGAGGGAAGCCCGCGATATCGCCGGAAGCTTCCCTACGTGCCCGCAGGCTTGCCGCGACCTCGCGCAAGAGGGTCCCGTGCCCATGCTCAGCTAGGCTGGCAGCAAGCCACTCAGGGGGAGAGAAAATGGCAGAAAGCACGAGCACCAGGAATCCGCCGAATTTGGGATTCCTCGCATTACAGGAGACTGCCTGGACCTTGGGCGCCATAGCCATGGTCATCAACGCTGCAAGCCGAGGCTTTGACTGGATTTGGATAGGCCTGCTTGTCTGTTGGCAGGCGTCCATCATCTGGGGCTTCGTCAAGCTACGCAGGGCCTCCAGACAGCCAAGCCCTTAGCTCCGGGCGCTGCCGTACAACTGCCGGACCAGGTGTTCGATGTCTGGTTCGTGAAGTGACAGGTCGGCCACCTCGGCCCGGCTGGAGATGGCAGCAAGCACGGTGGCTGCCGAGAGCCTGCGGGGATCGAAGGAGACGCTGTGCCGGATTCCGTCGGCCTCGATGCCCTGGTGTACTGCGCCATCAGGCAGTGCCAGCAGATCAGGTGAGTGCACGGGGGCGGCAAGGTCCACCACCATGGTGCGCACGGCTCCGGCAACCTCAGCCAAACCGGTGAGCGGGCCGTCATAGGCGATGGCGCCGTCGTCGACTACCAGGACCCGTTGGCACAAACGCTGGATGTCGCTCATATCGTGGGTAGTCAGCAGCAGCGTGGTGCCGTTCGCGCGCCGCTCGGCGTCCAGGAACTGCCGTAGTTTCTCCTTGCTGATCATGTCCAGGCCAATGGTGGGCTCGTCAAGGATCACCAGCTCGGGCCTGTGAAGCAGGGCAGCCGCTACCTCCCCGCGCATGCGCTGGCCCAGGGAGAGCTGCCGGACCGGCGTGGTGAGGAAACCGCCCAGATCCATCTGATCGGACAGTTCACGGAACCTGGGCCTCCAGAGCGCCTCGGGCATTCGATGCATGGCGGCGAGGATCGGGTACGAGTCCTGCAGCGGCAGGTCCCACCAAAGCTGCGAGCGCTGCCCAAACACGACGCCGATCTTCCTGGCCAGCGCTTTGCGTTGCGGCACGGGGTTAAAGCCGCAAACGGTCACCCGTCCCGAGCTTGGCACCAGGACACCTGTCAGCATCTTGATGGTGGTGGACTTCCCGGCACCGTTGGCTCCGATGTAGCCAACTGCCTCTCCTGGCTCGATGGTGAAGTCGATCCCGCGGACGGCGTGCACAGTCTTCTTGCGCCGCCGGAACCGACCCGCTGGCTCCATGACCTGGAACCCCCGGCTCAGATTTTCCACTTCGATAATGGGCATGTCAGCCTCCTGCGCCGGTGTACTTTTTGATGGCCGCCCGCCAAAGGAGCAGCATGAGTCCGCTGAGGACGACGGCGGTCGGGACTCCCAGCCAACCCGTCCAGGCAGGGATGCCGGCAGGGCCGTCGAGCCCAAGGATGACCAGGCTCGGAGCGTAGGCCACCAGGGTTGCGGGGATGACGAACGTGAAAAGGATCTGTACCGGGAAGAACAGGGCTGCCCCGGGCATGGACGCCACGTACCGCCCGCCGTAGGTGAAGGCGTTGGCGAATTGTCTGCCGTCGAGGATCCAGAATTGCATCGCTCCTGCGCCGAGGAAAAGAGCGCAGAAGATGGCTGCCCCGGCAAGCGGTGTGATGGTGGCCAACAGTATTTTGGCCGCGTCCCACTGGACGTCTGCGATCAGTAACGCCACCACCAAGGCGGCGGCTCCGAACAACAACCGGCCAACCCGTCTCAGTTGGAAATCTGAGGTAGCCAATTGCAGCAGTACCGGCAAAGGCCGGACCAACAGCACCTCCAGCTTGCCGGACCTGATGGTCTCAGACATGGAGTCGGTCTCCCCCATCAGCAGGTCACCAAGGGCGAAGGCAACGGAGGCAAGCCCGAATACCAGAAGGGTCTGCGCCAGGGTCATGCCCCCGAATGTTGGGACGTTGTGGACGATCGCATAGAGCTCCACGAACTCGGTCACTCCCAAGAGGACCTGGCCGGCCACGTCGGAGAGGAAACTGCCCCTGTAGGCCAACTGCGAGCGCAGCCGCGCCGAGACGAGCAGCTTGAGGAGCACCAGGGTGGTCACCGGCGCGTGTGGGTCGCGGGCGCTAGCCACCCTGCACCACCAGCCTCCGCGAACCGAAGCGCACCATTACCTGCACCGCTACCAACAGCACGGCCAGCCACAGGAGTTGGAGACCCACCATCGCAAGGCTTTCGGCGCCGTCGGTCCTTCCCGCAAGAATGTCTACGGGCGTTTGAAGCATGGAGGGGAACGGCGTGGCCCGGGCAAAGTCGAGCAGCCACCCGGGGAACCAGGTGACCGGGACCAGGAACCCGGAGAGCAGGTTCATCACCACCATGTACAGCATCCAGAAACCCCGGATTTCGAGCACCCAGAAGGACAGCAGGTTGATGGCGAAGAAGCCCATGAAATTCAAGGAAACGGCAGCCAGGATGGACACGAACCCCAACAGGTAGGGTCCGGGAGTGCCCGGCATTGCCAGACCAGTCACCGCGGCCCCTACGACGAGTGGAGGCAGTCCACGTGGAAGGACGTCGAAGGCGGCGCGGCCAAGGTCCTGCGCCCAATAGGACGCGGTCAGGTTGACGGACCGGGAAAGGTCGACGGCGATGTCCCCGGACTTCACGCGACCGGCCAACTCAGCGGTGCCAAAGAGCCCCAAAGGTGCCAGAAGCGCCTGGCCCAGCCACACATAAGTAGCCGCCTCCGTTGCCGAGTAGCCGCCGATGGCGCCACCCGCCGTCGTAATTGCACTCAGCAGCAGCGATGCCCGGATCAGTCCGAAGACCGAATTGGTAAAAGCGCCGGCGACGGCGGCCGTACGGTACGTGGAATGGCGGCGGAATGATGACTTGGCCAGTTCCCAATACGCTCGCACTGGTCGAGTCTACTCACGAGTCCATTCCCACCTCCCAGAGCTCCGAGAGTGTCGCCGAGGTATCCGGGACATCGGGCCGAACGGCAGGCATCCGGAAGCGTGCGTCAAAGCGACGAAGTGGGCCCACGCCGTCCGGGTTCCTTGGCCGAGCTTGCGAGGCCAGGGGGACGGTGGGGCGCAGCACGCGTAGGATGTCAGCCGTCCGGCCCATCCAAGGGCTTACGCGTCGGCGAATTCCTCGGACTCTTCGAACTCTACGGCGGCGATGATTTCCTTCGTCTCCGGGTGGATCATGAAGGCCTCGTCGTCGTCCTCGATCATGAGGTAGTCGCCGTGGTCCGTGGAGAAGTGCCAGGCAAGGGTCTTCACACCGTCGTGCTCGTAGTTGGGATCGCCCATCGTGATCTTCTCCAGGGCATACCCGGCCACATCGCAGAGCTCGCGGATGATGACCTCGAACTCGGGGGCGTTGGCCAGGGCTTCCTCTTCGGCCTCGGCCTGGCGCTCGGCCAGATCCGGGATCCTGGCAACCTGTGCGGCGATGTGTGCCTCAATCTCTTCATCGGAGAGGACAAGCAGTTCGGACTGGTCGCGAAGGTAGGCAGCGTTGAGGTCGATGATGTCCTCCTCTTCCAGCAGGGCTTCGAACTCGCCGTCGAGCTCGTCCAAGGCAACAACGGTGGCGGGAGGCGTCTCGGACTCGTCCAGTTCGCCGTCGAGGTAGGCCTCGGCTTCGTCCTCCGTCAGCGCGTCAAATGCCCAAGCCGTGCGGTTGAACAGGTCAAGGTGCAGTTGGGCGCCCATTGCTTCAAGGCCCGCGCGGACGTAGGCATCGACTTCTTCACGCTCAGGGGCGGTGAAAACGTACTGGGCGAAACCGCCGGACAGTGCCTGGGTCAGGTAGAAATCCACAAAGTAGCTGTTGAGTGCAGCGGACGAGATCTCATCGCTGTTCAGGAGCTCCTGGTACATCCGGTTCACAACTGTGACGTTGGAATCCACTACGTCCGCGTTTCCGGCTTCGAAGCTGGTCTTGTTCAGGACCACGGGGTACTCGTTGATGGTCATGGGGAATCCTCACTGCTGAAAGCTGATGGCGCTCCGGACATCTTCAACGTACGCGTGGGAGCGGCGCCGCAATCGAGGTTGAGGTTAACGGAGGGCGAAGTTTGGGAGCTGTTTTCTGCTGACTAAGATTGAGCAGATAACCTCCTGCCGAAAGTAGCCCGACGCATGCCGTCCCACACAGACGAATCCTGGGAACTGGCCATTCAGACTCCAGCCATCAACGACCGCTCCCTGGCGGCCGGACTGGCCTATGCCATGGGCAGCAGGGTGAGCGGCATTTCCTTCGATTCGGCTACCGGCCTGCTCCTCGGCAAGGTCCGGGGCAACGGTCCGCAACCATATTCGACGTCGGCAAAACTGGTCCGTAAGCCCGCCGGCTGGAGCTGCACCGTGGGTATCTGCAGTTGCCCTGTGCGCAAGGACTGCAAGCACGTAGCGGCCCTGCTCTTCACTGCGGAGGACCACCCCACCATCCGCGCGCAGCTCCTGTCCCAGGCGCCCGGCATCCAGACCGCCAGGCCCTCGGCCAACGGCTCGGCGCGCCCTGCCTGGGAACAAGCCCTCAACAGGCTGATCACCAAGCCCGGAACTGCGCCCAGCGCCGCGGGGATCCAACTCGCCCTCCAATTCGAAGTGGAAGAACCCGCCGCCCACTTCTCCTACACAGGCCGGCGAGACCCCATGCGCAGCGTCCGCCAACTCAAGGCACGTCCGGTCATGATGGGCGCCAAGGGCAAGTGGATCCGCGGAGACGTGTCCTGGAACAACCTGAGCTATGTCAGCTTCCGGCGCGAATTCAACGAAGTCCAGGTCGAGTGGCTTCAGACTTTCCTGGCCGCGCACGGATCCAGCAACGGCCGGCAGCAACCCTCGGGCGCCATGTGGCTGAGCCTGAACGACTTCGCAGCCAAGAACCTGTGGACCCTCCTGGCCGACGCCACCAAAGCCGGCATCCCGCTCATCCACTCCGCTGGAAGCGAGCCTGTGCGCGTCGAGACGCAACCCGCCGTCGTCGGACTTAGTCTGGCGCGCCTGGACGCGAACGGAACCGAAAGCACAACGCACGACGGCGGCCTCCAGCTCGCGCCGTCGGTCACGGTCGGCGGGGAAGCCGTGGACCCTGGAACCGTTGGCTTCCTGGGAAAGCCGGCCAATGGCATCTTCTTCACCCACTCCGGGGACACGCTTCCGGGGGTGCCGCAGCAGAAGAACCTGATCACCCTTGCCCCGATCGAGGGCGCCATCACCGACGAGCTGCTGGAATTCGTTACCGAGGGGCAGACGCTCCAGATCCCGGCGGAGGACGAAAGCCGGTTCCTCACCTCCTTCTACCCCAAGCTGCGCCAATCCACGCCGGTGCAGGCGGCGGATGAGTCCGTCGAGTTGCCCACGCTGGCTGTTCCCAGCCTGTCCTTGCTCGCGAATTACGGCAACGACCACAAGGTCCGACTGCACTGGGAGTGGCACTACACCTCGGGCACGCTTGTCACGGCCCAGCCCCTCTGGCGGCACCCGGACGACCGCGGCTACCGCGACGACCCCGAAGAAGCCCGCATCCTTGAATCACTCGGCCGGCCATGGGACGTGGTTCCCGCGCTCGCGGAGTCGGCAACCGGCGGATGGGGTGCGCCGCGTCTGGCAGCCACAGCCGAACTGGGCGGCCTGGACACCCTCGCCTTCACCGAAGAGGTGCTGCCCGCGCTCAAGGAACTGCCCGACGTCGTGGTTGAAACGTCCGGTGACATCGCCGATTACCGCGAGGCCGCTGAAGCGCCCGTCGTGTCCATTTCCACCAAGGAAACCGCCAGCGGCGACTGGTTCGACCTCGGCATCGTCATCACACTCGAAGGCGAACCCGTCTCGTTCGCGGCCGTGTTCTCGGCGCTCGCAGCCGGGATGAGCCGCATGCTGCTGCCCAGCGGCGCGTACTTCTCGCTCGACCTGCCTGAACTCCACCAGTTGCGCGCCCTGATCGATGAAGCCCGCTCCCTGCAGGACAACCCGGACAACAAGGACGGCACCCTGCAGATCAGCCGTTTCCAGGCCGGGCTCTGGGACGAGCTCGCGCAGCTCGGAATTGTGGATGAGCAGGCCGCTGCGTGGCGCGAGGCGGTGGGTGGACTGCTCGACGACGGCGTGACCGGGCTTCCGCTGCCGGCCGGCCTTAATGCTGAGCTGCGTCCGTACCAGCTGGAGGGTTTCAACTGGCTCAGCTTCCTGTACAAGCACAGCCTGGGCGGGGTGCTCGCTGACGACATGGGCCTGGGCAAGACCGTGCAGGCCATCGCGTTGATCTGCGCTGCGAAAGATTTGGCCGCGGAAACTGCTGCTGCTGCGCAAGGCGCCTCTGCCGAGGTGACTCCGCGCGCCCCGTTCCTCGTGGTTGCCCCCACCAGCGTGGTCAGCAACTGGGCGCTGGAAGCGGAACGGTTCGCCCCCGGACTCGTGGTCCGGACGGTAGGTGAAACCTTCGCCAAGAGTGGCCTGTCCCCTGTCGAAGCGTTGGCGGGTGCCGACGTCATTATTACGTCCTATGCGCTGTTCCGCATTGACTATGACGCCTATGCGTCGTTCCAGTGGGCCGGCCTGATGCTGGACGAAGCCCAGTTCGTGAAGAACCACCAATCCAAGGCTTACCAGTGCGCACGGAAATTGCCGGCCCGTTTCAAGCTGGCCATCACTGGCACGCCGCTGGAGAACAACCTCATGGAGTTCTGGGCACTGACCTCCATCGTGGCCCCTGGTCTCTTCCCGAGCCCCAAGAGGTTCGCCGAGAACTACCAAAAGCCGGTGGAAAAGAACGGTGACTCGGCGCAGCTGGGCAAGCTCCGGCGTCGTGTCCGCCCGCTGATGATGCGCCGCACCAAAGAGCAGGTCATCAAGGATCTGCCACCCAAGCAGGAGCAAGTGCTGGAAGTGGTGCTGAACCCCCGGCACCAGAAGGTCTACCAAACGCATTTGCAGCGCGAACGTCAGAAAATCCTCGGACTGATCGATGACGTCAACAAAAACCGCTTCACGATCTTCCAGTCTTTGACGTTGCTGCGGCAGCTGAGTTTGGATGCGTCGCTGGTGGACTCTTCGCTGTCCGGTGTGCGCTCGTCCAAGCTGGACGTGCTGTTCGAACAGCTTGAAGACATCATCTCGGAAGGTCACCGCACCCTGATCTTCAGCCAGTTCACGGGGTTCCTGGGCAAGGTCCGCGAGCGCCTGGATGCCGAGGGCGTGGAGTACTGCTACCTCGATGGCAGCACCCGGAACCGCGGCGACGTGGTCAGCGAGTTCAAGAACGGCACCGCACCGGTGTTCCTGATTTCGCTCAAGGCCGGTGGCTTCGGGCTGAACCTGACTGAAGCCGATTACGTGTTCCTGCTGGATCCGTGGTGGAACCCTGCATCCGAAGCCCAAGCTGTGGACCGCACCCACCGCATCGGGCAGGCGCGGAACGTCATGGTTTACCGGCTGGTCGCGAAGGACACGATCGAAGAAAAGGTCATGGCGTTGAAGGCCAAGAAATCACAGCTGTTCGCGGACGTGATGGAGGGCGACGCGTTGGCCGGAGGCTCGTTGACGGCGGATGACCTGGCAGCGCTGTTCGCGGAGTAGCGCACTACCCCAGCCGCCTGTCGCTTTCACGGTTCACGGTGATGTCCGGGCGCTGGACGACGTTGATGCCCGTCACGTCCACATCTTCATCGACGCCGAAGAGACGCTGCCCGAAGCCGTTGATGTACACCCAGATTCCGCTGCCGTCGGGCATGACATCCACCACGACCCCGAAATTGGAGCCGGCGCCGGGCTGCTTCACCTCGACTTCGTCGCCGGGTATGAAATACTCCCACGCCTTGTAGTACCGCACCGGCAAGGCCTCCGGATCCCGCATCTTGAACACAGTGCTTTTCTCCACTGGAATTGCCCCCTCACTCCTCCGCTTAGTCAGCAGTGCATCGAGGGGGCGAAAAATGACGGGCCGGGTCAGTCGTCCAGGCGCACACCCCGCAGCAGAAGCATGGTTCCGCCCACGGCCACTGCAGAGGCGAGGAACACACCGGCCGCACCCAGACCCACCGCCACAACGCCGATGGCACTGGGCAGCAGCACTTGGCCAACCCGGTTTCCTGCCAACCTCAAGGCCAGCGCACGGCCCCGTTGACCGGCCGGCGCCTGCGCCGAGAGCCAGGACATGGTGAGCGGCTGCCCGATTCCCAGCCCCAACCCCAGGAACGCCATGACAACGAACAACAGCCACGCGGGCATCGGAATGGCCGCCACTGCTAAAGCGACAGTGGAGATAGCGAGGCTCAAAACCAGCAGCTTCATCCGCCCCAACCTGCGTGACATGCCGCCAAGACCGATCCGGGAAACCATGGAGAACAGCGCACGAACGGTCAGCATCAGGCCCACCGTCGCAGCGGTCAGGCCGCGCTCGGCACCCAGTGCCGGAAGGTAAACGACCGTCAGGTCCACCACAGCCAAAACAGTGGCACTCGTTGCAAGCGCCCGGACGACGCCGGGAGTCCTCAGCAACGCGATCGCGCCACCCTTGGAGGCGTTCTTGGCCTTTGCTTTGCCAGCCCGGCCACTGACTCGGCGCGAAACGACGAACGTGGTCAGGAACAGGACCAGGCTCATGCCAACCGACAGGATAAAGATGGCCTGCGTGTTCGGCCGCACCGAGGCGCCGCCCACCAACGAGATGGCCAGCGGACCAAGTGCCTGCCCCAGCGAGGCCGCGAACGTCAGGTACCCGAAAGCCGAGTCCAGGCGCGAAGACGCAGCATTGTTCGCCACCACCGCCTGTTGCCCCACCACGCACGCCAACTGTCCAGCGCCAAGAAGTGCCGTGCCCGCCACCAGCGCAGCCACCGACGTCCCCCAAAACAGCAGGAAGGCGGAACAACCAAGAACGACGGCGGAGCCGATCGCCATAAGCCGGCGCTCACCCAGTCGGTCCACCAGTCCGCCGATGGGCAGCGCGAGCAACAACGGGAAGACAGCATAACTGGCTGCGAGGACACCCAGGGCAAACGCGGGAACGTCCAGCTCAAGGGCCTGGTACGTGGCTGCAGGCCGGACCAGGAACGTCACGGCCTGGATCAACGCCGAGTGGACCAGCAGTGCCGTGGACGAGCGCCGCCCAAGTTCGCCGATCATCCGATCACGAGGCCGGTGCCTGAGATGACCCGCAAGGTTTCATCACGGGCGCCGATGACGTGATCAAAAGCTATCCTGGCTGCCCTCTCCGGGTCCTTTGACGCGATTGATTCAACCAGCAGCCGATGATTTGCGAGTGCCTCGTCACGACGTTCCGGGCCTTGGTTGGTGAAGTATCGGTAGCGTTCCACCTGGCTGGCGATCTGCTCATGAAAGCGTTGGGCCCAGGAGTTTCCGGCGATCCTGGCGATCGCGGCATGCAGGGCTACGCCGTACTTCATGGCCTCGTCGGCGAACTCCACCATCGCGGCATTCCGGGCAACAATCCCCCGAAGCTCTTCGAGGTCTTCCCCAGTGGCGTTGGCGCATGCTTCCCGTGCCATCAAGGACTCCAAGGCAGCGCGGACATCGTACAGCTCCGATATGGCCTTCTCGTCGAGCAATGGAACCAGCACCCCGCCGGTGGGCTGTTGCTCCAGCAGGCTCTCCGAGATCAGCCTGCGGATCGCTTCCCGCAGGGGTGTCCGGCTGACCTGAAGTTCGGCCGCCATCGCAGGCTCATAGATGCGCTCGCCTGGTCTAAGTTCCAGGCTGAGGATTCGCCGCTTGAGCTCGCTGTAAACCAGGTGCGCTCCCGTGTTCCGGGGTTGAGGGTCTGCCATTGGAGTCGCCATTCGGAGGTAGTGTACTTGTATACATCTATACACACAGCATCCTCCCCAGGCAACAAAAGCAACGCGGGGTCAGATATGGCCCATAATCGCGCCCAACATGGGCCGTAAGTGACCCCGCGTTGCTTGCTTTGGTTAGCTTTGCCCCCAACGGTACGGCGTCGTCGTCGAGACCTTAATCAATCCCGAGCGTTCCAGAATCGGGCGGGAGTACTCGGTTGAGTCGCTTTGAATGAAGGTCTTGCCGTTCGCCAGCGCGGCTTGGGCCCGGCGCGCGGTCAACGCACGGTAGATTCCACGGCCCCGCCACTCCGGCCGGGTTGCCCCTCCCCAGATACCGGCAAAATCAGTTCCAGCCACCGGTTCCAGGCGCCCGGCACTAATGACCCGGCCGTCAGCTTCTGCGACCCACAGTTCCATGCCGTCTTCCAGTGAGAGCCGATGCAGCAGGCCGTCAGCCATTTCGTCCGAGACGGGATCCCCGAACACTTCGTCCTGCATCGCTGTCATGGCCCGCACGTCCGGCTTCCCGACGACGCGACGCAACGTCACGCCGTCGGGAAGCGGCACGTCCACACTCAGTGGCTTGGCCTCGCCGATCATGATCGATTCGGGGGCCTCAGCGGTGAAGCCATTGGCGACGAGCGCTTCGTGGAGGCCCGGGGCGTCGTCGTGCCCGCGGGTCTTCCACTCAACCCGGGTGATTTCCGGGCGGTCCTTGTAGTAGTCGACGGCTTCGGCCACCAGACGACGGATGCCTTCCTTATCCGCCCCTCCCAAGTCCCGGTAGGTGATGAAGCCCCGGCCGCCGAGGTAGGTCGCCAGTCGCAATGGTCCATTGTTGGTGACCGTGAGGGCATCTGTAGTCTCCGCATCTGTGCGAAGTTGCTGGTCATAGGCAGCGAGGAGGCGTTTCTTTGCATCAACTTGGGTCATTGGGAGAGCCTACTTGAACCACCCAGGGCCGCGAGAGAGTCCGCTGGAGACAGCAACGCTCCCCCACCTGCAACTCCGGAGAGTTCAGTGGGAGAGCGTTGAATTGCAATCAGGCTATTACCCTGCCGAGCAGAGCTGGCCGAACCTGGAGCCGGCCTCCTGGAAGGCGGTGGTCAGTTCACCCATCCGGGCTTCATCCGGGGTCTCCTTGGCTTGCTCGTCCAAGTACTCAAGGATGGCGGTGACCACGGGCTTCATTTCATCCGAGGCCACTGACTCGATGGGCCGGACGGCGTTTGCTGCGCGGGTTGAAAGCGTCCGGCTCGGGGTTTGGGAGATGCCGCCTGCCGCGGCGACGTTAACGCGGTCGCAGGTCTCCTTGGTGGTCAGCTGCTGCTGAGCGGAACAGGCAGAAGCGGAGGCGATAAGCCCGGCAGCGATCAGGACAGTGGTGAGTTTCTTCATGATTCCCTCAGTGGTCGACGTCCCTTTGATTGTAAACAGAGCAAGGGCAAGGCCGCGCATTGGACGCCCTTAGAGTCCGGACACGGGCTGGCCTAGGCTGGAGGACATGGCGATCATTCACAAAGCAACCCTGTCCCCCACCAAGCTCGAACTCATCGCTGAATACCTGCCGACGCAGCCGTGGTTCATCCAGGACGGCACCCCGGAACTCGTCGGCGCGTACCGCTTCGACGACCCCGCCGGCGAGGTCGGCCTTGAAACACACGTGGTCACAGCCGGCGAAAGGATCTACCAGGTTCCCCTCAGCTACCGCGGCCACGAGTTGGGCGGAGCCGAGGAATGGCTGATCGGCACCATGGACCACTCCGTCCTCGGCAAGCGCTGGGTTTACGACGCCTGCGCCGACCCCATCTACGTCAAAGCCCTCGCAACAGCCATCCTCACCGGACAGCAGCAGGCCGAATTGAATGTTGAGGGCGAGTCGCAGCCCCGCCCCAGCACCGTGACGGTGAAGGGCAGCGGAACGCTCGACGGCGGCGTACCCGCCCTGAGTGCCTCGGCGCCGGTATCGGGCAGCGGCGTGACCATCATCGATGCAGGTGAGCTTCGGTTGAAGGTTACCCGCGTCCTGGACGTGGCAGCCGACGCATCGGCCACCACGGCCGCGGCCCCGGAACTTCACCATGAACTGATTCTCAAGGGTCAGTGGGCCGGCCTGGAGAAGCCAGTGGAGCTGGCCTCCGTGATCCGGAACTAGGTTCCGGGGCCCTCCTTCGGGCCTGTTGCCTGTAGGGAGCACGGCGTAGGCTGGCTCACGGGGCCATCTACTCCGTTAGGGGTGCACAATGTACAAACCGCAGAATATCTTTGCAGCGACCCAGGATCTTTCCCAGGAATGGGTAAACCACGCAGCAGAGGGAACCAGCTCACAGACCGATGCCGTGGTGCGGTGGGCCTTGGCCAGGATCAACCATGCAGACGTCCCGTCGGTGGTGCACGGCGTGATACTGACTCTGACCGGCAACCAGAGGACGGCCAAAGAGGCCCGGCGGTCAGCCGAGGCGGCAGTGAAACGGGCTACCCGGGCGCTTCGGCGCAGCTCGCCGAAAAGCGGTTCCGGTGGCGCGGCCTGGGTGGCTCTGATCGCGGCGGCGGGACTTATTGCCGGAGCGGTACTTGCCTGGCGGATGATGGTTCCCTCCGGCGAACCCTCCCCCGTCAGCCACCCGGAGAATCCGGACCGTCCTGCCCGTACCGGCGAAGACGGCGCCTAAGCACCAGTCTGCTCAGGAGCAGGTAAGCGCCTCCTCCGGCAACAAGGAACCCGGCAACACCCACTATCAGGATCTGGGTAATGATTCCGGCGATCACCAATGCGAAGCCAACAAGCAATGCCAGGCCGCCAATGATCATCCGGGCTGCGGTCCCGCGCAGCCGGCCGGACTTCAACTGCAAATCCAGATCGGGATCCGTCGCGGCAAGGCCACGCTCGAGCTCTTCGAGGCTTCTGCGCTCTTCCTCCGATAACGACATCGGAATCATTCCTCATCCCACGAGTCCACGGCGCCCTTCGGCGTCCACCGCTCATCCGTTGGCACGTACCCTGCTTGCCGTGCCCTGCCTTCATTATCTGACTGTTTATGCAGAGTAGCCACAGGCTCGCTTCCCTGGCCCCGCTACGGCCAAACCACCCGCAGGTGCGGCGATACTGTGGCAAGCTAGGAAAGCACCGGCTGACGTACGGCAAACAAACTGGAAGGCGATTCTTCCCATGGCACGACGAACTGCAAGTACATCGAAGCGCCTGAAGCCAAGAGTGGACGCGCGCCCCAAGCGCGGCCGCGCCGCCTGGTTGGTCTTCGCAGGGCTCTTGGCCGGCATCGCCGGAGGCGCTTTTGCCTGGCGGATACTGGCCCCCGAGGGAGAACCTGTACGTCCCACCGAGAGCGTCCCGGATGACGTCCAGCCCCAGGAGCTCGTAGTTCCCACCGAGCCCGTGGAAATCTCCACCCGCATGCGGCCGGGCGAATGGACCGAAGAGTCCCTGGCGGCCCGCATCGAGGATTACAAGCAGCAGATCCGGAACATGGGCGCAACCGACGCGGAAATCGTGACGAACATCGAGCGGACTGAAGAAGGCGCCTCCCGGGTGGTGGTCAGTTGGAACCGGTCAGGCGTCCAAGGCAACCACTAGCCCGCAAGTCGCTCCAGGAACAGCCTCCCCGAAAAGAACCGGCCACATCCATGCGGCGCGAGCGCATACTGTCGGTATGACCGACCGTGAAGATTTCCTGGCCTGGGTGACGTCCGATCTCCGTCACGCGGAGATCGCCCTTCATAGCGGCGATCCGGAACCCCGCCGCGCCATCTGGTCGCGCAACGAGCCCGTCAGCGTGCTGGGTGCGTGGAGGAATGCCCTGGGACAGCTCGCCTTGAACGACCTCTTCAAGCATTTGGCGGAGAGCTTCTCAGACTTTGTGTCCTACGAGTTCGAGCTCCAGAGTTATGACGTCGTTGGTGACCTGGCCTACACCGTCGGTCTGGAGCACACCACAACCTCTGTTAACGGCGAAGCCCGCAGCTATGTGCTGCGGGCTACCCAGGTCTACAGGCGCGAACACGACCAGTGGAAGGTCGTGCACCGGCACGCGGATACCGTTGGCGGCTAGAGCCTCGCCGAGACTTCGTCCGCTGCTTCACGCAGCAGGACGGCAAACTCAGCCTGGTGAGGCAAAACGTCGTCCCGCAGCCCGGCCACGGAGAGGGCTCCCCGCAGGAGGCCGTTCGAGTCGAACAACGGCACACCCAGCGCGGCAACACCAACGGTCACGTCCTGGTCGGAAACGCTGTAGCCACGCTCACGGATCCGAGCGGCATCGTCTTCCAGTTGCTTGGCACTGGTGAGTGTTTGGGGTGTGAATTCCCGGAATGGCGCAGCCTCCAAAACCTTGCTCCGAAGGGATTCGTCGTAAGCCAGTATCGCCCTGGACGTCGCACCGGCATGGGGCGGGAGGCTTTCGCCAGGCTTGAGCAACATCAGGGTGACCTTGGTGCCCTCGACCCAGTCCAGGCAAACTACGCGCCTGTCCCGGAGGGCACAGAGGTAAACGGTTTGGCCGGTCAGGTCGTTGAGCCGCTGCATCGCGGTGCGTGCCGCCGCGACTTCCGGAATTCCACTGAGGGCCGCGGAGGCGAGGTGAAGGATCCCGGTGCCAAGTTGGGCGCGCCCGTCCTGCCGCACCGTGATGAGGCCTACGTGGGCCAGCGCATCCAGGAGACGGTAGACGCTGGGCCGCGGCATGGAGATGGCATCGGCAATGTCCGCGACGCCCAAGGGTCCTTTATCTGCCAGTGCATTCAGCAGATCGGCACTGTTGGCCATGACTTTTATGGGCTTGGAAGACATCAGGCGCGCACACTTTCTTTGGCGGGGAGGTGTGACCTGCTGGTAGCTCCCAGTGCGCGGCTGACCGCCGCGGCGGCTGACACGACCATTTCCACCGGGTCGTATCCGGTGTGAAACAACCTGTGGGTTTGGCCACTGATGGATAAGGCCCCGACAACCTCATCGGCGTGGTTAAAGATCGGAGCTCCAACGCCGCCGATTCCCTGGCCCCAGTCGCTGTGGGCAACGGCGACGCCGTCGGCCGCTGTTTCTTTAAGACGGCGGCGGAGATCGTCGGCGTTCTTCGCCACAGGTCCGAAGAATTCGTCTTCGGGAAGCTCCCGCAAGTAACGCTCCACCAGTTCATCCGATTCAAACGCCAGGATGGCCCTGGGCGCTGCACCCTGTCCCAAGGGCATGGATTCACCCAACCTGAGATTGTGGATCTGCACGTCAAGGCCGTCGATCCTGTCGATGCACACTGCCCGAAGGTCCCTGCGGATACAGAGGAATGCCGTCTGGCCCGTCGCCGCGTGCAGCTTTTCGAGCTCGGGACGTGCCAGCTCCCGCAAATCCAGTTGGGCTTCGAGTTTGGCCCCCAGGCGAATGAAATCGATGCCTAGCCGCGTTTTTCCACGACGCGAGCCATCCTCAACCCAACCGATTGCCTGGAGCGTCGACAGCAGCCTGTACAACGAACTCGCTGGTTCGCCGGTGCGTTCCGCCAGCTCGCCCACCGTAAGTTCACCGGCGTCGGCGATCGCCTGGAGCACAGCGGCCGACTTGGTGACGAGGTTCATTCCACCAGTTGGGTCTGTTGCTTCCGACATTGGAAACCTCTCACGTAGCGGACAAAGACCATGACTCACGATACGGAAGGCGCGCCCCGCGACGCAAGCACGGTGATCTTCTCAATTTATCGCATGATGGACACAATGTTTGGTGACTGATAATTTAGAATACCGTCACCCCAAGCCGCCCCCGCAAAAGGAGTTGCAATGTCCACCATCACCAGTCCCGCAGCCACAAAAAGCCGTGCGGCAGTTCTCACAGGACCGGGTCAATTTGCCATTCAGCCTGTGTCGCCACCAGAACCAGGACCCGACGAGGCCTTGGTCCGCATCACCTACACAGGCATCTGCGGATCAGACTTTCCGATTGTCGATGGCGCACATCCCCGCGTTGCACTGCCCCTGGTCATGGGACACGAGATGACCGGGATCATCGAGCAGCCTGGTGGCAGCGGCCTGCCGGCAGGCACCATGGTGGCAGTCAACCCCCTCCTGCCATGCGGCAACTGCGGAGCCTGCGCGATGGAACTTCCCCACGCGTGCCGGAACCTGAGGCTACTGGGCATTGATGCTCCAGGATCGATGACAGAACTCATGGCAGTGCCAATTTCGAACATCACACCCTTTGCAGGCCCGGTTCCCGCTAGGGAGGCCGCCCTCGCAGAGCCGCTCGCGGTGGCCGTGCACGCTGTGCATCGGGCGCGGGTTGCCACCCAGGATCGCGTACTGATCTTCGGCGCAGGACCGATCGGGATTCTGGTCGCACTGGTCGCGCGGCACGCGGGCGCCGTGGTGGTTGGCATAGTCGAACCGAGCGAACGACGCCGGCAAGTGGTCGAGTCGCTCGGGCTCACCGCCCTTACCCCCGACCAGGCGCCCGTAGCCCGCTTGCATAACGACGGCAGCACCGACGTCGTTTTCGACTGCGCGGGCCACCGGAGCGTCACCCCGCGCCTCACCGAAGTGGCACCCGTCCGGGGTCGGATTGTCATTGTGGCCGTTCATCACGGCCCGGAGGAGGTGGACCTGCGCGAACTGGCTTTCGCCGAGCAGGAAATCATCGGGGTGCGTGTCTATGAACCCGAGGATTTCGCCGGAGCCGTCCAGCTGATCAGCCGCGGCGCGCTGCCCTTGGCCGACATTCCCGTCTCGGAGTATGCGCTTGCCGACGTAGCGCACGCCTTCGCAGAGGCGCGTTCCGGCTCGGGTGCCGTCAAGGTCCTCATCAAGAGTAACTAGTTTTATCATTTTATGGACATGTAGTCCGTTTCACGATAATAATTGAGTACAGACCTGCTGACACGATCAACGAGGACAAGTCATGTCAAACACAAACGCAACCCGGACCAGCACGGCCGAACTCCAGCAACTGGCAGCCGCCGGCCGCTGGCATGTCGTCGAAACCGTCGCCAAATCCAAGGCCGGTCACATCGGCGGCCCACTCTCCGCCATGGACCTGCTGGTGTCGCTCTACTTCAATGAGCTCGCCATCGACCCCCAACAACCGCAGGATCCCGCGAGGGACCGCTTCATCCTCTCGAAAGGACATTGCGCGATCGGCCTCTACGCCGTACTGGCCCTGCGGGGTTACTTCCCTCTGGAGGAACTGGCCACATTCGATCAGGGCGGTTCCCGGCTCCAAGGGCACCCGGACATGAAACTGACACCGGGGGTCGACTCGTCCAGCGGGTCGCTGGGCCAGGGCCTTTCGGCGGGGGCAGGGATAGCTATGGCGGCCAAGCAGCTCGGGGCCGGATTCCACACCTGGGTCATGCTGGGCGACGGAGAGCTGGAAGAAGGAATGGTTTGGGAGGCAGTCCACACAGCCCGGCGCTTCAAGCTGGATAACCTCACCGCAATCATCGACTTGAACGGGCTCCAGCAATACGGGTGGCCCGTCACGGAGGACGGCGACCGCTTTGACCGCTCAAACCCCTGGGCAGGGGTGGACCTTGAGGGCGTTTTCGATGGTTTCGGGTGGAACGTGGTCAGCATCAACGGACACGAATTCAATGAGATCCAGGCAGCCTTCGACCAGGTCCGCGCGGCCCGCTGTTCGGGCAAGCCGACCGTGATCCTTGCAAAGACCACCAAGGGCAAGGGCATCTCCTTCGCTGAGGGAACCTACAAGTGGCACAACGGGGTTGCCACCCCGGAACAGCTGGCCATCGCCGCTGCTGAACTCGGCCAGGCATTCGAAGGAGAAGCAAAGTGAAAGCACAACGCGATGTCTGGGGCCAGACCCTGGTGGACCTTGCCCGTAGCGACAACCGGGTGGTCCTGGTAGACGGCGACCTAGCCACCTCCACCAAGGCCGACCTGTTCGCAGACGCATTCCCGGACCGCTTTTTTGAGATCGGCATCGCCGAGCAAAACATGGTAGGTGTGGCCTTTGGCCTATCAACGCTTGGCTACAGGCCCTGGCTCTCCACTTTCGGGGTCTTCCTGACCCACCGTGCCCTGGACCCTATCCGTATGCTCGTGTCCCAAACCGGTGCACCCGTGAAGATTGCGGCTTCCTATGCAGGCCTCCTCAACGGCAGCAGCGGCAAAACGCACCAGGACATCGAAGATCTAGCGATCATGCGAGCCATGCCCGGTATGACGGTCATCGCCCCTGCCGACGCGGCTGAAGCCGAGGCAGCGATCCGCTGGGCGGCGGGCTACGACGGTCCGGTCTATCTCCGGCTCGCCCGCGACGCGGTGGCCGACGTCTTCGATCCCGGCCACGCCTTCAACCCCGGAGCAGTTCACGTACTGCGCGAAGGAAGCGACGCCATTCTGGTGTCCACGGGTGTTCAGACTTCACGGGTGATGGATGCCGCGGAGCTCTTGACCGAACAAGGACTCGAAGTCCGCGTCCTTCACGTTCCCTGCCTGAAACCCGTCGACGAAGCCGCTCTCCTGTCCGCGCTCTCCGGATCAGCACCGATCTTCACTATCGAAGAGCACAGCATCATAGGAGGCCTCGGCGGCCTGGTAAGCGAATTGGTAACCAGCACCACCTTGGGAAAAACCGTCACCCGGTTGGGTCTGGCGGATTCTTGGTCCGAGTCGGCGCCCAATGCCTACCTGCTGGACAAATACGGCCTCTCAGCCCAGCGGGTGGCCGAGCAGGTCCGGCACGCCCTGGCCGACGACTAGCCGCAGGTGCAAACAACATGAGCAGCCTCACCCACAGAACCATCCGCGGCGGTCTGGTCTACCGGTCCCGTGGTGGTGCCCACCCCATTACGCCCGCCCCATCACGGTTGCGCCAGCAGCGGGTGGTGACCCTGACGCCGTCGCCCGTTGTTGACCGCGTGTACTTTTTCACGGACCTGGTTCCCGGCACCGTCAACCGTGCGACCGCCGTCGAGGAGGGCTTGGGCGGCAACGGCATTAACGTTGCGCGCACCCTCAAGCTGGCAGGCAACCCCACCATGGCCGTGATCCCTGCCAGCGAAGCGGACAGGACCAAGGCTGCACTTCTGCAGTCGGTGTCAGCCCCGGTTGCAACCGTTCCCGTTTCCACGTCTTTCCGGGTTAACACGGTGCTGGTGGACTCCCGAGGCACCACAACCAATGCGAACCAGCGCCCTGGAATTCTTCCCCTGCGGGAATGGTGGTCCATTTGCGAAGCGACGCTGCGGGAGGTCCTGGCATTGGATGCCGACTGGCTTGTGGTCGCAGGCGCCCTGCCTCTCACGGAGGATGGCCAACCGGCCGATCTTGATTGGCTCCTTCGTGAGGCGCGGGCTGCCGGCACCAAGGTCTGCCTGGACGTCAACGGCCCTGACCTGTGCCGCTGGGCCGCCACAGGGCTCGTGGATCTGGTCAAACCCAACGTTCCCGAGCTCGAAGCGTTTGCCGGAAGGAAACTGACAACAATCGGCGACGTAGTCCGCGCGGCCGAAGCGCTCCGGCGGGCCGGCGTCGGGGCGGTCCTGGCCAGCATGGGCGCGGACGGACTCATCGGATCAGGGCCCGACGGTGTTCTGTGGGCCCGGGCGCCCAGGACCCCGGTGGTCAACACAACAGGCGCCGGAGACGCCGCCCTGGCCGGATTCCTGAGCGAGGCCTGCTTGGAACCTCAAGGCCCGGACGGACCGCGCAACCGTGCGTGGTCTTTCTCGAAAGCGTTGGCCAGGTCTGCTGCCTGGGGCGCCCTGGCCGTGGCACGTACAACGACGGCGCTCGGCAGCCTCTCCGGCGCGCCGGCCGTGTCAGTCCAAGACCCTGAAGAAGACTTCCGCCTTGGCGTGGCCTAAGGCGCACCCCGATGTCACAAAGGAGCACATCATGAACCCACGTACTGCCCTGATCACCGGAGGCGCCCAAGGAATCGGCGCCCGCGCAGCGCATACCTTGGCCGAAAAGGGCTGGCGCGTACTGCTAGCGGACCTCCACGAGGGGGCCGCCAAAGATCTCGCCGGGGAACTCAACCACATTGCACCAACGTACGCACCCCACCTCGGTTTCGGCGTGGATGTAGCGGACGAGACCAGCGTGGAAGGCCTCTTTGCCTCTGTGGCCCAGGAGACCGCCAGTTTGGACGGCTTGGTCAACTGCGCCGGCAACATCCTCCGGCAACCCGCCGAAGAGCTGGACATCGCTCAGTGGCGGCGCCTTTTGGACATCCACCTGACGGGTTCCATGCTGATGGCGAAGACCGGCTTTACACTGCTGAAAGCCAGCCACGGTTCGATCGTGAACATCGCTTCCGTGGGCTCATCGTTCGGACTCCCCGGCCGTTCCGCCTACTCCACGGCCAAGACGGGAATGCTGGGCCTGACCAGGACACTTGCCGTCGAATGGGGTAAGCACGGGATTCGTGTCAATGCGGTGGCTCCAGGTTACGTGAACACCGAGATGGTGCGCAGCGGCCTCCGGAACGGCACGCTCAGCGAAGCCTCGCTCTTGGGGCGGACGCCGCTGGGCCGGTTGGCGGAACCATCGGAAATTGCCTCCGTGATTGCTTTCCTGCTGTCTCCGGACGCATCGTTCATTCACGGCGAAGTGGTCAAGGTAGACGGCGGGCTTACCATCGACGGGACATTCGACTGACTCACCACACAAGAGGGCCGCAGCCACCGGACTTCCGGAGACTGCGGCTCTTTTGCGCTTTGGGACACGCTGGATTAATGGCACGACGGCGGAGCAACAGGCGTTGCCGTCAGGAACCATCCGTTTCCGGCTGGCAGACGGCTACGGCCCTGATGGGCGACCCTGACCCGTTGCGGATATGCAGTGGCAGTGCCATGAAAAAGAACTCTCCAGGGAGCCGGTTCAGATTGCACAGTCCTTCAAGGATGAGGATGTCCATCGGGAGGAAGTAAGTGTCGTGCCCAAACGAGCTGCGGATCTTGCCGTCCTTCACAGCGATATCGCACGCAGCGGTATCGGTTCCCACAGCCGTAGGTCCAACGCTTGCCAACCATTCACACAGATCCTCTGCGAATCCGGGGGCATTTCCACCCCACCAATTTTCCGCAGCCGCCGGCGGTTCAGTCGCATCTTTGTGCTTGTCCCAGCCAAACTCAACCAGCACGATGTCTCCCGCGCGCACGTCGACGCCTTGGCCCTCCGCGAGCTCGGTAAAAGCCCCCAGGGTTAGCTGCTCTCCAGGTTGGAGATTCAACGACGCGGCGGAGATCTTCTTTCCTGGACGGAGGAGAGTGTCCACCGGGAACGTGTCGATGGTGCGGTGCATCAGCGACTCATGAACATGGGCCGGAGCGTCCACATGGCTGCCAACGTGCTCGGGCATCACCAGCAACTGCAGGTAATAGCCGTCCTTTTCATGACTCCTCGAGTCACTGATGATGGTGATTTCCGGGTGGCTCTGCCAGCCGTCCATGCTGGTACTCAAAACAGGCGAGATGTCGATGAATCGCGCCCCGCTCAATAAGCGTTCCATCTCTGCTGTCAGCGACTCCATATGCGCTCCGATCGTTTCCAAAATCAATGCCTCTTCATAAATTATTGCCTTATAGACAACAAGTCCACAAGAAGATAATAATTTGTAAACGGGTGATGCCGCTCACGGCCCCCCACTGAAGGGGCATGGCACCCGCTCACCCAAATTCCGCCCCCTTTGCCGGGCGATGACACGAGACCAGAGGAGCAAAGACGCTTATGACAACCATGGGACGGGATCAATGAGGTCCCCACTCAACGCCCGCGCCGGAAAACTGCCGGGCCTGGCTACCAACAAATACTCTTGGATCGCCATGCTGCTGCTGTGGCTGCTGCTGGCCATGAACGACAACATGCGGTACTGGACCACCGGCGTCCTCCAGCCATCCATCGTCAACGAATTCCAAGTGGGTCCCGAGCTCATCGGCATCTTCGCCGGGGCCATGACAGTGGCACAGGGACTCCTGGCCATTCCGTTAACCGTTTGGTCCGACCGCGGCGGGCACGGTTGGGCCCGGAAGTACCGCTACGTGATCATCCTGGCCGCATATACGGTGTTCACGTTGCTGACGGGCATTAGTGCCCTGACTGCAAGCTTTGGCGTGTTCTTTATCTTCCAAGCCTTGAACAAGGTGTTCAGCGGGGCCGGCGAAGCCATCGAGGTGACGGCAGTTGCTGAGTGGTGGCCCTTGGAAAAGCGCGGCTTTGCCGTTGGCTTGCACCATACCGCAGTCCCCTGGGGAACGTTCCTGGGTGGCCTCGCCGTGTCCCTGGTCTTCACCGTGTTCGGGCCAGAGAACTGGCGCTGGACATTGCTCATTCCAGTCATACTGATCGCCCCGGTTGTTTTGGCCTACTGGCGGTTCTCATCGTCCCGGAACTACGGCCAATTCGAAGAATCCGTCCGCAGGCAGGGCGGGACCCCGCCGCTGAAAGCCTCCGGAGAAGAAGCCGTCAAACCGCCCAAGGGAGCGCTCCTGCGAGCCTTCCGTAATCCGAACCTGATGACGACCTCGATCACGGCAGGACTGGCATTGGCTGTCTACACGGGCATCTCCCTGTGGCTCCCGCTGTATTTGGCGTTCGTCGCCAACTATTCGCTGGCCGAAGTCGCGGCCTTCAGCGTCCTGTTCACCCTTACCGGCGGCATCGGCCAGATCGTCTGGGGCGGCGTGTCCGACCGAATTGGCCGCAAACCAACCTTGGTCATCACCTTCGTGTGGGTGGCCGTTGGCGTATTCCTCCTGCAGTTCATCGGCGAGGGCATTATTTGGCTGATCCTCATCCAGCTCTTCCTGGGCATGGCGACCAACGGTATCTACCCCATCCTTTATGCCTTCTCTTCCGATTCAAGCGAACCCGGTGCAATCGGCCTGGGCAACGGGCTCAACATGACAGGGCAGATGCTGGGCGGACTGGGCCCCGTGGTACTGGGTGTACTCATCGCCGCCGGGGGCGGCTTCTCCTCGCCGGACGGCTTCCTCTGGGGGCTCTACTTCATGGCGGGGGTCATGCTGCTCGGTGCATTGGCGATCATCCTCTTCACCAGGGAAAGCGTAGGCAGCTTCAAGCGGCGTGACAGGTCCTTGGTGAAGCTGGAGAACTGCCTTCCAGACCCCAAAATCAGGAACCAGGATCTCCCGCGGCAGGAAGAAACAGCCGACGCATCCGCCCTGGCCAACTGACCGCCGTCGTAGTAACCGCAACCCTAGGAGGCACAATGACCAACTCCACGCTCACCACCATCACCATCAACTCCATGCCGATGGCCGTCCGGGACACGGGGGAAGAGGGCCTTCCCGTCGTCCTCGCCCTGCATTCGCTGTTCCTTGACGGGAGGATGTTCGACGACTTCACCGCCGCCGCCCGAGGCAAATTCCGGGTAGTCAGTCCGGATTTTCGCGGCCAAGGCTATAGCGGCAGGGTCGAGGCCCCGCTGGTGGACATGGACACCCACGCCGCTGACATCGAACAGCTGATCCAGCATCTGGGCCTTAAGGAAATCAACCTGCTGGCACAGTCAATGGGCGGTGACGTGGGACTGCGCGCAGTGCACCGCAACCCCCGTCTCTTCAACTCCGTGGCACTCATTGGCTCCTCAGCGCGGTCCGAACCAATGGAAAAGCACGCTGGACTGGCTGCCTGGGTGGATAACATCAGGAAAGAGGGCTTCACCGGGGAAACCCTCGAGGAAACCATGCGGATCATGTTCGGGCCCACCACTCGCAACAGCCCGGCGCAGGCCGACGCCATGGAACTGTGGCGCTCACGCATTGCGGAAGCGGGCACCAACCTCGCTCCCCAATTGGCGGGAGTCAATGCCCGCGGAAGCCTGTTGGAAATCCTTCCTGAAATCAGCGTTCCGGCCCTTGTGATCTGTGGTGAAGAGGACATTGCGCGGCCGCCGGCATGGTCCAGGGAAATCGTGGACCGGATGCCCCGTGCAGAACTTATGGTGATGGAAGGCACCGGACACAGCCCCATTCTCGAAGACCCCACAACCGTCATTCCCAAGCTGCTGGCGTTCTTCAGCCGGTAAAGACGCGACGCAGAAGGCGGCCGGAACTGTGTTCCGGCCGCCTTCTCTTTTGCCGCCTTCTCCGCTGCAGCCAAGTGCATCAGGGCCTGGCGCCTCAGGGCACGACGGCGACCTTGGGCGCAGCGCCCCGGCCCACCTTCTCAAACGCCGCAGCGATATCATCAAGCGGGACGGTCTCAACCAGCAGTTCACCCAGGTCCGGATGCGTTAGGAGTATGGTCAGGGCAAGTTCATAGTCGGGCCGGTGGGAGCTGTAGCTCGTGATGATGTCCAGTTCTTTTCGCACGGCGACGTTGGCCGCAAGCACAGGGGGCGCGCCGTAGAGTGCCACCATCACCAAGCGGCCTCTGACCGGCAGGGCACTGACTGCTTCCTCCAAGGCAGCCGAGGCGCCGGCTGCTTCGATCCAAACCGTAGGTTTGAAACTTCCGGGCACTGATTCCACCAAGTCCAACCCGAGCCGGACGGTGAGACCAGTACGATCGGCGACGTCGCGCGCCGTGCCCTTCAGGACTACGCGGGCCCCAAGATACCGGCACACCAGGGCGGCCAGCATGCCAATTGTTCCCGGCCCGCTGACCACCACAGTGTCTTCTGCAGTGACCCCTCCCCGGGCGGCAACAGCGCGGGCTGCAACGGATAGTGGCTCCGTAAGGACGGCGGTATGGGACGGGACATCCTCCGGAACGCCCAGCAACTGCGCTGCCGGGATCCGTACGAAAGCTGCAGCGCCGCCGTCGCGGGTCAACCCCAAGGTGACCTTTCCCTCACAGCCGTTCGCATAGTCCTCCAGACAGGCCGGGCAGCTTCCACATCCGGACTGCGCAATGGCGGTGACCCTGTCCCCGACCTTGAATCCATGCCCGCCGCGGACCACGGTTCCAACAATTTCATGGCCTAAGGTTGTGCCGCAGGGTACCCAGTCGTAGCCGTCGTCGCCGTTCCAGATATGGAGGTCGGACCCGCACAGTCCGCAGTATTCGATGCGGACAAGGACCTCTCCCTGGCCGGGGACCGGGAGCTTCTTCATGCTGATGGTGACGCTGCGGGGGGCAGTCGATGATCGTACGGCGGCGGGTGCTGATGCCGGTAAATTCATTTGTTTCCTTCCGGAATGCGACAGTTCCCGGGGGCCTGGGGCACCGCCGGGAACTGCCTGTATATCCAGTGGTCGTAGTTACTGAATCTGGTCCAAGGGCTTGCCGGAGTTGTTCTTCCACCGCAAGACCACAATGGTGGAAACGGCAGCAACGGCGATGACGTAGAGGTTGAAGACCCAACCAATATCGATCGAGTTGAGCCACGTGCTGAGGTAGGACGCGGTGCCTCCGCAAATAGCGACGCCCAGGGAGATGGAGACCCCGAATATGCGGGTGCGGTACCGGGTTGGGATCTGTTCCGAGATAGCAGCCGGTTTGGAGCCCGTGATGAAGGCGACCAACAGGAGACCTGCGGTCTGGGCCACCAACAACGTCCACGGCTCGCTGTTCATCAAACCCCACAGTGGGAAGACGGTGGCGGCGATACCTACCAGCGAGATCAGTGTTGTGGTCTTGCGGCCCCAGTGATCGGAAATCCAGCCCGAGACAGGGAGGAACAAGATGTAGACCACCTGGGCAATCGCGCTCATCACGAAAGCCCGGCCCGGATCCATGCCCTTGACTCCGATCGCATAGATGGCCGCTGAGGTCACCCAGGTGTAATAGGTCAGTGTCGCCCCGGCCTCGTACAGGAACAACTTCGCGCCGGCAGCGACCACCTGCTTCCTGGTCCACGCAGGCGCTGCATTGGCTTCAGGAGCGGCAGGAACGTGCTCGCTTTCCATCATGCCCCGGCGCAGCCAGAGCGCTGCGACTGCCAGCAGGGCTCCGGCGGCGAACGGGATCCGCCATCCCCACTCCATCATCTCCGGCTTGCTTAACACGCCCGTCAGCAATGCCATGAAGAACGTGGCGAGCAGGGAACCGGATCCCACGGCAATGAAGACAGTGCTCGACCAAAGGCCGCGGCGCTTGGGCGGCGCGATCTCCGCAATGTAAGCGTACGACGTCGTCGACTCACCGCCGTGGGCAAAGCCCTGGATGAGGCGGGCAAGCAGGAGCAGCAGGGATGCCCAGCTTCCGATCGCGGCATAGGACGGGATCAGGGCAATGCCAAGGCTCGCCCCTGCCATCAGGAACATGGTGGTCAACAGCACTTTTCGCCGCCCCAGCTTGTCTGCGAGGGGGCCGAATACCAGCCCGCCGATGGGGCGCATGAGGAAGCCGACGGCGAAGACGGCCAAGGTGCTCAACAAAGCCGACATAGGGTTCCCGGAGCTGAAAAGGCTGCCGGCGATGTAGACCGAGGCAACGGTGTAGATGGTCCAGTCGAACCATTCGAGCAAGTTGCCTACTCCGGTGGCGAGCAAGGATTTGCGCTGAAGACGCAGCCGCTCGGGGCTGGTCCCCTGATTGGCAGCGTTCTGCTCAACAATCGTCATTGAATGCTCCCGCGTTGGGAAGCCACGTGATGTGGCTTGGACTCGGTAGTGGCCCGGACTCGGCGTGCGCACCTCTGGCGGGGCGCGGAAATCCGGGCTGTGGGCCGGACGGCTCACGTTCTGCGATCAACATCACCATGCGGACAAAGTGTCTGTCAAGTGATAATTTATATCCAGCGGCAGGGTGGCACAGTTCTCCCGGCCCCATTCCCAACCAGAAAACGCCGGACCGCGGCGTAAAGGAGGACCCATGGACAGGAACCTTGAGGGCAGGGTTGCCCTCGTCACCGGAGCAAGCAGCGGCATCGGGGCCAGCGTGGTCCGCCGGCTTCTCGCAGCAGGCGCCCGGGTACACGGAGTTGCACGCCGCCAGGAAGCCTTGAATGAAGTCAGCCCGGAACACTTGGCGGCCGGCCGGTTCGTTCCACACGCCCTGGATGTCTCGGACAGCGCCGCAGCCAGGGGATTGGCCGCCCAACTGGCCGGCTCCGACCCCATCGATATCCTGGTCTGCGCCGCCGGGACCAACGTTCCGGGTCGCCGGATGGCCGAGCTCACTGATGAGAGCTTCGACCAGATCATGAAAACGAACGTCTACGGCGTCTTTACGCTGCTCTCGGCAACCCTCGATCAATTGCGCGAACGCCAGGGAGACGTGGTCATTATTTCCAGCATCGCCGCGAGCTGGCCGGACCATAGCGGCGCAGCCTACGGAGCTTCGAAGTCCGCCCTGCTGGGCCTCGCCCGGGGAGCCTCGCGGGATGAGCACGGCAACGGAGTCCGGGTGTGCAGCATCCTGCCTGGCATTGTGGACACCCCCATCCTGGACCTGCGCCCCAGCCCCCCGCCACGGGAAGTGCGTGACTGGGCCATCCACCCTGACGACATTGCCGAAGCCGTGCACTGCGCCGTGAGCCTGCCACCCCGGACCAACATTGCCGAAATCAGTGTTGTTGCCACCCGACTTCAGTCCCTGAGCAACACACAGGCGGCCACTCCGGAACTTCCGGCCTCCATGCTGAGCTAACACAACAGGGCCGCCCGCCTCAGCGGGCGGTCCTGCGCTACTCCACCGTGACAGATTTTGCGAGATTGCGTGGCTGGTCAACGTCGAGTCCCTTTTCAGCGGCAAGACCAGCGGCAAACAATTGAAGCGGGACCGTGGTCAGCAAGGGCGCCAAAAGTGGCGAGGACTCCGGCACCGCGATCACTTCGTCCGCCCACTCGGCGACCACCCCATCGCCGTCGTCCGCAACGGCGACGACCCACCCGCCACGCGCCTTGACCTCCTGGATGGTGGACATGACCTTCGCGTGCAGAAGGCTGCTGTGCCTCAGCGAGGGAACAATCACGATGACCGGCTGACCCTGATCGATCAGTGCAATGGCGCCGTGCTTGAGCTCGCCCGCCGCGAACCCCTCGGCGTGGATGTACGCGAGCTCCTTGAGCTTGAGGGCGCCCTCCAAAGCCACCGGGAATCCAACATGCCGCCCAATGAAGAGCACGGATGTTGCCTCCCGCAAGTCGGCAGCCAAGGCATTAACCCGGCCCGCACGGTCGAGCGTGCGCTGGATCAGGTCCGGGATTCTCCGCAACTCCTTGGCCACGGCAAAGGTTTCCTCCCGCAATGCACTGCCACGAAATTGGGCCAGGTACAGCGCCAGGAGGAGGTTGGCGGTGACCTGGGCAAGGAAGGCCTTGGTGGAAGCAACGGCGATTTCGGGTCCGGCGAGCGTATGGAGGACGCCGTTCGATTCACGGGCAATGGTGGATCCTTGCGTGTTGCAGATGGACAGCACCACGGCACCCTGCTCCCGGGCGTAACGGACCGCCATCAAGGTGTCCATGGTTTCTCCGGACTGCGATATGGCCACCACCAGCGTCCGCGCATCGAGCAGGGGCGTGCGGTATCGGAATTCGTGGGCAAGATCGACTTCGACCGGTATCCGGCACCAGCGCTCGATGGCGTATTTGGCGATCTGCCCGCCGTAGGATGCCGTACCGCAGGCAACCACCACCACCTTGTTGATCCGGGCGAATGTGGACTCCTCGATGCCCAACCCATCCAGTCGGACAGATCCGTCAATGCCGATGCGGTCCTGGATGGTCCGGCGGACAGCTTCGGGCTGCTCCAGCATTTCCTTGACCATGAAGGAAGCATGGCCACCCTTGGATGCTGCCGCAGGGTCCCAGTCCACTGCCACTTCGGTGACCTGCACCGGTACGCCGTCGAAGTCGGTCGCCGCCACGGTGTCCGCGGTGACGGCGACAACCTGGTCCTGACCCAGCTCAACGGCACGCTTCGTAAATTCACCGAAGGCCGCAACGTCGGAGCCCAGGAAGTTTTCGCCGTCGCCAATTCCGACGACGAGCGGCGAGTTGCGCCGCGCGGCCACCACCAGCCCGGGATGCCCGGCGTGGACTGCCAGAAGGGTAAAGGAACCGTTCAGTTGCCGGCAGGCGCGGCGCATGGCGCCAACAAGCAGGTCATCACCGTCATCGGCGGCAGCCGGCCCGCGGTCATCGACGGCGGACCGGTACGCCTGCGCGAGCAGGGCGGCAGCCACCTCGGTATCGGTCTCGGATGTGAAGACATGCCCAGCGCCGGAGAGGGCCTGCCTGAGTTCCCCGGCGTTCTCGATGATGCCATTGTGGATCACGGCCAAGCGTCCGTGATCGGCCAGGTGGGGGTGGGCGTTGGCGTCCGTGGGGGCACCATGGGTAGCCCACCGGGTGTGCCCAATGGCAGCCTCCCCATTGGGAAGGGGCTTAGCGTCGATTGACGCAGCGAGGTTGCCGACCTTCCCGGCCTTCTTGCGGATATGGACCCTGCCTGCCGATTGAACGGCGACGCCCGACGAGTCGTATCCCCTGTACTCAAGGCGGCGCAAACCGCCCATGACCACATCCAGGGCACGTCGCCGGGGAGCTTGAACTGAGTCGGACCTGCCGACATAACCAACGATTCCACACATGCTGCCCAGCCTAACCGAGCTTGGAAATTTCTTCCAAACTATATTGATTGGTAGAAAATTCCTGCTAAAGTTGTGATCAACACCACCCCCCAACACCCAGCAGAGAGTTCTCTCGACAGAAAGGCCTCGAAATGACCGCTCGTACACAACGGCGTGGAATGACCGCCAAGGCAGCCGCCTTCATCGCCGCGGCCGGCCTCACGGCAAGCCTGGCCGCTTGCTCCTCCTCCGCAGCCGACTCCAAGCCACTCGTGGGGCTCATCACCAAGACCGATGACAACCCTTACTACGTGAAGATGCGTGAGGGTGCCGAGAAGAAGGCCGCGGAATTGGGCTTCGACCTTCAGTCCCTCTCCGGCCAGGGCCAAAGTGACAACGACTCGCAGGTCAAGGCGATCGAGAATCTTGTAGCCCGTGGCGCCAAGGGCATCATGATTGCCCCTTCAGACTCTGAAGCGATCCTCCCCGCCATCAAGAAGGCCCGGGATGCAGGAGTCTTCGTGGCAGTCCTCGACTCCCCCACCAACCCGACACATGCTGCCGACGCGACGTTCGCGACCGACAATTTCCAGGCCGGCGTACTGATCGGGCAGTGGGCCGCAGCGCAATTTGCCAACAAACCCGCAAGGATCGCCATGCTGGACCTCAGCCCGGCCCAGGTTGCCGTGGACGTTCAGCGAAACCAGGGATTCCTGCAGGGGTTCGGCGTGGACGTCGCGGACAAGAACAAGATTGGCGACGAAAAGGACCCCCGGATCGCGGGGCATGAAGTCACCAACGCCAACGAGGCCGGAGGCCGGGCCGCCATGGAGAAGCTCCTCCAACGGGACCGCACCATCAACCTCGTCTACACCATCAACGAGCCCGCCGCGGCAGGCGCCTACTCCTCCATCAAGGCCGCCGGCTTGGAAGGGCAGGTCACGGTGGTTTCCATCGACGGCGGCTGCCCGGGCGTCAATGACGTCAAGGCCGGGGCAATCGGCGCCACGTCCATGCAGTTCCCCATCAAGATGGCCAGCGACGCGCTCCAGGCCATCAGCGGTTACCTGAAGGACGGCACCAAGCCCGCCACCACGGATGGCCTCGATTTCACCAACACGGGCGTCACGCTCATCACGGACAAAGCCGCACCCGGCGTCACTTCCGAACCCACTTCCTGGGGCCTGGAGAACTGCTGGGGCTAAAGCCAGGCAGCCAGACCACACCGTTCATTGAACAGCGAAGGTACAACAATGAAGTCAGTATCCGCGACCCCCGGCAGCCCAGCGCCGGTCAAGAACGCCGAGGCACCGGCCCAACGCAGGGTCGGCGAGCGCCTGGATGACCAGCCACCCGTCCCGTTGCTCGGGAAGATCCAGCGCCAACTGCACGCCCACCCTCTCCTGGGGCCCACGGCCGTCCTGATCCTCGCTTGCGTCGTCTTCACCGCGATGGTGGGCCCACGGTTTATCGATCCGCTCAACGTCTCACTCATCCTCCAGCAGGTCCAGATCATCGGCATGGTGGGCATCGCACAAACGCTCATCATCCTGACAGCCGGCATTGATCTTTCCGTCGCAGCCGTAATGGTCTTCACCACCGTCATCTCCGGCAAGCTGGCCGCCGAAGCCGGGCTTCCCGCCGTCGTCGCGCTGGTTATTGCGTTGGCGACGGGTGCCGCCTGCGGTTTCCTCAACGGCATCCTGGTGACGCGTTTCCGTGTCCCCCCGTTCATCTCCACCTTGGGAACACTCAGCATCTTCACGGCCTTAAACCTGCTGGCATCAGGCAGCCAGACCATCAAGGCCAACGTCCTGCCGGACCTGCTGCTGTGGCCGGGCGAAACGTTCCGGGTCCTCGGAGCACCGGTCACGTACGGGTCCATCCTGGTGTTGCTGAGCTTCGTCGCTGTTGCGTTCATCCTCAAGCGCACCGCGTGGGGCGAGCACATCTACGCAGTGGGCGACAACGCCGAAGGAGCCCGGCTCAGCGGCATCCGCACCACGCGGGTGCTGCTCAGCGTCTACGTCGTGGCGGGCATCATTTGCGCCATTGCAGGCTGGTTGCTCATCGGCCGCGTCGGATCCGTCAGCCCGTTCTCCGGAGAAGGCGTCAACCTCGCCAGCATCACCGCGGTGGTCATCGGCGGAACTAGCCTCTTCGGTGGCCGCGGGAACGTCCTTGGCACCCTCCTGGGCGCCCTCATCATCGGGGTCTTCAGCAACGGCCTTACCCTGGCCGGCGTCGACGTCCTCTGGCAGGTATTCACTACAGGCGTGCTGGTCATCGTCGCCGTCGGACTGGACCAGTGGACCCGAAAGGTCGCAGGATGACTTCGAACCCAACCCTCACCACGCAGCCCATCCTCCAGGCACGGAACCTCGTGAAGCGGTACGGCCACGTTACCGCCCTGGCAGGCGCAGATCTGACCCTTTACCCCGGCGAAGTCCTGGCAGTGATCGGCGATAACGGTGCCGGTAAATCCTCCCTCATCAAGGCGCTCTCCGGTGCGCTGATCCCGGACGAAGGCGAAATCCAGGTTGATGGCGCCACGCAGAAGTTCCGTTCGCCCTTGGACGCCCGCAGCGCAGGCATCGAAACGGTCTATCAACACCTCGCCCTGGCACCGGCACGTGACATCGCCGCGAACCTCTTCCTGGGCCGCGAAATCCGGAAGCCCGGCCCGCTGGGATGGGGACTGCGGTTGCTGGACCACAAGAAAATGCGCAGTGAAACCGCCCGGATCATGGGCGACCTGGGGCTGCTGACCATCCAGAACATCGGCCAAGCGGTCGAGACGCTTTCCGGAGGCCAACGCCAAGGAGTAGCCGTTGCCCGCGCGGCAGCGTTCGGCAGCCGCGTGATCATCATGGACGAGCCCACAGCCGCCTTGGGCGTCAAGGAATCAGGCAAGGTCCTGGACCTGATCGCGGGCATCCGCGACCGGGGCATCCCTGTCATCCTCATCAGCCATGACATGCCCCACGTCTTCGAAGTAGCAGACAGGATCCATGTCCAGCGCCTCGGCCGCCGCATCGCCTGCGTCCAGAAAACGGACATCACCATGAACGATGCCGTGTCGCTGATGACCGGTGCGCAAACACCGCCCGCAGGGCACGATCCCGAAGCACTCCCAGCCCGGCTGGCCGTCCGATGAACGTTTACTTCACTGTTCGCGCCGAAAGTGACGGGCCCGACGTCGGGTACCTCACCCAAGCAGCCGACGACGACGGACGCCTCCGCTTCTGGTGGCTTGGCCAGGCGGGCTTCGCCTTTGAATATGCCGGACGGCGGATACTGCTGGACCCGTACCTTTCGGACAGCCTTGCGAAGAAGTACGCCGGAACCCTGTTCCCGCACACGCGGCTCCAGCCGGTGCCCGTGGACCCGGCGGAAGTACGCGGCGTGGAAGCCGTGCTGCACAGCCATGCCCACACGGACCATTTGGACCCGGACACGGTCGCCGGCCTGCTGGAGCGCAACTCCCCCGTGTTCGTGGCACCCAGGGCACGGCGCGACGTTGCCTTGGCACGGCACATTCCACAGGACCGGCTGCTTGCTGTCACCGACGGGGACGTAGCGGACCTCGGCGGCGGCGTGACCGTCACGGCCGTACCGGCGGCCCATGAAGAGCTCGAATACGACGCCAACGGCGATTCGGTCTTCCTCGGCTACATCCTGGACATCGCCGGCGTGCGGATCTACCACTCCGGCGACTGCGTCCCTTATGAGGGTCAAGCGGAACTACTCCGTAGCCACGCCGTGGACCTTGCCCTGCTGCCCATCAATGGACGCGACACGCACAGGCTGCGGAACGGCGTTCCCGGCAACTTCACAGTTCACGAAGCGGCGGCCCTCTGCAAGCAGGCGGCGATTCCCGTCGTCGTTGGCCACCACTTCGGCTTGTTCGACTTCAACACGGTGCCCCGCGAGGAAGCCGCCCGCGAACTTGGTGAGGTGGCCGGTGACCTGCAGTGGGCCCTTCCCGACGTGGGCCAATGCCACGTCATTGAGCCCGCCCACCACGCCGCACAACTGGAAGGACGCTGACATGGACCTCGAAAAATCGCTCCGTGGACTTCGGATCGTGCCCGTCATCGAAATCGCCGACGCCGACGATGCTGTCCCCTTGGGGCACACGCTGGTGGAGGCCGGGCTGCCGGTAGCTGAAGTGACCTTCAGGACACCGGCCGCGGCCGAGGCCATCGCACGCATGGTACGTGAGGTACCCGGATTGCTGGTAGGTGCCGGCACGGTCCTTTCCGAGGCGGATGTGGACGCAGCCGTCGACGCCGGCGCCCACTTCCTGGTCTCACCGGGGCTGAATCCCGCTGTGGTCGGGCGCTCCAACCGCGCCGGAGTCCCGATCATTCCCGGTGTCACCTCACCCACGGAAATCGAAGCAGCCCGTGCCCTTGGCCTCCGTTTGCTCAAGCTCTTCCCGGCTGAGGCAGTGGGCGGACTGCCGCTGGTGAAGGCCTTCGCCGCACCCTACCCGGATGTCACGTTCATGCCCACGGGTGGCATCACCGCCTCGACAGTGGAGGCCTGGCTGGACGCGCCCAACGTGGCCGCTTGCGGCGGTTCCTGGATCGCCACGAAGGCCGACATCGCCGGCCGGCGCTGGGACGACATCCGCAGCAAAGCCAGCCAGGCCGTGCGCCTGGCCTCCCCTTCAGTGGCGTCCTCCTGACGGCCACCGATCCCATCAAAACCACCTATTACAAGGAGAACCACAATGAGTGAAACATACGTCCCCCAGAACGGCGTGGCGCTGAGCGGCAAGGTCGCAATCGTCAGCGGCGCGGCATCCGGCATCGGCGAGGCCGTGGCCCGCATCTTCGCTGCCAACGAGAGCAAGGTCCTGTTGGTGGACATCGACGAGGAACGCTTGGACAAGGTCACCGCCAGCATCCGCGGCTACGGCCGCGGCGAAGTCCACTCCATCCTGGCCGACGTCACCGACGAGCAGTCCGTGATCGACCTCTTCGCCTGGGCCAAGACCAACTGGGGCAGCGTGGACCTCCTGGTGAACAGCGCCGGCCGCGACTCCCTCGCCCCACCCGTCACGGACGTCAGCCTGGACGAGTGGAACAAGACCCTGAACCCGAACCTGACCGCCGTGTTCCTGATGTGCCGCGAAGCCTTCCGCATCATGGAGAAGCAGGAGAACGGTGGACGCATCATCAACATGGGTTCCTCGTCGGCCCGCGTCGCCTCCGGTCCGGGCCACAGCCCCTACCGTGCGTCCAAGCACGGCCTCATGGGCTTCAGCAAGAACATCCTGCTGGAAGGCAAGGACAAGAAGATCGGCGTCACGGTCATCAACCCGTCCCATGTGAAGACCCCCATGACCGAAATCATCGACAAGGGCCTTTACGACGGCGATGTTCCCGCCTACATCGACGGCTGGCTGGACAAGAAGGAAATCGAGGAAGGCATCCACGCCAGCTGCATCGAGGTGGACAACGTCGCCGAGATCACCCTTTACGTGGCAACCCGGACACCGGACGTCACCATTCCGCAGATCGCCCTGTACCCCACCCACAAGGCACACCGCTACGGCATGGAGGTCTAGCCTGTCATGAAGGCTGCCATTCTCAATGGACTCAATGACCTGGAGTACCAGGACATCCCTGAGCCCGAGCCTGTAGGCGAGGACCCCGTCCTGGTGCGCGTCGGCGCCGTCGGGGTTTGTGGTTCCGACGTGCTCCGCTACGGCCACGGCAAGGCGTACCACTATCCGCTGGTCCTCGGCCACGAGTTCTCCGCGATCGTGGAAGAGGCGCCGGCGGACTCCGGGCTCAGGCCCGGTGACCGCGCTGCAGTCTTTCCCCTGCTGCACCAGCACGGGGACCCGATGTCCGAAATCGGTGAGCACGCTTTGGGGAAGGGGTACGACTACTTCGGTTCCCGTCGCCACGGTGCCATGTCCGAACGGATGTGGGTACCGGCCAAGAGCATCTTCCGTGTCCCGGAAAATACTCCCTTGACGCACGCCGCCATGGTGGAACCGGCAGGCGTAGCCCTGCACGCCATGCTCAAACTGGACATCCCCACCCACGCCACGGCCTTGGTGATCGGAGCAGGTCCCATTGGTGCCTTGGCGGCCCAGTGGCTCAGGATTCTGGGATGCTCACGGGTGCTTGTAGCCGATATCGATGACCGGAAACTGGAGATCATGTCCGGGCTGGGATTCGAGGTCCTCGATGCGAGGACCGGCGACACCGCCGACCTCGGACGGGCTGCCACCGACGGCTGGGGACCGCAGATCACCGTGGAAGCCACCGGGAACCCGAAGGCACTGGTCCAAGCAATCGACGCCGCTTCCGTCCAGGGGCAGGTAGTGCTGCTCGGTGACCTGAGCAGGGACCTCCACTTGGCCAAGGCGGAGGTATCCTCCCTGCTGCGCCGGGAACTGCGCCTCTACGGGACGTGGAACGCCAAAGTGACCCCCAAGGGTCACAGTGAGTGGGACATGGTCATCGCGCATCTGGGCAAGGACCTGAAAGTGGAGGAGCTCATCAGCCACGTCCGTCCCTTGAAAGAGGCCCCGGGCCTTTTCCGGCAGCTCACCGACCGCTCCATCTGGTACAACAAGGTGCTGTTCGCGGTCTCCGAAGAAGCGCAGGAGGAGGTGCGGTCACAGTGAAGGCTGCAAGGCTCCACTCCGCCGGCATCATCACCGTGGACGAGGTTGACCGTCCGGTGGCCGGACCCGGTGACATCGTCATCAAGGTCCGCGCGGCATCCATTTGCGGTACGGACCGCCGCATCGCCGCCAACGGCCACTTCAAGCTTCCGGAAGGAACGCCGAGGGTCCTTGGCCACGAGTTTGCCGGCGACATCGTCTCGGCCGGCGATGAAGTTTCCGGTTATGCCGTAGGCGACAGGGTCAGTGTCACCCCCAACGTAGGTTGCGGACGCTGCGCGAGCTGCCTGGTGGGACTCAACAACATGTGCCCGTCCTACGAGGCTTTCGGCATCACCATGGACGGTGGTTTCCAGGAATACGTCCTGATTCCGCGCTTCGCCATTGAACGCGGCAACGTCTTCCATCTTCCGGACACCGTGGACTATGCCGAGGCAGCCCTGGTGGAACCGCTGTCCTGCTGCTACAACGCCATCAGCAAGCTGGGCATCGGTCCCGAAACAACCGTGCTGGTCATGGGAGCCGGGCCGATCGGGGCTTGCCACGTGATGCTGTCCAAGCTCTACGGCGCCGCCAAGGTCATCGTCTCCAACAACCGCCAGGCACGGCTCGACTTCGCAGGCTCCGTTGGGGCCGACGTCCTGGTCAACCTGGGCGAGCGCGAGCTGGCGTCCGTGGTGGCGGAAGAAACGTCCGGCAGGGGCGTGGACGTTGCACTGACGTGCGTTTCCAAGCCGGAAGTCCAAGCCGAAGCGGTGGACCTGCTGGCCATGCACGGGCGGGTGAACTTCTTCGCCGGCCTCGGCAAGGCCCAGCGGGTTCCCGTGGATACCAACCGCGTCCACTACCAAGGCCTCACTATGACGGGAACCACCGGCTCCAGCAACTCCGATTACGCCGCCTCGCTGCGGCTCGTCGGACAAGGCCGGTTGAACCTCTCGCCACTGGTCACGGAGACCTTCACACTGGATGACATCGAGAAGGCCATGGACTACGCAGGATCGGGCGCGGGCATGAAAGCCATGATCCTTTTCGACTCGAAGTGAAGCGCGGGCCCACGGTTACCGCGCACGCAGAAACGGACATCTGATGACGACGAAGTACATCATGGCACTGGACTCCGGCACCACCGGAATCAGGTCAATCCTTTACAGCCAGGACCTTGAAATCGTGGGTGAAGCCAGCCAGGAGTTCACCCAGATCTATCCCAAGCCCGGTTGGGTGGAGCACGATCCCATCGAGATCTGGAACACCCAATTGGCTGTAGCCCGGCGGGCCACGGAGGCAGCGGGCATCGATCCGCGGGACATCGGCGCGATCGGTGTCACCAACCAACGCGAAACCACCGTGATCTGGGACCGGAGCACCGGCAAGCCCATCATGAACGCCATCGTGTGGCAGGACCGGCGGACGGCGGGGTTGTGCGATGAGCTGAAGGAAAAAGGCTTTGAAGAGTACGTCCGCACCACCACCGGCCTGGTGGTGGACGCCTACTTCTCCGGAACCAAGATCGCCTGGATCCTGGACAACGTTCCCGGCGCCCGGGCGCGCGCCGAGGCCGGAGAACTGTGCTTCGGCACCGTGGACAGCTGGCTGATCTGGAACCTCACTGGAGGCAAGGCCCACGTGACGGACTACTCCAACGCCGCACGGACCATGCTCTTCAACATCAACACCCTGGACTGGGACGACAAACTGTTGGACGAAGTGGGGGTTCCGCGGATGCTGCTCCCCCAGGTCCGGCCCAGCAGCGAAGTCTATGGCCACACCTGTGATGCGATCTTCGCGGGGGCCCGCATTCCCGTGGCTTCGGCCGTGGGTGACCAGCAGGCAGCCCTGTTCGGCCAGGCCTGCTTTGACCGTGGCATGGTCAAAGCCACCTACGGAACTGGAGCCAGCCTGGTGATGCACACCGGGGACGCGCCCGTGAGCTCAACCAACGGGATGCTCACCACCATCGCCTGGGGTTTGAACGGGAAGGTTGAGTACGCCCTGGAAGGCCTGATCTTTGTGGCTGCTGCCTCCATCCAGTGGTTGCGTGATGAGCTGCGCGTCATCTATGACTCGGCGGACAGCGAGTATGCCGCCATGCGCGTGGAGGACTCCGGCGGGGTCTACGTTGTGCCGGCATTCACGGGAATGGCCGCGCCGTATTGGGATCCTTATGCCCGCGGCGCGATCCTGGGCCTCACGCGGGGATCCAGCCGGAACCACATCATCCGGGCAACGTTGGAGTCCATCGCGTTCCAGATCAAGGACGTCATCAACTGCATGGAGACGGATGCAGGCATCCCGGTCTCCGAGATCCGGGTGGACGGAGGGGCCGTCCGCAACAACTTCCTGATGCAGTTCCAGGCGGACATGCTCAACGTCCGTGTGCTCCGGCCCCGGCAGGTGGAATCCACCGCGCGGGGCGCCGCCCTCCTGGCCGGGCTGGCGTGCGGAATATGGCACAGCCAGGACCAACTCCGCGAGACCTTTGCGCTGGACCGGGAATTCGTTCCGGACATGGCGGAGGAGAAGCGGCAGAAGTTGTACTCCGGCTGGCAGCGCGCCGTAGCCCGTGCCTCCGACTGGGAAGAGCACTAGACCATTGACCACTGCACATCGAGGAGAGCACCACTATGTTGTTGCCCGCCACTGAACCCACCATGTACTTCGTGGGGGTCACCACCAAGCAATCATCCATCATGCGCGTCTTCCCGGCATGGGCCGAGGAACTGGGCCTGTCCGCAGTCCTGAAGGGAATCGACCTCCCTCCGGGTGCACCGGCGCCCGACTACCAGGACGTTGTCCGTTTCCTCAAAACTGATCTCCTGTCGCTCGGCGCGCTGGTCACCACCCACAAGCTGGACATCGTCAGTGCAGCAAAGGATCACTTCGACGGCTTCGGTGAGGATGCACAGGTGCTGCACGAGATCAGCAGCATCTCCAAGAAGGACGGGAAGCTGTTGGGCAACGCCATGGACGCCGTCACCAGCGGGCTGTCCCTGGAAGCGATTGTTCCTGATGACTACTGGCAGGACAGCGGCGCCGAGCTGGTGTTGCTAGGGGCCGGTGGTTCATCCCTGGCCCTGACGTACTACCTGCACAAACGCGCAAGCGCAGGATTCCCGGTACCGGCCAGGGTCACGGTTACCAACCGCCGGGCCAGCCGATTGGAGGAAATGCGGGCCATGCATGCCAAGCTCGGCAGCAACCTGCCCATCAGCTACGTCCAGGTTGCAGACGCTTCGGAGAACGACACCGTGGTTTCCGCCGCTCCACCCGGCTCAGTGATCATCAACGCCACTGGCCTGGGGAAAGACCGGCCGGGCTCACCGCTCACGGACAAAGTGGTCTTCCCGCAGGACGCCGTTGCCTGGGACTTCAACTACCGGGGCGAGCTTGTGTTCCTGGACCAGGCCAAGGCCCAACAACCCAGCCTGAACCTCCGGGTAGAAGACGGCTGGGTCTACTTCCTCCACGGGTGGACGCGCGTGATCGCCGACGTCTTCGCCATCGACATTCCAACCCGCGGACCGGTCTTCGACCGCTTGTCCGACATCGCACTGAACGTTTCCAAGAAGGAGATTTCCTCATGAGCACCACCGCAGCCAAGACAACTGCAGCTGAGACGACCGTCCAGGCAGTATTGACAGACTTCGACGTCAAGACCGGGCTGTCCACCACGAAGCCACCGCTGCAGCGCCGGCTCTCAGCCATGGCGGACATGTATGCGGACCAAGCCGCCGCTGCCGCACAGGTGGCCGAGGACGACGTCCTGGTCTATGAATTCTTCGACATGGGCGTCCCGTCCACGTCCGGTGACGTGGCGTACGGAACCAGCATCACCTACCCGGGCAAGGTGGGTGATGAGTACTACATGACCAAGGGCCACTTCCACGAGGTTTTGGACACCGCGGAGATCTACTACTGCCTGAGCGGCCATGGCTACATGCTGATGGAGAACCCCGAGGGCGACTGGCAGGCCGCGGAATTCACGCCAGGACAGGCAGTCTACGTTCCGCGCCGCTACGCCCACCGGAGCATCAACGTCTCGGCCACGGAGCCGCTGGTGACCTTCTTCGCCTTCCCGGGCCACGCAGGCCACGACTACGGGACCATCGAGACCAAGGGCTTCCGCAAGTTGTGCGTCGAGCGGGACGGCAAGCCTGAGTTCATCGACAACCCGCGCTGGCAGGCCTGAGTGTTATGTCGCCGAACATAACGCACGACGGCGGTGCCCGCCGGATCGCGGTAACCCCCCGTTCCATTTCGGTTGGGGGGCACCCCGCCCTGCGCCAGCTCGAAAAGGCGGGGTTCGACGTCGTCTATCCCGCCCCGGGTGCCGTACCCAACGAACAGCAGCTACGCAGCGCCCTGCGGGGCTGCGTAGGCTACATCGCCGGTACGGAGCGCCTGAGCGGGCAGTTCCTGTCCGAATTTCCGGAACTCAAGGCAATTTCCCGTAACGGCGTGGGCGTTGATTCCATAGACGTTGACGCCGCCACGCGGCAAGGCATCAGCGTGCTGACTGCGCCCGGGGCGAACTCTCAAGGCGTCGCAGAGCTGACCATTGCCCTCATGTTGTCCGCAGTGCGGGGCATCCCGTGGCATGACAGTCAACTCAAGGCCGGGCAATGGGCCCGACGCCCTGGGCGGGAAGTGTCCGGGCAAACGCTCGGTTTGCTCGGTTGCGGCCAGATCGGACGGCGCGTGGCAATGATGGCGCTGGGGCTTGGGATGAAAGTGGTGGCTTTCGACGCCTACCCGTTGGAGACCTTCCGACCCTCGGAGGACTTCGCTTGGGGTTCGCTGAACGAAGTCCTGCGGTCCTCGGATGTGGTTTCCCTCCATATGCCCCCGTCGGAGGAGCCGGTGATAGGGCAGGCCACTATCGGCTTGCTTAAACGCGGAGCAGGGATCATCAACACAGCCCGGGCTTCCCTGGTGGATGATGATTCAGTTCTGGCCGCCCTGGAATCGGGGGCCGTGGCGTTCCTCGCCACCGATGTTTTCGAAACCGAGCCTCCCGGCCGCACATCCTTGGTGGGGCATCCGAATGTCATCGCGACCCCGCACATCGGTGGATACACTGGGGAAAGCGTTGACCGGGCCACCTGGGCTGCCGTGGACAACCTGCTTCAGGCCCTGGCCAACCAGCACTAGACCGGAGACTGCCATATGACGGAGACCTTTACCGACGGCGGACTGCTGCACCGGATATCGGCGCGGCTGCCTTACCTTCCGCCGTCGCTCCGTCTTGTGGCGGAAGCTGTTCTGAAATCGCCCGAACGCGCGCAGGCAATGACCATCACCGAACTGGCGCTGGCCGCAGGTGTTGGCGAATCGACCGTCTCGCGCTTTGTGCGCGAACTGGGCGTGGACGGCTACAAGTCCCTGCTGCTGGGTTTGGCCGAAGCGACCTTCATTTCCAAAGCAGCCACACAGGAGCAGACTGCGGCGTCGGACGTGGTTTACGAGGGCGTCAACCGGGGGGATACCCCCGAGGACATCGTGGGCAAGGTTGAACGCAGCAGCATCCAGTCACTGAGGCGTACAGGACAGCGCCAGGATGTAGAAGCCATCCAGCGCGCGGTGGACATGATCGATGCTGCCAACACCTTGGTGTTCTGCTGCATGGGATCCTCGAGCATTGCCGCGGAGGAAGCGGTAATGCGTTTCACCCGTGCCGGCAAGAAATGCATGTTGTACCGGGACACCACTATCCAGGTCATGCTCGCGACCATCCTTGCCCCGGGTGATCTTCTGATTGGCATCAGCGATTCGGGGCAAAGCACGCCCATCATCGAGGCGCTCCATCTGGCCCAACTACGTGGGGCAGCAACCCTGGCCATTACAGGCGCCGAAGGCTCTCCCCTCCTGGAGCACGCCGACATCGCACTGTTCACGGCCACGGCACCGAGCGGCGGTGAACTCTACGGGGAGTCGGTCACCAGCAAATGGGGGCAGCTGCTGGTCATCGACATCCTCTACGCCGCCTACGCCACACGGCACTACGACGCGACCGTTAAGAACCTCAAAGACACCTATCAGAGCAGCATCCGGCAATCGCGACGGAGTCCGTAGCTCCCTCAGCACCTACGCCCAGGCCGCTACCCAAGCCAGCAGATCCGGGGATTCCAAGGATCCGCAGAAGGCATGGGCGAGCGGCTTTTGGCTTGCCACTTGTGGTACGGCGACAACTTTCATGCCTGCGGCCACCGCAGCTTTGGCGCCGGCCTCGGAATCCTCGAAGGCGATGCAGTCCCCTGGGGCCGCGCCCAAAGCCTCCGCAGCGGCCAGGTAGACATCCGGGGCCGGCTTGGGCTGTGCCACCTCTTCAGCCGAAACCGTGGCCGTGAAATGTGATTCGAAGCCACTGCGGGAGATGGCCACGTCCAGAATGCGCCGGGCGGAGTTGCTCGCAACTGCCAACGGGACCTTAGCCCCCATGGCCTCCACAATTTCGCGGGCTCCGCGCATGGGACGCCCCGACTCCATCACAAGACGTTCATTGACATCCAGGAGCTGCTTGATGACAGAGGCCGACTCGGCACCCGCCCGCTGGGCCATGAGGGGCCCGATGCGGCTGGCAGGGAGACCCACCAACCGACGGCGCAACTCCCTGTCCAAGGCAATACCCAGTCGGGCACACACCACTTCCTGTGTGCGGGTCCACAGCGATTCGGTGTCCATCAGGAGACCGTCACAGTCGAACACAACGGCGTCCGGGCGCCATGTGCCGAAGACGTCCTGGATTGTGGAGGAGCGCTCGCCGGGAAGGGCAAGTTGCGGCGCTGCGGGGATCACCGCTGGTTCTCCTCCGACCGTGGACGCCATACGACGACGGCCTGGGACCTGCCGCGCGGACGCTGGCCCCGGGCGAGACTCACCACGTCTCCGGCAGCACCTGCGGCGAAAATGCGCGCATCCACCGGCGTGCGACGGCGCGACAACTCCTCGGTCAATTCAGCCACCCGGTACTGCAGCGCGGCCACCTGGTTTTCGAGGTCGAGGATACGCTTGATGCCCTCAAGGGAGACGCCGGACTGGGAGAGGCGCTGGACCTCCCGCAGCTTGTTGACGTCGTTCTGCGAATAGCGGCGGGACTTGCCCGGCGCACGGCTGGGCGAGACGATGCCCAGGCGGTCGTACTGGCGCAACGTCTGCGGATGCATGTCGGCAAGCTCCGCGGCGACGGAGATGACAAAGATCGGCTGGTTGACGTCGATTGCCATGGCCGCCTCCCTACAACCGGGCCTTCGCGGCCAGGTCGTGGCGCGGGTTGGCGTCCGTGGTGGCCGCAGCAAAAGCCTTCACGGCTTCTTCGGCTTCCTTGTTCAGGTTTTGGGGGACCGCGACGTCGATGGTCACCAACAGGTCGCCTGTCGCCTTGGACGTTTTCACGCCCCGGCCCTTGACCCTCAATGTGCGGCCGGCGGGTGTGCCCGCCGGGACGCGCAACTTGACGGTGTCGCCGTCGAGCGTTGGAACCTCAATGGTGGCGCCGAGCGCCGCTTCCGCAAACGTGACGGGCACGTGGACGCGGATGTTGTCGCCGTCGCGCTGGAAAAATTCGTGGGGCTTCACGCTGACCGTGATGATGAGGTCGCCGTTGCCGGCCGGGCCTACGTTGCCCTTGCCGCGTTGGCGGACCTTCTGCCCGTCCTTGATCCCGGCAGGAATCTTGACGTCGATCACGTTGCCGTTGCTTTCGCGCAGGCTCACTGTGGTGCCCTTGATGGAGCCTGCGAACGAAATGGTGGTAGTCGCCGTGCGGTCCGAGCCCTTTTGCGGAGCCCGCTGGAAGCCGGTCTGCCCGCCGCCACCGAAGCCGCCACCGAACAGGTCGGCAAACTCCGGAGGGATGCCACCCCCGCCGCCCGTAGGCTGACGAGCGCCAGGCCCGCCGCCGAAGAGGCCGCCAAAGAGGTCCTCGAACCCGCCGTTGGCACCGGCAGGACCACCACGGCCTCCGGCGCCAGGTGCGAACCGAGCACCGCCCATGGCCCGGATGGCGTCATACTGCTGCCGGTCCTCAGGACTCGACAACACCGAGTAAGCCTCGGAAATGTCCTTGAACTTCTTCTCCGCGGCAGCATCCCCGGCATTGGTATCCGGGTGGTACTGCCGGGCAAGCTTGCGGTAAGCCTTCTTGATATCCGCGTCGGACGCGTCCTTGGCGATACCAAGGATCGCGTAAAAATCCTTTTCAACCCAGTCCTGGCTGGCCAAGAGCGTTTCCTTTCGTTGTGGGAACGAGATGGCAGTTCATGCCAATGTTTCAGTCAAACACTGTCACGAACTGCCATCTCGAGATGCATTAAGCCGGAACCGCGACAATCACTTGGGCTGCACGCAGGACCCGCTCACCTGAGCGGTATCCGGAGCGCAGCACCTGGCTGACAGTGTCAACCTGGATGTCCTCGCCTGGCTGCTGGATGAGTGCTTCGTGGATGGTGGGGTCGAATTCGACTCCGGTTTCCGCGATGCGTTCCAGTCCGTACGTCTTCAGCGCGCTCTCCAGTTTGGTGGCGATGGCGGCGAAGGGGCCGTCCTCGAGGTCACCGTGCTGGCGGGCGGCGTCGACGTCGTCCAGTACCGGGAGCAGGGAGTTCAGGACGCCGATGACGGCCATCTCCCCTGCTACGGCGCGGTCGCGTTCGACGCGCTTGCGGTAGTTGACGTACTCAGCCTGGAGGCGAAGGAGATCGTTGCGGAGCTCCGCTGCCTGGGCTTCAGCTGCGGCACCGGAGGCTACCGACTCTTCAGCCGGCACCTCTACCCCGTTGAGGATTTCCTCAGCCTGGGAGAGGGCGTCGCCGTCCGTCGGAGCGGCGTTGCCTTCAGTGGGAGCCGCAGCGTCGCCTTCAGGGTGGCGGGCTGCACCGGTCTCCGGGTCAACCTTGCGGTTGTCCCGGATAACCGGCTTGCGCGGCTCGTTGCCTTCTGAGTGCTCTGCTTCGTTGCCGTGGTGAGGCATGGCTACTTCTTCGCTTCGTCTTCGTCGATGATTTCGGCGTCGACGATGTCCTCATCGGCCGAGGCAGAACCGGCACCACCGGCCGGAGCGCCTTCTGCACCGGCACCCGGAGCGTCAGCTGCGGAGGCCTGCGAGTAGATGGCTTCGCCAAGCTTGGTCTGGGAGGCCTGGAGCTTCTCGAACGCAGTCTTCACGGCGGCGTCGTCGGTGCCTTCCAGCGCGGACTTGAGGGCGTCGACGTCGGCCTTGACCTCGGTCTTGACCTCTTCAGGCAGCTTGTCGTCGTTGTCGGCGATCAGCTTGTCCACCGAGTAGGCGAGCTGCTCTGCGGAGTTACGGGTGTCCGTAGCTTCGCGGCGGGCCTTGTCCTCAGCGGCGTGCTCCTCGGCTTCACGGACCATGCGGTCGATGTCGTCCTTGGACAGTGCCGTGCCACCGGTGATGGTCATGGACTGTTCCTTGCCGGTGCCCTTGTCCTTGGCGGAGACGTGGACGATGCCGTTGGCGTCGATGTCGAAGGTGACCTCGACCTGCGGAACGCCACGCGGCGCCGGCGCGATGCCGGTCAGTTCGAACGTGCCCAGCGGCTTGTTGTCGCGGGTGAATTCACGCTCACCTTGGAAGACCTGGATGGCCACGGACGGCTGGTTGTCATCAGCGGTGGTGAAGGTCTCGGAACGCTTGGTGGGGATGGCCGTGTTGCGCTCGATGAGGTGCGTCATGACGCCACCCTTGGTTTCGATGCCCAGGGAAAGCGGAGTGACGTCGATGAGGAGGACGTCCTTGCGCTCACCCTTCAGGACACCGGCCTGGAGTGCAGCACCGACGGCCACAACTTCGTCCGGGTTGACGCCCTTGTTGGGCTCCTTGCCGCCGGCGAGTTCCTTGACGAGCTCGGAGACAGCAGGCATGCGGGTGGAGCCACCGACGAGGACGATGTGGTCGATGTCGGAAACCTTGATGCCGGCTTCAGCGATGACGTCGTGGAACGGCTTCTTGGTGCGGTCCAGCAGGTCCTTGGTGAGGTCCTGGAACTTGGCCCGGGTCAGCTGCTCATCCAGGTGGACCGGGCCATCGGGGGTGACGGAGAGGTACTGGAGGGAGATGTTGGTGCTGGTGGAGGAGGAGAGTTCCTTCTTGGCCTGCTCAGCAGCTTCGCGGAGGCGCTGGAGGGCGATCTTGTCCTTGGAGAGGTCGATGCCCTTGACCTTGAGCTGGTTCAGGAGCCACTCGACGACGCGGTTGTCCCAGTCGTCGCCACCGAGGCGGTTGTCACCTGCGGTTGCGCGGACCTGGATGGTGGAGAAGTTGTCTTCGTCCTTGCCAACCTCGAGGAGGGAGACGTCGAAGGTACCGCCACCGAGGTCGAAGACCAGGATGAGTTCGTCTTCCTTGCCCTTGTCCAGGCCGTAGGCCAGTGCGGCGGCCGTGGGCTCGTTGACAATGCGGAGGACGTTGAGGCCCGCGATTTCGCCGGCTTCCTTGGTGGACTGGCGCTCGGCGTCGTTGAAGTAGGCCGGAACGGTGATCACAGCGTCGGTGACTTTTTCACCCAGGTAGCTCTCGGCGTCGTTCTTGAGCTTCATGAGGATACGCGCGGAGATTTCCTGCGGCGTGTACTTCTTGTCGTCGATGGCGACGTTCCAGTCAGTGCCCATGTGGCGCTTGACGGAGGCGATGGTGCGATCGATGTTGTTGACGGCCTGGCGCTTGGCGATTTCGCCAACCAGGACTTCGCCGGACTTGGAGAACGCAACGACCGACGGCGTGGTCCGGCCGCCTTCTGCGTTGGCGATGACGGTGGGCTCGCCACCTTCGAGAACAGAGACCACGGAGTTGGTGGTTCCGAGGTCGATACCTACTGCACGTGACATATCTTGTTTCCTTTCAATGGCCGATGTTGACGATTGCGTCCGGCCCGCAGGGGTCCGCTGGCGCGGCCTTGCTGGTTCGGGAGCCTGCTCAACAATCGGCTAGTTGAGCGTTCTGCACTCAACTGTACTCAGCCTCGGAAAGATGTCAATCCAAAGTTGAGTCTAGTGCACTCAACTTTGTCCACGGCGCTCCAAACTTCCCCGGAATACAGGGCCTGCAGGGCTGGTTTCGCCCACGGTGAACTGGCAGACTGACGCGATGGAGATCACGGGATATCTGCCGCCGGACGAGTTCTGGGCGATGAATGACCGGATGGAGCGGGACATCCGGGAGAGCGCGCACCGCCTTCCGTTGTTCTCGTTGACGGACTGTGACTGCACGCCCATGTTGGGATCCTGGCAACTGGACGGCAATGAGGGCAGCGTGGTGCACGGCGATGCCTTTTCACCCACAGGACCTCTGGTTGACGTCATCACAACAAACCAGGATCCCCAGGGCACTGTCCGAAACCGGTGGCGCGCCTCGGCCGGAATTCCGCACAACTACGAGGAACTTCAGCAGCAGAACGCCACGTTCAATGCCCTCACCAGCCGTCGCATCACGATCATCATCGACGGCGCCGGCACGGACTTCACACTCTGGCCCGGCACGAACTCGTGGCTCGCCGCGGGCACCTTCGGCGGCTTCGGAATCGTGATAGACGCCCAACGCAAGCCGCCCTCGACGGAAGCTGTCAGCCTCAGGCGGGTCCCCGACGTCGAACCCTTGCTTCAGGCGCGCCGCGCGGCACTCAAGGCGATACGCGGCGAAGCCTAGGAACGTCCGCGTCGCTCGTATCCAGCGGCTCCGGCTTGTACACCCATGCCACCAGCACCACCGAGATGATCATCAGCAGAAACCATGCCAGGAGCTTGTCGATGGACACGGCCTGCCATCCCGCCAACTGGTTCGGATACAGCCACGCGCGCGACCATGTGCCGATATTCTCCGCGAACCAAATGAACAGCGCCACCAACAGGAACGACACCAGGATGGGCATCTTGAAGCGCTTCCGGAACACCCTGAAGTGCATAACGCACCGCCCGTAGACAAGCACGACGGCGGCGAGCAGCACCCAGCGCAGGTCAAGGATGTAGTGGTGCGAGAAGAAGTTGACGTAGATCGCGCCGGCAACCAGGGCAGTAATCCACCGCCGTGGGTAGTGGTCGAAACGGAGGTCGAAGAGTCGGAACACCCGGACCATGTAGGACCCGACGGCTGCATACATGAATCCGCTGAACAGGGGGACTGCGCCGATCCGGAGAACACCTTCGGCCTCGTAGGCCCAGGAGCCTACGTCCGTCTTGAACAGCTCCATCACCGTCCCCACAACGTGGAACAGCACGATGACCCGCAGTTCCCGCAGCGTCTCCAGTTTGAAGGCGATCATCAGGACCTGAATGACGACGGCGGCGAGGGTCAGGAAATCATTGCTGGCAAAGCCGGCGTCGGCGGGATACCAGAGTCGCACGCCGATGATCACCGCCAGCAGTGCCGCTCCGAAGACACAGGCCCACGCCTGCTTCAACCCAAAAACCACGAATTCCGTGAGCCGCCCACGCAGCCGTCCACCGTTGGCGCGATCCAGGTAGCGGTGGGCAGCAAGGTCGATCGACTGCTCCACCGATGTGAAATTACGCATGTGGCGCCTGGTCCACAGCAAGTTGCTTCAAGTAGTAGTCCCTCGGCCAGTGGCGGATCCGTTGCGGCAACCTGGGGTAGACCCGGCCCACAGTCTTCATGGTCCGGGTGAAACGCCGGGCGTGGCCGGGACTCCAGTCAAAACCGAAGCCTTCCCGGACATTTTCCGGCAAGAGGCCCGCCGTCAGGAAGCGGGCCAGCGGCATGGCCAGGCGCAGCAGTTGTGGTCCGCCGGATGGATAGAGCAGGTCCTTGGCAACCGCCAGCGCCTTCGCATCCGGCTGCAACGCCGCAACCTGCGTCTGCCAGTACTCGGCGAATGCCTTCCGGTCCCCCGGCCACAAGCTGGGCGGAAGCTGCAGGGCCGTCCCAATCCGCGCGTACTCGCGATAGATGTGGTCGGCGGCGTCGTCGTCGAGCGGTCCATGGACCTGTTCGTAGACGGTGACGGCGGTGTCGTAGAGGGTGGCAACCACCCACAGCTGGGACTCGGCGTCGAAGGCGCTGTAACCGGCGGAGGCGCCATCCGGTCCGCGCCGGACCGGCGCATGCGCCCGGTTGACCGCGCGCCGAACGGCCTTCAGTTGATCCTCGGAGCCGTAGACCACGGCGTATACATAGGTCATGGTGGCACGGAGCCTGTCCATGGGGCGCTCAGCAAAGTTGCTGTGCTCGGCCACGCCATGGCCAACCCGCGGATTGGCGATTTGCAGGAGAATCGCCCGGCCCGCACCGGCCAGCAGGACGCCCTCCGCACCAATATCCGCCAGTCCCCGAACCATTCGAATACTCTAGCGCCCCAACCTTAGAGCCCTGCGACGCCCGCGAGTACGGCCAATTGGTGCTCGAACAATTCGTCACGGGCTTTGAAAGTGTCCGGGCCGTATTGACCGAAAACCTCGAAGCTGATCGCGCCAAAAATGGAGGTCCACGCCAGCACCCCACGCGCCAGGGCCTCGTCCGGCAAGGAGAGGCCCAGTCCAGCACGGATCGCTTCCAGGTCCGCGGCAAGGTCCGGAGGAATCACGACGCCGGGACTCACCTCGGCGTTGAGCGCTCCTGCCCGCTGGGCTGCTTCGAAGATGCCTACCAAGCGGTAGATGACCCGGGTTCCCGGCGCCGTGGTGCGCTCCCCTGGAGCCTGGTATCCGGGGACGGGACTGCCAAAGAGGAGGGCATAGCTTGCGGGCTCCCGGATGGCCCACTGCCGGACCGCCCGGCCCAGTGCCCTGAATTGCCCGGCGAAGTCACCCTCCGGAGCCGCCGCAACGGCCGCATCCACCTGGTCACCGAGCTCGTTGTACCCGTCGATCAACAAGAGCGTCAGGAGTTCATCGCGGTTCTGGACGTAGCGGTAGACGGCAGAGGACACGACGCCGAGGTCCCTCGCCACTGCGCGCAAGGACAGCGCGGCGGCTCCGTGGACGGCCAAGTGCTCCCGACCGATCCGGACAATGTCCACAAGCGTCTGCGCGCGGGCCCGTTCGCGGGGAGTCGCCGGCTTGGCCTTTTTCGTTTCGAGGGACGGCATGGGACCAGCTTGCCACAAGAGAGAGCGACGTCAACATTCGAGAGCAGTGCTCTTGACAAGAACGGCTTAGGTGATCATTCTGAATGAGAGAGCAGTGCTCTCATACAGAATCACAACCTCGGAAGGAAGCCATCATGTACGTCGTCACCGGAGCAGGACCCGTGGGATACACCATCGCGGAACAACTCGCGGAGCAGGGCAATCGGGTGCGGGTACTGACCCGTTCCGGCAGCGGCCCCGAACATCCGCTGGTGGAACGCAGGCGGGTGGATGCCTCAGATCCCGCACAGCTCAATGAAGCGGTGGCCGGGGCATCGGCGGTTTTCCACTGCATCCACGGATCGGCGTACCGTGCCGCAGCCTGGGCAGCCGAACTCCCCCAGGCCGAGCAAGTGGTGATGGATGCAGCGGCAGCCGCTGGCGCCGTCGTCGTCTTTCCCGAAAGCCTCTACTCCTACAGCCAGCCGGACCGGGTCATGACGGAAGCGGGGCAGCGGACGGCGACCGGCGGCAAACGCGGTATCCGGACTGCCCTGCTGCGTGCGCGGCAGGCACATCCCGCCAATACCGTCAGCGTGGTGGCCGGCGATTTCTTTGGTCCCCGGGTGAAGACGGCCCATGCCGGCGAGCGCATGGTCACCCCCGTCCTGGCGGGCAAGGCGGTGCAGGTCATTGGAAGTTCACGCCAACCCCACTCGTTCACCTACGTTCCGGACCTCGCGGCCGCCATGATTGTTGCCGCCCGGAAGCCCGGGCTCTGGAACAGCGTGCTGCACGCTCCCACTGGAGCCGCCATCACCCAGCGGGAAATAGCGGCAGCGTATGCGAACGCCGCAGGCGTATCCGGCCCAAAGGTAGGCGCTGTGCCCGGGTGGGTGCTGCGTGCAGCAGGCCTCTTCTCCACGGACATGCGGGAACTGGCTGAACTGCTGTACCAGTTTGAACGGCCATTCGTGATGGAGTCCTCGGAAAGCCAGCGGCTCCTGGGACTTGAACCGACGCCCCTGAAGCAAGCGGCAGCGGCCACGGTGGCATGGTGGCGGGGTGGGGTAACCGCGGCCAGGTAAATACAGACGAAGCCAACTGCGGCTTGGCGCCTAACTGATATCGATACCTGTCACCGGCGCACCATTGCGGTCATAGGCGAGCAACACGGCCCCATTGGGAAATGCCTGTGGCGGCTGAGCCAGGCGGAAAGCTGCCGGGACGCCCGAGCCGTCGGGGAAGAGTCTCTTTCCCGTGCCAAAGGTCAACGGGTAAAGGTAGAGGTTCAACCGGTCAATCACATCGGCTTCAAGCAAAGAGCGTGCGAGGTCGCCGCTGCCGATCACGTGGATGTCGTTGAAACGATCTTTGAGCTCGGCAACGTCCGCAACATCCTGGAGCGCCGAGGTTCCTTCCCACTCAGGGTTGGTAAGGGAACGTGAGACCACGAACTTGGGCATGGCGTTGAAGGTCCGGGCTATATGGTCGTCCTGGTTGGGCCAGTAACCCGCGAAGATGTCGTAGGTCCTGCGTCCCAGAAGCAGCGCATCCATCCGGTCGATGCCCGCGACGTTCGCAGCTCCGGCCTCCTCATCCGAATATGCCGCTTGCCAGCCGCCGAAATCGAAACCGCCGGAACGGTCCTCGTCCGGACCGCCCGGTGCCTGGTAAACGCCGTCGATGGTCATGAATAGGTCCAAGGAGATAGTCCCCATGATGTGCTCCTGAAGTGACCGGGCTTTGTCGGGGTCATCCTAGCCCTGCTTCGGGGCTGCCGGGAGGGTCGCACGGTGGGCGGAATGGGTCTATCCTTTCGCGCATGGCCCAGGGAACGTCACCGGTGCGTGCGTGGACGGGAACAATAGTCTTCCTGTTCCTGGCGCCCGGCGTGGTGGCGGGACTTGTTCCGTGGATGATCACCGGTTGGCGCCCGTATGGATGGGGCGCGGCGTGGCCAGTGGTTTTGCTCGCTTGGATAGTCATCGCGGCCGGCGTTGTCGTCCTGCTTCACGCCTTCGCGCTGTTCGCCCTGCACCACGGAACGCCGGCGCCCGTGGTCCCCACCCGGACGCTGGTGGTCAATGGTACTTACCGTTACGTGCGCAATCCCATGTACCTAGCGGTTTTCAGCATCATCCTCGGGCAGGCCCTGCTGTTCGCCAGTTGGGGTGTGGTGATTTATGCGCTGATAACCATGGCCGTAGTTGTGGCGTTCGTGAAAGGCTACGAAGAACCGACGCTCACCGAGACGTATGGCGGGCAGTACCTCGATTACCAGCGGAATGTGCCGGGGTGGTGGCCGCGGATTACGCCATGGCGGGGATGAGCCGGAACGAGCCACCAACGGGGGAATGATTGCCAAACGAGAAGGATGATTCAGGGACAGCCCTCCGGGTAAGAGTTGCTTCCGCGCAGGGGCTGAATGCGGTAGAGGTTGCGGAAAGGGTCGCGGCCGGAAAAACCAACGCCTTTGTCCAGGACACCAGCCGCAGCGTGTGGAGCATTGTCCGTGCCAATGTGCTCACCTTGTTCAACGGCATCATCCTGGCCTGCTTCATTGTCCTTTTCGCCATTGGCCGCTGGCAGGATGCCCTCTTCGGTTTCAGCGCCATTGCCAACGCGGTGATTGGAAGCGTCCAGGAATACAGGGCCAAACGCGCTTTGGACCGGCTGGCCCTGCTGAATGCCCCGCACGCCCGCGTGATGCGGGACGGGTCGGAGGCGGAAATATCCCTGGACGACGTGGTCCTGGACGACACCCTGGTCCTCCGGGCCGGAGACCAAGTACCTGCAGACGGCGTAGTGGCCTCTTCCCGTGGGCTCCAAGTGGACGAGTCCATGCTCACCGGCGAATCCGATGCCGTGGAAAAGACAGAGGATGACCACGTCCTGTCCGGCTCCGTGGTGGTGGCCGGTGAAGGTACCGCCGTGGTGGATCGGGTGGGCGCCGATTCCTTCGCCAACTCGCTCGCTGCCGAAGCCAAGAGGTTCTCGCTGGTGGCCTCGGAGCTCCGGTCCTCCATTGACCGTGTCCTCAAATGGGTGACGTGGTTCGTGGGCCCTGTGGCGTTGCTGGTGCTGAACGCGCAGATGCTTGCCCAGGGCGGGTGGGCAGAGGCTGCGGCGAGCGGAGCGTGGCGTGACGCTGCGACGGCGACGATTGCCGCCGTCGTCGCCATGGTTCCGCTTGGGCTGGTACTGATGACCAGCATTACGTTCGCGGTGGGGGCGGTTAAGCTGGCGCGGCAGCAGGTGCTCGTGCAGGAGCTGCCCGCTGTGGAGGGCTTGGCGCGGGTGGACATCATCTGCCTGGACAAGACCGGCACGCTCACCCAGGGCGACATCGTTTTTGATGCCGCCCATCCCTTGGTTGCCCGTCCCGGCTGGGAAGCTGTCCTGTCCTGGTACGGAGTGCAGAAGGATGCCAACGCCACGGCCGGCAGCCTCGCCGGACACTTTACGGAGCCGCCCGATGATGAACCCGAAGACCGCGTTCCTTTCTCCTCAGCACGCAAGTGGAGCGCAGTGGTCTTCGGCAGTGACATGTGGATCCTGGGTGGGCCTGAAATGGTCTTCCCGGAGAGCAACCCAAGCGATCCTGAGCTTCGGCAACTTGCCACGCGAGCAGTGGAGTTGGCCGCTACCGGCCGGCGCACACTGGTCCTGGCACACGGAACGCCCACCCATGATGAAACCGTACCCGCGGATGCTGTCCCCGTGGCGTTGCTGACCTTCAAGGAAAATATCCGCCCCGATGCTGCCGGGACCCTCACGTACTTTGCCGCGCAGGACGTGGATGTGAGGATCATTTCCGGCGACAACCCCCGGACGGTTGCCGCTATCGCCCGGGAGGTGGGCCTGGACGCACCCCACGGCTTTGACGCCCGTGAGCTGCCGGAAGATGACAAGGAACTCCTGGAAGTCATCAACGCCAACGTGGTGTTTGGGCGTGTGTCGCCGGATCAGAAGAAGAGAATCGTCCTGGCACTCAAAGCCGCGGGCCGAACTGTGGCTATGACCGGTGACGGGGTGAACGATGCCCTCGCCATCAAGGAAGCGGACATCGGCGTTGCCATGAACTCCGGTGCCGCAGCCACCAAGGCCGTGGCCCGGCTGGTCCTCCTGGATGGCAAATTCTCGCACCTGCCCAGCGTCGTGGCTGAAGGCCGGCAGGTGATTGCCAACATCGAGCGGGTCTCCATGCTTTTCCTCACCAAGACCGCCTACGCCACTTTCCTTGCCATCGCTTTCGGCATCCTCCTGCTGCCGTTCCCGTTCCTTCCCCGCCAGCTTTCGGTGACAGATGGCCTGACCATCGGCATTCCGGCGTTCTTCCTGGCTTTGCTGCCCAACGCCCAGCGCTACGTCCCCGGTTTCCTGCGGCGCTCGCTCACGTTCGCGGTGCCCGCTGGGGTGGCTGTGACGCTGGGCCTTGCGGCGTACGCACGCCTCGCGGCGAACCTGTCCACTCCGGAAGCGGAGGTCCGGACGGGCTCAACCCTCATCCTCGCGATCATCGGGATCTGGATCCTGGTGGTCCTTTCACGGCCGGTCACCCGTTTCAAAGGGATGGTCATCGGCGCCATGATGGTGGGCCTCGTTGTGGTCTATTCCGTGCCTTTAGCCCGCGGATTCCTGCAGTTCACCGACCCTACGCTCCCCACGGCACTGCTGGTCCTTGGAACGTCCGTGGTTTGTATTGCCCTGATCGAGGTGGTCCGTTTCGTGCACCGCCGCGTTGCCTACCGGGACGCGCAGGAACAGTCCCGTCAGCGGCTCTCGAAGTAGCGGCGACCACGGCCAACCCACAGCGGCACAACAACCAGCACCGTGGCAATGGACTGCGAAATGACGGCGGACCAATCCCCGTCCGCAGCGACGATCAGGTCCACCACGGCGAAAGCCAGCCCAAGCAACATCACCGCCGTCGCTCCACTGCGCGCGGCCGCGCTTCCCCTCGCAACTCCCGACGCTAGCCCGATCACCAGCAAACCGAACAGGATCATTCCTGCCCCGAGCAAAGTCACGGGCAAGGCTACGCCGCCTGACTGGGCCTCGGGCGTGTAGCGCAGGAAGATCGTCAGGACTCCAAGGACCATCTGCGCGATGCCGCCGATGTACATCAGCACCACCGAGAAAGTTACCGCACCAGGCCGCTTAGGGCGCTCCCCCGTAGTCATGAATTGAGCATAGACGAGCCTCGTCCGGGCCGGAACGGCAATTAACCGTGCGTTCACACCACCCTTGAACCCAGTCAACCTGGGCTTCCTAGGGTCGGTGGCATGGAACGCATCTCCCGCAGATCCCTCATTTCAGCCGGCCTCGGAGCAGGACTCGTCGCCGGTGTTTCAGCAGCCCTGCCGCAGGCCGCCGTCGCGGTTTCAACAGCGGACGACGCCGGTCTCCGCACCGATCCGTTCACGCTTGGCATCGCCTCCGGCGAGCCATGGCCGGACGGCTTCGTCATCTGGACGCGCCTTGCAGTGAATCCCGTGGCCGAGGATGGACTGGGCGGCATGCCCTCCCGCAACGTCGCCGTCGCCTGGGAGGTCGCCGAGGATCCTGCGATGCGCCGGACCGTAGCCCGCGGCGTCGAACACGCACGGATTGAAACCGCCCACTCTGTGCACGTCGAGCTGAAGGGCCTCAAGCCTGGTCGCGAGTACTTCTACCGCTTCCGCACCGGACCGCATCTAAGCGAAGTGGGCCGCACCTTGACCAGCCCTGCCCCCGGCGAAACCCCGACTGCCCTGGCCATGGCATTCGCCAGCTGCGCCCAGTACGAGCACGGCTATTTCACTGCCTACAGGCGACTGGCCGAGGACCACCCGGACTTGGTGCTGCACCTGGGCGACTACGTCTATGAATACAAAAAGGGCAGCTACGTGATCGGTGGCGGGAACCCCCGGGACCACGAAGGCCCCGAGACCGTCAGCCTTGCGGGCTATCGCCAGCGGCACGCCCAGTACAAGGCCGACGCCGACCTGCAGGCGGCGCACGCAATCGCCCCCTGGCTGGTGGTCTGGGACGACCACGAAGTGGACAACAACTGGGCGGATGACATTCCCGAGAACACGGACGCGGGCCAACTCAACGACACCACGGAGCACTTCCGGCAGCGCCGTGCTGCAGCATTCCAGGCCTACTACGAGAACATGCCCTTGCGCACGTCCTCTGTACCGGCGGGTTTCGACATGAAGATCTACCGCACGATCAAGTGGGGCCAGTTGGCCAACTTCCACATGATGGACACGCGCCAGTACCGCGACGACCAACTCGCCGGTGACGGCTGGCAGAAAAACGTGGCCGGCCGCCTGGCCGAGAACCGCACCATCACCGGCGTCGAGCAGGAGAAGTGGTTGCTGGACGGCTTCCGGAACTCCACGCAGCGCTGGGACATCCTGGGCCAGCAGGTGTTCTTCGCCGAACGCGATCGGGACAAGGCGCCCGACATCGACGACGTCTCCATGGACGGCTGGGACGGGTACGCCGCCTCCCGCCGCCGCATCACGCAAGGCTGGGTGGACGCGAAGGTGCGCAACGCCGTCGTACTGACCGGCGACGTGCACCGCCACTGGGCCACCGACCTCAAGGTTGATTACAAGGACCCGGCGTCGCCGGTGGTCGGCTCGGAACTGGTGTGCACCTCCATCACATCCACGGGTGACGGCACGGGCTCCACCACCGATCCGACCATGGCGTGGAACCCGCACCTGAAGTTCTACAACGACAACCGCGGGTACGTGAACACCCGCATCACCAAGGACGCCATGACGGCCGACTTCCGGATTCTGGACTACGTGACCAAACCGGGCGCCCCGGCGAGCACCAGGAAGTCCTTCACCATCAACGACGGCGTCCCGGGCCTGACGTAGCGTTCCCTAGGAGCCAAGGATCAGCTCCGCTGCTTTTTCACCGATCATGATGGCGGGCGCGTTCGTATTGCCACTCGGAACGAAGGGAATGATGGACGCGTCCGCAACTCGGAGGCCCTCGATACCTCGGACCCGCAGCTGCGGATCAACCACGGAAAGATCATCGACCCCCATTTTGCACGTGCCCACTTGGTGGTGATAGGTGCCGGCGGCCTGGCGGGCGAACTCCCGGACCGCGTCACGGCCGGAGGGAGCCGACGACGGCGTGAACTCGCCCTTGCGGATCGATGCGAAAGCATCCTGCTGCCCGATTTCGCGGCACAAAATGATCGCGTCCACGAGGGCTTCGAGATCGTATTCTTCGGCCAGGATATTGGGATCCACCAGCGGGGCGAGAGCAGGATCGGAGGAAGCAAGTCGCAGCGTCCCCCGCGACCTCGGCCGAACAATTCCCGACGCAATGGTGTAGCCATGTGCCGGAGCGGGACCGCCGTCCGTGGGGTACGGGAGGTGTAGGAAGAGCGGCTGGAGGTCCGGCGCCTCCTCGTCCGTTTGATTGCTGTGGGCGTACAGCTGGCTCTCCAGGAGGTTGTGCCGGCCCGCCGGGAGCGGTTGCGAAGCCTCGTAGATGTTGCCTGCAAGCAGGTGGTCATGGAGGTTTTCGCCGACACCCGGCAAATCCACGACGGCGTCAATGTCCACCTCGCGGAGGTGGCCTGACGGTCCGATTCCGGAGAGCAGGAGGATCTTCGGTGATCCGATGGCACCGGCGCATATGATCACTTCGGCTGCCGCCTCACCACGATGCAGCTCATCGCCAACCCGGTATTCGACTGCTGTGGCGCGACGACCGTCGACCACTACACGGGTGACCAAGGCGTCCGTGGTGACGGTGAGACCAGGGTGGTCCAGCACCGGGGCGACAAAACTCTGCCATGCGCTGGCGCGCTTGCCGTTCTTGGTAGTGGTGTGGTTGAAGCCGACGCCGGTCATCTGGATGCCGTTGAAATCCTCTGTTTCCGTGTGGCCAAGCGCCTTCGCAGCGTCCACGAAGGCCTGGGCAGCCGGGTGCCGCTCGGCGATCCGTTCGACGTGCAGGGGCCCGCCTTTGCCGTGGAATTCGCTGGCACCGTCAACATGGTCTTCAGATTTCTTGAACAATGGCAGGACCTCGTCCCAGGACCAGCCCTCAGCTCCGTTGGCTGCCCAAGAGTCGTAGTCGTGCTTGTGTCCCCGGATGTAGATCATGCCGTTGAGCGAACTGCTCCCGCCCAGTACCCTGCCCCGGGGCCAGTAGAGGCTCCGGTTGTTGGCATGCTTCTGCGGTGTGGTCATCACAGCCCAGTCGTTGGCACCTGTCAGCAAGGCCGGCCAACCCTGGGGGCTGTGGATGTTGGGATCCGTGTCCACGGATCCTGCCTCAATTACGTGGACAGTGTGCCCGGCCTCCAGCAAGCGGCGAACTACAACGCTGCCTGCGGAGCCTGCGCCGACCACTACATAGTCCGAACTGTGGGTTGGGTTTTCAGCCATGGGGTTCCTCCTTGAACGGCATGAAAGTGAGCTTCCACCAGCAGTCTGTCGCGGCCCGACGTCGGAATTCTTGTCCCGGCGCGCACACCACTGCGCACCATCCGCACGCTTGTGATGCGTATCACGGCGCGCGCCGTGTTCGTGGGACACTGGGACAACCGCCTCATATGTCCGCAGCGTCATTTCGAAGGAGAGCCGACGTGTCCGGAGCAATCGCAAGACAGTCCCGCGAGGAATTCACCACGAAGGTCCTCGCCACGACCGACCGTTTCGATGCCTGGAACCAGGCAGTCAACAGCGCGTTCGTGCCACTTTCGGTGGTGGCCCGCGAGCCGGAACAGTTCGACGGCGGACTCATCAACCAGACAATCGGACCGGTGTTCCTCAGCGCAGTATCGGGGACGGCGAGCCACGTGAGCCGCGGCTCCAAAGAGATCCAAGCCAACGATCCCGGGTTGGTGAAACTTGGCCTCCAACTCAGAGGCTACTCAGTGGTCGCCCAGGATGGCCGCGAAGCCGCGCTGACCCCCGGAGACTTTGCCATCTACGACACCACGCGCCCGTACGATCTCTTTTTCGACGACGCCTTCAGGATGATGGTGGTCATGTTTCCGCCGGAAGCCCTTCACCTGAACCGCAAGAGTATCGCGGCCCTCACTGCGTCCAGGGTTTCCGGACGCCAAGGCCTGGGGTCGCTGACATCGGCACTTCTCGGCGCAGTAGCCCACCAGCTGCATGAAGGCTCCGTTGCCGAGGCCGCTACTGTTTCGGATGCCTTAATGAACCTGATCTCGGCTGTATTCGCTGAGCGGGTGCCCCCGTCGTCGCCGTTGACACCAGAGCGGCTAGCGCTCATGGAACGGATCGAGGCCTTCGTAGCTGCCCGGTTGAGCGACCCGGAACTGACGGTCGGCGACATCGCTGCCGCACATAACGTCTCCGTGCGCTACCTCCAGAAGCTCTTTGAGGAGCGCGACGACACTGTGAGCGCCTGGCTGCGCCGGCAGCGGTTGGAGAAGTGCCGAACAGACCTCGTGGACCCAAGCCTGCAGCAGCGGCCCGTGTCCGCCGTCGGCATGCATTGGGGCTTCACCGACGCATCGAGCTTTTCCCGCGCCTTCAAGAGCGCCTTCGGGTACTCGCCATCTGAGTACCGATACTCCTACCGTCCGGCGTGACCGGCACTCCATCGTTTGGAGTTGCCCATGGATCCCAGTGACTACGCGGAACAGCGGGAGTAGCCTTGTTCCAGTTGAAGTTATGGATCTTTGTCCGGCTGGGGTTCTGCCGTGGGCCATGTGCATTCGTCGCTGTCCGACCTCCTGGGGGTACTTTCCAACGCCGTCGCTCCCCAGCATGTAAGGTTCGACGACGGCTCCCCGACTGCCGGTGTTCCGCCACCTGACGCTCCGGTAACCGTCCGCGCCGTCGCACTCAACCGGGTGGGGAGGTCGCGGCGCGATGGGCCCGTCCTGGACCTCGAACTGCGGGTGGCCGTGGAATGCCATGGCCCGGACCAGCTGGACAACATGGAGCACCTGCTGTTGGCTGTTGAACTCCACGGCCACTACTCAGTGGTGTCCAGTGGAGAGTTGCGGCACGAGGAGTACTCCGACGCCATCCACCAGGGACTCGGGTTCATGGTGCGCGTTCCTGTGGCGCTGCCCTTCGAGGAACCTTCGGATCCCACGGCCGGCGAACCCGTTCCGGGCAAGGCAAGCGGGGTGCGACGCATTCGCGGCCGGTTGGTGGATGCGCACAACAAGGGGATTCCCGACGCCTACATCCATGCCCATTCATCAGCCACTGCCGTGGTCAGCGATGCCACCGGACATTTTGAAGTCCTGGCCTCAGCGGATGACCTTCAGCAGTTTGCCGTGGCAGTGGACGGCACGGAGCGGGAAGTTTCGGCAACCACCCGCAGCCTGCCAATGATTATCCGCTGGGTTTAGGGAGACTATTTCCGGAACAGTTTTCCTGCGCATGCCTGTGCCATGAAAAGATCAACCATGCGTCCCATGCAGCACTCCAGCAAACTCCAGAACGTCCGGTACGAACTCCGCGGACCAATCCTTCAAGCCGCCAAGGCCATGGAGGCCGAGGGGCACCGCATCCTGAAGATGAATCTCGGGGACACTGCGCCGTTCGGGCTGGAAGCGCCGGAGTCTGTTGTGGTGGACATGATCCATCACCTTCGCGGCGCGCAGGGCTACAGCGATTCCAAAGGCATCTTTTCTGCCCGGACAGCCATCTCGCAGTATTACCAAACGCGCGGTCTCATGAACATTGGTGTGGAGGACATCTTCGTCGGCAACGGTGTCAGCGAATTGATCTCCATGACCCTCCAGGCGTTCATGGAGAACGGCGACGAGATCCTCGTTCCGGCACCGGACTACCCGCTGTGGACCGCTGCCGTGACCCTTACCGGCGGCAAACCTGTCCACTACCTTTGCGACGAGGACGAGAACTGGTGGCCAGACATGGCCGACGTCGAAGCGAAGATCACGCCCCGCACCCGCGGAATAGTGATCATCAATCCCAACAATCCCACAGGCGCCGTCTACCCCCGGCACATCCTGGAGCAGTTCGCGGCGCTGGCCAGGAAACACGATCTTGTCTTGTTCTCGGACGAAATTTACGAGAAGATCCGCTACGTCGATGCCCCGCATATCCACACTGCAGGCGTTGCCGAGGACATTTGCGTGTTGACCTTCAGCGGCTTGTCCAAAGCGTATCGAATGCCTGGGTACCGGGCCGGCTGGGTTGCTGTGACGGGGCCGTTGACTGCCACCGCCGCGTACCGGGAGTCCTTGGAGCTGCTGGCATCGCTCCGGTTGTGTGCCAACGTGCCGGCCCAGCACGCCATCCAGACCTGCCTGGGTGGCTATCAAAGCATCGAAGCCCTCATCCGCCCGGGCGGACGACTCCGCGAACAACGCGACCTGGCTTGGAAGTTGCTCACGGCCATTCCCGGTGTCTCCTGCGTTCCCGCTGCTGGCGCGATGTATCTCTTCCCACGCCTGGATCCGGAGATTTACCCCATTGCTTCAGATGAGAAGTTCGTCCTTCAACTGCTGCAGGAACAGAAAATCCTGGTCTCGCACGGCACCGCCTTCAACTGGCCCACTCCGGACCACTTCCGGTTCGTGATCCTGCCGGCCGTGGAGGACATCGAGGAAGCCGTGCGCAGGATCTCGCACTTCCTGGCGGCGTACCGGAACCGCCCGGCGGACTGACGCAGGGGGACTACTGCGACTCTCCTTCAGCAGTAAACCGGGTCTCCCGCAGGGTCCTCTTGGCGATTTTCCCGGTGGACGTCTTGGGGATGTCAGTAACGATGACGACCCGTTCGGGAATCCACCACTTTGCCACTTTGCCTTCCAGGTGCGACCGCACGGATTCCGCAGTAACTGCGGCGTTCTGCCGGGGAGATACGTAGGCCACGGGCCGCTCGCCCCACTTCTCGTCAGGCATTCCGACGACGGCGGCCTCCCAGACGTGCGGGTGGCTCAGGATGGCATTCTCCAACTCCGTTGAGACGATCCACTCGCCGCCCGACTTGATCAAGTCCTTGAGGCGATCGACCACGTGGACACAGCCGTCCGGATCGATGGTTCCGACATCTCCGGTTTTCAGCCATCCGTCGGAAGTAAAAGCCTCCGAGCCGTCCGATGCACCGAAGTATCCTCCGGCGACCGTGGCTCCGCACACTTGCAGCTCCCCCGTTTCGTTGCCGTCGTGTGGGGCAATGGTTCCGTCCGGCCGAACGACGCGGATTTTGACCATGGGACTCGGATAGCCCGGAGCGCACATGGTGGCAAGCGCGGTGTCGGAGGCATGACCGTCCGCGCCTTGACTCCCACCAGGTGGCATCCGCGACGACGTAAGCAGCGGGCTTGCTTCGGTCATTCCCCAGGTTCCGACAAGCGCCACATCCACCCCGTCGAGGTACTGGCGGACAAGATCCACAGGTAGCGGACTTCCTCCATTGGCCAGTTTCCGCAGCGTGGACAGGTCCCGTCCGTGAAGATGCGGCAGGAGGCCCTTCCAGACTGTGGTCACCGCGGCTGACACAGTGACCCTCTCCCGTTCCAGCAGGTCGGCAAGCTTTTCTGGCGCCATCGCCCGGCCGGGCAGGACCAGGGAAGCCCCACACATCGCAGCCGCGTAGGGAAGTCCCCAGGCATTGGCATGGAACATAGGAACGATCGGCATCACCACGTCCCCTTCACCGAGGGCGAAGATATCAGCGAACAGCAGGGACATGGCGTGCAGGACAATGGAGCGGTGGTCGTAAAGCACACCTTTGGGGCGCCCGGTGGTGCCCGAGGTATAGCACAGGGCTGCTGCTGTCCGTTCATCACGGACGTCGAAAACCTCGACTCCGTTCGCGTCTCCCAGAATCGATTCGTAATCCAGGATTCGAGGATCCTGGGGCAAGGACGGCTTGTCGCAGTCGTCCATGACAACGATGTGGCGAAGGGTGGGCAGCTCATCCACGATCGGCCAGAGGACATCAAGCAGGGATCGATCAACGAAAATGACATCATCCTGGGCATCGTTGACTATGTATTGGATGTCCGCCGGTGCCAGTCGGTGGTTGATCGTGTGCAGCACCCTGCCCGAGCTGGGCACTGCGAGGTAGAGCTCGAAATGGCGCTGGCTGTTCCATCCCATGGTTGCGACGCGGGCAGACCGGGGCACGGCCATCGCGTCCAAGGCGCCAGCCAGTTTCCTGGTCCGCCTCGCGACCTCGCCATAGGTGGCGGATTCGCGTTGAGGGTGCGCACCGGTGACCACTGTCTTGTGGGCAAATATGCCTTCGAGACGCTCCACCAGCATGGGCGTGCTCAGTGAATGGTCCTGCATTAGTCCGCGCATGGTGTCAGCCTTCCTGCCGTGAATCCATAAGTTCATTGGGTGCCAGTGCCGAATCCGGGTTGCTTTCCGGCCCGGTCGTCGAGGCGGAGTCACTGTCTTCGCGCTTCAGCGCCCACGTCAGGACCGGAGTGAGGGCTACGGAAATCCCGGATGCAGCAATGATGATGAAGAAACCGGTCGCCGGATCCCCCGTCGCCGTCTCGGCCACTCCGAAGAGATAGGGACCGACGAAGCCTCCGATCAGCCCGATCGTATTGATGAATGCCAGGCCGGCAGCGGCCACAATGCCGGACATACGTGCCATCGCAATGGACCAGAACACCGGCAACGTACCGAAGATGAAGACGGCTCCGAGCGCGATGAGCACCACCCTCACCACCGGGGGCTCAACGAAGACGTAGGCAACAGCGGTGACGAGGGTACCCAACGCCATGAAGCCCACCCAAGCAGCCTCTTTGTTCGAACGTCGGAACAGCCTTGGGATGAGCAGGACGCCGATCGTCGCCCCGATCCCGACGCTTCCGGAGATCAACCCGATCATGAACGGGCTCTTCACATGCATGGACTCAATGATCGCCGGGATGTTGAACACCAATCCAACGCTGCTTACCTGGTTCAGGAAGTAGACAAGGGCAATGATCACAATGAAAGGACGGCCAAAGGCCCTGCGCAGATTCCCCCGGATGCGGTGGTCGTGCTCGTCCGGCTTACTGGCATGACGGGACAGGCTGTCGGCTTCGTCCGCGGTCAACCAGCGAGCTTGCTGAGGTGTCGACGGCAACTTGAACCACACAACGACGCCAACCACCATCGTGAGCAGGCCCTCGATCATGAACATCCATTGCCAACCGTGCAGGCCGAACAGGGAGTCCAGTTCCATCAGGGCTCCGCCCGCTGGGCCGCCGATGATGAGGGCGATTGTCGGGGCGAGGTAGATGAATCCCATAACGCTGGCACGCTGGTTCTGCGCGAACCACACAGTCACCATGTAAGCCAATGCAGGAAACAGTCCAGCCTCCGCGGCACCCAGGATGAACCGCAGGACATAGAACGACGCCTCTCCCTGCACGAACATCATGAGTGCGGAAATTGCACCCCAGGTCAATGCGATCCTGGTGATCCACGCCCGCGGCCCAACATGGTACATGATCAGGTTGCTCGGGACTTCGAGGAACGCGTAGCTGATGAAGAAGATGCCTGCGCCCAACCCGTAGGCGGCGGCGCTGAGTCCTATGTCTGCCTCAAGGTGGGTCTTGGCCAGGGAAACGTTGGTCCTGTCCACGTAGGACATGAAGTAAACGACGCAAAGCAGTGGAATCAGCTTCAACAGGGCCTTGCGGGTAGCTCGTGCGTGAACGACGTCGGTACGCAGAGATGGTTCGGTCATGGTGCCTTGATCCTCGCTCGGAGTGGTCTTGGGTGTGCCTTGAAATAGTGGGAAGTCAGCAGACTTCGAACAGACCGGCGGCTCCCATTCCGCCGCCAACGCACATGGTCACGACGGCGTAGCGTGCGCCTCTGCGGCGTCCCTCCAGGAGGGCATGGCCCACCATGCGGGCGCCGGTCATTCCGTAGGGGTGGCCGATGGAGATTGCCCCTCCGTTGACGTTCATCCGGTCGGGGTCGATCCCGAGCCGGTCGCGGCAATACAGGGCCTGCGAGGCGAAGGCCTCATTGAGTTCCCACAGGTCTATGTCCTCTACCCGCAGCCTGTGTTCCCGGAGGAGTTTGGGGATCGCGATGACCGGTCCGGTGCCCATTTCACCAGGTTCGCAGCCAGCCACTGCCATACCGCGGTAGATGCCGAGAGGTTCAACCCCCCGCCGGGTTGCAATGCCAGCCTCCATGAGTACCAGGGCTGAAGCGCCGTCGGAAAGCTGGGAGGCGTTTCCGGCCGTGACCGTCGACGCTTGGGATGCCACGCCGTCAGCAAGGACCGGACGCAGCGTCGACAGGCCCTCCAAGGTGGTCGAAGGGCGATTGCCCTCGTCCCGCGCCAGCGCGACAGCGCCACCAGGTACCGTGAACGGAACAATCTCGTCGTCGAAAAGGCCAGAGGCCTGCGCTTGGGCGGTGCGTTGTTGGGATAGGAGGGCGAATTCGTCTTGCACCTCGCGGCCTATGCCGTACCGTTCGGCCACGATTTCGGCTGTCTCGAGCATGGACAGGTACATCGAGGGTCGGTGCTCCGCCAACCACGGATCCTGCGCACGGAAGCGATTCTGGTGCTCGTTCTGCACTAGTGAGATGGACTCCACGCCACCGCCGATGGCAATGGACATTCCGTCTGCCACGATCTGCTTTGCCGCGGTTGCCACAGCCATTAGCCCCGAAGCGCATTGGCGGTCGATGGTCATGGCCGGTACGGTCTCGGGCAGCCCGGCTCTAAGGAGAGCTTGCCGGGCAACGTTGAACCCTGTGGTGCCTTCCTGCATGGCACAGCCGAGCACGACGTCTTCGACCTCTTCGGGTTCGACGTCGGCGCGTGCGACGGCGGCCGCAATTGCGTGGGCGGCCAGCCCGGGTCCGGTAGCTGAACTCAGCGTCCCTTTGTAGGCACGGCCTATGGGCGTTCTCGCCGTCGAAACGACAACTGCCTCCCTCACAGTTCGGCCTCCGCAACAGCGTCACGCTGCGCGATGGCGATATACCGCCGCGTCTGCTCGAAGGCGCTGTGAGTGAGCACGGAACCGGACATGTCACTGACCCGCGACCATTCGAGGGCTAGCTGCTCGGCTGTTCGCTTGCCCTCCGGAAGGTAGACGCCGGCCGACTCTTCCATTCGTGCGACGGCGAATACTCCCGCGCCTGCCGCGAGAATGGTCTTGGTCGGGGCATCCGGCGACACCATAAACACTGCTCCGGGAGACACGGCTTCAGGAGCCAAGCGTGCAAGCTCCTGGGGTTCAAGCAGGTCTTCGGTCATTTGCGTCGCCGCGGTGGGGGCCAGCGAATTGACCCGGATGCCCTTGCTCTCGCCCTCAATCGCCAGAACGTTCATCAAACCCACCACGGCGGATTTCGCAGCGCCGTAGTTGGCCTGGCCGAAATTGCCATAAATACCGGAAGCCGACGTGGTCATGAGGATCCGCCCATACCCCTGCTTGACCATGTGCGGCCAGACCGCATGAGAGCAGTTCACGGATCCCATCAAATGGACATCCACTACTGTGCGGAATGCCTGGAGGTCCGACTTCGCGAAGGACTTGTCCCGCAGGATGCCCGCGTTGTTGATGAGGATGTCCACGCGCCCCCAGGTGTCGATGACCTGGGCAATCATCCCGGCGACTGCCTGTTCGTCCGAAACGTCGCACAGCGCCACCATGGCCTCGCCGCCTGCATCCTGGATCTCCCGCGCAACCCCAGCGGCAGCGGACTGGCTGCCAGAGTCGCGTGCTGGCCCGCCGACGTCGTTAATGACGACCTTGACGCCCCGCTCCGCCAGCGCCAAAGCGTGTGCACGCCCCAGTCCGGCGCCAGCTCCGGTGATGATCGCTACTTGCCCGCGGAGGTCGATGCCCACAGAGGTCTCCTTTGTTCGCCAACATACTACTCAGTATTATGTTGTGGACATCACAGTAACGTCAAGGGACCACAGAGAAGCGATGGCATGATGTTTTGGGACCAATGCGTGATGGAGGATAAGTGACCAGTACTGCCGACGCCGACCCGGGCATCAGGGCGCGTGTCCTGGATGCGGCCGCTTCTGCGTTCGCACGCAGGGGATTCGCGAAGACGACTATCGACGACATCGCTATGGCCGTCGGGGCCACCAAAGGCCTGGTCTACTATCACTTCCGGTCTAAGTTCGATATCTTCCTGGCCGCGTACGAGCTCGGCATGCACAAGGTGAAGGCAGTCGTGGAACCCTTGGCCGATTCACCCGGATCCGGGCTAGAGCGGCTCAAGCGCATGGCGACGGGGCACGTGATCAATTTGATGGAGGACGTGGACTACCACCACGTGGTGCATCAAGGGGTGCGGGACCAGTCTTCGGAGTCGCTAACCGTGGGGCAACGTGAAGCCTTGGTGAATCTCAACCAGCTCAGGAAGGACTACGAGCTCCTGTTTCGGCGCGTGGTGGAAGAAGGCGTCACCGACGGCTCACTCCGGAAGGTCGATCCACCACTGGCCACCCGCGTTCTACTGAGCAGCCTCAACGCCGTCGACGTTTGGTACCACGAGCAGGAGAAGCAGCACGCGGAGGGCATCAGGGCCCTGGCCGGGGACGTGGTGGACCTCATCCTCGGTGGAATCGCCTCCCCCTGACGCGACCGCCCTGGTGCCGGGCTAGAGGGCCGGGTCCACCATGGTCATGCCGGCGGGGTTGGCCTTGTCGAAGCCGGGTAGCAGTGACGCGGCATCCTCCAAACCAATGGTGCGTTCGATCAGCAGCTGCGGCTGGAGCGCGCCCTGTTCGATCAGCGCCATCATGCCCGGATAGTCAACGGCGGCCATGCCGTGGCTGCCCAAAAGATCAAGTTCCCAGCCGATCACACGCGCCATGGGAACCTGCGGGTTGCCATCGATGGAGGGCAGCAGGCCGATCTGGACGTGCCTGCCGCGCCTGCGAAGGCTTAGGATCGCATCGGCGCAGGTCTGTTCACTTCCGACGGCGTCAATCGCCACGTGGCTGCCGCCGTCAGTCAGGCGGTTCACAGCTTCCGGAATGTCCGTACCGTCAGCCGCCACTGTATGGTCGGCACCCAAACGCGCAGCCACAGCCAGCGCCTCCGGATTCCGGTCCACGGCGATGACCCTGGCGCCCATGGCCTTGGCGATCATCACTGCGCTCAGCCCCACGCCACCCGCGCCCACAACAGTGACCCATTCGCCTGCCTTCACCTGCGCCCGGGCCGCCAAAGCGCGGTAGGCCGTGGCGAAGCGGCAGCCGAGGCTTGCCGCCGTCGTAAATTCGACACTGTCAGGAATGGCAACCAGGTTGCTGTCGGCGGCATGCAAGGCCACGTATTCGGCGAAAGATCCCCAGTGGGTGAAGCCGGGCTGCTGCTGGTTGGGGCAGACCTGCGCGTCCCCGGCGAGGCACCATTCGCAGGTGCCGCAGCCGCATACGAAGGGGACGGTGACGCGATCGCCGACGTTCCAGTGTTGGACGTCTTCGCCGACGGCCTCGATCACGCCGGCGAGCTCGTGGCCCGGCACGTGGGGCATGGCAATGTCGTCGTGACCTGCCCAGGCATGCCAGTCGCTGCGGCACATTCCCGTCGCCAGCACTTTGACCACCACACCCCCGGAAGGAGCCTCGGGTTTGGCGACCTCCCGAACTTCGGGCTGGGTCCGGACCTCATCAAAAACAACTGCGCGCACAGACTGACTCTAACAATTGGCCGCAACTGTCACACTTACGGCGCAGCCTCCGACTTCACTGTTGTAACGCACCTACTCTGAAGGGAAGTCAGCATGACCCGCATCAACATCGGTCGCAGCAACAAACTCGGCTACGCCGCCGTCATTGGCCTGGAAAGTTATGCACGCACGGCCGTGGATCCGGACCTCTATGAACTCATCAAGCTCCGCGCCTCAATCCTCAATGGCTGTGGTTTCTGCGTGGATATGCACGCAACGGATGGCCGGAAGCGCGGGATACCGGAACGGAAGCTGCATGCGGTGGCTGCTTGGCAGCATTCAAAGGTGTTCTTCGACGCCCGCGAGCAGGCCGTTCTCGCCCTGACCGACGCCGTTACCCAACTTGGCCCAGACACCGTCACCGACGAGATCTGGAACGCAGCCGCCACCCATTTCGACGACGGTCAGATGGGTGGCCTGATCCTGGCGATCTCCACTATCAATGTCTGGAACAGGATCGCTATCAGCACGCAGATGGAGCCGCCGGTGGATGAGAAGAATCCGCTGGTCTGACCGGTAACGTGGGCAGCATGTCACTCGCAGTCTCGGCCACGGTGGCGTGGCAAAGCGAACGGAACCGCCTGCTGGGGATTGCCTACCGGATGCTGGGCGACTTCGGCCATGCCGAGGACGTGGTCTCCGAGGTTGCGATCGACGCTGTCCGGCAGGAACGGAACATCGACGGCGGCCGCGTGGACTCCTGGCCGGCGTGGCTGACCACCGTGTGCGTGCGCCGTTCCATTGACCGGGTGCGCCAGCTCGCGGCGGTCCGCGAGGACTACACGGGACCTTGGCTGCCGGAACCCGTTGACACGGCGCAACTGCCGGAAGAGACAGTGGCCAACCGCGAATTACTGTCTTTGACCTTGCTGCATTTGGCCGAGCAGCTTGCTCCGGAGGCGCGGGCGGCGTTGGTCCTGCACCGCGCCTTCGGGATGCCCGCCCCGGAAATCGCGGGGATCCTGGATAAGACGCCCGCGGCCGTGCGCCAGATGATTTCACGCGCCGAACGCCGGCTGGATATCGACCCCGAGGCGCCCGCTCCCCGGGCCAAGGACCGGGCTGTACTGGAAAAGCTCGTCCAGGCCATCGAGCAGGGTGAGATCAACACCGTTGTGGCGATGCTCCACCGGGACGCCGTGCTCTGGGCCGACGGCGGCGGCAAGGTCAAGAGCGCCATGAACCCGCTGTTCGGGGCGGCGAGGATCGCGCGCTTCTTCGGCGGCATCCTGGGCAAAGCGGTGGTCTTCGACCCCGTGGAGCCGGTCCGCGCATGGGTGGTCGAGATCAACGGTGGAACGGCATTGGTGCTCCGGCATCACGGCCGCTCCGACATCATCGAGGTGGACGCCGGTGCTGATGGGAGCATTCGCGGGCTACGGCAACTGTCCAACCCGGACAAACTTACGAGGGTCTCGCGTTCCTAGCTGCGAGTTCGCGGGAAAGCTTCGCGTTCGCCGGGAAACTTCCCTGCGAGGTGGCAGGCTTCCCGCGAACTCGCCCGGCAAGGAAAGCGGCGGCACCCAGCCCCGCCGGGACGAGCAGCGCCCATCCACTGAACAGCAGAACCACAAGCATTACGACGGCGGCCACGATCACTCCGTACCAGGCTGCGGTCCGTTGCGGCAACAGTCGCACGCCCGCCGCCAAGCCGAACGCGGTGACGGCTGTGAAGCAAGCCGAGGCCGCCCCGATCTGGAACTCCATGCTCAGCAGCCCGCATGCGGCCAGCGCGAAGGAGATCGAGGTCATCACCGCCAGCGAGCCAAGGCTTACGGCCGGCACCTCCCCCGGCCCGGCGCCACGTGCCAAAGCCCGCGGCAGCACGCCGTCGGACGCCAGCCTGGCACCGAGCTTGCTGGCGCCGGCCACGAAAGTGTTCAGCGGACCGAACGTGAGCACTGCCGCCGCCACTGCGGTCACAGGTGCCGCTGCGGGGCCGAGTCCCTTCGCCAGCAACTCGGCAACCGGAACGCTGCTGCCCGCTAGGCCAGGTCCGAGGACGGCCACGCAAGCAACCACGAGTCCGATGTACACCACCCCGACGACGACGAGCGTAAGCCAGGTTGCCCGCTTCAGGTCTCGCTCGGGGTTGCGGAACTCCCCCGCCAAATGCGTCACGGCCTCCCACCCGGCGAAGCAGAAGAACAACAGGCTGGCTGCCCCACCCACAGCCAGGTAGCCGTGCGGAGCGAACGGCTGGAAGTTCTCTGTCCTCGCATACGGCGCAGCCACTGCGACGGCGAACGCAAGCAACGCCACCAGCAACACCATCAGGAAAAGCTGGAGCTTGCTCGAGACCCGGATTCCCACGGCATTGCTCACAAATCCGGCCGCCAAAATCACTCCCGCCGCGATCAGGGCTGTCTCACGGCCACCTCCCAGGGCGTGGGCGATGTACTCCCCGCCGATCACCGCAGTGGCGGGCGCACCGAACGGAATGGCGAAGTAGAACAAGTACCCGGCCACAACCGAGGCGCGCTGCCCGAAAGCGCGCGTGACGAACGTTGCGATGCCTCCGGCGTCGGGCTGCTGACGGGACATTTCCGCGAAACTGAACGCCACCGGGGTGCAAAACACCAGGAGCAGGGCCCACGCCAGGATCGACGCCGGTCCCGCAACCTGGGCGGCAATGGCGGGTAGAACCAGCACCCCCGAGCCTAGAATCGCACCGACGTAAATACCCGTCGCCCTGAACAGCCCGAGGCCCGAATTACTGATAGCTCCACTCACTACTCCACTGAACAGTATTCGGAAGGGTCCCAACAAGCAGGAAAACTGCCCGCAAAGAGCAATATCCTGCCGAATTTCCGGGAATGGAACTAGACGAGCCGCGCCTGTGTGCGCCTGAGCCGCGCCACCAGCGTTGCGGCGAGCAACGCCGTTGTGAGTTCCAAGGCGATCACCAACAGCAGTTGCCCGGCGGCGGAGGTATCAATAGCGTTCGACGCCGGCCTGCCGCCGTGGGCGTGCCCGGCACCGCCGGCTCCGAGCAGCAGGACCGTGTGCAGGGCCACCATGGCAAGGGCTGAGATGGTCACTTGGTGGAGGGCGCCTACGCGGCTGTGGCGCCAGATGTGGACTGTGCACGGTACGCAGACTGCTGCCAGGGCGATCATGAGGATGCCAATCCAGGGGTCATGGTGCCCTGAGGCCGCGAACCAGAGATGCACCATGCAGGAGACAGCCGTAAGGGCAGCGCAGATCCGGGGATGGAGGACGGGTCCACTGGTGCGGACCCGTCCTGCAGCAAGTGCCATGGCTAGTGGCAGTGCCCGGAGGCTTCGTCGTGCCCGGTTTCAGCGTCCGCGCTGTGGCAGCTCGAGCCCGAGGCATTGGCCGGCACATCAAGGACTGGGCTGCGGTCGAAGAAGCCCTCGGGGCGGAGCTTGAAGCCAACGGTGTCCACGGGCATGATGGGCCAGTCCTCCACACGCGGGAAGTGAGTCAGCCCGAAGGTGTGCCAGAGGACGATGTCCTGCCCGTCGATGTCACGGTCCTGGGCAACGTAGGCGGGAAGGCCTGCGCCGCCGGAGTGCTGGTTGACGAAGTCGCCGGTCGGGTAACGTTCCTCGTCGGCGTAGCGCGTGACCCACAGATCCTTGGTGGCGAAGGCTGCGCGGCGGGCGATGGACGAGCCCGGATCGGCAAGCAGGGTGGGCTGGTTCTCGGCGTGGAGCTTGTACCCGACGGGCTCGCCCAGGCGGTTCTTCGACTCCGGGTTGGAGATGATCCAGGTCCTTCCGGCGCGGGCATCGGCTTCACGGACTGCCTCGGATTCGCGGGCCAGGACCGTGCGCTTGCGGGAGAAAGCGTTGCCGCGTTCGTTGCCCGGGCCCATGGCCTGGCGGACTACGTCTTCTTCTTCCACGCGGTTGGTGAAGCCATCAACTGCCATATCCAGGCGGGCACTGAACAGGTGCTGGTGGAACGGGGCGCCGAGGCCCGGCGCCAGCTGGGAGATGTTGTCCGAGCCGCCTTCCGGGAACGCGGATGTGAAGACGACGCCCGTGGCCTTGGCCTCGAACTCGATGGTGCCATCCAGGTAGAGGTACCAGTAGAAGCCGTAGTCGTAGTTGCCGATGGTGGTGAAGAAGGAGATCACCAGGCGCCGGTTGCGGCGGGTGTAGTTGATGCCGGTCCAGAGGTCTGAGTGTTTGGAGAGGATGCCCCAGTCTTCCTCGTGCATGCAGATCCCGTTGCGGATTTCGCGGGGGTTGCCGAACGCGTCGCTGATCACCGGGCTGAGGTAGGTGATGTCACCGAGGCAATCGCAGCCCAGTTCCAGCGAGTTGGCGTACTGGCCCACCAGGTATTCGCCGGTGTCAAAGTAGTTCTGCCAGGACCGGATCGGCGAGGGATCACCGTAGGGAACCACCATCTCGGCAATCGAGGCACGGTTGATGATCGGCCGCCTGCGGTCCCCGTCCTGGAAGGCCAAGTTGTGGAGGACTACTCCTTCGCGGACATCGAAGCCGACATCAACGCCCCACTTTTCCCACTCCACATGGTTCCCACCGGTGACCGTGAAGCTGGGGCCCTCGGGTTGGGTGATGCTGATGGGCTTCTGGGTTCCCCGGAGCGGCCCGGTCAGCTCGGGATCGGTGTAGTTTCCGTGCTCGGCGGGGATGGGCATCACGCCAAGATCAATGACCTGAGTGACTTCCTTGTTCACCACGTCCACATAGGCCACCAGGCCATCCACGGGGTGGGCCCAGGCACTGTCCTCCGGGAAATCCTGAACAAAGGCCAAGCCACGGAGAATGCGGCGGCCACGCTCTTCCTCGTACTCAAAGACGCCGGCCGACAACGGAGCGACCCGGACTTTTTCCAGGTCCAGCCCACGGGCGGCGAGCGCGGTGAGCCAACGCTCGTCCGTTGCGAGCAGCGTTTCCACCACTTCGAATTCTTCTTCCAGCACGGGGAGTTCGCCGGAGATCTTGGTATCGAGTTCAATCGCCGACAAGACCTCGCCGCGGGTCACCGAGATCAGGACGTCTGTGGGAGCGCCTCCGGAAATGTCATGGAGAAAGACGCGGAACCGGCGGTCTTCCTCCGACTGGGCGCGGGCAGGATCCACCAACCCCAAGTACGCGATCCGCTTCTCCGGCCCCAAGTGGCCTGCAGCTTGCAGGATTCCCTGGACCGCGGAGATCTCTTCACCCGTTGCCAGGCGGTACTGGGTTGTTGTTGTGGTTGCTGTGGGAGTCATGGCTGCCTCTTATCCAGGACTCTTGGAGAGTCAGGTGTTTATTTTCTATAGTTGTAGAGAATAAGCAAAAGTAAGATGGATCACAAGACCTGTCCAGCGATTTATTTCCCGGGAGCCAACCAAGTGCCAAAGATTGTGGACCACGATCAACGACGCCTCGAACTCGTGGACGCAACGTGGCGCATCATCGCCAGGCTCGGGATGGAAGGCGCCACCATGCGCGAGATAGCTGAGGAGGCAGGCTTTGCCAACGGGGCATTGAAGCCCTACTTCCCCACCAAGGACCTGCTGCTGACCTCGGCATTCGGTCACGTCTTCAACCGAACAAACCAGCGCATCGCCGCCATGACCTCGGGTTTGGCCGGCATAGCCGCCCTCCGCGCCTTCTGCGCCGAGGTTCTGCCTCTGGATGAGGACCGCGTCAACGAAGCCCGCATCGTGATCCCTTTCTGGCAGAAAGCACTCAACGACCCCGACATGGCCGCCCTGCACAGCGAGTCGATGAACCAGTGGCACACCACCATCACGGCACATGCCGGAGCAGCCCGGGCGGCCGGCGAGATCAGCACCCCCATCCCGGACGCCGCCGTCGCCGATCACCTGCTGAACATGATGCTTGGCGCGCAGATCGTCGCAGCTTTATCCCCGGATGAGCACTTTTCGCAGGACCTTTCGGGGCAACTGGAAAACTATCTGGCACTGCTGGCTGCGTAGGCATGTGCCCTGCGTGACTCGATTACATATTGGTAGCGACATCGCTAGGAATATGTAATCAGAACGCTGAACCAGCGACTTAGCTCGTCGCTCCCGACGCCACCACGCCGGCGCCCAGCCCCGCGATAATTCCGCTGGAAGTACGCTCGACGACGGTGCTCACCTTCGGCCGTTTCAGCCACCGCATCGCTTTGAAAGCAATGACGGCAATCATCGAGAGATACGCGAAGGCGATCACCGCAACCACCACGCCCAGAATGAGCGAGGTGCCCATGGTGTCGCCGCCGTGCGGGATGAACTGCGGGACCACGGCCAGATAGAACAGGCCGACCTTGGGGTTGAGCAACGTGGACAGCGCCCCCGCGCCCAGGGCGGAGAGCCTGCTGTACGGGAGGGGTTCGTTGGAGCCTCCTCCTTGGGCGCCCGCTTTTGCCGCCTTGCGTGACTTGATGAACGACGAAACGCCGAGGTACAGCAAGTACAGTCCGCCGGCGATCTTGACCCAGCGGAACAGCTCCGCGGACTGTTCAAGGATGGCGGCCAATCCGACGCCCACCAAGGCAGCCCATGCGATCGCCCCGAGTGCTGAGCCGGCAGCTGCGGCAATTCCCGCGCTCGGCCTGTTCAACGCGATGCGAAGGACCAGGAACGTGTCCGGACCGGGGGTCACGGACAGGACAAGGCAAAGGCCGGCGAACGCCGCGAGGGAAGCAAGAGTCACAAGGTCGATTATCAAGCACCAGGTATCAGGCGCAAAGCGTTCGCTTCCCGTCAATGCCTGTTCGTGCATAGACAAGGCCCTTTGGGGTGATGCCGACCACACTGGAAACATCGCCGCGCGCCTCACTGGCCGCCAAGACTTTACTACCCGAGCGGAGTACCAATGGAGACTTACGACGCCCTGCTGGCCTCGATTACCCCGGCCCCCGGCCAGAACAGCCGCACCATCCATGACCCGGCAACGGGCGAGGCTGTCGGCGAAGCGCCCGTGCACACGGTGGAGGATCTCCAGCGCGCGGTCGACGCGGCTGCCGCCGCCCAACCCGCATGGGCTGCCTTGGGCCACGACGCCAGGTCAGCTGCGCTCATGAAAGCAGCCGACGCCGTCGAACGTTCCGCTGAGGAACTCGCCCAACTGCTCTCCCGCGAGCAGGGCAAGCCGCTGAACGGCCCGAACGCCCGCTTCGAAGTCGGCGCCTGCGCCGCTTGGCTCCGCGCCACCGCGGCCACCCCGCTGGACCCTGAAACCGTGGTGGACGACGGCGAAACCCGCGCCGAGCTGCACTACCGGCCCATCGGCGTCGTAGGTGCCATTGGGCCCTGGAACTGGCCCATGATGATCACCGTCTGGCAGATCGCACCGGCACTGCGGATGGGCAACGCGGTGGTGGTCAAGCCTTCCGAATACACACCCCTGTCCGTGCTCGCACTGGCCGCGATCATCAACCAGGAACTGCCCGAAGGCCTGCTGTCCGTGGTTTCCGGCGGCCGGGATGTGGGTGAGGCCCTGGCCGCGCACGACGCGATCGGCAAGGTCATGTTCACCGGCTCCACAGCCACAGGCAAGGCGATCATTCGGTCCTCGGCCGATACCGTCAAGCGCCTCACGCTTGAACTCGGTGGCAACGACGCCGGCATTGTCCTGCCCGATTCCGATCCCAAAGCCATCGCCGAGGGCTTGTTCTGGGGCGCGTTCATCAACACCGGCCAGACCTGCGCCGCGCTGAAACGCCTGTATGTGCACGAGTCCCAGTACGAGGCCGTGTGCACTGAGCTCGCTGCTGTTGCCGCCGCGATGCCCATGGGTATCGGGCTGGATGAGAACAATGTCCTGGGTCCGCTGCAGAACCGTCAGCAATACGAAATCGTGGCCCGGCTGGTGGAAGCCGCCCGCGATTCCGGTGCACGCATCCTGCTCGGCGGCAACCCCGACGCGGACCAGCCCGGCAACTTCTACCCCACCACCCTGGTAGCCGATATCGACAACGACAACCCGCTGGTTGCCGAGGAACAGTTCGGCCCCGCCCTGCCCATCATCAAATACAGCACCGTTGATGAGGCCATCGCCAAGGCGAACGCGCTCGACGTCGGATTGGGCGCCTCGGTCTGGTCATCGGACCTGGGTGCCGCGCGCGAGGTCGCGTCCCGTATCCAGGCCGGAACGGTGTGGATCAACAAACACGGCGCCGTGGACCCGCGTGTCCCGTTCGGTGGAGCCAAGCAGTCCGGCTACGGCCTTGAGTTCGGCATCGAGGGCCTCAAGGCACTCGGCGTTCCCCAGGTCATCAACGGCTAGCCAGGGTGGCGGGGAAGCCAAGGTCCCTGATGGTTCGGGCTGTACCGAACCATCAGGGACCGATAGCGGTCCGCTAACGATCCACCCGTCCGGAGGTGCCCGGCTTCGGCGACCCCCGAAGCTTACGGAGCCGCATCGCCCGGAATTCCCGGCGGGCCAGTGTTAATGCATAGACGGCGAAGCCTCCACTACCGGCCATCAGAAACAGCGCACCCCACATCGGACCCTGCCCTTGACCGATAGGTGCCAGGAAAAGCACCATCGAAAAGACAGTGAGCAGCGCGGCAACCACTGCAAGGATTCCCATGCCCCACCAGGAGCTCACCTGGGCTTGCCCACGGCCTGGCGTGAAGCCGATTTCGTCCCCCGGATAGCTATGCAGATCGCCGGTACTGGTGGTGCGGAGCACGCGCTTTTCTCCGGCGGCGACTGCCGCCTTGTGCTCGGCGTACACGGCGTCATTCTGTTGCTCGCGGTCGGAAACCATCGCTCATTCTTCCTTCGTTGTGGTCCTACAACCGTTTCACATTAATGTCGATGAATAACATGAGTCCGGCCGTACTCGTCCAGTCACAGGGTGGACGCGGTTGGGCTGCCGGGCGCACACCATGTAAACATGAGCAGCATGGCCCAGAAGATTGCGTACCAAGGTGAGCCCGGAGCCAATTCGGATCTCGCGTGCAAGGAAATGTTTCCGGAACTCGAAAGCGTGCCTTGTGCCAGCTTTGAGGACGCTTTTGAACTGGTCTCCAGCGGCGACGTAGATCTTGCCATGATCCCCATCGAGAACTCAATCGCCGGGCGGGTGGCCGACATCCATGTCCTGCTCCCCCAGTCCAAGCTGCAGATCGTCGGCGAGTACTTCTTGCCGATCCACTTTGACCTCCTGGGAATTCCCGGCAGCACCATTGAGGATGCCACGGAAGTGCACAGCCACATCCACGCCCTGGGTCAGTGCCGCCGCGTCATCCGCGAAGCCGGCCTGAAACCTGTCATCGCCGGTGATACGGCTGGTTCAGCACGGGAGGTGCGGGACTGGAACGATCCCCGCAAGCTTTCGCTCGCTCCGCCGCTCGCCGCCCAGTTGTATGGACTCGACGTCCTTGCCTCCGGCGTCGAGGACGATCCCACGAACACCACCCGCTTTGTTGTTCTGGCTCGTGAGCGTGAACTCCCCACCAAGGAAGAACTGCCCGGTCCTGCGATCACCAGTTTCGTGTTCCGGGTCCGAAACGTCCCTTCGGCCTTGTACAAGGCACTTGGTGGCTTCGCCACCAACGGATTGAACATGACCCGGCTTGAGAGCTACATGGTGGGCGACGAGTTCGCAGCCACCATGTTCCTGTCCGACGTCGAAGGTCACCCTGAGGATGCGCGCCTGCGCCGCGCGCTGGAGGAACTGGAGTTCTTCACCACCGAAGTGCGCGTCCTTGGCGTCTACGCAGCGGACGCGTACAGGGAACGGAACACCGTCAGCGTCTGACCTAAAAGTGCGTCGGCTCCTCCACCAAAGCCGTCGCTATGCTGTCTGCGTCTTCCAAAGCGGCCAGGTACCGCTCGGCGTCGAGAGCAGCGGAACACCCCGTGCCGGCAGCGGTGATGGCTTGACGATAACGGTGATCCACAGCATCACCGCAGGCAAACACACCGGACAAGTTGGTGCACGTCGTCGGGGAGTCCACCTTAATGTAGCCCTCAGCGTCGAGGTCAACCTGTCCGCCAACGAGTTCAGTGCGTGGAAGGTGGCCGATCGCCACGAATATGCCGGTAGCTCCCTGCTCCCGCGTTTCACCGGTCCGGGTGTCCGTGAGGGTCACGCCGGTCACCTTGGTATCTCCATGGATCTTGGTAATGGCGGAGTTCCATGCAAACGTGATTTTGGGATTGTCCTTGGCGCGCTGGGCCATGATGCGGGATGCCCGGAGTTCACCCTTGCGGACCACCACAGTTACGGACTTTCCGAAGCGCGTCAGGAACGTAGCCTCCTCCATGGCTGAGTCTCCACCGCCAACCACAATGATGTCCTGCTCGCGGAAGAAGAAGCCGTCACAGGTGGCACACCAGGACACACCGTGTCCGCTGAGCTTCTTCTCTTCCGGGAGGCCAAGCTCTTTATAGGCAGAGCCGGTGGCGAGGATGACCGCCAGCGCCTCGTGAGTCTCGCCTGCCCCGGTGACTACCCGCTTTAGGTGACCTTTCAGATCAACCTCAGTGACGTCGTCGAACACTATGCGGGCGCCGAACTTTTCGGCCTGTTGCTGGAGACCGTCCATGAGCTCAGGACCCTGGATGCCGGCCGGGAAACCGGGGAAATTCTCTACTTCAGTGGTGTTCATGAGGGCTCCGCCGGCTGTGACGGAACCGGCCAGGACCAGGGGATTCAGGCCTGCCCGGGCGGCGTAGATTGCCGCCGTGTAGCCCGCCGGGCCAGACCCAATGATGATCAATTGTTCGTTGCTCACGGGAGTCACTCCTGTTTGGGCGTCTACGGATTCTCCTGCACCTGCTGATCGGAATTCTAGCGCGGTCGACGCAAGCACAGGCCGTTTCGACGACTGCCTACGCAGTAGACGGTAGGAGTCGTCTACTGCGCAGGAAGCCGTCTAATCGGATTCCGTCAGTCACGAATTACCGCCCCACGGACGCCCCCTCTTCCTCGAGCTCTCCCCGCGGACGGGCTAGAGGCGCCGAGGACTCGCGTCCGAGCTTGCCCGGCCACCAGATCTTGCTGCCGATGTCGTAGGCCAACGCGGGGACCAGCAATGACCGGACCAGCACCGTGTCCAGGAGGACACCGAACGCCACGATGAACGCCAGCTGCACCAGGAACATGATGGGGATGACGCCGAGCGCTGCGAACGTTGCGGCCAGCACCACGCCGGCGGAAGTGATAACCCCGCCGGTGACGGAGAGTCCACGCAGGATTCCGGGCCGGGTTCCATGCTTCAGCGATTCTTCACGGACACGGCTCATGAGGAAGATGTTGTAGTCCACACCCAGGGCAACAAGGAACACGAAACCGAACAGCGGCACTGTCGCGTCGGCACCCGAGAAGCCAAAGACCCCATTGAACACCCAGGCCGAAACCCCCATCGCGGCACCGTAAGACAGAACCACAGAGAGCACCAGCAGCACCGGGGCAACCACCGAACGCAGCAGGAGCATGAGGATGAAGAGGATAACCACCAGCACGATCGGGATGATGACCACCAGGTCACGTTGCGCAGTGGTGTTGGTGTCCAAGGCTGTGGCCGTCACCCCTCCCACCAGCGCTTGCGCATCAACTTCCCGCACGGATGCACGCAGCGATTTCACGGCATTTTCAGCCTCGATCGAGTCCGCGGCAGAGTTCAGCGTGGCATTGATCAGGACCCGGCCGTCGCGGACGGCAGGCTGCGAAGGAGCTCCTGGGGCTCCGGTGATGGGCACGCTACCGTCGGCCAGCAGGTAAGCGTCGCCAACGCCGTCGGCTGCTTTGACCTTGTCCAGGACCTGCTGCGCGGAACCTTCGGAAGCGACCACGACGGCGGGGCTGCCACTGCCGGCGTCGAAATGGCGCGCCAGCGCGTCCTGGCCGTCCACGGCGTCGGACTTGGAGAGGATAACGTCCGTCTGCGGGACACCGTTGGCCTTCAACTGCAGGACACCTGTTGCAGCCACCAGGAGAAGCAGCACCGAGGCGACCCAGACTACGCGCGGACGGCGCGAGACCAAGCGGCCGGTGGCGCGCCACAGACCTTTTTGCCCCTCGAGCCCGGTGACAATCTCGGGTTCGCGTTCGTCATCGGGCAGCAGCTTGGGCCGGAACGGCCAGAACGCGGCGCGACCCAGCAAAGCCATCAGCGCGGGCAGGAGCGTGAGCGCGGCGAACAGTGAACACAGGATCCCCGCGGCGGCCACAGGGCCCAGGGCCTTGTTGGAATTCAGGTCCGAGAAGAGGAGGCAGAGCAGGGCGATGATGACCGTAGCGCCGGAGGCAAGAATCGGCTCGAAGGACGCCTTCCATGCAGTCAGAACAGCCTGCGTGCGGTTGCGGGTGTGGGTCAGCGCCTCACGGAAACGGGCCACGAACAGCAGCGCGTAGTCCGTGGCTGCGCCGATCACCAGGATGGACAGGATGCCTTGGCTTTGGCCATTGAGCTGGATCCAACCGATCTTGGCCATGCCGAAGACCAAGAGGATTGCAGCGCACAGGGCGAACACCGAGGTGAACAGCACCGCCAGCGGAAGCACCACCGAGCGGTACACCAAAAGCAGGATCACGAACACCGCGCCCAGGGCCACCAGCAGCAGAATTCCATCAATGCCGCCGAATGCGTTGACCAAGTCAGCGGTTAGCCCGGCTGGGCCTGTGACGAACGCCTTCATCCCGTCCGGGGCGCCCGGCTGCACAACCTCACGCAACTCCTTCACCACGTCACGGATTTCATTCGTGGACGCGATCGGCACGATGAACTGCACCGCCTTGCCGTCCTGCGAAGGAATAGGACCGACGACGGCGCTCCCCAGCTTGAGTGCCTCGATGTCGCCTTTCAGCTTGGCTGCTTCGCCCAGTTGGGCCGGGGTGAACGCAGCATCGTTCTCGAGGATGACAACTGCAGGGATTTCCTCGGAGTCGCGGAACTTGGCCTGCCAATCGCCGGCTTCGGTGGCTTCGGCCCCAGCCGGGAGGAAGGAGGCCTGGTCATTGGAGGAGACTTCGTCCAGGCGCCCGAACGTGGGGCCGCCGATCCCGGCAATGCCCAGCCAGGTAACAACCAACACCACGGGCACCAGCCAGCGCAGCCAGAAGGGTACTTTCTGCGGTTTCATGAGTCCTTCTTCTTGGTGAAGCTTCTGAGGGAGGTGATTGAGGGCTTTATTCCATCATAGATTATCTCTATCATGGAACTAATCCAATACTCTTTCCATCCTGATGCGCTGAAGGGACGGCCCTGGGAGTAATATCCGGAGGGCAGCAAAGACCTAAGGAGGGCAGATGTCGGATAAGTGGGGCGAACAACCCGGCAACCCCGCCGCGAACCTCGGCGTCGCTCCCGAAGGTGCCATACCGCCGTCGGGCGCCACCCAGGACCTGGTCCGGCTTCTCCAGGACTTCACACTGGAAGCCAACCATTACGTGGACGCCGCTGGCGGGCAGAACGATATGCACCGCACCGACCTCAATGCGCTGGCGGTGATCATGCGCCATTCGGCAGCCGGCCGAGTGGTGACACCAGGCGTGCTGCGCAGCGAACTGCGCCTCAGCTCCCCCGCAACAACCGCCCTGGTCGACCGCTTGCATGCCTCCGGACACGTCGTCCGCGAACGATTGGGAACTGACCGCCGCCAGGTCCAGCTCCAGATGACCCCCAAGGCCTACCGCGATGGAAGTGCCATGTTCATGCCGCTAGCCATGCGCATGGGCAAAGCGATGGCCGCTTACAGCACGGAGGAACTGGAGCTCGTTCGACGCTTCATGGCCGACATGGTGGAGGCAACCATCCAAGCCCGCCAGTCCACGGGCACCGAACCCAAGTAAGTCGCAGCCAAGCGCGTTTTGAGCGCTCAAAACGCGCACAATTGCCACTGAGTTGGGCGGGGTGGCTGTAGCGTTTCCCTATGAACGCGCAGCAGCCTGAAGATGTCTATACCCACGGGCACCACGAGTCGGTTGTCCGGGCCCACGCCTCGCGGACGGTCGAAAATTCGGCCGCGTTTGTCATTCCGCATCTCACCGCCGGGATTTCAGTGCTCGACGTCGGTTGCGGACCAGGGAGCATAACTTGCGATTTCGCGGGGCTGGTTACGCCCGGGCAAGTGATCGGTTTGGATCGCTCCGCGGACATCGTGGCACAGGCGACGGAACTGGCCAGGGAGCGCGGAGTGGACAACGTGACCTTCCAGGCCGGCAACATCTACGATCTCGACTTCGAGGACGAAACGTTCGACCTCGTTCACGCCCACCAAGTTCTCCAACACCTCACGGACCCGGTCGCAGCGCTGCGCGAGATGCGTCGGGTAGCCAAGCCCGGGGCCATAGTCGCCGTGCGCGACGCCGATTTCCACGGCATGAGCTGGTACCCGGAAGTGCCCGAGCTCGATGACTGGATGGAGCTGTACCAGAAGATCGCACGACGCAACGGTGCAGAACCCGACGCCGGGCGGCGCCTGGTTTCGTGGGCGCAGCAGGCAGGTTTCACACAAGTGGCACCAACCAGCAGCAACTGGCTCTACGCCACGGCACAGCAGCGCGCCTGGCAGTCCCGGGTCTGGAGCGAACGGGTGCTCCATTCCGCGTTCGCCGAGCAGGCGCTGGAGTACGGCCTCGCCAACGAGGCCGATCTGGCCCGGATCGCCGCCGGCTGGCACCGCTGGGGCGCCACCGAGGACGGCTACTTCCTCATTCCGAACGGCGAAGTAATAGCCCGGGCGTAAAAAGTTTTGCGAACCATGTAGAAAAGCCCGCCGCAGTTCCGACCCATGAGTGAAGCACCCAAAAAGGGCGCCACGTCACAAGGAGTTTGAGATGAAATACATGATCATGATGTTCGGGTCGGCCGAGGGAATGATGGAGACCGCCGATCCGGCCTGGATCAAGGAAATGATTGATTTCATGATCCAGATCGACAAGGACCTCACCGAGTCCGGCGAACTCGTCTTCAACGCCGGCTTGGCCGACGGCAGCACCGCGAAACTGGTCAAGCAGACCCCCGATGGCGTCATCACCACCGACGGACCGTACGCCGAGTCCAAGGAGTCACTGGTTGGCTACTGGGTGGTTGACGTCGCCAGCGAAGAACGTGCTGTGGAGATCTGTTCCAGCATCGTGAAGTACTCCCAGGTGGTGGAGCTTCGGGCTATCCCGGACGGGCCTCCGGAGGTCTAGCTGGACTCCCCCGGGGAACTGCACATCGAGGACCTGCTGCGCACGCTTGCGCCGCAGGTCCTCGCCGTGCTGGCACGCAAGCATGGCCAGTTCGATGCCTGCGAGGACGCCGTCCAGGAAGCCCTTCTTGAGGCCGCGCTTCGCTGGCCAACGGAGCCGCCGCGGGACCCGAAAGCGTGGCTGATGGCGGTTGCCTCGAGGCGGTTGGTGGATTTCTACCGGAGCGAAAACGCCCGTCGCGCCCGCGAAGAGCGGGTAATGGCGATGGATGCCGACTTCTACTACAGCTCCGCCCCGGAGGCAGACGACACCCTCACCCTGATGTTCCTCTGCTGCCACCCCGCTTTGTCGGCCCCATCGCAGCTCGCCCTCACGCTACGGGCAGTTGGAGGACTCACGACGGCGGAAATCGCCTCAGCTTTCCTGGTCCCCGAAGCGACCATGGGACAACGAATCAGCCGCGCGAAACAGGGTATCCAGAAGGCGGGTGCCACGTTCAGCATGCCGCCGGCTTCCGAGCGCAAGGCGAGGCTCGGCGTCGTGCTTCACGTCCTGTACTTGATCTTCAACGAAGGTTACGCGGCGAGCTCCGGGGCGTCGCTGCAGCGCGAAGAGCTCACCACCGAAGCCATTCGGCTGGCGCGGTTGCTGGTGGCCGCCGCGCCGTCGGAGCTGGAGGCGACAGGTTTGCTGGCACTGATGCTCCTGACCGATTCGCGGCGCGCGGCACGCACCATGGCCGACGGGACGCCGGTGCCCCTGGCTGAGCAGGACCGGACTTTGTGGAACAGGGCGCAGATTGAGGAGGGCATTGCACTGTTGTCCTCGGTGCTCGGACGCGGCGCCGCCGGACCGTACCAACTGCAGGCCGCGATTGCTGCTGTGCATGCCGAGGCACAATCTGACGCCGGGACGGATTGGCCGCAGATCCTTGCCCTCTACACGGTCCTGGAGGCGGTCGCTCCCAGTCCCGTGGTGACGTTGAACCGTGCCGTGGCGGTGGCCATGGTGAAAGGGCCGGCCGCAGGACTTGAGCTGCTCGCTGGCCTGGATGCCGCGCTTGGGCGATCCCACCGGCTGGATGCAGTCAGGGGGCACCTGTACGAAATGGCCGGCTCATTGCCGGAAGCCCGCGCGGCCTTTCTGGCCGCGGCCAAGAAAACCAACAGCCTGCAGGAGCGGCGGTACCTGATGGGCAAAGTCGCAAAGCTGGACTCCACCGGGTCCTGACCCCATATAGTCGGAACCATGGAACAGCGCATACTTGGCAGGACCGGCCGATCCGTTTCAACCGTGGGGCTGGGAACGTGGCAACTCGGAGCCGACTGGGGTTCCGTCACTGAAGGGGATGCCTTTGCCGTCCTGGAAGCCTCGGTAGAGCACGGAGTCACGTTCTTCGACACCGCCGATGTTTACGGCGACGGGCGCAGCGAGCAGTTCATTGGGCAATTCCTCAGCGCCAACCCGGACCTGAACGTCACGGTGGCCACCAAGATGGGACGCCGCGTGGACCAGGTCCCCGAAAACTACACCCTCAAGAACTTCCGCGAGTGGACCGACCGGTCCAGGCGCAACCTCCAACAGGACACCCTGGACCTCGTCCAGTTGCACTGCCCGCCCACCTCCGTTTACAGCAACGCCGAAGTGTACGACGCCCTGGATACGTTGGTCAGCGAGGGCGCCATCCGCAACTACGGCGTCAGCGTGGAACGCACGGACGAGGCCCTGGAAGCGATCAAGCGCGGGAACACGGCCTCCGTGCAGATCATCCTGAATGCCTTCCGGTTGAAGCCCCTCGACGAAGTCCTCCCCACAGCGAAGGAAGCCGGTGTGGGCATCATCGCCCGTGTGCCTCTGGCGTCGGGGCTGCTCTCGGGAAAGTACACGCAGGAAACCCAGTTCCCGGCCGACGACCACCGTAACTACAACCGTTCCGGGGCGGCCTTCGACGTTGGCGAGACCTTCTCCGGCGTGGACTTCGCCACAGGCGTCAAGGCAGCGCAGGAGTTCAGCTCGTTGGTTCCCGACGGCGTCACCACCCCGCAAGCGGCCCTCGCCTGGATCGTCGCCCAGGACGGTGTCACTTCGGTGATCCCCGGAGCGCGCTCGGCCCAGCAAGCTGCAGCCAATGCGGAGGCTGGGGACATGAAGGTTGTTGGGGCGGGTCTGTCTGACGGAGTACGCGAGATCTACGACCGGTACTTCCGCGAAGCGATCCACCCGCGCTGGTAGGCGGCAGACTGGCGTCGGTCGGCGGCAGACCGGCGTCGCTACGCGGCGGGCCGGCGTCGGGCGTTCCTACCAACCGCTCCGCGTTGGTGTGTGGCCCTTGCGGGCTTCCTCCGGCATCGACATTTCTGCCCTCAGTCCCAGGAGGCGGATGGGACGGTCGGGCTCGATCTTGGCCGTGAGGTCCAGCGCCTGAGCCAGGACTTCGTCGCGGTCATAGGTCTCTGGAATTTTCCTGGCGTAAGTCTTGGTGAAGAAGGGTTTGTAACGGACCTTGAGGGTCAGCCCGACCACGGGCCGGCCCTCCGCCGCGACGTCCTCAAGAACGCGGGCAGTCAACTCCTTGAGGGCTTCGCTGATCTGGTCCGGTTCCGTAAGGTCCTGCTGAAACGTCGTCTCGCGGCCATGTGCCCGGGCAACCCAAGGGGTGTCGTCCACTTCCGTGGCCCCCTCGCCACGGCCCAGTTGCGCGTACCACGGGCCCATTTTCGGCCCGAACTCCGGCACCAGGCTTGCCGGGTCCGCGGCGGCGAGTTCGTTCACCGTGGTGATGCCGTGGGTGGCCAGGCGCTTGGAGATCTTGGGGCCGATCCCCCACAACCCGATGGTGGGCTTGTCCCCCATGACGTCCAGCCAGTTGTCCTTCGTCAGGCGGAAGATGCCGGCGGGTTTGCCAAAATCCGTGGCGTTCTTGGCCCGGACCAGGGTGTCCCCGATGCCTACGCTGCAATGGAGTTGGGTGTTCTCGAGGACGGCCGCCTGAATGCGCCGGGCGTAGCCTTCGGGGTCCTCGGTTTGGATGCCGACGAAGGCTTCATCCCAACCGAGCACTTGCACCGTGGCTCCCGGCTGCTCGCGGAGGGTGTCCATCACGGTCTCCGAAGCAGCCAGATACGCCTCCTGGTCGACGGGCAGGATGATGGCGTCCGGGACTTTCCGGGCTGCGATGCGGAGCGGCATTCCGGACCCGACGCCAAACGCCCTGGCTTCGTAGGACGCTGTGGAAACGACGGCCCGCTCGGTGGGGTCACCGCGGCCGCCCACGATGATCGGCTTGCCGGCCAGCTCAGGCCGCCTGAGTACCTCGACCGCCGCAATGAACTGGTCGAGATCGACGTGCAGCACCCATGGAGTTCCGCTCACGGGATCAGTCTGCCTCATTGTGTTGGAGCTTGGCTGTACCTTCACGACCCTCTTTCAGCTCCATCGACCCTGAAATCAACCGATTCCGGGTGCCTTAGCCGCTCAGCGAGGGCAAAGTGGGTCGTGGCGGCACAGGGCCGCGTCCCAGCTTTGTCCACATAGGCCTACTGCCGCCGCCACTCGATGCCGATACGGCTGTAGCTTCAAGGCATGATCATTCAAAGCGGCTTTGACTTCCAGGTGCTGGCCCGGCCATACATACTTCCCAATGGCGTTCTGCTCCCCCGGCTCGTGGTGGTCGGCCTCGACTCTGACATGTGTTTCAGAAGCGCCGGCATTGCGAGTTTTCAATTTGACGGGTGGCAGGAACCACTCATTGACGACATACTCGAGGTGCTTCCGGCCGATGGAACCAGATACTTTGCCATCGCGTACCCCGGTTTCTGGCGAACACATAACTTTGAGAGTGCGCAGCCCTCTGCCGCTGACGTGGAGAGCCTCCGGGAACGGGCCGGCGAGCGAGGCTTGTACCTGCTTGGGCATTTCGGCATCGGCGAAGAGCATGAAATGCAGGTCAATCTGGAGTCGTACTTTGACCAGAGCGAGATGGTGGTGCCTCGGACCATGCTCCACTGGCGCCATTCGGTCTTGCCCAATTGTCCTTAGCCCGGATGCCCTCCGTGGGCACTTCACGTCAGCGGCCGGCGTCGTACATAGGGTCGACAACACCTCCGCGACCCACTTTCAACCCGAAGCCGACGGGAATCAACCTGTTCCTGTCGCCCACGGCCGCTCAGCGCGGGCAAAGTGGGTCGTGGCGGCACGCGTCCTGACCACCCGCCACCCCCGCATAAGCTGACATGGTGCAGTTTTCACTTTGGCTGGCCCTGGTAGGCGCCGGCACCCTCATCAGTTTCACTCCCGGCGCCGGCGCGATCTTCACCATGAGCAACTCGCTCAACTCGGGGTTCCGTCGTTCCATCTGGGGCATCATGGGCCAACAGGTGGCCCTCGTCATCCACATCCTGATCGTCGCCCTGGGTGTTGGCGTCCTGGTGTCCAACTCGCCGGTCATCTTCAACGTCATCCGCTACGCCGGCGCCGCCTACCTGGTGTATCTCGGAATCCGACAATTCCTGCACAAACCCGATCTGGACAAAGAACGGGTCGATGACAAGAAGAACGAGCCCGCACTTTCCATGTTCCAGCGGGGTGTTTGGGTGAACCTGCTGAACCCCAAAGCGATCGTTTTCTTCCTGGCCTTCATGCCCCAGTTCATCCGCCCGGACCAGCCCCTGGTGCAGCAATACGTGGTGCTGACCGCCACCGTCCTGGCGATCGACATCATGGTCATGTGGTTCTTCTTCGCCTTGGCAGCCCATTCATTCCAGCGGTTCACCCACGACCAACGCGGCCAGATGATCCTCAACCGCATTTTCGGTTGCTTGTTCGTGTTGGTGGGCATCCTGCTGGCGGTCATCCACTAGCCACTTCCAAGCCGATGCTACGGTCGGTCTCATGGAATCGGACTGGATCGAGCACCGGCGCGCGGACGACGGCGAGCATGTTGGTTGGATGAAGCCCGTCGACGACGGGTTCGTCGCCATCGACCTCTTGGGCCGTCCGCGGACCGAAGTTGTGGACTGGTTGAGTGCGGAGGAGGTCCTTGATGACCTCGGCTTGCGCTACCTTGCCGAGCCACACGAATTACGGCTCGACGACGGCGGTTGGCTGCGCGTGCGGATCGCGGAGGTAACGCCCTCGGCGGTTCGGGTAAAGAAAGACGATTGGGGCGACATGACCGCTCCCCAGATCTATTTCACCGTCTCGCTGCCCGTCACGGATGAGCAACTCCGCCCGTTAATCCGCTAGGCCGTGGCTACGTCGTAGATCCCCGGACCACCAGCGAACTCTCCAGCGTCACGTGCGGCTCGTTGAGCGGCAAACCCTCCATGAGACCCCGGAGTTGCTCCCCCGCCTTGCGGCCCAGCGGCGTCGCGGGCAGGTGCACGCTGGTGAGGCTGGGGTTGCTGGTAGCCGAATAGGGAAGGTCGTCGAAGCCCGCCACGGCCAGCTCTTCAGGGATCCGAACGCCCTCCACCCGGGCTTCTTGCAGCACGCCATAGGCATGCGTATCCGTACCGCAGACGACGGCGGTCACCCCCTGGCGCTGCCAACCCGGCCAAGCCTTGGCGAATGCGTCGGCGGCAGCACCGACGTCGATCGCTGTACTGATGATGTGCCCGGCGTCGACCACCAGCCCGCAGGAAGCAGCTTCGTCGAGGAAGGCTTCACGGCGCAGCTGGAAGGTGGTGGTTCCCGTGATGCCGTCAACGTAGGCGGCTCGGGTGTGACCGGAAGCGGCCAGGTGCCGGGCAAGCTCACGCGCACCCTGGGCGACGTCGAGGTTCACGGACGGAGCAAAAGCCTCCAGTCCCGGCGCATCCAGCAGCACCAGCGGACCAGCCGCGGAAAGTTCTTCCAGGAACCCGGCGCTAGGAGCCCCAACCAGCAGCCCGGCCGGTCGGAGGGCCAACAGTTTGCGCACATCTGAAGCCTGCGGTGATTCACCGGCGTCGGTCACTGAGAGCAGCAGCTGGTACTCCGCCCCCAGCGATTCCCGCACTCCGGCGATCACATTGGCGAAGAACGGGTTGGACACGTCGGGCGTCACCAGGATGACGATGGAACTGACCCCGCGCGCCAGAGAGCTGCCGATACTGTCAACGACGTAGCCAAGTTCGGCGATGGCGGAGCGGACCCGGGAAATGTTGTCCTCGGATACGCGCCCCTGGGTTTTGCCATTGGCCACAAGGGAAACCGTGGCCGTGGAAACCCCTGCCAGCGCGGCCACCATGGCAGCTGTCACCCGGGGCGTGCGATGTGCCCGGCTACTGCGCCGGTCCAGGGATTCCATGCATCGATCGTAGCGTTGTTGTGCGGCCCTGACCTGCAGCAAGGCATCAAGCGCTTGACGTCCTCAACGTTAAGCGTTTGACGTAACCCGGAAAGCAGTGCCAAAATCACCCTGAGTGCTTATCGCCCTGCCCGGGGCAAGTTCCTGGCAGGCCCCAATGACGTGGAGAGAAACGTGGACCCCAACACACGCAAAAAGATCATTCTTGACTGCGACCCCGGCCATGACGACGCCGTAGCGCTGCTGCTGGCGCACGGCAACCCGGACATCGAACTGCTCGCCGTAACCACCGTGGTGGGCAACCAGACGCTCGAGAAGGTCACCCGCAACGCCCTCTCGGTGGCCACCATTGCCGGCATCACGGGCGTTCCGTTCGCCGCAGGCTGCGACCGCCCGCTGGTCCGCACCATCGAAACGGCCCCCAGCATCCACGGCGATTCCGGCATGGACGGCCCGGAGCAGCCCGAGTCCGCCATCGAGCTGGACCCGCGCCACGCCGTCGACCTCATCATTGAAACTGTCATGGCACACGAGCCGGGCACCGTGACTTTGGTCCCCACCGCCGGGCTAACGAACATCGCGATGGCGGCACGCAAAGAGCCGCGCATCGTGGAGCGCGTCAAAGAGGTTGTCCTCATGGGCGGCGGCTACCACGTAGGCAACTGGAGCGCGGTAGCTGAGTTCAACATCATCATCGACCCCGAAGCCGCGCACATCGTGTTCAACGAGAAGTGGCCGGTTGTCATGGTGGGCCTCGATCTGACGCACCAGGCGCTGGCCACGGACGAGGTGGTTGAGAACATCGCGAAGATCGGCACCAAGCCCGCCAAGTTCGTCCTCGAGCTCATGGAGTTCTTCAAGAAGACCTACAAGGACGCGCAAGGCTTCGACTTCCCGCCCGTCCACGACCCGTGCGCCGTTGCCTACGTCATCGACCCCTCAGTCATGACCACCCGCAAGGTTCCCGTGGACATCGAGCTGCAAGGCAAGCTCACGCTCGGCATGACCGTTGCCGATTTCCGCGCCCCCGCGCCTGAGGACTGCCACACCTCTGTCGCCGTTGACTTGGACCACAAGAAGTTCTGGGATTTGGTCACCGATGCGATCGAACGGATTGGCGAACCCACGCTCGACGGCGGCACGCCCACAGGCGGGCCCGTCACCGAAACTGCCGGGGCAGTCCTTGCAGGAGAGGCGAAGTAATGAGCACCTCCACCAACACCAAGGGCAACGTCACTGCCCTCATGGTCGCCCTGCTGGCAGCCTGCGTGGCCTTCCAGCTCAACGCCTCCATGCTCAGCCCGGCCCTGGTGACCATGGGCAACGAACTCAACACTGACCAAGCCACCATCGGCCTGTCCCAGACCTGGTTCTTCACAGCCGCCGCGCTCTTCTCGCTGTTCCTGCCCCGCCTCAGCGACATCGTCGGCCGCAAGAAGATCCTGGTCGGCATGATGCTCCTCATGGCCATCGGATCCGTCATCGCCGCGATGGCGCCGGATGTCACGTGGCTCTTCGTTGGCCGCATTATCCAAGGCGTCAGCGGACCGACGGTCCCCCTCTGCCTCATCATGCTCCGCTCGGCCGTGAGCAATCCCCGCAAGTACGGCACCCTCATGGGCCTCATCACTGCGGTCAATGGCGGCGTGGCCGGCGTCGACTCCTTCGTTGGCGGCTACTTTGCCGAGAACTTCGGCTTCCGCAGCATCTTCTGGCTCATGGTTGCCCTTGCCGTGGTGGCCACCATCCTCATCGCCGTCCTGGCCGGCGAGAGCAAGCCTGCCGCAGGCACCACCATGGACTGGCTGGGCGTGTTCTTCATCGTGATCGCCGTGGGCGCGCTGCTGACGGCACTGAACGAGGGCGCCAAACTTGCCACAGCCTTCGACGCCGGCACGCTGACCCTGGCGATAAGCCTGACCGTGATTGCCGTCGTGGCGTTCTTTGCGTTCTGGACCGTCGAGAAGCGCGCCAAGCAGCCCATGGTGGAAACTGTCCACCTGCGCCAGCGCTCCACTTGGGCTCCGCTGTTGACCACCACCCTCACCATGACGGGCATCTTCGCGGTCATCAACGGCATTGTTCCGGCCTATGTCCAAGCTGCCGATCCGGGCTTCGGCGTTGGCCCCACCGAGATGTCGCTGATGATCCTGACTCCCTACGCCCTGCTGGGTTGGATCTTCGGCCCGATCAGCGGCCGCCTCGCACCGATCCTGGGTTACACCAAGGTCCTGCGCATTGGCCTCATAGGCAGCCTGGTAGCCCTGGCCATCATCGCGTTCTTCGGCCTCAACAACCTCCCAATGATGATCCTGGGAACGGCTTTGTTGGGCATCATGTACGCCGGCACCGTCAACATCATGCTGAACGGGCTGGGCGTGGTTCTTTCGCCGCAAGGCAACCCGGGCTTCCTCCCCGGCATGAACGCCGGCGCGTTCAACCTGGGAGCCGGCCTGAGCTTCCTGGTCCTGCCTGCCGTGCTCGTCGCGACAGCTGCCCTCAACGACACCAAAGCTTCGTACCTGACCGTCGTTGTTGTGGGCCTGGCCATCACGCTTGCGGCCTTCGCCGCGTCGCTGCTGATCCCCAAGCCTGTTGACGCGGAAGTTCACGACGACGCCGAGGTGGCCGCGTGAGCAACGCTCCCAAGGCGGGAATCGTCGTCGTCGGATCCCTGAACGCGGACCTCACCATCTACACCGACCGCCTCCCCCAGCCCGGCGAGACCGTGCACGGCAACGGCTTCGCCGTGAACCCAGGCGGGAAGAGCGCCAACCAGGCGGTCGCGGCCAGCAAGCTCGGCGGCCAGGTCAGCCTGATCGGCGCCGTGGGCAACGACCCGAACGGGAACATGCTCCTGGACTCGACAGCCAGCGCCGGGGTGGACGTTTCCCGCGTCCGGCATTCGGACACGGCAACGGGAGTGGCTGTGATTTCCGTGGATGCGGGCGGCGAGAACAGCATCATCATCTCGGCTGGCGCCAACGGCACGCTGAGGCCATCGGACGTGGAGGCTGCTGCATTCGCCGACGCCGCCGTCGTCTGCCTGTGCCTTGAGGTGGGCATCGATACCGTGATTGCAGCCGCCCAAGCAGGGCACGACGCCGGAGCAACAGTCTTGTTGAACCTCTCGCCCTATGCGGAAGTGCCCGGGGAGCTGGCCGGCCTGAGTGACGTCCTGCTGGTTAACGCGCACGAGGCCTCGCTGTTCCTGGGCGCAGAGGCTGACATCCCGGACCCATCGGCCGAGCCAGAGGCATGGGAGCCGGTCCGGGAGCAGTTCGCCCACCGCGGTTTGCAGCGGGTGCTGGTGACCCTCGGCTCGCAGGGTTCAGTGGTACTGGATTCGTTGGCCCAAGCCGGCGATCGGATCACGCGCATCTCCCCCACGCGCGTTTCCGCCGTGGACACTACGGGTGCCGGCGACGCCTTCACGGGTGCCGTGGCTGCCCGCTTGGCGGCTGGAGATTCCCTGGCGGACGCTGCGGCCTTTGCTTCCGTGGCCGCCGCCCTGGCCGCAACCAAAAAGGGCACCCAGGCGGCCTACGCGAGCCTCGAGGACGTCGAGGCTGCCCGCGCGTCCTAACCCCTGTGTACCCAACTGGGTAACAGCACACGTCCTATTGAGACGTCAGTGGAACATGTGCTGTTACCTACTTGGGTTAAGCGGACTTGCGGGCTGCCCGCTGGGCGGAGCGTTCCACGGCCTTGCGGGATAGGGCGCCGTGCCCCGCCATGAGACGCGGCACAACGAGGTAGACGGCCGTGGGAACCACGAAAGCGGTCAGCACCAGGGCGCGAAGCACTGGGTGCCAAGGCTCCATGAACGGGCCGAGGAGCAGCATGCCGACAGATACGAGCGGGAAGATAGCGAGCCACGTGATGAGCGCCCGCATGTGAACGGACGGTCCGGCCGGACGGGCGACGGCGGTCGCTGCGTTGGGCGCGACGGCGGGGGTTTCGGGGGCAGTTGTTTCGGCGGCGACTTGGGTCGTCATCGGATTCTCCAACCAGATAGTTGCAATTGACGTGAGATCACCATAACCCCGCCGCGGAACAATTACAACCACCTGGTTGGAAAATGCTAATATGACCCTATGGCATGGGACACAGAACGGACCAAAGCACTGCTGCTCGAGGCCGCAACCTCCGAGTTCCGCACGTTCGGACTGGCAGGCGCCCGCATCGACAGGATCGCGTCCGAGGCCGGCGTCAACAAGGAGAGGATCTACCAGTATTTCGGCAACAAGAACGCCCTGTTCGACGCCGTGATTGTCGCCGCGCTCAGCTCGCTCATGGATGAAGTACCCATTGAGGGCGAAGGCCCGGAGGCCATGGCGGACTACGCCGGCAGGCTATTTGACCATCACCAGGAAGACGCAACGGCGCCACGGCTGCTGTTCTGGGAAGGCCTGGAGCGAGGGACCGAAGTAGTCGGACTGCCCAAACGCATGGCCAACTGCGCGTCGAAGGTCAACAGCACCATCGCAGCCCTGCCCGGAATCTCCCGCGAGGATGCCGGAGACCTCCTCATTACGATCGTTAGCCTCTGCGACTCCGCCCCGGTTCTGCCTGCCCTCGACGGACTCATGGCCGGCAATGACCCCGGCCGCGTCCAACGGCGACGTGCCGCCGTCGTACGCACCGTCTACCTGGCCGCCGCCGCACTGGCCGCCGAAGCGACAGCCCCCGCCACCGCCTGAGCGCAGCGCCCCACAACACGCCCTTGTGACAGCTTTGACACCAAAAGTGACTCACTTGTGAAGTTGCCCCTAGCCAAGAGGGGGTGACATCAACCATGCTTGCTGCATGTACTCAACGACGAGCCCATACCGCATCATCACGGTCTGCACTGGAAACATCTGCCGCTCGCCCATGGCTGCGCTGATGCTGACCGAAGCCTTCGCAGCGGAAGGGCTCGGCAAACGGGTAGAGGTGGACTCAGCGGGGACTACCGGGTACGAGGTAGGCCACCCGATAGACCCCAGGGCCGCCCGCGTCCTGGCCGCCCAGCACATCGCCTCCGAAGACCACGTAGCCCGGGAATGGCGGCATGAATGGTTCGCCGGACGTGACCTGATCCTTGCCCTCGACGTAGACCATTTCGGCTGGCTCCAAGAAGGGGCGCCGGACCGGGCCTCCTTGGAAAAAGTCCGCATGCTCCGGAGCTTCGACCCCCGGATGGCAGGCCGCAGCTCCCTGGACCTTGGCATCGAGGACCCTTGGTACGGCGGCCACACAGACTTCGACAACACCTGGACGCTCATAAAAGCCGCCATCCCGGGAATTGTTGAGCACGTCAAGGCCGCTATCGCCCAGGCTGACACCGAAGCAGGCCACGAGCACCAGCAGGTAACCTCTATGACATGACCCCTGCACCCGTGATCATCGCTCTTGACGGCAGGTCCGGCGCAGGCAAAACCACACTGGCCGTCGAACTGGCGGCCCGGCTGCGGCAACACCACAAGGTTTCACTCTTCCACCTGGAGGACATCTATCCGGGATGGAATGGACTGCGTACCGGCATCGAACGCTATGTGGCCACTGTCCTCACGCCGCTGAGCCAAGGCACGGCTGCTGAATGGGTCAGCTGGGACTGGGAACGGCATTACGACGGCGGACCGAACGTCACGCTGCCCGCCGAGATCGTCATCGTGGAGGGTGTTGGGGCTGGCGCGGACGCCGCCCGTCCCCTCGTAGACGCGGTGGTTTGGGTTGAAGCGCCGGGCGACGATCGCCGTCGTCGTGCCCTGACCCGCGACGGAAGCACCTACGAACCCTACTGGGATACGTGGGCGGCGCAGGAAGAGGAGTGGCTCTCCGCGGACTCCGTAGTCATCGACGCCGATATCCAGATCCAGAATCCTGCCGATGGCAGCGCCCTGGACCAACTCCTGCAGGCCCTCATGTACCTTCCGTCGCTCGCAGCCATCCTGTCCCCGGAGCTCAGCTCACGGCGCGGACTGCAGCTTCGGTCCGAAAAAATAGACGCGACGCCGGACGCCGCACAGCTCTTCGAGTCCCTCTACGGCAGCTCAACGAACGCCGTCTGGCTTGACTCCTCCAACGCCGCCGCGGTTGCCGGCCGCTCCCAGGCTGCGGCCCGCAGCCGCTTCAGCATCCTGGCCGACGACGGCGGTACTTTCGGCCAGTCCGTCCTGCACCGCTCGGGAGCCACAAGGGTGACGGCAGGCTCCGCCACCGTGACCACGTCCGGCCCCTTCTTCCGCTGGCTGGACTCGGTGTGGGGCAGGCGGGCCCTCCGCGCACCCCAAGGATACGATGGCCAATTCACGCTCGGTTGGCTCGGGTGTCTGGGCTACGAACTCAAGCGCGAAACCGGCGGCAACGATGTCCAATCCGACACCCCCGACGCTGCGCTCCTCTTTGCGGGCCGGGCCGTGGTGCTGGACCATCGCGAGCGCACAGTCTGGCTGCTCGCCCTGGAAGCCCCCGACGCCGGCGACTGGCTGCGCGAGGCGCGTGCCGCCGTCGTCCGGGCTTCTGGCGGTGGTGACGGCGTTGGTGCCGTTGTTGGTGCTGCCGCTGTTGGTGCTGCCCCCGAGTTCACCAGCCGCGATTCTGCCACCGACTACAAACGAAAAATCGCCGACTCCCAGCACCAGATCAGCGAGGGCAACTCCTACGAAATCTGCCTGACGACCACCCTTGAAGCGCCCGCCGGTGACCTCGATCCGTGGAGCAGCTACCTTGCTTTACGACGTCGGAACCCGGCCCCGTTCGCCAGTTACCTCCGGTTCGGCGGCCTGGAGATTGCAAGCACGTCGCCTGAGCGGTTCCTCCGGATACTTTCCGACGGCGGTATGCGCGCCGAGCCGATCAAGGGAACCCGTGGCCGGTCTGCCGACCCCGACGCGGACGCAGCCCTGCGGCAGGAGCTGGAGACATCGCTGAAGGACCGCGCCGAGAACATCATGATCGTGGACCTGCTGCGCAACGACCTCAGCCACTTCGCGATCCCCGGCTCCGTCACCGTCAGCAGGCTGTGCGCCATCGAAAGCTACGCCACAGTCCATCAAATGGTGAGCACGGTGGACGCACACCTCCGCCCGGGCGCTCCCCGGGCGGAAGCGGTCGCGGCCGCGTTCCCGGCGGGCTCCATGACCGGGGCACCCAAGATCAGTACCATGGACATCCTCGACCAGCTTGAATCAGGGCCACGCGGCATCTACTCCGGGGCGATCGGCTACTTCTCCCTGAACGCGGCCACCGACCTCGCTGTGGTGATCCGCACCTTGGTGGTGAACCCCGACGGCGAAGGCGGGCGCACGCTGACGCTCGGAGTGGGTGGGGCCATCACGGCGGATTCGGTAGCTGATGACGAGTATGAGGAGATACGGACCAAGGCTTTTGGCGTGCTCTCCACTCTCGGAGCCGATTTTCCGGACTGAGTTTTTTGGACAGCTAACACCCTTATAAAGGCCCCTTGGGAGCATTGGCTGTACAAAACTACTGGAGCGTCGCGGTCAATCTGGCCACGTTATCCACATACTTGGCCAGAGGGGGCCTGTCCATCCAGTCCTCCAGCATAAGCTCACGGGATACCTCGCGATACGTGGACTCCACGGCCCGCATGAGGTTCACGGTTTCGGCGCCCAGCAGCATCACCGAGACCTCCATATTCAGGGAAAAGGAGCGCATATCCATGTTGCTGGAACCAAGAACGGCCACCTCGTCATCAATGGTGAAGTGCTTGGCGTGGAGGACGTACGGGGCACGGTACAGATAGATGCGCACCCCGGCATCCAGCAAGGCCTCGTAATAGGAGCGCTGCGCGTGGTGCACCAGGAACTGGTCCCCCTTCTCCGAGACAAACAGCTCCACGTCCACTCCCCTCTGGGCGGCAGTGGTGATCGCGTAGAGAAGGGAATCATCGGGGACGAAGTACGGGCTGCAAATGGAGATCCGGTGCTGCGCGGAGTAGATCAGCGTGTTGAAAAGGCGCAGGTTGTTTTCGGTAGCGAACCCCGGTCCGCTGGGGACCACCTGCGCGGTGACCTGGCCCGGAGACGGGAGCGCCGGGAGTCGCAATTGGTCCTCCAGGGATTCGTCCGTTTCGCTGAGCCAGTCCGTCGCGAAAACCACGTTGAGGGTGGGCACGATCGGTCCTTCAAGCCTGGACATGAGCTCCACCCACTTGCGGCCAACCTTGTGGTGCTTGGGGTTGTTGTAGGAGGGCTCAATCAGGTTCTGGGAGCCGGTGAATGCAACCTGGCCGTCGATCACCATGATCTTGCGGTGGTTCCTCAGGTCGGGGCGCCGCCACTGGCCGTGGATGGGCAGCAGCGGGAGCATACGCTTCCACTGGATCTGGCCGGCCTTGAGCCTGCGGATCAGTCGTCGATAGCCCTTGACCCGGAGCGTTCCGATGTGGTCGAAGAGGAGCCTCACCGTGACACCCCGTTCAGCTGCTTTCTCCATCTCGGTCAGAAGCTCGTTTGTCACCGAGTCACTGCTCATGATGTAGAACTCGGCATTGACGTAGTTCTTGGCACCCCTGACGGCCTCGGCCATGGCCTTGATGGATTCCTCGTACCCGGGAATCAACTCCACCTTGTTGCCGTCCACCATCGGCAGCGAGCCCAGCCGATGGTTTAGCTCACCCGCCGACTTCACCCATTCGGGTCCGGAGTAGATGCTCACGGGATCCGACAGGTCGGAGGTTACTGCCCGAACACGTCGGTTGACTTCCTCCTGCTGTTCACGCCGGCGCCGGGAGAGCTTGAAATTCCCAAAAAGCAGGAAGAGGACAAAACCCACGGATGGGATGAGAAACACAGCAAGGAGCCACGCCATGGCGGTAGTGGGCCGTCGGTTGCCGGGGATGATGCCCAGCAGGACGATGCGCATGATGACTTCCGCGATGGCCCACGCGCCCAGCAACCAGGTCCACTCCTGGCCAAACGGAAAAGGAAAGAGCACGTGACAAACCCCCACGGTTCATGGACAACAGTGACCACAGCCTATCCGGCAAAGTCACCAGCGGCGGCCCAGCACTAAGCTTGGACCATGACTTCTGCAGCTCCCACGGTCCTCGTTTTCCTGGACCCCGCATTCGAAAACGGCCGAATCGCCGATTCCAGCCAACCCCAGCTCATGGCTACAGACCTGGGAGCTACACGTGGCGATGGCGTCTTCGAATCACTCCTGGCGGTGCAGGGGCGCCCGCGCAAAGTCCAGGCACACCTGAACCGACTGGCCGGTTCCGCGGCCGCGCTGGACCTGACACTGCCAGGGCAGGACTCTTGGCGGAGGGCCATCGACACTGCCATCACGGAGTTCCGCGATGTCCACCCTGCGCCTACGCCGGAGGAAGACGAGGTGGTGGTCAAGTTGATCGTCACCCGCGGCGTCGAAGGCGCGGCGAGCCCCACCTGTTGGGTACAGGCTTCGCCCTCGCCCGCGGGCAGTCGCCGTCAGCGCGAGACGGGCATCGACGTCGTGCTTCTGGACCGCGGTTTCGACACCGAAGCCGGCGAGCGCGCGCCATGGCTGCTTCTGGGCGCCAAGACACTGTCATATGCAGTCAACATGGCCGCTCTGCGCTACGCGCACAAGCAAGGTGCCGATGATGCGATCTTCACCTCGACCGATGGGCGCGTCCTGGAAGGACCGACGTCCACAGTGCTGCTGGCACACCTGGAGACAGTGGACGACGGCGACGGTACGGTCAAGACGGTTCGTCGCCTCATCACGCCGCAACTGGACAGCGGCATCCTCCCGGGCACCTCGCAAGGTGCGTTGTTTGCCGCTGCCAAGGCGGCCGGCTGGGAGCTGGGCTATGGGCCGCTGGAGCCGCAGGACTTGTTCGACGCCGACGCAGTGTGGCTCATCTCAAGCATCCGTTTGATCGCGCCGGTGAACCACATCAATGGCAAGGAAGTAGGGACCCCGGCCATCCGGAAGCAGCTCACCGCGGAGCTGAACGAATTGTTCGCGGGTATCGAATAGGGCTCTGCCAAGGACTTGGACAATGTGGCATCTGCCAAGGATGCTCCGCTTGGAACCTAGCAGGTCACAAGTAGAGTAATTGCTCGCATGACTCATTGATTAGGAAGTCTTGGCCTAGGGCAAGAGCTTTTTAGGCGTTCGATCGCATTTCTTATCCTCCTTGAAATGGTCATTCGTCATGTGATGAATCTTGTTCTCGTGTTAGTTGGATCACGTCCAATTGGTACTACTTCAGACTTTGCTGGCTAACTTCCCGGAGGGAACATGGGACTCAGCTCCCCCACAAAAGCCGAAGCATCGGCAACCGAAGCGCAGTCCGGTACTGCCGCTTCACCATCAGGACTCCGCCGGTCCATGGAGGCCCGGCACCTGGTCATGATCGCGATGGGTGGTGTCATTGGTTCCGGCCTGTTCGTCAGTTCCGGATACACCATCGCCACCGCGGGCCCCTTGGGCGCGGTACTTGCCTTCCTTATCGGCGCTGTCGTGGTCTATCTCGTGATGGCCTGCCTCGGGGAACTCGCTGTTGCGTTCCCCGTGTCAGGCGCATTCCACATTTACGCCGCCCGGACCATTGGGCCGGCCACAGGCTTTGCCACCGCGTGGCTTTACTGGCTCTGCTGGGCTGTTGCGCTGGGCTCTGAATTCACCGCAGCGGGCCTGCTCATGCAGCGCTGGTTCCCGGGTGTCGATGTCTGGATCTGGTGCTTCATTTTCGCCACGGTCCTGTTCACCTTGAATGCCATTTCATCGCGCGTCTTTGGCGAATCCGAGTTCTGGTTCGCGCTCATCAAGGTCGCCGCCGTCGTCGGCCTCATCATCCTGGGTGGAGCCGCGCTTGCCGGCTTCCACCCCCTTGCCTCGGGCGACTACCCGTCATTCGGCTCGAACTTCAGCACCCCCGACGGACTCTTCCCGAACGGCTTCACCGGCGTCTTCGTCACCTGCCTGGCGGTCTTCTACGCGTTCTCCGGTTCCGAACTGATCGGCGTCGCAGCGGGCGAGACCGCAAACCCCGGCGCCAACATCCCCAAGGCCATGCGCACCACGGTCATCCGCCTCATGATCTTCTTCGTGGGTGCCATTACCGTCATCGCTGCCACCATCCCGTATGAAAAAGTCAGCGTGGATGAGAGCCCGTTCGTCACCGTCTTCTCCATGCTCGGCATTCCGTACGCGGCGGACATCATGAACTTCGTGATCATCACCGCGTTGCTCTCGGCAGGAAACTGCGGGTTGTTCTCTTGTGCCCGCATGCTGTTCTCGCTGGCTGACGAAGGCCACGCCCCGCAGGTCTTCAAGAAACTCACCAAGCGCGGCATCCCGATGGTTGCCCTCTGCGTGAGCATGCTTGGCGGACTGGCCTCACTCATCAGCAGCGTTGTGGCCCCGGCTACCGTTTACCTGGTGCTGGTCTCGGTGGCCGGATTCGCGACGGTTGGGGTGTGGATGTCCATCGTGGCTTCCCACTTCATCTACCGGCGCACGTTCGTAAGGAACGGCGGTGACGTCAACACCCTGCCCTACAAAGCGCCGCTCTTCCCGCTGGTGCCGATCCTTGCGTTCGCACTGTGCGTGGTGTCGTTGATCGGCATTGCCTTCGACCCCAACCAAGTGGCGGCTCTCCTGTTCGGGGTTCCCTTTGTGGGCGCCTGCTATGCGTTCTTCTACTTCAAGTACGGCCGGCGGCGCTCCCTCAAGAAAGCCCTGGATGCCTAGCACCCTGGCTTCCTGACCCAGTTTGGATACAGATCAGCCCTTGGACAACCTGTTCCGGTTGCCCAGGGCTGATCTTGTTTCAAGAGAGGTCAGGACGCTCCCCGTACCGCCACCACCCGCTTTGACCACCCAATGACCCAGCCCACGCCGATTCCACGGCATGTCAGATGAAGTCTCCGGCCAAAGTGGGTGGTGGCGGCACGCTTTAGCCTCGACCGTCACGAGGAAAGCACGACGGCGGCCCCTCCTCGCTGCACGGGCTCACCTCCATGGCTTCCTGCCCATGTTTGGATACAGATCAGCCCTTGGACAACCTGTTGCGGTTGCTCAAGGGCTGATCTTGTTTCAAAAGAGGCCAGGACGCTCCCCGTACCGCCACCACCCGCTTTGACCACCCAATGACCCAGCCACGCCGATTCCACGGCATGGGAGATGAAGTCTCCGGCCAAAGTGGGTGGTGGCGGCACGCGCGCTGGTGGCTCTGGGCCTACTTCTTGCCGGCCCTGACGGGGTGCTCGCTCAGAATGGAGAGCCGGTTGAACGCGTTGATTCCGATCGCCGCCATGCAGAGGACACTGATCTGCTCGTCACTGTAGTGCTGACGTGCCTGGGCAAAGAGTTCCGGACTGGGACGGGAGCTGCTCATCCTGGTTATCTGCTCGGCGATCTCCATTGCCACGACTTCGGCGGGCTCGAAGAGTTGCACTTCCTTGTACACAGCCACCAAGGACAACCGCTGCTCAGTTTCCCCATACTTCAAAGCCCGGCGATGGTGCAGATCCAAGCAAAACGCGCAGCCGTTGATTTGTGAGCACAGGTAATTGATGAGTTCGAGTGTTTGGCGCGGAATACCTACCCGGTCAGCTTCGTCAACGAGTTGCTGCGAATAGTGACTGAGCGTCGCATATAGATCGGGTTGCTGCTTATCGAGATAACCGGCCAACCGGGGTTTTGTTTCCTGTTCAGGCATGGTTGGAGCTTAACGCACACGGGATGTGAGCGAGCGTCCGCCCCAAAGGGAGGATATGTGAGCGAGCGTCCGCCCCAAAGGGAGGATACGTGAGCGAGCGTCCGCCCCAAAGGGAGGATACGTGAGCGAGCGTCCGCCCCAAGGGGAGGTTACGTGAGAGAGGGTCAGTCGGGGGCGTCAGCGGAGAGGCGTATGCCGTTTTCTGCCAGCCACACCGGGTTGAAGGCTTTGCTCAGGTAGTTCGTGCCGGCGTCGGGCGCTATGGCGACCACAACCGAACCGTGGGGCGCGGCTCGGGCTACCCGCACCGCAGCAGCCACAGCCAGTCCCGAAGAAGGCCCCAAAGCAAGCCCCTCATCGTCCAGTAATCGGTGGACTGTGGAGTAAACCTCGTCGTTGGGGATCCGCAGGAAACGGTCCACCACGGAGCGGTCGAAGATCTTCGGCCATTCTGCCTGGGGCCAGGAGTTGCCCACTCCGTCCACCAGGATCTCGCCGGGATGGCCGCCGCTGTAGGCAGAGCCATAGGGGTCGGCGCCCACTACTTCCAGGTGCCCGCCCGGCCGCGAAGCTGCCACCTGTTCCTTCAGGTACCGCCCGTTGCCACTGATGGTCCCGCCGGTTCCGATGCCGGCAACAAAATGCGTCACGAGGCCACCTGTCTGTTCCCAGATCTCCGGCCCGGTCGTCTCGTAATGCGCCAAGGGATTTGCCGGGTTGTCGAACTGCATGGGCCGCCAAGCGCCGGGAGTTTCGGCGGTGATGCGTGCAGCCACGGCCCGGGCATTCTCCGGGGACTCCGACGGCGCATTCCAATCCGTCAGGATCACCCGTGCGCCGTAGTTGTGGAGCGCCGCGAGTTTCTCCTGCGAGATGGTGTCGCCGGTGACCACCACTACCGGGTGGCCTGTGAGGTGCCCGATCAGCGCCAACCCGATCCCTGTGTTGCCGGACGTGCTCTCCACAATCGTGGCACCAGGCTGCAGCTCCCCCGAACGCTCAGCTGCGCGGACCATGCTCAGCGCAGTGCGGTCCTTGATGGAACCACCCGGGTTCTCGGACTCCAGTTTGACGTGGATGGCGCTGCCAAGACCACGGCTGAAGGACTCCAACTTCAGCAGCGGCGTGTTGCCCACCTTTTCCAGAACCGAGGCGTCGAGTCCGTCCAGACCTGCGGGCTTTGCGTGCACTCCATGCTTGCGGGTGGCCGTGCTCATGATGACGCCTCCTCAGGAAACAGTTGTTGCACGACTTCCCAAAGCACTGTCCGCGCCCGCTCCACGAGGTCCGCCGCCGAAGGCCGGTCCGCCAGGACATCGGCAAGCCGGCCCACTACCAAGCCTGTCCCATTGCCGAGCGGCTGCGCGGCTTCGGCCTCCAGCAAGAGATAGGAGGCCGTCAGGGCCTCGATGGCCAGGAGTTTCTCCGCGGCATCGATGGATTTCTCCAACTGCTGCAAAGCCAGCGGTGCAAGGGTGGAATGGTCCTCGACGTCGGCGGAGAGGGTGGGCGCGCCCAGGGTCGCGGGAGCGGCCAGGAACTTGAGCTCGGCCAACAGTCCTGCCGCGGAGTACCAAAGCAGTCCGGGCAGCTCTTCCTGGATCAAAGCCGACGCCGAACCAGGCTCCAAGGACGCAGCAGCCAGGTGCCGTGCCCGGATGGCCCGCTGCGGCGGATACAACTTGGCGATGCGCCGCTCACTGGAGATGCCCACATGCGCCAAGGCCAGACGCAAGCCCTCAAAGGACATCGCGAGCTGCATGGGTTGGAAGTTTCCGCCGGACACCATAGCGCCCGACTCCACATCAACCAGCGGGTTGTCCCCTCTGCCGTTCAGTTCCACTTCCAGGGCCAAACCCAGCTGCGACACCAAGGAACGGAAGGCCCCATGGTTCTGTGGGGCCGCCCGGAAGGACAACGCGTCCTGAACCGATACTTCCGGCCGGACCTCCTCAAGCCACCCACCACCCAAAAGCCTGCGCACGGCGGCGGCCGAGTCCCGCTGCCCGTCCACCTCCTTGGCTGCCTGGATAATTGGCGAAAACGGGCTGAGGTTCCCGCCGCCGTCGTACCTTGCGATCGTCTCCAGAGAGAGTGAAAGCGCGACGTCGGCCAGCCTCGCCAGCTGCTGGAGGCGAACCAGGGCGAGTGTTCCGGCGCCCACGGAGTAGGCGTTGGCGCTCACCAAAGCCAGCGCTTCCCCGGCCGCGGGCTGGAGCGGTTGCAGTCCGGCGTCCGCGAGCGCTTTTGCGCCGGGCACCAGCATGCCCGAGGCGTCGAACGCTTCGCCCTCGCCCAGCGCAACGGCGGCGACGGCGGCAAGTTGCGTCAGGTCCGAGGAGCCCACCGAGCCTTCGCTCGGGATGGCGGGAAAGACGCCCCGGTTGAGCAGTTCGGCATAGAAACTTGCTGTCCCGGGTCGCACGCCGGAGCCGCCGCGGGTGAACCCGATGAGCCTGGCGAGGATCACGGAGCGGGCAGCAGCCCGGTCCAGGTACGGTCCGACGCCGCTGTTGTGATACCTGACCACCTGAACCTGGTAGGCCAGGATGGACTTCTCCTCCACAACGGTGTCCCGGCCCGATCCGAGCAGCGTGTTAAGTCCGTACACCCGCTGCCCGGAGGCGGCCGCTTGTTCCACGACCTCCCGCGCGCGATGCATCAAACTCAACGCATCATGGGTGATTTCCACGTGAAACGTTGGATCTGCCGCTGCCCGAGCGAGCGCCAATGCGGAAACAGGCCCGGTCCCGATGCTGAAAGTTCCCACTAGAAATCCAAGAGGTTCTGCCGGAACCCGCCGTTGCCGTAGCTCTTCCTCAACAGGCCGCGCCGCCTGAGTTCGGGGGTGAGTTTGTCCAGGACGCCATGAACGGTCACGGGATCCACGAAACCGGAAAACAGGAAGCCGTCGCCTCCCACAGCGGAGCCGGTCTCCTCCAAATAGTCGGCAATTTCGCCAACGGTCCCAATGATCGAGTCCCCCGCTCCGCCGCTTCGGGCCTGCAGGATTTCGCGGAGCGTAGACCCGGGAGGGGCCGCCTTGGCGAAATGCTCCAGCGTGCCCTGGTTGCTGTTGGTGCTCAATGCAGGGAGAGGGGCGTCGAGGTCGAACTGCTTGAAGTCGATCACGGAGAGGTAGGAGATGGAGTTGAGCTGGCTGTCGATGTCCCGTTGGGTGAGCTCACGGCGCTGCGCCCGCAGTTCCTCGGCCTCCGCAGAAGAACCAACCACGGTGGGCTTCAGGACGAAAAGTACCTTGACGTCGTCGGGATTCCTGCCGGCTTTGGCCGCCTCGGCGCGGATCGAATCCCGGTAAGCCTTCATGCCCTCCACGCCACGCGCCAACGCGATGGCCACATCCGCGTGCCCACCCGCGAAAGCCTTGCCCCTCGGAGAAGCACCGGCCTGGACCAGCACGGGTTCTTCCGGCAAAGGCGCAGTGTTCAGCGGTCCGCGGACCTTGAAGAAGTCGCCGTCGTGATTGATGGGATGCACCTTGGTGTGATCGGCGAATTTCCCGGCCGAAACGTCCTCGAGGACCGCGTCAGGTTCCCAGCTCCGCCACAGCCGCCTGACGACGTCGACGAATTCTTCCGCTTTCTCATAACGGAGGTCGTGTTCAATCTGCTGGTCCAGCCCGTAGTTCTGAGCCGCGAGGTCGCTGCCCGAGGTCACCACGTTCCAGCCGAGTTGCCCCTCGGAGAAGTGCTGCAGCGTGGCCAGGAGCCGGGCCGCGGTGAAGGGCGGATAGAAGGAAGCGCTGACGGTAGGAACGATCCCGAGGTGCTCGGTCGCTGAAAGCAAGTACGGCACCAAGGCCAAAGGATCGTGCTTGGGTGCGAAGGAAGCGTGCGCCAGGGAAACCTCGGCCGTGCCGCCGTAGGTGTCCGGGACAGTCAGGGAGTCCTCGATGATGAACAGGTCCAAACCCGATTGCTCGAAGGCCCGGACAGCCTCCTGGTACAGGGCGGGCTTCTTCCAGTCGTAGCCCAGGCTGTAGCCCGGAGTTCCCCAGCCCTGGACACCGAATCCGTGCCCCACAAACCAACCAAAATGCAGCATGGGCTTGAGTGTAGAACTGCTCTGTCCGTTCACCGCGACCTGATTTCACACGAAGTTACAGGGGGTCGTACTGCGTCAATTATGCTCCCGGGACGTCTTAATTGGACCTGTACTCCACCACCGTCCGATTACGCAACATGACGACGGCGTCACCACCGCCACGTGCGGCTTCGCCATGCTGAATGCTACGTTTTTCTTGAGTAATGAGAACCAGCGCGAAGCCCTGACTTGCTGGTCGGCAACCCTCTCTCCGGCGGGGTGCCTCAGGTGACTACTCGGCGTATCGACAATTCGAACTGCAAGCGTGACTGAGGAGCACCAGCAATGCCTGAACCCACTGAAGAAAAACTTTCCTACCGCCTGATAACAGGCCCGGATACCCGTGACTTCTGCGAGCGGATCACCAACGCCCTGGCGGAAGGGTACGTGCTGCACGGCAGCCCCGCGGCAACGTTCAACGGAACCGAAGTGATCGTCGCGCAGGCCGTCGTCCTGCCCGCCGCGATCGCCAGCGCCGATGCCGCAGTCGCCAATGCTGTTGACGAACTGGATACCGACGACGAAGAAGCATTCGAGGGCCACGCATGAGCTACGCAGGTGACCTGACCCCGCACGACGCGTGGGCCAAGCTTGAACAGGGCGCCATCCTGGTGGACGTCCGCACCGAGGGCGAATGGGCCCACATCGGCATCCCCGATACCAAAGCCACCGAAAACGATCCCCTGTTCATCCAGTGGAACCTCGCCGGAGGCATCCCCAACTCCCGCTTCATCGAGGACCTGCAACAGCAGGCACCCGAGGACGACGGCGTGGAGCTCGTGTTCATCTGCCGCTCCGGCCAGCGGTCCATTTCCGCTGCCATTGCCGCCACGCAGGCAGGATTCACCTCCTACAACGTGCTGGAAGGCTTTGAAGGCGAGCCGGACCGTTACGGTGAGCGAACTGTGAATGGTTGGAAGAACCGTGGACTGCCGACGAACTTGGGGACCGAGTAAGTGACTTTCAATCCCGATGCCGCCGGCTGGAGCCCTGACACCCAGGCCGTCCGCGGTGGCCTTGACCGCACCAATTTCCAGGAAACGGCCGAGCCCATCTTCCTGAACTCCGGGTTCGTCTACGAATCCGCCGCCGCAGCAGAACGCGCCTTCACAGGCGAGGACGAACGCTTCGTCTACTCCCGCTACGGCAACCCCTCCGTCGCCACCTTCCAGGAACGGCTGCGCCTGCTCGAAGGAACCGAAGCGTGCTTTGCGACGGCGTCCGGCATGTCCGCTGTGTTCACCGCCTTGGGTGCCCTGCTGGCTGCCGGCGACCGCGTGGTTGCTGCCCGCTCCCTCTTCGGCTCATGCTTCGTGATCCTCAACGAAATCCTGCCGCGCTGGGGCGTGGAGACTGTATTTGTCGATGGCCCGGACCTTGACCAGTGGCGTGCAGCCCTGTCCGAACCCACCACCGCTGTGTTCTTCGAATCCCCGTCCAACCCGATGCAGGAAATCGTCGATATCGCGGCCGTCAGCGAACTGGCGCATGCCGCGGGGGCGACTGTCGTCGTCGACAACGTCTTTGCCACCCCGTTGCTGCAGCGCTGTGGCGAGCTGGGTGCAGACGTGATTGTCTACTCGGGAACCAAGCACATCGATGGCCAGGGACGCGTCCTCGGCGGCGCAATCCTGGGCACCAAGGAATTCATCGACGGACCGGTAAAGCAGCTCATGCGGCACACCGGCCCATCGCTTTCGGCGTTCAATGCCTGGGTGTTGACCAAGGGTCTTGAAACCATCGGCCTGCGGGTGAACCACAGCTCGGCGTCGGCCCTGAAGATTGCCGAATGGTTGGAACAGCAGCCTGCCATCAGCTGGGTCAAGTACCCCCTGCTTAAGTCGCACCCGCAGTACGAGCTGGCCGCCAAGCAGATGAAAGCCGGCGGCACTGTGCTGACGTTCGAGCTCTCACCTTCCGCCGGGCGTTCGGCCAAGGAAGCGGCGTTTGCGCTGCTCGATGGACTCCGCGTCATCGACATCTCCAACAACCTGGGCGACTCCAAGTCCCTCATCACCCACCCGGCCACCACCACCCACCGGGCCATGGGTCCGGAGGGGCGTGCGGCGATCGGGCTCTCAGACGGCGTGGTCCGTTTGTCTGTTGGGCTCGAGGACGTGGACGACCTCATCCTGGATCTGGAGAAGGCCCTCAAACAGGTCTAACCTTGCTGGCATGAGGCATCCATACCGCCAGGCGGGGGCTGTCATAGTCACGGGTTCGGTGGTGTGGTTGGCCGGTATTTCGCCGGGGTCGCGCGTTTACCTCATGCACGACCCCGCGGAACGCCTGCGCTTGCTGGTTGACAGTGAGCGTGGATGGGTCATCGGCCACCACTTTGCAGCTGCCGGAACTGCGGCGGTGCCGATGGGCGTTGTTGCGTTCGCAAAAGCCCAACGCCGCGGTCCCGCCAAAGCGTGGGCGTCCGCGGGAGCAGCAGGGCTGCTCGCGGGAGCGCCGTTATTCATCTACAGCTTGTCGCGCCGGGCCTCCGACATTGAACGATTCGCTTCTTTCCGCGGATCCAACGCGCCGTTCCTCGGATACTCCTGGCTGCATGTGGTTGGCCTGGCAGCGCTGGGTGGCAGCCTCCTTAGTTCCCCTGCCAAACGATGGGTGGGGATCGGGTCAGCAGGAGTGGCAGCGGTTTCCGGGGCAGTCCTTGCGACCACCAAGGACATTCCGCCACTGGTCTTCTATCTCACCGAAGGAGTGGTCGGGGCGTACCTGATGTCTTGGTCGGAACCCCCTGACGCCGGGCAAGTCGAAGACCAGGGCCTCTCGGGGACTAGGGCCGCCGCACCCTGGTCATCATGGGCGTGGGGATCTTGAGCGCGTTGGCCGCGGTGCCACGAACGGTCTCTTTCACGGCATGCGCGACGACGGCGGCGAGGGTTTCGGCGTCGGGCTGACTCACGGGCGGGTTGCGCCCGTCCCCGTAGCGCGTCGCCGCTTCGCGTTGCTCAAGCGCACCGTTGCCACGCTCCAGGATCCCGGCAATACCGGCCTTGACGAGGGTCAGTTCACCTTGGTCATCCAAAACAGGGCTCAGGTAATCCACCAACGCCCACACCACATCCGCGGCGGGTTGGGGACGGAAATCGCCGAAGTCCAGAAGGTCTCCACGCAAACCGGAGTTGCTGGCCCGCCAACCCGCCATCCGCAGCAGCGCGGTCGGCACCGGGGTGGGATCAACGCCGTCGAGCATTTCCAGGGAAGCTGTCTCCACCAACGCCCGCACCAGCACCGCAATCAAGGCTGCGTCCTCGGCCCTCAGGCAGACGTCGGCCACTCGGACCTCCACGGTGGGGTGGTTCCTGGAGACCCGGGCGTCGAAGTAGATCATGCCCTCATCCAGGATTACCCCGGTATCGAGAAGCCGCTGCACGACGCGTCGATAGGCCGTGAGCGAGCCAAAAATGGAAGAAGGCCCGGACGTTGGCCAGCGGTTCCACGCTTGGGTCCTGTAGCTGTCGAATCCGGAGGGAAGCCCGCGCCAATAGGGTGAGTTGGCGGAGAGTGCGGTGAGCACGGCGAGCTTGTCGCGGATATGGTCCAGCACCACCACGCCTTCCTCTGGCGACTCCACCGAGGTGTGCACGTGGAACCCGCAGGTCAGCTGCTCGGTGGCGATGATCCCGAAGTGGTCCAGCATGGTGGCGTACCGGGGGTCCGGGGTGGTGTGAGTGGTGGAGGCCAGCGGTGAAGTGGCAAGCGCGGCAACCCTGGCGCCGTGTTGCCGGGCGGCTTCGTCGGCCATGGCACGGCCCCGGCGGATCTGCTGCAGGAGTTCGGCGTACGTGTGGCAGGGCCTTGTCTGGGTTTCGATTTGCTCCAGTTTGAGCTCCTGGCTCAATCCGGTGGCCGTCGCGGGTTCGTCGTGGCCAGCGAGAAGCGCGTCCGCGAGGGCCAACGGCGCGCCCGTCACAGGATCAACGATGAGCAGTTCTTCCTCCACCCCGAACGTCCGCATGCTCCATTCTGCGCCTCAGGCCACGCACATAACAGCAACGCGGGGTCACTTATGGCCCATGTTGGGGGGCCCGATGGGCCATAAGTGACCCCGCGTCCTCCGGAGACTAGTCCTGGAAGTACTCGACCTTCGCGCCAATGGTGTTCAGGCGCTCCGCCAAGTCCTCGTAGCCACGCTCGATCACGTAGATGTTGCGGAGCTCAGACGTACCCCGGGCGGCCAGCATGGCCAGGAGCAGGCAGGCGGCGGGGCGCAGGGCGGGCGGGCAACCAACTTCTGCGGCACGCCATTTGGTGGGTCCGTTGACGTAGATCCTGTGCGGGTCCAGCAGCTGTACCTGGGCGCCGAGCTTGTTCAGCTCCGTCAGGTAGATGGCACGGTTCTCGTAGACCCAGTCGTGGATCATGGTCTGGCCCTCGGCATTGCCGGCGATGACGGCGAAGAAGGGCAGGTTGTCGATGTTCAGGCCCGGGAACGGCATCGGGTGGATCTTGTCCTGCGGGGCATGGAGTTCTGATGGCTTGGTGGTCACGTCCACCAACCGGGTGCGGCCGTTGCGGGCCATGTATTCACCGGAGACCTCCAGCTTCTGGCCCATCTGCTCCAGGGTGGCCAGTTCGATCTCCATGAACTCGATGGGAACGCGGCGGATGGTGACCTCGGAGTTGGTCACGATCCCGGCGGTGATCAGGCTCATGGCCTCGATGGGGTCCTCGGACGGGAAGTACTCGATGTCCACATCGATGGCTGGCCGGCCCGTGATCTTCAACGTGGTGGTGCCGACGCCTTCTATTTCCACGCCCAATCCCTGCAGGTAGAAGCAGAGATCCTGGACCATGTAGTTCGGGCTGGCGTTGCGGATTACCGTGGTGCCTTCGCGGTGGGCAGCAGCCATGATCGCATTTTCAGTGACCGTGTCGCCGCGCTCGGTCAGCACGAAGGAGCGGTGATGTCCGTCGGCCGGAGGAGCAGCCACCGAGTAGAACCCGGACTTGGCTTCAACGGTCAGGCCGAACTCCCGGAGCGCCTGCATGTGGGGTTCAACGGTTCGGGTACCAAGATCGCATCCTCCGGCGTAGGGCAGCAGGTATTCGCTGGTCTCATCCAGGAGCGGTCCCAGCAGCATGATGACGCTGCGGGTGCGGCGGGCGGCGTCGACATCCATCGACTCGAGGTCCAGGACCTCGGGCCGCCGAATGCGCAGATCGCTGCCATTGAGCCAGGTGCACTCGACGCCGATCGATGTCAGGACTTCTACAATCCTGTTGACCTCTTCGATGCGTGCCAGCCGGCGGAGCGTGGTGGTGCCGCGGTTAATGAGGCTCGCGCACAGCAGTGCCACACCGGCGTTCTTGCTGCTGTTGACATCCACTTCGCCCGAAAGCGTCCGGCCACCTTCGACCCGAAGGTGGGTCATCTGCGGTTTGCCTACCTTGACGATGGAACGGCCGAAGATCGCTTCGAGGCGTTCGATCATCCGGAGGCTCAGGTTCTGCTTACCTTGCTCCATCCGGGCGATCGCGCTTTGGCTGGTTCCCAGCTCAGTAGCCAACTGCCCTTGCGTCCAGCCCTTTTCTCCACGTGCGTTGCGGAGCAGGAGACCTACATGTTCTGGCGTAGCTTGCGTCATAACCAAGAAATATCATAGATGAGTTAGAACTGGCCACCCACACGCCGATTAGGCGGCAAACGTCACACCCTACCCGTACCGTGCGATAAAAGCTCGACGGCGGCACTCACCAACCGGGGCCGCCCGCCATCGTTGGGGCTACAGCTCCCTAGGCCCGCCAGTAGCCCAACGCATCAATCCGATGCTTGTCCACCCCCAAGCCCTTCCGCAGATGCTTGACGATTGCCCGGGTACTTGACGCTTCGCACGCGATCCAGAAGAAGTCCTCCGCCACGGCCACGGAATTGGACGTCAGCGAACCACAGACGTCTTCCACCAGGGCAGCACCGTCCCGTTTGCGGGGTATCCACGTGACCACATCGCCAGGGGCCGTCCGCACCTCAAGTGAGGTGTCGGCGTCGTGCTGGTACTCAAGCCAGGCCGTGACGGGGACCGTTCCCCGCGCATCCAGCAGCGAGTTGATGGCGGGGATGGAAGCGGGGTCCCCAACCACCCAAATGCGGCGCTGGGTGGGCTCCGGGAGGGCGAAGGAGCTGCCCTGGACCGTGGCATCGATGGTGTCGCCGATTTGGACAGAACGGGCCCAATCGGCCGCAACCCCCTGGTGCATCGCGAAATCCATGCTGAAGGTGCCGTCGGCGGGGGACGCGTTCACCAGGGTGTATGCGCGTTGGTGGGCCTTGCCGGAGTCGTGGAACCAGAGCCGGATCCACATGGTCGGATGCAGGCCGCTGGCCTTCAGGAGTCCGCCGTCGCGCACGTGTACGCGCAGGAAGTCCGGCGTGATCTCTTCCCGGCCGGTGACTTCCAAAGTGAAGTCCTTGGCGCCCATGACCTTAAGGACGACGCCTTCCCAATTGCGCTTCAAGCAGCACTCCTTCACAGATGGCCGCGATTTGTGCGCCGGACCAAAGACATTTATCTTGAACTTAAGTAAGCCTAACCTAAGCTCGAAAGCAGACAGAGATCATGACGCCTGCCCCGACGCAACACTCCGCCCCGGCAGGCGGCCCAGGAAGCTACCGCGACGACTGGGGAATCCCGCATCTGTGGGCTGAATCGGCCGACGATCTTGCCTTCCTCCAGGGGCGGAACGCCGCGATCGACCGCTCGTGGCAGATCGAGCTGGAGCGCTGGCGTTCGGAAGGCCGGGCTGCCGAAGTTCTGGGGTCCGACGCCGTGGTCTGGGACCGGTTTGCCCGCCAAGTGCGGCTGAATGACACCGCGCGCCGTTGCTTCGACAAACTCCCACACCACACGCAGCGCTGGTGCGGACAGTACGTTGCCGGCATCAACCAGGCCCTCGCCGACGATCTCCGCGGCAGCCCTGAGTTCGATGAAGCCGGTTGCGCCCCGGAGCCGTGGCTCCCGTGGACACCCTTGGGCGTCTTCCTGGTCCACCACATCCTGTTCTCCACTTTCCCCAACAAGCTGTTCCGGGCCCACGTCGCACGGACACTCGGGGAAGACGCCGTGGATCTGTTCAGCATCGAGGCCCCTGTCTGGTCCGGCAGCAACGCCTGGGCCGCCCACGGTTCGACGACGGCGACCGGGCAGCCGTTGATCGCCGGGGACCCGCACCGCCTCATGGAGCTGCCCGGCGTGTACCAGCAAGTGCGGCTCGCGTGCCCGGAGTTCGACATCGTGGGCTTCGCGTTCCCCGGTGTCCCGGGCCTGCCGCATTTCGCCCACACCGGCTACACCGCCTGGGCCGTCACCAACGCCATGGCCGATTACCAGGACCTCTTCGTGGAGGAACTCCGCCGGATCAGCGACAGCAACGGTGAACGCATCGAGGCGCGCGGGGCGAAAGGTTGGGAGTCCGCCGTCGTCAGTACCGAAACCATCAGCGTCCGGGGCGGCGAAGCCGTGACCGTTGAGGTCATTGAGACTGCGCGGGGTCCGGTCATCTCCGATACGCCCGACGGCGGTGCGCTGAGCTTGCGCTTCCCTGCCCGGGTTGAGGGGCGGCTGGGTTTCGAGGCCCTCCTGCCGCTGTTGCGGAGCCGGAGCGTCGCCGACGTTGAGGCGGCCTTTGACGCCTGGGTGGAGCCCGTCAACAGCGTTGTGGCCGCGGATTCGTCCGGAGCTGTTCGGCATTTCGTTGCCGGTTTGGTTCCGCAGCGCAACCCTGCAAACCGCCGCCTCCCCGCCCCGGCCTTTTCGTCCCGCCACGCCTGGGACGGACAGTACGCCGCGTTGCCCCGCACCGAGGTAGGACGGTTTGCCGTGAGCGCGAACGACCGCGCCGCAGGTGGTGGAGACAAGGTGGCGATGGAGTTCGCGCCTGCCTACCGCGCCCTTCGGATTCGGGAGCTGCTGGAGTCCTCCCCCGATCGGACGCTGACCGGGGATGACATGCAGTCCATGCACACCGACACCCTGCTGGGTCCTTGGCCCTTCTTCCGCCGGCTCCTGGCCGCCATGGACCCGTCAGATCTGTCCCTTGCGGCAAAGGAACTGAGATCGCAGCTGATGGTTTGGGATGGCCGGATGGATGCCCATAGCCACCAAGCGGCCATCTTCGCTGCCTGGCGTGGTGCCTTGGTGCAACGCCTCGGACGGCACGCCGCTCTTGCTCCGTTGAACGCGCCGAACGGCTACTCCCCCTTGTTTGGACCGTGGCTGTCCGTGGCATCGCGGATCGGCTTCGCTTTGGAGACTCTGCTGGTCCGCGGCTCCGAACTCGGCATCGTAGGTGGAGTGGAAGTCGCGGCTGCGTTGGAGGACGCCGCCCTGGAGGACGCCCTCGTGGACGGTGCCCCATGGGGTGACCGACACCAGCTGTTGGCAGTCCATGTCCTCCCGGATGCCCTTGCAGCAAGGGTACCGACGGCTGACCTCGGCGGAGACACAGGCTGCGTACTGTGCACCGAGAGCCTCCCTGGCGTGGAGGACCGCAGTTTCCGGGGACCGGCGGCCCGTTACGTCTGGGATCTGGCCCGCCGTGGCAACAGTCGCTGGATCGTGCCTTTCGGAGCCGCTGGAACGCCCGGACACGAACACTTCGCCGACCAGCTTCCGCTCTGGAGCGAAGGCCGGATGGTCCCTGTAACCACGGACTGGTCCGCCCTGGCCAAAGACCCGAACTGACACCAGACACCCGCCTACCGAAGGAACACATGAGCACCGTCACCCAGGACTTCTCTGTCCGCACCACCGTCTACTCCGAGAACCTCGAAGGCTGGGGTGAATTGCGGATCGTCCCGTTGAAACCCACCGAGGACATCGGGCTCATCTTCGAATGGGTCACACAACCCCGCGCCAGGTTCTGGGGCATGACGGAGAAAACCCGCGAGGAAGTACTGGAGATCTACGGGTTCCTTGATTCATTGGAGACCCACCACGCGTTCCTGGCCCTCCTTGATGGCGAGCCCCTGGCGCTTTTCCAGACCTACGAGCCCCTGCACGATCCTGTGGGCGAGGCCTACCCCGCCCGTGAGGCGGACATCGGGATGCACTTGCTACTGGCGCCGGCAACACGGCCCATTCCGCATTTCACGCCCAGGCTTGGCACTTCCCTTATCCGGTACATGTTCTCGCTCCCAGGCAAGGACAGGATCATCGTGGAGCCCGACTCACGCAACGCGAAAGCCCTGCGCAGGCTGGAAGCCACCTGTTTCGAGTTGGGCCCCATCATCCAGCTGGAGGAAAAGGAAGCCCAGCTCGGTTTCCTGACGCGAGCCGACTTCGACGAGATCCAGGAACTACCGGCCCGCTAACGCCATACGAAGCTCCACGTCCCGGAACCCACGGCCGTGAGCACGGCCCCGGTTGCTATGACCACGCCGCCCAGAAGCACCCAGGCGTCCAGGAGCGAGTACGTGGACTCACGCGCCCAGGTCCGTTGCCCACCACCAAAACCTCGGGCCTCCATGGTCACGGCCAAACGCGATGCCCGGCGCACAGCTTGGACCAGGAGTCCGAAGCTCTGCCCAAGCGTGGCCTTCAGGCGTTGGATCGGGCTGCCCTGGGAGCCGACACCGCGGGCGCGGCGCGCCATCCCGATGGTCTGCCATTCCTCGGCCATCAGGCCTACCAGCCTCATGGCCGCAAGGGAACCGAGGACAAAGCGGTGCGGCAGCTTTGCTTTCTGCGCCAAGGCATCGGCCAAGTCAGTCGGGTCGGTGCAGGACATCAGCAGGATCGCCGGGAGGGCAATCGCCAAACCACGCAGCATGAAACCCAGCCCCAGCTGAAGGGAACCTTCGCTGATGGACCAGAGTCCGACGTCGAGCAGTACAGCGCCGCTGTCAGCGGCGACGATCGCGGTGCTCCAGCCACCAATGACGGCCGCGATGATCAAGGGCCACGCCCGCAGCCACAACAGCCGCAACGTAAGGCCGGCCAGCGGGAAGAGGGCCAGTTCCGCGATGAGCGCCGTGGAAGCGGAAACCCAGTCGATGGACAGTGCCAGGACCAGCGAGATAAGGAAGACGGCCACGAACTTGGCCAAGGGGTTGGCGCGGGTCAGGAGTGCGTGGTTTCCGCGCAGGTTCAAGGCGTCCCTCATGCGGCACCCGCTTCCTGATGCGCAGTTTCGCCCTGAGATACCGGCCCCAGCCTCAGTTCCGCCCCACCCAGGACGGCGCTGAACTCCTGGTCGTGGGTAACGGACACCACTGCTGTTCCGGCGTCCAACAACTCGGACAGGAACGACGCCAACTCGGCCCATGTGTTGGCATCCTGGCCGAACGTAGGCTCGTCAAGGACCAGCACCTTGGGGTGGGCGCCCAGCACCGTGGCCACCGAAAGCCTGCGCTTCTCCCCGCCGGACAAAGTGTAGGGATTGGCGTCCACCAGATGGCCCAGCCGCAGCCGCTCCACCAGTTCGTCCACGCGGTCCTCGCCATGGCCCAGGTGCTTGGGACCGAACATGAGCTCGTCCAGGACTTTACCGGTGACGAACTGGTGTTCCGGCTCTTGGAAGACAGTGCCGATCCTTGAGATCAGCTGGTCTGCTTTCCACTTGTACGGGTCAATGCCGGCCCCCTCTGAAAGCCCGACGCCGGCACTCACCGTACCGGCCACCGGCGCCAGAAGGCCGGCCAAGGTGAGCGCGAAAGTGGACTTGCCCGCCCCGTTCGGCCCTGTAATGGTCAAGGCCTGGCCAGCCCGGACCTGGGCGGTGATGTCCTTCTGCGCGGGAACGGGCGGGATGGTTTTGAAGCCCTTCCGCTTGGGCTTTTCCCGGGACACGGCCAGGTCCTGGGTAGCGATGAGGAGTTCGTATGGCCCGGCCACCTGCGTCCGCGCCCGCGTCGGGGGAACGTATCCGGGAACCCACACGCCTGCAGCCATCAACATGGAACGCGCTTCCGTGAGGACCTGGTCCGGTGGTCCGTCCAGGAGCACACCTCCACCGGCAGCCCCGGGTTGCAGGACCACAATCCGATCCACAAGGTCCTTCCACACGGACACCCTGTGCTCCACCACCACCAAGGTGGCACCTGTCTTGTCCAGGCACCGTCCAACCGCATCCCGGACCTCGAGGACCCCCGCGGGATCGAGGTTGGCCGTGGGTTCGTCCAACAGGATCAGGCCAGGACGCATCGCCAAAATGCCGGCCAGCGCAAGGCGCTGCTTCTGACCTCCGGAAAGCGCCGCCGTCGGGTGATCCAACGCCAAACCGCCGCCGGCAGCGGTACGCAAGCCAACGTCGTCGAGCGCTTCATGGACGCGGGACCAGATCTCGTCCCTCGGCACGGCCAGGTTCTCGGCACCAAAAGCGACGTCGTCGCCGACGCGGGAGAGGACCACCTGCGTTTCAGGGTCCTGCTGCATCAGGCCGGCGCGGCCACGCTGGCCGCGGGGAGGGACGCCGTCGATCAGCAGCGAACCGGTCTCGTCGGAGTCGTCTTCCTCGTCACCGAGTACCCCGGCGAGGGCGTGCAGGAGCGTGGACTTGCCGGCACCGGAAGGACCCAGAAGCAGTACGCGTTCCCCCGGTTCGATCCGCAGATCCAGTCCCTGGATGGCAGGCGTGGAACGGCCGGCATGCCGCCACCCCCACCCCTCGGCGGAAATGGCGGCAGGCCGCACCGTGCCGCTGTGTGTGGCGGGCATCAGCTGAAAACTGGCTCCGAAGCGGCCTTGCGCGACGCGAACGAGCTCAGGACGCCCGTCTTGGCCAGCCCGCGCGTCGCAATCCAGGACAGTGCACCGGCGATGATCGCGCCGGAGATCGTGGTGAACGTGATGTAGGTCAGCTTGTCGATGGCCTCATAGGCGATGTTCCAGCCCCACGGGAGGAAGGAGTCGTTCAGGCCGCAGAAGAGGCCCGCACCTGCGCCCGCGAGAAGCGAGGTGGGCAGGTTGAACTTCTTGTAGCGGAATGCGGCGAAGATGAGCTCGGCGCCCAGGCCCTGCAGGATGCCCGAGATCAGCACGGTGGTGCCGTACTGCGAGCCCATGATGAGTTCGCCGGTGGCGGCCACGGCCTCGCAGAACAGGGCCGCACCGGGTTTGCGGATAATGAGCATGCCCAGAACGGCGGGGATCATCCAGCCACCTGCGATCAGGCCGGTGAGGGGCGGGTAGGCCGCGTTCATGGGGATGGATACCAGTGCGGCGCCCTGGGACCAGGCCCAGAAGATCACGCCGCCGGCGATGGCAATGAGGGCTGCCACCACGATGTCTACAACACGCCAGCTATAGCTGGTCTTCTTCACGTTTACCGTGGTCATTTTCTGCCTCCTGAGGTTACAGGAGGGGAAAGTGCTCCCCGGATTGCGGTTGGCTTGCGCCGCCCGGATCCGGACACTCTGAGAAGCTCGACTCCCTTGCGCCGGTACTAACCGGATCAGGTTCGAGGGTCTGCGGCTGTCCGCACTCTCAGCGCCCTCGCGTCTCCTGCGTGGTACAGGATTCGACGGCGGCGCTCCCCTGTCGTTATCAAATCTGCCCTGATGGGCTGGTTCAGTTTACACCTCCGCGTGCATCGGTGGGCGGGGTGGGGTCACATTCGGATCCCACCCGTTGCGAGGCCTGCCCTGCGCGCTCCCCATGGGTTTTGGCACGCAAACCAGGCCCCACAACGCACACCTGAGAGAATGGCTGTATGACGGATCTCCGCGGTTCCTCCAGCCCAGTGCCCGAGCCCCGCCTGGCTGCCAGCGTGATTCTGCTCCGCGACGCTCCGGCCGGGCTCGAAGCCTTCGTCCAGCACAGGGTCCGCACCATGGACTTCGCCGCGGGCATGGTGGTCTTCCCGGGCGGCCGGGTGGACGCCGCGGACCAGGCCGGATGGGATTATCCGGCCGAACTGCTCCGCAGCCACGCTGAGGCCTGGGCGCAGAGCTCTATCGCCGAAGACACCGCCCAAGCAGAAACGAACTCGGGAGCGGTTCTCGCAGCTGCCATCCGCGAAGTCCAGGAAGAGGCCGGACTGGACATCAGGGCCGCAGACCTGCGCCCGTGGGCCAACTGGATCACTCCCGTTGACATGCCCAAACGTTTCGACACTTACTTCTATGTCGCCAAGCCCGCACCCGAAGCCCAGCCCCGGCACCAAACCACGGAGGCCTGGCAATCCCTGTGGATGCCGGTCAGCGGGATTTTGGAAGCAGAAGCAGCAGGGCAACTGAAGCTCATGCCGCCCACGTACTACCTGCTGAAGGAAATCGAAGGCTTCGATTCCGTGGACGCCGTTTGGTCAGCCGAGCACCCGGTTGTCCCGGTGCTGGCCCCGGTGGGTTCTTTGACCGCCTTCCTCAAGGAGCGGGAAAGCCGCAGGTAGCCCGGGGACAGTTAGGCTGGGGGCATGAACCTCTTTTTCAAGCTCTTGGGCGCCGGGGTAAGCCTCGGCGCAGGCTTTGTCGGTACCAAACTCGTCAACAAAGGCTGGGAAAAAGCCACGGGCAACAAGCCGCCCACAGGCAACGACGACATGGAAGCGAGCCTCCGTTCAGCCCTGACTTTTGCGCTGATTTCCGCTTTCGTGAGCACTCTTATCCAGGTGCTGGCCAGCCGCGGCACGCAACGGGCCATTGCCCGCTTCGCCAAGAGCGCTGACATCGTCTAGTCATCACCGCTACAAGCAACGCGGGGTCACTTATGGCCCATCCCGACAGGGTTTATGGGCCATAAGTGACCCCGCGTTGCCTTTAAGGTTCCAAGGGTTCCTGGCCGGCAGCAGCCCTTTGGACCACGGCTTCAAGTTCGTCTTTGGTGAGCTTCTCGCGGTGTCCGTGCTTGGTGCGGTAGGCGGAGCGGCCCACCATGTGGGCCGAGACCGGTGCCGTGAGGAGCTGGAAGATCCACGCCACCAGCAGGACGGGCCACACCCACCAAGTGCGCATCTGCAGGCCGATCGCTGCGAGCATCAGGAACAAGCCCAACACCTGGGGCTTGGTGGCTGCGTGCATGCGGCTCATGAGATCCGGAAACCTCAGCAGGCCGATTGCCGCGCCCAGCGACATCAGGGCACCGACTATCAGGAACACCGCGGTGACGACGTCGATCACCAGGTCCAGTCCGGTGGCGTCAGGACTCATTGTTCTGTTCCCTCCGCTCGGCTACGAACCTCGCAACTGTCACCGAGCCAATGAAACCGATCACTGCAAGTGCCACCAGCAGCATCAGGTTGTTGAGGTGCTGGTTCACTGCCATGTCGATGGCAAGGGCCGCACCGAGGATGGCCAGCAGAACGTCGGAAGCCAGGACACGGTCCAGCAGGGACGGACCGATCGCGATGCGCACGATCGCACCCGCTGCTGCGAGACTGAGGATCACTGCGGTGGCCAAAAGAACAAATTCCTTCACGACGCCGCCCTTTCCGTTCCGGTAACAGCTTCGGCTTTCAACGCTTCGACTTCTTCCCGCGTGCCCATGATGCGGATCAGTCCCGCCTCAATATCCTGCGTTTCCCGGCGTATCTTGTCGATGTCCGCTTCCTGGTAAATGTTCAGTGCGTGGAGGTACAGGGTTGAGGTGGAGCGGTCCACTTCCACCACCAGGGACCCGGGAATCAGCGATATCACATGCCCCGTTGCCGTCACCATGAGGTCTGAATGGCTCCGCAACGGAACGGCGACGACGGCGCTGCGCACCTTGGGTCCCTTAACCACAGCCAGATACAACACCAGGAAGCTCGCTGCCACCACTTTTGCGACGAACAGCAGGGCGAACGGAATGGCACGCAGCAAGTTGAACCGGCCGCTGAGCTCAACGGGCGGAAGGTAGAAGAACTTTGCCACCAGCACGGCAATCAGGGCGCCAAACAGGAGGTTGCCCGGGCTGAAATCCCGCCACAGGGCACCCCACACGATTACCAACCAAATGAGCAGCGGCAGCTCCGTGCGGAACGAGATCGGCTTGCGGCTCATTTCGCACCACCGTTCTGCGGCAGCGGTGGGACCTCGACGGAATCACCCAGCACCGAGTGGATGTAGGCCGAGCGATCCAGCATGATCTCCGCGGAACCGTCCGACACCTGGAAAAGCGGTCCGGCGAAGACCGTCAGCGCCACACCGAACACCACCAAGGCCGCCGTGGAACCCACCATCGTACGTGGCAGAACTCCCACGTTTCCGGGGGTCAACAGCACGGGATCCGGATATTCGGCATCCTCTGGTTTGCGCCAGAAGGCCCTGTTCCAAACCCTGGCGATCGCCAGCAGGGTCAGCAGGCTGGTGACCACGCCACCCACCACCAACACGATCGCCAAAGGTGTGCCGAGCTCCACTCCGGCCTGCAGGAGACCCAGCTTTCCAAGGAACCCCGAGAACGGCGGAATGCCTGCCAAGTTCATGGCCGGGACGAAGAACAGCAACGCCAGCAATGGCGAAAGCTTGGCCAGGCCACCCAGCCGGTCAATGGACGAGCTGCCACCACGGCGTTCTATGAGGCCCGTGACCAGGAACAGGCTGGTCTGCACGGTGATGTGGTGCGCAACGTAGAAGACTGCCGCGCCCAGACCGGCCACGGAACTCATGGCGAGGCCGAACACCATGTAACCAATGTGGCTGACCAGGGTAAAGGACAGAAGACGCTTGATGTCACTCTGGGCAAGGGCACCCAGAATACCCACCACCATGGTGAGTAGCGCCACCACCATCAAAGGGACGTTGAGGGTGTCGCCAGGGAACAAAAGGGTCTCTGTCCGGACCATGGCGTAGACACCGACTTTGGTCAGCAACCCGGCGAACACCGCGGTGACGGGTGCCGGTGCCGTGGGATAGGAGTCCGGGAGCCAGAAGGACAGCGGGAACACTGCGGCCTTGATGCCAAAGGCCACCAGCAGCATCACATGCAACAGGTTCTGGGTGCCTTGGTCCAGCTCGGCGAGTTTTACGGCAAGATCTGCCATGGTGATGGTGCCGGTAGCCCCGTAAATCATGGCGATGGCTATGAGGAACAGGACCGATGACACCACGGAGACCACCACGTACGTGACACCGGCACGGATGCGCGGTCCCGTCCCGCCCAGGGTCATGAGCACGTAGCTTGCAGTCAGCAGGATCTCGAAGCCGACATACAGGTTGAAAAGGTCTCCGGTGAGGAAGGCATTGGAAACACCCGCCACCAGGATGAGGTAGGTCGGGTGGAAGATCGAAACGGGAGCTTCATGGTCGCCGTCGGCCATTCCCTGACCGGTGGCGTAAATCAAAACGGCCAGGCTCACCACGGACGAAACCACCAGCATGAGCGAGGAGAACTGGTCCACCACCAGCACCACGCCCCACGGCGGCAGCCAGCCACCCAGCGTGACCGAGGTGGTTCCACCTGTCCAGACGGAGAACAGCAGAAGGCATTCGAGGAGCAGTGTGCTGCTGAGGATACCGATGCTGACTACCCGCTGGGCGGTCTGGTGCCGGATCAGGAGGAACGCCAGCGCGGCGCCAAGAATCGGAAGGAGGACGGCCAGCGGTGACAGGCTTGCGAGATTCACGCGCTGCCTCCTTCCTGCGTTGTTGACGAGTTGGGGGTCTCTGTTGCTTCCGGGTGGTTCCGGTCCTGGGTGCTGGACGGCGTGATCGCGAACTCCGAGGTTTCCAATGGCACGATTGCGTCGTCCTCGGCATCGAAGCTGGGGGTCTTGGCCACGCGGACGTCTTCGAGGTCGTCCTGGATCTCGTCCTGGCGGGCAAGGACCCAGGTGCGGTAAATGATGCCCAGCATGAATGCTGTCACGGCGAAGGAAATGACGATCGAGGTCAGGATCAGTGCTTGCGGAAGGGGGTCACTATAGGAATCCGGGTTCGTTTCCTTGGTGAAGAAGGGCGCCAGCCCTGCGTACCCGCCGGTGCTCAGGATCAGGATGTTGGTGGCATTGGCCAGCAGCATCAATCCCAGCAGCACGCGGGTCAGGCTGCGTTCCAGGATGAGGTAGATGCCGCAGGCGTAGAGCACGCCCATGACGATCAGCAGGGTCAGGTTGATGCTCATGCGGTACCTTTCCCGGACGCGACCGAGTCGGCGGCTTCCTGGGCCAGTCCGGCTTCTTGTGCCATCCCGGCTTGCTCGGCGGCGTCTTCCTCAGTGAGGGGCGCGCCCTTGCCTTCAAAGTGCTCGTCGATTTCGGCGCCGAGGCTGCGGAGGACGTCCAGCGCCAACCCCACCACCACGATGTACACGCCGATATCGAAGATGGTGGACGTGACGAACTTGACGTCTCCAAAGACCGGCAGCCAGAACTCGATAATGGCGCTCTGGAATACCTGCCCGCCCAGGAACAACGGGACCAAGCCGGACGCGGCCGCCGTCGCAAGTCCTGTTCCGAGAAGCGTTCCGGCACTGATGGTCGCTGCCTCGCTCAGCTCGAACCGTCCGCCGGCAAGATAGCGGATGGTCAGGGCGAGCCCTGCCGTCAGGCCGCCTGCGAACCCTCCGCCGGGCAGGTTGTGCCCTGCCAGGAGGAGATAGATGGAGAAGACGATCATCGAGTGGAAGATGAGCCGGGTGACCACTTCGAAAATGATCGAACGCCGTTCCGGAGCCAGAGTACGGCCGGCCACCAGCCAGGCATCGCGGGTGACGTCGGTGAACTTCCTCGCCACTGCCAGCGTGGCGCCTGCCCGGGAATCACGCTCGACGCCGGTGCGGCGCCCCACGCTGCCTTCCGGCACCGCCTCGGAGGTCTTGATGCGGTCGCCACGGCTCCGGACGAAGATCAGGCTCGCGACACCCGTGGCAGCGATTGCCAACACGGAAATTTCGCCGAACGTATCCCAGGCGCGGATGTCCACGAGGGTCACGTTGACCACGTTGAGTCCACCTCCGCCCTCGTAGGCCAGGCGGGGGAAGTCGAGGGAAACGGGGGTGGCAACGCGGGCACCCATGGCGTAGATGGCCACGAAAATCATGGTGATGCCAAAGGCTGCGCCGATGATGACGCGGATGACCCTGAGCCTGCCTCCGGTCCTGTCCCTCAACTCCGCGGGCAGGCTGCGCATGGCCAGAACGAAAGCCACCAGCACAATGGTTTCCACCAGCATCTGCGTCAGCGCCAGGTCCGGAGCACCTTGGAGCGCGAACATGAGGGCAATGCCGTAGCCGGTCACGGAGACCATGAGCACCGCGAGGAATCGTTTGTTGGCACGTACAGCGGCCAACGCCCCGACCACGATTCCGGCTCCCGCCACCAGTTGCAAGGGCGAGTTGGGGTCGATGAAGTAGACGCCGTCCGGCAGGGGCTTGTTGGCCATGATCAAGGCGGTCAGCGGAACAGCGAACGCGACAGTCAGGATCACTGCCAGGTAGAAGTACAGCGAACCACGCTGCGTGCGGCCCGTCACCCAGACGGCAACATCGTCCAGGGCGCCAATGGTGTTTTGGTACGCGCGGTCGCCGTCAACCCAGTCGGGAACCAGGCCCTGGAGACGGGCAACGATGTTCCGCCCGTAGAACATGGCCGCGCCCAAAGCGAACGTGATCGCAGTCAGCCCCAGCGCAGGGGTGACGCCGTGCCATAAAGCCAAGTGGCCGGCGTCGACCGCGTCCGGACCGTCAGCGAACAACGCAGCGTAAGGCTGGATCCAGGTGTCCACGGGTGCGGGCCACAGGCCGTACACGATGGTGAGCAGGCTGAGGATGGCCGGGGCTGCCAGGAACGCGGGCTTGATGGGTTTGAAAGGGGTGGCTTCCACGCCGGGCTTGACCGCGAACGCACCCCACATGAAACGGGCGCTGTAGGCGAAGGTGAGAATTGAGCCGATGACCAGACCCACCAGGATCCAGATGCCCCAGGCGGTGGCCTCGTGACCGGTTCCGTAGTGAACGAAGGCTTCGAACACCGATTCCTTGGCGACGAAACCGGCCAACGGCGGCACCCCCGCCATGGATGCGGCCGCAATCGCCGCAACCACACCCAGCGCCCGGGAGGAACGGAAAACTCCTGAGAGCTTGCGGATGTCGCGGGTTCCGGATTGGTGGTCGATGATACCGACAACCAGGAACAACGTGGCTTTGAACAAGCCGTGAGCCAGCAGCAGCCCGAGACCAGCCAGGGCGGCGTCGGGCCGTCCCAGCCCCACCACCATGGTGAGGAAGCCGAGTTGGCTCACCGTCCCATAGGCAAGGATGAGTTTGATGTCCGTCTGCCGCAGCGCGCGGTAGCCGCCAACCAGCATCGTGGCCAGTCCAAGCCCCAGCACCACCGGCAGCCAGAAGTCCGACGCGGCAAAACCCGGGGCCAGCCGCGCGACGATGTAGATGCCGGCCTTCACCATCGCGGCCGCGTGCAGGTAGGCACTGACCGGCGTAGGTGCGGCCATGGCGCCTGGGAGCCAGAAGTGGAACGGAACAAGCGCCGATTTGGTGATGGCACCCACCAGGATCAGTACGACGGCGGCGGTCACCGCGCCCTCCATCGGTCCGCTCATGAGCGTCCCGGCCTGGTCCAGAATGGTCGAGATGCGGTACGTTCCCGCCGCTTGGCCGACGATGATGAGGCCCACCAGCATTGCCAGTCCGCCCGCGGTAGTGACCATCAGCGCTTGCAGGGCCGACCGGCGTGCCGCCAAACGGGTGCGGGCATAACCAATCAACAGGTAGGACAGGATGGTGGTGAGTTCCCAGAAGATGAACAGCATCAGGAGGTCGTCGGAAGTGACCAGGCCGAACATGGCACCCGCGAAGGCCAGCAGCTGGGCACCGAAACCACCGAGGCCCGGATCCTTGTTCTTGAAATAGCGGGCGCAATAGACCAGCACCAGCGCGCCGACACCCAGAATCAGCAAGGACATGACCCAAGCCAAGGGATCCATCCGGAATGCGAGTTCAAGCTGCAGGCTGGGAATCCACGGCAGCACTTCTTCTATGCCGCCACCGGAATATACGGGGCCGTACTGAAGGACCAGCCACACGAAGGCGGCCGCAGGGACGGCGGCCAAAACGTAGAACGCGTTGCGTCCAAGTGAGCGGAAGATCAAGGGCGCCACAGTTGCCGCTACAAAGGTGATGGCGAGAACTGTGATCACTGTTTTCTCCGCAAAGTCAGGAAGGAATTGTCAAAAGTTGGAGCAGGCGGTCATACGTTGGGTTCAGTCCACCTAGTTTATCAAGGGGGCCCGACAGTTTTTGGCCACGTGTGCAGGCTGGCGGACGGCCCTGGACCTGACGGATCCCTCGGGTTGTCCACACACCGCGGTCTGTCATCTGCCCGCGGCCCTCCCTGCCCCTATAGCATTCACACTATGAACGCGGCCGCAGTTCCCGAAGCCTCCCACCCGACATCCGAGCTCGCCTCGGGCCCAGTCGCCTCCAAAAAAGGCCAGATCCTCGCTTGGGCGTCCTGGGATTGGGGCTCGGCCGCCTTCAACGCGGTCATGACGACGTTCGTCTTCACGGTTTACCTCACGTCCAATGCCTTCGGCGGAGAAGATGCGGCATCGGCGGCCTTGGGTGCGGCCCTGGCCATTGCAGGCCTGGCCATCGCACTGTTGGCACCGGTAACTGGGCAGCGCTCCGATGCCGGGGGCAGGCGGAAACTCTGGCTCGGCGTCAACACAGCGGCGACGGCAGTACTCACCGGACTTTGTTTTTTCGTCTTCCCGCGGCCGGAATTCCTGCTGTTGGGAGTCTGCCTGATCGCCTTGGGCAATGTGTTCTTTGAGTTTGCTGGCGTCAACTACAATGCCATGCTCGCCCAGATCTCCACTCCCCGGAATATAGGCAAAGTCAGCGGTTTTGGTTGGGGAATGGGATACCTGGGCGGGATCGTGGCGCTCCTGCTCGTCCTGCAACTTTTTGTCCAGCCTTCCTTCGACTGGTTCGGCGCATCCACCCAGGACTCTCTGAACATCCGGCTGGTGGCTGTCTTCTCTGCCCTGTGGTTCTTCATCTTTGCCCTCCCCGTGATGTTTGCGGTTCCTGAGGTGTCGGTGAAGAAGGATACGGCGGCTTTGGGCTTCTTCGATTCCTACAAACTGCTGATCCGCAGGATCCGGGCCATCTACAAAACCAGCCCGCACACCATCTACTTCCTGCTGTCCAGCGCCATCTTCCGCGACGGCCTCGCGGCCGTGTTCACCTTTGGTGGCGTGATCGCTGCTGGAACCTTTGGATTCGAACTCAAAGAGGTCATCTTCTTCGCAATCTTCGGCAACGTTGTGGCCGCTGTGGGCGCGATTATCGGCGGCTTCCTGGATGACAGAATCGGACCCAAAGCAGTCATTGTCCTGTCCCTGATAGGGCTGCTGACCGCGGGGACCTTCATCCTGATCCTCGGCAACGGCGACTACGTCTTCTTCGGCAACCAGTGGCCCGGATCTGCCACGTTCTGGATCTTTGGACTTCTCCTCTGCCTGTTCGTGGGACCCGCGCAGTCCTCCTCCCGGGCCTACCTGGCCAGGCTTGCCCCGGCTGGCGAGTCCGGCGAATTGTTCGGCATTTACGCAACCACTGGGAGGGCCGTCAGCTTCCTGGCTCCCACACTGTTTACTCTGTGCATCGCCATCGCCTCCCCGCTCGTTGCTGCCGGAGAAGCCCAGCGCTGGGGCATCCTCGGGATCATGGTTGTGCTCCTAGCCGGGCTCCTGGTGATCCTGCCGGTTAAGCCTCCGGCCAAAGTGGAAATAGCGGTAGTACCAGAGCGTTAACTACATAGGGACGGATGGCGTCAACAACGTACCGGACCGGTTCAACAGAGTTTAGGGTGGAGCTATGAACGTGGATGAGACCGAACTTCCGGGCCTTGGCATCCGGAAGGACTTCGTGACGGCCTCGGGCCGCCGTATTGGCGTAGTCGAATTGCGCGAAGGCGAAACCGAACTTTTCGTGTCCACGTGGGACGACCCCGACACTTGCCAGGCCTCCATCCCTTTGACCGCGGACGAAGCATCAACCTTGGGGAACCTCCTAGGCGGGCAGCACATTGCCATGCGCCTGGCCGAGGCGCACCGCGAGATTCCTGGTATCGTCACACGCCAGTTCTCCATCACCGCTGATTCTCCGTTTGTGAACCAGGCAATGGGCAAAGCCCAAATCCGCACCCGCAGTGGCGTTTCCATCGTGGCGATCATGCGCGAAGGCGAGGTTGTCCCGTCGCCGGCGCCCGACGTCGTACTTCACACCGGTGATCTGCTCGTAGCGGTCGGCACCCAGGAAGGACTTGACTCGGCAGCCGACATCCTCCGCAACGGCTGACCCGGGATGGATCCGCTCGCAGTAGCCCTCATTGAACTGGGGGCCGTCGTGTTCTGCCTCGGCCTCCTGGCTCGGTTAGCGGGCAGAATCGGCATGTCTCCCATTCCCCTCTATCTGGTGGGTGGCCTGGCGTTCGGTGCCGGCGGGTTCGTCAAGCTGGACGGCATGCACGAGTTCGCCCACCTCTCCGGCGAGATGGGCGTCATCCTGCTGCTGCTTATGCTCGGGTTGGAATATACGGCTTCGGAGCTGGTTACGGGGCTTCGCCGCTCCTGGCAAGCGGGCGTCATGGACTTTGTGCTCAACTTCCTGCCGGGTGCCGGATTGGCCGTCCTGCTGGGCTGGGGCCTCGTTGGCGCGATCGTCATGGGCGGCGTCACCTACATTTCGTCCTCCGGCATCGCCGCGAAAGTCATTACCGACCTTGGCCGGATCGGCAACCGGGAAACTCCTGTGGTGCTGTCCATCCTGGTGTTCGAAGACCTTGCGATGGCCATCTACCTGCCCATCCTCACCGCCATCCTCGCCGGCGTCGGATTCCTGGGTGGTCTGCAGACCGTCGGCATTGCGCTGGCGGTGGTCACAGTGGTGCTGGTGATCGCCCTCAAGCATGGCCATCGGGTGTCACAAGCAATCCACAGCGAGAACTCCGAAGTCTTCCTCCTCAATGTCCTGGGGCTGGCATTGCTGGTGGCCGGGATCGCATCGGCTCTCCAGGTATCGGCCGCCGTGGGAGCGTTCATGCTGGGGATCGCGATCTCCGGCGCGACTGCCCACAATGCCACCCGGATCCTTGAGCCCCTGAGGGACCTGTTTGCCGCGATCTTCTTCGTAGCCTTCGGACTCAACACCGATCCCACCTCGATTCCCCCCGTCCTGGGCTGGGCCCTCCTGCTTGCAGTGCTCACGGCCGCCACCAAGATGCTCACGGGGATCTGGGCAGCCAAGAGAGCCGGCATCGCCATGCCCGGCCGGTTCCGCGCAGGCGCCGCACTCATTGCCCGCGGAGAGTTCTCGATTGTCATCGCCGGCCTCGCTGTGGCTTCCGGCGCCGTCCCCCACGAGCTCGCTGCACTGGCCACGGCTTACGTCCTCATCATGGCCATTGTTGGTCCCTTGGCCGCCCGCTTCGTGGAGCCCGTGGTCAAGGCACTCCGGCGGTCCCCGAAGACCCCGCCCCGCACGACGGACCGCGCCCCGGCCTAACCTGCCCCCGAGGGGCGAGATCCCACCCCACGAGGTGCACCGAGGGGCGACATACCAACCAAAAAACCCCACCAAAAAGGCGAGAGCTAACCCCTCGAAACCCAGCCCCCACGGACAAGGGCCTCCCGGATTTGCCCGGCGACTCCGGCATAGCCACGTTCCCTCACTTGCTCGGCAGTGACGACCACTGAGATCCAGCCATTCGCTGCGAGTAAGGCTTCCCGCCGGATGTCGGATTCCTTCTGGGCGGCACTGAGGTGATGGTCGCCGTCGTAATTGACCGCAACCTTGAATTCCGGAAAGGCGAGATCCGGCCATGCCACTTCCCGGCCCGAGGGCTCCAGCACCACATAACTTAGTGTTGGTTCTGGCAGGAAAGCGCGGCCGATTGCCAGCCGCAGCCGGGTCTCCGGCACCGAATCGGCTCCCACCCTGGCCAACTCCAACGCGGCCCGCGCCTTCCTTATCCCCCTCGCGCCGGCATGCCTTTCCACTTGTTCCTTCAAATCTTTCAGCGAGCAGAGAGGAATGCGGTTGTGCCCGAAGCTCCGTGTCTGGCTGCAGATGAAATGGTCGGCCGCCGCCACCAAATCCTCGAACGGCAGCACTGCGGCGAGATCCAGCCATGTCCGGGAAGGACTCGTCAGAGGAATGCCGTCCTTGTACGCGACGTCGGACGCGCCCAGCACCATCCGATGTCCACGGACGCCCTTCCGCTGCGGCCTAAAAGCACCGTCCGCCCGGGTCAGGTGAACCATGAAATCCAGCTGCTCGGCCCACGGCAACGGGCATCCCCACAGCATGGCCGCCGTTTCCCGGCAACAAATGGCCCCGTCGCTCATGTCGGTGAGGAGCCGGGCAGTGTGTGCCGGATCCTGCTCCTGGCCCCAGGGAACACGGATTCCCCTACTGGCAACGCGGAGATCGCCGTTCCAGGCGCGATGATCCGGTAGGCCTGCCGCCCGCTGCTCGGCAAGGGAGAATGAACGGCCTTGAAGCACGGCTGGAAGTGGCGGAGAAGTCCTCATCAGCCATTGTTTGCACGGTCCGGCATCCCGTGGGCGGTTACCCACAGTGTGGAGGAGTAGTGGGGTCCAGGAAGGCTCGCCGAGGGGCGACATACCAACCCTTAGAACCCACCAAAAGGGCGAGAGCTAACCCCTCGGCGCAAACCAAAAGTTGCCCACACACCCGGCTCGCCGAGGGGCGACCTATCAACCAAAAGAACCCGCCAAAAGGGCGAGAGCTAACCCCTCGGCGCAAACAAGCGCAAACCAAAGGGGCGGGAGCTAACCCCTCGGCGCAAGGTGGAGCGCGAGGTACAAGAAGGTGGCCCGGCTGCTAGATGGACGTCCGGTGAAAGTTCTGGTGGCTGCGGCTGGCGGTAGGGCCACGCTGGCCTTGGTAACGGTTGCCGTATTCGCCGGAGCCGTAGGGGTGCTCGGCAGAGGAAGTGAGCCGGAAGAAGCACAACTGGCCAATCTTCATGCCCGGCCACAGCTTGATGGGAAGCGTGGCCACGTTGGACAGTTCCAAGGTCACGTGTCCGGAAAAGCCCGGATCGATGAAGCCGGCCGTCGAGTGCGTGAGCAACCCGAGGCGCCCCAGGGAGGACTTGCCTTCAAGCCGGGCAGCGATGTCGTCGGCCAGGCTCACAGTCTCGTAGGTCGAGCCGAGCACGAATTCTCCCGGGTGCAGAATGAAGGGCTCGTCGCCTTCCACCTCCACCAGCCGGGTCAGCTCGGGCTGCTCCTCGGCGGGGTCGATGTGGGCGTATTTGTGGTTGTCGAAGAGCCGGAAGAACCGGTCAATACGCACGTCCACGGAAGACGGCTGCACCATCGCGGGATCGTACGGCTCAAGAACAATCCGCTGGGAGTCTATTTCGGCACGTATATCGCGGTCAGAGATCAGCACGTCATCAAAAATACCCCAAATACCGCATGCATTGTCGGGACAGCCCCATGGGACTATAGTTCCCGGACATGTAAAGCCGCGCCCGTACTTGGGGGCAACGAGCAAACGCGGGGTAATTGTGAAGAAACTGGCAGCGCCTGCCGCTCTTGTGCTGGCTGGCGCGCTGGCGCTTTGCCTGGCCGCCTCCAGCCAGATCCTGCCGGCAACGGAGGCCGCCCCTGGCGCAAGTACCACCGCGTCGTCGAGCGTCCCGTCCGGATTGTCAGCACCCGAGGAAAGCACGACGCCGGTTACGGCACCTTCGGTGGTGACCCCCGCCGTCGGTGACGCCGACAGTCCTACGACTCCGACAACGCCGGAGCCACCCACCAAGGCCTCTGCGTCGAACAGCGGGCCGGTCGCCGTCGACCCGGTGTTTGAGACGCCACCGCCGGTGCCGAACATCGGACCGTCATGGGGTCCCGACAATGCATCGGATCCCGGCCCAAGTGCTACCACTCCCGCGACAACCGAGCCGACGGAGACGGCCCCCTCTCCGGAGGAAAGCACGGACAGCACGCCAGCAGCGACGCCCCCGACGGCCGAGGCCGCTGGGCCGACTCCCACACCAATGGCAACCCCCACCCCAACGGAAACACCGTCGCCCACGCCGTCCCCCACCCAAACGCAAGCACCGGAAACCCCAACCCCCACCACGCCACCGGCAACCACCCAGCCCGAAGCAACCGACTCCCCCACGCCGTTCCCCGGCAAGGCCCCCAGCGGCGAACCGAACCTGGACAACGGCGCACTGGCGCTCCTTCCCGACAGCAACACGGCCGCGATCCTCACGGTGTTCAACGCGATCAACAGCTACCGGGCGTCCCTGGGCCTGGCGCCGGTGAAGTACCACGCAACGGTGGCTAATTTGGCGCAGGAGTGGTCAAACAGCATCGCAACCCGTGAAGTGATCCAGCACAGGCCGAACTTCTGGACTGACCCGAGAGCCATGAATCCGAACAACGGCGCGGGCGAGGTCATCGCTGTCCGTTGGGACCGCGACGCCGCACAACTTGTTGAGTGGTGGAAGGGTTCGCCGGGGCACGATGCGTTGCTTCGGGATCCGCGGTTCAACGTAATGGGTATTGGCATCACCTACACGGACGGCAATTGGCAGACGACACCCAACCGCTACACGCTCTGGGGCGTGGTGAATTTCTTCGGCTACACAACCCTGCCCGCCGGGACCACCACCAGCCCGGGTGGCACGGTGACCCCGCCCACTGACCCTGTGGGGGTCTGTGAACCGGACGCCAAGCACCAACCGCCAACAGTGGACCTCAGTGCAGCGTCCATCGGGAGCGCCGCGGACCTTGTATCCATCGGCCCCGACGGCACCGTCTACTCCTATCAATCCTTGGGCAACGCAAAGTACGGCGCAGCGCGCACGATCGGCGTCGGCTTCACGGGCCTCAAGGAGCTCTTCGTGTCCGACTGGGACCGTGATGGTGTCTTCGACCTCATCGCCCAACGCACCGATGGCGCCCTGTTGGTCTATCCGGGTCGGCAGTCGGGTGGCTTCGGATCGCCAGGGGTGCTTGGCCACGGCTGGCAGTCCTTGAACATTTCCGTGGGCAACTGGTGTGCCAACAACCGCCTGCCGCAGATCGTTGCCATGGACGCTTCAGGCGGGCTCTGGTTCTACAAGAATTCGGGGATGTCGTACATCCGCACCCAGGCTGCCATCGGAACCGGTTACCCGGCCACCCGGCTCAGCATGGTGGATTACAACGCTGACGGGTTCCAGGATCTTCTCACCGTCGAAGCCAACGGTTCCCTGCGGTTGTACCGCGGCAGCGGACTGGCAACGCCCAAACAGGAAGCCAGGCCGGTAGTGGGCGCAGCATGGACGGATTACTCCGGGCTGCGTGCGCTGCAAGGAGTCACCGGAGCGGGAACCGCCGGCATCTCGGGCCTGGGCAACAACGGGGTTCTGGAGTACTGGGACCTCACCTCTGGAAGGCTGACGACGCCGGTCGCAGTCGGTGGCGGTTGGAGCGGCTTCAAGCTTGCCCAGTAGGCATCAAAGCCCGTAGCAGTAAGGAGACGGCTCAAACCACGGAGCGCGACTCCATCACGGTCTTGAGTTGCTCCAGTTGGGCTACTTCGCCCTCCATGGTCTTCTGGATCATGGCGTTCATGAGCTTCTGCAGGCCCTTGGGGTGGTATTCGAGCGCGAACCTGAGTCGCGTTGTTGACCCCTCGGTGCTCAGGTAATAGCCACCGGTTGGCCGGGCAGGACCGGCCACCACGGCAAAGCGCACTTCTGCTCCGGGCCGGGCTTCGGTGATCTTGAAGTCGGCTGCAATGGGGCGTCCGCCGGGGCCGCTGATGGTTTGCTGGTAGAGGGCACCCTTTTGACCACGGATGCCTGACCGCACTGAAATGCTGCGGATACCCGAGCGCCACAGGGGATTGTTCATGCCGTCCATCAGGAACGAGTAGACGGTCATGGCGTCCCGGTGGATCACCACTTCATAGGCTGCAAATGCCACGGATACCTCTTTCGGCGTACGGTTCGAAGTCGTAGCCCGGTTCCCCATACGCTGCAGCTAACACCTTCAGAATAGTCAGCGGATGCCCCGCCGGCGCACCTCGGGAACGAGCCTTGACCGAATGGTTATGTGGCAGCCAACAAGGTTACGGCTGACATACCTGGCCCCGGGCGGTAGAGTTCCGGAGGCTGGCAAAAACCGAGGTGGGGGCGTTATGCGGGTTCAAAATCATCAAACGTTTGCAGGCAAGGCCCGACGACGGCTGGCTGCCTGCGCGGCTTTCCTCGCCGTCGTTGTGGGCGGCGGCGTCGTTTCAGCGGCGCCCGCGGTTGCGCTGACAGCGCCCGCGACCGCGGTGCCGGCAACAGCGAACCCTCTGCCGAGCGCGGACCCGATCGGAAACCCCGCGAGCTTTTCTGTACTTGTCAACAAGTCGAGGCCGCTGAATCCAGCCAGCTACGCCCCCAATGACCTCATCAATGCCCGCGGCTCCGGCCAGTACATGCGGGCTGAAGCCGCCGCCTGGCTCAATGGCCTGTTCCAAGGAGCGGCCGACGCAGGGACTGGCGGCCTGTCGATCGTGAGCGGCTACCGCTCATACGAGCAACAGCAGCAGGTGTATTCCTACTACGTCAGCATCTACGGGCAGGCCTACGCTGACACCATCTCGGCCCGGCCGGGATACAGCGAGCACCAGACCGGCCTGGCAATGGACATCGGCAACGCCGCTGGAAACTGTGGGCTCAGCACCTGCTTCGGAGACACGGCCGCCGGTCAGTGGGTCGCTGCCAATGCCCACAAATACGGCTTCATCGTCCGCTATCCCAACGGGTACACGGCCACCACGGGTTACAGTTACGAGCCATGGCACCTGCGCTACGTGGGCGTTGACCTGGCCACGGACATGAACCGACGAGGGTTCGCCACCCTCGAGCAGTATTTCGCCGGTAACACCGCGGCTGCGGCCAGCATCAAGTCGGGCGCGGACCTGGTGGCCGCCGACGCATCGGGCCGTCTCCTGCGCTACCCCGCGACGGCGGTCGGCGGATACGCGAATGCCGTCCAGATCGGTTCGGGCTGGACCGGCCTGAAGCAGGCCTTCGTGGTGGACTGGGACATCGATGGCGTGTACGACATCCTTGCGCAATGGAACAACGGCGTACTGGGCGTGTATCGAGGCCTCCCGGGTGGCGGTTTCGCCGGCCAGGTTGTTGTAGGCAACGGCGGCTGGGATCGCATGACCATCACCGTTGGCAAGTGGACGCACGCGGACGGCCGGCCCGGCGTCGTCGGATATTTCCCGGACGGTGTGCTGCGTTACTACCCGAACACCTTTGGCGGTGCGCTCAGCGCCCCGCAGTTCATCGGGACCGGCTGGAACGGCATGGAACTGACAATCGCCGATTGGGAAGGCGACGGAGCCAACGACATCCTGGCGCGGACCGCTACTGGTTCCTTGATCAATTACCGTGGCGACGGTTGGGCCGGCTTCTACGGGCCGGCCACCACCGTGGGCACCGGCTGGCAGTACATGCGCGTCCTTGTCCCGAGCTTCGGGCTGACCGGAGCGGGCACCCGCGGCATCACGGCGCAGACTGTCGATGGCAACCTCTACAACTACGGTTTGGGTCGGGGCCAATGGACCACCTACAGCCAGGTGGGCTACGGATGGAACAGCCTGAGCCTGTTCAGGTAGGCTGCCCACCGCCGACGGTGTGCCTGTCATGAGGGCCCCCGCAACTGCGCTAAGCTAGGACTCGCTCGGGGGATTTTCCCGGGCAGTGCGGGCGTAGCTCAATGGTAGAGCGCTAGCTTCCCAAGCTCGATACGCGGGTTCGATTCCCGTCGCCCGCTCGCGATGAACCCCGGATCCTGAGGATCCGGGGTTCTTTTGTTGCAAGGGAGCCGCTCGACGGCGGCGCTTGCCTGGGCGGCGATCAAGCCGTCTGCGGCTCCTGCACAATCCGCAGGACACGCCGCCTGTCGCGCAGGTCCACCTTGATGTGCAGGGAGGACTTCCGGGCCAGTACGACGGCGACTGCCGCGGCTGCGATGGCCGGAACCCCGCCTGCCACGAGGATCGCCAGATGCGGACCGAGGTGCTCGGCGAGCCAGCCCATCATGGGTCCGCCGATGGCCTGCCCGCCGATGAGCACAACGAGGTAGAGGCTCATGACGCGGCCGCGGATGCTCATGTTGGAGCTGGTCTGGACCATCTGGTTGGCCGCGGTGAGGAACATGAGGCACCAGAACCCTGCGAAAACCATGGTGACGCTGAACCACACCATGGACGGCATGAGCGAGGACACGCACAACATGAGCCCGTACAACCCGGCTGACGTTACTACCGATCGCAACCGGAGCTGCCTGCGGCGCGTGGATGCGACCGCGCCGGTAAGCGCACCGAGCGCAACCATGGCGTTCAGCAGGCCGTAGCCTCCGGCGCCGGCGTCGTATACGTGGTCCGCGAACGCGGCCAAAAGCACTGGGAGGCTCATGGCGAAAACTGCCACGAAGCCGGCCATCAGCCACGGCCAGTAAATCGTGGGCTTGCTGAGGGCGTAGTTGAGGCCCTCGCGCAGCATGCCCTTCTTGCGCGGCGTGGGCTGGCTGAGGTGCAGCTGGTCCTTGCGCAACAGCATCAGCATGGTCACGGTGGAACAGCAGGCCACAGCGTTCGCGGCGAATGCCCAACCGGCGCCTACCGCAGTTAGAAGCACACCGGCCAACGCCGGCCCGATCAGGCCGCCCAGCTGGAAAGTGGTGGAGTTGACGCTGATCGCGTTGCGCAGGTACTTGGGCCCAACGAGTTCGTTGACGAACACTTGCCGTGCGGGCTGGTCCAGGACCGTCACGAAGCCCAGCACCAGCGCAATAATGTAGACGTGCCAGACCTGCACAACGTGAGTGAGCGATAGCACCGCCAGGGCCGCTGCGAGAACCGCCGCTGCCGACTGGCAGATGATGAGGATCTTCCGTTTGGGGAAGCGGTCGGCAATCATGCCGCCCCACGGGCCAAGGAAAAGTGACGGCATGAACTGCAGCGCCACGGTAATTCCGACGGCGGTGACGGAACCGGAGAGTTGAAGCACCATCCAGTCCTGGGCGATGCGCTGCATCCATATCGCGATCACCGCAATGAAGTGGCCGATCGCGAAGATTCTGAAGTTGGGGACCTTCAAAGAGATGAAGGTGTGCCGCCAGGGCAGCCTTTCACTCACGACGGCGAGTGGCTGGGTGACGGTGTCGGGCCGGCTTGGCTGCGTGGGACCGGCAGACAGGGAATCGATGACGGGCTGGCTGACATGTGCCGCTGAAGGCGGTGGGGGTGCCAAAGGTAGTCCTCGGATGAGAGTTTCGGTGGGATGCGTTTAACGCTATGGTTGCCACCAGCAATTATGGAAGCGTATTGCGCCTATAACTAGCATTGCGGAACGCAATGAGCCTCCCGCAGGCGCCGCAGTACTCTGGCCCGGCACTGACCTGCGCTTTAGGAGTTCCATTGTTCGAACCTGTCCAGCTCCGCTCTTTCCTGGCCGTCGCGGAAACGCTGAGTTTCACCAAGGCCGCCGAACGTCTGGGGCTTGCCCAGCCGACGGTGAGCCAGCACGTCCGCAAGCTCGAAGCCGCCGCCAAGCGGGTCCTCGTAGCCCGTGACACCCGTGAAGTCAGGCTCACTGACAACGGTGACGCCATGGCCGGCTTTGCCCGCAGCATACTGGCCGCCCACGATTCGGCTGCGCGCTACTTTTCGGGTTCGGCCATGCGCGGACGCCTCCGCTTCGGGACGGCGGACGACCTCGCCATCACCGGCCTCCCCCGGATCCTCCGTGAATTCCGGCAGTTGTACCCGCAGATCAACCTGGAACTCACCGTCAGCCAAAGCGATCAGCTCTACAAAAGGCTCAATGCCGGGCAATTGGACCTTGTGTTCGTCAAATGGGTGGCCGGGGCCAAGGAAGGCACGGTAGTGCGCCATGACAACTTCGCCTGGGTGGGCGTGGAACAAACGGTCCTTGAACCCGGCGCCCCAGTTCCACTTATCGCCTACCCGGCGCCGAGCCTGAGCCGAAAACTTGCCATCGATGCGTTGGAGGCCGAGGGCCGAACCTGGCGGATCACCTGCAGCACCAAGCAAATCAGTGGAGTCCTGGCAGCGGTGCGGGCAGGCATCGGCGTCGCAGTGATGCCCGCTTCCCTGGTTCCTGAGGACCTGAAGGTGATCACCCAACGCTTTGGGCTGCCGCCAGTGGGTGATGTCGACTTCACCCTGATCCGCAATCCACTGGCCAACGCGGAAGTCATTGACGCACTCACGCAGGCCATCATGGGCCGGACGTTGAACAAGTCGAACTAGCGGCTGGCCCTGTTTTGCCGGAGGCGGGCAGGCAGTCCGTGCCACCACCGCACCGCGCGAAGGTCGTCGAGGCTGAAGCGGCCGTCAGGCAGGGCAGCCCGGATGCGTTCGTCGTCGAAGGGAAGCGCAGGACGCAGCTCCTCCGGGAGCCAGGGCGCGTAAGGTGACGGCTCGCTGACCCCCTCTGCGAGCATCTGCGCTTGGGCTTTCGCGACGAGCGGCACCACCATCAACCACTCAGTTAGCCGCGCCAGCATACGGATGGACCACACAGGCACGGGGACATACAGCGGACGACCGCCCGCAATGCGTCCGATCCTTCGGACAGCTGTTCCGAGCTCAAGTTCTTCCGCGCCGACGACGGCGACCGTCGGGGTGGAAATCCGGCCCTCCAAGCCGGCAACGAGCGTGTTGACGGCTTCCTCCACCGGGATGGGACGAACAGTCCGTTCCCGAAAGCCGACTGTTGCGAAGATCGGGAAGGTGCGCACAGCACGGGTTACGTGGTCCACCATGTGGTCACCCGGTCCGTATATCATCCCCGCCTTGAGGATCGTGTGCTCGATTCCGGAGTGGCGCAATAGTTCCTCCGCAGCCCATTTGGTCTCGTGATATCCGGATCCACAATCGGGACGGGCCCTGAGGAAGCTCAGCATGACGATTCTTTTCACGCCAGCCCTTCGGGCAGCTTCAATGACGGCACGGGTGCCGTCAACGTGGACCCGCTGGAAAGTCTGATCACCGATCTCCCGGTTGATCCCGGCACAGTGAGCTACGGCATCACACCCGGCGAAGGCCGCCGCCAGGGCGTCGACGTCATCGATCGGTGTCCCTGTTCGACGTGAAACAACGACTGTCTCCGTCGTCCCGAGCCGCTGGGCCAGATGACGTCCAACAAACCCCGTACCACCGGTAATGGCTACACGCATGAAATTGCTCCTTCGCTTATTAGCAATGAAGCTAAACTGTATATAGCTACTGTGCTATATTGCAAACATGGCAGATGCAGCATCGGAGATCTTCGCAGCCCTGGCACACCCCACCAGGCGGCAGATCCTCCAGGACCTCAAGGACGGCGAAATGGCCGCCGGTGAAATCGCCGCGCGGTTCAACGCCACAGGCCCAACCATTTCCCGGCACCTGAGCGTGCTGCGCCAGGCTGGCCTGGTCACCGAGCGCCGCGACGCAAACCGCATTTTGTACTCACTCGTGGGCGAGCGACTGGCCCTGTCCGTCGGCGACTTCCTGTCCACGGTGTGCCCGGAGCAGATTGTGCTCCGCGAGGTCCGGAAGCGAACCCCCGCCCGCCGCTCCGCCAAGGGACCCCAAGCCATCAAGGCATCCGAAGCCTGATCCTGTCGGCGTAGTACGCTCACCCAATGACTCACGCCAAGCTCACACAGCCATCCGCGGGCTTCCACGCGTCCTGGCTGGAAAGTTTCCAAGAGTGGGGCACTCTCGACCAAGACGGTTCTGCAGCATTCCTGGCCGCACGGTACGACCTTGATCTCCGCGAGGCAAGCCATTTCGCACAATGGGTGGACCTGCTCCATCAGATGGCCGTGGCAAGTTTCCGGCCACCGGAAGGTCTGGCCAACCAGACCACCCTGTGGATCACCGAGGGCACGGACTACCTCGGAGCCGCCAGCCTCAGGCATTCCCTGCTCAATGAATACCTGAAAGAAGTGGGCGGACATATTGGGTATGGCATCAGGCCGAGCGCGCGAGGAAAGGGCCTGGCCAAGCTTGCCCTGGCCGGAGCCTTGGAAGAAGCGCGCGGCATGGGACTTAAGCGGGTGATGGTGACCTGCAAGCAGCCCAACGTGGCGTCAGCACGCACCATCGAGGCGTGCGGCGGCGAACTGGAGGGCGTCCGCCCTCCGGAAAGCTTCTCCCCTGAGCTGGGCGTCACCGAACCGATCCGGCGTTACTGGTTCCATCTGTAGAGCACTCCTGTCCGGGGCCATGGTCATGGCAGGACTGGCACGCCCACTTCCGCCGCACCCTTTCCGCCGTTTGCACCCGTAACCTCTGGTGCGATTAGCGGTAGCGGGTGCGCTACGGGCGCGAAAGGGTGCGCCCGGCGGGAGCGGGTGCGGAGCCGAGGTGTTCATCAGGCGATACCCGCTCCCCGGGTAAGCGCATTCCCGGTATTGTGGACTGAATGACCGACCACCCTATTCCGGCTGACCTCACGCCAGGCATTTGCTCCGTCACACTTCGCTCCCACGGGATTGAGGGGGTGGTCCGGATCTCCGCTGAGGCCGGACTGGCCGGAATCGAGTGGGGCACAGACGTCCACGTCAGTGATGCTGCGTCGGCCGCGCGGGCAAAGGAAGCCACCGGGAGTGCCGGAATGACGGTCCTGTCACTCGGCTCCTACTATCGATGCGGCGCTTTTGGGGATTTCGACCGCGTCCTGGAGTTGGCCACGGGCCTCGGCGCTCCAAGGGTGCGGGTCTGGGCCGGGGAACTCGGCTCGGCGGGTGCCAGCCAGGAGCACTGGGACTCCGTAGTGAAGGACACCCAGCGCATCGCCGGGCTGGCCGCCGAACGCGGAGTCGCCGTCGCTTTCGAGTACCACGGCAACACGCTGACGGACTCCCCCGCCACCACCCTCGAACTGCTGGACCGGGTGGACCACCCCAACGTCGGCACCTACTGGCAACCCGCCGTCGGGCTTTCCGACCAGGAGGCAATCGACTCGCTCCACCAGGTCCTGCCGCACGTCGTGGGCGTGCACTGCTTTTCCTGGGGACCGTCGGCGGAGCGCTTTCCGCTGCGGAACCGGGCCATGCTCTGGCAGACCGTCACCGAAATCCTGCGCGACAACGGCAAGGATCTGGACGTCATGCTCGAATTCGTCGAGGACGATCTTCCGGAGAATGTACACAGCGATGCCGCTTTCCTGCACTCCATCACGTTGGGCGAGGATTAAAGCCCACGCGCCGCAACCAGTCTGCACAGAGCCGCGTCCATTGCCCGGCGCCGGGTTCGTCCCGGGCCAGGCCGAGCCCATGGTTGCCGTGCGGGAAGACGTGAAGTTCCACCGGCACTCCCGCCCCACTGAGCGCACCTGCGTAGGCAAGGCTGTGGCTGAGCGGGACCGAGGCGTCGTCGGAGGTGTGCCACACGAAGGCGGGCGGCGTCGCTGCACTGACGTGCAGTTCCGCTGACAATTCGCGCAAGGTCCCCTCGGGAGCATCCACTCCTGCGAGGTTGTCCACAGAACCTTGGTGCACAGAGTCCACGAAGGAGATCACGGGATAGCAGAGGATGCTTAGATCAGGCACCGCCGCGGCAACGTCCAACACGGGATCACCGGTGGCCACGCCCACCGACAAAGTAGCGGCAAGGTGTCCACCGGCGGAAAAGCCAAGCACTCCCACGCGGGATGGGTCGACGTTCAGGCCGTGGGCGCCACTGCGGATCCAGAGCATCGTTTCCTTGGCGTGCTTCAGCGGCGCCGGGTGCCTGTGGGGCGCCACCGGATACCGCAGCACAAACGCGTGGATCCCCAGTGAGGCGAGCCATTCGCCCACCGGCTCGGCCTCATGATCCGCTTGCATTGCGTAGCCGCCTCCGGGAAGCTCCAGAACGGCCGGGGCCGCTTGGAGGGACGGCCCGACGGCGGGAATCACCGTGAGTGCGCTGGGCCCGGTTTCGAGGGAACCCGTCACAGCTGCGGGCCCACCGGAGCCTCCGTGCTGCGGCGCAGCTTTACTGTGCCGGTGATGGGAGGAGTGTCGGGATCACCGGCTGCGAGACGCCCAATGTCCTCCAGCGGCAGGTGGACGGTGGACAAGGCGGGCCGGAAGTCCCGCAGCGTTTCGATGTCGTCGAAACCGGCCACGGTGGCATCGCGGGGAATCCATACTCCCTCGGGGCGCAGGGCAGCGGTAACCCCAATGGCCATGACGTCGTTGACCGCGAAAATACAGAGCCGTTCCTTGGATCCCTTGATGCGCTCCGCGAGCGCCTGCCCGGCCTGGAACCCACCGGCGCGGTTGAAGCCGGTGCGGATGACTTCGGCGGCCGGCCGTCCGGCGTCGGCGAGTCCTTGCTGGAATCCACGCACGCGGTCGTCGGACGTATACAGCCCTTCGGGTCCGGCAATGATCACGAACCCGCCGTCGTGCGTGGCCGCGAGTTGCCCGGCGAGGCCGGCAGCAAGTTCCTCGTTGGGAACCTCTACCACGTGATATCCATCGGCAGCACTCGCGCCAACAACGGGGTGGCCCACGACGCCCACCTGGCCGCCGTTCCGGCAGTAGCGGTCCAACTCCGCCGCGAGTTCGGCGTTGCCCTGCTTGTCTTCTTCACGTACTGAGCGTGAGCCGGCAATCACCATCGAATCTGCACGGCGGGCGGCGAAGGCGGCCACAGCTTGCTTTTCATCTGCTGGCGTACCGGAAGTACTGGCCAGCAACACCATGCGGTTCTGCTGACGTGCTGCTTCCTGCACGCCGCGCGCGATGGCCGAGAAATAGGGGTCGGCGATGTCATGGACAACAAGGCCGATCAGTCCCGAACTGGATTTGGCGAGGGCCTGGGCTTGCGCATTCGGGACGTAGCCGAGTTTGTCGGCAGCATCCCGCACGCGCTCCGCGATGTCCTCCGCGGGCTTACGTGAGGACCCGTTGAGGACCCGGGATGCCGTGGCCAGGGAAACCCCGGCTAGACGGGCAACTTCGCTGAGCGTGCTGGCGGCCACAGGGGTCTCCTCTTTCTTCAAGCGTCGGGGCTGGCGCTAAGAAAATTATGGCAGTCTCCGGCGAATTCGGGAAAGCGCTTGCCAATCCGGCGTGGCATGGGGCATGATCGATGGCAATGGGAATGCGCTTTCCCAATCATCGAGCAAGCACCGGCATCCGCAGAGCGACCGGCACACAAGGCACTGGAGAAAACATGGGCTTCGAAACAAAGACGATCCGCATCGCCATGAATGGCATCACCGGCCGGATGGGCTACCGCCAGCACCTGCTGCGGTCCATCCTCCCCATCCGCGACGCCGGCGGCTTCACGCTGGAAGACGGCACCAAGGTCCAGGTGGAACCGATCCTTGTAGGTCGCAACGAAGCCAAGATCCGCGAACTCGCCGAACTCCACAAGGTTTCCGAATGGTCCACCGACCTGGACGCCGTCATCGCCGACCCCACCGTGGACATCGTCTTCGACGCTTCCATGACCAGCCTCCGCGCCGCCACGCTGAAGAAGGCAATGCGCGCCGGGAAGCACATCTTCACCGAGAAGCCCACGGCCGAGACCCTCGAAGAAGCCATTGAACTGGCACAGATCGGCAAGGAGTCCGGCGTCACCGCAGGCGTCGTGCACGACAAGCTGTACCTCCCCGGCCTGGTGAAGCTCCGCCGCCTGGTGGACGAAGGCTTCTTCGGCCGCATCCTCTCCATCCGCGGCGAATTCGGCTACTGGGTCTTCGAAGGCGACGTCCAGGCAGCCCAGCGTCCTTCGTGGAACTACCGCAAGGAAGACGGCGGCGGAATGACCACCGACATGTTCTGCCACTGGAACTACGTCCTCGAAGGCATCATCGGCAAGGTCAAGAGCGTCAACGCCAAGACCGCCACCCACATCCCCGCACGCTGGGACGAGGCCGGCAAGGAATACAAGGCAACCGCCGACGACGCCTCCTACGGCATTTTTGAGCTCGAAACCCCGGGTGGCGACGACGTCATCGGCCAGATCAACTCCTCCTGGGCCGTCCGCGTCTACCGCGACGAACTGGTTGAGTTCCAGATCGACGGCACGCACGGTTCCGCCGTCGCCGGTTTGAACAAGTGCGTTGCGCAGCAGCGCGCCCACACCCCCAAGCCGGTCTGGAACCCGGACCTTCCCGTCACCGAATCCTTCCGCAGCCAGTGGCAGGAAGTCCCCGCCAACGCCGAACTCGACAACGGCTTCAAGCTGCAGTGGGAAGAATTCCTGCGCGACGTCGTCGCGGGCCGCGAGCACCGCTTCGGCCTGCTCTCCGCCGCCCGCGGCGTCCAGCTGGCCGAGCTTGGCCTGCAGTCCTCGGCCGAGCGCCGCACCATCGACATCCCGGAGATCACCCTCTAATGACGTCACTGATTCTTCCCACCGACGACGGCGGCACCCGCGAGTACCGCCTCCAGGGCGCTACTTCCTGGGCCAAGCCCACAGCTCCCCTGACGGCACGCCGTGCTTACGCAGCAGCGCACGTCATCCCCGAGGTCGCCGCCGACAACACCCCCGGTGCCCCGGCGCAGCTGGATTGGGAGGCCACTTTGGCCTACCGCCACGAGCTGTGGTCCTACGGCTTGGGCGTTGCCGATGCCATGGACACCGCACAGCGCGGCATGGGCTTGGACTGGGCCGCAACCCAGCAGCTCATCAAGCGCAGCGGAGCGGAAGCGGCTTCCGTAGTGGCAGCGGGCAACGCGGCCATTGCGGGCAAGTCCGTCCGTGACCTCGTTTCGTGCGGTGCGGGCACCGACCAACTGGACATCACCGCGCTCCCCGACGGCGCGGCCGGCATCCAGGCCGTCATCGAGGCCTACCGCGAGCAGATCGCCGTGGTGAGCGAGGCCGGTCCCAAGGTCATCCTCATGGCGTCCCGCGCCTTGGCCAAGGTGGCCACCAGCGCCGACGACTACCTTCACGTCTACTCGACGCTGCTGCAGGAAGTAGACCAGCCCGTCATCCTGCACTGGCTCGGCACCATGTTCGACCCCGCTCTTGCCGGTTACTGGGGGTCCGAAGACGTCTCCGTCGCCACCGAGACGTTCCTCAGCCTCATCCGCGAGCACTCGGACAAGGTGGACGGCGTCAAGGTTTCCCTGCTGGATGCTTCCCACGAGGTAGCCCTGCGCGCCGCACTTCCTGCCGATGTGCGCTTGTACACCGGCGACGACTTCAACTATCCCGAACTGATCGACGGTGATGACAGCCACCACTCGGACGCCCTGCTGGGCATCTTCGCGGCCATCTACCCGGCCGCTTCGGTTGCGTTGCAGAAGTACGACGCCGGCAAAGGTGCTGAAGGGCGCGCCATCCTGGACTCCACCCGTGAGCTCGGAAAGCACATCTTTAGTGCACCGACGTTCTACTACAAGACCGGTATCGCCTTCATGTCCTGGCTCAACGGCAAGCAGCCCGGCTTCCAGATGGTGGGCGGCCTGCATTCGGGTCGTTCGGTGCTGCATTTGGCGAAGACCTTCGAACTGGCAGACCAGGCCGGACTGCTGAGGGACCCGTCGCTGGCGGCCTTCCGGATGTCCGACTACCTGCGGATCAACGGGGTGGGCGCATGAGCACGGACTTTTCACGCCTGTCCCTGAACAGCGCAACCACCAAGAAGTGGACCCTGGCTGAGGCCGTTGACGGCTGCGCCCGGGCGGGCATTCCCGCGATCGGGCCGTGGCGTGACCGCGTGGCCGAGGCCGGTCTGGACAAGGCAGCCAAGCTCATCAAGGACGCCGGACTCCGTGTTTCCTCGCTGTGCCGTGGCGGTTTCCTCACGGCAGCAGACGCCGAAGGGCAGGCTGCAACTTTGGCGGACAACTTCGAAGCTGTCCGCGAAGCTGTTGCGCTGGACACCCAGGAGTTGTTCCTGGTGGTCGGCGGCCTGGCCCCCGGCGAGAAGGACGTGGTGGCTGCCCGCCAGCGCGTGGCCGACCGTCTTGAGGAACTGGTCCCGTTCGCCTCCGAAAACGGCGTTCGCCTTGTCCTCGAGCCGCTGCACCCCATGTACGCTGCTGACCGCGCACTGATCTCCACCTTGGGGCAGGCTTTGGATCTCGCCGCGCCGTACGACGCAAAAGCCGTCGGCGTCGCCGTCGACACTTTCCACGTCTGGTGGGACCCGGAACTGAAGGCGCAGATCGAACGTGCCGGGCGCGAAAACCGCATCGCCTCCTACCAAGTGTGCGATTTCAACCTGCCGATCGCGGCTGACGCTCTGCTCTCCCGCGGCATGATGGGCGACGGCGTCATCGACTTCGCGACCATCGGCACCTGGGTGCGGGACGCCGGATACACCGGTGACATCGAGGTTGAAATCTTCAACCAGGAGATCTGGGACGCCGATGGCGACACCGTCCTGGAAACCATGAAGCAGCGCTACGCGGAGCTCGTTCTCCCGTACGCCTAACCACGTGGTCCTTCCGCGGATGCCCTAAGCTCCGCGGAAGGGCTGCTCCAAAGCCAGCGGGTCCCTGCCAAGGTCACGGCGGGGGCCCGCTTTTTTGTGTCTCGCCACCCACGCCGCCGTCGGGCGCTTTGGTGTGGCTGGCGGCCGGGGGCGTGCGGCTACCACCCACTTTATGTCAGCATGCAGCTGACACAGCGCATTCCGCGGGTGTCGCGGGGGCTTTGGGTTTCAAAGAAGGTGGCGACGGCACACCTGCCAGGCAACCAGAAAAAGCTCGACGACGGCCGTCGGCTGAGCGCCGCCGTCGTGTCCCTTTGTGTCCGCTGTATGTCGACAAAGAGGCACGTGAGCGAGCCCGCCCCTGTCTTTACGACGGAACGGCTCACGTCCAGAGCCTGGGAGGGCTGGCGGCATGATGCCGATCAGGGTTTCCCGGCGGAAGCCTGATCCCTCAACGGGTTTCCAGTCCGTCCCAGGACCACGCGGGAATCAGCAGACCGGCCGGGACATCGTCTGCTGAATGTTCATAGCGGGCCATGGAGTTGCTGGTGGTCCAGGCAAAGTAGTCGTGCAGGACACCGTGCAGGCGGGCATCCAAAGGCCCAACATCCGCCAGGGCCTGGTCGAAGCAGTCAATGGCGCGGCGGTCCATGTCTGTATGGGGTCCGTTTCCGCTGTGCATCCTCACCACGGACGACTCATCTCCGTAGACGCCCGAATACAGCTGCGGACCACCCAGTGCCTCACTCCAGTAGGCCGCCAGCCTCTGGGTGTGCTCGGGATGTACTCCGTGGCGGAACGCGTGCCCCACTACCTCGTCTGCGACGACCCTGGCGTGCCAGGCAGCGGCCAACTTCACGAAAAACTCGCTACCGCCAGCCGCTTCATACACCGTTTCCATGGTGAAAACGATTGCACGCGGATGGTCGCACGTGAAGGGCAAGGCGCAATGCCGGAAGGCTATGAGGCTTTCGCAGCGAGCGCCACGCGGGTCTTCGGCAGACCGATCAAGGTGACCGATCCTCCGTCGTGCCCTTGCAGTTCAAGCCTGATGTTCGGTGAATCATCCTGCGGTTCCACCGAACTGACCCGGAAGACCTCATCGCCGATCCGCAGCCGGTCCCCATTCCTGACGGTCTTGAGCTTCTTGTCCTTGGTCCCGGGCATGATCGCTCCCATTACTTCTCTTTTCCGGCGTCGTTGCCATGGTCTTCCCGAAGTTCCTCGCCACGGCGCACCACTTCTTCTTCCTTTTGCTGCTGCTTGTCGCTCCGCTTGGTGTCCCGAGGAGGCAGCTGGAGGCTTTCTTCGGCCTCGATGCCGCCTTGGAGCTGCCGGCCGCGTTCCATCTCGGCGTCGAACTCGGCACCAAACAACAAGGACATGTTAAGTATCCACAGCCACAGCAACATGATGATGACGCCGGCCAGCGCACCATAGGTCTTGTTGTAGTTGCTGAAATTGGCAACGTAGAAGCCGAAGCCCAGTGACGCCAGGGCAAAAATGACAAGTGCGATCAGCGAGCCCATGCTCATCCAGCGGAACTTGGGTTGCTTGACGTTCGGGGTGAAGTAATAGAGGACAGCAATGATGGCCACCACGATCACAATGAGGACCGGCCACTTGGCGATGTTCCATACGGCCACGAATGCCTCGGAGAGGCCGATTACCCCGCCGATGGTCTCTGCCACAGGGCCGCTGAGGACCAGCATGGCGGCCACGAGCGCCGCTCCCACTACTGCCACGACGGTCACGGCGAGCATGGTGCCCCGCAACTTCACGAAACCGCGGCCTTCGTCGACTTCGTAAACCCGGTTCATGGCGCGACTGAAAGCCGTGGTGTATCCGGACGCGGACCAGAGGGCCACCACGATGCCGAGGATCAAGGCGAAGCCGGCAGCGTTGGAACGGGTCAGCTCCTCGATGGGCTGGCGCATGGCGTCGACGCCGGGTCCGGGCGCGAATTGCTGGACGATATCAAGGATGGAGGAGGTGGTTTTGCCCGCATCGCCGAAGAGGCCCAGCAGGGACACCAGGGCCAGCAGCGCCGGGAACAGGGACAGGACGGCGTAGTACGTCAGCCCTGCCGCGGCGTCGGGGCATTGGTCCTTGCTGAACTCGCGCAGGGTGCGCTTGGCGATGTAGGTCCACGTAGGCTTGACGAGGTCGTTGGGACTGTCCGGCTTACGCGAGTCTTCCGGGGAGGGCGCGGTCTGCGCCTTGCTTGTGCTGGTGTGGGCTGAGTCTTGTGTGGTCATGAGGCACTCGTCCGTGGGTAGTTTGCGCGAACAGCTGACCCATCAATAGTAAGCATACTGATGATTACTTCGAAAGGACTCTGGCGAATTTAAACCCGGGGTCAGGCCAATTTGCTCGCGAGCAGGAACTCGAAGGGCGACTCGATAACCGAGCGGATCACCTGACCGGCCGCGCCCAGGAGTGTCCCGGAATGCTCCAAGCGGGAAATCGTCAGGTTTTCCGGCGCCAACAGCCCCGGCGCATAGCGTTCCAGGCTGGCCAGCAATGACGGCTTGAGCCACCCCCCCAGTACGGCGAAGTGTCCACCGAGGACCACCGCTTCGATATCCATCAACCGCGCGGCCGAGGCCAGGGCGACGCCAAGGTAGCGGCCGGCGTCGCTGACCGCTTGCGTGGCCTTTGGTTCCTGCGTCCGCAGGGCCGCGAGCAGCATCCCGGTGCGCTCGCCCAACGTGCCGCCAGCAATGCCCGCTGCCTCGAAAATGGCCTCCTGCCCGGCAAAAGTCTCCAGGCATCCGAACCCGCCGCATGAACATTCAGGGCCTTCCGGATGCACCACGATATGGCCAAGCTCGCCGGCCGACCCGCCAGGGCCGATGTACAACTCAGAGCCGATGATGACGCCACCACCGACGCCCACCTCTCCCGAGACATAGAGGAAATCCGGCTTTCCCCCGCCATACCAAAGCTCACCGAGGGCTGCGCTGTTGGCCTCGTTGGACAGCTTTACGCCAAGTGGCGCCCCCTCCAGCAGGGACGTGGGATTCAGCTGCTCGCTCTCCCAATGGAGGTTCGGGGCAGACAGCACCACGTTGCTCTTCTCGTCCACGAGCCCGGGCACAGCCAGGCCGCCACCCAGGATGGCGATGCCCTCGGCTACCGCTGCGGCTTTTGCCTCGGCAGCCAGGCCCGCAAGTTGCTCCATGACCTTGGCGGGTGGCATCCCACGGTTGCGGGACTCAACAGCAGAGTGGAACCGGAGGTTGCCAGCAAGATCCACCAGGCCCACAGCCAGGTAATCCACATTGATTTCCATGCCCACCACGCCCCGGCGGGAGTTCAACTCCAATCCCTGGCCGGGCCTGCCCCGCTCTCCGTCGCGATACAGGCCTACCTCGGAGACCAGGCCCGACTCCACAAGATCGGCCACAAGGCTGGAAACAGCCGCCTTGGTGAGCCCCGTTCCGGCAGCAAGTTGCGCGCGGCTCGGCTTGGCATCAACGGTTTTGGCGATCGAGTCCAATACGAGCGAGAGGTTTCGACGGCGGACGTCGCCCACGCGTCCGGGCGCGGTTGGCTCATTCATCAGCAGTGGACCTCCTCGCGGATTCAAAAATTTTTTGCGGACTTCCATTGACCATGATCCATCATCCCCCATATAGTTCAGATTGAAAACTAATTGGAATGACTTTCTGTCGCCTCTTTCCCGTTGCCTTGCAAAGGAGCAATCATGACCCCGCAGCCCACCCCTGCAGACAAGTTCACTTTCGGTCTCTGGACTGTCGGCTGGACCGGAGCCGACCCCTTCGGCGTTGCCACCCGGGCACCCCTGGACCCGGTAGAAGCAGTCCACAAGCTCAGCGAGCTTGGCGCGTACGGCATCACTTTCCATGACAATGACCTCATCCCCTTCGACGCCAGCGCGTCAGAGCGCGACCTCATCCTGAAGAACTTCAAGGCAGCCCTGGCCGAGACCGGCTTGAAGACGCCCATGGTCACCACCAACCTCTTCAGCCACCCGGTCTTCAAGGACGGCGGATTCACCTCCAACGACCGCTCCATCCGCCGCTTCGCGCTGAGCAAGATCCTCCGCAACATCGATCTCGCAGCTGAGCTTGGCGCCGAGACGTTCGTGATGTGGGGCGGCCGCGAAGGCAGCGAGTACGACGGCTCCAAGGACCTCTCCGCAGCACTGGACCGCATGAAGGAAGGCGTGGACACAGCTGCCGGCTACATCAAGGAAAAAGGCTACGGCCTGCGGATCGCGCTGGAACCCAAGCCGAACGAGCCCCGCGGCGACATCTTCCTCCCCACAGTGGGCCACGGCCTTGCCTTCATCGCGCAGCTGGAACACGGCGACATTGTGGGCCTCAACCCGGAAACGGGCCACGAGCAGATGGCCGGGCTGAACTTCACGCACGGCATCGCCCAGGCACTGTGGGCTGACAAGCTCTTCCACATCGACCTCAATGGCCAGCGTGGCATCAAGTACGACCAAGACCTCGTCTTCGGCCACGGCGATCTCACCAGCGCGTTCTTCACGGTGGATCTCCTGGAGAACGGCTTCCCCAACGGCGGGCCCAAGTACACCGGCCCCCGCCACTTCGACTACAAGCCCTCCCGCACCGACGGCTACGACGGCGTGTGGGAATCAGCCAAGTCCAACATGTCCATGTACCTCCTGCTGAAGGAACGCGCGCTGGCTTTCCGCGCCGATTCCGAGGTCCAGGAAGCCCTGGCCACCTCGGGCGTGTTCGAACTCGGCGAGAGCACGCTGGGCGCCGGGGAAACCACTGCCGACCTCCTGGCCGATGCCAGCGCGTTCGACACGTTCGACGCCGATAAAGCGGCCGAGCGCTCGTTCGCCTTTGTCCGCCTCAACCAGCTGGCCATCGAGCACCTGCTCGGCGCCCGCTAAAACTCCACCACACCGCAACCCCGTCGCCGGGCTGGTCCAGGATTTCTCCTGGGCGGGCCCGGCACGGTTCGCCAAAGGAAAAACGCATGCCCCTCGTAGCCGGGATCGACAGCTCCACCCAGTCCTGCAAAGTGGTCATCCGGGACTCAGTCACCGGCGCCCTGGTCCGCCAAGGCCGCGCCTCCCACCCGGACGGCACTGAGATCCACCCGGATCACTGGTGGACAGCCCTACAGGAAGCAATCGCGGCGGCAGGCGGCCTGGACGACGTCGATGCCGTTTCCGTCGGCGGACAGCAGCACGGCATGGTCTGCCTCGACGAAACAGGCGAGGTGGTCCGCCCGGCCCTGCTATGGAACGACACCCGCTCCGCGCAAGACGCTGAAGAGCTGATCCTCGACGCCGGACGGGGCGATGCTGGGGCCGGCGCCGCCTATTGGGCAAGCAGCACGGGAACAGTTCCTGTGGCTTCCCTTACCGCCACCAAGCTGCGTTGGCTGGCACGGAACGAGGCCGAAAATGCGCGACGCACGGCGGCTGTGTGCCTCCCGCATGACTGGTTGTCCTGGCGATTGGCCGGCCATGGACCGGCAACCGGCCCGGCTTCCCTGCAGTTCCTCCGGACTGACCGGTCTGACGCTTCGGGTACTGGCTACTACTCAGTGGCCACCGGCGAATATCTGCCCGAGGTACTCGAAAGCACCCTTGGACATGTTCCCGTCCTGCCGGTGATTGTGGGCCCCCTGGAAACAGCGGGCAAAACCTCCACAGGAACCCTGATCGGACCTGGAGCCGGCGACAACGCCGCTGCAGGCCTTGGCGTCAGCGCCGCCGTCGGCGATGTTGTTATCTCCATAGGGACGTCCGGGACGGTGTTCGCGGTCTCGGACACTCCCGCGCAGGATCCAAGCGGGCTGGTGGCCGGCTTCGCTGACGCAACGGGAAACTATCTTCCGCTGGCATGCACGCTCAACGCAACGCGAATCTTCGATGCCACGGCCGCACTGCTGGGCGCGAGCCTGAACGAGCTGGGCACACTGGCGCTCTCAGCTCCTGAAGGCGCCGAGGGATTGACCATGGTCCCTTACTTCGAAGGCGAGCGAACTCCCAATCTGCCCGACGCAACGGGCTCACTCCACGGCATGACCCTCTCCAACTACACACCCGCCAACCTGGCGCGCGCCGCCATCGAGGGTGTTATCTGTTCGTTGGCTGACGGGTTGGCTGCGCTTCAGGCTCAAGGTGTAGCGGCCCGGCGCATCATCCTGGTGGGCGGCGGCGCTCAATCCGAAGCCGTTCAACAGGTGGCGGCCTCGGCCTTCGGCTTGCCCGTCTTCGTTCCCAACCCGGGAGAATACGTCGCCGATGGCGCTGCGCGTCAAGCTGCGGGTGTCCTCACGGGCCAGTTGCCGGATTGGCCAGTGGACGGAGTGACCGTGAACCGGGAGGGCAAGGACGTGGCGCCGTTCCTGGATACGTACCGCCATTACGCCGCCAAGGCCGCCATCGGCTGATCATGCTTGCCAGTGCTCTATCGTGACAGGGTGAGCTCTGAACAATCTGCATCAGCCCGTCCGCCCGTCATGGAGGACGTTGCACGCGTGGCCGGGGTTTCCCACCAAACAGTGTCCCGGGTCCTGAACAACCACCCCAACGTAAGTTCCAAGACCCGTGAACGCGTAGAGCAAGCCATCACCGAGCTGGGCTACCGGCGCAACACCGCTGCGCGCAGCCTCGTCACCCGGCGCTCCCAAACCATCGGAGTGCTGGGCAGCGAAATGGCCCAATACGGGCCGTCGCACACACTCCTTGGCGTGCAGCAGGCCGCGAGGGACGCCGGCTATTTCGTCAGCGTGGCCGGCCTCCGCGAAGTCACTCCGGAAACCATCAAGGACGCCTTGGCGCACTTCATGGACCAAGGGGTGGACGGCATCGTGGTGACCGTGCCTCACCCGGGGACCTTTGAGGTCCTCAAAGACGTCACTGCCCAAGTGCCCCTCGTTGCCGTCGGGTCCCTCGGCGATGAGTATCTCACTGGCGCCACGGTCGACCAGCGGCAAGGCGCGCGGCTCGCCGTCGAGCATTTGCTGGAACTGGGGCACCGGCGGATCGGCCACCTTTCCGGGCCGTCGGACTGGATTGACGCCGCAGCCCGCATTGACGGCTGGCGCGACGCCTTGGCGTCAGCTGGAACGGAGCCTGGCTCCCTGATTGAGGGCGATTGGAGCGCCGAATGCGGCTACCGCGAAGGCTTGAAAATCGCCGCAGAACGAGCCATGACGGCCGTGTTCGTGGCCAATGACCAGATGGCGCTGGGAGTATTGCGGGCGTTCAATGAAGCCGGCGTCCAAGTGCCGGGCGACATCAGCGTTGTGGGTTTTGACGACCAGCCCGAGTCGGCCTACTTCATCCCGCCCCTGACCACTGTTGCCCAGGATTTTGAGGAACTTGGCCAGCGCTGCATCGACTTGCTCCTGGACCGTATTGAGGGCGGAACCACCGGAACGGCAGCTACGGTGACCCCCCGGCTCGTGGTTCGCTCCACCACGGCACCCCTGCGCACCTAAGACAACACACGGTAAGCCAAACAGAGGTTTTGTGACGCGCTCCTAAGACCCGGCGCAGCGTTATCCGCTCCACGTTTGGCCTCCTCTTGACATCAATGTTGTGAGCGCTAACAATTGCATCAGACCTTCTGTATTTTCCACCCCGACCCCCGGCAATGAGGCCCTGGCCAGCCGGATGGAGACTCCCATGAATACCTCTGAAAACTATCCACTCGACGAGCAGTTCGTCATCGGTGTGGACTATGGCACCCTGTCTGGTCGTGCTGTTGTGGTGCGTGTATCGGATGGCGCCGAGATCGGCAGCGGGGTGTTCGAATATCCGCATGCCGTGGTTTCCGAGAACCTCCCCACCAGCGGCCAGCGGCTTCCAGCGGACTGGGCCCTCCAGGTTCCCAATGATTACCGCGACGTCCTGCGGCACGCGGTGCCGGCCGCCGTCGCCGATGCCGGTATCAAACCGGAAAGCGTGGTGGGGATCGCTACTGACTTCACCGCTTGCACCATGGTTCCGACGACGGCGGACGGGACGCCGCTGAACGAACTGGACCGTTTCGCGGACCGTCCGCACGCGTTCGTTAAGTTGTGGCGGCACCACGCGGCGCAGCCGCAGGCTGACCGCATCAACCAGCTCGCCGAGGAGCGCGGCGAGGCCTGGCTCCCCCGGTACGGCGGCCTGATCTCTTCGGAGTGGGAGTTCGCCAAGGGTCTTCAGCTTCTTGAAGAGGACCCGGAAGTTTACGCAGCGATGGATCACTGGGTTGAAGCCGCGGACTGGATCGTGTGGCAGCTCTGCGGAAGTTACGTCCGGAACGCGTGCACGGCCGGCTACAAGGGCATTTACCAGGACGGGAAGTACCCATCGGAGGATTTCCTGTCAGCACTGAATCCTGATTTCAAGGACTTCGTCAGCAGCAAACTCGAACACGCCATCGGCCGCCTCGGCGATGCCGCGGGTTACCTCACCGAAGAAGCCGCGGGGTGGACCGGCCTGCCTCCGGGAATCGCAGTGGCCGTCGGTAACGTGGACGCCCACGTCAGCGCACCGGCGGCGAACGCTGTGGAACCGGGACAGCTCGTGGCGATCATGGGGACCTCCACCTGCCATGTGATGAACGGCGATGTTCTGCGCGAGGTCCCCGGCATGTGCGGCGTCGTGGACGGTGGCATTGTCGACGGCTTGTGGGGCTATGAAGCAGGCCAGTCCGGAGTGGGCGACATTTTTGGTTGGTTCACCAAGAACGGTGTGCCGCCGGAATACCACAAGGCCGCGGCAGAGAAGGGCTTGGGCATCCACGAGTACCTCACGGAACTCGCGCAGAAGCAGGCCATTGGAGAGCACGGCCTGATCGCCCTGGACTGGCACTCGGGCAACCGCTCCGTGCTGGTCGACCACGAGCTTTCCGGCGTGGTGGTCGGCCAGACGTTGGCCACCAAACCCGAAGACACCTACAGGGCGTTGCTGGAGGCCACCGCTTTCGGCACGCGGACCATCGTCGATGCCTTCCGCGATTCGGGTGTGCCGGTCAAGGAATTCATAGTGGCCGGCGGCCTGTTGAAGAACAAGTTCCTCATGCAGGTCTACGCCGATATCACCGGACTGCAACTCTCCACCATCGGCTCCGAACAAGGTCCGGCCCTCGGCTCGGCCATCCACGCCGCAGTTGCTGCCGGGGCGTACAAGGATATCCGGGAGGCAGCGGCTGCCATGGCTGCCGCACCCGGCGCCGTCTACACTCCGATCCCGGAAAACGTGGCTGCCTACGAGGCCCTGTTCCAGGAATACAGGACCCTCCACGATTACTTCGGGCGGGGCGCCAACAACGTCATGCACCGGCTGAAGGCCATCCAGCGCCAGGCGCAGGGCAACGGCGCACCGGGCGATCCGGCGTCGAACTCCACTACCGACGAAGCCGAGCGGGTGTCCGCATGAGCAACCTCCTGGACACCATCGCACAAGTCCGCAGGGAAGTCTGCGAGCTCCACGCCGAACTGACCCGCTACCAACTGGTGGTCTGGACCGCAGGCAACGTATCCGGCCGAATTCCGGGCCATGACCTGATGGTCATCAAACCCTCCGGTGTTTCCTACGACGACCTGACCCCTGAGCTCATGGTGGTCACCGACCTCTACGGCACCCCTGTCCGGGGCATGAACACCGGCAGCAGCGGCACCGTCGATTCGGGCAACCCGGACCTCTCACCGTCCTCCGACACCGCAGCGCATGCCTACGTGTACCGGCACATGCCCGAGGTAGGCGGGGTGGTGCACACCCACTCCACCTACGCCACCGCCTGGGCGGCCCGCGGAGAAGAAATACCCTGCGTGCTGACCATGATGGGCGACGAATTCGGTGGACCCATCCCCGTGGGGCCGTTCGCTTTGATCGGCGATGACTCGATCGGCCAAGGCATCGTGGAGACGTTGAAGAACTCCAACTCCCCGGCAGTCCTCATGCAGAACCATGGCCCGTTCACCATCGGCAAGTCCGCCCGCGAGGCCGTCAAAGCCGCCGTGATGTGCGAAGAAGTTGCCAGGACCGTCCACATTTCACGCCAGCTTGGGGAGCCACTGCCCATCGACCAGGCCAAGATCGAGTCCCTGTACGACCGCTACCAGAACGTTTATGGCCGCTGACGCGGACCAGCCAAACCCCACCGCCCACGTCAAAGCCACACCCAGGAGCCACGAAATGCCCACCACCAACAACACGTCCGCCAACTCCACATCGCTGGAGCAGTACGAGGTCTGGTTCCTCACCGGCAGCCAGCACCTCTACGGCGAGGACGTCCTGAAGCAGGTCGCTGCACAGTCGCAGGAAATCGCCAACGCCCTCAACGCCAACACCGACGTACCGGTCAAGCTCGTCTGGAAGCCCGTCCTCACCGATTCCGACGCCATCCGCCGCACCGCACTGGAGGCTAATTCGGATGATTCCGTGATCGGCGTGACGGCCTGGATGCACACCTTCAGCCCCGCCAAGATGTGGATCCAAGGCCTGGACACCCTCCGCAAACCGCTCCTGCACCTGCACACCCAGGCCAACCGCGACCTCCCCTGGGCCGACATTGATTTCGATTTCATGAACCTCAACCAGGCAGCCCACGGCGACCGGGAATTCGGGTACATCCAGGCCCGCCTCGGAGTGCCGCGGAAGACCGTCGTCGGGCACGTCAGCAACCCGGAGGTCGCCCGCCAAGTGGGCGCCTGGCAGCGCGCCTCCGCCGGTTGGGCCGCGGTCCGGACACTGAAACTGACCCGTTTCGGTGACAACATGCGCAACGTCGCCGTCACCGAAGGCGACAAGACCGAAGCCGAGCTGCGCTTCGGCGTCTCGGTCAACACCTGGTCCGTCAACGAGCTCGCCGACGCTGTCCACGGCGCGGAAGAGTCCGACGTCGACGCCCTGGTAGCCGAATACGAGAACCTCTACGAGGTGGTTCCGGAACTGCAAAAAGACGGTGCCCGCCACGAATCCCTCCGCTACAGCGCCCGCATCGAACTCGGCCTGCGCAGCTTCCTCGACACAAACGGCTCCGCAGCGTTCACCACATCCTTCGAGGACCTCGGCGAACTGCGCCAACTCCCGGGCATGGCCGTCCAGCGGCTCATGGCCGATGGCTACGGTTTCGGCGCCGAGGGCGACTGGAAAACGGCCATCCTGGTCCGCGCCGCCAAGGTCATGGGTTCCGGGCTGCCCGGCGGTGCCTCGCTCATGGAGGACTACACGTACCACCTTGAACCGGGCTCGGAAAAGATCCTGGGCGCGCACATGCTCGAGGTTTGCCCCTCCCTGACCGCCAGGAAGCCACGCGTCGAGATCCACCCCCTGGGCATCGGCGGCAAGGAAGATCCCGTCCGCATGGTGTTCGACACCGACGCAGGTCCCGGCGTCGTCGTCGCGCTGTCCGATATGCGCGACCGCTTCCGCCTGGTCGCGAACGCCGTGGACGTCGTCGACCTCGACCAGCCGCTCCCGAACCTCCCCGTGGCGCGAGCGCTCTGGGAGCCCAAGCCGAACTTCGCCACCTCGGCCGCCGCATGGCTCACCGCCGGCGCAGCGCACCACACGGTCCTCTCCACGCAGGTGGGCATGGAGGTGTTCGAGGACTTCGCCGAGATCGCCAAAACCGAACTCCTCACCATTGACGAGGACACCACCATCAAGCAGTTCAAGAAGGAACTCGCCTGGAACGCCGCCTACTACAAACTGGCCGGCGGCCTGTGAGCACCGAATTCACGCTGACGGCGGGTGGCTACACGGCTGTTGTGGCTGCCCGCGCAGCTGCGCTTCGTGTCCTGCAGTTTGAGGGCCGCGACCTCGTGGTCCCGTTTCCGGAAGGCGGACCGATCCCGGATTACCGTGGCATCATCGCCGCGCCGTGGCCCAACAGGATCGCTGATGGAAGGTACACGTTCGACGGCGTCGCTCACCAGTTGGAGGTCACCGAACCCGAGCGGGGCACGGCACTGCATGGGCTCGCTTATCCTCTCGACTGGTCGCTGAAGGAGTCCGACGCCGGTTCCCTCACCTTGACGTGCACGGTGGGGCCTACCGAAGGCTACCCGTTCGTACTGGAGCTCTCGGCCCGGTATGTGCTGGACGACGCCGGGCTCCACACCAACGTGACCGCACGCAACGCGGCCGACGCCGCCGCCCCCTACGGCGTCTGCCCGCACCCGTACCTGGTGGCAGGATCTTCACCGCTGGATGAGTGGATCCTGGAAGTTCCAGCCCGGACCTACCTCGAAGTCACCGCCGACAGGCTGCTGCCGGTTTCGCTGGAGCCAGTCGAAGGCCACGCTTTCGACTTCCGCTCCGCGAGGCCGATCGGCAGCACCGAGATTGACCACGCCTTCACGGACATAGCGTTCGACGCCGGGCTGGCGCGGCTGTCGCTGCGGGACCCGGCGGGCACCGGCGTCGGCATGTCCTGGGACGAAAGCTGCCCGTGGCTGCAAATCCATACGGCTGATAAGCCCGAACCCCTGCCAAACCGGATCGGCCTGGCGGTGGAGCCGATGACCTGCCCGCCGGATGCCTTCAACAGCGGTACGGACCTGATCCGGCTTGAACCGGGCGCCGGGCACGAAGCCTCCTGGACCATCTACGCTCTGTAGTGTCCTTCCGGGCCCAACTGGGTAACAGCAAATGCCGTTATGAGGCTCCATAACGGCATTTGCTGCTACTTACTTGGGCGGGGGCTAGGCGATCAAACGTGCCGCCCCGGTGTTGATGGAGGACGCCGGGAAACCGTTCTTCACCACGATCTTCTCCAGGCTTCCGTCCTTCCGCAGTCCGTCCACATAGGCATTCAGTGCTGCCAACAGGCCTGCGTTGTCCTTCGTAACTGGGAGGCAGGTCTGCGGCGGTTCAAGCGAGGCCTTGATGGCATTGTCCGGCTCCATCACTTCGACTTTGAGTCCGTTGCTGTTGTTGTGGGCCTCGCCGAAGCCGTCGATCCCCACATCGATCCGGCCTGACTTGAGGTCCTGGAACAGGTCCACGGGAGCCTTGTAAAGCTGGAGGTCGCCACCAAGGTAATTCTTGGCATCATCCACCCATACGTTGCCATTGACCGTGCCGACCTTCTTGCCATTGAGGTCCGATGCCTTGGTGATGCCGTCCTTGGAAATAAGGACCATCTGGTCCGTATAAATGGGGTCGGTCAGCGCAAGGATTTCGGCGCGTGCTGCCGAACGCCACCAACCACCGGTCGCGATGTCCGCCCGGCCGCCCTGGACCGTGGGAATGACGGCCGCAGCAGCAGCGGAAACCGTGGCGATGTCCAGGCATTGCTTCTCGGCGAAGCCTGTAAGGATATCGCCGTCCACTCCCCCAAGTTCATTGCCCTTGAAGGTCACGTACGGCGGGGCCTCGTATACCGCCACCGTGAGGGTGCCCTTTTTCATGGTTCCGAACTCGGAAGCCGGCTTGCAGTCGACCGCAGTTTTGGATCCTGCCGCCTCCGTTCCGCCACCACAGCCGCTGAGGGCAGTTGCCAGCGCCAGTGCGGCCACGGCCGACGCGATCATTCGTAGTTTCATGCTGGGTCCTTTGCCTAATTGGCGTGTCAACGGTGACGCGCCAAACGATGCTCAACGAAGTTGCTCAGGGAACTCGCGGGAATGGTGATCAGTGCGTACATAAGGCCCGCGAGGGTAAGGATGCTCAGGTAGCGGAAGGTGATCGAGCCGATGGAGTAGGCCTGGCTCATCAATTCCGGCATGGCAATGGTGTAGGCCAGGGAGGTCGCCTGGAACACCATGATCGCGAATCCCATGAGCGGCGGGATGGCGATTCTGACTCCTTGTGGAATCACAACAAAACGCAGGATGTCGCGCCGGGCCATGCCCAAGGCGTGGGCGGCTTCCACTTCGCCGCCGGGGACAGCCTGCAAACCTCCACGGAGGATCTCGCTGGTGTAGGCGGCCGTAGTGAACGCCAACGCCAGGGAAGCGGCCACGAACGATGTCAACGTCATCCCGGCGCTGGGAAGCCCGAAGTAGAACAGCTGGAGCACCACAAGCGCCGGTGTTCCGCGGCCAATTTCGATCACACCGATGGAGATCATCCGGACAGCCTTGTTCCGGGAACCGGCCCCCAAGGCCAGGAGCAATCCGGCCGGCAGGCCCATCAGCAGCGTGACGAGCGTGAGTTGGAGGCTGACGCCCAGTCCGCTGAGCAGGTCCGGGAAGTAGTCCACCCAATCGTTGAAGAATGTCATCGCGCAACCCGCTTCCGGAGCTTGCTGTCCAGCTGCCGGGTGGCCCAGGCACAGGGAATGGTCATGGCCACATACAGGCCGGCCGCGTAAAGGAACGGGACAATGGCGTCTCCGCTCACCGTGGACTGATGGCTTGCCCAGTAGATGGTGTCCTGCACACCGATAACGGATGCCACCGAGGAGTCCTTCAGCAGGCCGATGGCGAAGGTGGCCGCCGCAGGAATGGAGACCCGCAGAACTTGCGGACCGATGACGGTGGCCAGTGTTGCGGCCCGGGAAAGTCCGAGGGCATCGCTGGCCTCCCACTGGCCTTCATGAATCGCCGTCAGGCCACCGCGGTAGATTTCCGCCATGTAGGCGGAGGCCACCAGGCCGAACCCGATCACCGCGGCAGCGAAGGAGCTCAGCTCGATTGCTCCGGTTCCGATGCCGAAGTAGATGATGAACAACCACGCCAGCGGGGGGATTCCGCGAAGCAGCTCGATGACGGCGCGGGCAACGAAACGGACCGCGCCTATCTGTGAGCGGCGGGCGAGCGCCAAGGGAATGCCTCCCACGGCTCCCAGCAGGAATGATGAGAGGGTCAACAGGAGCGTCATGGTGACGCCCTGCGCCACCACAGCCAGGGCTTCCATGTCAGCGCTCCAAAACAGCGCGGAGGAATTTCCGCGTCCGGTCCATGGTGGGAGCGGTGAAGACGTCGGCGGGATCGCCCTCCTCGAGGATGGCCCCCTCCGCCATGACCACCACGCGGTCCGAAACGTCCTTGGCGAACTGCATCTCATGGGTGACCACCACCATGGTCATTCCTTCGGCGGCCAGTTCCCGCATCACGGCCAGGACTTCGAGCCCCACCTCGGGGTCCAGTGCGGACGTGGGTTCGTCAAAGAGCATCACACGCGGCTCCAGGGCCAAAGCCCGTGCGATGGCGATCCTTTGCTGTTGTCCGCCCGAGCAACGGCTTGGGTATTGGTTGGCTTTGTCCGCCAGCCCTACCCGTTTCAGGAGCTTCATGGAACGGGCATCGGCTTCCTTGGTGTTTCGTCCAAGGACGCGTTCCTGCGGAAGGGAGATATTCCTCAGGACTGTCATGTGCGGAAAAAGGTTGAAGGATTGGAACACCATGCCCACGTTGCGGCGGAGGCGGACCAGGTCCTTGTGGCTGATCGGGTTTCCGGCATCCACGTGGTTGCCTTCCACCGTGACCCGGCCGCTGTCCGGGACCTCCAGGAGGTTGATGCACCGCAGCAGTGTACTCTTGCCTGCACCACTGGGCCCGATGATGGCGATCACTTCGCCTTCCCGGACGGACAACGACACGTCGTTGATCACTGTGTGATCCCCGTATCGCTTGACCACTGATTCAAGCGAGATGGCGATCCGGTCGTGCCCCGCGTCTTCTTGCATGGCTAACTCGTTCCTGACTTGTGTCATTGGCTCAAAGCGGCGCCGACAGGCGCCGGGGCCGCACCGGCGTCGAAACCCGTGCCGGCGTCGAAACCAGCACCCAGGGCGTTCAGCGCGAAGGAGGCAATATCGAGGATCGGCACGTTGGTGTACTTGCGGATTTCCTGGCGGAACTCGGGCAGCAGGGTGCATTCAAGGACCAGGACGCCGATGTTTTCGAAGCGCCCTCCGGGTCCGAATTCCCGCTTCACTACGGAAGCGACGCCGTCCTTGAGCATGGCCTGGTCCCAGCCATTGCCCAGTGCGTGGTCGTTGGTCAGCATGGTTGCCCAGCCGGGCTCGCTTTCCATGCCGGCGATCACGATTCGTGAGGACAGCACGTGATCGCCAAGGAGTTTCGAAGCGAGGCTTTCCGAAACCGTCAGCACGCCAATCTCCCGATCGGTCAGCACTGACGCTATGGGCAGCAGGTCCAGTCCGCTGGTGATCACGTTGGCCGTTTTGCGCATGTCCTTGCGTGCGTAGAAGAAGAAGCCGCAGTCGGTGATGACCAGCGGGCAGTGGGCCAGCTTTTCGCTGGCCGCCCAAAAGGCTTCAACGGCCTCCGGCTCCCCATTGACCAGCGGCTCAACGCGGGCGCCGCGCGCCACTGCGTAAGCTACGGGAAGGCCCTGCCAGCTGGCCGGATTCTCAAAGAAACCCACGGGGTTGTCGCTGATGCCTGGCGCATCGGGGGTGAGGCATTCGACGTAATCCACGGGATACGAGTCGAGGTCGCAGAGGATAACGCCAAGCTGGGGCTTGACCTCAGTCATTGCCGGCCACCTCCACGGGAACGTCGAGCGTTGCCTGGGTGCCGTCGTCGAACGCTTCAACGCGGGTGGCGGCGCTGCCGACAATGGCGACCGCGTTGACTTCGACGCGGATGCCGGGCAGGTTCAGTTCCTCGCCAATCAGGATGCCCGTTGCGGTGGGGCCGGGGGCGGGGAAGTAGCTGAAGCGGATGTCGTAGGTGCGCTGCCACTCTTCGTAGCTGAGTTCGCCGGCGTAGAAAGTGTTGAACTGGACGACGTCGCCCATGGTGCCGCCGAGGCTCTCGATGACCCGCTTCAGGGACTCCATCACGTTCTTGCACTGGGCCACGATGTCGCCGGGGTTGTTGACGTTGCCGTTTGCGTCGAGGTCCTCCTGGCCGCCCACGTAAATCATGTCCCCAACGCGGATGCCGTGGCTGTGGTTGATCTTGAAGTGGCCTGGCACCTGCCAGTGTCCGGGAACCTCTGCGAAGCGTCGTTCGAGGGTGGTCATTTTTCGTTCTCCTTTGTGGTGATCGTCACTGATCACTTCAAGCATGGAACGAAAAACAGGCGTTTGACCGGCCCACAGAACGAGGTTTGCTGGGGCTGCCGAAAGAGATTCTTTTGCCTGCCATCCAAGGCCCGACGGCGGCACGCGGCTTAGGCTGCAGCGGCGCCCAATACTCGAAAAACGCCAAAAGGTGACTAAAAATGGTAACCTTTTGGCATGACCAAGGTTAGTGAGCTGAGGGAGCTTGGGATGGACAACGGAGGCTTCGTGGAAACGGAATCCGCCGTTGCCGTGGGGATGGACCCGAAAGCGCTATCCCGTATGGCTCTCCGGGGACGCCTGACGCGGGAGTTGCAAGGTATCTACCGGTTCCCCGAAATCCCAGTGGATGAGACAACCGAATATCGACTGGCCCTCCTCTGGGCTGGCCCGCAGGCCGTCATTGATTCCGAAAGCGTTCTGGTCATTCTTGAACTTTGCGATGTAAACCCCCGGGAACTTCATGTGGCCGTCCCTCCGGGGGTCCGGGTGCGCCGCAAGGGGAAGGAATACTACCGGCTTCACAAAGGCAGATTCGACGTCGAGTACCACCGTGGCCTACCGATGGTCGCGGTCCATCAGGCCATCGGCCGGGCCTTGGACCAGGGACTCAGGCATGACTTGGGGCGCCAAGCGATCCAAACCGCAACCCGCCGGGACCTTATATTGGACTCCGAAGCACTCCAACTGCACCAAAAATACAGCCTTGAGGGGACCGGGGCATGAAGTACGAGGGACTGCAGGACCGGATCAAGCCCGCGAGAACGGCGACGTCCCTGCTGGCAGGGATTCGCAATGCGGACACCGGCGAGCCGGAGCAAGTGACTACCTGGACCATAGCGGCGAGCGTCCTTATGGCGGCCCTGCAGCGCCGGAAAGGCAGTGATGGCCTGCCGGTTTTGCGCCTCAAGGGCGGCGCATATCTGGAGTGGTCTCTTCACCCTGCTGCTCGAGCAACGCAGGACGTCGACACTTTCTTCACTGAAGAGGCTGATCGCTTTCAAGAGTTCCTGCAGGACACTTTGGTTCAACCTCTTGGTGATTTTTCCTTCATCCTGAAGGCCCGCACCGGGGAAATCGATGTTGCCGTGGCCGCCACAAATCCGCGCAGGCACGAGATACAGGTCGTCTTCGCGAAGAAGCTGCTCCGGAAGGTAGTCCTGGAGGTGTCCTTTAGCGAAGGTGACCTGGCAACCTCGGCCGATGAAGTGCCGGCTCCTCGCCTGGAACCATTTGGAGTGCCAACACCTGTCCACACGCTGGTGTCCATTTCGCCGGAATACCAAATCGCCCAGAAGATGCACGCCTGCACCGGTCCGGGCCACGAGGAACGGGAACGCGATGTATTGGACATCCTGCTGCTCAAACGCAACATTTTTGACAACGGGCGGGAAACTTCGGAGGTCAACCGGGCATGCTTAGATATCTTCGACACCCGCGCGTTGAATGGGGCTAAGAACGGCCTCAAAACCAAGGCATGGCCGACTGAAATAGCCGTCCACGCCAGCTGGGGTACCGGTTTCGCCCAGTTGGCCCAATCCCTTGGCATGGACGCCGACCTTCACGAAGCTGTTTCCGAAATCAATGGGTGGCTCCGGGACCTACGAAAATAGGCCCGACGGCGGTACGCAGCTTAGGCTGCAGCGGCACCCAGCAGGCTGTGGATTTCGTCCAGGACGGCCTTGACGATGGGCCGCCTGGCATCGCTGCTGCGCGTCACAGTGAGCACGCGCCTTTGGATGTGCGGCTTGTCGAAGGCGTGGATCCCGACCGGCGCCACCGTGCTGTCCACGGACAACGGCGGGAGCAACGAGATGCCCCTGCCCCGCGAAATCGACTCAACCAGCAACAGGAGGTCGTCCACCACCCAGCGGATGTTGGGCTCGAATCCCTCGTTCCGGCAGGCGTACCGGACGGCCTGCCCGCAGGCTCCAGCATCCGGGGTCAGCACCCAGGCTTCGTTCTTGAGGTCCGCTAACTTGAGCCGGGGCGGGACCTCGTAGTCCGGAGGCGTGACCAGGACCAATGGCTCACTCAGGACTTCCCTGGTCAGCAGGTAGTCCGGAAACGCCATGGGCACGTTGTCGTAGAGATCGACTATGGCAATGTCCAGGGCACCATTGAGCAGTTGCTCGATGCTGTCCACCGGCTCAACAACGTTCACGGTCAGTTCGACGTCGGGAACCGTCACCTCGAGTTTTTCGGCGACCGGCAGGAGTACCGTCCGGGCAAGGGAGGGGATCGAACCGATCCGGACCCTCCCGGCAAGCTCGCCGCTCAGCTGGTCCATCTCCGCACGGGTTGCCTCCAGAAGGCGGACGACGGCCCGGGCATGTTCCACCAGGATCTCGCCGGCGCCGGTCAACCCCACGCCCCTGGATGAGCGGTCCAGGAGTTGAACCCCGGTTTCGCGTTCAAGGATGCTGATCTGCTGTGAAACGGCTGAAGACGTGATGCCCAGGACCCGGGCTGCACCAGCCAAGGATCCCTGCCGGGCAACCTCATTGAGAAGGCGGAGCCTTGGCACGTCCGGAAGGGCTTTTTCGGTCATGAAACATTCTTGCATGATTAGCTATTCTTAAGACAAATCCGGCTGTATCTTAAGTTAAACAACGAGCCAAGCTTCGGACGACGGTGTCCGGAGCTGGCCCCCTCACTTTCCTGCGAAAGGACGCCACGTGGACATCGTGGAGACTCGCCCGTCCAAATTGACCCTTACCGGCATCCTCGGAGCCCCCGAATCCATCGCCAGAGGCATCACCAACACCATCGAGGACCTCAGCACAGACCTCCAGGAGCTGAGCCACGGAATTCACGGCATCGCCGAGGTCGGCTTTGAGGAACGCCTTTCCGTTGCCTTCACGGCCGAGTTCCTTCGCTACCGTGGCTTCTCCGTCCAAGTGGGCCGATACGGCCTCCGCACCTCCCTTCGGGCGGAAGCCGGCTCCGGCTCTCCCAAGGTGGCGGTCCTGGCCGAATACGACGCTCTTCCGGGTGTCGGCCATGGCTGCGGACACAACGTCATCTGTGCTGCCGCCGTCGGAGCGTTCCTCGGGGTTGCCGCCAAGGTGGAAGAACTCGGCGGCTCCGTTGTTCTGATCGGCACACCGGCCGAAGAAAACGGAAACGGCAAGGAACTCCTGGCCCGGGCAGGCGCTTTTGACGACATCGATGCCGTGGTGATGCTCCACCCATTCACAGGGGAATACGAGGCTGCTTCCTTCGCCTCCCTCGCTGTGCGCGACGTTGAGGTTACCTTCCACGGCGTCGCCGCCCACGCCTCATCCGCGCCGCATATGGGCCGCAATGCACTAGACGCCGTCGTGGCCGCCTACCAGGGCATCGCCGCGCTTCGCCAACACATCCCCGCAACGGACCGCCTCCATTGCCTCATCACCGAGGGTGGAACTGCGGTGAACGTCGTCCCGCACCTGGCGGGCGCCGTCGTCGAAATCCGCTCCCTGGACCCAGCCGGATTGGTGGACATTTCGCAAAAGGTGCAGGACATCCTGGAGGGCGCAGCGCTCATGACGGGCACACGGCTTGAAACCAATTGGGACCCGTTCCCCGCCTACCTACCCGTCCGCAGCAATGACGCCCTGGCCGCCCGCTACCACGGCCACATGTCCGCCCGGGGCAGGGCCATCACCCTGGAGACCGAGCTGGTAGGCGGCGGCTGGTCTACGGACCTGGGGAACGTGAGCCTGCGGATCCCGTCCATCCATCCCACGGTGAGCATCTCCCGCGAAACCGCTGTCATGCACACAGTTGAGTTCGGCCAGCATTCCATCAGCCCCGCAGGCGATACCGCCGTGGTGGACGGTGCGGTGGGGCTGGCTTTGACCATGGCCGACTACCTCGCGGACGCCAGGCTGCGGGAACAGGTGCAGCTGGACTTCGAAGCCGGGGGTGGCGCCGTTGACGTGGAACGGCTGCTCACGCCGCCAACAGGGAAGTAGGCAGGCCATGCTCAATCCCGTCCATTTGCGCACCCTGTCCGTGGTCCTCCGGACTGGCTCCTTCGCTGACGCAGCAAGAGAAATCGGCTACACCGGTTCAGCTGTTTCGCAGCAGGTCGCCGCCCTCGAGCGCGCAGTTCAGGCTCCGCTGGTGGAACGCGACGCCCAAAGCATCCGGCCCACCGAGGCAGCGAAGTTCCTGGCCGCCCGCGCCAACGACATCATCAACGCCTTGGGCAACCTGGAAGACGACATGAAGGGCTTCAGCAAGGGAGACTACGGCCTCATGCGGCTGGGCAGCTTCAGCACGGCAAGCCAAAGGTTACTTCCCGGCGGCCTGGCGTCCTACTTGCGACGACACCCCAATTCAACCGTGGAACTCGAAGAGGGCGGACCCTCCGAACTCGCGAGCATGATCCGGGATTCAACACTCGATGTCGCCGTGGTGTTCCACTACGACATCGTCCCCCAACAATGGCCGTCAAACGTGGTGGCGACGCCCCTCCTTGCCGAGGACCTGCTGCTCCTGCTCCCCGAATCCCACCGCCTGGCCGCAGCGGAAAACATCACCCTGCAGGACCTCGCCGAAGAAGGCTGGGTCTCCACCAAGGAGGACTCCTCCGGCGACGCCTGCCTCAGGCACCTGTGTGCCAGCGGCGGATTCAAACCCCGCATCACGGTGCGCAGCAACAACTACGATGCCATCCGCAACATGGTCCGTTCGGGGCTCGGCATCGCGCTGGTTCCGGCAATGGACCACGTCCTTGCGGACCAGGTGGTAGCCACCAGCATCAGTGGCTGCGCAGCGCGGCGGCACATCTCGGCCCTCCGGCAAAAGTCGCAGGCCGGCGTCTCCATCACCAGCTTCCTGCAGTGCCTGGGTCGCTCGGCCGATCGGATTGCGGCGTCCACCCCGGGGCTCGTTCGTCAGACGAAGCAGCCCGATGCGTTGGCGTCGGTGGGCTATCTCGCCGGGCTCCGCGCGTCGTAAGCCTCCCCAAGTGAGTCGCAGTTGAGCGCGGCATGAGAGGGCAAAGTCAACTGGTGGGAGCAACGCTGGGGGTTTAGGCCGCTTGTAGCAGCTGGTTTAGCCGGTTGGCTGGGGTTTCGAGATTCAGGGTTGGTCTGGGCCTGCGGTTGAGTTTCGCCGCGACTCGGCGCAGGTCCTCGGGAGTGTGCACTGAAAGATCGGTGCCTTTCTCAAACCAGAACCGTAGGAGCCGGTTTGTGTTCTCGTTCGTGCCGCGTTGCCAGGGCGAGTGCGGGTCGCAGAAATACAGGGTTGTTTCGAGTGCGGTTTGGATCTTCGCGTAGTCGGCCAGCTCGGTCCCGCGGTCCCAGGTGATCGAGCGTCGCAGGTGATCCGGGAGGGATGCCATCTCCCGGATCATCGCGGCAGCTACGGTCTCCGCGGTGTGGTCCCCGGGCAGGTGCAGCAGGATCGTGAACCGGCTTGAGCGTTCCACCAACGTGCCGATCGCGGTTCCGTCGGTGCCGATAATGAGGTCCCCTTCCCAGTGCCCGGGTACTGCCCGGTCCTGGACCTCGGGCGGGCGTTGGCTGATCTTGAAAGCTTCACCGTAAGGGCTGTTCTTATGGCGGTCGCTGGTGTGCGGAACGCGTTTCTTGCGTTTCAGGCTGAGCTTCTCGGCCAGGTCCGCCCGCAGGTTCCCGCGGGTTTGGACGTAGAGGGCTTGGTAGATCGTCTCGTGGCTCACCTGCATAGTCTGATCGTCGCCGAAGTAGTACGCCAACATCGAGGAGATCAATTTCGGGCTCCACCCATCGTCCATCCACACCCCGATCAGCCGGCACAAACCCTCTTCCTCAACCAGCTTCAAGGGCTTGGGCCTGCGCCTGTCCTGATGTGCTTTTGCGTGCGCGACCGAGGCGTAGTACTTGCCATCGGCGGACGTGTGTCGTTTGACCTCGCGCCAGATCACGGACTTGTCCCGCCCGATCAATTCGCCAATCGTGCGGTAACTCAGCCCCAGACCAACACCCATCTGGATCATGCCCCGCTCATCCAAGTCCAAAGCCCGGCCCGGGCCCGCTGCTGACGGCGCGGGATCGGCAAGACCCCCGACAGCGCCAATGTTCACGGTCATCATCAGGCCAGACTGAGTCCACCAGTTTCCCCCGGTCGCATGCACCGCTCCGACACGCCGTGACGCCTGAAGAACCGAGGCCCCACCACACACCAAATCAAGAAACTCAGTATGCGCAGTCGGGGGAAACAACTTGACCATGAAACGCTCCATCAATCAGAGCGTTGCAACGACCCTATGACTTTGCCGAGCTCAAAACGCGCTTAACTGCCACTTAGTTGGGTGACTTAGTTGGGTGAGCCGGCGGTGCTTTGGCGCACCACAAGTTCGGGCGTGAAAACGACGGTGCGGTGCTTGGTTCCGTTGCTCTCCTGCTCTTCCGCGAGCAACTCGATGGCGGTCCGTCCCAGCGCCTCCGTGGGCTGGCGGATGGAGGACAAAGGAACGACGGCGGAGATTGCGAAGTCGATGTCGTCGTACCCGATGAGGGCGATGTCGTCCGGGATACGGAGCGTCCGCAGCATGGTCAACGACTGCATGACACCCAGTGCCAAGAGATCGTTGGAGCAGAAAACGGCCTCAGGCCTTTCACCCGGGTCGCGCTCCACCAAAGCATTTCCCACTTGGCGGCCGGCCAGCACGGTCTGCCCCGCAGAGTCGAGAACCTCAATCGTGGCGTCCGGGACCTCAGCCACGGCCCGCTGCGCACCCTCGAGACGGCTGGACACCTGCCGGATGGACGGGGTGCCAACAAATGCCAGACGACGGCGGCCCAGGTCCAGCAGGTGCCTGGCGGCGAGGTATCCGCCTTCCTGGTCATCCACGGAGACAGAGCTGCAGCGATCGGTGTCCGCGAGTTCGTCAACCAACACGGTAGGGACGCCGCGCTCCCGCAGGGTGTCGATCCGCGCCGACACGTCGCCCACGGGCGAGATGAGCAGGCCCTGGACGCGCTGTTCCTGGAACAGGTCCATATAGTGCGCCTCCCGCGAAGCGTCCTGGCCGCTGTCCCCCACCAGCACAACGCTGCCCAGCGCCGTTGCCGCGTCCTCGGCAGCGCGTGCCACGGAGGAGAAGAAGGGGTTGCCGACGTCGAGCACGATGAGGCCGATGGTCCGGCTCTGCCCGGCGCGGAGTTGGCGGGCGGCGTCGTTACGGACGAACCCGAGCTCGGCGATTGATTTAAGGACGCGTTCCTTGGTTCGCTGCGAAACGCGATCAGGATAATTCAGCACGTTGGAAACAGTTCCCACGGCTACCTGGGCGTGATTGGCAACGTCCTTGATGCTCGCTGTCTGGGACATGCTTTCCATTCTCGCTGGCTGAAATCAAGGAACTGGAAACGCCTTGACACCCTTCGGTTTCCGAGGGTAATTTGAATCGTAACAAATGAAACGATTCAAAGACGAGTAACCCGGAGAACCGCATGAGGGTATGTTTCCGCTCTTCCGTCCAGCCGGAACTGATGGACGAATACAAGCGCCGCCACGCCGCCGTCTGGCCCGAGATGCTGCAGGCGCTCAAGGCCTCCGGCTGGAACAACTACTCACTGTTCCTGGCCCCCGACGGCCAACTGATCGGCTATCTGGAGTGCGAAGACTACGCAGCAGCACAGGCCAGCATGGCCCTCACCGACGTCAACATCCGTTGGCAGGCGGAAATGGCCACCCTGTTTGCGGACAGCGACGTCCCTCCGGACCAAGGCTTCGAAATAGTCGAGGAAGTTTTCAACCTGGAAGACCAATTGGCCGGCACCGCCGTCGTCACTAACGCCGCCGCCCCAGTACATACAGACGTCACTACCGGACAGCAGAAGGAACAATCATGAACACCACAGAATCGGCTCTTGGCCGCCTGGGAGAACTGGCCATTGAAGTGCCGTCCTGGGCCTATGGAAATTCGGGGACCCGGTTCAAGGTCTTCGGCACCCCGGGTACCCCGCGCACCGTCCAGGAAAAGATCGCCGACGCCGCGAAGGTCCACGAGCTCACGGGGCTCGCTCCCACTGTGGCGCTGCACATTCCGTGGGACAAAGTGGACGACTACTCGGCCCTGCGCGAATACGCCGAAGGCCTGGGCGTTGGCTTGGGCACCATCAACTCCAACACCTTCCAGGATGACGAGTACAAGTTCGGCTCGCTGACCTCGTCCAACGAGGCCGTGCGCCGCCGCGCGATCGATCACCACCTGGAGTGCATCGGGATCATGCACGCCACTGGTTCGAAAGACCTGAAGATCTGGCTGGCGGATGGCACCAACTACCCGGGACAGGATGACATGCGCGGCCGCCAGGACCGCCTGGCAGAGTCCCTCCAGGAAATCTACGCAGGCTTGGGTGACGAGCAGCGCCTGGTTCTTGAATACAAGTTCTTCGAGCCCGCTTTCTACCACACCGATGTTCCGGACTGGGGTACCTCCTACGCGCAGACCCTGGCCCTGGGCGAGAAGGCGTTCGTCTGCCTGGACACCGGCCACCATGCCCCGGGCACCAACATCGAATTCATCGTGATGCAGCTGCTGCGCTTGGGCAAGCTGGGCTCCTTCGACTTCAACTCCCGCTTCTACGCCGATGACGACCTCATTGTTGGCGCAGCCGATCCGTTCCAGCTGTTCCGCATCATGCACGAGGTCATCCGTGGTGGCGGCTTCGGGAAGGATTCAGGCGTTGCCCTGATGCTGGACCAGTGCCACAACCTGGAAGAAAAGATCCCGGGTCAGATCCGCTCGGTCCTGAACGTCCAGGAAATGACGGCGCGTGCGCTGCTTGTGGACACGGCCGCGTTGACCGAAGCCCAGCGTGCCGGGGATGTCCTGGCCGCCAACGGCATCTTCAACGATGCCTTCTACACCGACGTCCGCCCGGTCCTGGCCGAGTGGCGCGAATCCCGCGGCCTGCCCGCCGACCCGATCGCTGCCTACAAGGCCAGCGGTTACCAGAAGAAGATCAACGAGGACCGCGCAGGCGGCCAGCAAGCCGGATGGGGCGCATAAGCATGACCACGCACGAAACCAACACGACTGTTGAAGAACTGATCTCCCGTTCCAACCGCCTCGGAGCGGACAAGCGGAACACCAACTTCGCCGGCGGCAACACCTCGGCCAAGGGCACCGAGAAGGACCCGGTCACGGGTCAGGACGTTGAGCTCCTGTGGGTCAAGGGCTCCGGCGGCGACCTCGGTACCCTCAAAGCGGAGAACCTCGCAGTACTCCGGCTGGACCGGCTGCAGGCACTGAAGTCCGTTTACCCCGGCGTCGAACGTGAAGACGAAATGGTGGCCGCGTTCGATTACTGCCTCCACGGCAAGGGCGGCGCGGCTCCCTCGATCGATACCGCCATGCACGGCCTGGTGGACGCAGCGCACGTTGACCACCTGCACCCGGACTCGGGCATCGCCATTGCGACGGCGGTGGACGGCGAAGCGCTGACCTCCAAGGTGTTCGGCGACAAGGTTGTCTGGGTTCCGTGGCGTCGGCCAGGTTTCCAGCTGGGTCTGGATATCGCCGCGATCAAGGAAGCCAACCCGCAGGCCATCGGCACCATCCTTGGCGGCCACGGCATCACAGCCTGGGGCGCCACGTCCGAAGAGGCCGAGGCCAACTCGCTGTGGATCATCGATCAGGCCGAGAATTACATCAAGGACAACGGCAAGGCCGAGCCCTTCGGCGCCAAACTCCCCGGCTACTCCGCTCTCCCGGAAGCCGAACGCCGCGCGAAGGCAGCGGCATTGGCGCCCGTGATCCGCGGCCTGGCCTCCACGGACAAACCGCAGCTGGGGCACTTCAGTGATGACGCCGTCGTTCTTGAATTCCTCGCCTCAACCGAGCATCCGCGACTCGGCGCGCTGGGCACTTCCTGCCCGGACCACTTCCTGCGCACCAAGGTCAAGCCCCTGATTTTGGACCTGCCTGCGGACGCCTCGATCGAGGACTCCGTAGCGCGCCTGAAGGAACTGCACGCGGCGTACCGCGAGGACTACCAGGCCTACTACGACCGCCACGCTGACGAGAACAGCCCGGCATTGCGCGGCGCGGATCCGGCCATCGTCCTGGTCCCGGGCGTGGGCATGTTCTCCTTCGGCAAGGACAAACAGACCGCCCGCGTGGCCGGCGAGTTCTACATCAACGCCATCAACGTGATGCGCGGCGCCGAGGCCATCTCCACCTACGCCCCGATCGAGGAATCCGAGAAGTTCCGCATCGAATACTGGGCACTGGAAGAAGCCAAGCTCGCCCGGATGCCCAAGCCCAAGTCCCACGCCACCCGCATCGCGCTGGTGACCGGTGCGGCGTCGGGCATCGGCAAGGCGATCGCCACCCGCTTGGCGTCCGACGGCGCGTGCGTCGTCATTGCCGATCTCAACCTTGAGAACGCTCAAGCCGTCGCCGCGGAACTGGGCGGCTCCGACGTCGCCATCGGCGTCCAGGCCGACGTAACCGACGAAGCCCAGATCGCCGCTGCCATGCAGGAAGCCGTGCTGGCTTTCGGTGGCCTGGACCTGGTGGTCAACAACGCCGGACTATCCATCTCCAAGCCGCTGCTCGAAACCACCGAGAAGGACTGGGACCTGCAGCACAACGTCATGGCCAAGGGCTCGTTCCTGGTGTCCAAGGCCGCGGCCAAGGTCATGATCGATCAGGGCCTGGGCGGAGACATCATCTACATCTCCTCCAAGAACTCCGTGTTCGCCGGCCCCAACAACATCGCCTACTCCGCCACCAAGGCAGACCAAGCCCACCAGGTCCGCCTCCTCGCCGCCGAACTGGGCGAGTTCGGCATCCGCGTCAACGGCATCAACCCCGACGGAGTGGTCCGCGGCTCCGGCATCTTCGCTGGCGGCTGGGGCGCCAAGCGCGCTGCGGTCTATGGCGTGGACGAGCAGGAACTGGGCAAGTACTACGCCCAGCGCACGCTCCTCAAGCGCGAAGTCCTGCCCGAACACGTGGCCAACGCCGCGTCCGTGCTGACCAGCAACGAACTCTCCCACACCACCGGCCTCCACATTCCCGTGGACGCCGGTGTGGCTGCTGCGTTCCTGCGATGAGCACGTCGTTTGGCGATGTCGACGGCGGGAAGGTCTTCGCCGCCGTCGACATCGGCGCCTCCTCCGGCCGCGTCATGCTCGGCCGCGCCTCCCCCTCCACCGGCGTCACGCTAGAGACGATCCACCGCTTTCCCAACGGGGTTATAGAGCTCGACGGCGGCCTCCGCTGGGACTTTGATGCCCTGTTCGCTGAGGTACTGAAGGGCCTGGCGGCTGCCGCTTCCGTGGCAGCTGGGAATGGCGAACGGATCGCGAGCATCGGGATCGACACCTGGGCCGTGGACTACGGATTGCTTGATTCCGAGGGCAAGCTCGTCTCTGTGCCGTACAGCTATCGGGACGAGCGAAGCCGGATGATGGTGGAGCGGGTGCACGCAGCGATTCCTCCTGAACGGCTCTACGCCACCACCGGGCTGCAGTTCCTACATTTCAACACGCTCTACCAGTTGGCAGCCGAACCCGAACTCAACGGCTTGCAGGCTCTCCTTATCCCGGACCTGATCGCTTTCCTGCTGACCGGTGAACGCCGCACCGAGGCCACGAACGCGTCCACCACCGGGCTTTTCGACGCCGTTTCAGGCAAATGGGCGCTGGACTTCCTGGACGCTTTGGGGTTCCCGCGGAACATCTTCCCGCCGCTGATCCAGCCGGGAGAAACGGTCGGTACTCTGCTGCCGTCCGTGGTGCAGCGTACCGGACTTCTTGCCGACACCGAGGTGGTAGCGGTGGGTTCGCACGACACCGCCTCAGCCGTCGCCGCAGTCCCGGCCTCTGAACGGGAATTCGCCTACATCTCTTCAGGCACGTGGTCCTTGGTAGGCGTGGAACTGGACGCACCCGTGCTCAGTGAGGCCAGCCGGACAGCCAACTTCACCAACGAACGCGGCGTGGACGGCACCATCAGGTATCTCCGGAATGTTGGCGGCCTGTGGCTGCTGAGTGAATGCCAGCGGTCCTGGGCCGCGCAGGGTTTCAGTCAGGCGCTTCCCGCGCTCCTTGAAGCCGCCGCGGCGCTCCCGGCCGGTGGGCCGCAGATCAATGCCGACGATCCCGCGTTCACTGCTCCGGACAACATGCCGGACCGCATCCGCGCAGCCGTGCGCAACACAGGCGACGTACTCCCGGACCGTCCCGCCGCCGTCGTGCGGTGCATCATGGACAGCCTCGCGGCCGGTTACGCGCGAACCCTGGCCGACGCCGAACGCCTCACCGGCCGCGATGTGGGGGTAGTGCACATTGTGGGCGGAGGTTCGCAGAACCGATTGCTGTGCCAGCTCACCGCCGACGCAACGGGGAAGCCTGTGATTGCGGGGCCGGTGGAAGCGACTGCGTTGGGGAACGTGCTGGTGCAGGCGCGGGCCGCCGGTGTCGTGACCGGCGGGCTGGCTGAGCTGCGGGAGCTGGTGGCAGCCGGAACAGAGCTGGTGCGGTACGAGCACGGGGAGATCCTCGCGGCACAGTGACGCCGGGGGGCGATTCGCTGGTTTCGCGGGAAACGTGCCGGGGCGCTGGAACTTTGCGGGAGCCTTGGCATGTTTCCCACGACCTCGCGGTTCCATAGCCGGCCCCGAGACTCAACCCATCACCCACGCTGCCCCGAGCAGCAGCGGCACTGCCAGAATGGACGTTGTCACGGCGGTGGACTGGGCGATCTTCTGTCCCACTCCGTATCTGATGGCGTAGAGCACCACGTTCTGCCCGGTCGGCAGGATCGCGCACGCCGTGACCACGAACGTGCTGAAGGAGTCGAGCCGAAAAACCAGGACCGCCAATAACCAGGCCAGCAAGGGTTGGACTGCGGATTTCAGGATGACCGCGAGAGTAGTTGGCGCACGATCTCCGATCCCCTGCCCCGCCGAAATTCCGTGGAGGGACATGCCGAAGATGATGAGCATGAGCGGAACGGCAAGTTGGGCCACCAGCTTCAGCGGATCGAGCGTCCAGTCGGGCAGCTCAAGGCCAAGCGCGCTCACGATCACGCCCAGGATCGCCGCCACGGTGACCGGGTTCCGAAACGGCGTGGACAGGATCCGCGCGACTGACACTTTGCTGGCCGTGGGGTTGGTCAGATCCAGGATGGTCAGGGCGATCGGGGTCACCAGTGCCAACTGGAACAACATGATGGGCACCACGTAGGTGGTACTGCCCAGGATGTAGAGGGACAACGGAACGCCCAGATTGGTGGAGTTCACGATCCCCGTTGCCAAAGCACCAATGGTGGTTCGCCGGACACCCCAACGGAAGATTGCGCCCGCCGCTGCGAACACCAACATCACTGCCAAGGCGGTAACCACTGAGATCAGGCCGGTCTGGCTGAGGACGTCGCTGATGTGGCGGGAGGCGATGGTGGAGAACATGAGGCTCGGCAGGCCCACCATGAAGGTCAGGGTAGAGAGGACTTTGCTCCCCTGTGGACCCAAGGCGTTGGTCTTTCCCAGGATGTAGCCAACCAGCAAGACAACGCCCACCACAAAGAAGCCCTTCAGCACTCCGTCCAAGCTTCTTGTCCTTTGATTCGGCAGTTGTGACCCTCAGCGATGGTAACCGTTTTCACGCTTTAGGGGTCCCGAACGTCTGGTACGTCACAGCGCCGGGCAAGGGTCCCGCGCTAAACTGGCAGCACTATGATCCGCACAATGTTCAAGTCCAAGATTCACCGCGCAACGGTGACGCACGCCGATCTTCACTACGTCGGCTCGGTCACTGTCGACCTGGACCTCCTGGACGCGGCCGACATCCTTCCCGGCGAACTCGTCTCCATCGTGGACGTCACCAACGGCGCCCGGCTGGAGACGTACACCATCGCCGGCGAGCGCGGTTCCGGCGTGATCGGGATCAATGGCGCGGCCGCCCACATGGTGCATGTTGGCGATATCGTCATCCTGATCACCTACGCGGAGATGACAACCGAGGAAGCCCGCAGCTACGAGCCCAAAGTGGTCCACGTGGGCGCGGACAACAAGATCCTGCAGCTCGGCAACGACCCCGCCGAGGCCCACACACCCGGGCTCATGCGCCCGCCGCACGCGCTCAGCAACGCAGCGCACCTCAGCTAGGTTTCCACAGCAGCGCCCGACGTCGGCACCCACCCGGGTGCCGACGTCGGGCGCTTTGCTGTCCATATAACGGAACCCTTCCGGGAAAACGCTTACTCACCGCAGGTTTGTGGCTAGGCTGTTCTTTGTGATCCACCGGAACCCCGCCCCGACGCCGTCATGATCGGCGTCCTGTCCGGCTTCTTCGTAGTGTGGGCCATCATCCTGGTAGGCATGTTTGTTGGGCGCCGAAACATCCTTGGGGATAACGCCAGATCCGTCCTGAGCTCGTTGACGTTTTTCGTTGCGAGTCCGGCTCTGCTGTTCGAGACCTTGAGCAAGGCGAAGCTCCACGACGTCTTTGCCGCACCACTGCTGGTCACGGCCGTGGGCGCCGTGACCACGGGCCTGTTGTTCTTCCTGATCGTGAAGTTCTGGCTCCGTAGATCCATGCCCGAGGCCCTCATGTCGTCCATGAGCGCGTCCCTGGCAAACTCCGCGAACCTGGGCATTCCCATCGCCGTGTTCGTCCTGGGTGATGCCAGCTATGTAGCGCCGCTGCTGATCTTTCAGCTCGCGTTCTTCACTCCGATGTACCTCATGGCTCTGGATGCCAGCACCAGCTCGCACCGGACCACTCCCCTGCGCTTCGTGCTGATGATCGTCAAGAACCCCATGATCGTTGGATCGGCCCTCGGTTTGCTCGTGGCAGGAACGGGCTTCCAGGTTCCATCGCTCATCCTTGAGCCCATCCACTTGATCGGCGGGGCCGCAATCCCCGCCATGCTGATGGCGTTCGGCATGAGCCTGAACGGGTCCCGTCCCCTGCAGAAATCATCCGGGCGCCGGCTCGACACCCTGCTGGCCAGCGGATTCAAGCTGGTGGTGCATCCGCTGGTGGCCTACCTTTTTGCGCGCTTTGCCCTAAGCCTGGACGGGCACGCGTTGTTTGCCGTGGTGGTAACAGCGGCGCTGCCCACAGCCCAGAATGTGTTCGTCGCCGCCAACCGCTACCAGGCCGGCATCACCGTAGCCAAGGACACCGTGCTCGTCACCACCATAGTGGCAGTTCCGGCGATGATCGCGGTGGCGTTGCTGTTAACCTAACGCCCCGGTCACCCAAGTAGGTGACAGCAAACGCTCCACTCAGGCTTGGGTGGCGCGTTTACTGTCATCTAGTTGGGTTATTCGACGTCGGCGCTGGCCAGGTAATGATCCAGGAGCTGCGCGCAACGGATGAAGCCCAGATGCGAGTAGGCCTGCGGATGATTACCCAGATGCGTCTCGGTGCCGGGATCGTACTCTTCGGGAAGCAAACCCGTGGGCCCGAACAATGCCACCAGCTGGTTGAACAACTCCAGGGCATCGTCCAATCGACCCACGGCCAGGTAGGCCTCTATCAGCCAGGTTGTGCAGATGTGGAAGCCGCCCTCCAAACCCGGCAGGCCGTCGTCGTACCTGTATCTGAAAACCGTTGGCCCCACGCGCAACTCCCGCTCCACGGCGGTGACCGTATCCAGGAACCGCTGATCCTGCACGTCCAAAAGTCCGGAGAGGCCGATGTGCAGGACCGCGGCGTCCAGGTCCGGGCTGTCGTAGGCCACGGTGTAGGACCGCGCGGAGTCATCCCATCCCTCGCGGAGGACTTCGGCCCGAATGGTGGCCGCTTCCGGCGCCCAATCAGCGTGCGGGACACGGCCGTGCTTGGCTGCCGTTTTCAGGGCCCGGTCCAATGTCACCCAACACATCGTCTTGGTGTAGACGTGGTGGCGGGGCGCGCGGCGGGCTTCCCAGATGCCATGATCCGGTTCGTGCCAGCGCGCCATGACGGCGTGCGCCATCTGCTCCATGAGGAACCAGTGCTCGTCCGGGAGGAAGTCCTGCCGCTCGGCGAGGTCACTGATCAGCTCGGCGATTGGCCCGAACACGTCCAGCTGAACCTGATGGTCGGCGGCGTTTCCGATCCTCACCGGCCGGGAGCCGGCATAACCGGGCAGGCTCTCCACGATCGCCTCCGTGGACAGCGGCGCGCCGGTCACCGAATACAAAGGGTGCAACCATTCGGGTCCGGGTGCGTTCTCCAGGATCCGGCCCAGCCAGTCCAGGAAACCGTGTGCCTCCTTGGTGGACCCCAAAGACACCAGCGCGTTGACCGTCATGGACCCATCACGCAGCCAGCAATAACGGTAGTCCCAATTGCGCGTCCCACCGATCCCCTCAGGCAAGGAGGTAGTGGGGGCGGCCAGGACAGCGCCCGTCGGCTCGTGGACCAGCGATTTCAGCACCAGGGCCGACCGTCGCACCAGCGACGGTTTCATGGTGGGCAGCTGCAGGGCCTTGACCCACTCCCGCATCACAAGCCCGACGGCGGCACGCCGGTGGGGTTCTCCGGCCGGGTCCGCGGGTGGCGGCTCGGTATCCCCGCAACGCATGTTCAGAACCACGGGCCCCTCGCTCAGGCGGACCTCAGCGGTGGCGGTGGCGTACCGGCCATCGCTGGAGATTGTGAAGTCGATCCCGGGTGCGGACAGGATGATCGGATCTGAGGTGCCGAGAATATGCACCTCGTCACCCCGGACTTCCATGCTGAACGGCGCGTTGGCGTAGTCCGGCCGAGGAGCGAAAACCACGCGCGCTGATCCGGTTCCGGACAGCACGCGGACCAGGCTGGTGATCCCCTCGGGTGCGGGCTCCAGGTAGTCCGTCACTGTAACGTCGGCCCACCGCGTCTCCACGATCATGGTGTTGTCCACGTAGCGCTGAGCCAACACCTGCGAAGGCTTCACCGGTTCGATGCTGAAGTGCCCTGCAGGATCCCCACCCAGGATGTGGGCAAACAACGACCCGGAATCCGGCAAGGGATGGCTCATCCAACACACCTTCGCATCCGGTGTGAGCAAGGCCGTGGAAGATCCATTGCCGATCATGGAATGCCGCTCCAAGCCCACGGCGTCTTCGCCGAACAGCCACGCCCGGCGTAGTTCAAACAACAAAGCCAGCACGTGCGCAAAGGCTTCCGGGTCCGCAATGGTGTGGGCCGCCGTCGTACTTCCCGGGCCGACGTGCAATCCAAGGTCAGGGCCGCGCAATGTTGCGATTGCTTTCTCGTCGCTTTCGGCATCGCCCGCGTACAGTGCGGCGCTGACGCCAAGCCGTGCGCGCAACTGCTCCAGCGCCAGGCCTTTGGCCGGTTCCTCCACCGTGAGATCCAGGACGGATCCATCCACAATGAAATACAGCCCGAACTCGATGGCGATCTTCTGCGCCGCGAACGTTGCTCTTTCCACGACTTCCGGCGTCGCGGGACGCGTGTGCACACCCACCCCTACCGGTTTCCGGACAACGCTGATGCCTTTCTCGAAACCCACGGCTTCGGTAAGGGCAGTAGTCACCTGCTGGAGCAGCTGTTCCGTCGCGAGGGAGAGCGTATAGGCGTAGCCCATGTCGAACTCGACACCATGTGAGCCCACCAAATGAACCTCGGCTGGCAGACGGGATACCGCCGCCAAGTCGCGCAAGGACCTGCCGGAAATGATGGCGGCGTGCGTGTTGGGGAGGGCCGCAAGTGCACGGAGGGCAACGGCCGCACTGTCCAAGGGCAAGGTTTCGGTGGAGACGCCTTCGGCCGAGCAGAGCGTTCCGCCGTAATTGCAGGCGACCAGAAGGCCGGGGACCCGCGAAAGGATCCGGAGCTCCGCGAACAACTCCGGCGTGATCCCATTCTCCGCGTCGGACTGAAGAACCGTTCTCAGCAGGCCGAGAGGGAGTGACTTCATCAGCAGTGCTGAATCGGCGACTGTCTGGTTTAAAGGCGCAGGCATGGCGAATCCTTCCGAAGCGGATAGCTAAAGTTTCCGCCCGATGGGTTTCGCTTGCCTACCTCGTTTATTGCAAACGAGTAAAGTCTTTCCTTGGATTTATCCGGGCTTATGCCGGCACGAGTCCGGCGACGTCTGCCAGCAGCTCAACGGACCGCAACCGCTCCTCCGTGCCGACGCTCTGGTGTGCCACGATCAATTCGTCAGCGTCGGAGAACGCGGCGAATTCATCAAGGTAGTCACGGACCACGTCCTTGGTGCCTACCGCGGAGAACTTCATCATCTGGGCGATGTGCTGGCCCTGCGGGGAATCGAGCACCATGTCTGCTTCGTCGTCCGTGAACTCGCGGCCTCCGCCGAAGAACAGCGAGACGCGTGCACGCTTCACCGCCAGGTGGATGGCCTGGGCCTCGGCATTGCTGTCTGCCGCCGTCACGTTGACCCCCGCGATCACATGCGGCTCAGCCAGTTGCTCCGAGGGCTTGAACTCACGGCGGTAAATGGCCACGGCGTCCTGAAGGGCGGCCGGGGCGAAGTGTGAAGCAAAGGCATACGGGAGCCCCAGCTGGGCAGCCAGCTGCGCACCGAACAACGAGGACCCAAGGATGTAGAGCGGCACGTTGGTGCCCTTGCCCGGCGTCGCTTCAACGCCCAGGATGCGGGTAGGACCCGTGAGGTAACCCTGCAGTTCCAGGACATCCTGCGGGAACCTGTCCGAGGACGTGTGGTCCCGCCGCAGCGCGCGCATGGTGTTCTGGTCGCTGCCGGGGGCGCGGCCCAAACCGAGGTCGATGCGGCCCGGGTGGAGTGTCTCCAAGGTACCGAATTGCTCTGCGATGGTCAGCGGCGAGTGGTTGGGCAGCATGACGCCGCCGGCGCCCAGGCGGATGGTGTTGGTGTGCGCGGCGACGTGGGCGATCAGAACGCTCGTTGCCGACGACGCGATGGCAGACATGTTGTGGTGCTCGGCGTACCAGACCCGGCGGTAGCCCAGTTCTTCGGCCTTCTGCGCCATGGCTACACTGCCCGCGAGGCTCTCCGCCACCGTCTGGCCCTTCCCGATGGTTGCCAGGTCGAGGATGGAAAGAGGAACAGTCACGGTGAAGCCTTTCGGTACGTTTCGCGGCGCCCGCTTCTGCTTTCCGGGCACTCTAGCGACAACGACGGCGGCACCCGGCTTATTTCTGTGAGTTGCGTCGCGTGCTGCCTCGGTCCCGGTTTTGTGACCCTGTTCGACGCCCCGTTAAGTGCCGTGAACCCTTGTATCCCAGCGTTTCAGGCTGCTTTGACCGCCCTCCGGGGCCTACCGGATAGTTGCAGCCAAGACCTCGCATCAGAGCCCTTCAAAGGAGAACCCATGGCACGAATTACAGCCGCTTCCGGCATCACCGCGGCGTTGGCTGCCGCCGCCCTGCTGGGGCTGGCGGCATGCTCGGATCCGGGCGCAACGGCAGCCGCGTCCGCCCCGGCGTCGAACGCTTCATCCAGCGCAACCAAGCAGTTCAACCTGACCCCGCAGCAGGACCGCATCAAAGTGGAGGTGGATCCTGCCGCGGCCGCCCTGGTGCCCGCCGCCATCAAAGCCGACGGCAAGCTGACCGTGGTGACCACCGGCGGAACCCCTCCGCTGAGCACGTTCGCAACAGACAACAAGACCCTGATCGGCAGCGAAGTGGACATTGCCTACGCCGTGGGTGAGAGCCTGGGATTGCAGGTTGAGGTACTCCCGGTCGCATGGGCCGACTGGCCGCTGGGTGTTGAGTCCGGCAAGTACGAGGCCGTACTGTCCAACGTCACCGTCACCGAGGCCCGCAAGGAGAAGTTCGACTTCGCTACCTACCGCAACGACCTCCTGGGCTTCTACGCCAAGGCGGACTCTGACATCTCCACAGTGAAGGAGCCCAAGGACGTGGCCGGCAAGCGCATCATCGTCGGCTCGGGCACCAACCAGGAGGCCATCCTGGTGCGCTGGGACGAGGAGAACAAGAAGAACGGCCTGAAGCCGGTTGAGTTCCAGTATTACGACGACGACTCCGCCTCCCAGCTTGCCCTCCAGTCCGGCCGTGCGGACCTGACGTTCGGGCCCAACGCCTCCGCCGCGTACAAAGCAGCCAAGGACGGCAAGACCAAGGAAGTGGGCACGCTCGAGGGAGGTTGGCCGCTGAAGGCCGAAATCGCCTTCACCACCCAGAAGGGCAACGGCTTGGCTGTTGCTGCGCAGGCCGCCCTCAACACCCTCATCAAGGACGGCAACTACGGCAAGATCCTGGATCGTTGGGGGCTGTCCTCCGAAGCCATCCCGGCCTCCGAACTGAACCCTGCAGGCCTGCCCAAGACGTAGCCGTTCACTCAACTGGGTCGCATTTGTGCGCGTTTTGAGCGTACAAATGCGACCCAAGACTCACAGTTGGGTTCGTTAGAAGTGGGCCGGGTCCGTGTTCGCGCCACAAAGCACGACGGCGACCGTCTCACCATCGCGCGGGGCGTAAGCACCCGAGAGCAGCGCCGCATACGCAGCCGCCGCGCCGTGTTCCACCACGATCCTGTGCTTCTCCCACAGCGCGCGCCGGGCTTCGACGATGTCCTCGTCGGTGACCAGCACGCTTTCAACACCTGTCCGTTGGGCCACCTCGAAGCCAATTCCGCCGATCCGCCGGGCTCCAAGCGAATCAGCAGCAATGCCGGAGACCGCCACATCCACCGGTTCGCCCTGCGCCAACGCCGTGTGCAAAGTGGGAACCGTCTCAGGTTCAACGCCCACCACGTGGGCCCTGCCTTCGGCGGCCGCTGCAATGCCTCCCATCAACCCGCCGCCGCCAACAGCCACCAGGATGGTGTCGACGTCGGGCAGTTCATCCAGCAGCTCAAGCCCAACGCCACCGGCGCCCGCCACGATCTCAGGCTGGTCGTAGGCGTGGCAATAGACCGCGCCTTTCTCCTCGGCGAAGTTGACGGCGGCAGCGTAGGCCTCGGCGTACTCGGCACCACCTTGGACCACAGTGGCCCCAATGGCGTAGAGCTTGTGGACCTTGTTCGCCGGAGCGGACTCGGGAACGAACACCGTGGCTGGGACACCCAACTTTGCCGCGGCATACGCGTTGGCCAGGCCCGCGTTGCCCCCGGAAGCCACCACAATCCCGACCTCAGGATCCAGCTGGCCGTTCTCCTTGGCCGTAAGGAGCCGGTTGAAGGCACCCCGGGCTTTGAAGGATCCGGTGTGCTGCATGTATTCGCATTTGAACCAGAGGTGGTACGGCTCCTGGTCGCCGCTCTCGGCGAGGGGCGTATGCCGGACCCAGCCCGATGTCCGGGCGTAGGCGGCTTCTATTTCTTCGCGTGTGACCATCAAAGCGGCACCTTTCGTCCGTTTCATCCTACGGTCGGTTGGCTTCGCCGGCCTCTACGTCCACTGACAGAATGACCTCCGCCTGCGCAGGTCTTTGATTTGCAGAACATTTCCGAGTGGCCCGACGCGATCAGCAGGAGCCCTGTGGCCGGGTGTGAAGACCCTGACGAAGCCCTCGCCCGTGGCAAAGCCTGGCCCGGTGTCCAGCCGAAGGGGAACGTGAAGAACGGGGACTGGTTCAACTCCCAGACCCGCCGGACGCGGGTCCACAGGTGGTCCATGATGATGTGCCTGCCGTGCGGTTTGCAGGCGTAGCCTTCATGGTCGCTGCCCTCGGTGAGCCAGCCTGTAGTGCTTCCCTTCAACGGCGCTGTTGGGACTGTCATCAGCATGCCGGAGCGCAACTATGGTTCACAAGAGCCGATGGCTAGTCGACTTCCAGTTTACTTATGGGTGCTTATCGGCGTGCGACGACTCGACCCGGCTACCGTCAATGTTTCGCGTAGACCACCCGCGCGGCTGGTTGTCACGGTAGTTCGCCACTGGGCCCTCCCCCGCCGAGTGCTCGTCGTTCTGTCCGCACTCCGGAGGTGGAGTAATCAGGCTTCGACTGCGTCGGCGGGGTCGTGTTCGAGAGCGGCGGTGATTGCGGCTGGGGAAGGTAGGGTTTCCTTTTCGTCGGCCGGCAGGGCTTCGTAGGTGTATGACGTGACCGTGAGCGGCTGGGCGGATCCGTCGAGTGCGTATCGGACGGTTCGCTCGTTCCGGGACCCGCAGACAAGGATGCCAACGGTGGGCGCCTGCCGTGGCAGGCGCAGCATGTCGTTGACCGCTGCGACGTAGAAGTTTAGCTGCCCCAGGTGCTCAGGCTTGAACTTCCCTGCTTTGAGTTCGACCACAACGTAACGGTCTGACGGCACGTGATACAGCAAAAGATCGATGAAGAAGTCATCTCCATCAACGTCGAGTGGATACTGCCGGCCGACGAAAGCGAAGCCGGGGCCAAACTCGGCCAAGGTTTGAGCCATCCGCAGGGTCATGGCCTCTTCGATGGCGTGTTCTTGGGCTTCTTCGGTAAGGCCCAGAAAATCCAGCACGAGAGGGTCCTTGGCCACAGCCTGCGCCAGATCGGTTCCTTCGCCCGGGAGGCGCGCTTCCAAGTTATTCGGTGCTGCGCCGGTTCGGGTGTGAAGGCCTGTGAGGATCTGGTGTTCAAGAGCGGCTACCGACCAGCCGTGCTGGGCCGCTCTGGCGGCGTACCAGCGGCGCAGTTCGTGGTCGTTGAGTTTGTTCAGGAGCGCTACGTTATGGCTCCAGCTCAATTGTCCAGACGGTGTCTGGACAATTGGTTCCGGCGCGTTCCACGCGGCCGCGAATGCGCGCATGTTGTAGACGTTCGTTCGGGAAAATCCCCTCATATGCGGAAACTCCGCCCTCAAGTCACGTGCAAGCCTGTCCAGGACCTTACTGCCCCAGGGCTCTTTCGCTTGCCGTTCCAGGATCGTTTGTCCGATGTTCCAGTACAGCTCGATCATCGCGCTGTTGACCACTCGTTGTGCCCTGAGTTGCGCCTCCCGCACCAGACCTTTGAGGGTCGTGAGTGCGGCTGCATAATTTTCGGGTAGGTCCGGCTCAATCTGGGTCATGGAGCCACCCTAATGGGCACCACTGACGCTCAAGATTTCAATTGTCCAGACAGTGTCTGGACAATTTGCTTTCCAGCCGCGTTGCTTTCCAGCCGCGCGAAGGGTGCGACTCGCAGAGACTCTCTTGCGGGTGATCGGCATTACGACTCCCTTGGAAATCCGCAGCGTGGTCGGACATGCCACCTGCAGGGCCGATCAGGTCAGCCTACAGGCGCGCACCGCGGGGTCCTTGTTCGGGCCCGGTGTCTGGACCTGGCCGGTTCAAATACCCGCGTTGCGCGTCCTCACGTCCCTGCATAAGGCCCGTTATAAACACCAGCCCCACCAATCCAGCCGACGCGCCTTAACGCCACCGACTAATTCAGCAGCCTCCTAGGCTTCGGGGATCACCATGGCGAACCGCTCCGGGCGGGCCACGTCCGGGTCTGGACCGTTCCGCACTCCACGGTCCAAAGCGTCGATGGCGTCCAGTTCGCTGCCGCTGAGTTCGAAATCGAAGACGTCGAAGTTCTCTGCAATACGTGCGGGGTTGGTGGACTTGGGTATGGCCGAGCGGCCCTGCTGGAGGTGCCAGCGGATCATGACCTGTGCCGGTGTCTTCCCGTGGGCCTGCGCGATGGCAGCGATGGCCGGATCTTCCATCACGTTCTGCCGCGCCTCGCCCCAGCCCGGGTAGAAGGTGATCCCGCCGATCGGCGACCACGCCTGGGTGAGGATTCCGTTGTCGGCGTCGGCGGCCTGGACCTCTGGCTGCGTGAAGTAGGGGTGAAGTTCAATCTGGTTCACCGCGGGTATGACGTCGGTGGAAGCGAGCAATTCCTTGAGGTGGTGCGGCATGAAGTTGCTGACCCCGATCGCCCGGACGCGGCCGTCGGACAGCAGCTTTTCCAAAGCTTTGTAAGCCGCGACCGTCTGGTCAAAGCGGTCCGGGGCCGGTTGATGCAGGATGAACAGATCCAGATAGTCCACCCCGAGCTTGCCCACCGCCTTGTCCCAGGCATGCAGCGTTTGGTCGTAGCCGTAGTCGCTCACCCAGACTTTCGTCTCGATGAACACCTCGGAGCGGTCCAGGCCTGATGCACGGATACCGGCACCGACCTCTCGTTCATTCCCGTAGGCCGCCGCAGTGTCGATATGCCGGTAACCGGCCGCAAGAGCGGCCTGAACTGCCGCCGTCGTTTCTTCCGGGGCGCTCTGGAAGACGCCCAAGCCGAGCGCCGGCATGGTGATCCCGTTGTTGAGGGTTAGTTGGTTGCTCATGCCCTCCACGCTATTGACCGCGATCGGCGCGTGGGAGTGCACGTCAGTACCCCCTTGGCACCGCCCGCTGGCAGGTACTGGCAGTTCCTCCCTCCCCAAACCGGAGCAGCGTAGCGTTGCAGTCATGACCCACAGTGACGACGTGCGAAAGTTCCTGACCTCGCGTCGGGCGCGGATCAAGCCCGAGGACGCCGGCCTGCCTGCCTATGGCGGGAATCGCCGCGTTGCCGGGCTCCGCCGCGAAGAAGTGGCGATGCTTGCCGGGATGAGCATCGATTACTACATCAGGCTGGAGCGGGGGAATCTCTCCGGCGCATCGGATAGCGTCCTGGAGGCGCTCGGGCGCGCTTTGCAGCTTGACGACGCCGAGACGGCCCACCTTTTCGACCTGGCACGCGCGGCCGGCGCCGTTCCTCGGGTGCGTCGCAAGCGAAGCCCGCGCACGGTCCGGCCAAGCGTCCAGCGCGTCGTTGATGCCATTACGACGGCGCCGGCCTGGGTCCGCAATGACCGCGGCGATGTCCTTGCCTCCAATGAACTCGGGGCTGCGCTGTACATGGACCTGATGGCGGAAGAGACCAGGCCGCCGAACAGCGCCCGCTTCACCTTCCTGAATCCAAAGGCCCGGCAGTTCTTCGCTGATTGGGAGCGCAGCGCGGATGACATCGTTGCCGTGTTGCGCTCGACCGCCGGGAAGAACCCCTATGACCGGGACCTGACGGACCTCATTGGCGAGCTCTCCACGCGCAGCGAGGAATTCCGCACCAGGTGGGCCCGTCACGATGTGAAGTACCACCGGACCGGCCGGAAGCGCCTGTACCATCCGGTGGTCGGAGATTTGGACCTGAGCTTCGAAGCGCTGGAGCTGGCAGCAGACCCTGGCCTGCGGATCAACGTGTACACAGCAGATCCCGGAACGCCTTCCGAGGACGCGCTCAAGGTGCTCGCCAGTTGGGTGGCCACGCAACGGGAGGCGGCGCAGGCTCCTGCCAGGGAGAAGGGCTGAACCGGGTTCCCGTAGCGCCTAGGCTTGTTCCATGCCTGACTTCGTCCTTCGCCCCTGCGCTGAGTCTGACGCCGCCTGGATCGCCGAACTCCGTGCAGTGGTGATGCGGCCCGATCTGGAGCGCCTTGAACGCTTCGATCCCGTCCGCGTCCGCGAGCGCTTCCTGAACGCCTTCCAGCCCGAGCACACGTATGTCATCCATTCCGACGGCGTGGACGCCGGGGTGATCGCGATCAGGCCCGAAGCGGACGCCCGATGGATTGAACATTTCTTCATTGCCCCTTCGCATCAGGGCAAAGGTCTTGGCAGCGCAGTGCTGCGGCATGTCATGGCGGCATCAGTGGACGAACGGCCCTTCCGGTTGGACGTTCTCCAGGGCAGCGCTGCACGGCGGCTTTATGAGCGGCATGGCTTCGTGCTGGAATCCGAGGACCCGATCGATGTTTTCATGGTGGCCCCGGGCAACAGCTGACCACCTATCCCCCGGAATGCGGTAATCTCAGCACACACCACGCGGCCACGACGCGATACTTTCCGGGGGGAAAAATGGGGATCATTCGAGCGCGCTCTTTCAGGCACGTAACCACTATTGCAATGGCAACGGGACTTTTGGCGTCCGGCCTCCTGGCTGCTGGGCCAGCCTCTGCCGCGTCCCAGCCCACTCCGTACATCGACGGAGTGCCGTACGTCGGCTCCGAGATGCGCCGCCAGTACAACTACGACTACTCCGGTTGCAGGAATCCCGATGGCTCCGGCGAGGGCATCTCCTTGGAATGGCTGCGCGACGGCGAAACACTTCCCCAGGAGCGGCAGGGTGAAACGCTGCGGATCCTGCCCGAGGACCAGGGCAGCCGAATCTCCGTGCGGGTCCATCCCCTCACTCCGGGCGAGTCAGGCTGCCCCACCGGAACGCAGTTGAGCCCCGAGACCGCCCCCATCAAGGCCTCCAGCAGGGCCATGGGCTGGACCGGCCGGGGCAACTTCGAACCGCTCGCCCGGACCACCGATGGCAGGCTGATCCTGTACCCGCGCACTTATACGTATTACAAGGGCGCCTGCGAGGGTGCCTGCCCGGCGTACTGGGGAACCTGGGATGAACCCCGGCAAGTAGGGGAAGGCTGGAACATTTTCGACATTGTCTTCTCGCCCGGCGACTTCGACGGCGACGGCTTCAATGACCTCCTGGCCAGGAACTCCGCAGGACAACTTTTCCTCTATCCCGGTGACGGTGACGGCGGCTGGCTCCCCGCCCGCCAAGTTGGCTCGGGATGGAACATCTTCGACTCGATCGTAGGACCCGGGGACTTCAACGGCGATGGCACCAACGACGTCCTGGCCAGGGATGCCGCGGGTGATCTGTTTCTCTACCCGGGCGACGGCGAGGGCGGCTGGCTCGCGCCGTCCACGGTGGGCTGGGGTTGGCAGGTCATGGACAAGATCATCACGGGCGGCGACATGAACGGCGACGGGGCAGTGGAAGTCTTCGCGCGGAACAGCGAAGGTTCGCTCTCCATATACCGGGCTGACGGCGAGGGTGGCTGGGATTCCTCTGCGGTGATCAGCGGCGGCTGGGACACGTTCACGGACATCGCCGGCCTGGGCAGTTTCGGGCACCAGAAGTACAACAACTTGTTCGCCGTCAATGGCAACGGAGACCTGGTGACGTATTCCACGGGCGCGTCCACAGAAGTCCTTTGGGGCCCTTACGGCCCTGTAGGCAGGGGTTGGAACGTGTTCCGCGAGCTGCTCTAGCCCGGAGCGCTCCGCGCCCTGCTTTAGAGCGGCTGCCCCCACACCGTGAGCTGGAGGGCGACGGTTCCCCGTGCCTCGTCCGCGCCAGCCGCCGTGAAATTCTGCTGGATCACAGCCAGGAGCACGCGAAACAGCCCCCGTGGTTCCGGGATTTTGCTTCCGCGAGTGGCCGATGATCCAGCAGAATTACGCCGAGCCCGGAACATCAGACCCGGACCGATTCTTCGGAGCGTACCGGTGTTTCCAGTCCCAGGTTTTCGCGCAGCGTAGTGCCGCGGTACTCGGTGGGGTAGACGCCACGTTCCTGGAGCTCAGGTACAAGGTGGTTCACGATGTCGTCCAGGCCAGTGGGGATGAGCCACGGCGAGATATTGAACCCGTCCACGGCACCCACCCTGGCGTATTCGGCGAGGTGGTCCGCAACCGCGGTGTACGAACCGGTGAAGGTGGCGTCGATGCGGGCCGTCTTCGAGGTGACGAACTGACGGATGGACAGGCCCTTGTCCTTGGCTTCGGCCCTCCACTGATCGGCGAGTTGACGCGCCTTGGCCCCGTGGAAGCCGCTGCCACGCGTCTCGGAGGTCTCCTCAACCACAGGATCGATATCGGGAAGCGGACCATCGGGATCGTAGGAAGAGAGCTCGCGGCCCCAGAACTGCTCCAGGTACGCCACTGCCTGCTGCGGTCCGATCTGGAGGCTGCGGACCCAGGCCTTCTTCTCCTGGGCTTCCTGCTCCGTGGCGGCGAGGATGAATTCGCTGGCGGGCATGATCTGCACAGCGTTGGCACCTCGTCCGGCGGCCACGGAACGGGAAACAATGTCCCTCCGGAACTCCACGGCGTCGTCGAACTTGGGGTGGGCCGAGAAGATGACGTCCGCTTGGCGGGCAGCGAAGTCGCGGCCCTCGGGTGAGTCACCGGCCTGGAAAAGCACGGGGCGGTATTGGGCGCTGCGCGGCAAGCGCGGGGTGACGTCCACGGTGTAGTGCTGGCCTTCGTGGAGCACGCGGCGGGCAGGGCCGGCAGCAGTCTCCCACGAGTCCCAAATCCGCTTGGCCGTTTCAACAAAGGCCTCTGCGTGCTTGTACCGGTCGGCGTGGTCGAGGTAGCCGCCGCGTCGGAAGTTGGCTCCGGTCCAGGCGTTGTCCGTGGTCACCACGTTCCATGCCGCCCGGCCACCGGAGATCAGGTCCAGCGAGGACAAACGGTGGGCGAGGTCCGCGGGATCGTTGTAGGTGGTGTTCTGGGTTGCAACCAAGCCGATGTTCTTCGTCACCGAGGCCAAGGCAGCGAGCATGGTCTGGGCATCGGGCCGCCCGGCCACATCCAGCGCGTGGGGGCGCCCCAGGTGTTCGCGCAGCCGCAGGCCCTCCCCGAGGAAGAAAGCGGCGAACTTACCGCGCTCAGCGGTCTGCACGATGTGCCGGAAGGATTCGAAGTCTGTCTGCGAACCCGATTCGGCGGCCTTCCAGACGGTGCCTGAGTTGACGCCCTGGAAGAAGATGCCGAACTGGATCTGGCCGCTCGGCTGGAAGATATCGCGTGTCATGGTGTTCCTTTACTTTCCTGCTCCGGGAGCGGTGGTGGCATAGCGGCTTTCCGGACGTTTGAGGCCGAGTAGATCGCGGAACGTCCCATCCTGGATGGGCGCCCGCAGCGAACCACGACGCCGCAGCTCCGGGAGGACAAGCCGTGCCAGTTCCTCCAGCTCCACCTCCAAGGCAGCCGGGTGGAGGCGAACGCCGTCGGCCTCCGCCAGCAAGTGGTCAAGAAGATCGGCGAGCCCGGCAGCTGTGCCGACATACCGCGCCCGTCCCGATTCGGGCGAAGCCACCACGCGCGCTTCCGCAGCTTGCCCGCGCGAGTCCAGGACGACGTCGAGCTCGGCAACAACCGTGACGGAACTGCCCAGCCGTGCACGGACATCGCGGATCTCGGCGGTCAACAATTCGGGCGTCGGCGCGGACACCAGAACGGCATCAACCGCCTCGACCGGCACCCGACGTTCACCCACCAGTGACGCCGCCGCCAGCACAGGCAGCTGTCCCTGCAGGGGCCTGGGGATGATGGACGGTCCCTTCACCGAATACGGCGTACCAGCGAAATCGGCAGGGGTTTCGAAGTCCGCGTAGTGCAGCTTGTCCACGTCCAGGTAACGACCGGTGGCGACGTCGCGGATCACGGCGTCGTCTTCCCAGGAGTCCCACAGGCGGCGGCCCACCTCGATGGACGCGGCGGCTTCCTGTGCGAGCGCGTCACCTTCAACGAAAGAGCGTCCGACGGCGGCAGCGGCCTCGGGCGACTCGTCCGCGGTAGCGATCCACCCGGCACGGCCACCGGACACGTAATCCAGGCTGGCGAGCTGGGTGGAGATGTGGAACGGCTCCGTGTAGACAGTGTCCACTTCCGGGACCACGGCGATGGTCCGCGTGACCGGTCCGGCGAACGCAGCCCGCTGCAAGGCGTTGGCACGTCCGGCTTCGGGCGCGTCCTTGAAGGTGGCCACGTGGAAGCCGGCGGACTCGGCTGCGAGGACCGCATTGGCAAGGTGTTCGTAGCCGGCGCCGTCGAGTTCAATGGCCAGGAAGCCGGCCTTGTCGGTAATGCTCACTTCTGGTCCTGACGTTCGTAGGGAATCTTTTCGCCGGCCTCGATGGCCACGGGCAGACGGTTTTCGGCGGGCGGCAGCGGGCAGGTCGCGAGGTCGGAGTAGGCGCAGGGCAGGTTCACGGCGCGGTTGAAGTCGAGCTCAACGGAGCCGTCAGCGGCGGGCACCACGGATAGTGAGCGGTTCGCAGCGTAAGTGGTCTTGCCCGAAGTCTGGTCCGTAAACAGCACGGACAGCGAACCCGGAGCGTGCCCGTTGAACGCGGTCAGCGCGAGCTCCTCCCCCGCGAGCTTGAACCGGATCTCGCCGGGTGCTTCGTAGACGTGTTGGATACCCTCGACGGCGGCACCCACCGTGGTGGCCCGCGGCGCCTCGAACGGGACAAAGGTCCCGGCCACGGCAAACGCTGCATTGGGTGTGTAGGCGGGGGTGCCTTGGTACTCCTGCAGCAGCGAATTCGACGGGTTCCGCGGACGAACGATGTATTCGCCGCCGCGCTTGGCAACCTCGATCACGGTGTCGCCTGAAACCAGGTTGATGCCGCCGCGTTCCTCGATCGGCCCCAGCGTGATGGGTGTGGTCAGCTCCACGCCGTCCTGCAGCAGGCTTTCGCCGGGCTCCAGGTCAACACGCACGACGTCGGCGTCCACGCTCCAGGTGCCAGGCACACCTTCCAGCCGGGTGGGTTCGGTGGTGAGCCAGTGCAGGTGGGTGACCGCGAGGAAACCGTGCGGGTGTGCGCGTTGGCGCTCATGGGCGTCGTGCCATTCCTGCCATTGTGCGTCGAAGGCTTCGAGTGCGGTTTCAGTAGCGCTGTTAGCGTGCGTAGACATGGGCATTATCCGTCCTGTTGAAGGCGTGGTCGGCTGTGACTGTTGCTGCTGCGTCAGGTTCGGTGGCTCCGGCAAATTCCGGCCGGCCGCCGAAGGGATCGCCGGCTTCCCACAACGTGGTGGGGGCGGCTGCCCGGACTGCCGGGACGACCTCCAGCGCGAAGCGCTCCAGGATTTCCAGCTGCTGTTCGAAGGGAAGCGTGGTGGGCAGGGAGATCGACTGGAGGTCGTGGTTGTACAGCGAGTGGTAGCTGAGGATCTTGTCGATCACCTGTTCCGGGCTTCCCACCAGCGCCGGGCCCTCGGCCACCGCGTGCTGGATGTCGCGGAACGGTGAGTTGTTTCCGGGAACGTCGCGGCCGGCGGTCAAGCCCTCGTACACGGGACCGTACTGCCGGATGGCTTCCTGGGTGGTGTCCGCGATGAACACTCCGCCTGCCCCGCTGCCCGAACCAAGGTACTGGTGCCGTGGGTCGTGGCCGTGGCGTTCGTACTCTTCCCGGTAGTGGTCGATCAGGATCTTGTAGTTTTCCCGGGGCTGGATGGCGTTGGCCGTGAACAGAGGGTCGCCCCACTTGGCCGCGAGCGCAGCGGACGTCAGGGTTGTAGCCGAGCCGTGCCAAATCCGGGGCGATCCCGCGAAGGGGCGCGGTGTCGTCGTGGTTGGCTCGGTGAGGGCGGGCCGGAAGCGTCCTGCCCAGGTGACGCTCTCCTTGCGCCACAGCGTCCGCAACAAGGCGTACTTTTCGGCCAGGAGCTCCCACTGATCGTCCAGGGACAGGCCAAACAACGGGTATTGCAGCACCTCGTTGCCCTTGCCAATCACCAGTTCCAGGCGGCCGCGGCTGAGCTGGTCGATGGTGGCGTAGTCCTCGGCTACGCGCACCGGATCCAGCACCGAGAGCACTGTGACCCCTGTCTGGAGGCGGATACGGCTGGTGACGGCCGCAATCGCGGCGAGAACCGTCGTCGGGGATGAGCTGACGAACTCACCGGCGTGGCGTTCCCCAACGGAGAAGCTGTCGAAGCCCAGCTCCTCCGCTCGTCGGGCCGTCTCCACCACCTGGTTGAGCCGGTCAGCGGTGGAGACGATCTCCCCCGTCACCGGATTCTTCAGGTGGGGGATGATGTCCAGGACCTGGAACTTCACGGTGTTTTCCCTGTCGGGCCGGTACCAAACGTTGCTTCCGTAACCGTCTTGGATTCCGGCACGGCTTCTTCGGAGAGTCCCCAGCGTTCCAGGACCTTGGCATAGGAGCCGTCCTTGATGGTGGAGTTCAGGGCGTCCGTAATGGCCGGGGCCAGCCCGTTTCCCTTGAGCGTTGTGGCTGCCACCAGGGTCTCCGACGGCCAGCCCGCGTTGACCTTGCCCACAACCTTGAGGTCGTCACGGGTGTTCTCGCGGTACGTCACGGAAGGGTAGGGGGCCAGGTTCAGGTCGGTCCGGCCGGAAGAGAGCGCCAGGATGGTGTCGGCGTCGGAAGAGTAGTACTGCAGCGTGGCCGGTGCCTTGCCCTTGGCCTCAAGTTCCTTGTTCCACGCCAGCAGGATCTTCTCCTGGTTGGTGCCTGAACCCACGGAAACCTTCAGTCCCGAGATGTCGTCCGAGCCCTTGATGTCATAGTTGGAGCTCTTCTTCGCTTCGAAGCCCATGAACGCCGCACGGTAGGTGGAGAAATCGAACAGCTTCACGCGGGCCGCATTGATTCCCACATTGGAGAAGACTGCCTCGAAGTCGCCCGACTGGGTCTTGAGCGGCCAGTTCTCCCACGAGGTCACCTGCAGGTCCAGTTCCAGGCCGAGCTTGTCGGCGACCAGCTGGGCGATGTCCACTTCGACGCCGATCGGGGTCTTGTCGTCCGTGGCGTGGAAGGAGAGCGGGATTGAACCGGCGGTGGTGGCCACCGTCAGCTTGCCGTCCTTGGCGATGGCGGCGGGGACAGCAGCAGCGGCTGTTGCATCCTTTTCCCCGCGGATCCGGTTCTGGTCCACCGAAGTGTTGTAGACAACGCCGTTCTTGGCGGCTGCGGATTCGGGCTTGGCTGCCGACGCTCCGGGATCGGAGCACCCGGCCAGCACAGGAAGAACGACGGCGGGCAGTACGGCGAGCGCCAGGAGCCTGCTTTTGGTTGGGCGCAGTTTTGTTTCATTAGCGGCGAAGCCGTGGGTCTTGCGGAGCATTGAGGGTCCTAGATGTTGAAAGCCGGTTCGATGACTTTGGAGAAGAAGCTGCGGGTGCGTTCCTCGCGGGGGTTGCTGAAGATCTCGTGCGGGGTGCCTGACTCGACGATCAGACCGTCATCCATGAACACCACGGTGTCCGCCACGTCCCGGGCAAAGCCCATCTCGTGGGTCACCACAATGAGAGTGGTTCCGGACGTGGCGAGTTCCCGGATGACGTCCAGGACTTCGTTCACGAGCTCCGGGTCCAGGGCGGATGTGGGCTCGTCGAAGAGCAGGATCTTGGGATCGAGGGCCAACGCCCGGGCAATCGCCACGCGCTGCTGCTGGCCCCCGGAAAGCTGGCGGGGATAGGCATCGGCCCTGTCCTTCAAGCCCACGCGGTCCAGCAGTTCCAGTCCACGTTTCCGGGCCTCCGCCTTCGAACGGCCCTGCGCCACGATGGGTGCTTCGGCAACGTTCTCCAAGGCCGTGAGGTGCGGGAACAAGTTGAAATTCTGGAACACCATGCCGATGTTGGTGCGCTGCTTGAGGATGTCCTTCTCGCGCAGTTCGTGGAGCTTGTTTCCGCGGACCTCGTAGCCCACCAGTTCGCCGTCGATGGTGATGTAGCCGCCGTCGACCTTTTCCAGGTGGTTGATGGTCCGCAGAAGGGTGGACTTGCCGGAACCGGAGGGGCCAACGATCACCGCCACGCCGCCCGGCGGGACCGACAAGGTCACACCCTTGAGGACCTCCGTGGCGCCGAAGGACTTGCGGACGTTGGTGATGTCCACCTGGCCGCGGGTGGTGGGCTTATCCGCCGAGGCGGGTTGGGCGGTCGCTGCCGAAGCGCCGGCCGGTGTTCCGGCGGAAGGCTGTCCCGCCGTCGTCGTGGATTCTTTGCGTGCGGCGATGATGCTCATCGGGCGTCCTTCGTGGGAGAGGCAGCAACGTGGGTGGCGAAGAATTTCCGCGCCTTCTGCAGCGGGGTCAGTGGCAGGTTCCGGACCGCACCCTTGGAGAAGTGGCGTTCGATGTAGTACTGGAAAACGCTCAGCACCGAGGTGATCACCACGTACCAAAGGGTGGCGACCAACAACAGCGGCAGCACCTGCTGGGTCCGGTTGTAGATGACCTGCACCGTGTAGAAGAGCTCGGAATAGGCCAGGACGTAGACGATCGACGTGCCCTTGACCAGGCCGATGATCTCGTTGAAGGCATTGGGCAGGATGGCGCGCATGGCCTGTGGCAGAACGATGCGGGTGTTCCGCTGCCAGGCCGGGATGCCCAACGCCGAGGCAGCTTCAAGCTGGCCCTGGTCCACGGACAGGATGCCGCCGCGGATGATCTCCGCGGAATAGGCTGCCTGGTTCAAGGTGAGCCCCAGGACTGCTGCAGCGAACTGGCTGATCAGCGTGGTGGTCTGGGCTTCGAAGAAGCGGACGTCCGTGAACGGGATGCCCAGGCTGATCTTTTCGTAGAGGTAGCCAAGGTTGTACCAGAGCAGGAGCTGGACCAGCAGCGGCGTGGACCGGAAGATCCAGGAGAACGTCCACGAGACCGAGACCAGCAGTGGAGACGCCGACAAGCGCATCAGGGCCAGGACGAACCCGAGGACAAATCCAAGGACGCCGGAGATTGCCGTGAGCTTGAGGGTCTCCACCAGCCCGTTGACCACTGATTGCGCCGTGAACCACTGAGCCACAACCCCCCACTCCCAGCGGGGGTTGGTGACAAGGGACCACGCGATGGCCGCTACGCCGGCGGCTACCAGCACGGTGCCCACCCAACGCCAGGGATGCCGGGCGGGAACCAGCTTGTACTCGGAGTAATCCGGGGTGGGCGGTGCAGTATCCGCCGTGGCAGGCGGTGCGATTGCACTCATGCGCCACCTCATTTCAGATCGGTTGTTCTCTATCGGATGGCTGCCAATCTATGGGCGCGCCAAAGCCCGCAGCAAGGCGGGAATTTGCACTTCTTCACTGGACTTCGCAGGGCTTCGCAGGGGTTCTCCCGGCGTCACAATCGTCGTCACGGAACGCCATATGAGTCCCTTCTTTGCGTGCTTTGACGGTGCGTGACGCGTGGTGAACGGCGGTTACCGGCGCCTCGACCCAGGGCTTCCAACCTCCCTAGATTGGGCATCACCAACCACTGCATTACAGGAGATCCCATGCCGCCACGAGTACCAGCCATCGCCTTCATCGGCGGCGGTCCGCGCACGGCCGGTGTCCTGGAACGGCTGGCCGCGAACCGGCCCGACCTGTTCGACGCGCCCCTGGAAATCCACGTCATTGAGCCCTACCAGCCCGGCTCCGGGAGGATCTGGCGCTATGACCAGAGCCCGGGCCTGCTGCTGAACTCCACCGCCGCAGATGTCACGATGTTCACCGATGACTCCGTGACGTGCGACGGGCCGTCCGTGCAAGGACCGGGGCTGTCCGCCTGGGCCGCCGGCGTACTGGACGGCAGCATCCGGGACGTTCCCCCGTTGGAACCACACCTGCTTTCCCAGCTCCGCGCTCTGACCCCGTCGTCGTTTCCCACCCGCCAGCTGCAGAGCAAATACCTTGAGTGGTTCTTCGGCCGGGCAGTCAGCGCCCTTGGCCCCGAAACCACCGTGACCGTGCATCGCGACACAGCCACGGGCGTCGAGCGGTCCGACGGTGAGCGGTCCGGCGTCGAGCAGCACAGCGTGCGGTTGGCTTCCGGCGCCGAGGTGATTGCCGACGTCGTGGTGTACGCCCTGGGCCACACGGACTCTGCTCCCGATGATGAGACGGCCCGGCTCAGTGAGTTCGCTGCCCGGCACGGCGGCTTCCACGCGCCGCCGTCGTACACCACGGACGTGGACTATTCCGCCATCGAAGCGGGCCAGGACGTGATCGTCGCCGGTATGGGCCTGGCATTCGTGGACCTTCTGGTGCTGCTCTTCGAGGGCCGTGGCGGCCGCTTCGAGGAAAGGCCCGACGGCGGACTCGACTACCTGCCGTCCGGCGCCGAACCGCGGCTCTGGGCGGGATCACGACGCGGCGTGCCGTACCACTCCAAGATTTCCTCCACGCTGAGTAGCCCCGTGGAGCGCCCGCGCTACTTTACTGCCGCCGTCGTCGAAGCCCTCCTGGCTTTGCATGCGGAACTCGACTTCCGCGCGCACCTGTGGCCGCTGATCGCAAAGGACGCAGGTTACGCCTACTACCGCGAGCTCTTCACGGGCTACCCGGAACGGGTGGTGGGGACGTGGGCAGCCTTTGAATCCCGGTTCGATGCCCTCGATTGGTACAGCGCCGAACGCGAGGAACTGGTAGCCGTCTCCGTGCCCGATCCCGCATTGCGCTTGGACCTGGAAAAGCTGGACCACCCTTTGAGCGGCTGCGCGTTCGCCGATCACGAATCCGTACAGCGTTCTGTCGCCGCCTACATCCAGAACGACCTCGATCTCCGGACCGGCCCTGACCACTCCGAGACCCTGGCCTTGTTCACCGCGCTGCTTTACGTGTACATGGACCTTGGCCGCCTGGTCCCGCAGGAGCGACTCAACGCCCGGTCCCAGCAGTCCATCCATGGGTGGTGGCACGGCTTCTTCAGCTTTGTGGACTCCGGGCCGCCGTCGCACCGTCTCCGGGAGATGCTCGCCCTGCACAGGGCCGGGCTCCTCAAGTTCCTTGGCCCGGGCATGTGGGTAAGGGCCGATGAGTCCGTGGGCCGGTTTGTGGCGGGGACGTTCCAGTCGCCCGTGGTGGTGGATGCGTCCGCCTACATCGAAGCGCGCTTGCCGTCCGCGTCCGTGGAACGTTCCGCGAATCCCGCCCTGGCTGAGCTGCACGACGCCGGGTTGGGCACCGAACAGAGGCTGCTCACCTCCGAGGGCGCCCACTCCACGGGCAAGCTCCTGGTCTCCGGGAATTACGAGATACTGTCCCCTGTTGGCATTCCACAGAAGGGTTTGTTCGCCGTGGGTCCCTGGACCTCGGGCTGGGGCGCGGGAGCCTTCGCGCGGCCCAACACCAACGCGGCCCCGTTCCGGGAAAACGACGCCTTGGCGCGCAGGATCCTGGCTACGGTCGCCGCAACCACCCAGTCCCTCCAACCCAACTAGGTGACAGCACACGTTCCACTGACGTCCCACTAGGACGTTTGCTGTCACTTACTTGGGCGATACCTACGAAAGGCAAGCTATGACCTCAACCCCAACCCTGCCGACGTCGGGCCTTACCGTCCTCAGCCTGCCCATGCGCGATCCCCGCGTTAAACCGCTCCTGGACGAGCTCGCGGTGGAATACAACACCCGTTATGGCGACCTCTTCAGCAGCGAGGGCGCTTCCGAAGAGCTGAACCGCTACCCGGCCGAAGAATTCGCCGCGCCCCACGGCGCGCTGATCATCATCCAGGAAAACGGCGAGTCCGTGGCCGGGGGCGCCTTCCGCCGCTACGACGAACACACCGCGGAGCTCAAGCGGATCTGGACCCATTCGGCGCATCGTCGCCGCGGGCTGGCGCGCCTGGTCCTGACGGAACTGGAAAATGAAGCCCGACGGCGGGGCTACCGAAAGCTCTACCTCACCACCGGGCCACGCCAGCCGGAGGCAAAAAACCTCTACCTCGCCACAGGCTACAAAGCACTGTTCGACCTCGCCGCAGACCCCGAGGAAATCAAGCATTTGGCCTTCAGCAAGGATCTTGTCGCGCAGAGCTAAGCTATGCGCATGGCCAACAAAACGACTGCCGAAAAACTCGCCACCATCCAGCAGGGGTACACCCTGCAAGGTGCCACCATCGAGCTGGGTGCCGCGATCGTGGACGGTGAAGTCCACAAGGAAGCCCAGGTCCGCCTGCCGCTCGCCATGATGAACCGGCACGGCCTGGTGGCCGGGGCCACCGGTACCGGCAAGACTGTCACGCTGCACATGATCGCCGAACAACTCTCGACGGCGGGTGTTCCGGTTTTCCTCGCGGACATCAAGGGTGATCTGTCCGGATTAGCGACGCCGGCCACCGGGAGTGAGAAACTGACGGCTCGTACGTCTGCGCTCGGGCAGGACTGGCAAGCCAAGAACTTTCCCGTGGAGTTCCTTTCCCTGGGCGGCGACGGCAACGGCATTCCAGTCCGCGCCACCATCACCTCGTTCGGACCCATCCTGCTCTCCCGCATCATGGACCTCAACGACACCCAGGAGTCCAGCCTCCAGCTGATCTTCCACTTCGCGGACCAGAAGAACCTGGAACTGATCGACCTCAAGGACCTCCGCGCCGTGATCCAGTTCCTCACTTCGGACGAAGGCAAGGCCGAACTCGCTGAACTGGGCGGACTGTCAAAAGCCACTGCCGGCGTGATCCTCCGTGAGCTTGTTGGGTTGGAAGCACAGGGCATGGAGAAGTTCTTCGGCGAACCCGAGTTCGATACCGCCGAGCTGCTCCGCACGGCACCGGATGGCCGCGGCGTGGTCAGCTGCCTGGAACTGCCCACGCTGCAGACCAAGCCCCTCCTGTTCTCCACGTTCCTCATGTGGCTCCTGGCCGATCTGTTCGAGGACCTTCCAGAAGCCGGTGACCTCGACAAGCCCAAGCTCGTGTTCTTCCTGGATGAGGCCCACCTGCTGTTCAACGACGCGTCCAAGGCATTCCTGGACGCCATCACCACCACCGTCCGGCTGATCCGTTCCAAGGGCGTGGGCATTTTCTTCGTCACCCAGACCCCCAAGGATGTTCCGGCAGATGTCCTTGGCCAGTTGGCCAACCGGGTTCAGCACGCCCTGCGCGCCTTCACTCCGGAGGACGCCAAGGCCTTGAAGGCCACCGTCTCCACCTTCCCCGTCAGCGACTACGACCTCGAGGAAACCCTCACCTCGGCCGGAATCGGCGAGGCCGTCATCACTGTCATGAACGAGAAAGGCGCTCCCACGCCCGTTGCCTTGACCCGGCTGCGTGCGCCTGAATCCGTTATGGGTCCCAGCACGGACGAACTGATCAAAAGCACCGTTGCATCGTCTTCCCTCCTGGCGAAGTACGGAACCGCCGTGGACAATGTTTCGGCCTACGAGAAACTCAACGGCCAGTCAGCGGCGCCTACAGGCGATGCCGCTCCGGGCTTGCCGCCGGTCCCCTCTTCGGTGGGCGTCCCGGCCGGCTCGTCACAAGCCGACATCGACGCTGAAGCGCGCCGTATCGAGGAAGAAATCCTGGGAAGGCCCAGTTCACGTCCTGCGTCGACGACGCCCGAATCCTTCCCCGAACCGCCTGCTCCCCTTCCTGTTCCCCAGCAAGCGCCGCAGGACAGCGGCATGTTCGGTGACATCGCAGGCGCGCTCGGCGGAGCACTGGGTGGGGGCCTCAAGAGCATGGTCCGGTCCATGGGTACCCAGCTCGGCAGGGATCTCATGCGTGGAGTTTTTGGCACGTCGTCACGTCGTCGACGCTAGTTCCGGCGGGCTGCCTGAACCACGACGCCGGGTGGCGGCACCGCCTGCTGCCACCCGGCGTCGGGCTTCTCCAAACGCCGGATAAACGTCACATACGCGTCCCTCCTGCACGGCAGGGGCTGCTGCGGCAGGTAACGTAAAGGGCGTGCAGTTGAGTCAAGCGTTCGTCAAGACCGCAGCCGGATGGCTGCTCGGTCTGATGCTTGCTGCCGCCGGAGCGATCGTCTGCATCAACTTGGTGAGCTCCTCCGTGGCCAGTCCACAGCAGCCAGTCAAGGAGTATTTGCAGGCGCTGCAGGACGGCGACGGCGAAGAAGCGCTAGGGCTCCTGCGTGCCAAAGTGCCCAGCGCCAACGCTGCCATGCTGGACGGGACCGCCCTGCAAACAGCCGCGTCCAGGATGTCCGACGTGAAAGTGGGAAACCCGGAGTCGCGCGGCAGCAGCCGGGTTTCCGTCCCGGTGGACTACACCCTGGACGGCAGCCGGCTCCACACGGAATTCCTCATGGAACGGACCGGGACCCAATGGCTGTTCTTCGCCAAATGGGCGTTCGTTCCCACCACGCTGCCCACCATTGACGTCACCGTGGTGAACTCCAGCGAAGCCACCCTCAACGGTGTGCCCGTCAATATGCCCAACGGCCGCAATACGTTTGCTGTGTTCTTCCCGGGCAAGTACGAAGCCAGCCTGAACGGCACCTACTTCGAAGCCCCTGCAACCTCCGCGCTGGTGGCCACGCGGGATGGCGGCCAGGCTCCCCTGAACCTGCAGACCCGCTCCACCAAGGCCATGAACGACGCCGTGGCAGGCAAGGTCCGCGAGTTCCTGGATACCTGCGCAGCCCAGGCCACCGAGCAGCAGCGTCTCCAGCCGGATTGCCCGTTCTACCACGTGAGCAACGCCCGTGTTGTGGACGGAACCATCAAGTGGGCCATTACGGAGTACCCCAAGATCACCATCGAACCGTTCGGCGGCAAATGGGTGGTTGCTCCTTTGAACGGCAAGGCCACGTTGACCGCCCGCGAGGTCAACCTCTTTACCGGGCTCGTGAATGACCTCAACGTGGAACACGACTTCAGTTTCACTACCCAGCTGGACGTCAGCGGCGACACTGTGACGGTTACGCCTTTGTTGGCGTTCTAGCCACGTAGTTGCCCTGGTCCCTGGGCCTATGGCCCAGGGACGGCTGGCTGCCGCTTAGTCCATGCCGCGGAGGTCGAGCACCAGCTCGGACTCGCCATCGGCCCGCAGGATCACCGGAATGCCCCAATCCTGCTGGTACAGGTGGCAGGCTGCGTGGTCAGGGATTTCACCGTCTTCAGTCTCCGGCCCATCACACGCGGCAGCACGCGCGGTGATGTGCAGGATGCCTTCCGGAACGTCTGCCGAGAGTTCCAGCGTGCGCAGCAGCCCTACCGACGTTCCGCCGCCGGACACCAGCAGCTCAGGCGGGGTGGAGGAAATCTTCATCTGGGTGGGGTCGCCCCAACGGTCATCGAGCTTTTGCCCGGTGGGAGCCTTGAAACGGACGGCAAGCTCAAGGGTGCCGGGCGCCACCGGACTCTTCGGGCGGTGCGTCTGGGATGCGCCCTCGTCCACTTGCTGGGCTTCCTTGGGGATCGGCACCAGGACAAGCTGGTGCTTGTTGGACTCCACCACCACCAGCAGCGGATCGCTGCCTTCCACTTGGACCACCACCACGTCGCTCGGCTCAGCGAGGCCCCTGGCCAAGGTGGAGACGGACTTGGTGGCGGGGTCGTAGCGGCGCACAGCCCCGTTGTAGGTGTCGGCGATGGCCACGGAGTTGTCCGGCAGCACCGTCACACCCAGCGGGTGCTGCAAACGGGCAACAGCTGCCTCGCCGTCACGGAAGCCGAAATCGAACAAGCCCTTGCCTACCGCGGTTTCAACCGTTACGCCGGAGTCGCTGACCACGAGGCGGCGCAGGGAAGACGTCTCCGAGTCGGCTACCCAGATGTTGTCTTCACCATCGATGGCCAGGCCGGAGGATTGCGCAAACCATGCTTCCTCGGCCTTGCCATCCAGAAGGCCTTCGAGCCCGGAGCCGGCGAGAATGGAAACCTCGTTGGCCAGCGGGTCGAAAACGAAGATCTGGTGGGTTCCGGCCATCGCGATGACAACCTTCTGCAGCTTTTCGCTCCAGACCACGTCCCAGGGCGACGACAGGGAAACTTCAGTCCCCAAGCCCAATGCCCCAACGTCCACGGCGTCCGCCGCGAAGTCAGCCGGGCCGTCGTCGTGGTGTTCGGACCAGGTGCCGGCGCCGGAGTCGGTGACCCGGGCGGGACCGGTGTCAAGGAGCCGCTGCACGCCGTTGCCTGCAATGGTCTGGACGTAACCGGAGCTGAGCGTCACGCCGCGGAGGCGATGGTTGACCGTGTCGGCCACAACGGCGTCGTAACCGAGCTTCCAAGCCAGCTCCGACGGCAGCAGCGTTACGCCTTGGGGCTCGTTGAACTGCGCGATTTCGGATTGCCCATCCAGGTAACCCTTGGTGCCGGACCCGATGACGCGCTCGACGGTTTCGAGGTCGGGGCGCAACTCCACCAAACGGTGGTGGCCGGAATCCACTACAAGGTAGTTGCCGTTGGCGAGCTGGGTTGCCTTGCCAGGGAACCGCAGGGTTCCCGACGTCGGCACCGGGGCTACGTACGGACCGTCACCGCGGTGGAGGGTCCCCTTGGCTTCGTGTTCGGCGACGAGTTCTTCAAGTAACACTGCGAGGCCGTCTGCGTGGCCCTCACCGGAAAGGTGCGCCACGATGTAGCCCTCGGGATCCACCACCACCAAAGTAGGCCAGGCACGGGCGGTGTAGGCCTTCCACGTAGCAAGTTCCGGGTCATCAAGGACCGGGTGGTGGATCTCGTAGCGTTCAACCGCTGATGCCAAGGCGACGGGGTCTGCCTCGTGCTCGAATTTTGGCGAATGCACGCCGACCGTCACCAGGACGTCCGCGTACTTTTCCTCCAGTGGACGCAACTCATCCAGCACGTGCAGGCAGTTGATGCAGCAGAAGGTCCAGAAATCGAGAAGCACGATCTTGCCGCGCAGGGACTCGAGGTCCAGGGACTTACCACCGGTATTGAGCCAGCCGCGGCCCTCGAGTTCGGAGGCCCGGACCCGGTGTTGGGTACGTACGGTTTCGCTCATCAGCGTCCTTCCAGCTTGGTGTTCGGGTCAGTCTGCCCGGCATTGTCGTTTGTGGGGCGTTCGGCCGGGGCCGCTGTTGTTGCTCCGGCAGTGCGGCCTGCAAGCTTCGCATCGCGCTCGGCCAGGCGGGCAAACATATCGTTGTAAGCACTGAGATCGGCGTCGTTATTCCTGTCCGCCGCACGATCTACGCGGCGTTTCTCCCGTTCGTCGGACCGGGACCACATGACTGCCACCCCGATAGCGACCAACAAGGTGGGAATTTCGCCAATGCCCCAGGCAACCGCACCGCCCAGTTGCTGGTCTCCCAGTGCCGAGGGGCCCCAGGCACGGCCCAGGTTGCCGAAGTAGTCGGCAGCGAGCAGGCCGGTGCCGCCCATGATGGACACTCCGAAGAATGCGTGGAAGCCCATGGTTGCCAGCAGGAGCAGCAGCCGCATTGGATACGGCGCACGCCGCGGCAAAGGGTCGCTGCCGATCATGCTCAGGACAAAGATGTATCCGGTCAGCAGGAAGTGCAGGTTCATGAGCTCGTGGCCGACGTGCTCGCGCATGGCCAGGCCAAATAGGTCCGAGTAGTAGAACAAGACGATCGAACCCGCGAAGTTCGCCGCTGCGAACAGGGGGTGGGTGACAAGCTGGGAGAACCGGGAGTGCACGAACAACAGCAGCCATTCCCGCAGGCCACGCGAACCATGGGCGCCCTCGCCCCGGGACGGGAGTGCACGCAGCGCCAGCGTTACCGGAGCGCCGAGGACCAGGAAGATGGGGGCCACCATGGTGAGGGCCATGTGGTCCACCATGTGCGCAGAGAACAGCACGCGGCCGTACACAGCGGGCGGCCCCGAGGTGATGTAGGTCAGGACCATCAGGCCGATGACCCAGTTGACGGTCCGGAACACGGACCACTTGTCTCCGCGCCGGCGAACCTTGACGATGCCCATGAAGTAGGAGACAGCACCAAACAGTGCGACCCCCACCCAGAGCCAGTCAAAGCGCCATTCGGTCAACCAGCGCACAGGGGTCAGTTCCGGGGGCAACTCGTATCCCGACAGGATGAACGACGGCGAAGCGTCAGGCGCGTATGTGGTGGGCTGCGGCGGAGCCGAGCGTCCGAGTGCAACGGCGAGTCCCGACGTCGCACCCATCACCAGCAGTTCAACCAGGACCAATTGCCACAGCACCCGGCGGGCAGACATGGAACCGTTCTTGCCAAGCTGCGGGATAACCCACTGACGGTGCATGAAGCCGATGCCACCCAGCACCAATGTGGCTAGTGCCTTGGCCACAATGATTTGGCCGTAGGCGGAGCCGAAGAGGTCCGCGGGGTTGGTGACCCTGATAGCTGCGTTGATGACACCGGAGGCGAAAACCAGGACGAACGCGAAGCCTGCCAAGGACGAGAAGCGTCGGAGGGTCTGCTCAGTGATGTCCGGCGTGCCCTTGCTCCGCGAGCCGGTGAGGATACCGGACAGGACCGCGAGCATGATGATGCCGCCCACCCAGGTGGATACGCCCACCAAGTGGAGGCCCAGGGAATTGATGGCGCCTTCATGGTCGCTTGAACTGGAGGAGTGGCCGATAAGCGCCGTGGGAATCAACCCGATCAGCGCCAGGACGAGCGTGAACGCCAAACCGGTCAGGGAACGGACCCCGAACAGGGCCGTGGTGACTACCGCTGCAATGATGGTGACAGCGAGCCACGCCTTGCCGGTTTCGATGTCCGTCATGAAATAGACCAGGGAACGCGTGAACTCGGCATCCCCGGAGAGTGCTTGTCCGGCGACATCCGCGTACGTCAGGACAAGGACTGCCACTGCGGACAAAGTCCATGCCGCACCGGCGGCAGCGGCCACCGCGAGGGCCCTGGCAAACGCAGGATGCTCGGGCGCGTCAGCGTCCTTCTCGCGGGACCGGGATCCGCCAAGGTTCTTTGGCAGGATGCCCACGGCAAAGATCAGGCCGCCAACTACGGTGGCCACGGATACGTTGTGGATAGCCTTGGCAACAGGAAGGCCCCATCTGACCAGGGCGCCGGGGTCTGACACCTGGCGGGCCGCTGAGGCACCGGAGAAAATCAATGCCCCTGCGAGGGCGACGAACAGAACCGCCAACCCCGCCAATTGCCAGGGGAGGGAAATCCCCGCGACTGTTGAGCCTCCACGCGCTCCCGGCTTGGGAGGAGACGAAGGGGCAGTTGCGGAACTTCTTGCTGATGGCACCTATCCATTGTCCGCTACCTGTCGCCGGGCTGCGAATCGAAAGGTGCGCTATGTGCATTAACTCAAAGAAGAAGGGGCGGCAACCATCAGGTTGCCGCCCCTTCAAGGCGTGTGCCGAAGAAGTTACTTCTTCTTGGCGACGGCTGCCTTCAGCTTGGAGCCAGCGGTCAGCTTGACGCTGTGGCCGGCTGCGATCTGGATGGTTTCGCCGGTCTGCGGGTTGCGGCCGGTGCGAGCTGCACGGTCGGTGCGCTCAACGGCGAGCCAGCCCGGGATGGTGATCTTCTCGCCAGCGGCGACAGAAGTCTCGAAAACTTCGAACAGTGCATCGAGCACGGAGTTGACTGCTGCCTGGCTGGTGCCAGCCTTGCCTGCTACCTCTGCAACGAGTTCACTACGGTTCTTAGCCATTTACGTCCTCCTGGACTCATACGTTTTTGAGCTTTCAAGCGGAATGCGAGCAAGCCACTGTTCGAAAACTTACCAGCTTGGGCTGTCATGGCCAGCAAATTCCGCGTGTTTCCGCGCCTTTTTGACCAAAATCACCGGATTTCAGGGCTTTTTGGGAGCCCTTTAAGCCGTTGGCGTACCCTACGGCGGTGGATTCGCGGAAGGATCGATCGGAAAAGGGGCAGTTTCCCGGTGTGGCTTCCTGGGCAACTGCCATTGCGCACCGGTATCCCGGGGTGGTAACTTTCCGGTGATCGTGATCTTTGGACAGGAGGTGAGACCCATGAACGCAGTATCCACAGTGGGCGCTCCCTGCAGTCCACGATCCCGCGGCTAAGCCAGCCGCGCCCCGGAGCGCCTGATACGCATATCGCGAAAGGCATCTCCCATGAACACACCAACTTCTTCACCTTTGCCTGCACCTCCCGCGCCCAAACCATCGCTGGCCGTGCAGAACCAGCCAACCATTGACGCCTCGCTGCGCATCCCCAGGGGCGAGCGGGCTCTGGTCCTGGGCGGAGGCGGGTCCACAGGCAACGCGTGGCTCATCGGCGTCGTCGCCGGACTCTTCGACGGCGGAGTGGACGTCACAGCCGCCGACCTCACCATAGGCACCTCGGCAGGAGCTACCGCGGCAGCCCAGATCACCGGAGCCGCACCCGGCGAACTGTTCAATGCCACCCTCCAGCCGGTAATGCGGCCCCCACGGACGACGGCGGAACCGGGCTCGGGAGCGTCAGGTTCCGGGCAGGCGGGGTCCGGGCAAGCCGGTCCCAGCGCTACGGGTTCCAGGACCGGAGGCCCCAACCCTCACAACAACAGGTCCGTGACCGAACACATGGACCGAACGGCAAAGATCCTGGACGCCGCGCTGGACATGGCCGACATGCGCCGCAACATGGGCGCAGCAGCACTCGACAGGGCAGCCGCAATGGACGAACCCAGCAGAAAGTGGCGGGCAACCGTCGCTGGCCGGCTCCCCCGGCAGGAGTGGCCGGAGCGTGCCGTGCTCCTCACAGCGGTAGACGCAAGGACCGGGCAATCAGTGGTCTTTGACCGCTACAGCGGCGTGGACCTGGCGGACGCCGTTGCTGCGAGCTGCGCCAGCGGCTTCGCCTACAGCATCGGCAGTAACCAGTACATCGACGGCGGTTACCGGACCAATGCGGAGAACGCCGACCTTGCACTTGGGTATGACCGCGTGCTGGTGCTCTCCCCGTTTGGTGGGCGCACACGGACGCCACCCGAATGGGGAATGCACCTGGAAGCGCAGGTCGAAGCCCTCCGTGGAAGCGGCAGCCAGGTTCATACGGTCTTCCCGGACAGCAACTCGGAGTACATGTTCGGGATGAACGCGATGGACCTGTCCCTACGGCCCAGCGCAGCGCGTGTCGGCTACGAACAGGGCATGTCCCTGGCCGGTGGGCTGGGAGGGTTCTGGAAGAAAGGAGCTGGCATAGTGAACGGGCCTGACTCTGCGAAAGAGTCTGGCTTCACGGCTTAAAGTGGGAGAGCCCCGACCTGTGGTCGGGGCTCTCGCCTTTAATGGTTGTCCGGCGGTGTCCTACTCTCCCACACCCTCCCGGGTGCAGTACCATCGGCGCTGTGGGTCTTAGCTTCCGGGTTCGGAATGGGACCGGGCGTTTCCCCCACGCTATGACCGCCGTAACCCTTGTA
>NZ_JAQPPK010000029.1 GCF_029952445.1 Paenarthrobacter nitroguajacolicus | reverse complement strand
GGCGGCCCTGCAGAACACGCTGGACAAGGATCCTTCTACCGGTGGGAGTCAGGCGGGCATTACGGTGGACCATGAAGACCTCTTAGTCGTTCGGTGTGTGTGGTAACCACCAACCTAAGAGGTCTTCACCCTTTCACGATGTAACCAACCTGCTGGCCGAGTACAGCTAGCGCAAGCCGAGTTCCGCCGTCGGGACCTTTGCTGATTCGCGGGCGGTGGAGGCCGAGATGATCGCAATGAGGCAGACCACGGCGGTGAAGATCGAGACAGGAACCCAACCACCGGGCTTGGTGCCGCCGATTGCGGTCACGATGGTCGGGGCGAATCCTGCTGCGAGGAACCCGAGCTGCGTGCCGATTGCCAGGCCGGAGAAACGGACCTTGGTGCTGAACATTTCACCGTAGAACGACGGCCACACAGCGTTGGCTGCCGCGTAGCCGAAGGAGAAGTACACGACGGCGGCGAGGAACATGAGCGGCGTGGAACCTGATTCGAAGCTCAGGAAGAAGAACGGCGTCATGATGGCACTGGCCACGGCTCCGTAGATGAAGACGGGCTTCCGGCCGATCTTGTCCGCGAGCTTGCCGAAAAATGGCTGGGTTCCAAGGGCTACCGCGTTGGCTACTACCACCAACCACAGCGTGATGGTGCTGTTCACGTGGGCCACATCCTGGGCGTACTTGATGGCCAGGGTGCCAAAAACGGTGCTGACTGCCGCGATGAACGCGCAGCAGATCACCCGGAGGACGTCCTGCCAGTGATGCTTCAGCAGGTCAGCGATGGGGAGTTTGGCAATCTCGTTGTTCTTCTGTGCTTCGGCGAAGGCGGGCGGTTCGTGCAGGGTGCGCCGGATGAAGAATGCCACCAGTACCACTACTGCGCTGAGCCAGAACGGAATGCGCCAGCCGATGCCGTACTTGATCTCGTCGGGCAGTGCTACCACTGGAATGAAGACGAGTGCTGCCAGGATCTGGCCGCCCTGTGTTCCTGTGAGGGTCCACGAGGTGAAGAAGGAGCGGCGGTTGTCCGGCGCGTGTTCCAAGGTCATGGAGGAAGCGCCGGCTTGCTCACCAGCGGCTGACAAGCCCTGGCAAAGCCGGGCGAGCACCAGGAGGATCGGGGCACCCCAGCCGATGGTCTTGAAGTCCGGCAAGCAGCCGATCACGAACGTGGACGCACCCATGAGGACCAGGGTGAACATGAGGACCTTTTGCCGGCCGATCCGGTCGCCGAAGTGCCCCAGGAACGCCGCGCCGATGGGACGGGCAAGGTACGCAAAGCCGAACGTGGCAAAGGACATGACGGCTGCGTTGGTGTCCGCGTCCGGGAAGAAGACGTGGGGGAAGATCAGGGCCGCTGCGGAGCCGAAGATGAAGAAGTCGTAATACTCGACGGCGCTGCCCAGGAAGCTGGCGAGGGCTGCTTTCTTAGGGGTTCCTGCGGGTTCGGTGATGCCTGGCGTCGCCGACGGCATTGTTTGGCTCATTGGGTGTTCCTTCTGTGACTACGGTGTCGCGGATAGAGCTACAGCGGGAGACCCAAGCGAGGTGCGGCCGGTCTATCCCTCATCAAGTAACCACATGGTGAGAGCTACTTGCGCAATACAGCAATGATGACTGTGAGTACGGTCACTTGTCAAGAGATGTCACCACCATCTAGAAATAGCTCTCACCATGTGAGAGCATCAAGGTATGAGTGTGAAAGAGGACACAAAGACCGACATGGTCGGCAAGGCCCTTGGCCTGTTGGTACTGCTGGGAAACGAGCCCAAGGGAGCGAGTGCTGCGGACCTGGCCAGAAGCGCCGGGCTGCCATTCAGCACCACTTACCGGCTGCTGGGCTCCCTGACCCGCGACGGATTCGTCGATTACGAGCCTGACGGGCGTCGCTACCATCTGGGATTACGGGTCTTCCAGCTTGGCCAGCGCGTTTCCAATCACCACGGCTTTGCAGCCACCGCTTTGCCGGTCCTGCAGCGCGTCACTGAGCGTACGCACGAGGCCACCATCCTGTCGGTCCGCGACGGCGACCACCATCTCACGGTCAACAAGGTGGACGGCCCCAAGACTTTCCGAGTCACCAGTGACCCTGGCCATCTGGGGGCGTTGCACACGACGTCCGTGGGTAAGGCCCTGGTCGCCTTCGAAGACGAGCTCGAACGCAAGCGGCTCATCGAGGAGTTGCCCTTGGATCCGCTCACCGAACGTTCCATCACTGACCGGGAGGCCTTCCGGGCGGAGATCGAGCAGGTCCGCCGCCAGGGCTATGCCGTGATGGACGAGGAAAACGAGATCGGCATGCGCGCCGTCGCCGTTCCCGTCCTGAACTCGCAGGGCCACGCCTTCGCCTCGCTTGCCGTCGCCGTCCCGGTTTTCCGCCTCACGATGGAGGAGCTGATCGCGCACGTACCCACCCTCCAAGAAGCCGCGGCTGAACTCGCGGCCCGACTGCCCCAGCGCTGACCCAACTAGGTGACAGTAACCGTCCCAATGAGCGCTGATTGGAACGTTTGCTGTCACCTAGTTGGGTACGCCGAATGACAAATGTTCGCGATAAGAACAAGCGTGCGGAATATGAACACTTGTAGTAATCTAACTAACACCCGGCAATGCGGAGCCCCGGAAATACCCGCCGCCTTGCCGAAGTCAAAGGAGCTTTAGGATGAGCAACCGAGCCGAGTCCGTTCTGGTGGGCCTCGTTGGCGAAGGCGTCATGCCTTCGCTCACGCCGCCCATGCACGAACGCGAAGCCGATGTGCAAGGCCTTCGCTTGCTGTACCGCCCCATCGACCTGCTGGAACTCGAATTGCCGGCCGCCGCCGTCGGGGATCTCCTCACCGCAGCGCGGCGTATGGGCTTCAACGGCGTCAACATCACGCACCCGTGCAAGCAGTTGGTGCTGGGGCACCTTGACGAAATTTCCGACGACGCCGCGCGGCTGGGTGCCGTGAACACGGTCCTGATCCAGGACGGCCGCTTCATCGGACACAACACAGACTTCTCCGGTTTCGGCGCAGCCCTCGCCAATGGCCTTCCCGGTGCGAAGCTCAACCACGTGGTCCAATTAGGCGCTGGCGGCGCAGGTTCCGCCGTCGCCTATGCACTCCTCAAAGCCGGCGTCGGAACGCTGGACCTTGTGGACATGGACGCCAACCGCGCTGCGGAACGCGCCGCGGAACTTGGCGGGCTCTTCCCGTCCGCCACGGTCACGCCGCGCACGCCGGCACAGCTGAGTGAGCTGATGCCCCTCGCCGACGGCCTTGTGCACTGCACACCGATCGGCATGGCCGCCCACCCGGGTCTCCCTCTGGACATCGAGCTGCTTGAGGCGCGCCACTGGGTAGCGGACATCGTTTATCGGCCAATCGAAACGCGGCTGGTTCGCGAAGCGCGCGCCAAAGGCTGCAAAGTCCTCGACGGCGGCCGCATGGCGGTGGGCCAGGCGGCGGACGCGTTCAAGCTCTTCACCGGAAGGGACGCAGACCGTGATCGCATGCGCGCACATTTCCTGGAGCTGATTGCCCTGGAAGACGCCGCAGCCGCGCTCGCCGGTGGCACCTTCGCAAAGGCGGCACACTGATGCGCACCGGAATAGCCACAGTCTGCCTCTCCGGCACGCTGAAGGAAAAGATGCAGGCCTGCGCCATTGCGGGTTTCGACGGCATCGAGATTTTCGAGCAGGACCTGGTGACGTCCCCGCTGAGTCCCGAAGACGTCCGGAAAATGGCGGCCGACCTGGGCCTGGGCCTTGATCTCTACCAGCCGTTCCGCGATTTCGACGGCGTCACACCGGAGCTGCTGAAGGCCAACCTGAAGCGGGCGGAAGCCAAGTTCAACCTGATGGAACGGCTGGGCATGGACACCATCCTGGTCTGCTCCAACGTGGCCACGGCAACCATCGACGACGACGAACTCCGCGCCCAACAGCTGCGCGAGCTCGCCGAACTGGCCGGGGACCACGGCGTCAAAGTGGCCTATGAGGCGCTTGCTTGGGGCAAGTACGTCAACGATTACGAGCACGCCTACCGCCTGGTGGAGATGGTGGACCATGCCAACCTCGGCACCTGCCTGGACTCCTTCCATATCCTGTCCCGCGACTGGGATACTGCGCCGATCGAAGACATCAACGCGGACAAGATTTTCTTCGTCCAGGTTGCCGACGCCCCCAAGCTCTCCATGGATGTGCTGTCCTGGAGCCGTCACTACCGGGTTTTCCCCGGGGAGGGACAGTTCGAGCTCGCCAAGTTCATGGGACACGTAGTCCGCGCGGGCTACACGGGTCCGGTCTCACTCGAGGTATTCAACGACGTCTTCCGCCAGTCGGATGTGGATCGGACGGCCGTGGATGCCATGCGTTCGCTCATCTGGCTGGAAGAACAAAGCGCCAAGTGGCTGGCGAGCACCCCCGGTGAAACCGCAGCCGGCAACGGAAGCGCGTCCCGCCGTCGTTATCCCATGGAACTTGCCACGCTGCCCAAGGTGAACGAGCCCGCAGGCTTCAACTTCGCCGAGGTCAAAGCCGACGACACCGCCCAGCTGGAGAAACTCCTGGGCCAACTGGGCTTCGGCTTTGAGGGCCGGCACCGCACCAAGGACGTCCAGCTGTGGACCATGGGGCAGGCCCGCGTGATCATCAACGAGCAAGCGGCGTCGCACGCGGAGCCTGCTATCGCCGCTTTGGGGTTCGACGTCGACTCGCCGGTGATTGCCTCCGCCCGCGCCCAGCAACTCAAGGCCCCTGTGGTCGCCCGGAAGGTCCAGGCGGACGAGGAAGTGTTCCAGGGCATCGCCGCCCCGGACTCCACGGAGATCTTCCTGTGCCAGGGCAGCCCGGACGGCACGGCGGCATGGACACACGAGTTCGGCGAAGGGCTGGAACGCCCCCACGCTGAACAAAACGCCGTGATCGACCACGTAAATTTGGCCCAGCCGTGGCAGCACTTCGACGAAGCAGTCCTCTTCTACACCAGCGCCCTCGCTCTGGAGCCACAGCCCTTCGCGGAGGTTCCGAGCCCCAGCGGCCTCGTGCGCTCGCAGGTCATGGAAACCAGCAACGGCGCCGTGAGGCTGGTGCTGAACCTGGCTCCCGCGCAGCAATCCCAGGAAACACAGCGCAAAACGTACCAGGAACACATTGCTTTCGCCGTGGACGACCTCGTGGCGACAGCCCGGGCCGCCCGCGACCGTGGCCTTGAGTTCCTGCAGATTCCGGCCAACTACTACGAGGACCTGGATGCGCGGTTCGATCTTGAACCCGGATTCCTGGCCACCCTCAAGGAGCTCAACCTCCTGTACGACCGAGACGCCAACGGCGAATTCCTCCACTTTTACACCGCCACAGTGGGCAGTGTGTTCTTCGAGATGGTGGAACGCCGGGGCAACTACGACGGCTACGGGGCGCCCAACGCCCCTGTTCGCCACGCCGTCCAATACGACTCACTCCACCGGGCCTAGCCGCCCAGCCAACCAAGAGAACCAACCATCGAAAGGAGCCGGCTGTGCCGCAAGAATACACCGCACAAGCTCTCGAAACCGAGGAACTCGTGCCGCCAGCTGAACCGCACGCCGCGCACGATGCCAAGAAGGTTGAGACGCAGGCGGATCTCAGCGCTGAGATCAACGGCATTAAGGATCGCTACACCCAGTCGTTGAAGGACGGCAAGGCTGCCGAGACCATGCCGCGCCTCGACTACGCGCCGTACCGCAGCAGTATCCTGCGCCATCCCACCAAGAGCCTGCACCACGCGGACCCGGAAACCATTGAGCTTTACTCGCCCGCGTTCGGCCACCAGGACGTGCACGCGCTGGAATCGGACCTGACCATCCAGCACAACGGAGAGCCGCAGGGTGAGCGCATCATCGTCGCGGGTCGTGTCCTTGACGGCGACGGCCGCCCGGTTGCCGGTCAGCTCGTTGAGATCTGGCAGGCCAACGCCTCCGGCCGCTACATCCACAAGCGCGATCAGCACCCCGCACCGCTGGACCCGAACTTCACCGGCGTCGGGCGTTGCATCACCGGCGACGACGGCTCCTACTCCTTCACCACCATCAAGCCCGGCGCGTACCCGTGGAAGAACCACCTCAACGCCTGGCGCCCGGCCCACATCCACTTCTCCATGTTCGGCTCGGAATTCACGCAGCGCATCGTCACCCAGATGTACTTCCCGGGCGACCAGTTGTTCCCGCTGGACCCCATCTACCAGTCGATCGTGGACCAGGACGCCCGCGACCGCCTGGTGGCACAGTACGACCATGAGCTCACCAGCCCTGAGTGGGCCCTCGGCTACAAATGGGACATCATCCTGACCGGTTCCAAGCGGACCTGGACCGAAAACGAAGCATACGGCGACGCCGGGGACGAGGAGTAAGCGCATGAGCAAGCTGGCACCCACACCGGGCCAGACCGTAGGCCCCTTCTACGGCTACGCACTTCCCTTCAACAAGGACAACGAACTGCTCGCACCGGGCAGCCCCGGCAGCATCCGCCTCCAGGGCACCGTGTACGACGGCGCAGGCAACACCATCCCGGACGCCATCCTTGAAATCTGGCAGCCGGACTCCGATGGCAAGATCGTCCAGCGCACCGGTTCACTGGTCCGCGACGGGTACACCTTCACCGGCTGGGGCCGCAGCTCCGTTGGGAACTCCGGCGTGTACACGTTCACCACCGTGAACCCGGGGCCCACGGCGCAGGGAGCTGCGGCCTTCATCTCCGTGGCCGTCTTTGCCCGCGGACTCATGAACCGGCTCTTCACCCGCGTGTACCTGCCGGAAAACGAGGAAGCCCTGGCCAACGATCCCCTGCTGAGCTCCCTCGACCCTGAGCGCCGCAAGACCCTGATCGCACGCCGCGACGCCGACGGTGGCTTGACCTGGGACATCCGGCTGCAGGGTGGCGACGAGACCGTGTTCCTGGATTTCCAGCAGGACGGTTCGCTCGATCTGGCAACTGGCGATTCGGCAACGGAAAACCACTCATGACCAACGGCGACTTCGGCCTCCTCAGCCCCGTCACGGCGTCGCCCGCGGTGGCGGCGCTGACAGGCGACCGTGCCGTGATCGCGGCAATCCTCGACGTCGAAGCTGCTTGGGCGGCCGTCCTCGAGGAAGCCGGGCTCGCCCCGGCAGGATCCGCCGCCGTGGTGGCCGAAGCCGCCGATCCCGCCGCCTACGACGTCGCGGCCATCTCCGAACGCGCCCAAGGTGGCGGCAACCCGGTGATCCCCCTGCTTGGCGATCTTCGCGCCCGGGTCCGCGGGTTGGATGCTGACGGCGTCGGCGCAGGCAAGGCCGTCCACACCTCGCTCACCAGCCAGGACGTCCTCGATTCCGCCCTCATGCTGCTCGCCAGCCGCACCATCACGGCGTTGCTGGGTGACGTCAAAGGCACGACGACGGCGCTCGCCACTTTGGCGGCACACCATGCGGAGACGCTGTGCGTGGGCAGGAGCCTGACCCAGCATGCCCTTCCGTACACGTTCGGGCTGCGGGCTGCCGAGTGGTTCCACGGCGTGGCGGCTGCGGCTTCACGTTTGGCAGCCCTTGAGTTGCCAGTGCAATTCGGTGGCGCCGCAGGAACCCTGGCTTCCGGGTCCAAGCTGACAACCGGCTCTGCGGAAACGCCGTTCACGCTGGCTGACTCACTGGCCGCCAAGCTCGGCCTCGCGCCTGCCGCTGCTCCGTGGCACACCAACCGCCTCGCTGTCACGGGTCTCGGTGACGGCCTGGCTGCACTGGTTGATTCCTTCGGCAAGATCGCCGGGGACTTGCTGTTCCTGAGCCGCCCCGAAGTCGGGGAACTCGGTGAACCCTTGGCCGCCGGACGTGGTGTTTCCTCGGCAATGCCGCAGAAGCAAAACCCCGTGCTGTCAGTGCTGATCCGCAGCGCCGCGCTCCAGGCCCCGGCACTCGCGTCCCAGCTGCACCTGGCCGCAGCGACCTTCAACGACGAACGCCCGGACGGTGGCTGGCACACCGAATGGCCGGCCCTGCGCCAGTTGCTCGCGTTGGCCCTGGGCGCAGCCGGACACCTCCGCGAACTCACCGAGGGCCTCCGTGTCTTCCCCGAAGCCATGCGTCGGAACCTCGGGATCTCCGGTCCGCTGCTCCTCAGCGAAGGTGTGTCGGCCGCCGTCGCCCCTCTCCTGGGCGAGGACGGAAAGCAGAGGCTGCAGGCCGTCGTCGACCAGACTCTCGCAGCGCCGGCCCCGCAGCAGGCGGACACCTACCGCAAGCTCCTCCGGGAAGCAGTCCCGACCGGCAAGCTCCCTGACAACGAGCTTGAAGCCCTGTTGGATCCCGCCAGCTACCTCGGCGAAGCTGCCGAAATCAGCCGCCGGATTCTCGCCGCCTACCCCGACTTCACTGGATCCACTATGAAGGGAGCCCCTCGTGGCTAAGCCGATTATCAAGGCAGTGCTGCTGTCCCCGCAGCGTGAGCTGGGAGCCAAACCGCTCCTGGTGGCAGGCCCGTCTCTGGGAACGTCCACCGTGTTGTGGTCCGAGACCGCCGCTCTCCTGGGAGACGAATACGACGTCATCGGCTGGGACCTGCCCGGCCACGGCATCTCGCCGGCCGCCACGGAAGGTTTCGACGTCGCGGAACTGGCTGACGCCGTCGTCGATCTTGTCGATTCGGTTTCGCCGGGCGCAAAGTTCCACTACGCGGGCGTTTCGCTGGGCGGGGCCACCGGCCTGCAACTCGGGATCAAGTACGGCGACCGGCTTCGCAGCCTGTCGGTCCAGTGCTCCGGACCCAAGCTCGGAACTCCCGAGGGCTGGCTTGAGCGCGCGGAAACCGTGCGGTCGCTGGGAACTCCGGTGATGATCCAGGGTTCCGCTGAGCGTTGGTTCGGCCATGGATTCATGGACCGCCAGCCTGAGATCAGCAGCCGCCTGCTGCATGCGCTCCGGGACGCCGACCGTTTCAGCTACTCGTTCTGCTGCGAAGCGCTCGCCGGGTTGGATGTCCGCGACCAGGTGGGCAGCATTACCGTCCCCACCCAGGTGATTGCCGGCGTCGAGGACGAGGTAGCGCCGCCGTCGATGGCTGAGGAACTTGTAGCCGGAATCGTCGCTGGTGGCGGTACTGCCAAGGCAGTGGCGCTCGACGGCGTCGGGCACCTCGCGCCCGCAGAGGCGCCGGCCGTTGTGGCCGGACTGATGCGCACTTTCATGAAGGAGAACGGTCGATGAGCACTTCTGAGGTCAACGGTGCTGCCCGGAATGGCGCCGTGCAGGCGGATGCCACCGCGCAGGACATTTACGACGCCGGAATGGTGGTTCGCCGCGAAGTGCTTGGCGACGCGCATGTGGATCGCGCGAACGCCGCCAAGGATGCCTTTACAGAGGACTACCAGGACATGATCACCCGGATCGCCTGGGGTGGGATCTGGACGCGGCCCGGGCTAAGCCGGCAGATGCGCTCCGCCGTAACCCTGACCGCGCTGGTGGCCCACGGGCACTGGGAGGAGCTCGCCATGCACGTGCGGGCGGCCCTCAACAACGGCCTGAGCAGGGACGAGATCAAGGAAATCCTGCTCCAGACCGCCATCTATTGCAGTGTTCCGTCGGCCAACTCGGCGTTCAAGACGGCCCAAAAAGTATTCGCAGAAATCGACGCCAACTCACCCAACTAAGTAACAGCACATGTCCCAATGAGGGCTCATAGCAACGTTTGCTGTCACTTAGTTGGGTACACAGATAAGGAAATTCCATGAACCAGGCTTTTGTGTACGACGCCGTGCGCACTCCGTTTGGCAAGTTCGGCTCCGGTCTTGCCGCCGTCCGCCCCGATGACCTTGCAGCCCACGTGGTCCGCGAGTCTGTTCGCCGAGCCCCGGGGTTGGATGTTGAGCGGATCGATGAGGTGGTGTTCGGCAACGCCAACGGTGCCGGCGAGGAAAACCGCAACGTGGCCCGCATGGCTACCCTGCTGGCTGGCCTGCCCGTGTCGATTCCGGGGACCACGGTCAACCGTCTGTGCGGCTCTTCCTTGGATGCGGCGATCATCGCTTCCCGGCAGATCAACGCCGGCGATGCCGAGCTGATGCTGGTGGGCGGCGCCGAATCCATGTCCCGTGCGCCGTGGGTTTTGCCCAAGACCTCCAAGCCCTACCCGGCCGGTGACATGACACTCGCGTCCACCACCCTTGGCTGGCGCCTGGTGAACCCGGCCATGAACAAGGACTGGACCATCTCCCTGGGCGAAGCCACGGAACGGCTGCGCGAGAAGTACGGCATTACCCGTGAGCGGCAGGACCAGTTTGCCGCTGATTCGCACAACCTGGCCGATGCCGCGTGGAACGAAGGCTTCTACGACAACCTTGTCACTGCAGTTCCGGGCACGGACCTGGTCCGTGATGAGGGTATCCGGGCGGGTTCTTCGGCGGAGAAGCTGGCTGGTCTGAAGACAGTGTTCCGTCCCGAGGGTTCAGGGCACGACGGCGGTACGGTCACCGCCGGGAACGCCTCACCTTTGTCTGATGGTGCTTCGGCGGCGTGGATCGGTTCCGAGGCTGCGTCCTCGATGCTGGGCCTTGATCCGTTGGCCCGCATCGCCGGCCGTGGCGCCCATGGCAATGATCCCCAGTTCTTCGGGTTCGCCCCGGTGGAGGCCGCGAACAAGGCCCTCGCGAAGGCGGGCATCGGCTGGGACCAGGTTGGTGCCGTCGAACTTAACGAGGCGTTCGCCGCGCAATCGCTGGCGTGCGTTGACGCGTGGGGGATCGACCCGGCAATCGTGAACCGCCACGGCGGGGCGATCGCGATGGGCCACCCGCTCGGGGCCTCCGGTACCCGCATCCTGGGCACGCTGGCGCGCTCCTTGCAGGCCTCCGGCCAGCGGTGGGGTGTCGCGGCGATCTGCATCGGCGTGGGCCAAGGCCTGGCTGTGGTGCTGGAAAACGTAACTGCCGGTGTTTCGGAAGGGGCCTGAGGGCGATGTTGAATTTCATTGACACTGTTGGCGAGGCCGTGGCCGGGATCCAGGACGGATCCACGGTGATGATCGGCGGGTTCGGCAACGCCGGGCAGCCGTTCGAATTGATCGATGCCCTCATGGAATGCGGCGCAAAGGACCTGACCGTGGTGAACAACAACGCCGGCCAGGGCGATCAGGGCCTCGCGTTGCTGATCAAGGAAGGCAGGGTCCGCAAGATGATCTGCTCGTTCCCGCGGCAGTCCGATTCCTGGCACTTCGATGCCAAGTTCCACGCCGGTGAGATCGAGCTGGAGCTGGTCCCGCAGGGCAACCTGGCCGAGCGCATCCGTGCAGCGGGTGCCGGTATTGGCGGGTTCTTCACGCCCACCGGTTACGGCACCACCTTGGCCGAGGGCAAGGAAACCCGCTTCCTGGACGGGAAATGGCAGGTCTTCGAAACGCCGATCCATGCCGACGTCGCGTTGATCAAGGCGTTGAAGGCCGACCGCAAGGGCAACCTCGTGTACCGCAAGACCGCCCGGAACTTCGGTCCCATCATGGCCGCCGCAGCCAAGCACACGGTCGTCCAGGTCTCGGAGATCGTGCCTACCGGTTCCCTGGATCCGGAGAACGTGGTGACGCCGGGGATTTACGTCAATACGGTAGTCCGCGTAGGCGGCCTCGACACGGAAAAGGTGGCCTGACCATGAGCACCGAAACCAGCATCCAGACCTCCGCGAAGCCGCTGGGCCGCGACGAACTCGCCCAGTTGGTGGCGCGGGACATCGCTCCGGGTTCGTTTGTGAACCTGGGCATCGGCCAGCCCACCCTGGTGTCGAACTACCTCACCGAGGAACAGAACATCACTCTCCACACGGAGAACGGAATGCTCGGCATGGGCCCGGCAGCCGAGGGCGAGGAGATCGACGGCGACCTGATAAACGCCGGCAAGATCCCCGTCACCGAGCTGCCCGGAGCCTCGTACTTCCACCACGCCGACTCGTTCGCGATCATGCGTGGCGGGCACCTGGACATTTGCGTCCTCGGCGCCTTCCAGGTCTCGGCAACGGGTGACCTCGCCAACTGGCACACAGGCGCCCCGGACGCGATCCCGGCCGTCGGAGGTGCCATGGATCTGGCCACGGGTGCCAAGGACGTCTTCGTGATGATGACCCTCCTGACCCGCGATGGTACGTCCAAGCTCGTGGAAGCCTGCACCTACCCGCTCACCGGCGTCGGCTGCGTAACCCGCGTGTACACGGACAAAGCGGTCTTCCTCACGGGCCCCGACGGCGTGACCGTCCGCGAGACGTTTGGATGCAGTTTTGAGGAAATCCAGGAACTCGTACCGCTTGCGCTGAAAAGGGCAGAGTAGGCGTCGCCGGTCCAGGCCCCGCAGCGCCATCTAGGATTGGTAACCATGACCGACTCCGCAGTTACCCCGCAGGCCAGCGACCAATATGTGCAGTCGTTGGCGCGGGGACTCGCTGTGATCCGGGCCTTCGACGCGAACAACCCAGTGATGACCCTGAGCGAAGTCGCAGCACGTACCGACCTGACCCGCGCAACCGCCAGGAGGTTCCTGCACACCTTGCTTGAGCTGGGCTACGTCCGGACCGACGGCAAGACGTTCGCGCTCACGGCCAAGGTGCTGCAGCTGGGGTATTCGTACCTGTCGGCGCTTTCCCTGCCACAATTGGCCCAGCCGCATCTGGAGCAACTCAGCCTGAAACTGGGGGAGTCCACCTCCGCGGCAGTACTGGACGGACAGGACATCTTCTACGTGGCACGCGTCGCCACCAAGCGCATCATGAACGTCGGCATCACGGTGGGCACGCGCTTCCCCGCCTATGCGACGTCGATGGGCCGGGTCCTGCTTGCCGGATTGCCGCAGGCAAAGTTCGAGGCTTACCTCTCGACGGCGGAACTCAAGCCGCTCACGCCGCGAACCGTAGCCAGCGTGCCTGACTTGAGGGCCGCCGTCGAGCGCGTCCGTGCGCAAGGTTGGTGTCTGCTGGACCAGGAACTGGAGATCGGCTTGATGTCCATCGCGGCTCCGGTGTGGAACCACAACAACGGCGACAACGTGGCAGCGATCAACGTGTCCCTCCAGGCCCAGGCAGTGGCTGCCCAGTCGGATCCCGAGAAGTACCTGGATTCAGTGCGGCTGGAAGTAGTGGCAACCGCCAACGCGATCTCGCAGGACGTGTCCGCGAAGCACTAGGAGTAGGCGGAGTTACTTCCGGATTGCCGCCAACCGGGTCTCGAGGATCCGCCGCACGAGCGAGTCCGGCACAGGATTGTCCACAGAAAACCGCAACGTCCCCGGCGACCACGAGTAGCCACCAAGTTCCTCCGACATCTCGGGCAGGATCTGGCCGCTGAACGGGTAGAGCGCCAAGTGCTTCTTCGTCTCCAGCACACTCACCAAGCCCTTGCCGTCAACCAGCAGCGCAGGCATGCCGTAGCTGGTGCCTTCCTCGGCATCGGGCGCGAGCTCACGCGCGATCCCCACGATCCGCTCCAACGCCGGACGGTTCGGCCCTGTGACGTTCTCCAAGTATTCAGTGACGGTTCCCATAGGGATATGGTGCGCCACCTGACGGGAATTTGTGTACAGGGCCGCCGCCGTTAAACGCGCTGGAAGGTTAAACGCGCCGGAAGGTTACGCGCGCTGCGAAAGATTGAGAATGTTGCCCTCGCTGTCCAGGAACCAGGCGGACTTTCCCCACTCATTCGTGGCTACGCCGTTTTCCGTCTTCAGGCCCGGGAAATCGTAGTCCTCAAAGACGACGCCGCGGCCACGCAGCTCCTCCATCTCCCGTTCCAGGTTGTCCGTTTCCCAGCCCATCTGGGTGTTCTTGGCCGAACCCGCGTTCTCAGTCTGATAAATAAGGAAGCCGGTACCCTTGCCGCACCGGTAGAAAAGGCTGTCGTCCTCCATGGTGTCGGAGGGCTCAAGTCCCAGCTTGTCCCGATAGAAGTCCTTCGCCCGGTCGATGTCCTTCGCGGCGAGGACGGACATGATCTCCAGATCCTTTAGCATGATGGTTCCTTTTGTTCGCCAGCTTGAGGGCGACAGGGTTCTGACACCCTCAGGGCCATTATGGAACCGAACTCAGCTCTCGGAAATAGCTGCCGCAGCTCTTAGCGCTCCGGAATTACCGCGATGCCCTGGATTTCGATCAAAGCCTCTTTTTGCCACAGCCGCGTGACGCCGATGCCCGCCATCGCGGGGTACTGCGAGCCGGCCATTTCACGCCAAAGGCGTCCGATTTCGCGGCCGTTGGCCATGTAGTCGTCCACGTCGGTGAGGTAGATGGTCACGTTGACCAGGTCTTCGGGCTCGCCGCCGGCCTCACGCAACGTGGTGAGGACGTTGGTGAATGCCTGCTTGAACTGCTCCACGATTCCGCCGGGAACGATGTTCATGTTTTTGTCCAAGGCCGTCTGTCCGCCCAGGAAGACCGTGTTGCCGGCCAGGATTCCGTGCGCGTAGCCGGATGGTTTGGCCAGTGACTCCGGGTTGATTGTTGTGTGGCTCATGCTGTTCCTCCTCGGTTGTGGCAACTGCAAAAACTTTCGGGAAGCCCCTGTGCAGATCATTTCCGCCGTGCTACGTTGAGCATATGTGACGATCGTAAAAAAGTCGACACATCCAAAAACCTGAAGGGAAACGCAATGAAACTCGCCACCTTGCGAACGGCCAGCGGAGGTACGACGGCGGCAATCGCCACGGGCGACGCCACCTACCTCGCGCTTCCGGCCAGTGATGTTGGCGCGCTCCTGGGACAGCCGGATTGGCGCGCCGTTGTGGACGCGGCGGCCGGAGAAACCATCGGCAACCCTGAGTACGCGGCCCTTACGCCGAACGCTCGCAAAGTGATCTGCTGCGGACTGAACTACGGCGACCACATCCAGGAAATGGGCCGCGAACTCCCGGAATACCCCACCCTGTTCGCCAAGTACGCCGATACCCTGGTAGGCGCCAACGACGCCGTGGAAGTCCACGGCAGCGGCCGCGTCGACTGGGAAGCCGAGCTGGCCGTCGTCGTGGGTTCCGAGCTGTACCGCGCCGATGAGGACCAGGCCCGCGAAGCCATCGCCGGGTACACGGTCGCCAATGATGTCTCCATGCGCGACTGGCAGAACCGCACCCTGCAGTGGTTCCAAGGAAAGGCCTGGGACGCAACTACCCCCGTGGGCCCGGTCATGGTCACGCCAGACGAGGCCGGCGGCCACTTCGATGTCCGCGGCTACGTCAACGGCGAGCTCGTGCAGCAAGGGAACACCAGCACCCTGGTGTTCGGCCCCGCGCAGCTGTTGTCCTACATTTCCCAGTTCACCATCCTTCGTCCTGGTGACCTCGTCCTGACGGGGACGCCCGGAGGAGTCGGCATGGGCATGACCCCGCCCCGCTTCCTTCAGGACGGGGACATCCTCACCACCGAAATCGACGGAATCGGCTGCCTGGAGAACACCTTCCGGATCCATTCATCCGTCGCGGCAAACGCCTGAAACCCACCCATTCAAAGGAGAACCCCATGAGCCAGTCCACCACTGAATACGTCCTTGAGGGCGACAACTCCATTTACGCCCAGCCTGATGGCAAGGTTGTCCCGGTGGTCACCCGCGCCGGAGAAGAGGACACCAACACTGCCCAGTCCGGCGACTGCATCCGGGTCTCGGGTGTCAGTATCCAGCACACCCCGGCAACCAAGATCTGGTTCGGCCAGGTGTCCAACACCCCCGGCTACCGCTCGCTCCCTCACCACCACGGAGAAGCCGAAACCGGCGGCTACGTGCTCCGCGGCCACGGCCGGATCTACTTCGGCGAGAACTACTCGGAGTTCCTGGACATGAAGGCCGGCGACTGGGTCTTCGTGCCCCCGTTCATGCCCCACGTCGAGGCCAACATGTCCGTCACCGAAGAGCTCGTCTGGCTGACCGCCCGCACCCCGGAAAACCTCGTGGTCAACCTGGAAGACGTTCCTGACGAGATCCTCGCCGATTACCGCAGGGCGTAGGCCATGATTACTGGAACCCTCACCTCGGAGACCTTCCTGAAGGCCGTGGAGCTCACGCAGGTTGACGCTGGGGTCTTCGACGAAGCATACGAAGCAACCACCCAGTACGTGCCGTGGCCAAAAGCCTATGGTGGAGACATGGTGGCACAGGCTGCGGCCGCAATGATGCGGTCCGTTGATGCTGACAGGACGCTGCACTCGATGCACAGCTATTTCATGCGCCCTGTGGATATCGGTTCCAGCGTCCGCTATGAGGTGGAGCGTTTGCGGGATGGCCGCGGATATTCCACACGGACGGTCCGCGGGTTCCAGAACGGCAAAGCCGTTTACGCCGCCATGGGTTCTTTCCAGGTTCCCGAGAACGGCCCGGACTTCCAGCCCGAGGCGCCTGCCGCCGTCGAGCCTGAATCGCTACGGACCGCAGCGGAGGCCCTGGACGGAACCGACGGGGCCGCCGCAGAGTACTGGTCGACCGGCCGGAGCTTCGACATGAGGCATATTCCCGGACCGGTATACATCGAACTGGAGGGCGGTCAGGTGCCCCAGCAGGCCATCTGGATCAAAGCCTTTGATGCGCTGCCTGACGACGCCGACCTCCACCGCACAGCGCTGGCTTACGTCTGCGATTACACGATTTTGGAGCCGCTGCTGCGGGTCAACGGCCTTAACTGGTCCAGCCCCGGACTCGCAACGGCCAGCCTGGACCACTCCATGTGGTTCCACCGCGACGGCCGCGCTGACAAATGGGTCCTGTATGCCCAGGAAGCCATATCCGGCCAAAGCAACAGGGGCCTCGCCATGGGCCGGTTCTTCGACCGGCAAGGAAGGCTCCTGGCAACAGTCGCCCAAGAAGGCATGATCCGCGCTTAACCCCACCCCCAGCTTCAACGACGCACCACTGAAAGGAACGGCCATGAGCATGTTGCCATCGGCCCACGTGGACACGTTCACCCGCGACCACTTGCCGCCCGCCGATACCTGGCCTGCGCTTGAATTCACCCTCCCCGAACTCCACTACCCCGAACGACTCAACGCAGCCGCTGTACTGATCGACGACGCCGTCGCCCAGTACGGAGCCGACCGCCCGGCCCTCCGCACTGCAGACGGCGAAGTCTGGAGCTACGGCGAGCTCCAGCAACACTCCAACCAGGTAGCCCAGGTCCTCACCGAAGACCTCGGGGTTGTTCCCGGCAACCGCGTCCTGCTGCGCGGCCCCAACAACCCGTGGATCGTCGCAGCTTGGCTCGGCGTCCTGAAGGCCGGCGCCGTGGTGGTTACCACCATGCCCATGCTGCGCTCCACCGAGGTCTCCACCCTGATCCAGCTCACCAAGCCCGTAGTGGCCATTTCCGACCACCGCTTTGTGGACGAGCTCGTGGTTGCGGCGGGGGACGACGTTGCAGTCCTCACCTACGGAGCAGACGACGGCGACGACCTCACCTCCCGTTGCGGGCGCAAAAACGGGGAGTTCACGGCTGTGGACACCTCCGCAGACGACGTTGCCCTGCTGGGTCCGACGTCGGGGACCACCGGTGTGCCGAAAGTGACCATGCATTTCCACCGGGACATCCTGGCCAATGCCGACACCTTCGCCCGCTACATCCTCGAGCCCACGGCGGATGATGTTTTTGCCGGATCGCCTCCGTTGGCCTTCACCTTCGGCTTGGGCGGCCTGGTGGTCTTCCCGCTGAGGTTCGGCGCGTCGTCGCTCCTGACGGAGAAGGCCGGGCCTGTGGAACTGGCCGGGCACGCTGCCGCGGCAGGCGCCACCATCCTCTTCACCGCCCCCACGGCATACAGGGCCATCCTGAAGGAGAAGCGCGGAGACCTCCTTCGTGGCTTGAGGGTTGCCGTCTCCGCCGGAGAGCACCTTTCCAAGGAGACCTGGGAAGCTGTCCGTGAGGCGACAGGGCTGCGCCTGGTCAACGGCATCGGGGCCACGGAAATGTTGCACGTGTTTATCTCCGCCGCCGGAGACGACATCCGGCCGGGCACCACCGGGCGGGCCGTGCCAGGCTTCAGGGCCACCATTTTGGACAACGACGGCAATGAACTCGGCCCGGGAAACATCGGCCGCCTTGCGGTCATCGGCCCCACCGGCTGCCGTTACCTGGACGATCCCCGGCAGGCCAACTACGTGGTCCGTGGCTGGAACGTCACGGGGGACACCTTCGCCATGGACGACGACGGGTACTTCACCTACCAGGCCCGCTCGGACAACATGATCGTCTCCTCCGGCTACAACATCGGCGGCCCCGAGGTTGAATCGGCCATCGACCAGCACCCGGATGTGGTGGAAAACGCGGTTATCGGAATCCCGGACGAGGAACGCGGCAGCATCGTCTGCGCCTTCGTCGTCCTGCGCGACGGAGTCACCGGCGACGCCGCCAAGCGCAAGGAAATCCAGGATTTCGTGAAGCAAACCATCGCTCCGTACAAATACCCGCGCGATGTCCGCTTCGTCACCGAACTTCCGCGCAATCCCAGCGGCAAGCTGCAGCACTTCAAGCTGCGCGACCGCGTCCTCGCACAGGACATCCCAAGCACAAACGAACTTACCCCTGCCGGCCAGAGCCAGGCCTGAAAAGGAGCATGACCATGAAAATCGCAATCGTAGGAGGCGGGCCCGGGGGCCTGTACTTCGCAGCATTGATGAAGCAGCTGGATCCGTCCCACGACATCACCCTGTGGGAACGCAACGCTGCGAGCGATACCTTTGGCTTCGGCGTCGTATTTTCGGATGAGACGCTGGGTGGGATCGGCAACGCCGATCCCGTGGTGGCCGAATACATGAGCCGCCGCTTCGCCCGCTGGTCGGACATCGACATCCATTTCCGGGGCGAAATGAAGACCGTGGGTGGCCAGGGATTCGCCGCCATGAGCCGCAAGGAACTCCTGGAACTGCTCCAGCGCCGCTGCATCGAACTGAACGTTGACGTGCGGTTCAGCACCCTGGCCCCGCCGGTGGAGGAACTCGAGGCCAACTACGACCTCGTGCTCGCGGCAGACGGCGTCAACTCACAGATCCGCGCCAAGTACGCCGAATCGTTCAAGCCGAATCTGGATCCACGGACCAACAAGTTCATGTGGCTCGGCACCAACCAGGTCTTTGAAGCCTTCAAGTTCTTCGTCAAGGAGACCGAATGGGGCGTCATGCAGATCCACGGCTACCCCTACTCGGACGAGGGCTCCACGTTCATTGTGGAAATGCATCAGGACGTCTGGCACGCGGCGGGCTTCGACGAGACCGCCAACGAAGTCTTCCCTCCCGGCGTGTCCGATGAGAAGGCGATCGCCAGGATCCGCGAAATCTTCGCCGAGGAACTGAACGGCTACGAGGTCCTCACCAACAACTCCAAGTGGATCAACTTCACCACCGTCCGCAACCAGAGCTGGCGCCACAACAATGTGGTGCTGCTGGGCGATGCTGCCCACACAGCCCACTTCTCGATTGGCTCCGGCACCAAGCTGGCCATGGAGGACTCCCTTGCGTTGGCCGCTTGCCTGCACGAGCACCCCACGGTGGAGGAAGCGCTCGAAGCCTACGAGGCAGAGCGCCGGCCCGTGGTGGCTTCCACCCAGCGTGCGGCCCAGGCTTCGCTGGAATGGTTCGAGCGCATCGGCCAGTACAAGGACCAGGACCCCACCCAGTTCGCGTTCAACCTGCTTACCCGCAGCCGCCGCATCACCCAGGAAAACCTGCGCCTTCGCGATCCGGAGTTTGCCGAGGCAGTGGACCGGAACTTCGCCTCCTCGCAGGGACTCACGGAAACCGCGCCGGCCATGTTCCAGCCGTTCCGCATCGGTGGCCTGGAGTTGAAGAACCGGATCGTCGTTTCGCCGATGGACATGTACTCCGCTGTCGACGGTATCCCGGGCGACTTCCACAAGGTCCATCTGGGCTCCAAGGCCTTGGGTGGTGCCGGCCTGGTCATGACCGAAATGGTGTGTGTATCCGAATCGGGCCGCATCACGCCCGGCTGTAGCGGCCTGTACACGGACGGGCAGCGGGACAGCTGGAAGGAAATCGTGGACTTCGTGCACGGCCGCTCCACCGCCAAGATCGGCGCGCAGTTGGGCCACTCCGGCCGCAAGGGCTCCACTAAGCTCATGTGGGAGGGCATCGACCAGCCCCTCGAGTCCGGCAACTGGACCGCCGTCGGGCCTTCCGCCCTGCCGTACAGCGCCGAAAACCAGACACCCGTGGAGCTGGACCGCGCCGGGATGGACGCCATCAAGGCGGAATTCGTCGCCTCCACGGTCCGTGCGGAGCAAGCCGGGTTCGACCTCCTGGAGATCCACGCCGCCCACGGCTACCTACTCTCCTCCTTCCTCTCGCCCGTTTCGAACAAGCGGACCGACGAATACGGTGGCAGCTTGGAGAACCGGCTGCGGTTCCCGCTTGAAGTGTTCGACGCCGTCCGCGCGGCATGGCCCGCCGACAAGCCTTTGACCGTGCGCATCTCCGCGACGGACTGGATCGAGGGCGGCAACACGTCCGACGATTCAGTGGAAATCGCGAAGGCGTTTGTTGAACACGGTGCCGCCGGCCTGGATGTCTCCACCGGCCAGGTGGCCAAGGAAGAGAAGCCCGCGTTCGGCCGCAGCTACCAAACGCCGTTCGCCGACCGGATCCGCCAGGAAGTTGCCGCACCGGCAGGCGTGGCGGTGATCGCCGTCGGCGCCATCTCCAGCTATGACGACGTGAACTCGATCCTTCTGGCTGGCCGCGCCGACTTGATCGCCCTGGGACGCACGCATCTGTACGATCCCCAGTGGACATTGCACGCTGCGGCCGAACAGGAATACCAAGGGCCCGGAGCGCAATGGATACCGCAGTTCCGCGCCGGTCGACGCAAGCCGCCAAGCTCGCGCACTGACGCTGTCCGCCCCCGCCTGTCGTTGCTGAAGGAAACGGACATTGAAGAATCCAACACCCACCTGCGCTGGACTCCCGAGTCTGCCGCCGCATCGCTGCTGGTGAAGTAGCCATGGCCACCGCACCAGTCAACGACTGGAACGTGCCCAAGAAGACCACCGGCCTGGTGCTGTTCTGCTGCTGGCTTGCGATCCTCGCCGAAGGCTACGACGTCGGCGTCCTGGGGGCTGTCCTCCCGGCCCTCGCGGAGTACAAGGAGTGGAACCTTTCACCCATTGCTCTGGGCGGCCTCGGATCATATGCCTTGATCGGCATGCTTATTGGGGCGTTGTTTATTGGCACCCTCAGCGACCTCGTGGGACGCAAGAAGATGCTCCTTGCTTCCATGGTCATCTTCACCATCACCCAGGTGGGCGCGGCCTGGGCTCCGACCCCTGAACTGTTCGGACTGTTCCGGCTCGTTGGCGGCCTAGGAATGGGCGGTGTCATCCCGGTGGCCGCTGCACTGACCATTGAGTACTCGGCCCCTAACAAGCGGTCGTTCAACTACGGACTGATGTACTCCGGCTACTCCCTGGGGATCGTGGCAGCAGCACTCGCCGCCCTGTTTGTCCTGCCGGTCGGCGGCTGGCGTGCCGTGATTGCCATTGGTGCCGCACCGATTGTCCTGCTGCCCATCATTTGGAAATTCCTGCCCGAGTCGCTGGAGTACCTGGAGTCCAAGGGGCGCAGGTCAGAGGCCAAGGCGTTGGCCACCAGGCTGCGGATCGCCGACTACCGGCCGGTGGTTCCGGTGGCTCCCGTTGCCCAGGGCGGTGCCGAGCCTTGGTGGAAGACCATCACCACCATGTTCTCCAGGAAGTATCTGCGCTCCACCGTGTTCTTCTGGATCTCGTTGTTCTGTGGCCTGGTGCTGGTCTATGGGCTGAACACCTGGTTGCCGAGCATCATGAAGAAGGCCGGGTACGATCTCGGTTCATCCCTGACGTTCCTCCTGGTCTTCAGCCTTGCCTCGGCAATCGGCGGCCTGCTCCTGGGACGCGCGGCGGACAAGTACGGCAAGAAGCTCATCCTGGTGGTTTTCTACATCCTGGGCGGCCTTGGCATCATGCTGTTGGTCTTTCCGAACACAATGGTGGTCAACCTGCTGTTCGTGGCCTTCGCAGGGGTGGGTTCCATCTCCACATCGCTGGTCCTCACGGGCTACATTGCCGACTACTACCCGGCGAAGGTCCGCGGTACGGCAACAGGTTGGGCGCTCAGCTTCGCCCGGCTTGGAGCCATTTCCGGTCCGTTGATCGGCGGCTGGATTGCAGGTTCGAAGCTGCCCTTTGAGGCCAACTTCGCGATCTTCGCCGGGATCGCCGTACTGGCCGCTGCCGCCGTCGCGATGATCCCCAAACCGCAGCCCGAGGCGCCGGTAGCCGCCGTCGTCGATCCTGACGACGCCGCTGTCAGCGCGCGCTAGGGGGATCATGTTTCCGGAAGCGTGCGTCGAGCGGACCGTCGAGTGGGTGGACACGGACGCCTCCGGGCACCAGCACAACTCCGCCATTATGCGGTGGGTTGAAGCCGCGGAGGCTGAGCTCTTCCGTTTGTTGGACTTGCCGGACTACTTTCCCAGCGCTCCGCGGGTCCAACAGGTGGTCAATTACAAGGCCAAGCTCTGGTTCGGCCAACGCATCACGGCCACGGTGAAGATCCATGCGCTCGGACGGACCTCGTTGACCATGGCGTTTGAAGTGAAGTCCGACGCCGGCGACGTCGCCGCTTACGGGACGGTCACCACGGTCCACGTCCCCCAAGGAACCACCACCGCACAGCCCTGGCCGGAGAACCTGGTCAGGGCTGTGCAGGGGGCATCATCCGTCCCTCGACTTGGCAATTAATGACAATGTGGAGCTCTGGGATTGTCATTAACTGCCAACCCGGCGGGGGTTTTTTGGGGGATAAGGGTTTGCCGGGGTGGGGTCAGCGCAAGCCCTTCAGGATGTTCTTGGGGCGCTGCATCTCTCCGTGCTTGGCGCCAAGAATGATCACCCAGGCCGCGAAGGCGGGGATGGCCCACTGGAGGGCCTTCAACTGGGTTTGGGCGGACTTCAGTTCATTCGAAGCTCCCGCACGGGGCTCCGTGGCTCCTTCGGCACCCTCGCCGGAGAGTTCGTCCACCTTCTTGCCCACAACGCCTGCGTACAGGGTCACCGCGGCGCCGGCCAGGGTCACCACGGTTTTGTAAACGGTGTTGGCGGCAACGTTGTCCTGCTTGGCGATCCGGCCCTTGTTCTCCCAAGCGATGGCGAGATCGGAGGCGAGGTGGCCCGCGAAGGCCGCGGTCTGGACTGGAGCCCACTTTCCCCAGCCCTTGCTGGACAAGCGGGTGCGCTCGGTGGGGTCCTTGGCCTCTGCTGCGGCACCGTTAAGTCCGATGGCCCCCATCAATGACCCGCCAAACCATGCCGCAGCCGTGAGGTCGTGGATGGAGCGGGCTACAAGATTTCCTGCCATGATGTGCTTCCTATCGTTGATGCGGAAAGTACTCTGTGTGGCTGCTTGATCCTGATGCGGAGTTCAAGTGTCCTCCCATAGTAAGCATCCTTACTATGCCCATGCCAGTTCGCTGCCGTTCATTGAGGGGGCCGGGCTGTTCCCACACCTATGATGAAGTGGACTGGCGCCTGCAGTGCGGCGCGGAAATGAGGATCCTTCGATGTTCGCCGTCCCGGCACCCCCGGTTCGCCACCAGCAATTGCTCGTCACCATCTTCGGCCTTTACGGGCGGAACGCGGGCGATGCCTTGCCGGTCTCGGCCCTGATCTCCATGCTGGGGTCCCTGGGATATGACGCCCCGGGAGTGCGGTCCTCCGTGTCCAGGCTCAAGGCCAAAGGCGTGCTCAAGAGCGTGCGTGAAGGCGGGATCGCCAAGTACAAGATTTCGGAGTCCATCAGCGACGTTTTCCGTGAAGGCGACAGGCGGATCTTCGCCCCCGAGCAACCCGCGCCCGTGGACACATGGGTGCTGGCGGTGTTTTCCGTCCCTGAGTCCATGCGAAACCGCCGGCACCAACTACGCTCTGCGCTGCTTGGACTGGGATTTGGTTCCGTGGCCAACGGCGTGTGGATCGCCCCGGCGAACAAGCTGGAGCAAGCCAGGGAACGCCTCACGGTCAGCGGCTTGATCGAGTTCGTGGACCTTTTCCGCAGCGACTACGTCTTCGATGGACCCATGCGACCCAAGATCTCCGAGTGGTGGGACCTGAAAGACCTCGACCAGCAATTCACTGAGTTCCTGGAGCTCTACGAGGGCGCGGAACGGCAGTGGACGGAGCGCGTGGGAAGCGATCCTGAGGCCGCTCTGGCCGACTCCACCGAGGAGCTCCGGCGTGAAGCCTTCCGCTACTACATACCCATGCTCACGATGTGGCGGAAGTTCCCCTACAAGGACCCGAACCTGCCCGAGGACTACCTTCCGCCGGAGTGGCACGGACCGGCCGTTCGAAAGACCTTCCTGGCGGTCCATCGCTTGGCCGCCCCCCTTGCTGCGGCGCACGCCCATGAGGTGATTTCGGAGGCCCTGGACCCCGCTGTAGCCTGAGTGCGCTTTAGCCTGACACGGCTTGCAGCCTGACGGCGTTGTAGCCTGACGGCGTTGTAGCCTGAGTGCGCTCTACCTGTCGCTTGTCCTCGGGGCGTCGATGATGCCGAAAGTCTCACCTTGCGGGGCTCGCACAATGGCCGTACGACCCAGCGGGCTCTCAGCGACGGGCCGCACCAGGGTGGCGCCAAGTTCCACGGCCCTTAGCGCAGTGCTGTGGACGTGGTCGCTGGCAAACCACGTCATCCAATGGTCGTTGATGGAGGCCTCGGCGTCGTGCAGGACTCCTCCGACTTCCCGGCCGTCCAGCGGCCTGCGGATAGTGGAGTAGACGTGGTTGTCGTCGTTGATGTCCTGGAAACTGACGTCGAAGACATCCGCGTAGAAGGATGCGGTGGCCGCATGGTCGCGTGTATGGAGTTCGTTCCAGCACAGTGCGCCGTGTTCGTTGACGCGTTCAGCTCCGATGTGGTTCCCGGCCTGCCAGATTCCGAAGACAGCGCCTGTGCTGTCCAAAACCACGGCCATTCGGCCGGAGTCCATCACGTCGAAGGGCGGTGCGATCAGTTGTCCGCCGCTTGCCGCGACTTTCCTGGCTGTGGCATCGACATCGTCCGACGCCAAGTACGTGGTCCACGTGTTCGGCATTCCCGGGTCCTGCTTCGGACCCAGTCCTGCCACAGCGCGACCCCGGAGTTCTGCCAGCACGTAGCCGCCCGACTCCGGGCCGCCTGGGTGGAAGGTCCAGTCGAAAAGATCCGAGTAGAAGGCCATGGCGGCATCGAGGTCATCCACTCCCAGATCCACCCACATGGGCGTCGCCGGTGGCCAAGCGGAAATTTTGGTGGACATGGGACTCCTCCGGGTAGCTGCGTGTCAGGGCACAGCTGCCTCCCCGGAAGCCCGATGCGCCGAGCGTCCGGGGAGGCCGCCACCCATAAAGTGCGCCAAGGTCCCGGTTCGTGACACGGTTTAGTCCTGCAAATCCTCCAGGACGGCCATGGCGGCGTTGTGTCCGCCCAATCCGCTGACTCCTCCGCCGCGACGTGCGCCTGCCCCGCATAGGAAAATGTTGGGTCGCCCCGTGGCCACGCCCCATCGTTCGGCCGGCGAGATGCGGGGCTCGTCATCTTCCAGGAAAGGCCACTGCAGGTCGCCATGGAAGATGTTTCCGCCCGACATGTTCAGTGCATGCTCAAGGTCAAGGGTGGTCTTGGCCTCAACACAGGGATTTCCGTCTGCGTCCTTGAGGAGGAGATCCTCGATGGGCTCAGCCAGGACGGAGTTCAGTGATTCGAGCACGGCTGCCTGGAGTTTGGAACGCATTTCGTGGTTGTTTTCTTCAGTCACCAACCTGTCCGGAGTATGGAGTCCGAACACCGTCAAGGTTTGGGCTCCGGCAGCAATGAGTTCATCGGAAAGGATGCTGGGGTCTGTCAGCGAGTGGCAGTAGATTTCACAGGGGAGCGGGCTGGGGATGCGCCCATCTGTGGCCGCCTGATGCGCCTCGGCCAGTTGTTGGTACCGCTCGTTGATGTGGAAGGTGCCACCAAACGCAGCTTCGGGAGTGACTGAGGTGTCCAGGAGCTTCGGTAGCCGGCGAAGGAGCAGGTTGACCTTGATCTGTGCGCCTTCCGGCCGCACCCACTGATGTGGCTGGGCCGACTGCAGTGGCGAAGCCTCGCCCAGGAGGCCTTGCAGGACCCACGGCGATACGTTGGACAGGACGCGCCTGCCGCGGATTACCCGTTCCGCGCCGTCGTGCCGGAACCGGACTCCGCCGTCGTCGGAAATCGCTGTTACCTCGGCGTTGGCGAGCAGCACGGCGCCGGCTTCCCGGGCAGCCCGCTCAAGTTCCCGTGAAACGCTGCCCATGCCGCCCAGGGGGATGTCCCAGTGCCCGGTCCCGTTGCCGATTACGTGGTACAGGAAGCAGCGGTTGGCGTCCAGGGAGGGATCCTCGGGCGATGTGAAGGTGCCGATCAGGGCGTCGGTTGAAACAAGGCCCCGGACAAGGTCGTGGCCTAGGCGTTCGGTGATGACCTGGGCCAATGGATTTTCAATGAAGGCGTTCCAGAGTTCGTCATCGGCTACCAGTGCCCGGGCTTCCGATCGGGTGGGCAGCGGCTCGCAAACTGTGGGAAACAGCGCCTGCGCCAGCTTGCCGGTGTCGGTGTAGAGGTTTTCCAGGGCATCGAAATCGGCTTCAGCGCCCACGTTGCGGAAGGATTCCCGGCTCGCCGTCGAGTCGCCCGCATCTATCAGCAGGCCGGTTTCGGGCTTGTCCGGGTCCGGCGTGTAGGAGGAATACCGGCGACGGGCCAGGGCAATGTCCAGGTTCAGTTCCTGGATGATCCGCTCCGGGAGCAGGCTGACCAGATATGAGTAGCGCGAGAGCCGGGCATCGACGCCCTTGAAAGCGGCCGCTGAAACCGCGGCGCCACCAAAATGGTCATTGCGTTCAAGAACGGCAACGCTCTTACCCGCCCGGGCCAGGTATGCGGCCGCCGTCAACCCGTTGTGGCCGCCACCAACAATGACTGCGTCGTAGTGTGTGTTTTCCATGGGCTGAGACTAACCATGGATGGGTGTTGCTTATCGAAACCGCTCAGCAAAGTAAGCGATCCTTGTTCTCGCGGCAGGCAGGAGGCGGGCAAGCGTAAGCCGCCTGCCCGCCGTAGTGCGTTGTCCTAGATGGTGCGGCTGGCCTTGGCGAGGTTTTCGCGGAGCTCTTCCGCGTTCTGGCGAATGACATAGGCCGGGCGGTCACGCTCGACGCGCCAGCTGTCTTCGAGTGGGCCGATGTTGACGGTGTCGAAGCCGAACTCGTCGTAGAGCCTGGTGACGAGTTCAGCTGCTTCCGGGAAGTCGCTGGCGGTGGCCAGCGCGCGGCGGTTCGGTGTCCCCGCAGGGGTGCCGTCGCTGGTGATCTCCTTGGCCATGATGTGGTTGAAGCCCTTGGCTACCTTGGAGGTGGGAAGGTGCTTCTGCAGCAATCCGGAGGTGGTGGCTTCGCCGTTGTCCAGTTCCGGGATGCGGCCGTCACGCTCCCAGTAGTAGTTGTTGGTGTCGATAACCACCTTGCCCTCGAGCTGTTGGGCGGGAATGTCGCGGTAGTTCTTGAGGGGAACGGTCACGACGGCGAAATCGCCTGCCGCTGCTGCCTCGGCTGCCGTGGCGGCGCGGGCGCGCGGCCCGAGTTCCGCCACGAGCTCACCCAGCGTTTCGGGACCCCGTGAGTTGCTGATCACGACGTCGTAGCCCAGCTCCACGGCCTTCCGTGCAACCTGGCTTCCAATATGTCCTGCACCGATGATTCCGATTGTTGTCATATCCACGCCAACAAGAAGTTGCAGGCGCGTATTTCCAGCGTTACGGATTATTTCCGCCGGTCTATACTAAGTAAACTTACTAAGCTGTTTTTCATCGAAGACGAGGAGGTAGCGAATGGCCGGGCACTTGGAACTGGTTGAAACGCCCGATGGGGGATATCGGATTTTGATGGTGGATGGCGGGGACTCGCTGATGGGCCTGTCCAAGCGGTTTTCCTCCGTGGACGATGCCGTGGAAGGGGTGGCCGCCATCAGGGAAGTGGCAGGCACCGGCCTCCTGCAAAAGGGCTCTGCGGAACGCTACGCCGTACTGATGCTGGAAGAACCCGTGATCGATTCTGCTCTCGCGGCCCAGGGCTCGCAGGCGCGGGCGGGGCAGGCCCGGGCGGGGCAGGCCCAAGGCTCGCAGGCGCGGGCGGAGGTGGCCAACTGTGGCAGCTGACTCCACCCAAAAGAAGCGCGGTGTCCTGTTCGATGTGGACGGCACCCTGATTGATTCCAGCTACTTCCATGCGATGGCGTGGTGGCAGGCGTTCCGGCGCGAAGGGCTGGACGTCCAAATGTCGGCCATCCATCGTTGCGTGGGCATGGGCGGCGACCGGCTCATCCAGAGCCTGGTGCCCGATTCTTCCGAGGACTTGCAGGAGGACCTGAAATCGGCGCATAGTGCGGTCTTTTCAACGTTCTGGCCCACGTTGCGGACCTTCGAATCTGCCCGCGACCTCCTGGCGGCGTGTTCGGACGCCGGGCTGGCCGTTGGTTTGGCGTCCTCCGCGCAGGATCGGGATCTTGAGGTGAGCCGCCAGCTCCTCGACGCCGGCTCGGCCATTGATGCGTGGACCAGCTCCAATGACGCCAGTGCCAGCAAGCCCGCGCCCGACATCCTGGAGGCCTGCCTGGAGAAGCTCCACCTGGGCCCGGAGGATGTTGTGTTTGTGGGCGACGCGGTGTGGGACGTCAAGGCCGGTTCGGCCATTGGTGTTCCGGTGATCGCCCTGACCTGCGGCGGAATCAGTGAGGCCGAATTGCGTGACGCAGGTGCCGCGGAAGTTTATGACAATCCGCGGCACCTGTTGGAGAACCTTGAGGGCAGCCTTATTGGAAAGCTGACCTAGCGGTCCTCGCCGATTCCCTTGTCCCGCCCGCGCCGGTTCCGCAGGGTCCAAATGATCAAGGCGATAATGATGACCGCCGCAACGCCTGCCAGGACCCAGGGAACGGCGCTGGTGCGCGTCTGCTCCTGGGGGTCGGATTCTCCGGTTCCCGGGTTGGCGGGCCCGCTGCCCGCAGGGTTGGATGTGCTTGGCGCTCCCGAGGAAGGGGCGGGGTTGGTGGGCGTCTGCGTTGACGGGCCGGAAGGGTTGCTGGGTTCCGGCGTGGGTGTGGACGTGGTGGCGGCCACGTTGCTTTGGACATGAGTTGTAACTGTTGCATCGGCGGCGGCGGTGGATGCCATGGACCCCACGAAAAGGGCCAATACCGCTGTTGTCATGGCTAATTTACGAAGCATCGGTATCTCCTGAGTAGGGGGCGCGAATCCTCATACTCGTAAGCATACTGACTAAATCGTCATAATAGGCGTTCCCGGGGATGCCGCCCGCTTCGCAGGACGGCACCCCCGGGCCGGGCTAGCGGGTGAGCTTGGCCGAATCCGGCTCCTGGTCACCGATGTGGCCGGGTGCATTCGCTGCCAGGACACGCTGGACGAACGCGCTGTACTCCTCCATGTAGTGGCGCAACAGCGCAGCCGTGCCTTCGTCCCTGACTGAGCCGTCGTCGTCGTATGCATCTGCCACGAAGCGGATGTACGCCTCAGGCGCGTTCAGCTGCGGCGCGTCCAGGAAGCTCAAAACGCTGCGCATGGAGGACTGCATCACTGCGGTGCCAATGCCGCCAGGCGAAGCGCCGATGATGCCGGTGGGCTTCCGGGCGAAGGAGTTGGTGCCCCAGGGGCGCGAGCCCCAGTCGATGGCGTTCTTCAGGGCGCCCGGGATGGAGCGGTTGTATTCGGGAGAGATAAACAGGATCCCGTCCGACGCCGCGATGGCATCCTTCAGCTCCCTGCCGGCGGGCGGGAAATCGGCATCGTAGTCCGAGCTGTAGAGGGGAAGATCCTTGATGGCGATTTCATGGAAATCGAGCTCCGGGGGCGCCACGCTGATCAGCGCTTTGGAGAGGACCCGGTTGATGGAATTGCTGGCCAGGCTTCCAACGAAATAACCGATTTTGAAGGTGTCCATAGCGGCGTTCCTTTCCGACGGCACGGCCGGAACCGGCTCGTCGACGGTGTGGTGGCGGGTTGATCCGCTTCAATCGACCCTAGTGGACTTGTGCACATAGCGCAGCCCCCCTACTCCCGCCCGGACCCTCGCGGTCATAGACTCATGCCAACCGGGTTCTGGAGCGTTCGGAAGAGGGGTGGCGGGTGAAGGCAGGCATAGCACGCGAGGCGCTCGACGGCGAGCGGCGGGTGGCCGCCACGCCGGAAACAGTCAAGCAAATGGTGGGGCTGGGTCTGGGGGTGGATGTCCAGTCCGGTGCCGGACTGGCCGCCGGGCACAGCGACGACGACTACCGCCTCGCAGGAGCGGCCGTGGTGGGATCCTTGGACCTCGGATCGCTGGACGTCTACTGCCACGTGCGTCCCATGGATCCGACGACGGCGGGAGCCCTCCGCAGGGGCGCCGTCACCGTGGGCCTGGGGTCGCCGTCGTCGGAGCTGCCCACCGTCCGGGCGCTCGCTGTCGGTGGAATTACCGCATTTGCCCTGGAGCTGGTTCCCCGGATCTCACGTGCCCAGTCCATGGACGCGCTGACCTCGCAGGCACTGGTGGCGGGGTACCGGTGCGTCCTGGAGGCTGCCATGCGCTTGCCGCGGTTCTTCCCGCTGTACATGACGGCAGCAGGAACCATCCCGCCCGCCCGCGTTCTTGTGTTGGGAGCCGGTGTGGCCGGGTTGCAGGCCATCGGCACCGCCAAAAGGCTCGGCGCCCGGGTTTCCGCCAACGACATCCGCCCGGCTTCAGCGGACGAGGTTGCCTCCATGGGCGGCACGTTCATCAAGTTGGACCTGGAAACAGCTGAAGCATCAGGCGGGTACGCACGGGAGCTCAGCGCCGACAGGGGAGCACTTCAGCGGGCACTTCTGGCGCCGCACGTGGCACAAGCCGATGTCCTGATCACCACTGCCGCCGTTCCGAGCAGGAAAGCGCCCCTGCTGGTGAGCCGCGAAATGGTTCAAGGAATGAGGCCGGGGTCGGTGGTGGTAGACCTCGCCGCCGAATCAGGGGGAAACGTCGAAGGGTGTATCCCCGGCCAGGACATTTCCATCCCCACGGGTGACGGGCAAGGCGCAGTGACGCTGGTGGGGATGAAGGACGTCGCCTCGGCAATGCCCGCGGACGCCTCCCGCCTGTACGCCAAGAACGTGGCCAACCTGCTGGCGCTCATGACCACGGACGGCGTGGTTTCCCCTGATTTTGACGACGAAGTGGTGGCCGGCACCTGCCTCACCCACGATGGCGCTGTCCGTCATGGACCCACGGCGGAGGCGCTCACGGCGCTCGCCGGGGAGAGTGCACCCTTTGGAAATATCCATCCTGGAACGGAAGGTGTGCGCTGATGGACGGCATAAGCCTGCTGACAATCACTGTGCTGGCCGTGTTTGTGGGCTTCGAAGTTGTTTCCAAGGTCTCCAGCACCCTGCACACACCCCTGATGTCGGGGGCGAATGCGATTCACGGCATCATCCTGGTGGGGGCCATCATCGTGGCGGGCCAGGCCGGGGATCCGTGGGTGTTGGCGATCGCCCTGTTGGCTGTTGTCCTTGCCACGGCCAACCTCGTCGGCGGGTTCGTGGTGACCGACCGCATGCTGGAGATGTTCCGGGGAAGGCAGCGGCCGCCGTCGAAACCTGGAACAGCCGCGGGCGCAATTGAGGAGCACCGCCGGTGACCCTGATCAATCCCACCTGGACGGCGATCCTGTACCTGGCAGCAGCGGCCTGCTTCATCCTTGCCCTCAAAGGCCTCAATTCCCCGCGGACCGCCCGGCGCGGAAATTTGATCGGGGCTGTTGGGGCACTCCTGGCCGTGGTGACGGTGTTTGTGTCGGTGAAGCTGGATAACGTTCCTTGGATTCTCGGGGCGGTTGCCGTCGGTGCAGGTGTGGCTGCCCCGGTGGCCCGCAGGGTTCAGATGACGCAGATGCCGCAACTGGTTGCCCTGTTCAATGGCGTGGGTGGCGGCGCCGCGGCACTGGTTGCCTTGCTGGAGCTTTCGCACACTGAGGACGCCTGGGTTCGGCTGGCAATTGTCTTTACGCTGCTGGTGGGCGCAGTGTCATTTGCCGGGTCCGGCGTGACTTTTGCGAAGCTCCAGGGGCTCATGACCACCCGGCCAGTGACGTTCCCGGGGCTCCCCGTGCTGATGGCCCTGGTGCTGCTGGCAGCTGTCGGGGCAGGTGTTGCGGTGATCCTGACCGGTTCGCTGGTGCTGGCGATGATCCTGTTGGTCCTTGGCCTTCTTGCCGGCGTCCTGTTGGTGCTTCCGGTGGGCGGGGCGGACGTGCCGATCGTCATTTCGCTGTTGAATGCCTTTACGGGTTTGGCTGTGGCTGCGTCCGGACTGGTGCTGGGTAACGTGCTGCTTCTGGTGGCCGGGACTTTGGTTGGAGCGTCCGGCACCATCCTCACCCGGGCCATGGCGGCTGCGATGGGGCGCAGCGTTGCCGGCATCATGTTCGGCGCTTTCAAGGGCGGCTCCACTGCCGGCTCCACTGCGGTGAGTGAGAGGCCGGTACGTTCGTCCAGTGCTGAGGACGTCGCGGTCCTGCTCGGCTATGCGCAACGGGTGATCATCGTTCCGGGGTATGGCCTTGCCGTGGCACAGGGGCAGCACACTGCGGCCGAGCTGGCTTTGGCGTTGGAGTCGCGGGGAATCGAAGTGGACTTTGCCATCCACCCCGTTGCGGGCCGGATGCCGGGACACATGAACGTACTGCTCGCAGAGGCCAATGTCCCGTACGAATCCCTCAAGGAGATGAGCGAGGTCAATTCCGAATTCAAGACGGCGGACGTTGCCCTGGTGGTCGGCGCCAACGACGTCGTGAACCCAGCGGCGAAGACAACCTCCGGGTCGCCGATCTACGGGATGCCCATTCTGGAAGTGGCCGATGCCCGGCAAGTGGTGTTCCTCAAACGCTCCATGCGTCCGGGATTCGCGGGGATTGAGAACGAGCTTCTTTACGAGCCGCAGACCACCTTGTTGTTCGGCGATGCCAAGGACTCCCTGACCAAGGTGCTGGGCGCGGTCAAAGCGCTCTGACGCGTTAAGTCCCGAGGCATTAAGTTGTGAACATTAATTAAATCGGCCAACGAATCGCGTCATGGATTGAGGGCTGACGGCACACCTCCTGTACAGGGTTTTGTAGAGGACGCGAGGAGCCAGCGTTGCAGGAGAAGTCGAAAGAGTCGCTGTTCGGGGTCCGCTTTGACCAAGCAGGGGGCAAACGGGTGTCCGACTGGAGGTTGCTCGTGGGCCAAACTGTCCAAATCATCCGCGGCAAGGAAATCGTGGACCAAGGCGTGGTGGATGCTGTGACCTTTGACGGCAGCGTCCTGTGGCTGCGCCAAACAGGGGCCATCGGTCGCCGGATGGTGATGAAGGAGCGGGGCACCATCGTCAAGGTCGGGGTCTTCAAATAGTGAGGGAGCCGGGCCTAAGGTGAACGGTAAGAAGTGCCCTGTCCTTTCCACTGATACTCCGAAGCGAGGTTGAGCATGGCTGTAAAACTCAACAAGAAGGCCTTCGAGAACGCCAAACACCTCATCCGGGATGGCAAGACCGTCAAGGACGCCCGGGATGACTGGAGCGAGCACGCCCCTTCCGCTGATGATGAGAACGCGTTTCTGGACAAGAACGGCCATGCCGAGTACTCAAAATGGTTCCTTGGCGTGGACGACGAACATCCCGATGATCAAAAAGGCCATTACAAGTTCCCGTTCGGCGACTTCAAGAAAATCCACCGCTGCGCCGTGATCTCAGCTGAGAGCCGGGCGGGCCAGTACGACTACGACGACATCCGCGATGCCCTGGGGAAGCTGCTGGAGAAGATCGACGAGGACTGAACGGCCCCTGAAAGCCCGCGCCCGGACCTTGCTGCATCAGAAGCCGGGGGGCAGCAGGCCGGCAGAGATCCGTGCCGCAGCTTCGAGAATGTCATCCTCGTCGGCGTCGAGGTCGCGCGCGGCCATGCCCAGCATGTTGGTGGTCAGCAGTGCGAAGCGGACCCGGAGCTGGTCCTCCAGGCTGGCGCCGGGAGGAGTGAGGATTTCGAAGAGTTCAGTGACGGCGGCAGCCATTCCTTCGCGTTGCCCGGACTCCGACTTGATGTCACGGATCAGGCGGGCATTGGATCCGAGGAAGCGGAATATCCGCAGCCCCTGGGCATGGACGATCTCCCTCCACCGCGTGATCACGGTGCGGCGAAGTTCCTGACTGGGTTCCTGCGTCCGTGCCCACGCGAGCAGTTCGGTGACCTGGGCGCGCATCGACTCCATCAGGGAGCGGACAATGTCTTCCTTGCTCTTGAAGTGGTAGTACAGCGCGGCCTTGGTAAACCCCAGTTCCTCGGCGATCTGTCGCATCGAGGTCGATTCGTAGCCCTGCTCCGAAAACAAGCGCAGCGCTACCATCTGGATGTTTTCCTTGGTCCCGCTCCCGGTGGGGAGATCCCGATTCTCATCTGTCACTGTCGTTCATCCTGCCCTTTTCATACCGGCCGCTTGCTAACTAACCGGCCGGTAAGTACTATGCTAACCGTGCGGTAAGCAAACGCAAGAATAACTCATAAAGGACACACGCTGATGACAGCTGAACAGAATCCAGCGCCGGCCCGGTTATCCCCACGGCAAATCATTACCGCGATGAGCGGGCTCATCATCGCCATGTTGCTTGCGCAACTGGACAACATGATCGTGGCCCCCGCGCTGCCCACGATCGTTGGCGAGCTGGGCGGCATGGACCACCTCGCCTGGGTCACCACCGGATATGTCCTGGCCTCGACCGTGGCGACGCCTATCTGGGGAAAGCTCGGCGATATCTTCGGACACCGCCGCACGTTCATGATCTCGATCGTGCTCTTCCTGGCCGGATCGGCGCTTTGCGGAATGAGCCAGGACATGACCGAACTCATCGGCTTCCGCGCGTTCCAGGGTCTGGGCGCCGGCGGGCTGATGGTGGGAATCATGGCGGCCATCGGGCTCATGGTCCCCCCACGCGAACGCGGCAAGTACCAAGGCATCATGATGGCGGTCATGCCGCTGGCCATGATCGGAGGCCCGCTGCTGGGCGGTTTCATCACGGACAATGCGTCCTGGCGCTGGGCGTTCTACGTCAACATTCCTTTGGGCATCCTCTCCCTGGTGGTGTGCTGGTTCACTCTTAAGCTGCCCCGTCAGGAGCGGACCTCGAAAGTCAGGATCGACTGGTGGGGTTCCGCAGTCCTTAGCGTCTGGATCACCGCGCTGGTGCTTATGCTCAGCTGGGGCGGCAGCCAGTACGACTGGAACTCCCCTGAAATCATCGGCCTTGGTGCAACAGCCGCGATCGGACTGGTCCTCTTCCTGTTCATCGAAAACCGTGCGGCCGAACCGGTCATTCCGTTGCGGCTCTTCCGAAGCGGCAACTTCTCACTGGCGAACGCGTTGGGCTTCATCGTCGGGTTCGCCATGTTCGGCGGCATCACGTTCCTGCCGCAGTTCCAGCAGTACGTCCAAGGCCAATCAGCCACCAGCAGCGGGCTGCTGCTGATGCCCATGATGATCTCTGCGATGATTGTCTCCCTTGGCGGCGGCCTGCTGGTCACCAGGACCGGACACTACAAAACCCTTCCAATCGTTGGGTCCGCGCTGATGGCCGTGGGACTGTTCCTGTTCTCCACCATGGGCCTGGACACCCCGGCCTGGCAGTCGGGTGTCTACATGGCAGTTCTCGGAGCAGGCATGGGCTGCATGATGCAGACCACCAACCTCATCGCGCAGAACAGTGTGGACATCCGGGATATCGGAGCCGCGACCGGCACCAGCACCTTCGCCCGGAACATGGGCGGTTCCCTCGGGATTTCCGTGCTCGGGTCGATCTACGCCGGACGCCTGGCCGATGCCATGGGCGGCGGCAGCGGTGGCCTGCACCAAGACGGACAGATCACCCCGGCAACGCTTCAGTCCTTGCCGGCAGCAGTCCAAGAGCTCTTCAAGACCGCTGTCACGGACGGCATCCAGTCAGTCTTCCTTTGGGCGGCCATTGTCGCGGCCGCCGGTTTCGTCCTGGCCCTCTTCATAAGGCATGTTCCGCTGCGCGGCCACGCGCCAACGCCCAGCGAAGCAGCAGAAGCAACCGCCGAAGAACTCGCCGTCTGAGAACCTCCTCGCCAGGTGTGATTGTCCTGTCGACGCAGAAACGGGCTGGGGCCACTTGAATTCAAGTGGCCCCAGCCCGTTTGCGTGCCATGTATCTTTATGCGGCTTTGGTGGCTGCGAACAGTTGACGCAGGGTGAAGAAGCACCCAAGGGCGCCGAACAGCAGTGCGAGAAGGAAGTCCTTCATATAGAAGCCTACGAAGTCCGGGTTATACGCAAGGCCATTGCCAATAAGGGACCACGGCTCGGAATCGAGCACCATGGCCAACGGCTCGCGGCCGAGGTACTGTACGGCATCGAGCCAGACCCCGCCCACGAAGGACAGGAGAGCAGTCGCGGTGGTGACTGCGGCGACCACCCAAACGCCCTTTCGGCTCAACGAGCCGGCGCCCGCAACATAGAACTTGGCGGCCATGACTGCAGCCGCGAATGTGACCAGGGACGACATCCAGCCGAAGCCCCAGATGACCATCCACAAGATGACGCCAATGGGCAGGGCGGCCAAGGCAAAGATGGTTCCGCGGCCCACGTCTTCCCGCGGTGTTGCAGGAATCGGCGCTCCGTAGGCGCTCGGCCCTGTGCCGGCCGTGTTCTGGGCCTCCGGGTGCCAGGCCGGAACGTCCGGGCCCTGGCTTGGAGGGAATTGCGCCCCGGATTCCGGGCCGGGCGTGTTGTTGGAACCGGCGGTTTCGGGCGCGCCGGAGTGCGTGTTTTCAGACAAAGGTCCCCCCAGGGAAAGATGCGAATGATGGACAAATATTCGCACGCCGGAAGAGTCGCAACGCAATGCGACACGAATCGCGGCCCGTGCTGGCGCCTTAGCCCAGCAACCGGCCCCATTTCGGATCCAGCAGGGGTGCCCCGGCCAACTTCAGGGCATGCCAGAGTGTGACCGCCACGGAATCGAGAACGGGTACTCCGGTGCGGGCCTCCACCTCCGCCGTGATGTTGGCGCCGTACAGATTGGTGCACAGGTACACCAGGGCATCCGGGCGGGATTCGGCCAACTCCAACGAGGCCGGCAGCATCTCCTCGTCAGTAACCCGCGCAAAGGACTCGTTGTCGCTGAGGTCGAGGTGCCTGTGGTCGACAGTCTTGATCCCCTCGCGCTCGTAGGAAGAAATCACGGCATCGTTCACGTCAGACGTGTAGGGCGTGAACAGCCCGATCCGTTCGGTGCCGAAGGCGGCAAACGCTGCAAGGTACGCCAACGTGGAAGTAGTGGCCGGGATGCCGGTGGCCTCGGTGATTTCCCGGACAATTGCTTGGTCATGATCGGCGCCCAGCCAGGATCCGGACGTTCCGTTCCAGGCAATGACGTCCACGTTCGCGGTGGCCAGCAGCCCTGCAGCAGCGCGCATCACCGACGCATCGAACTGCTTGTCCGAGGAATCGTCCAGGGCAATCCGTGTGACCGGGATACGGGTTGAGTGGATGGTGACATCCTGGCGGTCGCCAAGAATCCGGTAGGTCTGCGGTTCGAGGCAGGTGTTCGACGACGGCACGATCATGCCGATACGTGTAGGCCGGTTAAGGGAGGGCATCGGGGGCTCCTTGGCTGAAAGAGGAACAGATTAGACGGAAAGGGGAACAGAGAGGGCATCGCGGTGCTCGGTGAACCCGTTCCGGGCTACGAAGCGGCCAACGGGACCGGGATCGTGGAAGCCGTCACCATCGAGCACCACGCGTCCGGCGGAAACCACGACGGCGGCCCAACCGTTCAGCGTCTTCCCCTCAAAAGGCGAGAAATCAGTGCCCATGTGCAACGCACCGCCGTCGACGGTTCGCTGTTCGGCGGGATCGAAAATCACGACGTCGGCGTCGAAACCCTCAACGATGGCACCCTTCCGGGGCAGCGCGTTGATCCGGGCGGGACCGGCGGAAAACACTTCAACGAAGTCCTCCACCGAACCACCGGCCTCGGAGACAAGGGTCGTAAAAGTGACGGGCATCCGGGTCTCGACACCGGGAAGGCCATGCGGCATGAACCTGACGTCGTCCGTGCGCTCGCGTTTTTGGGACAGGTCGTAGCAGGAGTGGTCCGAGGAAACGGTGTGGATGGCACCCGCGGCAAGACGATCCTTCAGGGCCGCCACCGTTTCGGCGCTCCTCATGGGCGGGCAGCAGGCGTACCACTCGGGGAACGAGGACCCATAGACGGTGTCGTCAAGCGTCAGATAGTGCGGGCAAGTCTCGGAGTAGGCTTCCTGCCCGCGCTCCCGGGCCTCGGTCACCAGATCCACGGCGCCGGGCGTTGACTGGTGTACAAAGTACACAGGCGCTCCGGTGTATTCGGCCATCGCCAGCGTTTCCTTGACCGAAATTTCCTCGGCGAGTTCCGGACGTGTCTGGTGCAGGTGTTCGATCCCGATCCGGCCGTCCGAGGCGTGCTGCCCGGTGCAGTCGGTGATGATGGGGTCGTGCTCGGCGTGGATGTAGGTCAGTCCATCCAGCCGGACCATTTCCCGCATGACCTTAAGGATGGTGTCGCCATCGGCCATGGTGGAGCCGCGGTTGGTGGTGTACATCTTCACGGACCGGACGCCTTCGGCAGCCAGTTGTTCGAGTTGCCACGGCACGGTTTCGTCCCAGCTGACCACCGAACCGTGCAGGGCAACGTCGCAGCGGGACTCCTGGGCGAGGCGTTTTTTGTTGAGCACAGCATCAAGCGGGGTTTCCTGGGCGTCGCGGGGGATGCCGAAGTCGATGATGGTGGTGGTGCCGCCCCAGAGCGCGGCTTGGGAAGTAACGGCGTAGTCATCCAGTGTGCGGAACCGTCCGGTTACTTGGGCAACGTGGCAATGGCCATCAACGCCGCCGGGGACGACGAACTTGCCGCCGGCGTCCACCGTCCGTTGGGCGGCAGGCACGGGTTCGGTGGCGCTGATGAGCTGCGTGATGCGGCCGCCGTCGACCACCACATGGGCGTTCTGCCGGCCGAAGGCGTTGACCACGGTGCCGTGGGCGATGACGAGGTCTGGGAGTTGGGACATCGTTGTCCTCCTTTTCGGGGAATGTCTTAGGTTGTGGGGGACAGATGCGCGGACTGCGCTGCTGCCAGGGCAGCGTCGAGGTTTTCCGACAGGCCGCGCCGGGCCTTCACGGGCGGCGCGGCGAAAGAACCACCGCGGTGGGTACCCGACTTCAGCGAAACCACGGCCTCGGTCATGCGGATGCCGGCGGAGATACCGTCCACCACGGGTACGGCGATCTGGCCTTCCAGCTCGCGGGCCAGTCCCGCCAGCGGCGCACCTGCCAGGATCACGACGTCGGCGCCGTCCTCGGCGACGGCCTGTCGGCTAAGTGCCAGAAGGGTTTTTTTGAAGTCGGCCTGCACGGAGCCGATGGAATTGAGGCTCTGGTTGATGGAACGGATGGACGCGAGGCGCCCGCCGAAGCCGAATCGCTCCACGCAATCGAGGTACCAGGCTTGGATGCGGTCCGAGATGGCGATGATCGAGAAGCGGTGTCCCTGCAGGGCGGCAGCACACAACGCGGCTTCCGTGATGCCGATGACCGGGATGTCCACGAGTTCCTTGAGTGCGGGCATGCCGGGATCCCCAAAGGCGGCCACAACTACGCCGTCCACAGCGGCACTGCCGTGGGGCCGGGAGTGTGGGCCGCCGTCGTGCGCGTATTCGGCGATCAGCTCGGCAACCGCACCTGCGGCGATGAGCGACTCGAAGCGCGTTTCGATGTATTCGACGCCGTGCCCTGCGGTTCGCACGATCAGTTCAGTGTCCGGACCGGCCGATCGTTGGGCCTCGGCTTGGATCAGCGCAGTGACGTCGTCACTGATGTTGGGATTGATGACCAGGAGTTTCATGGTTTCTTCCGATGCAGCTTGGGCTCAGCGACTGTGGACTCCTGCGGGAACTGTTCGCGGTACTTTCCAATGTGCGACGCCGATTGGTCGGCGGCGCGGTCCGGGTCGCCGCTGGCGATGGCGGCGTAAAGGTCGCGGTGTTCCTGGATGAGCTCAGGGAGGTCGCTGACATGGCGGAAAAGCCAGTGCATGCGGCCCTGCAGGGGTTCCAGTGCGGAGCGGAGAAAATCGTTGTTGGCGATGCCCGTGATGGCGTCGTGGAATTCGCTGTTGGCGCGGTGGGCTTCCAGGATGGAACCTTTGGCCAGGCAGCGGTCGGCCTCGTCCAGGAGGCCCTGGAGCCGGTCGAGGTCTTCGGAGGTGGCCCGCTTTGACGCCAGCCGGCAGGCGAGGACCTCCAAGGATTGGCGGACGTCGAAGAGATCCTCCACGTCCTTGGGGCTCAAGCCGCTCACTTCGGAGCCACGTCCGGACCGGTCGCGGATCAGGCCTTCCTGGCGCAGCATGCGGAGTGCTTCGCGGATGGGCAGGCGGGAGACGTTGAATTCGGCGGCAAGGTCGCGTTCCACCAGCCGGGCGCCGGGCGCATAGTGCCCCTCGAAAATCCTGGAACGGAGCGTGTCACGCACTGACTCCCGGAGGGGGCGGTCGGTGTTGTTCGTGTCTTCTGCGGCTAGCATTTCCAGCTCCATTTCGTGATGTGTGAGGCAGTGCGCCCGGCAACCCGGCGGGCATCCGGCCATTCGGCGGTTCAGGACCGTCCGGCCGGACCGGTCGATTTGCGAGTTAGACCGGGAGTCGCTTGTTGTAGTCGAGGGTCAGGACGGAGACGCCCATGACCACTGCGGATCCAACAAAGTAGAGCAGCGCCCAGGTGTAGGAACCGGTGGCTCCGACAATCAGGCCTACCACAATCGGGGTGACGAATCCGGCAATATTGCCGCTGAAGTTCATGGCACCGCCGAGGACGCCGGCGTTGGTGCGGCCTCCGAGGATGGAAGGGATGGACCAGAAAAGGCCGACCCAGCGAAGGAAGAACAGGACTACCGAGAGAAGCACGACGGCGGTGATCGGGTCGGCGACCACGGTGACACCTACCAGGCCGCCCACCACTACGACGCTGGAGAAACCCAGCAGGGTGCGCATGACGCGGTTCGCCGAAGCGCCCGATGCCCGCCACTTGTCCGCGATGATGCCACCCAGGATTTCACCGACGAAGCCGGCGCCGAAGATGACGAACGTGGACCAACCGATGGTCTTGAGGTCGAAGCCCTTGGCCTGCGCCAGGTAGAGCGGTCCCCAGGTCAGCAACCCGTAGAAGACGCCGTTGAAGCCGAGCCAACCGAAGCACATGGCCCAGAAGGACCGGAATTTTAGGTACGGCAGGAGCGCGCGCTTGCCTTGCGCCCCTTCCTTGGCGGCCTCGGCGTCGTCTTCCGCGTGGGAAGCCTCAATGTAGGCGGCTTCGGCCTCATTGACACCCTTGTGCTGGCGGGGGTTGTCGCGGACGTACCACCAGACGGCGAGGCCCATGAGGATGGTGGCGGCACCGGCGATGATGAACGACATCCGCCAGCTCCCGGTGGAGGCGATGAGCCAGGTGATGAGGATGCCACCCAGGCCGGCGCCGAGGGGAGCTCCGGCGTCGAGGATGGTAGCGCCGCGGCCACGTTCCTTCTTGTGCATCCAGATGGCGTTGAGTTTGCCACCGGCGGGCATCACACCTGCTTCGGTGACGCCGATGCCGAGGCGGGCGATGAACATGCTCAGGAATCCGCCTGCGAAGCCGGACGCGGCCGTTGCCGCGCCCCAGCCGATGCACGAAGCGGTGACCATTTTGCGGGGGCCGAACTTGTCGATCAGCCAGCCAACGGGGATTTGCATCAGGGCGTAGGTCCAGAAAAACGCCGACAACAGGAGCCCGACAAGCTCGGGCGGCATGTTGAATTCCTTCTGGATGATGGGCAGGGCTACGGAGATGGAGCCGCGGTCGATGTAGTTGACCGAGACGAGGACCAGAAGCAGGATGAACAACTTCCAGCGGACGTTCGTGCGTCGCTGCACGCCGTTCTTGCCGGATGTGGGCTCGGTTTCCTGCGCTGCCTGTTGGGTGTTTTGGAGAGACACAGCTTCTCCTTCATTAGGAGTAACGGGACGGAATGTCTTTTTGGGGGGATGAGCCGGGCGGGATACCGCTACAGCCGGATCCGTGCCGGCGGCAACTGTTGCGGTCCCTGCCCGTTGGTGGGGAGGGGCCGCAGCCGGTGATGGAATCCTTTGGGATCCCGTTTTGGGATCCCAAAATCAAAGATAGGTGTGACCTATGGCACTGTCAAGAGGTTTGGTATACAAATGCTTCCGGACGCATTGTGACCCAGTGGCGAGGAGCAACAGCGCTCATACACGCTCATTAGGATGGAAACAGCTCTGAAGTGCGGAAATTCAGCCCTACTCGCTGGGAAGGCTGTCAAACGCCAAGGGTGTGAGAGGTCTTTTGGGATACCGTCAGTCTTTGGTCGAGACAGCAACGCCCGGAGTGTATGCCAGGATTTCGGCCAGCTCGGCCAAACGATGAGCCCTCGCGGACTCGGCCGGTGTGAACGGTTCGCCGGGGCGGCTGAACACCAGTGGGCCATGCCAGGCAGTGGGAATCTTAAGGACATCGGCGGAAAGCCCGACGACGGAGGTTCCGCCAGGCGCCGGACGCTCCGGATCGGTGGAGACTACTTTGGCGGACAGCAGTTCCGCAACGGCAAGGGGAAGCTCCGCGGGGTTTCCCGCAATCCGGGCCGCCAGGCTCAGGGCCTTGGTTTGGCCATCGGCCATGGCCAACGCCGTGGTGGGCCAAACGCGCGACTCATGCCCGCCGCCGTCGTGCATTGCCTCAAGCAGCTCGTGCTCGGTAAGGTGGCCAGGTGCGGACAAGACGAACTCGTCCAGAACCGTCCCCTTGGGGCCGGCGCCATCCATGAGATGCACGTGGATGCTGAGAATGTTGGTCTCCAGTTTGGCCAGGGACTGGGTGATCTGCTGCAGCGAGCCGGGTTGGTCGAGCAGGAGGGTGCGGGCCCTCCACAGGGCGGGAGCCATATTCAGCCTTCGCCGATGGCGGAGAGCCGGAGCATGCAGCCAACGGCGCAGGACCTTTGCCGCTGACGGTTCGGCCACCCAAATCACCAGCACGGTGGCCGTCACAGTGAGCAGCAGGACCTTGGCCAGATAGGGGAGGTGGGTTTCCACCACTGCCGCGTGTACCAGGAGCTCGATGGGCAGCATGACGGCGATATTGGCCAGGGTCAGCCGGGCCTTGGGAGGCTCCGGCAGTTGTCCGCACACTTCGCACAAGAGGTCTGCGGTTGCGGGGGAGCTCGCATTGGGCTTCATGAATCCAATGGTGTCGTCCTGGTGTTTCGTGTGGGTTGCTGCTGCGTCACGGTCTCGCGGCAGCTCCTTTGGGCAAGCAAAAGCCCGGCCTTCTCGCGGGGAGAACGCCGGGCTTCTACGGGGCCAACCGGAAGGACCGCAACAACAGGGAGGATGCGGCGGGCTTTCCTGGCGGGCTTGGGTTACTAGCGGATCGGGTCTTCGTCCAGATCGCGGTTGCCTCCGCGGTTGTTGGCGGCAGCGTCCTTCAGGAGATCGCGGATCTCGGCCAGCAGTGCGGTGTCTGCGGGCAGCGGCTCCTCCTCGGGCTCCTCGGTGGAGAGGCGGTCCTTGACAAGGGAATTGATCTTGTTCATGGGCGCCACGAAAATGAAGTAGACCACGGCGGCGGTGATCAGGAAGGTCACCAGTGCGGTCAGGACGGCGCCGAAATCGACGAATGTAGCGGGGTTGTTTTCCCAGATCTTGAAGCCCAGGCCTTCGGCGTTCATGCCACCGGCGGCGGCGATCACGGGGTTGATGATGTGGTTGGTGAAAGCTCCGACGAGTGCGGTGAATGCACTGCCGATGACGACAGCAATGGCCAGTTCGATCACGTTTCCGCGAAGTATAAAGTCCTTGAAACCCTTAAACATGGGTGGTCCTCCGGTTGGGTGCGTTGTCTGCCTCAGCAGAAATCAAACTACCATTCCGGGGTTTCGGGCGGGTGTCACAGGGATATGCGAGAGGGTTGGTCGGAAGGGGGTGGGATGTGAGGGAGGGTCCAATTCTGGCGGATCCTCTCTCACATCCCACCCCTCTTCGGGCAAACCCTCTCCCACATCACGCCAATAGCGCCCGGGTGTGGTCGTTGAGGAACATGCCGCGGGGATCGAACTCGCGACGGACCTGGAGGAAGGTGTCCAGCTCCGGGTAGAGGCGCTCCAGACGGCTCCGGGTCATGAAGTGGATCTTGCCCCAATGGGCGCGCGGCTCGAATTCCTGCAGCACGGCGTCTGCGTCCCGGAAGAACTGCCAGTAGTCCGTACCAGGCTCCGTGGTCAGGGTGATCACAGTGCTGTCGCGGCCTTGGAACTGGGACATGTAGGCGTCGTCCGACTTCACCCAGCGGACTTCCACCGGGTACTTCTGCTCGGGATACTTGCTGCGGATGAGGTCCTGGATTGACTCGACGGCCTCCAAGCCGTCCTCGCTGCGGACAAAGTACTCAAGTTCGTGGAACTGCGTGGTGAAACCGTCCGGGTAGATCCGGTAGGAGCGGTCCAGCCGGGCACCTTCCACCGTGGAGATCTCGCTTTCATCCTGGATCGAAGCCACGTTGTACCGCTTGGTGTAGCTGCGGTTCGCCATCCGGTGCTCGGGTGAGCCGGGGAGGTCCAGGAGCTCGCATGAGTCGTCCTCGGGGCACCACAGGAAGGAGTAGTGCCTGTTCGAGTCGATGTCGGTTTGCCAGGAGGCCGCAGTTTCGGACCACGTGGGATAGGTGATCTGTTCCTGCAGGTAGTAGCTGTCCTCCACGGCGAGTTCAACTTCCAGGAAGATCCCCAGCGTGCCCAGGGCCACTTGCGCGGCCCGGAGCTCCCGGAGCTGGCCCTCGCCGATTTCAACGATTTCGCCGTAGCCGTTGATCAGTTTCACCCATCGCAACTTGGAGGAGAAACTGCCCAGGTCCTTGCCGGAGCCGTGCGTGCTGGTGGCCAGGGCACCGGCGATCTGCTGCTTGTCGATATCGCCCTGGTTGCTCAGCGCCAGCCCCTGGGCCCAGAGGGGATCGCCGAAAGCGTTGATAGTGGTCCCGGCCAGAGCCCTGGCCCGACGCGCCAGGCGATCCGTGCCAGTGATCGCCGAGAGCCCGGACATGTCCATCAGTACTCCGCCCGTCTGGACCAGGGGCGAGGACGAGTGCCCCGAGCCGACCGCCCGCACGGGTAAGCCTTCGCGAATGGCGAAACGGACGGCGTCGAGCGCTTCTTGTTCGTTCCGGGGCCGCACCGTAAAGGCAGGCGTCGCACTCTGGTTCCCGCCCCAATTGGTCCAGGTGGTGTCGGTATCAAAGGGGGCCGTGGGAGTCGCAGCACCCGCAGCGGAAAGGTTGGTGGTCATCGAAGAAGCTCCGTTGCTTGTTTGAACGCCTAGGCGCCGTGGTTGATCATGACGTGCTTGGTGCGCGAGTAGTCATCCAGGGCGTAGAGGGAGAGGTCGCGGCCATAGCCGGACCCTTTGAATCCGCCCCACGGTACCTCGCACGCCAGCACAAGGTGGGCATTGACCCAGACCGTGCCGAAATCGAGTTGCTTGGGAATCCGGAGGGACAAACTGGAATCGCGGGTCCACACCGAGGCGGACAAACCGTAGGGGCTTTCGTTCGCACGGGTGACTGCTTCCTCCGTGGTGCTGAACGTTTCCACGGTGACGACGGGGCCGAAAATCTCGTGTGTCGCGATGTGTGCGCCGGCGGGAACGTTGGTGATCACGGTTGGCTCGATGAAGTACCCAGGGCCATCCACTGCGGATCCGCCGATGGCTATCTCCAGCCCCGCAGCCCTCGCGTCGGCGAGTGATTCCTTCACGCGTTCATAGTGCGGCAGGGAGATCATGGGGCCAATTTCGACGTCGTCGCCCGCGTCCGGCGCGCCCATCACCAGGGTGCCGACTTCGCGGACCAGATGCTCTGTGAACTCTTCTGCGACGGACTCGTGGACCAGCACGCGGCAGGCGGCGCCGCAGTCCTGTCCGGCGTTCCAGAACCCGGCGTTCCGGACGCCGGCGGCGGCTGCGCGGAGATCGGCGTCGGGGAAGACCACAACGGGCGCCTTGCCGCCGAGCTCCAAGTGGACGCGCTTGACGGACTTGGCAGCGGTTTCGGCCACCGCCTGGCCGCTGACCACACTGCCGGTCAAGGCAACCAAGGCGATATCGGGGTGTTCGGACAGGCGCTGCCCCACGGTCCGGCCGCGGCCTGTGACGACGTTGAGGATGCCGTCGGGGATGCGTCCGGCAGTGACTTCGGCAAGTTTCAGTGTGGATAAAGGGGTTTGTTCGGACGGTTTGATGACCAGGCTGTTGCCCGCCGCGAGGATGGGGGCAATCTTCCAGGCCGCCATGAGCAGTGGGTAGTTCCACGGAGTAATGACACCCACCACGCCAACAGGTTCCCGGAGGATCACCGAGGTGTGGTCCGAGGCGTAGTCGCCGCCTGCCATGGAGGTCAGGGTTCGCGAGGCCCCAGCCATGAAACGGAAGGTGTCGATGGTGCTGGAGACGTCGTCCTCGGCAACAGCCTTGGGCTTGCCGGTGTTGGCGGACTCGATGGCCTCGAACGCTTCGCGGTTTTCCTCGATGATCGTCGCGATCAGGTTCAGGACATCCGCGCGTTCCTTGGGGGTGGTGGCACCCCAGCTCTTTTGGGCGTCGACGGCGGCGGCAACAGCGACGTCGACGTCATCGGCCGTGCCGGCCTGCACCGAGGCGATGACGTGCTCGGTGGTGGGATCCACGACGTCGATGCTCTGGGCTGAGGAGCCCGGGGCGAAGGAGCCGTTGATGAAGTGCCCCACCGGAGGTAAGGAGAGAGGCAGCGGCAAGGGACCGACGCCCTCAGTGGACTGGTGCGAAGGAGCGCGGCGGACGGTGAACTGTTCGGTCTGGGTGGTAGTCATGATGGTTCGCTTTCAGATGAGGGGCTGGCCAGAGGGGCTGATCAGATCAGGTCGGCGGTGAGTGCAGCGGAAGGAAAGGGGGCGGCTTCCGTCTTTTTCCGGAAGACCCGGGCCGCGATGTTGTAGAGGGGCGCCACCACTACGAGGCCGACAATCCAGGAGATGTCCACGCCGCCCAATGCGGCGGCCATCGGGCCTGTGTAGATGGCGGTTGCCGAGAAGGGGACCTGGATGAGGGCGCCTGCCACGTAGGAGCCGATGGCGATCCAATTGAACCGCCCGTACACGCCGCCGTCGCGCTTGAAGAAGTCTTCAACCCGGTAGTCGCCGTGGCGCAAAAGGTAGTAGTCAACCAGGTTGATGGCTGTCCACGGGACCAGGACGTACATGAGGAAGGACAGGAAGTTGGTGTAGAAGAGGATGAAGTTGTCGCGGGCAAACAGTGCAATGGACACCGCGAGGACAAAGAGGATGATGGCCGCGATGCTTCGGGTCTTGGCGCGGGGCAACCAGTTTGGCCTGAACGTCTGCCCGATGGTGAGGGTGCAGAGGACGCCGCAGTAGAGGTTCATTGCGTTCGACGCCGCCACCCCCAGGCAGAAGATGCCGACGATGATGAGCGTCCACGGCTGAAGCAACGCGCCCAGGCTGCCAACGATTTCGACGTTGTCGGCGCTCATGGTCATGGCCAGCGTGCCCACCAATGCACCGAGGATCATGGGGAACAGTGTTCCAAGGACGCAGCCCGAGTAGGAGGCCCAGAAGGCAGGCGCGGATCCTGTGCCTTGCGGCATGTAGCGGGAGTAGTCCGAGACGTAGGGGGCGTAGGCCAGCTGCCACAGGGCCGAGACCGAGATGGTTCCCATGAAGCCGACCCAGTTGAAGTTGCCCTGCTCCAGGAAGCTGGAGGGCAGTCCGTGGACAACCAGGATCCAACCGAATGCCAGGAGCAGTGCCAGTCCGGCTGCGACGCTGAGCACCCGTGCGTAGGCGTGGATGAGCCGGTAACCGAAAATCGTGGCGATCACGCTCACCACGCCAATGATGATGATGCCCGCGTCAACACTGATGCCCGGGCTGACCGCGGCCATGGCTTCACCGCCGAACACCAGGTTCGCCGCGAAGAAGCCCACGTACATGACCACCACGATCACCACGATCAGCAGCGCCCCGAATGAACCGAACTGGCCGCGGGTCTGGATCATCTGGGCCACGCCAAGTTGCGGGCCCTGGGCTGAGTGGAGCGCCATGAAGATGCCGCCCACCACGTTGCCGATGATGATGCCCACGATCGCTGGAACAAAGCCCAAGCCGAACACCGTGGTGGCGAGGCCGCCGGTCACGATGGTCATGATCATGATGTTGGAACCGAACCAGATGGTGAACAGGTCCCTGGCTTTGCCATGCCGTTCATTCAAGGGGATGGGCTGGATGGTCTTGTCTTCGAGCCGCGGTACTTCGGCGGTGGCCGGGGCTGTTGCGTGAGAATTCATGACAGGGGCCGGGATGCCGAGGCAAGTTCGCGGACCGTCTCCGATTCGGCCTTGCTGCGGTTCACCATCAGCGCCAGGAGATCGAACACCAGGGTAGCCGCGGCCACGGTGGTGATGTCCGCGTGGTCGTATGCCGGGGCAACTTCCACGACGTCGGCGCCCACTATGTTTATGCCGTCCAGTCCGCGGAGCAGCGCCAGCAGTTCGCGGGAGTGGAGCCCGCCCATCTCCGGCGTGCCGGTGCCGGGGGCGAAGGCCGGGTCCAGGACGTCGATGTCGATGGACACGTAGACCGGGGTGTCGCCCAGCCTGTCCTTCACGCGCTGAATGGCCGCCGGAACGCCGATGACGTCCAGGTCTGAGCAGCGGATGATCTGGAAGCCGAACTCGTGGTCGCGGAGGAAGTCGTTGCGGTCATAGACTGGCCCGCGGATGCCCACATGCATGGACTTGTCCTCCACAAGGAGGCCTTCCTCGAACGCGCGCCGGAAGATGGTTCCGTGGGTGATCGGCTGGTCGAAATAGGTGTCCCAGGTGTCCAGGTGGGCATCGAAGTGGAGCAGGGCGACCGGGCCGTGGACTTTGTTCAGGGCCCGGAGCATGGGCAACGCGATGGTGTGGTCACCGCCGATCGAGATCAACTTCTTGTCCGCACTGATCAGCGGGAGCGCCTGTTCCTCGATCTCGCGGACGGCCCGGGTGATGTCATAAGGGGTGCAGGCGATGTCGCCGGCGTCCACGACCTGGGCCTCGTAGACCGGTTCGACGTCGAGCTCCGGGTGGTAGCCCGGGCGCAGGAGCCGGGAGGCCTCGCGGACTGCAGCAGGACCAAAACGTGCGCCGGGCCGGAAGGAGGTTCCGCCGTCGAACGGCACGCCCACAATGGCGATGTCGTAATCCGGGACGCGGTCGATTTGGGGAAGTCGGGCGAAGGTGCCGAGGCCTGCATAGCGGGGGACTTTGGTGGCGTCGACGGGGCCGATGGGCTTGTGGGTGGTCATGACAGGGATCCTTCGGTGAGTTTGCTGGTTTCCGGCGACGCCGGCTTGGTTTCGGTGGTGAGTTCGGAGAGGGACCGGTTGGCCGTTTCCGGGGCCAGGAAGAAGGTGGCCAGGAGGCCCACCAAGGAGATTCCGGCTCCGATGAGCAGAGACCCTGCGGCCCCAAAATTGATGATGGCCACTGGCATGAGGTAGGTGCTGGCTGCGGAGCCAACCCGGCTGATTGCGGTTCCGAAGCCTACGGCGGTTGCCCGGACTTCCGTGGGGAACAGCTCGTTGGGGTAGACCACCTCCAGGAAACTTGAGGCGCCGGAAGCAAGTGCGAAGACGGCCAAGGCAATGAACAGTGGCGTGGCTTGCGCGTTGGGGATGAAGGCCGGGACAGCCAAGGCAACCACGATCACAGTGAAGCTGGACAACAGCAGCTTTCGGCGGCCGATCTTCTCGACAAGCCACAGTCCCGGGATGCCGCCAACGACAAACAGCATGGAGATCAGGAATGATCCGCCGTAGAGGTTTGCGTCCCCGGTCATGCCCATGGAGTGCAGGAGGTCCGGCGCGAAGGTATACACCGCGAACAGCGGGATGACTTGGGCGGTCCAGAAGATGGAGACAAAGAGGGTGCGCTTCCAGTACTGGCCCCGGAAGATATCCCGGAACTTGCCTTGCTTCGCCGGACCTTCGCTGTCCGATGCGATATCAGCCAGGCCGTACTGCTGTCCGTAAACCTTCTTGATCACGGCATTAGCCTCGTCCCGGCGGCCACGGGAAAGCAGCCAGCGTGGTGACTCGGGCGTTCCAAGGCGGAACAGCAGCGTGATGATGGCGAAGATCGCCGGGCTGGCAACCATGACCCGCCAGGCATCGGGGCCCATGTCACGGAGCAGGAAGCCGACGGCGTAGGCAACTGCGGCGCCGATCGCCCAGACCACGAACGTGGCGCCCAGGAGACGGCCGCGGTGTTTCTTGGGCAGGAACTCGGCCAGGAGGGAGGTGGCGATGGGGTAGTCGGCGCCGATGGCCATTCCCAGGAAGAACCGGCAGAGGACAACCTGCCAGATCTCGGTGGCGAAGCCGTTCAGCACCGAGAACAGGGCCAGCGCGATGAGGTCGGCGATGTACATCTTGTGCCGGCCGATCTTGTCGGTGAGCCATCCAAAGATGCCGCCACCGAAGAAGATGCCCACCAGGCTTGCCGCGCCCACCAGGCCAATTTCGGTGGGCGTCATGTCCAAGCCCGGAACCATGGTGATCAGTGCGATGCCGATGATGGACAGCGCGTAGCCGTCGATGAAGGGTCCACCCGAAGCGAAGAACGTCAGCTTTTTGTGGAAGGTGGTTAGTGGGGCGTCGTCAATGAGATTGCTCGTTGCGCTCATTGGAATCCCTCTCTCGTTAGTGCTCATCGTTGAGCGGAAAGTATGTATTTCAAGTCTTGGTGACGCGCATCACGGCGTATAGCGGTAGATTGACTACAAATGGCCGAGACGCTTAGACGAATGTCTAAGAACCCAAGAACAGGCCGCTCAAGCATACGGAGCTTCATGGCAATCACCGTGGCCGAACTGGTGGCCGAACCGCAGCTGGGACTGACCATCCTGGCTGGGCTGGAAGGCCGGGACAACCGCATCACGTGGGCCCATACGTCGGACCTGCCCCGGCTGTGGGAATGGGTCACTGGCGGCGAGCTCATGATGACCAACGGCCTGTCCATCCCGGCCGACGCCGACGGTCAAGTGGCGCTCGCGGAAGCCATGGTGGATGCCGGTGCCAGCGCCTTGGCGATCGGCGAAAAGATGCACGCCCCAGCGCTTCATCCGGAGTTCCTGGCTGCTTGCGACCGCCTCCCGCTGCCCCTGCTCAACATCCCGTACCCGCTGCCGTTCATCGCGATAGCCCGCTCAGTGGCCGAGTCGTCGCTGCTCGAAGAATCCCGCCGCCTGCGCCAGACTGCCCGGGTCTACGATCTCCTGCGTACTTCCGGGGAAGCAGAAGACCATTGGCAAAGCCTGGTCCGGAGGTTGGCCACGGAACTCGATGCGGAGCTGTTCGTGGTGGACCGTCGGTGCCTTCATCCCTGGCATCCCGACGGGCACGAGCTCCCGGTGTTCCTCGCTGAGGAATGGTCGGCGACACCCGGCCAGGTGTCCTTGGCGGGCAAGAATTTCCAGTGGCACCGGGTTCGTGGCCGGCATGTGCTCACCATGGACATCCCCACCCACGCCAACGCGCTCCTGGTGGTGCTGCCCAACAGCGAACCGCACCCGGACGCCGTCGTGCTCCTGCACGCCGCAACCGTGCTGGGGCTGCAGCTTTCGCGGATCGTCCTGTCCCTGGAGAGCCGCCACAGGCTGGCCGGTGAGTTCCTGTTGCAGGCAATGGATGGACGGCTGGGCGCGGCGGAAATGGAGAGCAGGCTGGCAGGTTTCGAGGTCCCGTCCCAGGACTTTTTGGTCGCCTCGATCTCAGCGGACGACGGCGACCGGCTGGCCAGCGTCCACGTCGAACTGTGGAGGCACGGGGTTGCGTCGGCGTCCTTGAAGCGGAACAACAGGCTCCACGTGGTGGTTCCCGCCGACGTGCCCGATGAGGTCCTGGTGCATTGCGCCGGACCGGGCGCCACGATCGGGATCAGTGCTCCGGCCGCTGTGGCGAGCATCCAGCGCGCGCTCCAGGAGTCCCTCTGGGCGCTTGGCTCGGCACGCGCCAACAAGCTTGAGCTGGCCCGTTATGCACAGGGACCGTCGTGGCTCGGGCTGACCGGATTCGAGGAAGGGACGGCATTGGTCCGGCGGCTGCTGGGTCCGATTTTCGACTATGAGCAGAGCCAGGACGGAGATCTCCTTGTGACGCTGCGGACCTATCTGGACTCGCAACGGTCATGGCAAAAGACGGCCGCAGCCTTGTTCGCGCACCGTCAAACGATCATCTACCGCATGCGCAAAATCGGTGAACTGACGGGCCTGGACATGGGTGAGACGTCCACGGTGGCCCAGCTGTGGTTCGCGCTCCAGATCCACGAGGCGATGCATCAGTAGCCACACCTTGCTTGCGCTTTTTCAAAACAACCAGCTATGGTGTGAAGCGTGTCACTCACGTGGCGCAACGCTTTTGATCTGCGGCGGGAGAGTCCTGCCGGTACATCCAGTCAGGCGCCGTAGGAGCAAATCCTCCCCAGGAATCTCTCAGGCCCATGTACCGCCGCGGTTAGGCAACTCTGGAAAGCAGTCCGGGCAACTGGGCTCACCGACGGTGCAAGCAGGCAACCATTCCTGCGGAATCTCTCAGGTCCAATACAGAGCGGGGAGGAACCCCACATCATCGTGGCGCTCACTGGGCGCCTGAATCATGGAGTTCCTCTTGACTGTTCAATCAACCCCCACCGCTTTCGCGGACCGGCACATCGGCGCCCGCCGCCAGGCCGACGTTGACACCATGCTCAAGGCCATCGGCTACGACTCTGTCGACGGCCTGGTGGACGTAGCCGTCCCCGATTCCATCCGTCAAACCTCGCCCCTGACCCTTTCGGCGGCGCTGAGCGAAACCCAGGTCCTTACCGAGCTGCGCAAGCTGGCCTCGAAGAACAAGACCGCCGTCCAGATGATCGGCCAGGGCTACTACGACACCGTCACCCCGCCGGTCATTCGCCGCAACATCCTTGAAGCTCCGGCCTGGTACACGGCCTACACGCCGTACCAGCCGGAAATTTCCCAGGGCCGCCTTGAGGCGCTGCTCAACTTCCAGACCATGGTGCAGGACCTCACGGGCCTTCCCGTGGCCAACGCTTCACTGCTGGACGAAGCTACCGCCGTGGCCGAGGCTGTGCTGTTGATGCGCCGCGCGAACAAGAACAAGACTGCCAAGGACGGCAAGACTGTCCTGGATGCCGACCTCCTCCCGCAGACCATCGCCATTGTGAAGGGCCGCGCCGAGGCACTGGGCTTCGAGGTTGAAGTCGCTGACTTGAGCGCAGGCCTCCCGGAAGGCGCCATCAACGGCGTCGTCCTGCAGCAGCCTGGCGTTTCGGGCCGGGTTTTCGACCACTCCGCTGTGATCGCCGACGCCAAGGAACGCGGTGCCCTGGTCACGGTTGCCGCTGATTTGCTGGCGCTCACCCTCATCACGCCCCCCGGCGAACAGGGTGCGGATATCGCCGTCGGAACCGCGCAGCGCTTTGGTGTGCCGCTGTTCTTCGGCGGCCCGCACGCTGCCTACATGGCCGTCCGCGAAGGCATGGAGCGCACTCTTCCGGGCCGCATCGTGGGTGTTTCAAAGGACGACGCCGGTGTCCCCGCCTACCGCTTGGCGCTGCAGACCCGCGAGCAGCACATCCGCCGTGAGAAGGCCACGTCCAACATCTGCACGGCCCAGGCCTTGCTTGCGATCGTTGCCTCGATGTACGCGGTTTACCACGGTCCCGAGGGCCTGAAGGCGATCGCTGAAACCGTCCACGGACATGCCCGCGTCCTGGCTACCACCCTGCAGAAGGCCGGCCGCGAACTCGTGTCCGACTCCTTCTTCGACACCCTCACCGTCCGCGTCCCCGGCAAGGCGGACAAGGTCATCGCGGCAGCCGAAGCCCGCGGCATCAACCTGCGGATCATCGACGCCGACACCGTTGGGGTCAGTGTCGATGAAACCACGACGCCGGAAGTACTGTCCGCGGTGGCCGTCGCGTTTGGCGCCGGCCCGGTAGGGGACGCCGCCGGGTTCGAGCTGCCTTCGGCTGTGGTCCGGACCTCCGACTTCATGCAGCACCCGGTGTTCAACACGCACCGTTCCGAGACACAGTTGTTGCGCTATATCCGCAAGCTGTCCGATCGGGACCTCGCACTGGACCGCACCATGATTCCGTTGGGTTCGTGCACCATGAAGCTCAACGCCACGGCCGAGATGGAAGCTATTTCCTGGCCGGAGTTCGCTTCGATCCACCCGTTCGCTCCGGACCACCAGACAGCCGGGTGGCGCGAACTGATCGAGGACCTTGAGGCCGACCTGACCGAGATCACCGGCTACGACCAGGTGTCCATCCAGCCGAACGCCGGTTCCCAGGGTGAGCTCGCCGGTTTGCTCGCGATCCGCGGCTACCACCACTCCCGTGGCGACCAGCAGCGCAACATCTGCCTGATCCCGGCCTCTGCCCACGGCACCAACGCTGCTTCGGCAGTGCTGGCCGGCATGAAGGTTGTTGTTGTGGCCACCGCTGCTGACGGCACAATCGATCACTCGGACCTGACGGCCAAGATCGAAGCCAACCGGGACGTCCTGTCCTGCATCATGATCACGTACCCGTCCACGCACGGTGTGTACGACGCTGATGTTCGCGAAGTGTGCGACGCCGTTCACGAGGCCGGCGGACAGGTCTACGTTGATGGCGCCAACCTCAACGCCCTGGTCGGCCTTGCCCAGCCCGGCAAGTTCGGTGGCGACGTGTCCCACCTGAACCTGCACAAGACCTTCTGCATCCCGCACGGCGGCGGCGGACCGGGCGTTGGCCCGGTTGCTGCGAAAGCACACCTGGCACCGTTCATGCCCGGTGACGCGAACGCTTCTTCCGAGGATGCTTCTTCGAACAAGGGTGTAGCGATTTCCGCATCACGCTTCGGCTCGGCCGGTGTGCTCCCGATCTCCTGGGCCTACGTGAAGCTCATGGGCGGCGAAGGACTCACCGAAGCCACGAAATCTGCGCTCTTGGCTGCGAACTACGTTGCCTCCCGCTTGGATGAGCACTTCCCCGTCTTGTACACGGGGGAAGGCGGACTCGTGGCCCACGAATGCATCCTGGACCTCCGCGAACTCACGGCCCGCACAGGTGTGACGGCCGAGGACGTGGCCAAGCGCCTCATCGACTTCGGCTTCCACGCCCCCACGCTTGCCTTCCCGGTTGCCGGCACGCTCATGGTCGAACCCACGGAGTCCGAGGACTTGGCCGAAATCGACCGGTTCATCGAAGCCATGATCATCATCCGTGGCGAGATCGAACAGGTAGCCAGCGGTGATTTCACTGTTGAGAAGTCGCCGCTGCGCAACGCGCCGCACACGGCTGCCGCCGTCGTAAGTTCCGACTGGGACCGTGACTACCCGCGTGAGCAGGCCGCCTTCCCGGTCCAACAGCTGAAGCAGGACAAGTACTTCCCGCCGGTTGGCAGGATCGACGGCGCCGCCGGTGACCGCAACCTGGTGTGCTCCTGCCCGCCGCTCGAGGCGTTCGAGGAAAACACAGCAGACTTTGAGAACTAAGGATTCCCGACATGACTGAGAACCACACCGCTCTCTACGAGCAGCACAAAAAGGCCAGCGCCTCCTTTACGGACTTCGGCGGCTGGCAGATGCCCCTGAAGTACGAGTCCGAGCTCGCCGAACACCATGCCGTACGCAACGCAGCGGGGCTGTTCGACCTCTCCCACATGGGCGAAATCTGGGTCACCGGACCGGACGCCGCAGCCTTCCTGGACTACGCGCTGGTGGGCAAGCTTTCGGCGATCACCGTGGGCAAGGCGAAATACTCGCTGATCTGCAACGCCGACGGCGGCATCATCGACGACCTCATTTCCTACCGCCGCCCCTCACCCGAAGAAGGCGTGGACAAGTTCCTGGTTGTTCCCAACGCCGGCAACGCCAAGGTGGTTGCTTCCGAGCTGATGGAACGCGCTACCGGTTTTGACGTCGCGGTTGAGGATGCTTCCGCTGAGACTTCACTCATCGCAGTGCAAGGCCCGAACGCCGAAGCGATCCTGCTGAAGCTTGTGCCAGCCGAACAGCACGCCCTGGTGACGGAGCTTAAGTACTACGCGGCTGTTGAGGTCACGATTGACGGCGACGAGCTGCTGCTGGCCCGCACCGGCTACACCGGCGAGGACGGCTTCGAGATCTACGTGGCCAACTCCGACGCCCCTTCGCTCTGGGAGGCGTTGCTTGAAGCCGGCGAAGACCACGGACTCATCCCCGCAGGCCTCGCCGCCCGCGATTCACTGCGCCTGGAGGCTGGGATGCCGCTGTACGGCAACGAACTCTCCCGCCACGTCAACGCCTACGGGGCAGGACTTGGCCCGGTGGTTTCACTGGCCAAGGAAAGCGACTTCGTGGGCCGGGAAGCACTCACCGCGATCAAGGCCGCCGGCGTCGGATCCACCATCGGCCAGAAACTCGTGGGCCTCAAGGGCGCCGGACGTCGCGCCGCCCGCGGTCACTACTCGGTCCTGAAGGACGGTTCCCTGATCGGTGAGGTGACGTCGGGCCAGCCGAGCCCCTCACTCGGTTACCCGGTGGCGTTGGCGTATGTCGACGTCGAGCATTCCGAGCCGGGCACCGTTGTTGACGTGGACCTTCGCGGCAAAGCCGAACCGTTCGAAGTCGTCGCCCTGCCGTTCTACAAGCGCCAAAAGTAACCAGACCACAGATAGGAATTGGAATGAGCAAGGTAGTTGCTGAATTGAAGTACTCGGCTGAGCACGAGTGGGTTTCCGCCGATGGCGGTGGACCCGTGGGGATTGGGATCTCTGCGGTTGCCGCTGACGCCCTGGGTGACATCGTGTACGTGGACCTGCCCGAGGTCGGTTCAACTGTCACCGCGGGCCAGACCTGTGGCGAAGTTGAGTCCACCAAGTCCGTGTCCGACCTCTACTCGCCCGTGACCGGTGAGGTCACTGAGATCAACGACGCCGTGGTCGGAGATCCCGCGCTCATCAACAACGATCCCTACGGTGCGGGTTGGCTGTTCAAGGTTGCCGCCACCGAAGAGGGGCCGCTCATGTCCGCCGAAGAGTACGCAGCAGCCAACGGAGGCGAACTGTGAACCCGGCAGCAGTGACGGAATTCGAGCAGGTTGTGTCGGCGTCGTTGGACGCGCAGCTCGCCGAGCTGGACCCCGAGATCGCCGCGAAGATCGACGACGAACTGGGCCGCCAGCGCGACGGCCTGGAAATGATCGCATCCGAGAACCACACCGCGGTTGCCGTGATGCAGGCACAGGGCTCGGTGCTGACCAACAAGTACGCCGAGGGCTACCCGGGCAAGCGCTACTACGGTGGTTGTGAGCACGTTGACGTGATTGAGCAGCTCGCGATCGACCGGATCAAGTCCCTGTTCGGCGCCGAGTACGCCAACGTCCAGCCGCACTCCGGAGCCCAGGCCAACGCGTCGGTGATGCACGCGCTGATCAAGCCCGGCGACACCATCATGGGCTTGAACCTGGCCCACGGCGGCCACCTCACCCACGGCATGCGGATCAACTTCTCCGGCAAGCTCTACAACGTGGTCCCGTACGGCGTCCGCGAGGACACCCACACCGTGGACATGGCCGAGGTCGAAGCTTTGGCCCAGGAGCACAAACCGGCACTGATCGTTGCCGGCTGGTCCGCGTATGCGCGGCAGCTGGACTTCGCTGAGTTCCGCCGGATCGCCGACTCCGTGGGGGCCTACCTCATGGTGGACATGGCCCACTTCGCCGGCCTGGTGGCCGCGGGGCTGCACCCGTCGCCGGTCCCGCACGCCCACGTCACGACGTCGACGACGCACAAGACCCTCGCCGGTCCGCGTGGCGGCATCATCCTCTCCAACGACGCCGACATCGCCAAGAAGATCAACTCGGCCGTGTTCCCGGGCCAGCAGGGTGGACCGCTGGAGCACGTGATCGCGGGGAAGGCCGTGGCGTTCAAGATCGCCGCTTCGGAGGAATTCCGTGAGCGTCAGTCGCGCGTTCTGGCCGGCTCGCGGATTCTGGCCGAACGCTTGGTTCAGCCCGACGTCGCAGCCAAGGGAATCTCGGTGGTTTCGGGCGGCACGGACGTACACCTTGTTTTGGTGGACCTGCGCAACTGTGAATTGGACGGCCAACAAGCCGAAGACCGCCTCGCCGCGATCGACATCACCGTCAACCGCAACGCCGTCCCCTTCGACCCCCGCCCGCCGATGGTCACGTCCGGCCTGCGGATCGGCACGCCGGCCTTGGCCACCCGAGGCTTCGGGGAAGCAGCCTTCCGCGAGGTTGCGGACATCATCGCCGAAGCGTTGATCGCCGACGCCGACGCGGACCTTTCGGGGTTGCGTCACCGCGTAGACGCCCTGGCTGCGGCGCACCCGCTGTATCCGGGGGTTGCGAACCTGTCTTGAGTCTCGCTGCGGCGGCCCGCGGGCCTGACATTCTCTGCGGGCTCGGTCGCGAAGACGCCCGCTGCCGGATGTCAGGCCCATAGGGGCAGGCGTGCTGAGGTCTCATCACCGGATCCTGGGTTGCCCCGGATGGGGTGGCTGCCGGGAGGTCTACTCGCGGGGCTCAGCGTGAGTGGGGGCGTCGTTCGTTGGCTTGTTGTGGAGGGGTTTAGCTACCGGACGTGTTCTGAGGGGGGCCGGGCTGGTTTGGGGACATGTTGTCTGGCCGGTTCGTGGGTTGGCTGCTGGGTGTGCCGTGCGCACGGCATGTTTGGCAGCTGGACCCCGAAACGGAGGTGACGACGCGGCGGCCCCTTTGGGGGCGGGGTCCGGCAGCGGCCGTCTAAGGGAGCATCGCATCCGCTCAGCGGGTGCAACTGCGACCGAGGCCGCAGAGGACGTCGGCCCCAACGGGCCAACCGGCAACGGCCCCACGGGCCAACCGGCAACGGGCCAACCGGCCGATGGCTCGACGGAGCAGCTTTTTGATCTACCCGGGTGTTGCATTTGCTGGGAACGAATGCTGCACACAAAAACCGGGTTGGAGGTCCGCACTGGGACCTCCTGGGGCCGGGCCGCCTTGGCTCGGGATTTGGCCCGGCCCCGCATTCTTGTTTGTTTTAACCTCTTCCCTGAAAGGGATCACGGCTATGGCTGTTGGTGTTTTCGATCTGTTCTCTGTGGGTATTGGTCCGTCGAGTTCGCATACTGTGGGGCCGATGCGGGCCGGGGCGGTGTTTGCCCGCGAGCTGCGTACCTCCGGCGTGCTCGAATCCGTCGCCTCGTTGCGGGTGGACCTCTACGGCTCGTTGGCTGCCACAGGGAAGGGACACGGCACATTCACGGCCACCTTGTTGGGCCTCGAAGGTTTCGAGCCCGAGGAAATCCTTCCTGACGAAGTGGAGGAGCGGCTTGCCTCTATAGCCGAAACGGGGAAGCTGAACCTGGCTGGCGGTGTGCTCCTGGACTACGCCGTGGAGGATATGGTGTTGCATCCGTTGACGGTGTTGCCGCGGCATACGAATGGGATGAAGTTCCAGGTCTTTGATGCTGAGGGGAATGTCCTGAAGGAGGCGACGTTCTTTTCGGTCGGTGGTGGGTTCATTGTTCGTGAGGGTGAGGAGAACGCGGCGCAGCAGGAGTTGGAGGAGTCCAAGAAGGAGTTGCCGTTGCCGTTCCGGACGGCGGCGGA
>NZ_JAQPPK010000028.1 GCF_029952445.1 Paenarthrobacter nitroguajacolicus | reverse complement strand
GCGGGCGCCCGGCGCGGCGCCTAGCCCCGCTCGGCGGGCGCCGGGACTGTCAGGTGCTGCCGGGCGAACCGCAGGGTTTCCGCGAGCATTTCCTCCCGCTCCCCCGCCACCTTCGCCTTGCGCGTGGAAATCTCCGCGACCACGACGCCGTCAAAACCGGTCGCCGCCAAGTGCTGCAGGGCGTCTGCACATTGTTGTGTTCCGGTGCCGGGCACCAAATGCTCGTCCTTGCCCGATCCGGAACCGTCGGTCAGGTGGACGTGCCGGAGTTTGCTTCCCAAGGCCTTGATGGCCTCAAGGCTGTTGGCCCCTGCTGTGGCGGCGTGCGAGAAGTCCCAAGTGACGTCGTCGTAATCCTGGCCCAGCGGATCCCAGTGCGGCAGGTAAGCGACCGCTTCGCGCCCCCGGACGCGCCACGGATACATGTTCTCCACTGCGATGCGGACCTTGTACATCGTGGCGATTTCGCGGACACCCTCAACGAAGTTCTCCGCGTAGTTGGACTGCCAGCGGAAAGGAGGATGGACCACAACGGTGTCGCAACCCACTTCGGCCGCCATCTGGCATGATTTCTCGATCTTGTTCCACGCCGTGCCCCACACCTGCTGAGTCAGCAGCAAAGTGGGTGCGTGGATGGAGACGATCTCCTGCTTGTAGCGGTGGCTGAGCTGGATCAGGGCAGCGGGGTCCTGGCTCACGGCGTTATTGGTGACCATCACCTCCACGCCCTCGTAGCCCAGGTCCTGGGCCACGGCGAAAGCGTCATGGACGCTTAGCGGGTAGACGGAGGCGCTGGACAGCGCCACTGGGATCTGGCGGTCATTCACTTCAGGTTCGACGTCGTTGCTCATCTCAGGAGGCCAGCCCGCCTGCCGCGGGGGCTGGAATGGGGGAAGGGGCAGGGGTGTTTATCGGGACCGGAAACTCTTTCACTTCCGGGTGGGAATCGTCGTGCTCCGGGGTCTGGCCATTTTCCTTGGTCGCTTTCTTCTTGGACTTGTCCTTTTTCCTTTTGCCCACATGGGGTGCCGGATCAAGGGCTTCCTCGAAGACCAACTGGTCCAGCCTCCGGAGGATCAAGCCTTCCCGCAGTGCCCAAGGACAAATCTCCATGGTGGGAAATTCGAACAACTCAAGCGCAGCCTCGGCCACCAGGGCACCGGCCAGCAACTGACGCGCCCGCGCATCGGAGACACCCGGGAGATACAGCCGGTCTTCCACCGTCATGGCGGAAATCCGCTGTGCCCACAAGCCCAGATCCGCTGCGTGGAGTTCGCGCTTGACGTACGGTCCGGCCGCGCTGGGGGCGGCTCCGGCGATGCGGGCCAGGGAGCGGAAGGTCTTGGAGGTTCCGGCCACAAGGTTGGCGCGGCCGAGTTCATGGAAATTACGGACAACGGGCTTCAGGGTCGAACGGATGTAGCGCCTGAGTTCCTTGACGCTTTTGGCGCTGGGAGGGTCGTCGTGGAGCCAGTCCCGCGTCAAACGGCTGGCACCCAGAGGAACCGAGGTGGCGAACTCCGGGAGCTCGTCGGTGCCGTAGGCCATTTCAAAGGAGCCGCCACCGATGTCAAGGTCCAGGATCGGTCCGGCACCCCAGCCGTACCAACGCCGGACGGCGAAGAACGTCATGGAGGCTTCTTCGCTGCCGGTGAGTTCCTGGAGGGTCACTGTTGTTTCGTGCTTGACCCTTGCCAGGACCTCGGGGCCGTTGGTGGCTTCGCGGATGGCCGAAGTACAGAACGCCAAGAGGTCCTCTGCCTTATGGCTGGCTGCGAACTCCCATGCCTCGAGGACGAACTCAATGAGCTCGTGCTGGCCGGCGTCGTTGATGTTGCCATCACCATCGAGGTATTGGACCAGTGACAGCGGACGCTTGTGGGAAGCGAAGGCTACCGGGCGCGCGCCGGGGTGGGCATCCACCAGCAGAAGGTGGACTGTGTTGGACCCGATGTCGAGAACGCCAAGACGCATTCTGCCATTATTCACCGATTCGAAGCCCGGTAAGCAACTTGGCGGTGACGTTTCGCCGACGCGGAGGAAACCGCCGTGCCGCCTTGCTGTTATTCCGCTTGATCTGCTGCCTCATCGGCGCGCTTGAAGTCACGCCGGATATTGGCAATGCCCTCGGGATCGATTTCGAAGCCGAACTCGCTTCCCGGGTTGATGACCATGCCCAGTTCGTCACCGATGTTGCCAAGGATGGCAGAACCCATGGTGCCCAGGACGTGCGGGGCCGCCTCGAGGAAACGCTCGTCAACGCGGCTGGGGTGGCTGAAAACTGCCAGGACGGGCTGCCCGTCAGCATTGGAGAGCACCAACGGCTCAACTGAGGAGTCCGGGCCGTCCACGGCTTCCGAGCTGACCAGGTAGACCTCGTTGTTCAGGAAAGCGAGGATAACGTCCACCGGGTTGGCATCCGGCTGTTCGGCCAAGGCGAGCTTTGCCTCGAGGTCGTTCAAAGGTTCGTTGTCCGGGGAAACCGTCTGTTCAGTCATGGTTCTACTCGACCACGATGCCGGCCGGGACGCAATTCGCGATTGCTTCCCGGCCGGTCCTGGTGTCCCTTTGTGGGGTTACTTCCTGGCTGCGGCCTTCTTGGCGGGGGCCTTGCGTGTGGTGGTCCGCTTGACCGGACCCTTGGCCCGCTTTTCCGCCAAAAGTTCGACGGCGCGTTCCCGGGTCAGTTCCTCAAGGGAGGTTGAGCGCGGGACGGTAATGTTCGTGACACCGTCAGTGATGTAGGGGCCGAAGCGGCCTTCCTTTACCACGATGTTCTTCTCCGACACGGGGTCGGGGCCGAACTCAGCCAGCGGTGGAACAGCTGCCCGCGCACCACGCTGTTTGGGCTGCGAGTAGATTTCCAATGCCTGTTCCAGGGTGATCGTGAAGATTTCCTCTTCAGATCCGATGGACCGGGAGTCCGTGCCCTTCTTCAGGTACGGACCGAAGCGGCCGTTCTGGACGGTGATGGGGTTGCCTTCCGCATCCTCACCGAGAACCCTGGGAAGGCTCATGAGCTGCAGGGCTTCATCCAGGGTCACGGTGTCCACCGTCATGGACTTGAACAACGAACCGGTGCGCGGCTTGGCCTTTACCGGCTTCTTCGGAGGCTTGGGCTTGCCGTTCTTGTAGTACTCCACCGGTTGGTTGGCCAGCTGTTCCTCGGTCATTTCCGGGATGATTTCAGTGACGTAGGCACCGTAGCGGCCGTTCTTTGCCACCACCGTGTGGCCCGTGTGGGGATCTGTTCCCAGAACCCGTTCTTCGGGCGCGGACGTCTCCATCAGCTCCTTAGCTTTTTCCGCCGTGAGCTCATCAGGGGCGAGTTCCTCGGGAACGTTGGCGCGGGCGGATTCGACTACCTCGCCTGTCTTCTCATCCACTGTTGGGATGGAGCTTTCCAGGTAGGGACCGAACTTGCCAACGCGAAGGGTGATGCCCTCTGCGATGGGAACCGAGTTGATCTCCCGCGCGTCAATCTCGCCGAGGTTGTTGACGATGCTGAGCAGGCCGGGATCGGCATCTTCACCGTAGTAGAAGTGCTTGAGCCAGGCAGTACCCGCAGCCTGCCCATTGGCGATCTTGTCCAGGTCACCTTCCATGTCGGCCGTGAATTCGTAGTCCACGTAATCCGAGAAGTGCTGCTCCAGCAACCGGATCACCGAGAACGCGATCCAGCTGGGAACCAAGGCCGAGCCCTGCTTCCGGACGTAGCCACGGTCCTGGATGGTTGAAATCGTCGAGGCGTACGTGGATGGGCGGCCGATGCCGCGCTTTTCCAGCTCAGCGGTGAGCGACGCTTCCGTGTACCGCGGGGGCGGGGACGTTTCGTGCCCAACAGCCACGATGTCCGAAGCCGTCAGGGCATCGTCCTTGGCAACGTTCGGCAGGCGGCGTGCTTCATCGGATTCGTCGTCGCCGCGGCTTTCGTCCTTGCCCTCTTCGTAGGCAGCAAGGAAGCCGGGAAAGGTGATGACGGTACCGGATGCGGAGAACTCTGCGTCCCGGCCATCCGTAGCCACTGCACCCAGGCGGATGGTGGCAGTGGAGCCCTTGGCGTCGGCCATCTGCGAGGCGACGGTGCGCTTCCAGATGAGCTCGTACAAGCGGAACTCGTCGCCACTCAGCTGCTTGGCGACCTGCGCCGGAGTGCGGAAGGAGTCACCGGCAGGACGGATGGCTTCGTGCGCTTCCTGGGCGTTGGCTGCCTTGTTGGCGTAGACGCGCGGGCTCTGGGGTACGTACTCGGGTCCGTAGAGTTCCGCAGCCTGGCGGCGGGACGCTGTCAGTGCTTCGTCACTCAGCGCCGATGAATCGGTACGCATATAAGTGATGTAGCCGTTTTCATAGAGCCGCTGCGCAATCTGCATGGTGCTCTTGGAGGAGAACCTGAGCTTACGGCCGGCTTCCTGCTGCAAAGTCGAGGTCGTGAACGGGGCTGCGGGCCTGCGGGTGTAAGGCTTGGTGTCCACGGAGCGGACACGGAAATCAGCGTTTTCCAGTCCGGAAGCCAAAGACGTGGCGAGTTCCTCGTTGAGGTGAACCACGTTCGACGAGGTGAGTTGACCGTTGTCGTTGAAGTCACGGCCGCTGGCAACCTTGGCACCGTCCACGGCGGCAAGCTTGGCCTTGAACGAGCCCGAGCCTGCGCCGAACTGCCCCGTCAGGTCCCAATAGGAAGCTGCCCGGAACGCCATGCGTTCGCGTTCGCGGTCCACCACCATGCGGGTCACCACGGACTGCACACGGCCAGCCGAGAGACCGCGGGCAACCTTGCGCCACAGCACCGGCGAAATCTCATAGCCGTAGAGGCGGTCAAGGATACGGCGTGTCTCCTGGGCATCAACCAGTGCGGTATCGACGTCGCGCAGGTTATCCATGGCCCGGTGGATGGCTTCCTTGGTGATTTCACCGAAAGTCATGCGGTAGACGGGAACCTTGGGCTTCAGGACCTCCAGGAGGTGCCACGCGATGGCTTCGCCTTCGCGGTCCCCATCGGTTGCGAGGTAGAGGGCATCAGCATCTTTCAGCTGTGCCTTGAGTTCGGCAACCTTCTTCTTCTTGTCCGGGGAGACAACGTAGTACGGCTTGAAGTCGTTTTCGATGTCGACGGCGAACTTGCCCAGCGACGTCTTCTTCAGTTCTGCAGGAAGGTCCGAGGGTTGGGGAAGATCCCGGATGTGGCCAATGGAAGCCTCGACGATGAAGCCCTCGCCAAGGTACTTGGCGATGGTCTTGCTCTTGGCCGGAGACTCCACGATCACGAGTTTCTTGCCGGTTTTTGCCTTGCTGGGCACGGTGCTCCTACAGAAAAAATGTGTAATTGGGCTGCTGCCCATATTGGCCTAGTTCACCATAGTTTGCAGAATCCTGCGTTTTGGCATGGAGAACCAAGGGGTCCTTCGGGGACCTGGGACGGTGCTACTGGCCCGGTGCCACGCGGTCGTCAGGGATCATCGACCACAACGTTGCCATGCGCTCCGCCCCCTCGGGAATCCGGGTGGGATCCTCAAGTTCGTACTCCCGGAAAACTTCCCGGATTCGGTCCGCAAGCTCTTTGCGCTGCGGATTGGTCAAGTACAGCAGATTGCTTGAAAGGACCACGGCAGCGGGCTCCTCTCCAGCCTCGCCCCGCTGCCTCCGCTCACCACGGGCTTTGGCGAACGCCGATGCCCTGCGCCGGAAGGCGTCGAGTTCCAGGTCCACCACTGCGATTTCCGGGCTGGCAACGCTGCCTCCCGAAATGGTGAAGTCTGTCCCTGCCGCTTTCCAGCGCCTTTCACGGGCATCTCCCGAGTTCTCCGCGGGCGCAACAATTCCCCACTTCTGAAGGGCGCGGAGGTGGTAGCTCATGGCACTGGGCGTGAGGCCTGTCCTCGCTGCGAGTTCCGTGGCCGTGTGGCTGACCTGCGTGGCGTAGAGCTCGGAGATCACCTCAATGCGGGCAGCATGGGCCAGGGCACGGATGGCCTTGGGGTCGGTGATCTCAACCGTCTTCTCCGCCCGCTTCCGCCGCGGAACGTCGCCTGACGTTTGGGGTGTCTCGTTGTTCGCAATCACTTCATCAGTGTAGTCAGGGTCACTAACTGCAGGGCCGGACCCGGGGGAACGAGGCGCGGCAGGGCCGTTCAAGAGCTGTACCGATCCGGATCAGGAAGCAGGAAACCGTCAAGGACCAGATTGGTGACTTCGCGGAAAAGCCCCTCCCGGAACGCTTCCTCGTCGAAGGTGTCTTCGCCGCCCAGGAGAGCCACCAATGCCGAAACTATCTGGCGGACAGACAATTGTCCGTCGCAGGCCGAAACGAAGCCGGCCAGCTCAGTGCTCAGCAAGTTGGTCCGGCGAAGGCCGGCACCCTGGCGCAGGAGAATGACACCGGGATGGGCGGCACCGGGACGCTGGTGCCGCTCTTCGGTGACGTCCTCGGCAACTACCAGGTGGGCATCAGGGATGGGATTGGCGGACACCCAGTCAGCACGCTCGACTGCGGCACCCAGATGCGGTCCGATCGGCTGCTCTATGGGGTAAGTGATCTCCTCGAAACGGTTGATTGCTGTCCCGCTACCGGCCCCGGGGCGGCGAAGCCAGATCATGCCAAAACCGATTCCCTCAACATTCCTGGAGCCGAAGTCGCTGAGGTAGGCGGAGTAGGCGTCCTTGTACTGCCCACCTTCCCGGTTCTGCGAAGCATCCTGCAACCAGGTTTCCGCGTACTGCTCAGGGCCGACCTGCTCGCGCTGGATGAACCAAACATCCAACCCGGAGTCCTTCAGCCAGGCCTTCGGGCGGTCCTTCCAGTCAGTTCCCGCAGCAACTTCCCAGTTTCCCAGCATCTGCGCAGTCCCGCCCGGTTCAAGGACCGTGCCCAGGGACCGCACCAGTGATGCCACAATCTCGTCCCCCGGTAATCCGCCGTCCCGATAGGTGAACTGGTCGGACGACAATTCACCGCCGGTACGGGGAGTAATCACGAACGGCGGGTTGGACACCACCAGGCCGAACTCCTCCCCGGACACGGGCTCGAGCAATGAACCCAGCCTCAAGCTCACACGGCTCTCCAGGTTGCTCGGGTCCAGGCCCAGCGCGGCAGCGTTGAGCAGCAGGTTAAAACGGGTGAACGCAAGCGCCCGCGCGGAGATGTCCGTGGCCGTGACGTGCTCGCAGTGGTGCAGGAGGTGGAAGGTCTGGATTCCGCAGCCGGTCCCGAGATCCAGCGCACGTCCCGTGTGCTGCCTGGACGTGGTCTGAACGAGTGTCGTGGACGCACGGCCAATCCCCAGCACGTGGTCGTGCCTCAAGACTCCCGGTTGCTGATGGGCTGCGAGATCGCTGGCCACCCAAAGTTCCGCTCCCCCGGTGCCATCGGCGTTGGCGTCCCAGCCATAGGGACGAAGGTCCGCCTTGGCGCGAACCATCCCGGCATCAATGATGACCAAACCCAGAATTTCGAGTCCTTGGGATCCTGTTCCCGGCAGGGCTGCATCGACATCGGCGATGGTCTGCGGCACAGCCAGCAGCCACAGGCGGACAACAACCGCCAGCGCACGCAGAGCCGGGTCTTCGGAGACCATCCGACGCTCACTTGCCAACAGGGCCGGAACAAGCTGGTCACTGGACAACGCTTCCGAGGCGGACTCTCCCAGGAGTTCGGCCACTCCGTCCACAGTGTAGGAAACGCCGCGAAGATCTGCGGCGAGGGCCAAAAGGAGATCCGGCTGGTCGCTGCGGGGAGCATCGTCAGTGTTGCCGGCAGTAAACAAGGAAGCTGTGTCAGTCACCTTGCAAGTGTAGGGGCGGCACACCTGCGGTGCGGCTTGGCTGTTCGCCCTATGTGGACAAATCAGGGCTCCCGAACCCGGTAGCGTTGGAACCATGCTCAACTTCTCCTCCACAGGGCGCCTTGCCGGCCTTGTTGCCATCACCGCGGCGGCGCTGCTGGGAGTCTCCGCCTGCCAGGCTCCGGTCAATATCCAGGACGCGGATGTCCCTGCATGGAAGGAAAAGGTCCTCCCCGCAGCCAGCACCGCAGTGCTGGAGGATTCGGGCAAGATTCTCAACCGGGATCCGCTGGTTAAGGAATCCGCCGGCGTCCCGGTTGGAAATTACACGCTGACCATGGCGTGCGATGGCGGCGGCAAGGCCTATTTCGCCGTCTCTTCCGGCGGAAAGAAGATCACCGACGCCGCTGCAGCCTGCAACGGCAGCCTCGACGTGGTGAAGATCAAGGTGCCCGGTAGCGGTCCCATCAGCATTTCGACAAGCAGTGTGGACGCCCCGCTGATCTTCGCCTACCACTTGGTTCCCGCAGGCAACTGAGCCGCCCCGTGGCCCCCTCCCGCCTCCTCTGGCGGGCCTTCAGCAAGAGGCTGCACGGGCGTAAAGTCAGCTCATGGGCAGCAGGGCAGCTCCCTTCGCAACGGTACAGCGGCTGGCGAGGGCCGCCGTCGGACTCCTTGTGCTGTGCGGAAGCGTGAGTGCCTGCGAATATACCTACGAGGACGGCGGCAGGCCCGAGGCCAGTGCCAGTTCAACGGCGACCAACGTGGTTCTCCCGCCGGACCCGGCCCTGGAGGAGACCGTCACGGGAAAGGCCCTGGATGAGTGGGCCACAGCTGCCCTGCCCCAATCCCAAGGGCAGTCGTTCTATTCGAGCCTTGGCTACCTGGCCGCCGGCGAGTCGCGGACCGAGCAAACTGTCCAGTTGCCGGGAGGCACGTATGCGGTGACGCTGGCCTGCCGCGGTGCACGCCGGGTGGCGTTTGCGGTCAAACTTGGCGAGGCTGAACTGGTTGACCTCACCCTGGGATGCGCAAATGCGCGGGTCAGCGTGGTCCAGCTGGAAAAGGACGCAGTGCTCTCCATCACTGTGGGTACGGGAGCGAATGCCAACTTCGCCTACCGCGTGAGCAGGCTCTGAACTTTCCCTCAGGCAGCGTCGCAGCCACCAGGGCAGCGGAGTGTTTCCGGACTCGAAGCACACTGGGCACAGTAAAGGGTCAGCGTGCGGCAACTGGGGTTGGAGCAGTTCTCGAACTTGTTGGTGGGCGATGCGCACCTCACGCACTCGCCGATGGTCTTGGCTTCCTCGCTGAATTCGACGTGCATGCGCTTGTCGAACACATAAAGGGAGCCCTCCCACAGGCCCTTGTCCTTGAACGTTTCGCCGTACCGGACGATGCCGCCATCGAGCTGGTAGACCTCTTTGAAGCCCCGGTTGACCATCAGGCTGGACAGCACTTCACAGCGGATTCCGCCCGTGCAATATGTGACCACCGGTTTGTCTTTGAGGTCATCATATTTTCCGGAGTCGAGTTCCTTGATGAAGTCGTGGGTGGTGTCCACGTCCGGAACAATTGCGTCCTTGAATTTGCCGATTTTGGCTTCGAAGGCATTGCGGCCATCAAAGAACACGACGTCGTCACCGCCGGCTTTTTTCGCGTCCACCAAGGCGTGCAGTTCCTCGGGCTGAAGGTGCTTCCCGCCGCCCACAACACCGTTGTCGTCGACCTTGAGTTCGCCGGGCGCACCAAAGGAGACTATTTCGTCGCGGACCTTGACGCTGAGGCGGGGGAAGTCGTCCGCGCCACCGTCCGACCATTTGAAGTCGATCCCGTGGAACCCCTTGTACTCCCGGGTGGTCTTGACGTACTGCTTCATGTTGTTCAGTTCGCCGCCCACGGTGGCGTTGATGCCATCCTTGGAAATGAGGATCCGGCCGGTGAGGCCCAGTTTTTCGCAGAGGGCGCGCTGCCACAGACGCACGGCGTCGGGGTCGGCGATCGGGGTAAAGCCATAGAAGAGAACGATTCGGTTTAAAGCCACTATTAAAGGGTACTTGGTGCTGTAAAACCGGGGCGCGGCGGACGGCCAAGTCACAATTCCATAAGCAACGTTCCTTCCGCTGACATCGCTCTGTTCCTTCAGGGGGCGCTGGCATAGTCTCTCTACATGAGTCCAGACGCCTTGGTTGAAGACATTGCGCACCTCTTGGAAGTCTGGGTGGCCGGCTGGTCCGGCTGCCGGGGCTATGAGTCACGCCAAGAGGGACGCTTCCCTGCCGCACTTCGCGCCGACAAAACCGGTGACTGGGAGTACTTCGCCCACGATCCCTCCGACGATGAGTTCATTGCCCTGGCGGGCAAGACCGCGGAATCCCCGAGCCGAATCCTGACGATCCTCACCAACGACGTCCAACGGTACAAATACCTGGCTGGTCAACACGGCCTGACTGTGACGTCCGCTTCCCAAACGATGATGATCGTTGACATGGAAACCCAGGATGCCGAGGATCCCTGGCTCCCCGACGACGACCTTGAACTTGCCACTTCCGAATCGAACGGCGTCCATCACGCAGTGGTGCATTCCGGCGAACAAGTGGCCGCCAGTGGCAGGGTGTACGTGGTGGACGGTACCGCCGTCTTCGACAAAATCGTCACTGAACCACAGTTCCAACGGCGCGGATTGGGCAGCTTCATCATGAAGGCTCTCGCTGCCCAGGCTTTCTCGCACGACGTCGAAAACGGCCTCCTCCTTGCATCCTTGGACGGCCAAAAGCTTTACTCCCATCTGGGCTGGGACGTGGTTTGCCACGTGATCATGATGTCGGTCAGCGGTGCCGAAGGCTCGGACCTCTCCGGCGCCTGAAGGTTGCCGCTTTGCGGGCGCGTTCGACGGCGGCCCTCCAGGCCTGGCGCCGTCGACGTCCCCGCACAGTGACAGAATGATTCGGTGGCTGCACCGAATTCGCTGATCTCCCTGTTGGGCCGGACCCAGGACCCCGAGCAGCTTCGCCATGTCCACACCATCCCTGCCCGCAAAGCGGTCAATGAGCCTTGGCCGGGGTGGGTGCATCCTGATGTCGTGTCCGCCTACGGAACATTGGGCATCCACGAACCGTACCGTCACCAGATCCAGGCCGCTGAGATCGCCCATGGCGGCCAGCACGTGGTCATCGCCACCGGGACAGCTTCCGGGAAGTCTCTTGCCTACCAGCTGCCGGCGTTGGATGCGATACACCGTTCCGAATTGCGGGTCCTGTCGGATCCGGGGAAAATTCACGACGACGGTGCCGTCACGCTTTATCTCTCTCCCACCAAGGCACTCGCTGCGGACCAGCTCGCTGCGATCCGGGCGCTGAAGCTGCCCACCGTCCGGGCAGAAACATACGACGGCGACACTGACGTCTCGTCCCGCCGCTGGATCCGTGACCACGCCAATTTCATCCTGGCCAACCCGGACATGCTGCACTTCGGAATCCTGCCCAACCACACGTGGTGGGCACGGTTCTTCCGCAGGTTGCGCTACGTGATCGTTGACGAAGCACACAGCTACCGAGGGGTCTTTGGCTCGCATGTAGCAAATCTCATGAGGCGGCTGCGCCGGATTTGCGCATACTACGGTGCGGGCACTTCCTTTCCGGAACCCGTATTCATCGCGGCCTCCGCCACCGCATCCGACCCCGCCGTTTCCTTTGGGAGGCTTATCGGTGCTCCCGTGCGTGAAGTGTCCGAAGATTGTTCTCCGCACGGATCCACCACAGTGGCGTTCTGGGAGCCTGCGCTGACCGACGTCAAGGGAGAGAATGGCGCCAAGCAACGGCGGACGGCAGTCGCCGAAACGGCCGACATCCTGGCCAACCTGGTTTCTTCCCGGATCCGCACCATCGCGTTCATCAAGTCCAGGCGAGGGGCGGAGTCCATTGCCTCCATCACCAAAAGGCTTTTGGACGAGGTGGACCCGAGCCTGCCCGGTCGGGTGGCCGCCTACAGATCCGGATACTTGCCCGAAGAACGGCGCGCCCTGGAGCAGGCCCTGAGGTCCGGCCAATTGCTCGGAGTCTCCAGCACGTCCGCCTTGGAACTCGGTATCGATATCTCTGGACTGGATGCTGTACTGGTGGCAGGGTGGCCCGGTACCCGCGCATCCCTCTTCCAACAGATCGGCCGGGCGGGGCGGGCAGGACAGGACGCGATTGCTGCCTTTGTTGCCAGCGACGACCCCTTGGACACTTACTTGGTGAACCACCCGGAGGCCATCTTCGACGTCTCGGTGGAAGCCACGGTCTTTGATCCGGGCAACCCCTATGTCCTGGGTCCGCACCTGTGCGCGGCCGCTGCCGAGTTGCCCATTGGTCCGGCTGAGCTCGATCTTTTCGGCCCCACGGCCGAGGGACTTCTTGACCGGCTGGTAACCCAGGGGTACCTGCGCAAGAGGCCCGCAGGATGGTTCTGGACCCATCCTGAAAGCGCGGCCGGGATGGTGAATTTGCGGGCCGACGGCGGCGGACCTGTCAGCATCGTGGATGCCGAGACCGGATCCCTCCTGGGAACCATGGACTCGCCGCAAACGCATTACCAGGCGCATACGGGCGCCATCTATGTCCATCAGGGCGAAAGCTACCTGGTGGAGGATCTCAACGAGACCGACCATTGCGTCATGGTTCGCCGCGTGAACCCCGATTTCTACACCACGGCCCGGGACGTGACGCAGATCGAGGTTCTTGAAACGACGCGCACTGTTCAATGGGGAGACATCACCGTGCACTTTGGCGACGTCAAAGTGACCACCCAAGTTGTTTCCTTCCAACGCAAAGCCTTGATTTCGAATGAGATCCTCGGCGAAGAGCCGTTGGATCTGGGCGCCCGTGACCTGTTCACCAAAGCCGTCTGGTTCGTGGTGGACAACAGATCACTGCATGGAGCGGGGTTGGTGGAAGCAGAGTTCCCCGGTGCCCTCCACGCAGCAGAGCATGCCGCAATCGGGCTCCTCCCCTTGGTGGCATCAAGTGACCGCTGGGATATTGGCGGTGTTTCCACTGCCCTGCACGCCGATACCGGGGTCCCTACGATCTTTGTATATGACGGACATCCCGGAGGTGCCGGGTTCGCCGAGCGGGGCTTCGAGAAAGCCAAAACCTGGCTGACCGCCACTCGGGAGGCCATCAAGGCCTGTGAGTGCGAAGCCGGCTGCCCGTCCTGTGTCCAGTCCCCCAAATGCGGCAACAAGAACAATCCCTTGGACAAGGCAGCCGCCATCACACTCCTTGGCGTCTTGCTGAAGGACGCCGTCTAGGCGCCTGTCGGTTACGGAGGTGGTCCCGCCCGGGCATGCCCTGTGGCGACTCCCCAGTTGAAGGGATAAGGCAGCTCGGTGGCAACCTCCACCACCTCGCCCCTGATCACCATGCAGGAGGTCAGGGTTGCGTTGTGATGCCCAACCACATCCGCGGCCACGGCACACGGCTCTCCCGAGGTCAGGCCGCGCGCCGCATCGGCTCCTGCAAGGGCTGCCAAGTCGGCAGCAGAGGCGGCCCGGGAGGCCAAAACCCCTGCCTGCGCAAGTAGGAGCAGAGCAAGCAGGAGGGCCATCACCACAGCTCCCAAAGCCAGGGCAAGCACCGACCCTGATCCGCGCTCGGCGGCGAGAGCCATGGTTCGCTTCCTCACGATGTTCCTGTCTCCGCGCGGGCGGAGGCTGAGGCCGTCAGCTGCCATGGAATCAAGGGACCCAGGGCTCCACCGACGGGTGATGAAGCGGTGACTGTCAGCCACCCGCCGTCGTCTGTCAGCGAAGAAGTGGCCCCCTCCCCCGCAAGCCGCCGGACAGTGCCCTGAACCGAGACAGTGGTTTCACCCCGGGCCGAAGCCCGGGCACCGGCTCTTACCGCCTCCTCCAGCCGCAATTGGGTGATACCGGCAGCGCCACCTGCCAGCAGGAAAGCCAAAAGCAGCACCACGGCCGGCAATGCGACAGCGAACTCAGCGGTCACAGCGCCGTCCTCGGGCACTGCCGGAACGCGTCTCCGGCGAGCAAGCAGCACCTTGGTCATGGCAAGGACAAGGCCGTCCGGATCACGTTGAGCAGGAAGCCCCGGACTTCCTCGCTGCGAAGGATCACCACCAGCAAACCGGCCAAACCAACAGCTGCCAGCGTGGTGATGGCGTATTCGGCGGTTGCCATGCCCAGCTCCGAACCCATGAGCCTTGTCCGTGTACTTACCTTGTCCCAGAAGCCGTCGTCCTCGAGACGCCGGTCCTCGTACTCCGCGGGTTCCTCAAGGCCAAAACCAAATTCCCACAGTTCGTCCTCAAGATCGAATCGTTCGAGATCGTTGTGTACGCGCTCGTACTCGGTGAGCTGGTGCTCCCGGGTTGCGACCGGTTCTCCGGAAGGAACCTTCGGGTATTCAAGGGGAGCCGGAATATCAGGAAGCATGGTGGATGGTGTTTTCACGGTGAGGTCCTTTCGGGAAGTGCCAGCACTCACTGGCTGATTCGACTCTCCCGCGATCCGATGAGGCCCGGAAGAACAGGATTGAGGCAAGTGGATAACCCCTCCGAAAGACCGGATGTGGAGGAGCAGTTGAGGTCGCAGGGACAACGGGGACATCAAGGACAACGGGAGCGCCAAGTTTCATCCAGATGGAATCATGGCGATCAGTACAGGAACGATGCCCAGGCAGATAAAGGCCGGGAGGGAACAAAGACCCAAGGGCACCACTAGCTTCACGCCCAAAGCCGCCGCGCGTTTTTCCGCGGACCTGAACTGCTCGCGCCGCTCTCGTGCGGCTTGCGCATAGAGGATCGACGCCGAGGGAGCTCCGGTGACGGCCGCGAAGGCCAGTGCATCCTTCAGTCGCAGGACCTCAGGTGCGTGCTGCGCAGGCGTCCGCCAAGCGGTTTCCCAGTCCGCGCCAATGGCCAAAGCGGCTACGACTGGCCTTAATGACCGGGCGATGGGAGGTGAAGCCGCTCTGGCGAGCAGTTCCAGCGCCCTCCCGAGGCCCGCTCCGGCATCCAGCATTGAGGCCACCAATTCCAGCATCATGGCCGTATCGCGAAGTCCATCCGCCCCAGACCGGCCGTGATCCGCAATCTCGCCAGCCTCCCCGCCCGCCGACAAGCCCGAAACACGTGCGAGCAGCAAGCTGTCTCGGTTGGGGACGGCGAAGGAAATGAACGACGCGAGGACCAGGAGACCCATCATCAAAAGGATCGAACCGCCGGGCATCAGAGGCCTCCAGCCGCGGCTGCGACCAATCTGGAAGACCAGATGCGCCCGGCAACGGTGAGCAGCAGCCCAGCCGCAAAGGTGGCCACACCCCATGGGTTGTTCAGCAGGATACCCAGCGGGTCCACTCCGAGCGCCATGCCCAGCACCAAGCCGAACACCGGAAGCCATGACAACAGGCGAACGGTGGCCTTGGGTCCTGCGAGCGCTGTTTGGCGTGCGGCCTCGGCATCTTCTTCGGCCTCGAGTTGTGCCGCGAACCGGGTCAGGAGTTCTGCCAGGGGGCATCCGCTGCTTTCGGCCACCTCCAGGCAGGCGGCCAGTTCCATCCAGACCCTGTGCTCGGAACTCCCGTGTTGCGGGTAAGTCTGCTCCGCCGTTCCGCGGATGGCCTCGGCGGGAGAATTGCCAACGCCTGTGGCGGCCCGAGCAGCCGCGAGCACTTTTAGTGAGCTGGTGGAAAGTGAAGCTGCGGGCGTTCCTGCTGGCGAGGGCGCGGCGGCTTCTTTGGGTGCCGGCAGGGCATGGACAAGCCAGAGCTCTTCCCACAGCCGTGACGTCCCGCGGCCCCCGCGCAGGAGTGCTGCAAGCTGCTGGATCAGGACCACCAAGGACAACGAATCGGGAGATCGTCGCTGCCGGAAGCGAAAGGGCGGGAATCCGCCTGTTGGCCTGCTGCGGGTGCCCCGGTTTCTGTCCAGGCTTCTTGCGACGCGTTGACCGTTGGCCTGTTGGCCCTGGACATGCAGCCACGCAGCAGACGCCAGGACAAGGACGAAGACGCTTATCACGTGGGATCCATGGCAAGCCGCCCTGACAGTTCCGGCCACGCAGGGCCGCGCACCATCCCGGCTGGGCCCAGGCTAAGGGCGGAAACCACTTCGGGTCCTTTGAGGGTCTGGGCCATCACACCGATCGATGCCACTCTCCGCCCCACCTGCGTCCTGGCCACATGGATCACCACGTCCAGGGCCGAAGAAACCTGCAACTGCACGGCCTCGGCATTCAGCCCTGCGAGGGCACCGAGGGCCACAAGACGTGCAGGCACCGCTTCAGCTGTGTTGGCGTGAATGGTGCCACCTCCACCCGTGTGCCCTGTGTTCAGCGCCGTCAGCAGTTCGCGGACCTCGGCACCCCGGCATTCCCCGACGATCAGCCGGTCTGGGCGCATGCGCAGTGCCTGGCGGACCAGTTCGCCCAAATCAAGGGTGCCACCGCCTTCAAGGTTCCCGTGGCGCGATTCAAGGCTGACCACGTGGGGATGGACAGGGTTCAGTTCCGCGGCGTCCTCAATCAGCACCAATCGTTCGTCCGGATCGCTGAGACCCAGCATGGTGGAGAGGAGGGTGGTCTTTCCGGAACCCGTGGCGCCGCTGATCAGGAAGCTCAGCCTTCGAGCCATGATGGCCCGAAGAACGGCCTCAACCGGTTCGGAGAACATGCCACCCGCTTGCAGCTCCTTGAGGGTGAAGACTTCCTCGCGGCGTATGCGGATGGACAGGAGGGTTCCTGCTGTGGAGATGGGCGCAAGCACGGCATGGACACGGTAGCCTCCGGTGAGCCGGACGTCAACGCACGGGGAGCCATCATCGAGTCGGCGTCCGCCAGCAGCCACCAGCCGGGTGGCGAGCGATCTGACGTGATGCTCGGCTCTAAACCGTACCGAACTGCGTTCCAAGCCCCGCCCGCGGTCCACCCACACCGATTCCGGTCCGTTGACAAAGATGTCAGTGACCGATGGATCCCGGGCGAGCTGTTGAAGCGGTCCCAGTCCGTTCAATTCGGCATTGATCGATTCCGCAGCCTCCAGGGCTCCGGCGGTGCCGAGCAACCTACCACTGGCTTGTACAGCTGCCGCGACCGTTGATGGCGTGACTGGAGCGCTCGCGGCAAGTACTGACTCGCGCACTGTCTCAAGAAGCAGCGAGTCCAGCTTTGGTGCCTGCCGGCGACGCGAGCCCTCTACGAAACGGCTCACTGGACAGCGCCGTTCAGTTCCAGCACACCCGCTGCGAAGCGGCCGACTTCCTTGCGCCGGCCCAGTTCAAGCAACCGGCCCTGTTCCGTGCCGGCCAGGACTCCGCGAACCTCGGGGACCACGCCAGCCAGGCGGAGTCCGAGCGATTCGGCGAGGAACGACGGGTCCACCGTGGATGCGTGGTTCCCGCGCACCAGAAGCCCGGTCTCCACGGGCGGGAGCCCGTCCAGGACCCGGGAAGACGCTACGGCCGGTCTCAGGTGGGCGGGTGTCAGCAGCAGGAGTTTGTCGCAGTCCCACGCGAGTCTTCCCACGCCCTCGTTGTTGCGTCCGAGGTCCACGATGATGAGCTCGAACCCCCGCCGCGCAGCGTCCATGATGGCGGCAACAGCTCCCGCATCCGGACTTCGCACTGGTTCACGGGTACCGGGCCAGGACAGGTACGTGAACCCACCCGTGGCTGGCAGGGATTCCCGGAACTGGGCAGGATCTATGCTTCCCCTGCTTTCCTGGAAGTCCGGCCATCGGAGACCGGGGACCGGTTCATCAGTGAGGGCAAGTTCCAGTCCGCCTCCCCATGGATCGCCGTCGATGAGCAGGGTGCTGACGCCCTCGGAAGCGGCGGCTTGGGCAAGCCAGATGGCAGCAGTTGTCGCGCCAACGCCCCCACAGCCGCCGACGATCCCCAGGACCGTCCCACCGTAGTCGGGCGAACCGGACATACTCAGGTGCTCCGCCAACCAGGCGGCTGCCTCGGGAAGGACCGCCACCCGCTCTGCTCCCAGCGCGGCAGCCAACCGCCAGAGTCCGTCTCCTTCGCCGGCCCTGCCCAGCAGCACCGACGGTGCCCTCCGTCTGGGCGGCAACTCACGAATATCGCTTCCCACCAGCACAATGTCGGCGCTGTCCCAGCCATGAACGGCCTCGGTGACGTCAGCGGCCGTTCTTAGGCTTCCACCCGCAGCTGCAACTATTCGCTTTGCTTCCTCCTGGATGTAGGGATCGGACGATAGGAGGAGTACCCCCGACGAATCCCGGGGCAGCCAGTACGCATCCGGGTCCCCTTCCGTTGCGTGGCTAATGGGTTGCCGATGCCGACGATTTCGCGTGCTCATGGACCCACACTGGCCGAATCCCTGGACGCGGATAAGGTGCCAGGACGGCTATGTGGAAAACCGGCTTGGAATCGAATGCCCACCGAATATGTGGAGGACAAGTCGTCCGGGAGAAGCCCCCCGCACGTGGCAGGGCCACGCGGCGGTGTCAGCCCCACGCCGCACGTCCAACAAGGCAGAATGGAACGCATGTATTTGCTGCTCGCCGCCCACCCGGATGGCGCAGCCATACAGAGGATCTCACCAAGCGGGAAAGCCACGGCCGACGCGCGCGTCCTCACCCGAGGTGAGCTGCCCGGCGTCGTGCGTGAATTCGAAGCCCAGCGCCCCCGCTGGGTGTGGCACCGCGCGCAGGACTGGTACCCGGAACTCCTGGCCCAGGACATCGAGCTGGAGCGGTGCCATGACCTGGCGCTGTGCGGTGCAATCCTGGCCCACTCGGAATTCACCGCCCACACGGACTATGCCAAAAACGCCGTCCAACTCACCCAGGACGACGACACCCCTCCCCGCCTCCTCCAGCCGCCACCGCCCCCTGCGGATCAGGGTGCGCTCTTCGAGGACCTCCCGCCGTCGGATCCCAAAGCGGGGCTCGCTGAACTGAAAGCGGAGTTCGCGGCTCAACAGGAGGCGGTGGCGCATGTAGCCACGGACCACCAGCGAAGGCAGCGCCTGCAATTGCTGCTGGCAGCCGAGTCGGCGTGCGCGATCATCGCAGTCGAAATGCAACACGCCGGTGTCCCCTGGCGTGAAGAATTGCACCAACAGATCCTGGCCGATGTCCTGGGTCCCCGCCCGGCGCCCGGACACAGGCCTCCTGTCCTGGAAGCCCTCTGCGCCGAACTCCGGACAATCCTCAACTCCCCCGGCCTGAACCCGGATTCCCCGCAGGACCTCATGCGGGCACTGCACCGCAACGGGATCGAGGTCAAAAGCACGCGGCAGTGGGAACTCCAGGAGTCCAAGCATCCTGCCATCCAGCCCCTGCTCACCTACAAAAAGCTCTCCCGCCTCCACACCGCCAATGGCTGGGCCTGGCTGGACGCGTGGGTTCGGGACGGGCGATTCCACCCCGAGTACGTGGTGGGCGGCGTGGTGTCAGGCCGCTGGGCTTCGCGCGGCGGTGGCGCCCTGCAAATCCCACGCAACATTCGCGCGGCGGTGCACGCTGATCCGGGGCACAAACTGATCGTGGCCGACGCATCACAGTTGGAGCCCCGCGTTCTGGTGGCCCTTGCCCAGGACACAAAAATGGCCGAGGCCGCGCGGGACAAAGACCTCTATGCAGGCATCGCGGCACAAGGCTTTGGTGGCGACAGGGCGAAGGCGAAAGTTGCGCTCCTGGGAGCGATTTATGGCGCTACCACAGGCGAATCAGGCAGGCTCATGCCCCAGTTGGCACGCACATATCCGCGAGCCGTGGGCTTCGTGGAACAAGCAGCCCGGGAGGGCGAAGCCGGCCGGACTGTCACCACACGCCTCGGGCGCAGCAGCCCGCCGCCGTCGGCTGCTTGGTGGCGGAGCCAGCAATCAACCACCGCCGAGGAACAACGCAGGGCCGACAACCTGGCCCGCTCCCGCGGCCGTTTCACGCGGAACTTCGTCGTCCAAGGCTCGGCAGCGGAGTGGGCGGCATGCTGGTTGGCAGAATTACGACGGCGGTTGCGCGGCTTGCGCGCCGAAGGTTCACCCTCCGGGGAGCTCGTCTTCTTCCTCCACGACGAGGTGATGATCCACGCCCCCGATCACGCCGTGGACGCCTGCATCCGTGCCATTGAAGAGTCCGCCGCTGCAGCGAAAGAGCTGATGTTCGGCCGTATCCCGGTGGAATTTCCGGTGAGTGTGGCCGTCGTCGAATCCTACGACAAGGCGAAGTAGCCGCAGGCTAGCGTCATGCCGCGCGACTATCCAGTCACATCTCGCCATATGAGCTGCGGTGACCAGCGAATGACAGGCAACTTTGGTTCGCCGCAGCTTCCCGATACTTTCACTATGTGGACACGTTCCACGTGGCGTGCAAGGAAGCATTACAAGGGGGAAAGCATGGCAGGCAGGTTTGAAATTCTCAAGGAAAACGACCAGGCGTACCGGTTCCGGCTCACGGCAGCCGACGGGACCGTCGTAGCGGAGTCTCCGACGTTTCCACACCTTGACGGTGTGGTGGCCGGCATCAAGGCTGTTCGGGAGAACGCCGCTACCGGCCTGATCGTGGACCGTTCGACGCCGGAACGCAAGGCCGCCTGAACGGCTGCAAAGGCTGCATCGGCTGAACCGGCGGCGCGGTCAGAGATCGATGTCGTGGAGTTTGGCCCGGTCCCACGGAACGGTCCAACCCAGTTCATCGAAAAGGCCGCTGAGGACCATTCCCGTGAAACCCCACACCAGAACACCATTGACGGTAAATCCGGGGCTCGTAAAGGTACGGCCAAAACGCGAAATCGTGGCCGTGACCCGGTTTTCAGGGTCCAGCAGGTCCCGGACCGGCACCCTGAAAACCTGCGCTGATTCGGCGTAATCCACCACGCGGACCGGTGAAGGGGCGTCCCACCAAGCCAGGACCGGTGTGACCCGGAAGTTGCTGCGGATGAGCCCCAGTTCAGGGATCACGCCCAAAACCTGAACACCGCCTGCATCCAGCCCTGTCTCTTCCACGGCCTCACGCAGTGCGGCGGCCACCACGGACTCGTCGTCGGGGTCCACGCTGCCACCCGGGAAGGCCACCTGCCCTGGGTGGTCGTCCAAAGTGTTCGCCCGTTCCAGCAGCAAAACGTCGAGGTCCGCCGGTGCGATCGGGCGTCCCGACTCAGCCGGAATATCATCGAGGACACCAAAAAGCATGAGGACCGCCGCTGCCCGATTGGTCTCGTCCGTGACTGGCAGCATGTCCCAGAGGGCAGAGTGTTCCTGCTGGCCAGCCTCGAACCGGGTCACCAGGGCGGTCAGTTCCTCCAGCGCGGTCACCCGGGCCTCCTTTGCGATTCCATCCGGATCTCCGCGGCGCGGTGTGTCTCAGCCAGAAGCTTTTCCAACAGTTCCTCATTGCCCGGGGCGAGCTCGTATTTCAGGAGCTTGGCGGCCTTGACGGGATCGGTCTCGCCTTCCCCGTAACTTGGGCACAGGCTGGCCACCGGGCAGGCGCCACAGGCCGGCTTCCTCGAGTGGCAAACGCGGCGGCCGTGGAACACCACCCGATGCGAAAGCATGGTCCAGTCGCGCGGTTCGAACAGTTCTGCCACATCGAATTCGATCTTGACGGGATCGTCCGACGTAGTCCAGCCGAACCTTCGGGCCAGGCGTCCAAAGTGCGTGTCCACGGTGATGCCGGGAACGCCGAAGGCATTGCCCAGCACCACGTTGGCAGTTTTGCGTCCGACGCCGGGCAGGGTCACCAGGTCTTCGAGCTTCCCGGGGACCTCGCCGTCGTACTCATCCACCAGCCGTGTACTGAGCGCCAGGACGTTCCGGGCCTTGGCCCTGAAAAAGCCCGTCGGCTGAAGGATCGCCTCCAGTTCGGCGGGGTCGGCCTCGGCCATGGCCCGGGCATCGGGATAGCGGGCAAACAGGATTTTAGTGACCTGGTTGACCAGCACGTCCGTGGTTTGGGCTGAGAGGACGGTGGCCACCACCAGCTCGAAAGGATTCCTGAAGTCCAGCTCCGCATGCGCGTACGGATACTTGTCCGCGAGAACCCTGTTGATCTTGCGTGCCCGGCGCTTGAGGGCGAGCAGCGAACCAGCTTCGGCGATGGCCACGGCGTCCCTCCCTAGCCGCGTTCGATGTTGCTGAGCTCCCGAAGAATCCCAACCTTGCCGTCGGTGTCCTGGACCAGGAACTCGTGGCCACGGTCTTCGAGCGCAAGCACCCATCCCCCGGGTTCGATAGTGAAGGACGGAGCGCCCGTGCGTTCGTCGTACGCGGTGCGGGGCTGGGCCACGGCGAACCAAAACGCCTCATACTGCGGGGTATCCGACTCTTCCGGACGGCTCGCGGGGTCCACTGTGGCGCCGATCGTGTCGCTGACCCTCCGGGTGTCTCCGGAGACGATCGGGGTTGCCATGGTGGCAGCCCACGGCTGTTGGGGTGCTGGCTGCTGGGTTGCAGCCTGCGGGTTTGCAGCCTGCGGGGCTGGCTGCTGCTGTGCATGCTGCGTGGTTGCCGGTTCGGAAACCGGGGTTTGTGATTCCGAAAGAGCGTCCGCGGCCGGTGCATCCTTGGCGGCATCCTCGCGCTCAGCTGCCGGTACGGCCGCTGAGGCGCCGGCACCCGAGATCCCGGATTCCGGTTCTTCGGCTGGGTCCGCAAGTGGCTTGCTGTCGGCAGCGTGCACGACGGCGGGAGCTTCCGTTGCCTGCGACGGCGTGCTTCCGTAGGTGGCTGGCGGGGCGAAGGGGCTGGCAGCCGCACCTGCGCTGGGCGCACCAGCGCTTGGGGCACCTGCGCCTGGGACACCTGACGATGCGGCGGCGGCTGCGGCCCCGGCCCCGGCTCCGGCTCCGGCTCCGGGCGCCGTGTATGCGTTGGAGGCGCCTTGGAATCCCGTACCTGCGTTGGAAGCTCCGGTGTTGGAAGCGCCTGCGTTCGAGTAACCGCCGTTGGAAGCGCCCGGAGCGGAGGCGGAAGTCGTCGGAGCCGGCTTGGGCGCTTTGGGTTCCTTCGGGGCTTTGGGGGCCGCCGGCTTGCGGCTGGGGACTGCGGCTTCGCGGGCAACAACATGGGCCGGAGTTTCAGCGCGGCCCTTGAAGTCCGCGGAGAGGAAGGGAAGGTGTGGCGCCAGCACGGTCGCAGCCAGAAGGCCCACGGAACCGACCAAGCCCAAGAGCACGCTGCCGTTGAATGAATTGGCAATGGTCAGGAAGAACAAGGGGAATGCAAAGGACGCAGTGACGGAGGCGAACTGGTCAACGGAAAGCGAACCAACCCGGACGATGGTTCCCGGCTGCAAACGGCGGGCAACGAAGAGCGCAACCACCACCAACGGCAGGATGATGCCCAGCAGGAGGAAGAACAGGTTTCCGAGGTTCCACAGGTTGTAGCGCGAGCCAAACATGGGCAAAAGCGAGGCCACAAACATCAGGAGCGTGGAGCCGAAGACGGTGAGGTCCCGGATGGTGAAAGGGCCCGCAACGGCGTCGAACTTGGACGCACCGTTGCTTGTGCTGTCACTTTTTCCGGGTACGCCAGAGGTTCCCGGCGCGGGGTTGCCGGCGGCGTTGCCACCTGGTCCAGTGGCCGTTCCAGCCGTGGTGTCCGGTCCCGTCGGCTGTGAGTCGTGCGGTCCTGGGCTCAGCTGGTTCATGTATTTCTCCTTCGTACGGCGGCGCCTTGGGCAGTCCGGTCCAATGAATTCCGCGGGATTCCGCAGCATCACCGGACACGCCTGAAGATGCGTCCCAAGACTTCTTCAGCCTATGCCACCCCACTGACAGCCTTCCAGCCGAAAACGGTTATGCGGTGCGGCCCACAGGGAACTCCAAGGTTACTTACAAAAAGAAGCCGAGACTTCGGCGACTACCAGCGGCCGGCGGGAATCGACGTCGTACGTCATGTAACCGTTTCCTTGCAGGTCAAGGTGCCATTCGGCGCTAAAAATATGCCGCTCGCTGTCGCGTTTGTGACCACGCACACGTAGGACCTTTCGGAAGCGATAGTGTGGAAGGCGGACAATACTCTGCGGGCCGCACGGCGGGCTTGGCAGCAAAGATCGATGAATAATGAGGTTCACCATGTCCCAGGACACCACCGGATCCACACACGTCGAGGCCCTTGAAAACCTCCTCCACGAGAACCGCAGGTTCGCGCCATCGGCAGAGTTTGCGGCGTCCGCCATCGCGACGGCGGACGCCTATGCAGAGGCTGACGCTGACCGTCCGGCGTTTTGGGCAAAGCAAGCCCGCGAGCTGCTGACCTGGGATAAGGACTTCACCGAGGCCCTTGATTGGTCCAACCCGCCGTTCGCCAAGTGGTTCGTCGGCGGTGAGGTCAACGCTGCCTACAACGCGTTGGACCGCCACGTGGAAAACGGCCTCGGCGACCGCGTCGCGATCTACTTCGAGGGCGAACCCGGCGATACCCGCACGTACACCTACGCCGAGCTGACCGAAGAGGTCAAGAAGGCCGCCAACGCGTTCGAGTCGCTCGGCGTGGCCAAGGGCGACCGGGTGGCCGTGTACTTGCCCATGATCCCCGAAGCCGTCATCACCCTGCTCGCCTGTGCCAGGATCGGCGCCGTGCACTCGGTGGTCTTCGGTGGCTTCTCCGCGGACGCCTTGCGCTCCCGGATCGAGGACGCCGAAGCCAAGCTCGTGGTCACCGCCGATGGCACCTACCGGCGCGGCAAGCCCAGCGCGTTGAAGCCGGCCGTGGACGAAGCCCTGTCCAAAGAAGGACACACTGTCCAGAACGTGGTGGTGGTCAAGCGCAACGGCGAGGACGTCAACTGGGTTGAAGGCCGCGACCTCTGGTGGAGCGAGACGGTAGACAAGGCAGATACGGAGCACACCGCCGTCGGACATGACGCCGAACACCCGCTGTTCATCCTCTACACCTCCGGGACCACCGGCAAGCCCAAGGGCATCCTGCACACCACCGGCGGCTACCTCACCCAGACCGCGTACACGCACAAGTCCGTGTTCGACCTCCACCCGGAAACCGATGTGTACTGGTGCACCGCCGACGTCGGATGGGTCACCGGCCACTCCTACGTCACCTACGCGCCGCTGGTGAACGGCGCCACCCAGGTCATGTACGAAGGCACCCCGGACTCCCCGCACCAGGGCCGCTGGTGGGAGATCGTGGAGAAGTACAAGGTCTCCATCCTCTACACCGCGCCCACCGCGATCCGTACGTTCATGAAGTGGGGCCGCGAGATCCCGGACAAGTACGATCTCTCCTCTATCAGGGTGCTGGGCTCCGTGGGCGAATCCATCAACCCCGAGGCCTGGATGTGGTACCGCGATGTCATCGGCGCGAACGCGGGCAAGAACGGTGAGAAGAAGGAACACCCCGCGCCGATCGTGGACACGTGGTGGCAGACCGAAACGGGCGCCCAAATGATTGCCCCGCTGCCCGGCGTTACGGCCACGAAGCCGGGCTCGGCCCAGGTTCCGCTGCCCGGTATCGCTGTGGACGTAGTGGACGAGAACGGCGCCTCGGTGGCCAACGGCGAAGGCGGCTACCTGGTGGTCCGCGAACCGTGGCCCTCCATGCTCCGCGGCATCTGGGGCGACCCCGAGCGCTTCAAGGACACCTACTGGTCCCGGTTCGAGGCCATGTACTTTGCAGGCGACGGTGCCAAAAAGGACGAAGACGGCGACGTCTGGCTCCTGGGCCGCGTGGACGACGTCATGAACGTTTCCGGCCACCGCCTCTCCACCACGGAGATCGAGTCCGCGCTGGTTTCGCACCCATCCGTCGCTGAAGCGGCCGTTGTTGGTGCCGCTGATGAGACCACCGGGCAGGCCGTCGTCGCGTTCGTCATCCTCCGCGGGGACGCCGTCAACAGCGGCGACGAAACCGTCCTGGAACTGCGCAACCACGTGGGCAAGGAAATCGGTCCGATCGCCAAGCCCAAACAGCTCCTGATCGTTCCGGAACTGCCCAAGACCCGCTCCGGCAAGATCGTCCGCCGTCTGCTGAAGGACATTGCAGAAGGCCGCGACACCGGCGACGCCACCACCCTGGCCGATCCCGCAATCATGCAGCAGATCGCGGAGTCGCTCCGCAAGTAGCGTCCCCCGGCCCAAACGCACGACGGCGCCGCTCACCTCACGGGGTGAGCGGCGCCGTCGTGCGTTTATACCGTCGCCGGACGGGTATGCGTCCTAGACTGGAGCCAGACCCAGCCCGTGTTTGACGAGGTACCCAGAAAGGCCCTGATGCTTCAGGCAGCACGCCACTCCGCCATCATCGATGCAGTCCAGCGAGAACGCGTGGTTCGGGTCTCGGACCTTGCCCAATTGCTGGGCGTCTCCCCCATGACCGTCCGTCGCGACATCGAGGCCCTCGAGGAAACCGGCCGGGTGGAGCGCATCCACGGCGGAGCCAAGCTGCCCGGTGACGCCAGCACGCATGAGCCCGGATTCGAGCTGAAGTCCACGCAGCTCACAGCAGAGAAGCATGCGATTGCCGTCGAAGCCGCCTCGATGGTCCAGGAGGGCATGGCCATTGGTCTGAGTGCCGGCACCACCACGTGGGCGCTGGCCAAGGAACTCGTCAATGGGCCCCGAATCACAGTTGTGACCAACTCGGTGCGGATCGCGGACCTCTTCCACCACGGGGCATCGTCAGGCCCTGCACGGTTTGGCTCCACGGTGATTCTGATCGGCGGCGAGCGCACGCCCTCTGACGCCCTGGTAGGGCCGATCGCCACGGCTTCCCTGAAACAATTGCACCTTGATGTCCTCTTCCTTGGTGTCCACGGAATGGATGCGCAGGCCGGTTTTACCACCCCAAACCTGCTGGAGGCGGAGACCGATCGCGCGTTCATGTCGTCCGCGCGCAGCACGGTAGTCCTCGCCGACCACAGCAAGTGGGGTGTTGTGGGCATCGCCTCGATCGCCCAGTTGGAAGAGGCCGACGAACTCATTACGGATTCCTTGCTGGGCGAGGACGCGCGCAGGGTGCTGGCAGAGAATGTGGCGAAGCTCAGGATCGCTCCTGCCGAGCCCAAGTAGGTGACAGATAACGTCGTTCCCAGCGCTGGGAACGACGTTATCTGTTACCCAGTTGGGTCTCATACCGCGGGTGGAGGCCGGCCCGCAGAGTTCAGCCGGTAGACGGACGCCGCAGTGCACGGCCCGCAGGGATGCTGGTTATATGAACGCCATCCTCCACGCCCAGCAGCTCACCAAGCACTACCCCGGCAGCATTGCCTTGGACCACGTCGACTTCACTGCCAATGCGGGCGAGTCAATCGCAATCATCGGTCCGTCGGGCTCCGGCAAGACGACGCTTCTGCATTGCCTCGCCGGGATATTAATGCCCGACGCCGGCTCAGTCACCTTGAACACCCCTTCGGCGCCGCTGCGCCTGGACAGCTTGGGGGACGCAGCGCTCTCCCGCCTGCGCCGTGAGGAGTTTGGCTTCGTGTTCCAGCAAGGCATGCTGCTGCCGGAGCTCACTGCCGTGGAAAACGTCGCCCTGGCCCTGATGTTGAACGGTACCGACCGTTCGACGTCCGAAGCCCGCGCCGCGGAATGGCTCGCGGCCCTAGGGTTGGCCGGTATGGAACAGCGCAGGCTGGGCGAACTTTCCGGTGGCCAGGTCCAACGTGTGGCCATCGCCCGGGCCCAGGTAACCGGCGCCCGCGTGGTGTTTGCGGACGAGCCAACCGGAGCACTGGATTCGGCTACCTCCACCGAAGTCCTGGACGTGCTGCTGCACTCCGTTGCTGCCAACGGGCGAACGCTCCTCGTGGTCACCCATGATCCGCAGGTGGCCACGCGCTGTCAGCGGGTTGTGGAGCTTCGGGACGGCGGGATCGTGGCGGATAGCGGCAGCGCGGTTGCCGATCCCCAACAGCCAGTTCCCGCCACCACCAACTTCAAGGGTGCCTTCAATGTCTAGCCTCACCATGGCCCTTCGGCTTACGCCCTACCTCGCACGGAGCAGCGGCAGCAGCCTCCGGGAAACAGGACTGCGCGACGCCGGGTTGCCGATCCTGGCCTTCGGAACGGTCACTGCGCTGTTGCTCACGGTCGCGGGCGGCTCGCAGGTCTTCTGGTCCTGGACGGACAGCATCGCGGGCACTTACCAAGCGTTGGCCGTCGTCGCAATGGTCCTGCTCATCATCCCGCTGCTGGCGCTCGGCGCCTCAGCCGCCCGACTGGCGGCCCGGCGTCGTGATGACCGATTGGCTTCCTTGCGCCTGTTGGGCGCCAACAGCGCGACGGTCGTCTGGATGACGGTCATCGAATCGACGGTCCTCGCCGCTGTGGGAGCGCTGGCGGGTGCCGGACTCTATGCGTGCGCGGCTCCGTTCCTGGGCTTGATCCAGTTCCGTGGGCAGGCAATCGGCAGCCATGCCTGGTTGTCCGTGCCGTCCATTGCGGGCTGCATCCTGGCCGTCTGCGTCCTCGCGGCAGCGAGCGCCGCTCTTGGGTTGCGCAAGGTTGTGGTGACGCCGTTGGGCGTCCGGACCAGGCAAACGGCCGACGGCGCCCATTGGGTTCGGGGGCTCATCGCGGCTGTAGTTGTGGTGACCGGAGTGGTGGCGATGGGGATGCTGAGCAGCTTTGGGACCTTTATTGTGATCATCGCTGTCATGGGTGGATGCTTTGGCCTGGCCCTGTTGGCACTGAACCTCATGGGTCCATGGATCCTGCGGCTGACGGCGTCATCGCAGCTCAAACGCGCCAAAAAGCCGGAACAGTTGCTGGCGGCACGTACCGTGCTGGAAAATCCCAAGGAATCGTGGCGGCAAGTTGGGGGCGTCGCGATGACCAGTTTTGTGGGAGTTTTTGTGGGCGTGGGAATGGCTGTGGCGGACACCATGGGCACCGGCGGCGATTCCGAAGCCAACCTGTTGGTGCGCGACATCAACACAGGCGTGATGATCACCTTGCTGGGCTCGTTCCTGATGGTGGCGTGTTCGGCCGGAGTAAACCAGGCCGCCGCGGTGCTGGACCGTGCCTCAACGCTGGTGGCCCTGGACCGGGTGGGAATGCCGCGCAAGCTCATGGTGGCGGCGCGGGTCAAGGCTGTCATGTCGCCGCTGTTCCTGGTGGCAGGGATCTCGGCGGCAGCTGCGGCAGTGTTGGTCCTGCCATTGACGGGCGCGGTGCTTTTGACCCAGCCTGTGGTGCTACTGACCATCGGCGGGGTGTTCGGGGCCGGGTTCCTGCTGGTGCGCTTGGCCGTAGCCGCGGGGACCGCCCAGATCGCCCAGGTGTTGGCCCGTCCGGAGCGCTACGCGAGCGTGGACTCGTAGGGCGGCCTTCCCACCGACCCTCTATCACCAAACCACCCCTTCCCACCGACCCTCTATCACCAAACCACCCCTTCCCACCGACCCTCTATCACCAAACCACCCCTTCCCACCGACCCTCTATCACCAAACCACCCCTTCCCACCAACCCTCAATCACCAAGAGTCCGGGACAGGCGCGTACGTGCGAGAGCGACACCCCCCAACAGGCGCATACCTGAGAGAGCGACACCCCCCAACAGGCGCATACCTGAGAGAGCGACACCCACCAACAGGCGCATACCTGAGAGAGCGACACCCACCAACAGGCGCGTACGTGAGAGAGGGTGCTAGGGGCAGCCGCAGGACTGGCGGATGATGAGCTCAGTGGGCAGGATCTGGTGTTGCAGTTCTTCACCACGTCCCTTGCCCACCAGGGCCCGGACAGCCGCCTGGGCCATGGCTTTCACCGGCTGCGCAACCGTAGTGAGCGCAGGCCAGCTGTACTCGGCATCCAGGGATCCGTCGAAGGAAACCAGGGCCAACTCGTCAGGAACCCGGACACCGGCTTCGTGGAGGGCGCGGAGAATGCCGATGGCTTGCATGTCGTTGCTGGCAAAGATTGCGGTGGGTCGGTTCGCCATGGACAGGAACCGCTTGCCTACCTCGTACCCGCCCGGCCGGCTGAACGGGCCGTGCAGCATTGGGCCGTCCGGCAAACCTGCGTCCCGAAGGGCGGCGAGCCAGCCCACTTCGCGCCCGTCCAGTTGGTTACCCGTATTGGTTCCGATCGCCAGGCCGATGCTGCTGTGCCCGTGGCCGATCAGGTGCTCCACGGCAGCCCGCGCTCCGGCCTCGAGGTCCACGCCCACGCTGTTGAACCCGGGCGGAGATCCGGCGTTGTTCAGCAAAACCGCCGGGATTTCGGAGGCTTCGAGCTCAGTGACATCGGGGTCGAACACGCAACTGGCCAGGAACACCCCATCCACCTGCCGGGCGGCGAGGGTACGGATGTTCTTGCGCTCCCGCGTCAGGCTTCCGTCGGAGTTGGTGAGCACCATGCCGAAGCCCAGTTCCGCCGCGGCGTCCTCCACAGCATGGGCAAGCTGCGTGAAGAACGGGTTGGTATTGTCCGGCACCACCACGCCGATGGTCTCACTGGAACCCAGCTTCAACGCACGTGCCGCCGCGTTGGGCCGGTAGCCGAGGATGCGGATGGCGTCGCGGACTTTCGCTTCCGTCGCCGGGGCCACGTTCTTGGGCCCACCGTTCACCACATAACTAACGACGGCGGTACTCACCCCGGCGTACCGGGCCACGTCTTTGCGTGTAACCGGGCCGCGCGGGGTTTGTACTGCTGCTGTTGTCATGGGGTAAATGCTAGCTACTCCACGGGAGCATCACCGAAGTCACGTATTGGGAGCCGCTCTCCGCCGCGCAGTGCGGACTGGTGGGCAACGATGCCGGGAAGCGTAAACCTCGCGGCCACCCAGGCGTTCACCGGGGGTAGGCTCCGGTTGTTCACGGCTGTCACGAAGTCGTCCACCAGGAATTGATGGCTGCCCTCGTGCCCATTGGGCGCTCCGAGGAACTCCTCGGGGAGCCGGGATCGGTCGTGCACTGGAGCCAGTCCCGAAATGAAGGCATCCCGGAGTTCGGGAGCCACATCCGCCAGTGAGGGGTCGTCGGCGGACATGGTGGGCTTCGTCTCCACTTGCCCGGAAACGTCCAGCACCGAGGACTTGTCCTGCCACACGGTGGTGGTTGCGAGCTGCTCGAAGCTGGCGTCTGTGCCGAAGAAGCGGAAACGGGATTCCCTTATGTGCGACGGGTAGCCCACGCGTCGCATCTCATTGGTGCGCATCGCACCGCCGTCGTTCATTTCGAAGAGGGCTGAAGCGTTCGAGAAGTCATTCGCGAACATGCTGACGTCCTTATCGAAGACGCCGTCGCCACGCTGGTCCTTGACTCCGATGCAGCTCACGCTGACCGCGTGGCCGGGCACGGCGCCGAGGACTCCGCCGATGGCGTGCGTGGGGTAGAGCATGGGCGGGTAGCTGGCGGTTTCCTTCCACCGGTCCCCTCCGCTGTACTGGTAAGCCTCGTAGAAACCGAGGTCCATGTCGTGCACGTAGTCGCCTTCTGTGTAGAAGATGCGTCCGAACTTACCGGCTTTGTGCTGCTGCCTGGCAAAGACCGTGGCGGGGTTGTAGTAGCTGGTCTCACCCATCGCGTAGACCAGTTTGGTTTCGCGGACAGCCTCGATGATCCGTTCAATCTCCTCTTCTGAGATGGCCATTGGCACCGCCGAGTAGACATGCTTCCCGGCCCGCAACGCCCGCTCAACCAGGGGCCCGTGGGTCCAGCGCTGCGTGAAGATGGCGACAGCATCGACGTCGGACTCCAGCAGCGCTTCGAAGGAAGCCATGGTGCCGTCCAGGCCCCAGCGCTCTTGCGCTGCAGCGGCCCGTTCAGGGAGCTCGTCCACCGCGTAGACCGCGCTGACCCCCGGGTGGAGCTTGAAGAGGTGGGCGAACTGGCTGCCGAACTGGCCGGCCCCCACTACGCCAATCGAAAACGTCATTGTTTACCTTTCTTGGCCACGGAAGCGGCCGTTCGTATTGTCACGTACGGACGAGTCTTGCATCGCCATCTACTCGAGTCAACAGAAACAACATTTTTGAACAATTACCGCCAAAACTTTGCGTAAACTATTGCCAAGTCAAAATCTACTCGTGTAGATTCGCATCCAGCTGTTACCCGCATCACTCCCAAGAAAGGGTCGACGATGACCACGCTAACCAAGCCAGTGGGGAGCGCATCAGAACGCTCACGAAAAACCAACGGCCACCAAGGCAGGCAAAGCAAACGCAGCCTCACCAGCCGAATGGGTGACCTGAAGATCGCCCTCTTCTTCATCTTTCCGGCCGTTATCGGCTTCGTGGCGTTCTTCCTGATCCCCACCATCCGCGGCGTCTACTTGAGCTTCACGGAATACAGCATCCTGGGCGAGCCTACGTGGATCGGGATCAAGAACTACACCGCGATCTTCGCCGACGAGCTGTTCTGGAATGCGATGGGTGTGACGCTTCAGTACGTTGCATTGAACATCGGCTTCCAGACGGTCATCGCCCTGGGCCTGGCTTTGCTGATGCACCGGGTGGCGAAGTCCACGTTCATCCGCGGCGCACTGCTGCTGCCCTTCCTGGTGGCCAACGTCATCGTGGCACTGCTCTGGTTCTGGATGCTCGATTACCAGCTTGGCATCGTCAACGAAATCATCAGCTGGATGGGCCTTCCCCGCGTGGCCTTCTTCGGCAGCGAACAGTGGGCCATCCCCACCATCGCGTTCGTGAACGTGTGGCGACACATGGGCTACACGGCCCTGTTGATCTTCGCGGGCCTCCAGTCCATCCCGAACCACCTCTATGAGGTAGCAAACCTCGACGGCGCGTCCCCCACGCGCACGTTCTGGAGCGTCACCATGCCGCTGCTCCGCCCTGTGCTGGTCCTTGTCCTGGTGGTCACCGTGATCGGTTCGTTCCAGGTGTTCGACACGGTTGCCGTCACCACCAACGGCGGCCCCGTCAACGCCTCCCGCGTGATCCAGATGTACATCTACCAAAAAGCCTTCGGCGAATCCGACTTCGGTTACGCCTCAGCACTGGCCGTGATCCTGTTCGTCATCCTCGCCCTGGTGGCCTTCCTGCAAATGAAGTTCCTCAAGGGCAACGAATCGGACCTGGACTAAGCCGGGATAAGGAAACCGCCATGACTACGTCAACCATCACCACCAAGAAGCCCCTCAACTGGCGACGCATCGGCGCCTGGGCGCTGGTCGCCGTCGCCCTCGCCGTGACCATTGCCCCGTTCCTGTGGATGCTGCGCACGGCCCTGTCCAGCAACAGCGCCCTGGCCTCCAATGCCGGCAACCTCCTGCCCGCCGATTTCAGCTGGAACGCCTTCAAGCGCGTCCTGGGCCTGCAAAGCACCGAAGAGGCGATCGCCGACGGCGGTTCCGGTGCGGCCATCAACTTCTGGTTGTACCTGCGCAACTCCATCCTGTTCGCCACCATCACCACCACCGGCCAGGTGTTCTTCAGCGCCATGGCCGCGTACGCCTTCGCCCGGTTGCGCTGGCCCGGCAGGAACAAGGTCTTCGCAGTGTTCCTGACCACCATGATGGTCCCGCCGATCTTCACCGCACTGCCGAACTTCCTCATGATCAAGAACCTGGGCCTGCTCAACACCATGGCCGGGATGTCCCTGCCCTTCCTGTTCATGACCCCGTTCGCCATCTTCTTCCTCCGCCAGTTCTTCCTCAGCATGTCCCGCGAGGTTGAGGAAGCGGCAATGCTCGACGGCGCCAAGCACCTTCGCATCTTCTTCCAGATTGTGCTTCCCAACGCCGCCGCCCCCATCGCCACGCTGGCGCTGCTGACCTTCATCGGTCAGTGGAACGAATACTTCTGGCCGCTGCTGGTGGGTCAGGACGAGAACGTCCGGGTCCTCACCGTTGGGCTCAGCGTCTTCAAGTCCCAGTCCCCGCAAGGCGCCATCGATTGGACCGGGCTCATGGCCGGAACGCTCGTGGCAGCCCTGCCGATCTTCCTGCTGTTCATCGCCTTCGGCAAGAAGGTGGTCAACTCCATCGGCTTCTCCGGAATCAAATAGCCCGCACTTGAAACACCCCGCACAAAGACCCCGCACCCTCTGAAAGCCCTGAAAGGTCCCTTATGAAGAAGATCCTCGGTGTCGCCGCTGCTGCCGCCGCCATCACCCTGTCCCTGTCCGCCTGCGGTGGGTCCGCACCTGCTTCCTCCGAAGCGAAGGGCGAGATCAACTACTGGCTCTGGGACGCCAACCAGCTCCCCGCCTACCAGCAATGCGCCGACGATTTCACCAAGGCCAACCCTGACATCAAGGTCAAAATCACCCAGCGCGGCTGGGATGACTACTGGACCACGCTCACCAACGGCTTTGTCGCCGGAACCGCCCCGGACGTCTTCACCGACCACCTCTCCAAATACCCCGAGTACGCAGCCAAGAAGCAACTCCTGCCGCTGGACGAGGCCGTGGAAAAGGACGGCATCAAGCTCGATGCCTACACCAAGGGACTCCCGGAGCTGTGGGTGGGCCAGGACGGCAAACGCTACGGGCTTCCCAAGGACTGGGACACCGTGGGCCTGTTCTACAACAAGGCCATGACCGATGCCGCCGGGATCACCGCGGAGCAGATGGCCAACCTGGACTGGAACCCCAAAGACGGCGGCAGCTACGAGAAGACCATCGGGCACCTGACCGTAGACAAGAACGGCAAACGAGGCGACGAGGCCGGCTTCGACAAGAACAACGTGGCCACCTACGGCCTTGGGCTGACGGGCAGCGGGTCCGGCCAAGGCCAGACCGAGTGGAGCTTCCTCACCGCCACCACCGGTTGGACCGCCACGGACAAGAACCCCTGGGGCTCCAAGTTCAACTACGACGACCCCCGTTTCCAGGAAACCATCGATTGGTGGGCCGGACTGGTGGACAAGGGCTACATGCCCAAGCTCGAAACCACCGTGGGCGCCAGCATGGCGGACAGCTTCGGCGCCGGCAAGGCAGCCATTAACACCACCGGTGACTGGCTGATCGGCCAGTACAAGACATACAAGGGCATCGAGACCGCATTTGCCCCCACCCCCAAGGGTCCCAACGGCCAGCGTGCGTCCATGTTCAACGGTTTGGCCGACTCCATCTGGGCAGGAACCAAGAACCCGGCAGCCAGCATCAAATGGGTGGAATACCTCGGCTCAACTGCATGCCAGGACGTTGTAGCCAGCAAGGCCGTGGTGTTCCCGGCCATCACCAGCTCCTCGGACATCGCAGCCAAGGCCTTCGCCGACAAGGGAACCGACGTCTCAGCCTTCACCACCCACGTGAAGGACGGCACTACCTTCCTGTTCCCGATCGCGGACAAAGCCGCCAAGGTTGACGGCATCATGAAGCCGGCCATGGACGCTGTTCTGTCCGGGAAAAAGCCGGCCTCGTCCCTGACCGAAGCCAACGATCAAGTCAACAACCTGTTCAAGTAGAACCACCCGTTGTGGGGCCCGCTCTGCGCGTGTTCTCTTCGATATAGCGCGCTGAACGGGCCTCACAACAGCCATCCGCCCCTGACTTTTGAAAGCGACTGAACACATGCAACCGCTCCACCTCCGTTCCGCAGGTACCAGCCTGGTGATCAGCACCCACCGTGGAGAGGCTGAGATAATCCACTGGGGAGCAGACCTGGGCGACACGCTGCCGGACCTGGTCATCCTCAACGAGCCCATCCCGCCGTCGTCCATCGACGCCAATGTTCCCGCCGGGCTCCTCCCCCAGGCTTCGTCGTCCTGGCAGGGGCGTCCGGGGCTGAGGGGGCACCGCGTGATTGATGGCGCACCCGGCTTCGATTTCTCGGTACACCTCCGCGCGGTGAGTGCGACGACGGACAGTACTGCCGCCGTCGTGCTTCAGTCGGATCCCGACGCCGGTATCACCGTGCGGAGCAACCTCACCTTGCACCCGGGCGGGCTTCTGGAACTACGGCACACCGTGACCAACGACGGTACGTCGCCTTTCCAGGTGGATGAGCTGGCGACGATGCTCCCGGTGGCGCCTGACGCCGTCGAACTTTTGGACCTGACCGGACGCTGGTGCCGCGAACGCCACCCACAGCGGCGGGCAATCCAGCAGGGAACCTGGGTTCGCACCGGGCGGCATGGACGCACAGGACATGATTCGTCGCTGTTGCTCGCCGCTGGCACGGCCGGGTTCGGCAACCGCCATGGAAAAGTGTGGGCTACGCATCTGGCGTGGAGTGGAAATCACGAGCAATTTGCGGACAGCGTTGCCGATGGCCGGACCATGGTGGGCGGTTCAGAACTCCTCGGACCGGCTGAAATGGTGCTGGAACCCGGCGAAAGCTACACCACGCCTGCGCTGTTTGCTGCGTATTCAGATCGTGGGCTGGACGGCATCAGCGAGGCGTTCTACAGCTGGTTCCGCTCTCGCCCCCACCATGTGGACAAGCCGCGCCCAGTCGTCCTCAACACCTGGGAAGCGGTGTATTTCGATCACAACCTGGACACCCTGATCGAATTGGCGGCCTCCGCTGCGGACCTGGGCGTTGAGCGTTTCGTCCTGGACGATGGCTGGTTCCGTGGACGCAGATCCGACAACGCCGGCCTGGGCGATTGGTACGTCGACCAAGCCCTCTGGCCGGACGGATTGACCCCATTGATCGATGCCGTGACCAGTCGCGGCATGGAGTTCGGGCTGTGGGTGGAGCCGGAAATGGTCAACCTGGACTCGGATATCGCCAGGGAACATCCGGAGTGGATCGTGGGTCCTTCCACTTTGTCCCACAAAGACGGCGGGCGGCTCCCGCTCGAGTGGCGGCAGCAGCATGTGATCGACCTCGTGAATCCGGAAGCGTGGCAGTACGTTTTCGATCGGATCGATGCCCTCCTGCGCGAGAACAACATCAGCTACCTCAAGTGGGACCAGAACCGCGACCTCGTGGAGCACGGTCATGCCGGCCGGGCTTCGGTGCATGGGCAAACGTTGGCCGCCTACCGGCTCTTCGATGCTTTACGCGCCGTGCACCCGGACGTGGAGATCGAGAGCTGCTCTTCGGGTGGCGCCCGCGTTGACCTGGGGATCCTGGAGCGGACGGACCGGATCTGGGCTTCGGACTGCAACGACGCCTTGGAGCGGCAGACCATCCAGCGCTGGACCGGCCTGGTGGTTCCCCCTGAGCTGGTGGGCTCGCATATTGGACCGGCCACGTCCCACACCACGGCCCGCACGCACGACCTCTCCTTCCGCGCCATCACGGCCCTGTTCGGCCATTTCGGGATGGAGTGGGACGTCCGCTCGGTCACAGGTGCCGAACGCGAGGAACTCAAGCGGTTCATCGGCTTGTACAAGGAGCACCGCGGACTGATCCACAGTGGAGGGATGGTGCGCGCCGACGTTCCGGACGAGTCACTGATGGTGCATGGCGTAGTCGCTTCAGCCCACGACGGCGGCATTCCCGCCGGTGCCGCGGCGGCGCTTTTCGCCGTGGTCAAGACCCGGACAGGCTTCGCCGAGCATGTGGGACGGGTGGCGCTGCCGGGACTGGATCCTTTGCGTTCCTACCGGGTGGAGCTGCTCTTCCCTTCTCCGGGTGACGCCGACTACGGGCACACCTTCATGGAGGCCAAGCCGGCTCCCTGGCTGGCGTCGGGAGCGGAGGCGACCGGGCGGTTCCTGGGTGAAGTCGGACTCCCCACGCCCGTCCTGAACCCGGAGCACGCTGTCCTCCTGCGGCTCACCGCCCTCTAACCCTCTCTCACCAAACACCCGCTTCAGCAGCACCCTCTCCCACCAAACACCCGCTTCAGCAGCACCCTCTCCCACCAAACACCCGCTTCAGCAGCACCCTCTCCCACCAAACACCCGCTTCAGCAGCACCCTCTCTCACTTGAGCGTCAAACCGTGTCCGCGAGGTAGTCGATGGCCAATTTGTAACCCAACACGCCCGCACCAACGATGATGGCCTGACACACACCTGAAAGGTACGAGTGGTGTCGGAACTCTTCGCGCTGGTGCACGTTGGTGATGTGGACCTCGACCGCGGGCAGCTTGACCGCAGCGAGGGCATCACGAAGTGCCACTGACGTGTGCGTGAAGGCACCGGCATTGATCACGATTCCGACGGCGTTGCCCCGCGCTGCGTGGATTGCGTCCAGGAGGTCACCCTCGTGGTTCGACTGGACGCAATCCACAGTAAGTCCGTGCGATTCAGCTGCGGACAAGGCCAGCTGTTCAATATCGGCCAGGGTGGAGGTCCCGTATTTCTCGGGTTCGCGGGTCCCCAGAAGGTTAAGGTTGGGTCCGTTGACAACAAGAATGGTCCCGCGTCCGGCTTCAGTGGCTTCAGTCATGGCACCCAATCTATAGCGGTGAGAGAGCGTGCGGGAATCGCGCCCATTAGGTGAGAGAGCGATCCGGAAAAACACCCATGATGTGAGAGATGGATCGCGTGAAGGGGATGTTTTGTGAGAGAGCGTCCGCTACTTACGAGTGCACTGGCCGGCGGAGACGGGATCGCTCAGGCCCGGTGCCTGCGCGGCCACCGGTTCCACGTCCGCCATGGTGAGCGCGAACCCAAGTGCCGCGTCCGTGGTTGTCTTGGCGAATATCAGGCCGGCCACCTGGCCCTGCGTCGTCAGCAACGGACCGCCAGAGTTGCCGGGCTGAACGTCGCCAGCCAGCTTGTAAACCAGCTCGGGCGAAGGATTGCTGCCATAGATATCCGGAACCAGAATGGGTGAAATACCCTGCACTGTTGCGGGTTTGGACTGGAACGGACCGCCGTGCGGGTAGCCGGCAAACGCTGCCGGGCTTCCACCGGGCAGGTCCGCGCTCAGCGGAAGCGGGCTGGATTTCAGGCCATCCACGGCCAGCACTGCGATGTCCCGCTGGGGGTCGAAGTAGACGACGCGACCCGGCAACGCGCCGCCGTCGGGAATTTCAACAACGGGCTGCGACACGCCCGCCACGACGTGCGCATTGGTGACGACGCGCCCGGGCGACACGACGAATCCGGAACCGGTCTGGTTCTGGCCGCACTCAAACGCCGTTCCGGCAATCTTCAGCACGGATTCAGCAGCCTTGTTCAAAGCCGGAGTATCGGTGGACTCGTTGGGAACCGGCACCGGCGTCCCTGGCCCGATGCCCTCAATCAGCTTAGGAATGCCGTCGCCGATCACCGTGGACCGCAGCTGCGCCATGGTGCTCTTGACGGGCGTGGGAGTCATGTTGTCGATGTAGCGGATCACCCGGGACTCGGCCAATTGCTGCGACACAAACGGCACGCCAAGGGAACTGATGCTGAACGCCAGCATGGACATCACCAGCGCGGCCACCACCACGCTCACCACGCCGCCGATCAGGCGGTCCGCCGCATGCAAGGGCTTGATCCGCACTGCGTGGCGGATTTTCCGGCCAATCATGGTTCCGAGCCCGTGCCCCAAAGCAATAAGCACGACGGCGGCCCCCACCGTGGCGGCCAGCCTCCAGCCGCTGTCGGTCACCCAGTTGCTGACGAGCGGGACGGCCACGAATGCAGCGATGGCACCGGCGATGAATCCGGCAATACCGCCCAAGGTGACCATGAAGCCGTTGCGCAGGCCATAGATCAGGTAGGACAGGAGCATCAAAATCAATGCCAAATCCAATATCGTCAAGCCAAACACCAATGCTCCTCATAGCCGGGTAGCGCCAATTGTAGTTGTGGAGCCTGACAGCGAACCGTTAGTCACATCACCATGCGGTCACGGACAAGGGCCTCTTTAGGGCGGTCCTTCGGGCTTGGGACACCGCCAACCCGCGCCATTTCAGCGTTTCACGTGCCAAGTACGTCACAGAAGCTCAAAAATTCTGAAACAATGGCTGGAGCGCCACGACCGAAACTTATATTCAGGAGATTTCATGGACATCGAGGTATTGCGCCGCGCACCCCTCTTCGCCACCCTTGACGACGACGCATTCCGCCTGCTGACGGACGAACTCACCGAGGTGGACCTTTCACGCGGGGCTTCCGTGTTCCGCGAAGGCGACCAGGGTGACCAGCTCTACTTCATCGTTTCCGGCAAGGTAAAGCTCGGCCGCACCTCCCCCGATGGCCGCGAGTCCCTGCTGGCCATCCTCGGCCCGGGCGAACTCTTCGGCGAAATGGCGTTGTTCGACCCCAGCCCGCGTACCGCCACGGCCACCGCCGTTTCCGAAACGCGCCTTGCCGGCCTGAAGAACGAGAGCCTCAACGCCCTGCTCCGCACGCGTCCCGAGGTTTCCGCCCAGTTGCTGCAGGCACTGGCCCGCCGCCTGCGCCGGACCAACGATTCCCTGTCCGACCTCGTCTTCTCCGACGTGCCGGGCCGCGTTGCCAAGGCGCTCCTGGACCTCGCCGACCGCTTCGGTCGTCCGGCTACTGACGGCGTCCTGGTTGCCCACGAGCTCACGCAGGAAGAGCTGGCGCAGCTGGTTGGCGCTTCGCGCGAAACTGTCAACAAGGCACTGGCCGAATTCGTTCAGCGCGGTTGGCTGCGGTTGGAAGCCCGCGCCGTCGTCATTCTGGACATGCAGCGTCTCCGCCAGCGGTCCCGCTAGAGCGTTCAAAAAAGCCGCCCCGGTTTGGAACCGGGGCGGCTTTTTGTTGTCTTGGTGAGCGAGCGTCCGGCTCAAGCGGGGCGGATGTGAGCGAGCGTCCGGCTCAAGCGGGGCGGATGTGAGCGAGCGTCAGCGTTCGCGCTGGGGCTCTCCTGCGACAGTGCGGGCGGCTTCGACTTCGAGCATGAGGATCCCGCCCTCATCCACCAGTTTGGGCTGGTAGACGTGAGCCTTGCGTTTGTAGCTCAGGTACGCGATGCAGCCATTGGCGTGGGCCATCTTCTCGAGCATGATCTCGGAACCCGGCACCAAAAGCTGGCCCAAAGTGAGGCCCACGGTGTTTGGCTGCCCGATTTCATCGCCGAGCGCGGGCGTCTCCCGGAGCGCAATGGCCTCGGCTGCAGACACCCAACGACCCCACACACCCTTGCTGCCAAGGATGCTGGGCTGCTGGTTCACCGGAACGGTAGCGGCAAAGTAACGGGTGTTGAAACGGGTGTGCGCAAAGTCCGGGCTGAGCCAGTTAACCAACGGCTTCAACAGGTCAGTGCGCAGCGACAACCCACGCTTGGTGAGCATTTCGGTGAAGGACTTCTCCTGGGAGGCCACGGCTTCGCGGGCACGCATCCAGTCCACAGTTGAATTGGCCTCCACTGTTGAGGAAGCGTCGGGACCGGCCAGCAGGACGCCCGTCTCTTCGAACAGCTCGCGGATGGCGCCCACCACGTGGCGGCGGGCGAGTCCGACGTCGTCCGTTCCCATGTGCTCAGCCCACTGCTGGGGTGAGGGACCCAACCAACCTACGGGGTCGTCGTCGGAAGGGTCCAGCGAACCTCCTGGGAACGCGACGACGCCCAACGGCGAGGAACCTGGCCGGTATCCGAGCCAGGTTTCCAAGCCGGAGGGCGAATCGCGCAAGAGGACAACGGATGATGCGTAGCGGGCGGCCCTGGGGGTCCGCTCGCCGAGCTCAAGCCAGTTTTGTGCTGCCCCCTCGAGTTCGGGAGGCAGTACAAACAGGCGACGGGCAAGCTGCGGCACTTGGGTGAACCGGTTCCTTAGCTGAATTCAGCGATGAGCTCGACTTCTACGGGAGAGTCGAGGGGCAGGACAGAAACGCCGACGGCGGAACGTGCGTGGACGCCGGCGTCGCCAAACACCTGGCCGAGAAGTTCGGACGCACCGTTGATGACGCCGGGCTGGCCGGTGAAAGTCGGCTCGGAAGATACGAATCCAACTACCTTGACGATGCGGGTAACGCGGTCGAGATCGCCGATGACGCTCTTGACGGCAGCCAGGGCGTTGATGGCGCAGACGGCGGCGTAGCGCTTGGCGTCCTCGGGATCAACGGTTGGCTCGTCCGAGGCACCCAACTCGCCCAACGAGACCTTGCCCGTAGCTTCGAGTTTCCCGTTAATAAAGGGCAGTTGTCCGGACGTGTAAACGTAGTTGCCGGACACGACTGCGGGGACGTAGGCAGCGACGGGAGCGGCGACCTCGGGGAGGGTCAGTCCGAGTTCAGCGAGACGCTGCTCAACGGCCGACGTCGGGGCGCCGGATTCCGCGGGAGAGGTGGTTTCTGCGGGGGTGGTCATGGTTACTGCTTCTCCCTCTTGAGGTATGCGACAAGGCCTTTGCCATCGGGGCCACCGACAACCTGGACAAGCTCCCAGCCGTCCTCGCCCCACTGGTCCAGGATCTGCTTGGTGGCGTGAATAATGAGCGGAATCGTGGCGTACTCCCATTTGGTCATGACAGAAAGCCTAGCCCTTGCCGGTAAACTGGAAAACATGGTGACTCGCAAGAACCCCATATTCGATACTGCCACCACCCTCGGAAAGATTTTAGGTTTCCTTGGCGTGAGTGCGATCTGTGGCGTCCTGGTGGCGGGACTTCTGGTCCCCGCCGCTGCCGTCTCGGGCAGTGCCGCAAGTGGTTCCATACAGTTCTTTGACACTCTGCCGGCGGAGCTTCAGGTGGATCCGCCCAGCCAGAACACCACGATCCTGGCGAAGGACGGTTCGCCGATCGCCTCGATCTATGCGGAGAACCGGACAAAGGTTCCGCTGGATTCCATGAGCCCGTTCATCAAGGACGCTGTCATCGCTATCGAGGACAGCCGTTTTTATGAGCACGGCGGAATCGACACCACCGGCATCATGCGAGCACTGGTGAGCACCGCCCGCGGCAACAAGCAGGGCGCTTCCACCATCACCCAGCAGTACGTTAACAACGTCATCAACGAGTCACTGGTGGCATCCGGTAAGGGCGACGACGTCCTCCTCAACGGTGTTAACAAGGGCGTGGGCGACAAGCTCCGCGAAATGAAGCTCGCGATCGCCCTGGAGAAGAAATTCTCCAAAGAGCAGATACTTGAGGGCTACCTCAACATCGTCTTCTTCAACCGCGACGCCTACGGCATTGAAGCCGCATCGAAGTTCTTCTTCAGCACCACCGCCAAGGACCTCACGCTTCCCCAGGCAGCCTTGCTTGCCGGCCTGGTCAACAGCCCGTCCGCTTTCGATCCGATCACCAACCCGGATAACTCGAAAGTACGGCGTGACTTGGTCTTGAACGCCATGCTTGCCCAGAAGAAGATCACGCAGGCCCAGTACGACGAAGCTGTCGCCACGCCTGTTACAACGAAGGTGACCCCGGCCCGCCAGGGTTGTGCCTACGCCACCATGGCTCCGTACTTCTGTGACTACGTTCTCCACCTCCTGCTGAACAACCCGGCCTACGGTGACACGCAAGAGGACCGGGAAAAGCGCGTTATGCGCGGCGGCCTCACCATTCAGACCACCCTTGACCCGACGGCCCAGAACGTCGCACAGCAGCAGGTTGACGCCACGGCCGGTGCCAACCCGGACAAGTGGGGTGCGTCGATCGTCTCTGTCCAGCCGGGCACGGGCCAGATCGTCAGCATGGCCCAGAACACGGTCTGGCTGCCTCAAGAGGGCAAGTTCGATCAGACCCAGAACTTCAACGTCGATGTGCTCGATGCCAACGGCAATGACCTCAACGGCATCGGTGGTTTCCAGCCTGGTTCGACGATGAAGCCCTTTACGTTCGCCCAGTGGCTGAATGAGGGGAAGTCGATGGAAACGACCATCAACGCTGCAGTTCGCAAGTATCCGCAGAACTTTCCCTGGAAGAACACTTGCCCCGCGCCAACCGTGGGCTGGTACGACTCGGCTAACGGGACCTTCGACCTACAGAACTCAGACGAGGGCTATTACAGGAACATGACCGTCCTGTACGGCCTCAAAAACTCGATTAACACGGCCACCTTTGCCTCAGCGGCCCAAGTTGATCTGTGTGGAATCCAAGGTATCGTTGACGCCACGGGCATTCATGGCGGCCTCCCTGCCCGCGACAACACCGGCAAAATCACGGACCCCAATCCCAAGGTCCCCATGACAACTCTGGCCAACCTGATCGGTTCAACCCAGACAGCTCCTTTGACCATGGCTACCGCCTTCGCGACGTTCGCAGCCGATGGAAAGTACTGTGCACCCATCGCCATCACCTCGGTGAAGGACCAGTCGGGCGCTGACCTGCCCGCGCAGTCCTCCAGCTGCAAGGACGCCGTGAAGCCCGAGGTGGCACGGGGTGTGGCCTATGCGATGCAGGAAGTGCTGAATTCAGGTTCCGGTTCGCTGATCAGGCCATCACTTTCTACAAAAAACAACTTCCCGGTAGCTGCCAAAACAGGCACGAACGACTCAAACGGCTCCACCTGGGTTGTTGGCTACACCACCGGTCTTGCAACTGCTTCCTGGTTCGGTGATCCTTTGGGTAATCAGTCTCGCTACGGACGCAACCTCACCGTCAACGGTAAGTTCTACCCCTCGATCGATGGTTACATGATCGCCGGCCCGCAGTTCACGAACTACATGTTGGCAGTCGCTCCGGCCTACGGGACCAACCCGTTCCAGCAGCCGCCGTCCAACCTGACGGGTGCGCCTGCCCCGCAACGCAACAACACGCCGTCGAACACCACGCCGTCTACAACGCCCAAGCAGACGCCGTCCACCGGAACCGGCAACAACGGCAACGGAAACGGAAACAGCGGCGACACCCCTGGCAAGGACTAAAGAGTGACATTCCGTGATTCGCTGGCAAACCGCGTCCGTTCCTTCGGGCGCGGTTTTGCCGTCACTGCTGCCGTCGGCGCAGCAACAGGCACAGCAGCAGCCGCCTACGGATGGTGGGAGAAGGACCAGTTCGAGGTCCGCCATGAAACGTTGCCGATCCTCCCCGAGGGTTCTGCGCCGATTCGCGTTCTGCACCTGAGTGACATTCACTTCGTCCCCGGGCAGGTCAAGAAGACGCAGTGGCTGGAGTCCCTCGCTGATTTCAAGCCCGACCTCGTGGTCAACACGGGCGACAACCTGAGCCACGCCAAGGCCATCGACCCCCTCATCCAGGCGTTGAGGCCCCTTATGGAGTTCCCGGGCGTCTTCGTTCCAGGCTCAAACGACTACTACGCGCCGCGTATCAAGAACCCGGCGGGCTACTTCCGTGGTCCTTCGAAACCCAAAACCGAGCCGTTGCAGCTCGATTGGCCCAAGCTCCGCTCAGCCTTCGGCATGAGTGGCTGGATCGACCTCACCAACCGCGCCCAGTCTGTGGTGCTTAACGGCCTGCGGTTCGATTTCTCGGGCGTCGACGATCCACACCTGGGACGCGAACGGTACGCCGGTTGGCCTCGCGGCACCGTGAATCAGGACGCCCGGCCGCACTTGAAGGTCGCTGTGATCCACGCTCCCTACCAGCGCGTGCTGGACCACTTCACCGAGGCGGGCGCAGACCTGATCATCGCCGGTCACACCCACGGCGGCCAGATCTGCATCCCCGGCTACGGCGCCTTGGTCTCCAATTGCGACCTTCCCACGTGGCGCGCCAAGGGCCTCCATGATTGGGAAAGCGATGGATTCACGACGCCGGTGAACGTCTCGGGCGGCATCGGCACCTCCCGCTTCGCCCCGGTCCGCATCGCCTGCCGCCCGGAAGCTGTGCTGCTGACTCTCACGCCACGCAACTGAATCGCGGCTTGCATTACGAATCCCAATAACTGGGCAACATTTCACCAGGACTGCGCGGTCCTGTGAAACGAATCACGCCATGGCATAGGGTAGTTGCTACGGGAAACTACCTCCGCACCATCTGAAGATCCAGCTGTTGAGAAGCGGGCATGTCCAAGCAAACGTCATTTTTTACCTCCGTCGGCCGCCTGTACCCCCATGTGCGGCCCATCCTCCCCCGCCTGTTCATGGGCCTGATCTGCGCATTGCTCGCCAGCATTGTTGCGCTCACCATCCCGCAGGTCCTGCGGGTACTGGTCAACAACTCGTTGCAGCCCGGCGGTTCCACGGACGCCGTCTGGATTGCCGCCGTCGTGATTCTTGCGCTGGGTATCGCCGAAGCCGGACTGGTGGCCTTGCGCCGCCAGTTCGTCATCAACCCGGCCACCACCGTGGAGACCCGGATGCGCGTGACCCTTTACGGGCACTTGCAGGAGCTGACTGTCGCGTTCCACGATCGCTGGGGTTCGGGCCAATTGCTCTCCCGCGCCATGACGGACTTGAGCTTCCTCCGCCGTTGGATGGCGTTTGGCGCGATCATGCTGGTGGTCACCACATTGACGGTGATTATCGGCGTCGGAGTGATGTTCTCCATGAGCTGGCAGCTGGCGCTCATTTTCCTTGCCGCCGCAGTACCGATCATGATCAACTCCTTCCGGTTCCGTCGGCGTTTCAGCCTTGTTACCAGACTTAGCCAGGACCAGGCAGGCGACCTCGCTACCACCGTGGAGGAGTCCGTCCACGGCATCCGCGTCCTGAAGGCTTTCGGCCGGAGCCGCGAGGCGCTGGAGAATTTCAACGGCCAAGCCGAGGAGCTGCGCCAGACCGAGATCGCCAAGGCAAAGCAGCAGGCCGGTTTCACGCTGGTGGTCACCCTTCTGCCGGAGCTCGCGTTGGGCGTTGGACTGGTGGTTGGCATCATGCTGGCCGCGAGCGGACAACTGAGCATCGGAGCCTTGGTGGCCTTTTTCGCAACCGCTGCCGTGGTTGCTACGCCCGTTGAATTCTCGGGCATGCTCATGGCCATGGCCCTCACAGCCAAGACTGCACTGGATCGCCACTTCGAAGTCATGGACACCGAAAACACCATCACCTCACCGGACCAGGCGGTGGTGCCGGAAACCGTGAAAGGCGCCTTGCGCTTTGAACACGCGGGTTTCGGATTCGACGACGGCGGCACCCTCCTGCACGATGTCACCCTGGACATCCGTCCCGGCGAAACCATGGCCCTGGTGGGCATCACCGGCAGCGGCAAGAGTGCCCTGCTTCAGCTGGTCCCCCGCCTGTACGACGTCACTTCCGGGGCAGTGACCATCGACGGCGTGGACGTCCGCGACTACGACATCGACGAACTCCGCAGGGTGGTTGCAGTCGCGTTCGAGGACACCACCTTGTTCTCCAGCTCAGTGCGGGACAACGTCCTCCTGGGCGCCCCGGAGCCCAACGACGCCGCCTTGGATGAGGCGCTGGACGTGGCCCAAGCGCAGTTTGCCTACTCTTTGCCCGACGGCGTGGACACCCTGATCGGCGAGGAAGGGCTGAGCCTGTCCGGTGGCCAGAGGCAACGCATCGCGTTGGCCCGCGCAATCGCCGCCAAACCGAAAGTCCTGGTCCTGGATGATCCCCTCTCCGCTTTGGACGTGAACACCGAGGAACGCGTGGAGGCCCGCCTGCGGGAGGTCCTGCGTGAAACAACTACCTTGATCGTCGCGCACCGTCCCTCCACAGTGGCTTTGGCGGACCGGGTGGCGTTGCTGGAAAACGGGACCATCACCGCCGTCGGAACCCATACGGAACTGCTGGCCGAAAACGACCACTACCGTTACGTCATCGCCAGCCTGGACGCCGGTCCGAAGGACCTGGATACGGAACTGGACGAACTTGAAGAAGCTGAGGAGGCCCGCCGGTGAGCGCCACAACTTTTGGTACCGCCAACGAGGACAACACACTCCTCAGCAAAGCAGACAGCAAAGCCGTACGACGCCGGTCGCTCGCCTTGCTTGCCTCGCTGATCCGCCCGGTTCGCTTGCGTTTCTGGCTGACTATCGCGATGGTGGTGGTCTCGCAACTCACCCGCGTTGCCGGGCCGGCTCTGATTGCCTTTGGGATCGACAACGCCTTGCCGGCACTTCAGGCTGGGAACAACGGGCCCTTGGTGTTGGCTGGTTCCCTGTATCTGGCGGCCGCGATAGCTACTGCGGGAATGACTGCGCTGTACGTGACGTCCACTGCCCGGCTGAGCCAGGCAATGCTTCTGGACCTGCGTCTCCGCGTTTTCCGGCACACGCAGCGTTTGAGCTTGGAATTCCACGAAAGGTACACCTCGGGCCGGATCATCGCGCGGCAAACTTCTGACCTCGAGGCTTTGCGCGAGCTCCTGGATTCCGGCGTAAGCTCGCTCGCGTCCGGCATGCTGTTCATGCTGTTCACAGCGTTTACGGTGTTTGCGTTGGATTGGCGCAGCGGCCTGATCATGCTGGCCGCCGGCGTGCCGATGTTCTTCCTGGCGCGCTGGTACCAGAAGCATTCACAAATCGCGTTCCGTGAGTCCCGCGTGGTGTCCGCACGGCTGATCGTCCACTTCGTGGAAACCATGACCGGTATCCGCGCCGTGAAGGCTTTCCGCAAGGAACGCGAGAACGCTGACAGGTACGGCGAGCTGGCTGAGGACTACCGCAAGAACACAGTCCGCTCGATCAACCTGAACGGTATTTTCCAGCCCGGCCTGGTGCTGATCGGCAACGTCTGTGTGGCCGTGGTCCTGCTGTTTGGCGGCTTCCGGGTGCTCGGCGGCGACCTGGCCGTGGGTGTCCTGTTGGCACTCATCCTGTCCACCAAGCGCTTCTTCCAGCCGGTGGACCAGATGGCCATGTTCTACAACTCGTTCCAGAGCGCCCAGGCTGCGCTGGAGAAGGTGTCCGGGCTCCTCGAAGAAGTTCCGACGGTCCGTCCGCCCAAGAACCCGGTTCCACTGAAGAGCTCACGGGGCGAGATCGACTTCAAGAACGTGGAGTTCGGCTACAGCGACGGCCAGTTGGTTGTTCCCACCCTGGACTTGCACATCCCTGCCGGGCAGACAGTTGCCCTGGTGGGACAGACGGGTGCCGGCAAGTCCACGCTGGCCAAGCTGGTGGCCCGTTTCTACGACGTGACCTCCGGTTCCATCACGCTTGATGGGGTGGATTTGCGGGATTTGGCCACCACCGACCTTCGGCGTGCCGTGGTGATGGTGACCCAGGAGGCCTTCCTTTTCAGCGGGTCGGTTGCTGACAACATCGCACTGGGTCGACCGGAAGCCAGCCGCGCTGAAATTGAAGCTGCTGCCGCAGCGGTTGGTGCGCACGACTTCATCACGAGCCTGCCCGAGGGCTACGACACGGACGTCAACAAGCGCGGTGGCCGGGTGTCCTCCGGGCAGCGGCAGCTCATCGGCTTCGCGCGGGCATTCCTTGCCGCACCTGCCGTTTTGATTCTGGATGAAGCGACGTCCTCCCTGGACATCCCTTCCGAACGCATGGTTCAGCAAGGACTGGCCCATCTCCTGGAGGGTGTCGCCGGCGGGAACGATGCCCGCACAGCCATCATCATCGCCCACCGGCTCTCCACGGTGGAGACGGCCGACAGGGTGCTGGTGGTCCACGACGGACGCATCGTGGAGGACGGGACGCCGGCAGAGTTGATCAGCGGCGGTGGACGGTTTGCCCAGCTGCACGGGGCCTGGCGGGATTCGCTGGTGTGATGAGGGACACCGGGTTCTCGATTTCGCATCACGGGACGTTTCGGCTATTCTTGAACAGTTGCTTTCGCAGCGGATCGGGATGTAGCGCAGCTTGGTAGCGCGCTTCGTTCGGGACGAAGAGGTCGCAGGTTCAAATCCTGTCATCCCGACCAACAACGAAAATGGCGTCGAGAAATCGGCGCCATTTTTGTTTTAAGGGACGCGGATTCAACACCCGAACCAGGCCGTGCAAACACAAGACGAGAATCAGCCGTTGACCCGACAATGGCCTACTCTGGGATCACCGGTTCCGAAGGAGATGCTCCGTGCCCGACGCTATCAAGTCAAACCTCCAAGCCGAGATCAATGGCAGACTGACAACCCTTGTGAACCGCGCCAACAGCTTGATTATCGAAAGCGTAAACGAAGCACTGCAGGACTTTGAACTCACGCCCACGCAATATGCATCCCTGGCTATGCTGGGATGCAATCAGGGTATATCAAGCGCCAAACTTGCCCGGCTAGTGAACGTAACCCCACAGTCGATGGGCACAATCGTCAGTAAGTTTGAAGAGCGGGCGCTGGTAACCAGGCAGCCAGCCGAGATTCACTCGCGCGTAATGACCCTCACGCTGACCAAGCAAGGCTTCAAACTCATGCAAGCCGCAGATGACGCCGTCCGGATTATCGAGCGGCGCATCACCGGCTCCTTCTCGCAAGCTGAGATCGAATTGTTCAAAGCGCTGCTGCGCAGGATAGGCGATACCGAAACCGTGTAGGGGTGGTTTCAACCAACGGCTTGCCGGTCGCTGCTGCTTGTCCACAGGTGACAATTAGAACTTGACGCCTCCGGTACTCCAGTGTTTAGTATGTAAGGCAACTTATATGAATAAGAAGCCTTACATGCTAAAAATCCAGGAGTTGGTAACGTGGCATTCGCCGTTGGCATAACCCAGAGAAGCTCCACCAAGCGGCCAACAGGCTTACTGCTGCTCGCGATGGGCGCGTGTTTTCTCATGGTCATGATGGACAACACGATCCTGAATGTGGCCCTTCGTGACATTCAGCTCGATCTATCGGCCTCGACAGCGCAGCTTCAATGGGCCGTCGACTCCTACATACTGGTTTACGCCGCAATGATGTTCACCGCTGGCGTCCTGGCGGATCGCTTCGGACGTCGTCGACTGTTGGCCATCGGCCTGTTAATCTTTGCCGTCGCCTCGGCGTTCTCCGCGTGGGCGGCGACACCGGAACAGCTGATCTTCTGGCGAGCCGTTATGGGACTGGGAGGGGCAGTGGTCCCACCCGCGACCCTGGCAATCATCAAGGACGGCATTACTGAAGAGGACCAAGCCAAGGCTCTGGGCATTTGGGCCGCGTTAGGGGGACTCTCTGTTGCTTTCGGCCCGATACTCGGGGGTCTGCTGCTGACCTCTTTCTGGTGGGGATCGGTGTTTCTGATCAACCTTCCCATAGCGGCCGCCTGCCTCGTTCTGCTGTATGTCGTGGCCCCCGAATCCAAGGGACCGACGAAGCGGGCCTTGGACATCCCCGGCCTGGTTCTCGCAGCCGCCGCCACTACCGCTCTGGTTTACGGCGTTATCGAAGCCGGTTCAAGCGGAAAATGGGTGGAGGTGAACTCCGGAGGCTTCATCGCTCTTGGACTGGCGTTGATCCCGGTCCTGGTAGCCGTGGAACGCAAAACCAAAGCACCGGCCTTGGATGTAGCACTCTTTCGACGCGCGGCCTTCTCGGCAGGAACACTTGCTATCTCACTGGCGTTCTTTGCTCTAACAGGAGGAACCTTCCTTCTCGTGTTCTTCGTCCAACTCGTTTTAGGTAAAACCCCACTGGAACTTGGGCTCTTGCTTCTTCCGGTAGCCGCGGGGTCGGTTGCATCGGCGTTGGGGAGTGCAGCCCTGGTTCGGTTCATGGGGTTCAAGCTGACAATCACCTTCGGATTGCTTGCACTCGCCGCAGCGTTGGCGGCATTCCTTCTGATGGATGCACACACCTCAATTTTCCTGCTTGAGTCTGGGCTCTTTGTAGCCGGACTGGGCATGGGCAGCGTTATGGGATCCACGACCACCCTGGTCATGTCAGCGGTAGACGCGGAAAAGGCTGGGGTAGGGAGCGCCGTGAACAACACGCTTAGACAGTTGGGGGCAGCCCTCGGGGTGGCAGCCCTGGGCTCCGTCCTCTCCACGGCCTATAAAAGTCAGCTCGGGGCGGCGCTAGCTTTTCTCCCTCCAGAGCTGCAGGCCAAGGGAGAGGACTCCCTCGGTGCAACCATGTTCGTTTTAGAGCAGGCCAGCGGGTCTTTTGCGGGCGACGCGGAAGCATTTCAAAAAGCACTCATCCAGGCTCAGACAGCCTTTGTCGATGCCATGCACACAACGTTCGTCGTCGGTATCGTCGTCCTACTGCTGGGATCCCTCATTGCTGCTATCTGGGTCCCGGGGAGGCTACAGGCCGGGAACACGAAGACAACATGAACTTTGACAGCACAATTTCGCAAAGCGTCAGGTGAGCGTCGACTGGTGCCACAGCAGGGTGGAAGCCAAGTGGTCCATCCGATCACGGGAAAGTTATCCACAGGCCCCCTCCCACCTGTTGGCGCCGCTGTCCGCCTTAAGTACGATTTCTATGGCCGGAGCAGGTTCCTGGCACTCATCCACATCTCGGAATAGGGCGGGCCCAGCAAATGCCGGCAGAAGTGATCCAGCTAATCGTTATCCTGGGCGGCTTGGGATTGCTCCTCATCGTTCTGGGTGCGATCAGCATCGTGGGAAAGCTCCCCATGAACTCCCTGGTCGGCATCCGGCTCCCCGCAACCATGGTCTCTCAAGAAGCGTGGAAAGCAGGCCATAAGGCAGCCGGTCCGTGTGTGATCACGGCAGGCATCTGCTCAGCTGCCGGCGCGGCGGCCATCCCTCTGTTTCCGGCAGTCGAACCACCAACTTTGGCCTTGATAGCCGTAGCCGCGGTGGTGTTGTGCATCATCATCGCGGCCGGTGTGGCTTCGGGTGCCGCCAAGCGTGGATCGTTGTCTAAATGAATGTGGGTATCGGCATTACACCTACAAAAGGGCAAAAGAAAAACCCCGGGGCATCGCTCGTCACGCCCCGGGGTTTTACTAACTACTGTTGATTTACATTGGATCCGGCCAGTTGCCAATGGACATCGGCGTGTAGGTGGTGTCCGTGGACTTGGTCGGAGCCGCAACGCGCATCGGATCCGGCCAGTTGCCAATGGCGCTTACGGTGGAGGAGTCTGCTGCCGAAGCGGCAGAGACGACTGCGGGAGCCGCAACCGACAAGGTCAGTGCGCCTACCAAGGCCACTGACGCGGCGATTTTCTTGAACATGTTGTACCCCAATGCGATTCGGATTCGTTACGGAAATTGCGCGGTCCCTGTTGACATACATTGTAAAATGTTTTCCACAGAGACTGTCAAGGTTTTGGTCAAAAGACACCTGTAGGAGGGACCCGTGGGAAACGGATTCGGCGAGAAACTACGTGCCGAACGGCTCGAACGCGGGTTAACGCAGGCGGAGCTCGGCAAGAACCTCTACTCGCCCAGCTACATTTCGCTGCTGGAGACCGGTCGTCGTGAGCCCACGGCAGAGGTCATCGAAGAGCTCGCCCGCCGCCTCGAGCTCGCGCCGAAGGCCCTCGAAGCGTGGAGTCAGCCCGTTTCGGTGAGCGACGCCGAGTACGTCCTGGCAGGTCTGTACGCCCGGCAGGCATGGGACTTGCGCGACTACCAGCTCGCGGCCAGCCACGCCGCCACCGCCGCACAGATTGCCCTTGAGGCCAAGAACAACAGCGCCTGGTGGAACATGACCTACATGCAGGCCGAATGCGTGATGAAACAAGGCCAGCTCAAGGAGTGCCAGCAGATCGTCGAACACCTGTTGGAACACCCCATGGCCACCGAGTCAGCCGGCCTCGGAGTTCGCGCGTGGCAGATGCTTGCCGCTGTGTGCCACGGACAAGGTCAGCTGGCCACCGCCGTCGAGCATGCCAAGCAGGCAGTGAAGCTGAGCGAGCAACTGCCCAAGGGATCCACCCTCATCATCGGCGCGCACCGCGCACTCATTGGAGCCCTGGCGGAGAGCGGCAAGCTCGACGAGGCGTGGGAATACTGTCTGGCAATGATTGAGCACATGGACGAACACTCCATGTCGCAGCTGGCCGGCGAGGTTGCCTGGGTTGTTGGGAACGTAGCGTTCATGCGCCACGACTACGTGGAGGGCATCAAGCACCACGAACGCGCCGCCAAACTGCTCTCCCCTGCCAACGACATCGAACTTTGGGCCCGCTTCAACAAGGCATCCGCAGCGGTCCGGCTGTCCTCGGGAATTGTGGAACCGGAAACGTTGTCCGCCATCGAACGTGCCGAACTCGCACTCTCGATTGTGGGCGGCAACAAGACAGACCAGCTGGAAGTCGCTTTCATCCGCGCCCGCTGGCTGTACCTGACAGGCGACATTCCCGCCGCCGTCGAGAAGCTGCGCGAAATCCACGCCGATCGCAAGGTCCTGGCCCGGCACACAGCCGGTGAGGTGTCGCTGCTGCTCGGCAAGTCGTTGAAGGCTGCAGGAGAAGCTTCAGAAGCACTGAAGTTCCTGGAAGAAGCCCAGCACGACTTCAGCGCTGCGGGTGCCTCGGACCGTGTCCAGCAGGCCATGGATGCCGTGCTGGAGATTCGCTTGGCCGAGCGCCGCGCCGCGAAAGAGCATTCAGAAGCCTGATTAAACCAAACTGGGTGACAGCAAATGTTCCACTGAGCGCTCAGTGGTGCATGTGCTGTCACCCAGTTGGGTGGGGCTACGCGAAGGTGCGGCCCGTGAGCTTTTCGTACGCCTCGACGTAACGGGCACGGGTGCGCTCCACGACGTCGGCAGGAAGCGCCGGCGGCGGGGTGTCCGAGGACTTGTCCCAGCCCGACTCTGCCGAGGTCAGCCAGTCACGGACATACTGCTTGTCGTACGAGGGCTGCGACTGGCCCGGGGCGTAGGTGGACGCATCCCAGAACCGCGAGGAATCCGGGGTAAGGACCTCATCGCCAAGGGTGATCACGCCAGTAGCAGCGTCGATGCCGAACTCCACCTTGGTGTCCGCCAGGATGATGCCACGTTCGCGGGCGATCTCCTCGGCGCGGGTGTAGATCTTCAGCGTGAGCTCGCTCAGGCGGGCAGCGATGTCATCGCCCACCATCGCTACAACGTCGTCGTAGGTGATGTTGACGTCGTGCTCGCCAACCTCGGCCTTCGCAGAGGGGGTGAAAAGCGCCTTGTCCAAGCGGGAACCATCAACCAGGCCCTCAGGCAGCGGGATCTCGCAGACGGTGCCTGATTCCTTGTACTCCACCAGGCCTGAGCCAGTGAGGTAGCCGCGGGCGATGCATTCCACCGGGAACATCTCCAGCTTCTTGCAGATCATGGCCCGGCCGTCAACTTCTGCAGGCACGCCGCCTTCCACTGTGGAGGCCAGGACGTGGTGCTCCACCTCCAGCTGCTCGAACCACCACAGGCTGAGCTGGGTGAGGACGCGACCCTTGTCCGGGATCTCGCTGCTGAGGACGTGATCGTAGGCGCTGATGCGGTCGCTGGCCACAACCAGGACGCAATCCTGACCGATCTTCTCCGTGATGGCTTCGTCAGCCGGAACGTAGAGGTCGCGGACTTTGCCGGAATAGACGTGGGTCCAGCCCGGAAGGTCCAGGGTTTCGGTCTCGAAACCGCCCGAGGGAAGGGATTCAGTCATGACTTAGGCCTGCACTTTCGGGATGGTGCCGGTAGCCGCGTACGGCACCCGGATTTCGCCGCGGGCGGCCTTGCCTCCGATGTCCGTACGGAACTGCGAGCCTTCAAGCTGAACCAGCTCCACGCCGTCGTACGCCTTTTCGCGGGCCTCAACCAGATCCGAACCGAGCGCCACTACGGCGAGGACGCGGCCACCTGCGGAGACCACCTTGCCCTCATCGTCCAGCTTGGTGCCGGCGTGGACCACGTGGACGCCGTCGAGCTCGTCAACCTTCTTCAGGCCTCGGATGCGGTCGCCCGTGCGGGGAGCGTCGGGGTAGTTTTCGGCGGCAACGACGACGGCGACTGCGGTGTCCTTGGACCAGCGCAGCTCTTCGGCGGTGTCCAGTTCGCCCTTGGCAGCTGCCAGCAGCAGCGCACCGAGCGGCGTCTTGAGGCGGGCGAGGACAGCCTGGGTCTCGGGATCGCCGAAACGGACGTTGAACTCGATGACGCGCGTGCCACGCGAGGTGAGGGCCAAACCGCAGTACAGCACGCCGACGAAAGGAGTGCCGCGGCGGGCCATCTCGTCCACGGTGGGCTGGGCCACGCGGTCGATGACTTCCTGGACCAGTCCCTCGGGAGCCCACTCAAGCGGGGTGTAGGCACCCATGCCGCCGGTGTTGGGGCCTTCATCGTTGTCGAAGATGCGCTTGAAGTCCTGCGCCGGGGACAACGGGACCGTGGTGCGGCCGTCGCAGAGGACGAACAGGGAAACCTCGGGGCCGTCAAGGAATTCCTCGATCACAACGGTTCCGCCGGCGTCGAAGCAGGTCTGCGCGTGAGCCAAGGCTTCAGCACGGTCCTTCGTGACTACAACGCCCTTGCCGGCAGCAAGGCCATCGTCCTTGACAACGTAGGGAGCACCGAAGGCATCAAGTGCGTCGGCTGCTTCCTCGGCGTTCTCAGCAACGCGGGCCATTGCCGTGGGGACGCCGGCTTCGGCCATGATCTGCTTGGCGAATGCCTTGGAAGCCTCCAACTGGGCGGCTTCCTTGCTGGGACCAAAGACCGGGATTCCGGCGTCGCGGACGGCATCGGAGACACCAGCGGCGAGCGGGGCCTCGGGGCCGACAACCACCAGGTCAACGCCCAGCTTGGTGGCAAGGGCGGACACGGCTTCCGGGTTGTTCCCGTCGATCGCGTGCGTGGGAACGAGTTTGCTGATGCCCGCGTTGCCCGGGGCCGCGTGGACCTCGGAGACGTTGGGGTCTTCAAGCAGAGAGCGGACAATGGCGTGTTCGCGGCCGCCTGGGCCAATGACGAGTACCTTCACAGTCTTCAAGGGTACTTTGTGCAGCGCGCTCGGCCTAAGCTGTGTCATTCACCGGACCCGGCGCGCACCAACCCTGACCAGGGAACCACGCCGCCAGAGCCTAGACTTGCTTCATGCCCATGAGTTCGCATGAAACGTTCAACGTTGAGTCCGCCGTCGAACTGGCAGTGATCGAACGCAGTGGCTTTATCGAGTCCCGCCACGTTGGTGCGGCTGTGGTCCTCGCGGGCGACGGTTCAGTAGTCACACGGCTCGGCGACATCGACGCTCCCGTCTTCGCCCGCTCCACCCTCAAGCCCTTCCAGGCCTTGGCTTCCATGCAGTCCGGCGTTCCGCTGCGCGGTGCCCAGGTTGCGGTGGCTTGTGGAAGCCACACAGGGTCCTTGGATCACATGGATGTGGTGGAAGGGATGCTCAAAGCGGCGGGCGTAAAGGAAGAAAACCTCCAGTGCCCCACCGCCTGGCCCCAGGACGAGACTGCCCGGAACTGGCTGGTCCGTTCGGAGCGCGGACAATCCAAGCTCGCGTTCAACTGCTCTGGCAAGCACGCTGCGTTCCTGTGGGCCTGCACCGAAAACGGCTGGGACCTTCGCAGCTACCTCGAACCGAACCACCCTCTCCAGCAGCGCGTGCGCTCCGTGATCGAGGAATATAGCGGCGAACCCATTTCCCATTTGGGCATCGACGGTTGCGGTGCTCCCGTCGCCGCGCTCTCGCTGACTGGCCTTGCCCGGGCCTACTCAAGCCTGGCCAAATCCCCCGGCGATAAATCCTCCAACGCACGTGCGGCCACCATCGCCACGTCCATGCTGGATTACCCGTGGGCGGTCCAAGGCCGCGGCGAATCGAACACCGTAGTCATGGAAGAGCTGGAGGTCCTGGCCAAGATCGGCGCTGAGGGCGTCCTGGTCCTGGCCACGCCCACCGGCGCCACCGTGGCAGTCAAGATGCTCGACGGCAACCTCCGCGCCACCTCCCTGGTGGGTCTGACACTCCTGGCCGTGAGCGGTGCAGTGGATATCCCTGCCGTGTCCAGCGTCCTGGAGCGCGTAGTGGAGCCTGTCCTGGGTGGCGGCCACGAGGTTGGCAGGATCCGGCTGGGCCATGCGGTCTCCGCCTTGCTCGACTAGTAGTTGGGCCCGACCAGTAATTAAGAAGGAAAGAAACCATGGCCGTTGCACGACGCCGCGTTGACATCTCCGAAGGCAAGGCCGCGCTGGCGGCCTGGCTAGCCGCCGTCGAACCCTCCAGCGCCGAAGCCGCCGGTCAGCCTGCCGCCGCTGCCGGGACCACGCCGTCGCGCGCTTTAATCGCGACGGCGGTGCGCTACTCACTGGAGGAAGTCACCGCCCGCGCCCCCGGCAATTCGGTGGAAGTCCGTGTTCCGCCGTTCGGGGTCACGCAGTGCGTGGAGGGGCCGCGGCACACGCGTGGCACTCCCCCAAACGTCATAGAGACCGACGCCGACACCTGGCTTGGGCTGGTGACGGGCCGCCTCAACTGGGCGGACGCCGTCTCTGCCCACAAGGTGACGGCCTCCGGGTTACGCGCCGACCTCTCGGAACTGCTTCCCCTCTAAAGGAAGTTTTGTACAGCTAATGCCCCCAAGACGTGGCCTTGGGGGCATTAGCTGTACAAAAACCCGATGGCTTAGTGGGCCTTAGTCAGGGCAAACCGGGTTGGAAGGTTGGCCGGGCTTGCTCATCTCGAACTGCGGTATCTCGTCTGCGGTTGGTCCGCCGCGGAACTTCGGTGAGGGATTCTGGCCGCCGCTGATGCGCTCCAGTTCCTGCTGTGCGTAAACGTCTTCCTTGCCGAGCATGATGGCCGTGTCCTCGTTGGTGATCTCGCCATTGAAAGCGCGGACCATGACGCTGCGGTCGAACTGGCCTTCCCACTTGGCCACCACGAACGTTGCCACGCAGTTGCCGAGCAGATTGACCACAACACGCATGGAGTCCATCAGGCGGTCTGCGCCGAGGAGGAGTGCAACACCGGCCACCGGGAAGATCCCCAGCGCGGCTGCTGTGGCAGAGAGTGCCAGGAAGGACGAACCGGGGACTCCGGCCATGCCCTTGGAAGTCAGGAGGAGCACGCCCAGGGCAGCCAGTTGCTGGCCGAGGTCCAGGTTGTGGCCGAACGCCTGCGCCAGGAACAACAGTGAGATGGACAGGTAGATCGCGGCACCGTCGAGGTTGAAGGAGTAGCCGGTGGGAACCACAAGACCTGTTGTTGCACGGGAGCAGCCAGCGTTGGTCAGCTTGGTCATGATGCGCGGCATGACTGCCTCGGTTGAAGCCGTGCCCAGTGCCAGCAGGAACTCTTCACGGGTGTATTTCAGGAACTGCCAGAGCGGAACGCGGGCGAAGCCCCAGGCCACCAGGAACAGCAGGCCGATGAAGATGATGGCCGCGCCGTAACAGGAAGCGATCAACAGGGCGTAGGTGCCCAGCGTGCCCACACCGTACTGGCCGATGATGAATGCCATGGCACCGAAAGCACCGATGGGAGCCACCCGCATGATCCAGGACATGATCTTGAAGATGAGCTCCAGGACCGTTTCCATGAGGCTGATGACCGGCAGGCAACGTTCCCGGCCGATGACCACGATTGCGGCACCGAAGAAGACCGAGAAGAAGAGCACCTGAAGCAGGCTGTTGCTGGCGAAAGCGCCGATCACGCTGGACGGAATGACATCCAGGATGAAGGCCGCCGCGTCCTTGGGGACCGCGTGGCCGGTCTTCGCGTCGAGCGCTTCCTGGGAAAGGGTAGCGGGGTCGATGTTAAGGCCAGCACCAGGCTGGACGACATTTGCGACGATGAGCCCGAAAACCAGGGCGAAGAGCGTGGCGCCGGTGAAGTACAGGAGTGCTTTGACCCCGACCCGTCCGACCGCCTTGACGTCGCCCACTGCGGAGATGCCCGTGACGATCACGAGGAAAATCAGCGGGGCGATGATCATTTTGATGAGTTGAATGAATCCATCACCCAGTGGCCGGAGTGCGGACCCGATGTTCGGCCAGAAATGACCGATGAGCACACCTGCGACGACGGCGATCAGGATTTGAAAAAAGAGCGACTGGTACAGCCGCTTTTTCTTCTGCGGGGCCGAACTCGCCTTCAGCGCCGCGGGGTCTGGGATCTTCATTGATCTGAACCAATCAGTTGGGAACAGCCCCACGTTTTGAGGGGGTTTTTCAAATGTAATCCCGCTCACACCATTCCGCAAGGGGAAATTCCTTTTCCATGATGCGGAAGTCACAATTGGTGCGGAGCTGCTCGGCGCGGGCCTTCACCACCTCCTTTGGCACGGAAATGCCCGCGACACGCCCCTATCCAGGGCGTGTCGCGGGCATTCGGAAAGCAAAGTGGGTGGTGGCGGCACGGGCCGCGCTTGGGACTCGCTAGCCGCGACCCACGAACGGCATGCCGGCAGCCGTCACCACCAGGGAACCAACACTGGCCGACGCCGGCATGTTGGCCATGAGCAGGACGGCCCGGGCAGCGTCGTCAACAGGAAACATCGGCTCCACCTTGCGGCTGCCATCGGCCTGCATCGCGCCGGAGCCAACGCCGATGGTGTCCATGATCTCCGTGCGGGTGTTGCCGATGTCGATCTGACCACAGGTGATGCCGAACGCACGGCCATCAAGCTCGATGCTCTTGGTCAGGCCCGTCATGGCATGCTTGGTGACGGTGTACGCAACGGACCTGGGCCTGGGCGAATGCGCCGAAATAGAGCCATTGTTGATGATCCGGCCACCCTGCGGCATTTGGGCTTTCATGGCCCGCACGGCTTCGGCAGCACACAACATGGACCCGGTCACGTTGACCCGCAGAGTTGCTTCCCACTCATCAACGCTGATCTCGCCAACGTCACCGGCAGGTCCAAAGACGCCGGCGTTATTGAACAACACATCCACCCGGCCCCAGCGTTGGCGAACCTCCGCGAAAAGACGCGCGACGTCGTCGGGCGCTGTTACGTCGCAAGGAACCGCCAGGGCGTCCGGGTGACCATCCGCCGTCTCCAGCAGCTGCGCCTCCCGTCGTCCCGCCAGCGCCACGCGATAACCGTCGGCGAGCATGAGCCGGGCGACCGCCCGCCCAATACCCGAGCCGGCCCCGGTAACGACGGCGACCCTGGGGTCCGGGGGCAGGCTGGAGTCAGTCATGTGGTTGCCTTTCGGGGAGTGGCCTTAGCGTGCGGCGGGCTGGTTTGCGGGAGTTATCGGCCAGCCTATGACAGTCTTGGGGCGCGGCGTCGCGTAGGTTCGCACCTTGGACGTGGACAGGCCCAGGCGGACCAACGACTCGGCAATGGTCACCGCAGCAGCCACGCCATCCACCACCGGAACCCCTGTGCGCTGGCGGATCTGCTCATCAAGTCCGGCCATGCCACCGCAACCCAGGACAATGACTTCGGCCTTGTCGTTCCGGACTGCCTGCTCCGCCTGGCCCACGATCGCCTCGACGGCCCGCTCCGGGTACTCCTCAAGCTCCAGCACCGCCATGCCGCTGGCCCGGACCGAGGCGCAGCGCGCTTCCAGCCCGGCCAGCTTGAGGCGGTCCTCAATCAACGGCACGGCACGGTCAAGGGTGGTGACCACTGAATACTTGTGGCCCAGGAACATGGCGGTGCTTGCGGCTGCTTCCGTGATGTCGACTACCGGCACGTCCAGGAGTTCCTGCAGGCCCTCCCGGCCGTGCTCGCCGTAACCTGCCTGGATGACGGCGTCGAAGGGTTCCGGATAGTTGACCACGGCGTCCATGACGGCGATCGCAGCGAGGTAGCTTTCGAAGTTTCCCTCGCAGGAATCGGCACCGAAGCGCGGAGTGATGCCAATGATCTCGGTTCCGGGAGCTGCGGCGGCGCGGGCCTGGGCAGCGATGGAGTCCGTCATGGACTGGGTGGTGTTCACATTTGCGACAAGGATGCGCATGGGAATTCCTTCGTATCTTGGGGCGGCGCTCAGTGCGTACTGGCGACGGCGATCGGCTCGCCGGAGACGTCTTGGTGGACCTGCTTCTTATCCGCCACCACGAAGTAGGTCAGCGCTGCGACGCCGGCTCCAATGAACCACGCGAACGGTGCCGCGGCGGCCAGTCCCGGGATGAAGGCGATGGCGATGGCAAGGGCAGCAGCCGGAACCATGGCGATGATGGCCTTCGGGTTGACGCCGCGCTTGTAGAAGTAGGCGCCCTTGGGGTCGTCCGTGTAAAGCTCCGGGACGTTGACCTTGCCGCGGCGGACCAGCCAGTAGTCGGCCATGACCACTCCGAACAACGGGCCGAGCAGGGCACCCAGGCCGCCGAGGAAGTACACGATGACGATCGGATTGTTGTAGAGGTTCCACGGCAGGATGATCAGTCCGATGGTGCCGCTCACCCAGGCCGCCTTGCGGAAGTTCAGGTGCCGCGGGAACAGGTTGGTCAACGCATAGACGGGAGCCACGAAGTTGGCCATCAGATTCACTGCGATGGTCAGGATCAGCAAGGCAAGGCAGGCCAGGACCAACAGGAGCGTATTGGGGATGCTCTGGACAATGTCCGACGGGCTCTGGATGACCGTTCCGTTGATCTTGTATTGGCCGCCCGCCATGACGACGACGATCGCACCGAACACGAGCATGTTGATGGGGATGCCCCAGAAGTTGCCCTTGACGATCGACTTCCTGGACGTGGAGGACCGGGTGAAGTCGCAGAAGTTCAGCACGAAGGTTCCGTAGATGGAAACCCAGAGCGCGCCGCCTGCGAAGATCGTCAGCCACATCTCGGTGCCCTCAAGGCCCTTGATGCCGGACCACTGGATGACGCCGCCGGCTTCGATGAAGACCCAGACGGCGATCGCGGCCATGGTGATGAGGATGATGGGGCCGGCGAAAGCTTCGTATTTACGGATCATCTCCATGCCGAAGCTCACGATCACCAGCTGCACAATCCACAGGGCCACGAAGGAGAACCATCCCAGGGTTGAAAGGCCCAGGATGGAGTTGCTGTCCAGATCCTTCAAGCCGGGAGCCATGGCCACCAGCATGACGCGGAGAACCACTGACGCGAGGTAGGTCTGGATGCCGAACCAGGCGACTGCGACGGCGCCACGGACGAGGCTGGCAATCTGGGCGCCCCGGATACCGAAGCTGATACGGCTCATGACCGGGAACGGGACGCCGGTCTTCTGGCCCATGAATCCGGAGAAGTTCAGGAGGGCGAACAGGAGCACGGCACCTATACCCAGGGCTACCAGGATTTGCCATCCACCCAAGCCCAGGGAGAACAGCCCGATGGCAAAGGCATAGTTACCCAAGCTGTGGACGTCGTTGGCCCAGAGGGTAAAGATGCTGTAGCTGGTCCACTTGCGGCCCTTGGCCTTGGTGGGTGCGAGGTCGATGTTGTAAAGACTGGGACTGATGGTTTGGCCTGCGGCTTCGGAAGCAATCGCGCAAAGATCCGTGTTTCCCACGACCGGGTGGTTAGGGACACCCGTCTCCGCGTCTTCCGGAGTCTCGTTGACGCCGACTGATGAAGTCGTCTGCATCGTGGATCTCCACTTCGTACTGATTCCACATTGCGGAATCGAGTTATTGAATAGTGAAAGAACTCTATGACGCACGTCACCTCCGGTCAAGGCTTGCGACTGTATGCAGGGTCACATTTGGTTGTTTGCGGCCAGGTTTACCGGTTGACTGTTTCGGATACGCAATCCATGTTGACGCTGCCCATCGGCAGACGTAATCTCGAATTGCAGAATTTTATTCTCACAATACGAAATTCCTTGAGCGCCCCCACAGAGCAAGCGCCCATACATTCAATGAAGAGAGGTTGGACGTGGCTGCAGGAGAAGAGACCTCACACATCCTCAGCGGGTTGACTGCCCAGCTGCCTGATCGTGATCCGGAAGAGACCGCGGAGTGGATTGAGTCCCTTGATGCGTTGATCGCTGAGC
>NZ_JAQPPK010000027.1 GCF_029952445.1 Paenarthrobacter nitroguajacolicus | reverse complement strand
CCCTTGCGGGCCACATCAATAACATCCTGGCGGAACTCCGCCCCATAAGCCGTCGGCATGGTCAACATCCTTCCACGAGCACAAGCTCGCTAGGTCAAGGAGTCAACAAAACCGGGGGCAGTCCCGGCTACGGCCACGGAAAAGCTGTCAGCTGGACAGCTCGGAAGCACCAGACGAGCGTGCGGTTGGACGAGGAGCGTCCGCACGGCGACCGCACGAAGCGCGGATAACATCCTAATGCCGCAGGGGCCGTCTTTGGCATAAGAACGCGGCCCAAGTTCCGCGAGGGGCATTGGCTCAAGAGGCACTGTTGGAGCAGATGCCCGCCTATCGGTTCTTCCCGCCGGTGGCCCGGATGCGACAGCTTTCGCATCACGGCCTAGTCACTCAAACCGGCGTTGAAGTGGACTCAAGCGTTCTCAGCCTCCATGCCGTCGTAAGCGCAAATAGGACTAGATTGCATTTCGGTGCCCGAGGTGCGCCCTATTCCAGCTCAGCGGGAGCCGGCGGGCGCGGGTCGCGTCCATCCGGGTCCAACCTGACCGTTCAAACGCATCTGCAGTTCCCCTCGCTGCCAAGCCGGGAACCAGGACAAGGATGCTCAGCCATCATTTTGTGGAAGGCCTTCTCGATCACCTGAGTCATTGATTCTCAGCGAGGCGGTCGTCCTGGCGTAGTGTAAGGCCCACGGCCGGTCGCAGGCTGCTCTGCGCGGGGACGGTCGTTACCTTGTACGTTACCCGAGGGCGATAGCGCCGAGCGCTGCGAGTCCGTTACTGAGTAGCGAGTGGCGCCTTCGCTCCTTGGGCTGACATGGCCCCGGCCAGGGAGGCCGCAAGCAAGGCCGCAATCCGTTTCGGCGTCATGCCTTCCGTTTGGTGCAGGTCAAGAATTTCGCGTGGGTCAGTCAATGCGTTGCAGACCGAGAGGGCCCTCCGAAGGTTGGCCGGAGTTAGGTGGCGGTCCTCCATGAGTCCCTGGATTGGCCGTTCCCAGATCCGATGTGTAGCGGCAATGACGGGATCGCCCAGATCCAAACGCTCAAGATACCCGTGACGGGAGCGGAGCTGCACAAGGATTTCACCATGTTCCAACACCAGCTCAACCCACCGTGTAATCACCGTCCGGAAGAGCTCCGGTCCCGATGCGGGGCAAGCAGTAGAGAAATCTCCCAGTTCTTCCAGGGGCTGAAGCGTGTAGGCCGCGAGCAGTTCGTCAAGGCTTGAGTAATAGCGGTATGCGCTGGTGACACCGACCTTTGCCCTAACCGCCACGCTCTGCATGGACAGGCCACCGGGGTTTTCTCGGATTTCCTCCGCGACAGCCTGCAGGAGCTGTTGTTTGTTTCTGCGAGTATCGCTGCGCATTTGCCTGTTCTTTCCCGACGGGGATGGATGCCTGACTACATTCTTGCAAAGGACGGCGAGCGGGCCGGCGTTAACCCGCGGCCCTCTCGGTCATCAACCGAAGCTTCGCACCGTCTCTACGAACCTGCGCATGCCCTCGTTGAGAGAGTCGACGTCTGCGGCAAAAGAAATACGCACATGGCCTTCCCCGGAAGGTCCGAATTCACTGCCCGACCGTACTACTACACCGTTGCGAGCAAAGCGCTGGGTCATCTCATCGGAAGTTAGATCACAGTCAATCTTCGGGAAGGCGTAAAAGGCGCCCTCTGGTGGCAGCAGGTTCACCCGCGGAGCCGACTGCAGGTGCTCCACCACGACGTCGCGGCGGCGCTGGTACGAAGCCCTCAGTTGAGCAAGGTCGGCCTCCGGCGTCTGCAGGGCGACAAGTGCCGCGTCCTGGACGAAGGTGTTGATGGATCCATTAATGGACCGGTGCACCAGGTTGATGGCTGCAGAACGTTCAGGGGAAGCGACAACAAAGCCCAGCCTCCAGCCGGTCATGGCGTACGACTTCGAGAATGTGCTGCAGTAGATAACCTGGTCCGCGATGGAGTGCAGCTGCAGGGCAGACAGAAACGGAACTCCGTCAAAAACGATGTCGGCGTAGGCTTCATCCGCCAAAAGAAGCACATTGGGGTGGCGTTCGAGAATGTGGGCAAGAGATACCAACTCCTCAGCGCTGTAAACCAGGCCGGTGGGGTTACTAGGGTTGCACAATATGATCATCCGCGCGGTCGCGGCTTCATGTTCCAACCGCTCCAAGTCAAGAGATCCGTTCGGGCTATTTGGCACCCACACAGCCTCACCGCCAACCATGGCGACGTGGTCGCCGTAGAGCGAGTAAGTCGGTTCGGGGATCACAACCCGATCGCCGGCATTAACCATGGCGATAACGGCTGCAGCCAGCCCCGCACTACCGCCATGGGTAACCACCACCTGCTCCGGCTTGATGGCCCGCGCTGCCTGTACGGATAGCTTGGCCGCCAACGCCTTGCGCAACTTTGGAAGGCCAGTAAGCGCTGTATACCGGGTTCTTCCTTGTTTCAAAGCCTCGATACCGGCGTCCACAACGGGCCTGGGCGTGCCAGCGTCAGGCTCTCCCATGGACAACGCGATGGATCCCGAGTCGACGGTCCCAAGCGACGACGGTCGCCTTGACGCCTTCAGGATCCGGGCCACAGCAAGCGATGCAATCGTTGGCTCTGCGGTGAGAATTGGCTGGTTCATGATCGTTCCTGACTGTTGAAAAGTCGACACTGACTGTCGTGCCGTGGGGCAAGGTAACCCTTTGTGTAAACTAAGACAATCTTACCAATTGGAACAAGTTTTTCAATAGGTCTAGCGGCGAGGACCTGGATGGAGGCTCAAGAGAGCGTCGAGGCGACAACTTTCGGCTTCCGCTTTGGCCCGCCAGCCCACAGCATTCGCTCCGTCGCCAACGCCCGACCCCCAGCCGGCGCGGCCGAACCGACTGCGCCCAGCGCCCTCGTTGACCACATCAACTACAAGTCCATTGTTAGATATGCGACGAGTACCCACAGAATCAAAAACCCGCATTGTCAACCATTCGGCGGATAAGCCCTGACAGCGGCTGGAGAAATAATCCAGATGAAGTAAGGGCCTGCTGCACAGATAGATGACATCTGTTGTGCCTGGTCCTAGGGGCTGGGCTGGAAGGATGTCTACTATGACTAAGCCGTACCCAAAGGAATTCCGGGATGATGTTGTCAGGGTCGCAATCGTGAGCCCGAGGTTGAGCTGGCCCAGATCGCGAAGGATTCCGGAGTCCACTTCACGACGTTGTACGGGTGGATGAAAAAGGCCGAGGTTGAGGCCGGGAACCGGTCCGGGACCACTGGTGAGCAGGCCGCCGAACTCGCGGCCGCGAAGCGGCGGATCAGGACCTTGGAGCAGGAAGTTGAGGTTCCGCGCCGGGCTGCTGCATTTTCTCCCAAGCTCATCTGCCGGGAAAATGAGCTACCCGATCGTCCAAGACCTAGCTGTACTGAGTCAGGACGTTGGTTACATCGTGAATAGGTGAAGACCTCTTGGTTGGTGGCTACCACACACAGCCAACGACTAAGAGGTCTTCATGTCCCACCGTAATGTCCGTCTAACACCAAACGGTAGGCGGATCCTTATAGAGCGAGTCCTTGCAGGTCGGCCTGTTGCCCACGTGGCCAAAGAGATGGGTGTCTCGCGGACCTGCGCGCACCGCTGGATCAGCAGGTACAGGACGCATGGCTGGGCGGGCCTTGAGGACCGCAGCTCCCGCCCAAGATCGTGCCCGCACGCGACCTCCACGGAAGTCGTTGCCGATGTTCTGACCCGGCATTGAGCACCGCGAAGGGCCAGGGGGCCTGGCAGCCCGGTGCGGGACGAGCGCCCGGACGGTCTCCCGGATTCTGGCCCGTGCTGGCATGCCCAGGCTGTCGGACCTGGATCCGGTGACCGGGGAACGGATCAGGGCATCCCGTGCCACGAACCGCCGCTACGAGCGCGACACTCCCGGAGACATGATCCACATCGACGTCAAGAAACTCGGCCAGATCCCCGACGGCGGAGGTTGGCAGGCAGACCCGAACCAATCTCTCCGCAACCACTCAACAGGCCAGACAAGGGTCGGATTTGACTACGTACACGTGGCCGTCGATGACCATTCCCGCTACGCCTACGCCGAAGTCCTGCCCGACGAGAAAGGCCCGACCTGCGCAGGGTTTCTCACCCGGGCTGCAGTGGCCATGGCAGCCAACGGTGCGCCAGTCAGACGGGTCATGACTGACAACGTCTTTGCCTACCGGTTATCGAAAGATTTCCAGGACGCACTGGCTGCACTGGGCGCCAAACACATCCTGATCAAACCCCGTCATCCCTGGCAGAACGGCAAAGCAGAACGCTTCAACCGCACCCTCCAAGAAGGCTGGGCCTACCGGCAACCCTTCACCTCCAACAAAGCCCGCACAGACGCCCTGCAGCCCTGGCTAGACGTCTAGAACAACCACCGACCACACGGCAGCGTCGGAGGCAATCCACCCATCAGCAGGTGCAACCCACCTACTTACTGAGTACACCTAGCCGCTGACGCTATTCCCGTCACGGTGACGTGCCGGGTGCTGAAGATCGCCCGTCAGCCCTACTACCGCTGACTGGCCAACCCGGTCACCGATGCTGAGTACGAGCAGGCCTGCCGGGCCAACGCCTTGTTTGATGCCCACCGTGAGGACCCCGGGTTCGGGTACCGGCTCCTGGTCGATGAAGCCCGTGCCGCGGGTGAGCGGATGTCTGAGCGGACCGCGTGGCGGACCTGCGCGGACAACGGCTGGTGCTCAGTCTTCGGAAAGAAGCGCCGCAAGACCAAGAAAGCCGGCCCGCCAGTCCACGATGACCTGTGCGCCGTGACTCACAGCAGGGGCAGGGCCCGCCACGACGGCTCCGAGCAGGTCTTCCCAATGATTGTGCTTGTGTTTGGTCCCGTGGTTCGGCTTTCTCGGTTGAGACAGTGTTGGCCGCCACCGCTGACGGTGGCGGCCAGCGAAGGATTAGTTGGTGGCGGTGGCTTTGACGCGGTCCCGGATTTCCCGCTCGACGTCTTCCTGGTGGGGGAGGCGGTGAAGTGTTTCCAGGGCTTCTGACTGAGGAATTACAACGATGCCGTCCTGGTCGCCGAGGACGATGTCTCCGGGGTTGCAGACGACGTTGCCGCAAGCGACGGGCTTCCCGACGGCTCCCGGGCCGTTCTTGGAGGGGCCGGCCGGGACGGTGGCTTTGGCGTACAGGGCGAGGCCCATGTCGTTGATTTCTTCGATGTCGCGCACGGCTCCGTCGATGAGGACTCCTTGAACGCCTTTGCTGAGTCAGATTTCTGCAAGGATGCCGCCGAAGACGGAGCGGTTGGTGACTCTGTTGCCGGAGATGACCAGCACGTCGCCTGGTTTGGCTTCATCAAGACCACGGTGGATCGCGAAGTTATCTCCTTCCCAGACCTGGATGGGCAGGATAGCCCCGGCAAGGCGGGCTTTGGGGGTAAGGCAGCGGATGCCCGCTGACATCATGTCCAGGCGGTTACGGACATCGCCGATGAGGGCGGGTAAGCCGCGAGAGAATGAACGAGGTCCCGGGATGGCCTGGGCCATTCGGGATAGACGGAGATGTTCTCTGCGGAGACGTTGATAAACATGAGGACTTTCTCTGGGTGATCAGGCGTTGGCCGGGCTGAGTGCGGGGTTGTTGACCGGGCGCGTGGGGGCTTCGCCGGCGAGAACCAGCTTTGTTTCGGCCCAGGCAGTCGTTCCGGCTTCGAGGAAGGCCTCTTCGGTCTGTCCTGCGATGTGGGGTGTCAGGATCAGGCCGGGGGTTGTGGTGTGCGGGAAGGGCGTGTGGGCGAGGGGGTCCTTCATGTCAATGTTCTCTGCTTCGAGGACGTCAAAGGCGGCACCGGCAATCAGGCCCTTGCTAAGGGATTCAGCCAGAGCAGCTTCGTCAACGAGCCCGCCGCGGGATGTGTTGACGATGAATGCTGACGTCTTCATCCGGGCAAGTTCCTGCGCGCCGATCATGTGCCGTGTTGAGGGCAATAGGGGAACATGGATGCTGATTGCATCAGCCTCGGTGATCAGATCATCGAATAACACGAGCTTCGCTCCTGCTGCCGCGACATCCTCTTCATTGGCGATAGGGTCACAGGCCAGGACGGTCATCCCGAAGCCTTGCGCTATGGCAGCGACACGGCGTCCGATGGCACCGAAGCCGATGATTCCCATAGTGCGTCCGGACAGTTCGAAACCGATCAGGTCGGCCTTGCCTTCTGACCAGTTCCCGGCGCGGACCTGTGTAACGGCGGTGGCAACGTGCCTGGCCCCGGACAGCAGGAGTGCGAAGACGTGTTCCGCAACGGCGTTGCTGTTGGCCCCCGGTGTGGTGGTCACCCAGACTCCCTGTTCGGTGGCGGCATCAATGTCGACGTTGTTGGTACCGACGCCGTGGCGGGCGATGATCTTCAGCTGCGGGGACGCAGCAATAATGTCCTTGGTGAAGTTTTCGGCGCGCAGGATGACGGCGTCGATGTTTTCGCTGATTTGCAGGTAGTTGACCTTATTGGGGCCGTAGCCGAGGTGAACGGTCGCTGCGCCCTGGATGTCTGCCAGGACCTGCGGGTGGATGGGGTCGGAAATGTAGATCTCGGTCATTATGGTTCGGGCCTATCGGTAGAGATGTTCGGACGGGGTATGGTGCGGCTTCACGAGCAGTCCAACGACGAGGAGACCGACCAGGCCTGCGGCGAGCAGCACGAAGGCGGGGACGAACGTGTTGCCGGTCTGGTCGATGAGCCAGGTGGCGAAGTACGGGCCGGCGCCGCCGCCGATCACCGCGCCGACACTGTGTCCGAACGCAACACCGGTGTGGCGGATCTGGGTCGGGTAGAACTCAAGCATGGAGCCGTACGTGCCGGCCTGGCAGAGGGCGTAGGGGATGATGCCCAGGCCCAGACCGAGCAGTGCCAGCACGAAGGAGTGCTGGTTCATCAGGGCAAAGGAAGGGATGGAGATGACCACGTAGGCGAGGTAGGACCAGAGCAGGACCTTGCGCCCGCCTATGCGGTCACCCAACTGTCCGGCGAAGGGGATCAGCACGGCCGCAAAGATCACTGCGAGCAGAACGATGGTGGATGCTTCGCTCTTTTTGAACCCGAGGACTTCGCTGAAGTACACGGCCACGAAGACGGTACCGATGTAGGTTCCCAGGTTCTGGACGAGCGAGATGGTTGTGACCTTGGCTAGCGCTTTGGGGTACTTGGAGATGACTTCGCGGAACGGCTTCTCCGTGATGGTGTCTTCGTCCTTGATGGCCGTGAACTCGGGGCTGTCCTCGACCTTGAGCCTGAGAATAAGGCACAGGATGCCGAGGGGCAGGGCAAGGAGGAACGGGATACGCCAGCCCCAGTCAGCCATGGCCGCTGCGGGCATCGCTGTGGCAGCGAGTGCTGCCAAGCCCGCTGCGAGACCTTTACCCAGTTGGGCGATACTCGGGATCATCGAAACGTACAGCGAGCGCTTCTCCGGTTCTGCCCATTCACGGATATAGGCGGCTGCACCGCCGATCTCGCCGCCGGTGGAGAAGCCCTGCAGCATTCGGAACAGGACCAGCAAGATGGGGGCCAGGACGCCGATCTGTGCGTAGCCGGGAAGGATACCTGTCAGAGTGGCGGCAGCGCCCATCAGCGAGATACTGGCGATCAGGCTGTACCGGCGGCCCTTGCGGTCACCCAGTCGGCCAAAGAAGACGGCCCCGAGTGGGCGGACGACAAATGCCGAACCAAACACGAGCAGGGTGTTCAGCAACGACACCAGCGGGTCTTCGCTGGGGAAGAACACGGTCGCCAACGTGGCGGCCACGTACCCGTAGACACTGAAGTCGTAGTACTCAATGAAGGTTCCGAAAGCGGCAACGCCGGTGGCCTTCTTGGCTTTTTGGCGGTGTTCCAGATCCGGAGCGGAAAGGGTTGGGGTGGGCATCCGAAGACCTCTCTGTCTTTAGATTAGTGGGACAACGTCCCACTTGATTGATTGATTAAAGGATGCATGTGTTCCAGAACACTGTCAAGACGGACTTGCGGTCCTTGGTTGAGGGAGGTGGGGGTTCGCCTGCTCACCCCCTGACGCGTGAGATACTGCGGTCATGGAACAGGCTGTGCGCTCTCACCAACGCGACGGGTCGGCCGAGGTCTTCGCAGTCATTGAGGCTGTCATCAGCCGTCCAGGCTACGGGTGGGGAGTGCGCGAATTGGCAGAGCACCTTGCTGCCAGCAAGAGCACCATCAGCCGGACCTTGGGGAGACTGGTCGAAGAACGGCTGCTGTCGCGTGACGTCAACGGCGCGCATTTTGTCGGCCCGCGGCTCCGGGTTCTTTCACGGACGCTCCACGAACGTCACCCGCTTTTCACCCAGGGCTGCCGGTTGCTGGCGCAGCTCAGCAAGGACACAGGTGCCACGGCCCTGCTCGCTATCGCGTCGAATCTCGCTGAAGAGTGTTTTGTACTGATTTCCCACGAACCCGATTCCCCCGTGCGCTATACACTTCGGCCCGGGAGCCGACTGCCACTGCATGCAGGCGCGCTCGGGTTGGCGATCCTGTCGCGGAGAGGAACCGAGGGACTGCCCGAACATCTGACTCAGTACACCGATAATTCAATGGCAACCCGCGCCCAGGTCGAACAGGCACTGCAATCCCATGCGGACCTTGACGCCGTCGTTAGCCTCGGCCAGCACATCCCGGATGCGGCCGGCATTGCCGTGCCATTCGTCCTTGGCCAACACATCATCGGGTCGATTTCGCTTTCCAGACCCCGCAATGAATTCGATGAAACAGATATCACCAAGACTGCCGGCTTGCTCCACAACGCAGCCTCGGAACTCGAAACTGCGGTCCAGTCCTTATCCGGGGAGTCCGTTACACGGGGAAAGCGCGACTTGGCACCAGCGACGTTGATCGAGCGCATATCAAGGCTGCTGACAGCACTCTCCGCCAAGCCCGTCACCGAGCTTGACTCCGGATATCTGGCCGAGGTACTCGGGGCTGGATCCGTTGCCGCGCGCCGGCTCGCTGACTCAGCCACGGAATCCGGCCTTATGATTCAAACCGGACCCAGGCATTGGATCACCGGCCCAACGCTCATGCGTTGGGCCGCAGAGCTAGGCCACCACACAACATTAACTGAACTGATTGACGACGAGCTCCGCGATCTTGCCCGGCAAACAGGTGAGACAGTTGGCCTCGCGCTGCTCAACGATGAAAGTCGAACAGCGCATATCGCCGCAACGCATGCCGGCAAACACAGCGGCGTCCGCTACGTGCTGGAAATCGGCTCCCAAATTCCGCTCCATGCAGGAGCAGCCGGAAAAGCAATCCTTGCCCATTTAGCCCCGGCTTTGAGCGAGGTCGACCTGGAATCCTTCACGGAACGAACCATCACAAGCGCAGTTGCCTTGAAAGCCGATCTTGACGTAGTCAGGAACCGAGGCTGGGCCGTCGGTGACGGTGAGAGAATCCCTGAGGCATACGGCACAGCTGCCCCCTTCTTTGTGGACGGGAAAGTGCGCGGCTCCCTTACCATCACCATTCCCCGGTACCGGGTGCAGGAAGCTCCATTGGTGGAGCTGACCACAGCTGTCCGGTCCAGCGCCGCCCGTGTCACCAAGCTGCTGTCAGCCGACGTCAGCTAGGCCATAGCCAGCCTGGGTTTCCCCGTCCCGTCAGGCCAACATGCGTAACCGGCCCGTACGATCCCTGACAATGGGACAGCGATTGCACAAAGTCTCGGAAAAATCGTTCAATCGGCTCATTTACGCAAACTAGCAGATCCTGACCGGGCGAAGTGCAATACCTCCATGTCGATGCGGCGCCGCACCAAGAAGAGCGACGCCAAAGACCACCTGGAAGGCGATGGGCGGCAGAAGAATGGATGGGAAGGTTAAGGAATCCTTGGCCTTCGTTGCCGTCGAAGGTGTCACTAACCATTTGGCCTGGATGGATTGGCCTGTCGCTCTTGCAGGCCGCCACACCGTTGAAGTCCGTAACCGTGGAGCATGCCGTGTCGGACCCAGCCCGGGAAGTGATGACCTCGCCTGCAACGGGCCCCACGGGCTGCGTACTTTCGCTGTGAGCTGCCTTGTCAGGGGCTTGCAGGACGGCAATGCGATTTGGTGGCGCGCCATACGGGGATCTCGATCGAGGGGACGAGTTCTGCTATATGGGCGGCCGCGCACTCGCGCCAAATACTTGCGGCCCGAAGTGTATGCTCTTTGCCGAGGATGAAGTTCGGATCGCCGACCGCTGTGGCGTTGACTGCGTTGATTTGACGCAGTCAACCGTCAGACATGGGGTGGGTGTGAATCGTTCCGGTTGCCCCTAACGTCCGGGCCGCCTTCTACTGCAGTTCAGTCCCTGCCAAGTATTGAAGCGCAGTTTCGAGGTTCCGCGGCACGGCTGAGTGGCCTTTCAGGAGCAGCAGTTGGCGTTCCCCTTCGGTCTCCACGGGGACAAACCCGACCAGGTTGCCCGAGGTGTGTTCTGGGGTTGGTTGTGCGTAGATGGTCGTCCCACCGATGCTAGCTTCTTGGATGTCCGTCGTTTCGGTGTTGACCAGCTTGAGTCCGCAAGTTTTGCCTGCCGCGTCCCCGGAACCTATGTAGATGGGAAGACTGGGCCCAAAGGGAGCACGGAGCGCGTCGGCTCCGCCGTCATGATCCCCGTGGCCGTGTGAGATGAGCACGCCTTCCTGGGGTTTGGCGTCACTCAGGCCGAGTGACTCCAGGGCGGGAATCGTACATTGCTCAACCTCACTGCTGTTGTTCAGCGTATCGATAAGGGCAAAGCCGCCACTTACAGTCTCAAGGATGTATTGACCAACCTAACCATCTCCGATGAACCAGAGACCGTCCTGGGGCCTGGCAAGTGGTATGTACGGTATTCATCCCTGATGGAGGGGCCTTCAACTACAAACAGGAATACTTGCGGTAGGTGTGAATAAGATGTTGATGGCCGTAGGCATTTTTCGTGGGTGCGTCCAAATGGGCGCCCATCGAAGTCGATGATTCGGTAGCTGCCTCACTCCGATTTGCTGCGCCCGCCGGCGCTGCGCCTGCCACGGCCACGGCCGCGGCAACGAAACCGGCAGCGAGCAGACTTCTCGCCCCAAATTTTCGGCATGTTTCACACTTCCTCGTCTGATCGTATGGTTGAGTTCCAGTAGTCCTGAATTCATCTTTGTAAAGTGGGGCGGTGTCACTTTATATAGGAACCGATAGCCCGTTCAGCGACACCGTGCTTGTCAAGGTCCGAGAATTGCCTAGTGGGCAGGGACGGATGTGAACTCCGGCCAAAAGCCGGTTGTAGACTGTCCGAGCCGCCCGATCGGATTGAAGCGGGCACGCGCAGCAGGCACGAGGAGCACATCAGAAGCTTTCATGAGCTGGTGACAGGTAGTTCGGACATCACAGGCATTCTCAAGGGTGTCACCGTATTCGCGGCTAATGCCATGAGCCAGCCTGCGGAAGCGCGGATCGATTGCGCAATCACCTTACGGCGGCGTAAGCGCACTGCGACCGTGGCAGGAAACAGTGAGAAGGCCGTCGATTTGGACAGGATCGAAAAATCCCTGAGGCAGGGACCGCGCTTGGAAGCCCATACCACCGGGGAACTGACGCTTCTCATGAATGTGGCAACCGACGTCCATTGGCCTAAATACAGCCAGATCCTGGCAGCTCAAGGACTAGAGACAAAGAACTCCTCAAAGTCGTCAACGACTGCGACGGCCAAACCGGCACAAAGCTCAAATGGCTGCAAATACGCATGAAACAAACAGCCTCCAAGCTCTCATGGCATCAAAATAGCCACTCGAGCACCACACCCCTTCACAATTTCCATCAAGGCCAGCACCGGAGCGCGCGGCGGTTCATCGCGGTTAGGTATGGTGTGCGGCGGCTCAGGATCCGAACCACCGCACACCCGGGTTTGACCTTTAGAGAGCCTGCGGATCCTTAACCAGCGTGTCGATATCGGCCGATGCGGCACCCCACATGGGGGTTTCGGCGACATCATCTGGGTGGGATGCGGCGTCGGGATAACGCGATGTTTGTTCGTCCGGTGTTGTATCGACAACCGCACGTCGGCTGGTCTTGTTCAGGACGAGTTGGGTAGCGTCGGGGCGGGAGTAGTGACCGGCTGGGTCTGCAATGGCTTTGGAGAGGGAGATTGTGCCCAGGTCGATGTCTGCGTAGATGATTCCTTCCTGATCCGTTGGGAGCGACTCGTGGAGTTGTTTACCGTCGGGTCCAAAGATGCGGCTGTATCCGCCGCCGGTTTTTAGGAGCGCCTTCTGCAGTTCGGTTTCGCACATTTCGTCTTGCATTTCCTGCGAAACGATGGCCGTGGGTGCTAGGACATAGCAGGATCCTTCCAGTGCGTAGACGCGGGAGGCTGAGACGTTGGCTTCGCCGCTGAGTGCATAGGCGCCCCCCTCGTAGATGGAAAAGCTGGGCCAGGCTGCGAAATGGAGCTGTTCGTTTTGGGAGTACATTGCGTATTTGGACAATGGTTGCAGGTGTTCCCAGCAGCACAAGCCGCCCACACGTCCAAGGTTGGTGTCCCAGACGGAGAGGTCGCTGCCGTCGCCTTCGCCATAAATGGTGCGTTCAACGTGGGTCGGCTTAAGCTTGCGCCGCTGGGCGATCGTTTTTCCGTCGTTGCCGATGATCCATTGAGCGATGTAGAGGCTGCTGCCATTGCGTTCGCTTAGGCCCATGCCAACCATAATCTTGTTGTCCTTGGCGGCTTTGGCGAGTCGCTCGGCCTGGGGTGTTCCATATTCGAGGGAGTTGTCGAAGTAGCGCTGCCCGAATTTCGCCAGCCAAAGAGCGGGTGCGTCCAGCCAGGCGTACCAGGGGTAGCCCGGGAGCCAGGTTTCGGGGAAGGCGATGACCTCAGCGCCGTTGCTCGATGCTTCCTCGATGAGGGCGACCGCCTTGTTGATGGTGGCGTCGAGGTTGAGGAACACGGGCGCGGCCTGGATGGCGGCGGCCTTGAACTTGGGGTGGTCCATTGAAAGCTCCTAAGTTATGTGACCGAGAACACGGCTTCTTGGATGCTTTCAACGTTAGGTAGCTGTCTTACCCATGTCTTGCCCCTTCATGGCAATCTCGTTGACTCTACGTGTCATTTCGCCTAGGTGATGTCTGCAGGCCCGGCGACAGTGGTTCACGGTTAGGTTAGCGGCCGTTGCAGTGATGACGGGGCTTGGCCGTACTGTCGACGAAAAGCCCTGCTGAAGTGTGCGGAGTCTGAGAATCCCCAGGAGTAAGCTAGCTGGCTCAACGTTCCTTTGTGGCTGCCGGCAAGGAGTTCCCGACGGATTCCTTCCAGCCGTTGACGCCACACCCAACCCATGACGGTTTGTCCTTGGAGGGCGAAGGAACGGTGGATGCTGCTTGGTGAGAGATGGAGTTGCTGGGAGATGTTTGCAATGCTGAGCGAATCATCCCTCAGGTTGTCCATGATGTAGCGCTGGATTATTTCCTTCCTGAGCGTGCTGGAATCATCGGCGGCATCGCTGGTTAGTCCGCGGAGACCAGCGACAATCAAGTGCTCCAGACCATGTGAAACAGCCAGTGCCGCGGCCGGTGTCAGGAACTCGATATCATCCGCGAGCATTTTTACGGTATTGACCAGGATGCGTGCTGCGCCTGGACTGGCGATCACCGCTTGCGCTGTCAGACCTTCCGCGCCAGGGAGGTGTGTTTCAAACGCTGCACGTGGTAGGCGCAGGACCAGTTGCTCAAAGCGATCTGTCAGCTCAAGGGAATACGGCCTCGATGTGTCGTATAGTGCGAACGCGCCGTCCGCTATGACAGCAGACCTTCCAGCCTGGGTTACTACGCATGAACCCTGGGTTTGAACGCCAACGAGGTAAAAATCCTCTTGGGATGATCTGATGTTGGCCGACGTACGGTGAACAGCCTGAGCACTTGCTCGAACACGGGCGAGGTCCAAGGAAGCCAGTGATTGGACAGACAATTCACCTTGGATGTCCTCATGGCCGGCACCGGCCTTGCACTCCAGGCTGACGAAAGCCTCAGAGACGCTTTCAGTCCAAAACGCCACCCGATTGCGGGCCGGAATGGAAGATGTACGCACAATCCTGGCCATGAGTTACCTCCTGCCCCCAGTTTTACAGTTACAGGCCCGGACGTGCCATATTCGCAAGATTGCTGCCCCACCGGCGATCCACTAGGGCCGGACAATGCATCCTGAGGATCCGACTAGTCGGCAAGCTCTCTTTGCAGATCGAATCCACGAGCAGCGGGGGAGCGAGTTGGAAGTTGGCCAACACGTGCTCTTCGTTCCGGCCCAGGGGTTCGAGAGTGCGCAATTGCGAGTCGAGGAGGCTGCTCGGCATGAACTCGAGGTCGCGGGCGTTCATGCGGTCCAACAGGGCACTGCGGTCACCGCCGAGGTGCACGAAGACGACGTTGCGAACGTGCCCCATCCTTAACACTCTTTGCCAAGGCGCAGGGTCATGGGTTGTCCTTCAGAAGCTCATACGGGTTATCGTAAAGTCGAGCGCAGGAGGCGGCCGCGAGAATGAATCGAATATGGCCCCGTGGTGATGGGGTACCCGTTGTGTACGGGACTTGCTGACCCATCCTAGTGACGGGTGGTCCCGCCGGGTGTATGACCAACCTGGCTTTTGGACATGAATGAATGTGTTTCGTCTGGCGTTCAACTTGTTGGAACCCGGACGCCGTGCGGGCCTGAGGGTCTACTTCTACCCCGTGTTTGAATGCCGATAAATGGAGATTTCGTCAGCCGCTGCCTGCCCCTGCTGGTTACTCTGAGCCGCTTAGGGTTCGAAATTAGGGACTGCGGAGAAGCCCTGATGTCCGTCTTTCCTGCTCCTGCATGGATCTCAGCATGATTTCGCAATGTTATTCGGACTCAACCGGAGTCCATCCTAAACTTAGGATACTTCAAAGCGTTCAGGGTCAGGTGTTTCTTCGTGGCCTCTGGTTGACAATGTGCGGAGATCGTCATGTCACCGCATCATGTATGCTCCACCGATGACGATGGCCACTTCTGGCGAAGACGTTCCAACCAGAACCAATACGCTGCGCTGCCGCTTGGGGCCGTGCCCGGATTTAGTTCTGCGAGTTTCTCCATTTAGGGTCAGGGAGAGAAGAATCGATCCCCGTTCCCACTCGTTGTGAGTACCTGCCTGACGTCAGGTTGGGCTTGCGTCAACTTGACTGATTGGATTGCCCTTCATTCGGAGCTCCTACACCAGTGCTGCCACGTGCACTGCTTCAAGTGGAGGCGCAGGATGTCCGGGAACGATCAGGCTGCGCCCGCCGCTACCCCAAAAACTCCAGCTCCTGTAGCTTTCCCAGTGCCACGCCCGCCATGAATTGTGCTTGGTCGACCAGGATGCTGTCATCAAACGTTGCCCTGGGGGAGTGCATGGGAGCCCACTCTGCGGGGTCGACGTCCAGTGATCCGGCGCCGAGATGCCCGTACGCTCCGGGGACCTCAACGAGCAAACGTGAGAAATCGTCAGAGCCTGTCCGGGGGTTGTGGCTCTGTATGAACCGGTGGTCACCGTAGAAGTTGCGCGCAGTCTGGCTCCAAAGTTCGGCGTCACTTTCGTGGTTGATGGTGGCGGGCATTATCGGAGTGAACCGTGCCTCAGCCGTCAGTTGATGTGCGGTCGCTAATTGCCGGATGAAGTCGGGCAGTTCCTGTGCGAGCCGCGCTTCAACCCCGGGACTGAAGGATCTGACGCTGGCGGAGAATTCCGCCGAGTCAGGTATGACGTTAGAGGCTGAACCGCCATGGAATTGGCCCACGGACAGGACAACGGGATCAAAGACGTTGAATCGCTTGGTGATATATGTCTGTAGTGCGCCCAGCATTTCAGCAGCCACTTGTATCGGGTCCAGAGCCTGATAGGGTCGGGACCCGTGCCCACCCCGCCCGAGAACCTTGACGGAAAGGTCTCCGAAGGCTGCCATGTAGGAGCCGGCACGGGTCGTGAACAGTCCAGCGGGCATGTCCGAAACTACGTGCAGGGCGTAGGCAGCATCCGGTCGCCTGCCGGCCGCGCTAAGAGCGCCTTCTTCCAGCATGATGCGGGCTCCGTCATGTCCCTCTTCACCGGGCTGGAACATGAAGATGACGTCGCCGGTAAGGCTGTCACGTACTGATGAAAGCAAACGGGCGGCACCAATGAGACCTGCTGTGTGCAGGTCATGGCCGCAGGCATGCATTGCACCATTGGTCGAGGCAAAGGACAAACCCGTCTGTTCTGCCACGGGTAATGCGTCCATGTCTCCTCTGAGCAGTACCGTGGAACGGCTTCCTAGCGCGGACTGGGTTGCCCCGCCGCGTAGTACCGCAACAACGGAGGAGGCGGCTTGTCCTAGCGTTATTTCGAGGTTGAGTTCCTTGATTGCTTCCAGGACCCGTGCCTGGGTACGGGGCAGGTGCAGGCCGACTTCAGGTTCTGCGTGCATTTCCCTGCGGAAATCAACCAAGTCACTTTCGAAGGACGGTATCGCCGCTGAGGCGCCCTCGAGGAGGCTCAGCGCTGAAAAGGGCACGGCATCTGTTGGTGTCGTATTGGTCATTGAAGGAACTTTCTCGTGTTGGCCGCCCCGGTGCGCCATTCCTGACATAGGGGGGCTTCGTGACCGTGAGTCACGTTTCCCGGAAAATTTGTCTCAAGCGCCGCGGGACGTGGCTTCATGTTGCGGTCGGAGATGACCCTTAGAGCGGAAGGTCGGTCCTGTCCACGCCAATCACGCGGTCGCCGGTAAAGAAACGGACGCCGTACTGCGGACCGTGACCACCGATACCGCTGGTGCCCCAAAAGCTTTGGCGTGAATTGCCGGCGAGGTCGCTCATGAAGGTGCCGTTGATGCGGATTTCACCGGCACGGATACGGGATCCCACTTCGACGGCCCTTGCCTCGTTGCCGCCGAAAACGTAGGCGTCCAGGCCGGTTGCGAGGCCGTTGGCATGGCTAAGCGCCTCCTCCACCGTATGTACGGCATGTACCGTTACGAGCGGCCCGAAAAGCTCTTCGGAGGCTGCCTCGGCGGCACATCCGACGATCATCCCCGGCGCCATGAACCAACCGTCAGAATCCGGCAGCTCGCCGCCAGTGACGAGCTTGCCCCCCAGCTCGAGGAGCCGGTTTACTGAGGCTTTCAAGCCATCGCGCTGTCGCTGGAATGCCAGGGGACCCACTTGCGTCGATTCATCCAGGGCGTTTCCGACCCGGAGCTTCCTGAGTTCGGACTTCATGGCCTCAACGAAACGGTCGTGAATAGACTCGTCAACCAGGACCTTGCCGGGCGCCTCGCACCACTGGCCGTTGAGACGGGTCATGCCCTGCACAATGGACCGAGCCGCAGAGCTGACATCGGCATCATCCAGAATGATCACGGGATTGTTGGATCCGAGCTCCATCTGCATCACCGCCAGATTGGATGCGGCGGCCTGCGCGACTGTGCGGCCTGCGGAATCGCCGCCCGTGAACGAAAGAGCCTCGATCCTGGGGTCTGATGTCAGCAGTGACCCTGTCTCCGAATTTCCATGAACCAGCTGAAACGCGGAGCCCGGGTAATCAAGCTCGGTCATGGCAGCCACGATCGACTCGGCGAAGAGCTGGCAACCGCCGGGGGCATTCTCGGAGGGTTTGAGAATCACCGGGCAACCTGCCGCGATGGCTGCCGCCACCTTGCCGACTACGGTGAAGGTTGGGGCATTCCAGGGGCCGACGATGAGGGCGGGGCCGAGTGGCTTGCGCAGGATGACCACAGACCTGTCATGGTCAAGGGTCTCCGATTCACCAAGCTGCTCTGCTTCACTAATAGTGCCGCGGATTCTGTCGCCGAGTGCGCCAGCAATCAGGCGGGTGGTTTGGATAGGGACTCCGGTGTTGATGCTGTCCTGCAAAGCGATTTCTTCGCTCTTGGCATCGAGGGACGCCGCTACCTCTGTCAGGAGCTCAAGACGGTCGCGGAGTTTGATGTCTTCAAGTTTTCCGGACCCGTGCAGTGTCGCTGCTGCGGCGAGTGCGCGTTCGACATCATTTTTCGCGGTCTTGCGCATCGGCTGTCGGGGTTCGCCGGTATTCGGGTTGGTGAGGTAGCGGCCGTTTTCTTCGAGCTGCAGCCATGCACCATCAATGAAGGAGCGTTGCTCGACGAGGTCGGGGGCAATGTCTGTCAGTTGTGCTAGTCCTTCAGCAGTCATTTAAGGTGGCTCCTCTGGTTTCGTTTGTGTCTTTTTCGTTCATGGCCAGCGATGGCGAATGTTGGGCCCTGACGTTTGGCTGTTCATGTGTGGGAGGATTTGCAGCGCCTCGTCGCGCCGCTTTCGTGTCGGAACGATTTACAAGGTTCTCCGGATCACGATTACCTGTCGGTCATGTTCAGCACCACGCGGATGGTTGATGCTTCCGCCATCGCTTCGAACCCCTCGTTGATGCGTTCGAAGGGCAGTTCTTTGGTGACCATTGCATCGAGATCCAGTCGGTTGTTCAGGTAGTGGTCTGTGAACATGTCCACGTCGCTGAGGAACCTGTTCGCGCCCATGTAGGCGCCTTGCAGATGTCTGTCACCGTAGACAAGTGCATCTGCGGGGATACGCAGTTCGGACCCTGTGGGCATGAGACCGAGGATGGTGGCGATTCCGGTCGGGCTCAGGAGCGAAAAGGCGAGTTCCGCTGTCTGGCTGCGGCCCACCGCCTCGATTGCATGGCTGACACCCTGGGGAAGAAGTGATCGGACCTGGCTGAGGGTTTCTGTCGGGTCGGGTGATGATACGACAGTGTCTGTGGCTCCGAAGTTGCGGGCTAGCTCCAGCTTCGCCGGCACGGCGTCAATGGCAATGATTCGTCGGGCCCCAGCCAACCTGGCACCCTGAATGGCAGCTATTCCAACACCGCCGCAACCGATTACGGCAACAGTATGTTCTGACCCCACCTTTGCGCCGTGAATAACCGCGCCGACTCCCGTGCTGATGCAGCAACCGAGAAGACAGGCCACTTGGGGAGGCAGGTCCGAGCCGACCACTGCAACGGATGCCTCTCTCACCAGGAAGGCCTCGGCAAATGCGCCGATACCGCCGAGCGACTCAACGCTTGATCCATCAGGTGAGAGGAGCCTGGGGCGAGCCCGCTCACGCATTGAATCGACCCGTTCGCACTGGGTCGGGCGCCCGCTGATGCAGTTACGGCAGGCTCCACAGGAGGGGGTGACCGTTGCCACGACCCGGTCACCGGTCTTAATTCTTGTGACCGCAGAGCCAACACGCTCGACAATGCCTGCGACTTCATGCCCGAGGACAGCCGGCAGAGAGATATCCAGCGACCCCTTCAGGTAGTGCAGATCGCTATGGCACAGTCCCACGCGCTCGGTCCGGATGAGAACCTCATTGTCCTCCGGATCGTCCAGCAGCAATTCGCGGAACTGGAGAGGGGAACCGGGCTTTTCCAGCACGGCGGCAAGAATCGGTGTAGTCACTTGGCTTCCTTGTTGGTTGAGGTGCTGGAAGATGAGTCGCTTCGACCATCTTCAGCCCTGGTGGAATTTCAAAAGTGTGTGGAGGGAACAGCCTTTACGACCGCTATGTGCAAGGTGACCAGCGCCGGCTCCACTGTTGACCTGAAGGGATGAGGTCAGCTTCCAATTCCAACTCGGATTCCACGCCGGTTGTCACCCGCTGCTGCCCAGCGCTCCACGTGGCGTTCCATGGCGCAGACCGCTTTCTCCAGCTTCGCCAGGAGTACCCGTGTCTCCTCTTCGTTGATCACCAAGGGCGGGGACAGGATCACAGCGTTGTTCAGCGGGGCGATGCCGGCCGGATAGACAATGAGTCCCTGGGCGAGGCATTCCTGCACGAATGTGTTGGCCGTTCCGAGCGACGGATCGGGTGCCTGCTTGCTTTCCTGGTCCATAACGAACTCGAAGCCCCACAGGAGGCCCCGGCCGCGGACGTCGGCCATGCACCGGTACCGGGTTGCCAGGGAGAGCAGACCCTCTTCGAGCTGTTCCCCCCGTTGCCGGACGTTTGCGAGGATGTTCCGGCGTTCCATAAAGTCCAGGACGGCCAGGCAGGTGGCTGCCCCGAGGGGGTTCCCCGAGAAGGTGTGCCCGAACGGGGCGACGCCGCTGCCCTCCCTGAGCGCGTCGACGATGTGGCTTCGCAGCAGGACGCCAGCAACAGGGGAATAACCGGCACTCAATCCTTTGCCCATAAGAAGAAGGTCCGGCACGACGTTCTCATAGGAACTCGCGAACCAATCTCCCGTGCGTCCGATACCCGTGATCACCTCATCAATGATCAGCAGCACATTCAGCCGGTCACAGATTTCGCGCAGCCGGGAGAGGTAGCCGGCCGGAGGTGTAAGAACCCCGCCGGCGGCTCCCACTATTGGTTCCACGATCACTGCTGCGACTGTGCCGGGGTCCTCGTTCCGAATGGCTTCTTCGAAGGCTCTCGCAGCTCGCAGCGCGTAGTCTTCTTCGTTCTCGCCCGGCTGAGCGAAGCGATATGCATACGCTGGCGGGGCGAAGGAGAACGCATGCAACAACGGCCCGTAGTCGGGGCGGCGTGCTGCGTGCCCGGACATCGACAGCGCTCCCATAGTCATGCCGTGATAGCTAATGTTCCGGCCGAGGACTTTGAATTTGCCCGGGACGCCCCTTTCGCGCCAGTAGCCGACGGCAGACCGAATGGCGAATTCGGACGCCTCCGAGCCGCTGTTTACGAAGAACGCCCAGTCAAGGTCGCCGGGAGCCATAGCGGTGAGCCGACGCGCCAGGTCCTCGGCGGGCGCATTGGTGAACTGGGTTCGATATGTGAAAGCCACGCGGCCGGCCTGGTCCTTCATGGCCTCTGCAACTTCTTCAACCCCATGGCCGATGTTTGCAGTCATGGCGCCGCTGCATCCATCCAGGTACTGCCGACCGGCTGAGTCGTACAGGTAGACTCCCTGGCCATGCGTGACCACCGGGTACGTCTTGTCAATGGTCTGCTTCAACAGAGCGCTCATGGAACTGGAAAACTCCTTTATGGTTTGGCTTCTTGGCACTGTCACGACGAGACGGATACGACGGCAGTGCCTCCGGTGCCGTGTGGTCGTTCGTGACAACGACCCGGGCACCGGAGACGGGGTGTGCCGCTCTTATTCCGCGGCTGCGCCGTTCCGGCTTTCAGCGGGTTCGTGCTCCTGGTCTGACATTGCTGGGACCAGGGCGGCGTAGGCATCAGGCCGCCTTGAGCGCATTACCAGGGCGGTCACCAAACCGCCGACAAACAGGGCTCCCATCACCGACAGTAGGATGCCTGCGGCGAGGTCACCGCCGACAAGAAGGCCGAAGTTCTGCACGACCAGGAAGACAATCGCCGCCAGACCCATCACTGCAAGTGCCGGCGCGAACAGCGTGGCCCAAAGCTTTCCCCTTGCCTTTCTCCGAAAGAACACAAGCACCGAGAAGGAGGTCAGGGCCATCAGAACCACAACACCGAGCGTCGCAGATCCGGAGAACCAGGTGTAGGCCTCCGTCACCGGGTCAAGCCCGATGAGCGCCTCGACTCCAAGCAAGGCAATGGCCGTTATTGACACAGTCAATGAGGCCCTCGAGGGAGCCCGGTGGCGAGGATGGACGGTGCCAAGCCCCGCCGGCAGCACGCCCTGGGATCCCAGGGTGAACAGGTAGCGCGTAAGTACGTTCTGGAACGTCAGAATGCACGCGAAGAGGCTGCTGATCAGGAAGACCTGAAGAAGAGTGGCAAGGACAGGGGAAACGTACTTGGCGGCCAGACCGACCACGATGCTGGTCGGATCGTCTGTTGCCGCTTCGACGATGTGGCTGTCACCGACTCCGGCCTGCATGGCCCATGCGGTGAAGGTGTAGAAGATGCCGACACCAAGAACGGCAATGTACGTCGCGCGCGGTATTGTCCGGTCGGGGTCACGCGCTTCGTTGCGAAAGACCGCGGTCGCCTCAAAGCCGATGAACGAGAAGAAGGCAAACATGACACCCAACGGGGGCACACCTTCCCCCAGACGTGCGGGGGATAGCGAGTCAGCACTCAACCCCTCGGCACCGCCATGCACGACGACGCCGATATTCACTGCCAACAAAACGACAGTTTCGATGACCAGGACCACGCCCAGGACCTTGGCGGAGAGCTCGACATCCCGGTACGCAAGGGCACCGCACGTTGCCATCAGCACAAGGCTGCACAGCCACCAGGGAAGATCCGGACCACCCAGGTCATGGACAGTGGTCTGGGCCGCCGATCCCAAATAGGAACACAGTGCGAGAAACAGGAGCAGGTATGTGCCAAGTGCGAAGGTTGATGCACCAAGCCCCATGCCCCGGCCGAGGCCCGTCTGAATGTACGAGTAGAAGGCCCCTGCGTTCTTCACGTAGGGTGTCATCCGGGTGAAGCCCACGGCGAACAGGAACAGGATCGCCGTCGCAATCAGGAAAAACAGTGGGCCGCCCGTGCCTTCGGAGGCAGAGACCACCACGGGCCAGCCGGCGACCACAGCTGTCATTGGTGCGGCACCCGCCACGACCATGAACACGATCGACCCGACGCCGAGCCCGCGGCCAAGTAGCTTATCCGGACTCAACATTCCGTTGGGTCCCGCATCCACGGGCTCAAATTTAACATTGTTAGTTGCCATTCGTCCCTCCAGGACGTTCGAAGTTCGATGATCTTCACGACGCCTTCGATAAGACGGAACCAAATCAGGCGTCGCGGAACTCAGCTTTCGCGGCCCCCTTGCCGCACAGCGTGTGAACTGCGTTACAGCCTAAAGTTCCGCGCTGCCTGCGCCTGTGTCAGCCCTGCACACTGTCGCCACCGTTCATGGTCGCAATGCACAGTTTCCGCGCCGGATCGCCTCAGTGTGCAGTTTGCACATGGCGCTCATTGATGTGGTGCCCGTCGCACTCGCTCTTGGACCGGGTGCGCGGGCATGCTCGGTAACAACGGAGCTTCCCAGACTTCACAAACGGCTAGGAATCTTTCGACGAAGACCACTCTCCTGAAGGAGCACCCGAGTATGAGCAGCATCATTTCCGTTTACAACCCCGCTACGGAGGAACTGATCGGCGAAGTCCCCTCGCACGACCTGGCAGAAGTCGACGCCGCCGTCGAACGTGCCAGGAAGGCGCAAAGCATCTGGGCGCGGAAGCCGATAGCCGAGCGCCGTGATGCACTTTGGGCCATCGCCGATGCAGTCATCGCCCACAGCGATGAGCTGGCATTGCTCGAATCAACCGACGTCGGCAAACCGCTGGCCGCCGCCCGCCAGGAAGTGCTCGGAGTCGCCGAATGCTTCAAGTACTATGCGGGCATTATCGACAAGATCCTCGGAGACACCATCCCCGTGGACGGCGGCATCAGCATGACTTTCCGCGAGCCCATGGGCGTCGTAGCCGTAATCTCCCCGTGGAACTTCCCCCTTCCGATTGCGTCGTGGGGTATTGCACCCGCCCTCGCCTGCGGCAACGCTGTCATCGTCAAGCCGGCGGCCCTTACCCCGCTGTCCACTGTCCGTCTCGGCCAAATCGTGAACGAACTGGGCGTCGTAGGCGACGCGCTCCAGGTTCTTACCGGATCCGGGGCACGCGTTGGTAACGCCCTTGCCGAACACCCCGGCGTGAACAAGGTCAGTTTCACCGGTTCCACCGAAACCGGCCGGTCGATTATCCAGGCTGCTTCCAAGACGATGAAACGGGTGACACTTGAGCTGGGCGGCAAGTCCGCAAGTGTCGTTTACAACGACGTCGACCTTGCCAAGTGTGTTCAGGCGGCTCCCATGTCAGTCTTCGACAACACCGGGCAGGACTGCTGCGCCCGCAGCCGCTTTCTCGTGCAGCGGGGAGTCTTCGACGAGTTCGTTGAAGGGTTCATCGAATCAACCCGGGCCCTGAAGATCGGTAACCCGCTCGACGCCACAACGAACCTCGGCCCTCTGGTGTCGGCGGGCCACCGCGAATCCGTTTCGAGCTTCCTGGGTGAAGGGCTGAACGTTGTCACCGCCGGCGAAGCACCGGAGGGTCCCGGTTTCTGGATGGCACCTCGAATTGTCATTGCGCCGGACCCCAAGAGCAGGGTGGCAACTGATGAGATCTTCGGCCCCATCGCCTCGGTCATTCCCTTTGACACCGAAGAAGAAGCCATCGCTCTGGCAAACAGCTCCATTTACGGGCTGAGCGGCTCAATCTGGACCAACGATGTGGGCCAGGCCCTTAGGACGGCACGGGGTGTGGAGTCCGGCGCGCTCTCAGTCAACTCCAACTCTTCAATCCGGATGCAAACGCCCTTCGGCGGCTTCAAACAGTCCGGCATCGGCCGCGGACTGGGCCAAGCGGCCATCGAGGCCTACACCGAACTCAAAACCGTCTTTGTAAGGACTGATCGTGACAACTGATACAGGGGAGCTGGTCCGCACTGACCAAGGCACCTCTTCCGAAGTTTCCAGCGAAACAGGCACCGCTGTGCAGGCCCTCAGCGTCCTTTACGGCAGCCAGACCGGGAACGCGGAATTCCTTGCCTCCAACATCGTGGACAAGGCAAATGCCCAGGGGTATGCGGCGGAGCTCATGAGCCTGGACATGCTGAGCCCGGAAGATGCGGCACGCAAGGAACGCGTACTGATCGTTACCGCCACACACGACAACGGTCACATGCCGGACAACGCGCAGCCGTTTTGGGATCTGCTCCAAAGCGCCGATTCTGACCTGTTCAAGGATGTTCCCTTCGCGGTCCTCGCCATTGGCGACTCGATGTACGAGGACTTCTGCAAGGCCGGCATCGACCTTGACGAGCGCCTTGGCGAGCTCGGCGGCACAAGGATCCTCGCCCGCCTCGATTGCGACGTTGACTATGACCTGACGTCGGGCAAGTGGATCAAGGGCATGCTTGAGACCTTCAAGACTGTTGCTCCGAGGAAGCCAGGGACGAACCCGGACGGCTCCACTGTCCAGGGAACAAGGGCTGCCGAGCAGCCCAAAAGCACACGCCGGGAGCCTGATACCGCCACGGTCGTCGAGGCGCGTCTCCTGAGCGCGCCGGGTTCCGAAAAAGAGGTTTGGCATTATGAGCTTCAGGTCAGCGGTGACAGCTGCAACTACCGGCCAGGTGACTCACTTGCTGTGATTCCGACCAACTCCATCGAGCTGGTGGCAGACCTGCTCGCGTTCCTTGGCCTTGAGGGCAGCGAGGTGTTCGGCGATGACGGCAAGGCTGTACGCGAGTCGCTTCAAGACGATTATGAGCTCCGGCTGCCCCATCTGGGAATCGTGGCCTGGCTGGTCGAGGATCTTGGGATGGACCATCCTGTGCGGAGCCTGGTCGAGTCCGGTGACCGGAACGCCTTGGAAGACTGGCTGTGGGGACGGGACATGCTGGACGTGTTGCAGGAAACCCGTTCAAAGGACGTCGACCCCCAGGAGTTCCTCTCCATGCTGAGGCCTCTGCAGCACCGGTCGTACTCCATCGCATCCAGCCCTCTCGCTGACGGGGACCGCGTCCACCTGACGGTCTCCTCCGTGCGATACGAGACTGCCGGCCGCCGGCATACGGGTGCGTGCAGCGGTTTCCTCCAGTCCGCCGCGCAGACCAGGACAGCCATGAAAGTGTTCCCGCTTCCAGCGCACGAGTTCCACCTGCCCCCCGACAGCTCAGCTGACGTGATCATGATCGGTCCCGGTGTCGGAGTTGCCCCGTTCCGTGGCTTCCTCCGTGAACGTGAAGTCTCACAGGCCCGGGGACGGAACTGGCTCTTCTTCGGGGACCGCCACGAAAGGCCTTCCTGGCTGTACCAGGCGGAAATGGCAGAACTGCAGGGAACCGGCGTGCTGGATCGGCTCAGCCTGGCTTTCTCGCGGGATCAACAGGGCAAGGTCTACGTCCAGGACCGGATCCGCGAAGAAGGTAAAGAGATCTTTGCGTGGCTATCGGGAGGAGCCTCGGTCTATGTCTGCGGTGGCAAACAGATAGCACCTGACATCGACGAAGCCCTGCTGGCCGTGCTCAGCAGCAATGGCGCAATGACCTCCGACAAGGCGCACGATTACCTGCAGTCCATGAAGAGCGAAGGACGTTATGTCAAGGACGTCTACTAGGCCCACTCACCCTGCCCGGTTCCGAGAAGACTTCGCGCCCTTGGTGCCGGGCAGGAACCCATCAAATGTGAGCTGGCTTACCGGATGCATGCAGCCGGCAATCATGATGTGCGCCTTGCACATACGCCAAGCACACCCCCCATTTAGTGTTTTTAGTAACCAATATCAATGAGGATAAAGAGGTACACAGTGAGTCCGATCACACAGGTCCCGGAGGACCTCCAAGAACTCGAGGCTATTGACATGCAAGATCAATCCCCGGCGGCGTCAGCCCACGACGAACTGCAAAAATTCGTCACAGAAAACGACATCAAAACCTTCAAAGTGGGCGTGGTGGACTTGGACGGAGTGTGGCGCGGTAAGCGCATCCCGGCCCGGTATTTCCTCGAAAGTGTCGCTGAGCGCGGAACAAATATCTGCAACATCATCTTCGGCTGGGATATTCAGGACGAAATCATTTCCGATCTCAGCTACACGGGCTGGGACTCAGGCTATCCTGACGTGACGCTCCTCCCGGATCTGAGCACCCTGAAGGTCGTTTCCGGGGAGCCCGGCGTGGCTTCCGTCATTTGCGACGCTTACGAGATGTCCGGCGAGCCTGCGGCGATCTGTCCCCGGAGCATTCTCAAGCGGGTCATCAAGAAAGCCGAAGACCTCGGCTACACGCCGGTCTGCGCCTACGAGTTCGAGTTCTACCTGTTCAAGGGCACTCCGACGGAGCTTGCTGCCCAAGGCTGGCGGGATCTGACCCCCATTACTGCCGGGAGCCACACCTACAGCCTCGTCAGGGACACAGGCACCGAGTTCCTCATCGGTGAGATCCGGCGCCGCCTGTCCGAGCAGGGCATCTTCATCGAGGCCAGCAACAGCGAAAACGGACCCGGCCAGTTCGAGATGAACATCCACTATTCCGATGCTCTTGCAGCAGCGGACAACGCCCTCCGGCTTAAGGCCACCGTCAAGGAAGTGGCCGCTGAGGCCGGCTACACGGCATCGTTCATGGCCAAGATCAATCCCGAGTGGGCCGGATCGTCCGGGCACATGCACCAAAGTCTTTGGGATCCGGAATCCGGCAAGTCAGCCTTCGCCAATGCCGAAGAACCCGGCGAGCTGAGCGCCATCGGGTACAACTACCTGGCGGGCGTCGTAGAGACGGCACCGGAGCTGACAGCCCTCTACCTGCCCACTATCAACTCCTACAAGCGGACCGAAGGCGGGCAGTGGGCCGGATCCAGTGCCACCTGGGGGCTGGACAACCGTACGGTCGCCATCAGGTCGATCCCGTCAAAGGGCAGTGCTGCACGCATCGAAAACCGGGTGCCGGGAGCCGACGCCAACCCTTACCTGGTCATCGCCGCAAGCATCGCCGCCGGCCTGCACGGCGTGGACACCAAAATGACCGCTCCCAAGCGGATCGTTGGCAACGCCTATGCCCTGGAAGAAGGACACCAGGTCAAGCAGCTGCCCGGAACACTTGACCAGGCCATCGAACAGTTCGAGAAAAGCGAGGTCGCCAGGGCGTACTTCGGCGAAACATTCGTGACCCACTACGTCCAGACGAGGCGCTGGGAGCTCCGCAAGCTCCAGACCAGTGTCACCGACTTCGAAATCGCCCGTTACCTGGAACGGATCTAGCGCCCAGAGCAGCTAAAGAACGTTCATTCTCCACATTTCATACCCAGAAAGAAGCACACAATGACTACTCACCCCGGAAAGATCGCTGCAGTCACCGGAGCCGCGTCCGGAAACGGCCTTGCCATCGCAGGAAAGCTGCTCAAGGAGGGGGCCACCGTCGTAGCCCTCGACCGTGACGAGGCTGCCCTCGAGCGCTTGGTCGCCCAGCACCCGGAGATGGTTCCTGTTGTTATGGACGTCGCCAACGAAGCCTCGGTCCACAGCGGCATGGCCGAGATCGACGCGAAATTCGGCCGGCTGGACACCCTTGTCAACAACGCAGGCATCGTCAAGGGCAGCAACTTCGACGACCTCGGCGTAGCCGAATGGGACCAGGTCTTCGCCGTAAACTCGACCGGACCGTTCCTGGTCAGCCAGGCCGCACGACCGCTGCTGGAGAAGGGCGCCGCCGCCCGTGGCGACGATTCAACCAGCGCCATCGTCAACATCACCTCTGTCGAAGCCCACATCGTCATCGCCAGCAGCGGGCATCCCCAGGTGCACTACAACGCTTCCAAGGGTGCACTCCTAATGTTCACGAAGGCTTTGGCCATCGAAACCGCGGCTTCCAAGATCCGCGTCAACGCTGTCGCCCCCGGCTTCATCGAGACCCCGTTCACCAAGTCCGTGCTGGAAAACCAGGAAGCCGTGAAGTTCCTCCTCGACCGTACGCCGCTCGGACGGATCGGCCGGCCATCCGACGTTGCCAACGCTGTCGCGTTCCTGGCCAGCGACGAGGCCAGCTGGGTGACCGGTACCACCATCCACGTCGACGGCGGTTGGCTGGTGTACTGACATGCGGGCCCCCCTCATCGCCATTTCAGCGGCCAGACAAACCGTCGACACCGCGTTTGGCCCGATGCCTTCGACAGTCCAGAACATGGCCTATGCCAATGGTGTGCTGACCGCGGGAGGACGCCCTGCCATTCTTCCCTCTTCGGCAACAATTCCCGATGGGGCGCTTGACGGCTTCGACGGGCTCATCCTCACCGGTGGAGGCGATATCAGTCCCCGGCTGTACGGCGAGGACCCGATCGACACGGTCTACGACGTGTGCGACATCCGAGACGACTTCGAAATCGAGCTTTACAACCAGGCCATGCTCCGTGGCATACCCATCCTGGCGACCTGCCGGGGGATGCAGCTTATCAATGTGATTCGCGGTGGAACCCTCGTCCAGGAGGTAAGCCCGGACCGGGGGCACTGGCAGGACAACCCGGCACACGAACCATGGCACAGGGTGCAACTGGAACCCGATTCCGAACTTGCCCGCATCGCCAGAAGTCTGAGCATCCCGGTGAACAGCTACCACCACCAGGGCCTGGGAAGACTCGGAAAGGGCCTTCGTGTCGTGGGACGGGAGGGCGACGTCATCGAAGCAATCGAAGCCGATGATGCCAGCCTGATCGGAGTGCAGTGGCACCCCGAACACATGGTCGATTATGACGAAGCCCAGAAGGCTCTCTTCGTGGATCTCGTGGAGAAGGCCGCGGCGCACGCACAGTCAGAGCAACTACTTCAGGAGCAATACTCATGAGCACAGAAACCGAGCACGGGCTCAGCCACAACAAGTCAGACTTTGACTTCCACGGACGGGCCCTCGACAACATCTTCGACGATTACCAGGACATGCTCGCCAACGGTCCTGTCGGTCACAGCGACAAGTACGGCGGCTTTTGGTACATCACCAAGAGCGAAGACATCTTCAACGCGGAGCAGGACCCGGACACTTTCGCCGTCGGACCTTCGATGCTCCTTCCGGCGTTCGGCACTGATGTCCCCCTGATTCCTATTGATATCGATCCGCCGACCCACGCTGACTTCCGCAAAATCCTGCTCCCGATGTTCACTCCCATGAACGTTTCAAAGCTGGGGCCGGGAATGCGGGAGACCGCAAGACAGCTGTGTCAGGAGGTTCTTGCGGCAGGCGACGTCGTTGATGTGTCGGCGAAACTTGCCCGCCCGATGCCGACGATCATCTTCGGCCGGCTGGCCGGATATCCGGAGCATGACTGGCCCATTTTCGACCGATGGATCGACGAGATCATCTATCAGCGCACCGCGCACCCGGAAACCGCATACGCGGCCGGACGCGAACTGAACGACTACTTCGACCGCCTTCTGGACGAACGGGAAAAGGCCGGACCGGAGGCAGAGGTCAGCAATGATCTGATCACCCAGCTTCTGAAAGCCGAAGTGAAGGGCCGGAAGCTCACGCGCGAGGAGCTGCTGTCGTACTGCTACCTGCTCTTCCTGGCCGGGCTTGACACGACTGCCTGGGCGATCCGTTCTGCCCTTTGGTACCTCGCCGGCAACCAGCAGGCCCAGCAGCAGTTGCGTCAGAACCCGGATCTGATCCCCACAGCTGCCGAGGAGTTCCTGCGGACGCTTTCCCCCGTCCAGGCCATGGCCCGCACGGCCAAGGCGGACACAGTTGTCCGGGGCCAGGAGATCAAGGCCGGCGAACGCGTCGTGCTGGTCTTCGGTGCGGGCAACCGTGACCCGGAGGTCTACGAAGAACCGAACGAAATCAAGATTGACCGTGAAGACAACCGCCACCTGGCCTTCGGGGGAGGTATCCACCGGTGCCTTGGATCGAACCTTGGCCGCGCCGAAATGGTTATCGCCATGGAGGAATTCCTGAAGGCTGTCCCTCACTTTGAACGGGCGAATGACGACGAACCGTGGCACGGCGTCGGCCCGCTGACCCTCAAGATTGGAGCTTGATCACCATGGGAGAACTTTGGGTTGACGGAGGGCGTTGCCAAGGCCACGCCCGGTGCTGGGCTCTGGCACCTGAAACGTTCGAGATCGACGAGGAAGGCTACGCCCACGTCATTCCCGGCCGTGAAAACAGCGGTGACGAGCCCAACGTCCGCAAGGCCATCCGGAACTGCCCTGAACGGGCAATCCTGGAACGGGAAACGAACGAGGCCAGTGAAAAGGCCTCCGAGGTTTCGGCGTCGTGACACGTCTGCCGGAGCGGGTAGCGATCGTTGGGGCTTCGGTTGCATCGGCGATGCTGATTGAACGCAGTCGTGAGCTGGGTTTTGCAGGCGAATTCATCGTCCTGGATTCAGATCCGAAGGCGCCCTACGACCGGCCTCCGCTGTCCAAGCAGTTTCTTCTTGGCACTGGTCCGGTCGAGGCTGCCGAGTGGTGGCCGGAGGCTACGCCGGTCATCAACGCAAAGGCGATCGGGCTGCTCACCGACAAGCGGACAATCCTGCTGGACAAGCTAGGAGAGGTAGCGGCTGACGCGGTCGTCATCGCAACAGGAGCTGGCTCAATCCGGTTGCCGAATGAGCCGGCGGGCGTTCTCAGCCTAAGAACTGCCCAGGACGCCGTGGCCCTGCGCACCGCCGTGGATGCAGGGGCTGCCAGCGCCATCATCATCGGCGCCGGAACCATCGGTGCGGAATTGGCGTCGACGCTCGCGCAGCGCGGGCTTGCCGTCACGGTGGTGGATTTGGCTCCGCAACCCATGCAGCGCTTCTTTTCAGGACACTTGGGGGAGGAGGCGAAGGCATGGATGCACCAGGCCGGTGTTGTGACTCACTTTGGAGTTGCTGTGGAATCCATCCAGAAGGCGGACGCCCACTGGACGGTCAGCGTCAGCGGTCTTGACCTGCACGCCGACTTGGTCATCAGCGCTGTCGGCGCCAGACCCAACACGGAATGGCTGACCTACAGCGGGCTCGACCTTTCCAATGGAGTCCGTTGCACTGCGGACGGGAAGGCCCTGCTGAACACCGGCGAAGTCGCTGACGGGATCTTCGCTATCGGAGATGTTTCGGCCCGGCGGGTCGAGGACGGAACCTATCGGCGGTTTGAGAGTTGGACCCAGGCCCAACGGCATGGCGCAGCCCTTGCTGAGTACTTTGCCGGCTTCGAATCCACCGAACTGGAAATGGCCCCGTACGGGTGGACGGAGCAGTTCGGTCGAAAGGTCCAGGTGCACGGCATGCTTCCGCCCGCAGGCGAACTTGTCCAGGTCTACGCTGCGGAGGAACGCAACGCCGCCCTATACCGGGTCGGATCGGCGGAGGAAGAGGCGGCCTGGATCGGCGTCAACGCGCCAAGGCAGTTCAGTCGGGCCGCCATGGGCATGAGCCTTCTAAGCTGAAATGGTGAAAACCCCTGCTGAGTCCACGGCCTCGCAACCGAATGAGGTCCTGCCCGCTGACTATCGCCAGAAACTCCAAATAGCAGAGCTCCGGGCAGATACCCTGTCCGAGCTCACGCAGCTAATGATGGAAGGCCCAGATCCGCTCGCCCTTGCTCAAAGGGCAGTGGATTTGGTAGCCAGGGCAACCAACTCAGCAGGGGTTTTCGTCTACCTGTGGGATGAACAGGAACAGGTCCTGGTCATGCGTGCAGGCACGGCTGGAGTGCAAAGCCAGCAAGTTGGAAGGGTTACCCTTCGCCTCGGCGAGGGGGTAACCGGCTGGGTAGGGCTTACCCGGCAGTCAGTTGTCCTTAACAAAAATATTCAGCAAGATCCGCGGTTCGTCAGCATCAGCGAACTGCAGGAAGAAGATTTCAATTCGATGCTGGTAGTCCCGATCGTGGCTCCGACCGGGACGCTCCTGGGCGTGTTCAGTCTCTGGTCCTATGCCGAGGAAACCTTCACCTGGGAGTCAAAGCTGATTGCGGACGAGGTGGGCATGCTGCTTGCCAGCGGCCTGCTGCAGGCTGAGACTGTTGATGACTTGCGGCGTCAGTCCGCTGCAGCGCATTTCCTTGTCGATTTCCCGATCAACTCTGCCACGTCGGTTCTCCAATGCGCTCAAGTGGCCGCGCAGTCGATTCTCAAGCACATGAGTTCCGACGGTTGCGTCATCGAATATTTCGGCCGTGGCCCAGCCACGTCGCCGCCGACCGCCATCGCGATGGACAAGGGCGAGCGAAGCGGAAGCATTGTCCGAACCACTCATTCACGGACAGCAACGTCCGAATTCATTGAATCCAACTTCGCGGGGCACGAGCGGATATCTGTCTCCTTCGGTCTCACAAGCACCCGGGGCATCGTGACCTGCTACCGTCCACGCCGCTATTCCACCAGGGAGCTTGACCGGCTTAGCGCCATTTGCTCTCAGCTCGCCGCCCTGTTTGAGGCAGTAGAACTGGAATCGGTGGGTTCATCCCACGCTTCACGCCTCCTGCGAAGCGTCGGCACGAGTACATTCGCCCGCATTCTCGAGGAGTCAGGCTGGTCCAAGGGCCGAACGCTGCCCGTCCTTGTACGGGTGAAACGGCTGAAATTCGACTCTGATGCTGTGTCCCGGCGCATCGCCCCCTACCTCCAGGAGCTGGCGGGCTCCCGCTCCCTGGTCTTCACCGAGGGGCCCCTTAGCCTGCTGTTTATTGATACTCCCTCCGGTTCAGGAGAAGAGATCAGGACGAAGCTGGAGACAACTCTTTCGGAGCTCGACGAACACCGCGGCGTCTCAGCTTTCGCCGGCATTGGGCCACTGGCGCGCGACGTCGCCTCTCTTCAGCCGGCACTTTCGGACGCCGAAACCGCATTGGCGTGGACAGAACTGGTTACCAGGACGTCCGGGCGACGGGTTACCTCGTTCAGCGAAATAGAACATCTGCAGGAATTGCCTCTTGTCGGCGAAGGAATGTCTGAAGAGATCAGGAATGTGCTCGCTGAACTCAGGTCTCTCACGCGCTACGACGCGGAAAATGGAACGCAGCTGGCCGAAACAGTCGCCATGCTCCTATCCAATAAAGGATCCATTGCCGATACCGTCTCCAAACTGCACATTCACCGCAACACACTCCGACAACGCCTCCAGCGCGTGGAGCAGCTCATCGGTCATTCATTCGAAGAAGCAGGGGACTGGCTTCCCACCGGTATTGCCGCACGACTGGCAGTGAGGGAAGGACACCGCGCCGTTCCTCAGTGACGCGCGCCACCGCCTGCTCTGATTTCCGGAGCTGAACACTTGAATTGCCCAAACGGATCCCAAGCCAGCCGCCGTCCGATGCAAAAGCATCTGCCCCCCGGCACGCACACACATGTGGATCTCAAATGTGCACGTGGCACTGCAGTCCCGGCGACGCTGTTCGCTACGTTGAAGTATTGAAACCCCGACCGCCCGATAGGACATTCAACTATGACCCCTCAGTCAGATCCGCACCGAGGCGCCGGCACTCTGCAGGCCCTCGTCATCCAGCCGGATCCCTACTGTCCGATCGACCGCCTCGGAACGTGGTTGCACGACGAAGGGATAAGCACGAGAACGGTCCAGCCTTTCAAGGACGAGGTGATTCCGGAATTATTCCAGGAGGACGCCCTGGTGGTTCTGGGCGGGGACATGAGCTCCTTGGACGATCATGTCTATCACTGGCTAGCCGACATCCGAAGCCTTATGGCAGCCGCGGCCAGCCAGGGGAAGCCCACGCTCGGGATCTGCCTCGGAGCGCAGCTGATGGCACAGACGTTCGGGGGAACCGTGGCCAAGGGCGACCAAGGCCTGGAGGCGGGAGTCGTAGAGGTAGCGCTGCGGGCCGAGGCTGCGGAAGATCCCCTGATGGCCGGTTTGCCGGGCCCTTTCTTCGCCGGAGCGATGCATGGGGACATGATCGACCAGCTTCCCCCTTCGGCCGTCTGGCTCGGCATGACGTCGCAATATCCGCACCAGGCTTTCCGGGTAGGCGACGTGTCCTGGGGCGTTCAGTTTCACCCTGAGCTGTCTCCGGAGGGCTATCGCCGATGGTTGTCCCTGGTTAACGAGAATGACACGGTTTCCGTGGAGCGGGCAGGACGCGGAATGCAGGCATTCGAGAATCAGGACCGGATCGTGAAGGAGCATACCGAAGCAATGGCGCGCCGCTTCGCCCACATGGTCCGAACAACCGCAACTGTGGCTTCACAGTAAGAAAGTATGCGGAACGCCGCCCGCCGGCTTGGATTTGTAGAATCCAAGCCGGCGCGCTCCCGTTTGTTCCAACGATGCAGTCAGCCCACTTGCAGGAAACGTCGTTGGCGGCCGCCATGGCGCTTGGATGCACCGGCTGAACGGTATCCGGGACAAGGCGCCGTCTCTTTCAGGCGTGGCCCGGCGCCGGACCAGCTCGTGCCCCACAGGTTTCCTTAGGGTATGTTCACGAGCGATGGCGCTCTCATGGTCAGAGGTGCCAGGGGTTCTCCGGCTGAGTAGCTGTCTGCGAAGACAGCCGCGCCCGGGCCGGTCAGCACCACCTGGGTATCCGCCCACATGCAGACGCCGTCTTCCACCGACACCGACGGCAGACTGAGTTCGGCAAGGCGAACGATTTCATTTCCTTGCTCGATGGACAGGTATGCCCCGTCGGGCCCGACTTCGATCTTCGGACGGCTAATGGAGACCGACATGAGTCCATGATGGGCGAGGAATCGGGCCTCCCCGCCGAACTGGAGCACAAAGTTCTCCCCGTTGGACTGGTCCAGGCTTCTGAACGGGAAATAGAACTGTCGGGTATTGGTCGCGGCGGCACCCTCGCGCAGGAGGATGCGGCCATCGCGCATGGACTGCACATACCGGACGAAGCTGTCTTTCACCGCCCAGGCCATGCCGAGATCTGCTCTTTCAACAGTAAGTTCGGACATCAGGGTTCCTTCATCGTTGCCGGGTTGCACACGGCCGGTGGTGCTCCCGCTCCCGCACACCGGGAACCGGAGTGGCTTGCCGGCTGTTCATACTCGACCATCTTCATGCCGGTTCAGATGATCGACATGTACTGCGGGCACAATGTTCGTACCGGCCGTGTGCCTGGTGCCCATCCGTGTGGACCGTGGACCCCGGAAATGACCCGTCTTTTGATATCCAGAGCCTGCCGGAGGGGCATTGACGCCGCCACTGTCAACGGGTGAGAGGAATCTCCGGGGAGGGGCGCTGAGGGGCGCGACCAGTGAAACCGGTTCTGAATTGGACTGGGATGTTCAATTGCTCAGGGGCGAGGCACTCGTAGACGAGTCCGGGAGGAATCTGGTGGCAGAACTCAAGGGTGTATGACCAAGGGCTGTGCCAGGTGACAAGAACACCTGAGGGTTCGCGATGGACTCGCTGGGAACGGAGCCGGATGATGGCCCCTGCCACTTCATAGTCACTATGAACCCGTTCCTGATGATGTACGCGTTCAGGCGTGCTGGGCTGGCCGCCCCTCATGGTGCGGCCGCAGGATGGAAGCCAGCGCTAAGGTTGGGCCTATCCGTTTCCCACTTGTAATCGATCCACACGTTGAAACCGTCTGCCCGGTGAAAAAGGCGGCGGGGCTCGGGGCCGTCATTGTCGAGCCACAAGATTTGATCATCATCGGTGACTGCATCGACAACTCCACGGCGGATCTCCTCATCATGAAGTTTAACGATGACCAGCTGGCCAATCAGCGGCTGCCATTTGGGTTGCAGGTGAAATGCCATGCGATGTGCCCTTCCTGTGAACCGGGCCGTGTCTGCCCTCCATCGGGCAGACACGGCCGATTGTCCTACTAAACAGTTACCAGGTCCTGCCAGTCGGCGAGGGCGTGCCCGTGGGCATCACTGACAGACTTGTGAGTGACCCTTCCTGCCGCCACGTTCAGACCGCCAGCCAAAGCGGGGAGCCGGTCGAAAGCGCCCTTGACGCCGTGGTTGGCCAGAGCCACCGCATACCGGAGCGTGACGTTGGTCAACGCGTACGTAGACGTGTTCGGAACGGCGCCGGGCATGTTGGCCACGCAGTAGAAGATGGTGTCGTGGACCTTGTAGGTGGGTTCCTGGTGCGTGGTGGGACGGGTGTCTTCGAAGCAACCGCCCTGGTCCACCGCGATGTCCACGAGCACCGAGCCGGGCTTCATCCGGGCCACGAGTTCGTTGGTCACCAGCTTGGGGGCCTTGGCGCCGGGGATCAGCACGGACCCGATCACGAGTTCTGCGTCGATAACTGACTTCTCGATCTCGTATGAGTTAGACGCAACGGTCTTCAGGCGCCCCTGGTACTGGGCGTCCAGTTCACGCAGCCGGTTGATGTTGATGTCCAGGATGGTGACGTCGGCGCCGAGTCCCAGTGCCATGGCAGCGGCGTTGGTGCCCGCGACGCCTGCACCCAGGACCACAACCTTGGCGGGGCGCACGCCCGGAACGCCGCCAAGAAGTACGCCCTTGCCCCCGGCCGGGGCCATCAGCGAGGTCGCACCGACCTGGACGGACAGCCGCCCCGCCACCTCGGACATCGGGGCGAGCAGCGGCAGGGCCCGGCCTTCCTGGACGGTCTCGTAGGCGATAGCCGTTACACCGGAGTCGACAAGCGCCTCTGTCAGTGCGGGCTCCGCCGCGAGGTGGAGGTAGGTAAAGAGGAGCAGGCCCTCGCGGAAGTGGCGGTATTCGGATGCCACGGGCTCCTTGACCTTCATCACCATATCGGCCCGCGCCCAGGCCTCGTCTGCAGTCTGAACGATCTCGGCACCGGCGAGTGCGTACTCCTCATCGTTAATGCCGGAACCAGCGCCAGCGCCGGTTTCCACGAGCACGTCATGGCCGTTTGCTTTGAATTCGTGCACGCCGGCGGCCGTAATGGCGACGCGGAACTCATTGTTCTTGATTTCCTTGGGGACGGAGATGATCATGTTTCATGCCTTCTGATGGGATTAGAGCTTGTGGGCAAAAGAATGACAGAAAGTGCAGAAAATTGGGCTTCTACCGCAGTATCTGCGGCAGAATAGATGTAAGCGGTGAATCTCTGCAATGTGAGGAGTGTTACAAGTGTCGGACCCGCAGAAACTGCAACAGGTGACCTTGGACGAAGTCGACCACAAGCTTCTGGGCCTGCTGTCCAATAATTCAAGGCGCACCAATCAGTCGTTGTCGGAAGCTCTCGGGCTTGCGCCATCAACATGTCTCGCCCGCCTCAAGGCACTCAAAGAGTCGGGGGTGATCAAGCGGTTCACCGTCGAAGTCGCCCCCGAAGCGATGGGCCTGCCCCTGCAGGCCCTGGTTAGCGTGCGGCTTAGGCCTGGCGCCCGGCATCTGATGAACGCCTTCGGAAACGAGTTGCGGGGCCTGCCCGAGATCAAACAATTCTTCGTACTTGGAGGCGCAGACGATTTCTTGATCCATATCACGGCCAAGAACACCGAGCACATCCGTCAATTCGTTCTGGACCATCTGTCATCGAATCCCGCCGTCGCAGGCACGCAGACCAACCTCGTGTTTGAACACGGCCACGGAACCGCCTTCGGACTCTAGGTCGACTAAGACAAACCGCAGCAGCTGCCCAGGCCGGGAAGGCTACGGGCGGTTCCAGTCCATGTCTTGTACTAGTGAGGGAGGGCCTTACCTGCTGCAATGGCATTACGAGACGCGAAAAAGTCGCTCATCAGGGAAAGGAGTCGAAGTGTCATCCTCAGATGCACGTAACCCCGACTTTCAGAAAATCTTCGAAAGTCTTCCGAGCCAATACATCATCGTGACCCCCGACAGAACGATCGTCGCCGCCACTGACTCGTTCCTTGCATCTACGGGAAAGAGCCGTGAGGGAATCGTCGGCAAAGACATCCTTGTTGCGTTTCCGGACAACCCGGACAACCCCGACGCCAAAGGCACAGAGATACTGCGCAGCTCCATCGAGCGTGTCGTCGAGACGGGCAAGATCGACATTCTTCCGCCTGTTCGCTACGACATCGAGAACTCAGACGGGGTTTTCGAGCCCCGCTGGTTCCAGCCTCTGAACGCTCCGGCTTTCGACGGCGAGGGCAAGCTCGTCTACGTCCTGCACGGGGCGGAAGACATCACAGCTCAAATGATAAGCAAAAGCTGAACCCCTAGCCGCCCTGCCCCGATAAGGACTAAGAATCATGGACGACGTCAAAGTAACCCTCATTGGAGGGCCCACCCTGCTCCTTGAGATCGCCGGCTACCGGATGATCACTGACCCCACCTTCGATTCTCCCCAGGTCTACCACCACCCGATCGCCGGGCCCGTCACCAAGAAGCTCGGCCCCAGCGCCACCCCCGAGGAACTTGGCCAGGTTGACCTGGCTCTCGCCTCCCACGAGCACATCGACAATCTGGACGTAGCGGGTCGGGGTTTCCTAACAATGGTGCCACTTGCCCTCACAACGACAGAGGCAGCGGAGAACTTCGGCCCCAATGTCCTCGGGATCAGCGACTACGAGACTCATACTGTTGCACTTCCCGATGGACGGCAGATGAAGATCACGGCAGTGCCGGCGCATCATGGCCCGGAAGGCGTGTGGGACGCACTCGGGCCGGTCATTGGCTTCGTCCTCGAAGCAGAGGGCATGCCGACCATATACATCAGCGGCGACAACTCCGAACTGGACATCGTGCGCGAAATCGCGGACCGTTTTCCAGCCATTGATATCGCCGTGCTCTTCGTCGGCGGCGCCAAATTCGACGTGATTGCAGACGGCGCGTACATCACCCTCAGCAATGACCGCGCCCTCGAAGCGGCCAAGATCATGGGTGTCAAGAAGGTCGTTCCTGTACACGAAGACTCATGGGAACATTTCAGTCAAAATGCAGACCAGATCAGCAAGCTTTTCGCTGACGCTGGTCTTAACGACCTCCTCATCGCCCTCAAGCCAGGAGAGTCTGCCGACATCCGACTCTAGCAATCGGAGCCCAGAATCGAAGGTTGGATTCGTAACGGCCAACCTTCGATTCTGCGTTTAAAGACGGAGCCAGTAAAGGCCGGCCATGACTACGTGGGATGGAGTTGTGTGCGCGGCGCACACACAACCTCTTAATGAGTCGGGAAGAATGGCGGCAGCACAACTCACCGACCGCTTGGAGCCCAGGGACGATGACGACCATTGCAGAGCAATTCACCCGGGAACACGACGAACTGGCAAACGCAGCAGGAAGCCTGAGAGCCGACTATTGGTCCATATCGCAAGGGCTGCGGCTGCTGGGTGACCGCTGGTCCCTGTTGATCGTGCGTGAACTGCTCGGCGGTGAAATGGGGTTCAATGATATGTCCCGTGCGCTGCCTGATCTCTCCCGGACGCTGCTCTCCCAGCGGCTTAAGCGGCTGGTCCAACTCCAGCTTGTCATTCGCAACGATGAAACCGGTCCTCGCGGCTCACGGCGCTACAGACTCACGCCGATCGGCTACGGGCTGCGTCAGACCTTGGAGTCGCTCGGCCTCTGGGCCAGCCAGTGGCAGGCACCCTTTGAGAATGACCTGCGGGCAGGGCTTGGCACACTGCTCGAACACATGGGCCGCAGCCTTATGACAGATTCCCTGCCCCGGAAGTCGATGGTCCTGGCGTTTGAATTCGACAACGCCAGAGGAGCTCCCTTGCAAGGTTGGATCTGCAGAGAGAACAGCAGGACGACCTCGAGTATCGGCCGCTCAGAACGTATCCCGGATCTTCAGATCCACGTCGCTCCGCGGGTCCTCTACGATCTCTGGTGGGGTCTTCGCCGTTGTGAAGACGCACGGCAGCTGGGCTCCATCGGATTTGTTGGCCCGGAGGAGTGGGCTGCGGGCTTCTCGGGTTGGTTCACTCCCCGGGCAGCTTCCTGATGTCAGTGCCCCACTGATGTTCCCCTCTTTCCGGTGCAACTGAGGGACACCAAACAAGGACTACACCACTCAGCCAGGGGAGAGTAGGGTCATTTAAACAACGGCGCTGTCGCCCGGAACGACCAGGAGACCGCGTTGTGACGGCGCTGCTTTCTTGGAGGAACCCGGATGGCTGGATGGAATGCTGACACGGCTGCGGGCCCGCTGGGGGCAGGGACCGTCACCCTGGTAGAGGAAACCTCGTTCTGTATTTCCTTGCCTAGTGGGGACATCCTTCCCGAACATCCGCATGGTCTGTTCGTCCAGGACACCCGCTTCCTGTCCCGCTGGAACCTGACAATCAACAGCCATGCGCTTGAGTCCCTGGCGGCAGAGACGCAGGAACCCTTCCGCGCACTGTTTGCAGGCCGTGTTAGCCGGTCCGACGGGTATGCTGACAGCCCGCTGATCGTAGAGCGGGTGCGGGAAGTTGGAGCCGGTATCCAAGAGCAAATCACCGTTCGCAACTACTCGAGGGAGCCGGTCGAATGCGTGGTTTCCCTCGAAGCGGAAGCGGATTTCGCGGACCTTTTCGAGGTAAAAGAAGCGCGGATCCAGCGTACGTGGGACACATCCCGCTACGTCGGAGGAGACCAACTGACCATCGCCGGCAAATGGCAAGGCGTGCAAAAGCGGGTGACCATTCAGGCTGCAGGAGCAGAGATGAAGCCGGAGCGAGTCACATACGAGATAACCGTCCCGCCGCACGGCCGCTGGAGTGCAGCCGTCAGAGTCACACCTGAGCTCGAAGCCTCCGACCGGAGCGGCGTACTTGTCCACCCTGATGGGGAGGGATTGTCCCCGAGTGACCGTCGCCGTAAGGAGTGGGTTGCCAAGATACCGGTCGTTCGCATGGGCAATCGATCCATCGAACGGACTTTACGGCGGAGCTACGAAGATCTGGGCGCCCTCAGGATCGAGGACTCGAATCATCCCGAGCGTGTTGTGGTGGCCGCGGGCGCACCATGGTTCATGACGCTCTTCGGCCGTGATTCCCTGTGGGCCTCCGAGATGGCATTACCGGTGGATCCGTCACTGGCTTTGGGGACGCTGCAGACCCTGGCGGACCGGCAAGGAAGCGTAGTGGACCGGCTGACAGAGGAGGAACCCGGCAAGATTTTGCATGAAGTTAGGCTTAGCGTCAATACCGGGTTAGCCCTTGGAGGCAAATCGGCGTACTACGGAAGTGTCGACGCGACGCCGCTGTTTGTGGACGTGCTTGGAGCCGTCAGCCGGTGGGGATTCGGAGCGGATATTATCGCCAACCTGCTGCCTCACGCGGACCGTGCCCTGGAATGGATACGTCATTACGGGGATAAGGATGGCGACGGTTTTGTTGAGTATGAACGCCTCAACGACCAAGGCCTAATAAACCAGGGCTGGAAAGACTCCTGGGACGGAATCAATTTTGCCGATGGAACGCTTGCCGAGCCCCCAATCGCACTCTGTGAGGTCCAGGGCTACGTCTATGCCGCATATACGGCGCGCGCCTGGATGGCATACGACGCAGGGGACACAGCACGTGGAGATGAGCTCACCGATCTGGCGGCGGAGCTGAAGCGGAAGTTTAACGAGCAGTTCTGGATGCCGGACCGTGGGTATTACGCAATCGCCCTCGACGGCAGGAAACGGCAGGTGGACGCGTGTGCTTCCAACATGGGCCACTGTCTAGTATATGGCCTCGTTGACGAGGACAAGGCTCCCCAGGTTGCTGAGCGGCTTATGTCACCAGAGATGTTCAGCGGCTGGGGTGTAAGGACTCTGGCCAGCAACATGGGTGCCTACAACCCCGCCAGCTATCACAATGGCTCAGTATGGCCGCACGACAATGCGATCATCGCTGCCGGACTGTTGCGGTATGGCTTCGTGACAGAAGCACAGCGCATTACTACTGCAATATTGGAAGCCGCCGAATCGTCCGGTGGGCGGTTGCCCGAACTTTTCTGCGGCTTCAGCCGGGACCAGTTTGCCGAACCCGTACCGTATCCAACCGCGTGTTCACCCCAGGCTTGGGCAGCGACCGCTCCGATCCTCTTGGTCACGAACCTCATGCGGTACGACGTCCATGTCTCCCGTCGGGAACTGTGGATGGACCCTGTGCTCCCGGAAGCCTATGGGGACCTGCACATCACTAACGCACCGGTTGGTGGCGACCGGATCACCATTGACATCGACAAGTCCGGCCTATCCCTTCAGGGCCTGCCCGAGTGGATGCAATTTCGACGTGGACACCGTCCATGGATTACGGAGTTGGTAGAAGAGGCAAACCGCCGGCCGCGGAGGTAGCGGCTTGGCTGTCTTCAACACTAGGCAACGACATTGCCGTGCAGCCCGATTGCATGCGAGGGGTCTCCCGGGCAGGTAGCTGACTAGCATGTCTGTCCGGTCTCGCTCGCTCTGGGACAGGTCATCGAGCATTCAGAAGACCTGGTGAATCTGCCAAAGTAGGAAGTGGTTCGGCGCCCCGGAGGGTCAGTCGGTGATGAGGCGCCTTGCGAACGTCAGCGAGTCACCGGGTTCGAACCCGACGGCGCGCCAAAAATCGGCCGCGGCTGCATTCGTACTGCGGACGTTGAGATGGATCTTGGGACAACCCAACGCGCCAAGTCGCTGCTCGACGTCGCGGACAAGGCCTCGGCCCAGCCCGAGGCCTTGCTGTTCAGGGTGGACAGCAAAGTAGTGGATCCAGCCACGATGGCCGTCATAGCCCGACATGGCCGTCCCAACAACATGCCGCCCGTCATGGGCCACTACGAAAAGCTCGGGTTGCACTCGGAGCTTCCGCTCTATATCTTTTCGAGGATCGTTCCAGGGGCGGACAAGGCCACAAATACTCCAAAGCTCGACTACGGAGTCCTCGTCTCCAGTGATGAAGCTGCGAAAAGTAACTGCGGGCATTCTCTGTTCCTCGGGGTGGTGTTGGGGGACAGTTGGTGGAGCGGGCTCACGGGGGCGAGGTGCAAAAAGTATACCGACTGCAGGCGTGATGCCCGCCGGAGCCACACAGGAAACGGTCGCTTGGCTGTCAGCGACGATAGTCACCACGTCCCGGTCGTGATCAAGAGCTCATGCCGCTAATCTTTGGCACCCGAGGGCTGGACCGTGTGTTCAGACCATCTCCAGACTTGATGCCCTCGGTTGAAGGTTCCCCGGAACACTCCGAAGGACACCATCTCGGTGCTCCTGGCAGCCATTGGCCATAGCTGGTACGTGGCGGTGTAGCGGGCGGCGTCGCCGGAGGACTGGACGGTGAGGTTGCACGTGGTCAGGAGGGCCGGACGGTTCCACGGGGACAGGCAATGGATGATGTCCTGCGCGTCCACTGGTTCCGTTCTTCGCTTTGCTTCCACGAGGTCCACGCGGACGGACTGCAGCAGGGATGTCAGCGCGGCAGGGTCATTCGTGCTGACGGCAAGGGCGAATGCGGCGAGTCTGTTCTCGACGTAGTGGCGCAGGACAGAAAGCTCGGACCGGTATTCCATATCCTCAATGAAGACCTGGCCGTCCGGGTCTGGTGCCAGCCAGGAGGCCGCATCCTGCCTTCTTAAGGCAAGGCGGGCTGGGGTAGCGTGCATGTTGTCCTTAGTGCTGGATGCTCAGGACCAGAGTCAGCGAGATGATCCCTGCAGCCACGGTCGAGGCGCCGAGGGCGGCGGGAAGGCGACCGTCGGCCGCCCGGGGCGGTTGCTCGCCGGGTGTGGTAAGGGTGTGGTGCTGTCGGAGATATCGGCGCCGGACGACGAACAGTAAGAGCGTCGCCTCGAGAAACCCAACGGCACCAAGCAGCAGTGACCATGGCCCGAAGATGGGAGGGAGGATCTTCATCGCGGCGAGGGAGCCTGCGAGAAACGTCAGGCAGGTGCGTTGCCAGGCCAGGCCTGTGCGCTCTGGTTGGAGGCCTTGATCGAAGAGGACGGTCATTTCAGCAGGATTCCGATCAGAATGAGGGTAGCGACCGAGACCAGCAGAATTGTCAGGGGGAGTGAGAGGGGTGCTGGGGGAAGGGGTGAACTCCTGCGGAGGGCGCGTTCGGTTCTCGCCCATCCGCCCCAGGCCTGGAGCGCGGACATGATTCCGGTGAGGATGAGCAGGATGGACGTGGCGAGTCGGTACCCGGGATGGATGCCGAGGCCGAGTGCTTCGAGGGCGACGCCGCCGGCGATGAATGCCAGTGCGGTGCGGATCCATGCCAGGAAGGTCCGTTCGTTGGCGAGGCTGAAGCGGGGATCCGGTTCGTCACCCTGCCCAAAAACCGTTGGGGGGAAGCGTTTGAGCTCAGCCAACGGTTTCGCCTTCTCCGGTTTTATTCACGCGGAACATCGCGTTGGAGTGCTCGGTCCATTTATCGATGCGGACCCTCACCGCCGTGCGGGGGTTGCGGACTGCGTAGGGCGCACCGAAGTAGTGGGTGGTCATGGCGTCGATGATTTCGAGGTCCTTGTCGTCGAAGAATTCGATAGCGGTTCCCAGAATGGTGACGGCCTCTGTCCAGTCATCGTTCCTAAGCACTGTCAGGGACATACGCGGGTCCTTGTGCAGGTGTTGCAGCCGGCCGCCGCGGGAATTACCGGAAGCGATGCTAAGGAGGATGTGTTCGGCGTCTTCAGCGAGATAGACGATCTGAACGCTGACAGGGCGCCCGTCGGAGGCGACGGTGGACATTACTGCAGGGTTGGGTTGTGAGATGAAGTCATAGAGGTGCTGGGGGAGGGCGGGCATGAGGGAGTGCCTTTCGAGGGGAGCCATGGGTACGCCAGACTTCCGGGCGCGTTTGGCTGGTACGCGTGCCGGGGCTGGCCTTGCAGGTGGGGCGGCTACTGCTGGGGGTTGCCCCAGGCAGAACGAAGCTGGTCGAGGTACACCCGGAGCTCTGCGACCATTGACATGCTGTCCGGTTCGGCTACCCATTGCTGCTGGAGCCCGTCAAGTACGGCGATGGTGTTGCGGACGATAGCGTCAACGGGGACGTCCGGGAGGATTTCGCCTGTTCTCTTGCCGTCTTCGATGGCTTGGGTGAGCCATTGCCGGGTGCTGCGGTAGTGATCGAGCATCCACTGGTTTGCCGGGTGGTTGGCTTCGGTGGCTTCTGCCGAGATCCGGACGAACAGGCCGATCCATTCGGGCCGGGTGGAGTTGCGGGCGACCAGGGCAAGGAGCGAGTCGAATGCGGCCCACCCCAGAGGTGCTGCGCCTTCGCCGAAGAGGAATTCGCTGTCTTCTTTTTCCCGCTGTTCGAGCACGGCGGTGAGCAAGGCGGTTTTGTTGGGGAAGTGGTGGAGAAGGCCTGACTGGGATAGTCCGGTCCGGAGAGCTACCTCGGCGATTGAGGACTTGTTGTATCCGCTGGTGGAGAACAGCTCTATTGCTGCCTGTATGGCCTTGGCGCGGGCGATGTCACCGGCCTTTTCTGTACGGTTTCGTTCGCGTTCGATGCGGTAGCCGGGTGGGTAAGACATGCCTTTAGGACTCCTGTCCGTTCTCGAGCGGAACCGTGATTCGGGGATCGCCGAGGCCGCGTGCAATGACCAGTGAACCGCCGGAGAGCGGCAGCCACCTGTGTTCTTTCACGTTCCAAATCCGCTGGGTTCGCAGATCACATTGAACTTGAACGGTACCGCTCTGTCCGGCGTCGAGGGAAACCTGCGCCCATCCGATGAGGCGTGCGGGCTGGCCGTCGTCGGTGGGCAAGTGGTAGACCTGCACAGTCTCGTTGCCGGAGCGTTGGCCAGTGTTGGTCAGGGCGACAGTTACCGCCTTGACTCCTGCCCTGTCGCGCTCGGTGATCTGGGCGGAGGTGTAGTCCCAGATGGTGTAGCCGAGGCCGTGGCCGAACCAGAACAACGGTTCGGCTCCTGACTGGTGCCAGCCCCGATAGCCGACGCGCGGCCCTTCCGCATACTCAAGACGCCCCGCATCGGGTGCCGTCGCCCAGGCCGGCCCTTCTCCGTCGCGGGCCGGGAAGGTCGTGACGAGGCGCCCCGCCGGTTCGATCTCACCCGTCAGTGCTGCAGCGACGGCGTCTCCGGCTTCCTGGCCCGGGAGCCCGGCGAAAAGCACGGCGTCGACATTGTTGAGCCAGGGCATCAGCACCGGTGTGGCAGCGTTAACGACAACGACGGTGCGGGGTGCGACGGCGGCGACGGCCGCGACCAGGGCGTCCTGCTCACCGGGGAGGGCCAGCGTCTTTTTGTCCTGCCCCTCAGTTTCCTGTTCCTGGGTGTTGCCGACGACGACGATGGCGGTGTCAGCAGCTGCTGCCGCTTCGACAGCCTCGCGGATTGCGGCTGCGGCCGGACGGGCGGCGGCCGTGACTACGAGCCCGATGACCCTCATCTCGAAGTGCGGCCCCGTGGTGGCGGTAATCCGTGCCCCGGATTCCAGGGGAACCACTGAGACGTGGCTCTTGGGCCGGTGAAGGCCGCCGCCCGGGCCATCGTGAGGAGTGACGGTAAATGACTCGTGGTGGCCGGGTGCAGTGACGGTCCACTCTCCGGGGCCGATGACGCCGACGCGCATCCGGGCCGGCGAGGGCAACTTTACATCCACCGACAGCTCGATCCGGACCGCATCCGCCAGCCAGCCATCCTCGGCCACTTCGAGTTCAGCCACGTCAAAGTGCCGGGACTCCATGACGTTGCCGTGCACGTCGAGGGCCCGGACCCGCATGCCCGGGGTCCCTGTTTCGGGATCCCTCACGATTGAAGCCGGCGCTGCCACCATCCTTGTCCGGGTTTCCACTCCGTCCAAGTTCGTCACCCCGGGGCCCAGCGCGGATGCGAGGCCGTCTCCGATGCTGACAATGTGGGGCGGGCGGACCCGGGCAGAGCCTCCGCCCTGGGCGACAGTGTCGATGGCGTGGCGTCCGATGACCGCCACCGTCCCGGTCCCTTTGGCGAGCGGGAGCGTGGCGTTGTCGTTCTTGAGTACGGTCATGCCCTGGGCCGCGATCCTGCGCAGCTGTTCACGGCGCACGTTACTGTCCGGACCCGGGACGTCAGTGGGCCAAGTGCGGTGTTCCCCGAAAGCTCCCACGCGGGCAGCAAGGGTCAGTAACCGGCGGACATGCCCATCAACGGTCTCTTCCGAAACCTCTCCGGAACGCACGGCTTTCTCGAGGGACGTGCTCCAGACCGTTTCGGGCCCGGGCATCACCAGGTCGAGCCCGGCGTTCGCGCTCTCTGCTGTCCGCTTTGTCGCGAACCAGTCGGACATGACCAGCCCGTCGAAGCCCCACTCCTTCTTCAGGATGTCATTGAGGAGCTCCGCATGCTCTGTGGCGGTGACGCCATTGATGCTGTTGTAAGAGGCCATGACCGTCCACGGATGGGCGTCCTGGTCCACGATTTCGAACGGCAGCAGGTACAGCTCCCGCAAAGTCTGTTCGCCAACAACACAATCAACGGTAGTGCGCTGTGTTTCGGATTCGTTGGCGAGGAAATGCTTCGGGGACGCGCCGATTCCCCGGCTCTGAAGTGAGCGGATATAGGCTGCTGCGAGAACTCCAGTCAGGTAAGGGTCCTCGCTGAAGCATTCGAAGAGGCGTCCTCCCAGTGGAGTGCGGTGGAGATTGATTGTTGGGCCCAGAACGATATGGGTCTGCTGGTCCGCGGCTTCTGCTGCCAGAAGCGCGCCGACTTCCTCGAGCACGGCGGTGCTCCAGGTTTGCGCAAGGAGCGTGGCGTTGGGCAGCAGGCAGCTCTCGCGGCCACCGACCACTCCTTCCCCGCGCACACCGGTCGGGCCATCTGACATGACAATCTCGTTCAGGCCGATGGATGCCTCACCCCAGAGGCTGAACATTTTCGCGCCGGACAACAGCCGGATCTTTCCTGAGAGGTCCAGGGACTGCACCGCTTCATCGACAAGCTCTGAACGCACGTCGGACACGTGCGGAAGGTCAGTGGCGGGGACGCTCATCGGGAGACTCCTTCGTCAGGAAATTTGGCGGCCATCAGGGACTGACAGCAGTGCGATGAATCACAACCTTAGCATACCGACCGAGTGCACGGTCGGTTTAGTGACGCTTACGAGGACCTATGTAACGATTAGATAAACCGACCGCCTACTCGGTCGGTATACTGTAGTGTGTTGCCTATCACACCGGGCTATATGCGGCCCGGATCCCTCTTTCACAGAAAGCAATGAGACCCATGGTTGTGTCTGATTCTGCTGCAGGACCTGAAGCGCCCAAGTCGTTGTCCTACGCTCCCGTTCCCGTCGAAAAGGCCAAGGCCAGTGTCATCGCAACGATGGTGCTCGCCCGCCTGGGTCTGATGATTGCCCTCTTTATGCCCATCGTGGCCGGCATGACGCTCAAGGTGCAGTCATTGGTTCCGGCGAAGGATGTGGCCCCTACGCTCGGCGCCGTCATCTCCATGGGCGCACTCGCCGCCCTCCTCTTCGACCCGATCTTTGGCCGACTCAGTGACCGCACGGTTGGACGTTTCGGCCGCCGTCGTCCGTGGCTGATTGCTGGAGCTGTGGGGCTCCTGGCATGCCTGGCTGTCATTGCCATGGCTCCGAATGCCCTAGTGCTGGGTATCGGCTGGTTCTTCGCGCAGGCCCTTGGCAACGCGGCGGTCGCTGCGCATACGGCCACCCTGGCGGACCAGGTACCCCAGTGGCAGCGGGGCAAGGTCAGCGGCATGATCGGCATCGCTTCCCAGGCCGCCTCCCTCGGCGCAGCCTACTCGGCAAGCCTTTTCGGGCAGAATATGCTCCTGCTTTTCTTGGTCCCCGGCATCCTCGCTCTCTTGCTGGTTCTTGTCTTCGCCTTCGTGCTGCCGGACCAGCCGATGGGACGCCGTCCGGTCTCCGAGGGAGGCCTGAAGACCGCCCTTAAGACCTTCTGGGTCAACCCCCGCAAAAACCCTGACTTTGCTTTCGCATGGGTGTCCCGTTTCCTTGTAGTCCTGGCGATGTTCATGTTCGTCACCTTCCGGCTTCTGTACCTGCAGCAGGATTTGGGTCTGTCCAAGCAGGATGCTGCAGGCGCGCTGGCAACCGGCGTTCTCATTTACACGCTTGCCCTGGTTACGGCGGGCCAAATTGCTGGGTGGATTTCCGATCGGCTCGGGCGACGAAAAGTTTTCATTTGGACGTCTGCCATAATTTTCGGCATTGGCACCTGGATGCTGACTGTTGCCGACTCCACCAGCGGGTTCTACTGGGCAGAACTCGTTATCGGCATTGGCTTCGGCATCTACATCGCCGTTGACCTCGCCCTCGTTATCGACGTCCTTCCGAACCCGGAAGACACCGCGAAGGACCTTGGCGTATTCAACATCGCCATGACCGGTCCGCAGACGCTGGCCCCGGCAGTCTCTGCAGCGCTGGTCACGATGGGCGGAGGCCGTTACGACCTATTGCTCGCCGTAGCGGCCGGCATCGCCCTGCTGGGGGCACTAACGATTCTCCCCGTCAAAAAGGTACGGTAACACGGGCATCCCGATCCGGGCCGGTTACTGGCACCTGCGGCCAAGCAAGGGAACTGGTTTCGGTAACTAAAGAATGGCAGCGCTCGGCTGGGAAATCCAGCCGAGCGCATTGTCAGCTCGCCCTTGGCTTCGGGCTCGGCATCATCACCCTTACCCAAGCCGAGGTCTTCCACATCAGGGAACAGGACGCCGGAACTGCCTCCGCCCTGCTGAACACGATACAACCGATCGGTGTCACCCTTGGACTGGCTGGTCTGGCTGGCATCTCCGCAACCATCAGCGGCAACTTTGAACACGTCAACTTGGCAGAGGGTCCGAAAGCTGATGGCAGGCTAGAGCGGAGCACTCGTCGCCGCCAGGCTACTGGTGGCTGCTGGAATTCTAGCCGCCGCAACGCTGCCCTCCCGACGCACTAGGGAGACCATGAGCCCGCTGCCGCTCGGATGCATTAGCCGACTGAATTTCCACAGGGGAGGACCAGCATGCCGGCCCTCGCGGACGCACCACAGTTAGCTGCGAGGAAGAGAACGTAGTTAGTTCACTCTGCGGATCAGTCTGTAATGAGACGTCTGGCGAACGTCAGCGAGTCGCTGGGTTCGAATCCAACGGCGCGCCAAAAATGAGCGGCATCCGCATTAGTTCTTCGGACATTGAGATGGATCTTGGGACAACCCAATGCACCGAGCCGCTGCTCGACATCCTGGACAAGTCCGCGGCCCAGCACGCAGCCCTGCTCTTCGGGTGGACAGCGAAATAGTGGATCCAGCCCCGATGGCCGTCATGGCCTGACATGGCCGTCCCAACCACACGCTGGCCGTCATGTGCCACTACGAAAAGCTCGGGCTGCACCAGGAGCTTTCGCTCTATATCTTTTCTAGGATCGTTCCAGTGGCGCACAAGTCCACAAATGCTCCACAGCTCCAACACGGAATCCATGTCTTCGGTGATGAAGCTCCGAAAAATTACTGCAGTCGTTACGGGTCCTCGGACTGGTCTGGCGGACAGAAGGTGGAGCGCCGCTCCAGGGGGCGCGAAAGCGCAACCAAGAATACCGGCCTGGGTGCCGCTTTATCCCCCATAGAAGCCTGATTCACTGTTACCGGCGATTCCCTATATCGACCGGGAATTCAAACTCAGCAAGAACGGCTATGCACATACACGCCGGGCGGCTGGAGAATTTCACTCCGTCCCTACGGTCTCGCTTCGTGGTCTCGGCCCTCGGGACAGTTCTTCCCCGGCGCTGCCGATGGCGATGCCTTTGGCGCCGGCTACCGACGCGTCCGGGATGCCCTCGACACCCCCATTGCCGGCGGAGAAGCCGAATTCACCCTGTACGGATTCCAGGATCTCATCAACGCCGGCGCCATCGACTTCGCCCAACACGATATCTGCCTCGCCGGCGGCTTCACCGCGCTCAAACACATCAACGTCCTCGCACAGGCCGGCGGAGTCCAGGTGAACCCCCACGTCTGGGGAACAGCCATCGGCCAATACGCATCCCTGCACGCCATCGCGAACACGCCGACCACCCATCACGCGCTGTTCGCACCACAGCCCCTGTTGAATACGACACCTCATCGCACCCGTTCCGGACGGCATTGGTCGATGCCCCACTTGAACACACCGATGGTTGGCTCGACGTACCCGAGACCCCGGGCCTGGGGTTCCAAATAGACACGGATTCTTTACCGAAACAACAGTTCCTGTCGGTTCGTCGCTGCACTAACAGCCCTAATACGCCGAACGCTGCTTCGTCAGCGTTCGGCGCATTTGTGTTACCGCGACTATTTCAGCCTCCAGCTACTGACAGCGAGCATCGCGGCGTCGCAAGTCGGGACCTTACGGGCGTTGCGCGCCACGTCCAGGATTCTTCCAGGCGCGTCAGTCGCTGCCGATCTTCTACTCCTGATTCTGAAGCGGGTTAGGTCCTGCCAGGCATCCGGATGCCTGCGCCTTCAAGTACCCAAGCAGCAGCTTATTTGATTACCTCCAACACACCGTGGACGTCGTGAACTTGCAGCAGCCTCACTCGGCTCAAGAACGCCAGGGGCTTGATCGTAGCGAATAGCTACAATCAAGCCCTAGTGTCCAGCGGATAACTGCCGAAGGTATGCCTGGTGGCTTGGGGCTACTCCAGCCACCGGTGAACAGACAAGGCACCTTCAGATGCTAAGCATCACCGTCATCTGTCAGCTGTCACAGCACTCGCTTCAGGGGAGCGCGAGATTCCGGACCCGCCCATGCTTTCGTCATGGTCAGCGCTCATGTGCCTTGTTTCAGGCAGGAGCTTGATGCCGATACCCGCCAGAATCGCTGTGCCCATGAGGAAGAATGCAATGATGAGGTGATTGCCGGTCGCGGACAGGAGGCTCCCGACGAGGAACGGAGCCGATCCACCGAAGATTGCTGTCGCGACGTTGAATGACAAGGTGAATCCGGTGTATCGGATAGACCGCGGGAACAACACTGTTAGGGCTGCGGCGTATTGTGAGGCCATTGGTGCAATCGCCACACCAAGAATCAACGTGGCAGCGAAAACTGCCACCACATTTCCCGACGTAAGCAGCAAGACCGCAGGGATGGCCAGAACGAAATGGGCGATCACGGATGCTGTGATGAGCTTGGTCCGTCCGATCCTGTCTCCGAGCCGACCAAACAATGGGATCGTCAGGAGCAGCGCGAGCATCACCACAATGCTGAGCGTCAACGATAGATTGGCCGAGAGACCGAGTTCAGTCTGTGCGTATGAGGGCAGGAACGTCAGGATCAGGTAGTACGCCCCGTTTGCATAGGCCACAATCAATAAGGTGACGAGCAAGGGAAGGGGCGCGCGGCGGAACGTATCGAGGAGCGGCGAACGGGTGAGCTCAGCTGCCGCCTTCATCTTCTCAAACACCGGGGTATCTTCCAGGTGCCTGCGGAGTAGTAAAGCCAAGACTCCCAGAGGCAAAGAAACGATGAAAGGGATGCGCCAGCCCCAGGCTTGCCAGGCATCCTCCGAGAGAGCCGACATGAGGCCTACCACCACGCCGGCGCCGCCCAAATATCCGACGAGAACCCCTGATTCGAGAATGCTGGCGAAAAAGCCCCGACGTCCTGCTGGCGAGACCTCGGCCATGAACGTGTTCGCGCCGCCGTACTCGCCACCCGCAGAGAACCCCTGAATTAGGCGGGCCAAGGTGAGAAGTGCTGGTGCCAAGAAGCCTATTTGGGCATATGTGGGCAACAACCCGATCGCCACAGTCGCTGCGGACATCAGTCCCACCGTAAGCATGAGCATGTCACGACGACCGCGACGGTCTCCCAAAACGCCGATGACAACACCGCCCACGGGGCGCACAAGGAAAGAAAGCGCAAAAACGGCAAACGAAGAGATAGCTGCGGTGGACGGGTCCGTGGTGGCAAAAAAGTGGGTTCCAATGGTGACAGCTGCAAAGCTGTAGACCCCGTAGTCGAACCATTCGATGATATTGCCCAGCGCGGCGGCCGTGACCCCGCGACGGAGCGAACGGGCCTGTTCATTAGTGGACATCTGACTTCCTAACGTCGATCTCCGAGGAGATCTAAGTGTCTTATACATCCGGACTTCGTCGTCTGGAATACCTGTATTGCCTGGCAGAGTTGCGGCTCTTTCAGCCGTAGCACCGGTTGCTTCGCTTCGTCCCCTGCCGAAGGAAATGCAGATAACAGGTAGCAAGCAACTTGTGTTGTTTATATGAAACGGCTCACACTGTCGCCTGTCAAGAGAATCTTCAAAACGACGTTGCCGGGTCTGCGATTGATACCAAAGCCTGGGCGATCTTGTCCTAAGTTGAACCACCCAATCCGTGAGTCGTCGAGCCTGACCTTTGCAGAGGGCCGACCTTGACAAGGAAAATTTTTTGGGTTTCCATGAAACATATGTTTCATCGATAGGCACCTTTGGTCGAACTAGTGGGAGTACTTACGCAGGCTGTTGGACGGGCAACGTCGCATGTCAGCAGCTGCACGGTTCGATCAACGATTGCTGGTGAAACCGGAAGCGCTCATGGGTGCTTCTGCCGTTAACGAAACGTTCGTAGGGCCTGGTTGGCCGAGTTAAGGAGTTCTCATGTGGTTTGCAAGCGCTGAATACATGACCCGCGTTGACAAAGCGCGGAAGTACATGGCGGATCGGGAGTTGGACTACCTTATGGTGTTCGAGCCCGAGATGGTGACGTATCTGACGGGTTTCTACACCCAGGGCTACAGCACGTCGTTCCAGTTTGCGCTTCTCGCGTCTTCCGGCACACCGCTCACGGTGCTCCGGAAGGCCGAGGAGCACCATTTCCTCACGACAGGCGCTTGGCCGGACAACTACCTGCTCTGGTATGACGGCGAAACGGCTGCGGAGGTTGTGCGGCGGGCACTGTCGGAGGCGTCGGTAGCCGGCCGCGTAGGCTTCGACGGTGGTTCATGGCGAGCCCCGTTCTCACTCATTCATTCGGTGCTTGGCACTAACGGGATCGAGTTCGTTGATCTCGGTGAGGAACTGGAGTCGATGAGGTTCATTAAGTCTCCCGCTGAACTGGGGTACCTCAGGGAAGCCGGCCAGGTAGTCGGTCTGATGCACGCCGCAGGCATTGAGGCGGCACGGGCAGGGGGGACGGAGCGTGATATCGCAATCGCTACGTCAACCGCGGCTGTTCGCGGAGGCAGTGACTTTAGTGATCCCGGTCCGATTGCCTCCGGAGACCGGGCCCATCACATTCACAACTGGTACAGCGATCGCGTCCTATCGGACCGGGACTTGGTCTTCCTTGAAATGACGGCACACAAGAAGAATTATCACGCCCGTTCAATGAGGACCATCGTGATCGGAGAGCCGGAAAAGAAGATGATAGACACATTCCGCCGGTTTGCGGAAGTTCAGGATGAGGCCTTGGCCACCGTTAAGGCCGGCGTCCACTGTTCCGTGCCGGACCGGATCATCCGCGAAGGTGTGCTGGGGACCAAGTGGGTTGAGCGGTATCCCAACAAGACCTTCTATGGCATTGGCATGATCCTGTGGCCTAATTCGTACGAAAAGCTTGAAGTGACCCACAATGCCGATTTCTGTTTCGAAGCAGGCATGACCTTCCATGCCTATATCTCTGCCAACGGGCTCAACATTTCGGAGACCATTGCGGTCACCGAAGATGGCTGCGAGGTCCTGACCCACTTCGATCGTGAACTCTTCATCAAATGACGTTGTTACGTAACCCGCGGAAATTATTCGAAGCCTATGATTCCGAAGCGCTGCGGGGCATGGGACGCGCCAAATGGACACTCGGGTCCAACCTTTTCGGCGCAGCCGTAGCGGAGATGGACTTCGCCCCGGCGGGAGAAATTGTCTCCGCGCTTCGGTCTGCGATCGAGAAGGGCGACTTTGGCTACCCGCACCAGGCTGTGATCGAAACGGCAGCTGAGGCAATGAGGCAATGGTTGGTGGACCAGTACGACTGGGACGTTGAGCGACAGGATGTGGTCACAATCGGGGGCCTCGTCCACGCCCTTGAGGCATACTTTCTCTTCTTTGCAGGAGAGAAAAAAGACGTTGTCGTTCCGACTCCTTCCTATCCACCCTTCCTCCATGTCCCGACCGAGCTGGGTTGGAACGTGATTGAGAGTCCCATGCAGTGTGTGGATGGTCGATGGTGTCTTGACTTGGATGATATCGAGCGGGCATTCGCCAAAGGCGCCGGCACGCTGATTCTGTGCAACCCGCACAACCCCACGGGCACTGTCTTTACAAGAGCCGAGCTGACAAGCCTATCGGAGATCGTGGAGGCCCATGGCGGGCGGGTTTTCAGCGATGAGATTCATGGCCCACTGACGTACAACACATCAGCCGCAGGAGAAGATCAGCGGCACGTTCCCTATGCGTCCGTGACCGACGCTGCCACTGGCCACGCAATGACTGGTGTGTCGGCGACCAAGGGATGGAATATGGGTGGAATCAATGCTGCCCACGTTGTCGTCGCCGAACGTGACCGCGCGACCGCCCAAAGACTCAACGCCATGCTCTCCCACAGTGCCAGCACGCCCGGCCTGTGGGCCACTGCAGCGGCATACAACGACGGGCGAGGATGGTTAGAGAACCTGTTGGACTATCTCAATGAAAACCGGCGGCGGCTCGCTGAGCTGATTTGTGATTCGCTGCCGGGGGTCGGCTACCGCATTCCCGACGCGAGTTACCTTGCTTGGATCGACTTCCGCCAAACAGAGTGGGCGGATTGTCCCTCGGCGCACATCAGCCAGAGAGCCAGGGTGGCGCTCGTGGAAGGGGCTGATTTTGGATCTCCCGGGCCCGGTTTCGCACGCCTCAACTTCGCAACCCCTTACCCGGTCCTGGAAGAAATCCTCGCCGCGATCTCCGAGGCATTCCAAAGCACCAGATCGACCAGGCCAAGAAATGAACTCATCTGAGATACAGGAGGATTACATGGGTGTCCCGACGCCAACACCGGAAGCTATTCACCGGATGTCAACCCCAGCCGCGCCCCCCGCGGCCGGTCCTTACTCGCAGAGCACCTACTACGCAGGAATTCTGTACGTCAGCGGTCAATTGCCTATTGATCCATTGACCGGGGAGGTGGTCGAACCGGGTGATGCCGGGGCTCAAACGCATCAGGTCATAGCAAATCTGTCAGCAATCCTCGATAGAGCGGGTGCCAGTCTGCGGAACGTCCTCAAGGCAACGGTCTTCCTGCGGCGCATTGAAGACTTCGCCGCTGTGAACGACGTCTATAGCTCATACTTTGGGACAATCTTGCCAGCACGTTCCTGTGTGGCTGTCAGTTCACTCCCGAATTCCCGCGCCCTCGTAGAGATCGAAGTCATCGCAGCAGTGGGGGGACCTGAAAACAGATTAATCGGGAAACGTCTCTTTGAGGCGACACCTTGTTAGAATTTGTTGTTTTGGGCGGTTCTGAGGAAGAGGGCCAAACCTAGGAAGCCGGGTCGGGAATCAGCCGGCATGGAGGAAGACCGACACGGGCTTGTGACGCAAGCCAGAGCGGATCTGAGATGAAAGGTTCACTTTGAACACGCGTTCTATCGCCGTTGACGGCGTCAGCGAGTCCTTCTCAATTGGCCCCCGCCTTAAGGCGGTTCGCATCGCTCAAGGCTTGACCATGCAGCAAGTTGCTGATGCATCCGGTTTATCAAAGGGGTATCTATCCCGACTTGAACGTGACGCTGTTTCGCCGACAGTCTCGACCTTGATGGTTCTTTGTCACACCCTCAGGATTGAGGCCTCTGAGATACTCTCCGAAGAGGTCACGGAGATAGTTTCCAAGGGCCAGATCGTAGTGGGGACATCGTCGAAACAAGGGATCAACCATAGTCTCTTGACCCCTAGTACTACGAAGGGCGTCACTGTCACTCATACGGAGCTGGAGCCAGGCGCCTCAACGGGTGACGATCTGTACCCCATGTTCTGCGATACCCAGACCGCCTACGTCCTGAGTGGAAAAGTCGAAATTCTCTTTTCGAACAGAAAAGTGAAACTGGTAGCTGGCCAAGCCATCACATTTGCTGGCCGGGAACCGCACTCATATCGCAATCCTGATGAGCATCATGGGGCGGACGTCATCTGGATCCTAGTACCTGCAGTCGGTCGTTAGGGCCCACTCCAAGGTCACGAAGCAGTCTCGGCCGCAACACTAATACCGCATGTCAGGTTTACAAGGTCTCAAATACGAGGGACATATCCCATGCCATGCTCCACATTGCCAGAATCCAAAAGAATTTGACGGCCCCAACGAGGCCGCCTGTGTAACACCAGAGAGGTGCCGCATGAACGAAGCAAGAATGTACGTTGAATCCGGAATAATCCGGACTTTAGGCAGATGTTTGAAAACTTGCCGAATCAGTACATCGTCATCGACCCGCAACGGCTAATAGTTGCCGCGACCGACAGTTTTCTCGCTGCCACGGGAAAGCAACGCAACGACATCTTAGGCCGCGACATCCTTGTCACTTTCCCCGACAACCCTAACGACCCCACCGCCAACGGGACTACGGTCCTCCGGCAATCCATTGAGCGCGTTCTCGCGACCCGGGAAACCGATATCCTTCCGATCCAGCGGTACGACATGGAACTCCCCGACGGATCCTACGAAGAGCGCTATTGGCAACCCCTGAATGCACCGGTTTCTGACTCGAATGGCGACATCAGGTATGTCCTTCACGGAGCAGAGGACGTAACGGCTCAGGTCCTCGCAAATCAGGACTGAATTGTGAAAAGGAGCGGCGCCCAGGCTTTCCTTCACCGTAACCTGGGGTGTACCTGCCCCTCGTTACATTACGGCTCGACAGAACAACACCCCAATCTGACGTGAGGTGGTAGCGAATCAGCCTGACAAGAGAAGAGAGAAGCGCCGGGGCGACGCCTCACACCTGAACCTGGCCGTCGCTTACCGCAGCGCTATGCGAATGGGTCATCAGAAACAGCAAAGTAGGGGCAGCATCGCAAGCGACGATCGAGCACCTTGACGCTGAGCCTTGGCCGTGTCTCACCCAGCCTGCCCCCGACAAGGGCTTGCCGTTTACTGACGAGGCACTGGCCAACAAGGCGATGCTGTACCGGTACTTCGGCAGCAAGGAGCAGTTGTTTGACGAGGTCTTCTCCTAGCGCGTGGTCGCGGTGGTCGAGGAGACTGAATTTGATGCTTTGGACCTGCCGATTTACGCGGCCCGGGCTTTCGACCTTTACCAGAGACAGGAGCACACCCTGCGGACTCCTTTCCCGGCCCTCGACGATCAGCTCCTTGGTCTGGGCCGGGGTGGTCGGCGGTGGTTGAACCCGATCATTGACTGCCGGTCTTTTTGACGGCGGTGGTCATGAGTTCGGCCTCAGCCAACGCAGGCTCACCCGGAAAGCCGAAGGTTCGGACGGTGGTGCGGGCGAGGTCATGATGCTTCCCTGCTTGCTTCCTGCTCGCGGACTGCTGCTTAGGGGGAGAGGGCAGCGGTTTCCGGTGCCCGCGATGCCGAGGCGGAGGCTTCCACGTTCACGAACGGTGCCGTCAGGCCGACTCGCGGATGACCGCAGTGAAGAGCTCAGCGGTATCCCAAGAGGCAGGTGGTTCTTTGCCTGCCAGCGTGGCAGTCACAGTGTCGACGATTCGCCGCGCCTCGCTGATGTGGTCGATCCGAATGGTTGTGAGCGGTGGGGTCGCCAAAGCGGCTGTTGGAATGTCGTCGGCGCCGATAATGGCCAGCTCCCCGGGAATGTCCACGCGAGAGAGCCGTGCTCCGGCGATCAGTGCCTGTGCCACTTCGTCGTTATAGGCGCAGACGGCAGTGACCGGCTGGGGGAGGGACTGCCAGTGTTTGATGGCGTTGGAAGCCGATTGCGCGTCGAGTGGGACGGTACAGACGTCGGGTGGAAGGAGCCCGGCTTCGGAGCACACCGTCTTCACCCCTTGGAGCCGCGGTCCCGCGAAGTCCTGAAGCGCTGGCGGCTCTGGGTAGGCGTACCCGATCCGTTGATGGCCTGCAGCGATCACGTGCTCGGCCTGCATGCGGCCGATCCTGCCGTCGGGGCGGATGAGGTTTCCGGCCGTTTCGTTTTCCGCGGAAAAGAGGACCACCACGGACTGGACCCCAGCTGAGCGCATGGCCCTTTCGGTATCCCGCGGGACAGGGTGGTAGGTCAGGACGGCAGCGGGCGAGATTTCTTGCCATACCTTGTCCGGGGTCTTCATTCCGGCGCCTTCGATGTGGGTCACCAGGCTGAGCCCCCGTTCGCTAAAGGAGGCAGTCAGCTCGGCGAGCAGGGTCCCCGCCGCCGATCCAAAAGGCCAAGCGCGAAGGATGCACAGCACGACATCCGATCGGCCACGCCTGAGCGTGCGCGCAGCGGAGGAGGGCGTATAGCCCAGCCGCTCGGCCGCCTGGAGCACTCTTTTGCGGGTGCTGTCCGGGATGGTCTGGTGGGGAGTCCGGTTGAGCACATAGCTGACCGTTGAACGTGCCACACCGGCTTCCCGGGCAACATCTTGGCTGGTCACACGTTTTTGGGTGTTGGCCGACACAGTTTCACTGACCTCCCTCATCGCGGAACTCTTGACAACTGACGTGATAAGCCTAACACTGAATGGTGTCACTGACAGGATTCAGTGACAGGATTCACCAGTTTGTTCAGGATTTTCTTTCGGTTAATCCTGGCGCGACGGGATGAGGACTCATGAGGTCCTCGGTCCTGTGCGGCGCTTCGAGGGAGCCTGGCGATGCCGCCGGCGCCCCTCCACTGATGTTGCAGACGTTCACCCTTGGCCGGCTGTGGCGCTCTCGCGTGGAAGCGATGTGTGCCCTGACAGCCGCCTTCGTCCTTGAGAGCAGGTCCCTTCGTGTCCAGCGAAGCGCTTTACCCCTACCAGGATCCGACTTTGAGCCCGATGCAGAGGGCCGAGGATCTCATCCTCCGTTTACCCCTGGAAGACCGGGTGGGGCTGATGTTCCAGCCGCTTGCCGCGGTTGGGGACTTCGACGCCCCCGGTCCGATCGGATATCCGTCGACCCGGACGCTGTTTGAACGGAAGATCAATCATTTCAACACCCTGCAGGCTCCGAAGGCCCGTGAATTGGCGCAGTGGGCGAACGCGGTGCAGGAAGAGGTGAGGAAGCAACCCTTCGGGATCCCGGTGACGATATCCAGTGACCCGCGCCATGCGTTCGGGAACAACCCTGGCACCGGCCTCGGGGCGGGGCCGTTCTCTCAGTGGCCTGAGCCCCTTGGTTTCGGCGCCCTGGACGATCCGGAACTGACGGAGCATTTCGCTGACATCGTCCGTCAGGAATACCGCGCGGTTGGCATCTCGCTTGCCCTGCACCCCCAACTTGACTTGGCAACTGATCCGCGCTGGGCCCGCGCCGGGGGCACCTACGGGCAGAGCGTGGAAATAACCTCCCGGCTCGCGGTGGCGTACGTCCGCGGCCTGCAGGGCAAGGACGGACTCGGCCCGGCATCGGTCGCTGCCATGGGCAAGCATTTCCCCGGCGGCGGCCCCCAACTCGATGGGGAGGATCCCCATTTCGCCTATGGCAAGGAGCAGGTCTACCCGGGCGGGCTGTGGGAGATGCACTTGCAGCCGTTCAGGGACGTCCTGGCGGCCGGCATCTCCCAGATAATGCCGTACTACGGCGTCCCGATGGGCACCACGTATGAGGAGGTCGGGTTCAGCTTCAACAAGGAAATCATCACCGAATTGCTGCGCAAGGATCTTGGGTTCGAGGGCGTCGTGTGCAGCGATTGGGGCATCATCGGGGCCACCCCGTGGGGCGTGGAGCACCTGAGCTTCGAAGAACGGATGGTCAAAGCCCTCGAGGCGGGCCTTGACCAGTTCGGGGGCGAGGCCATCCCCGAGATCCTGATCAAGCTGGTCCGTACCGGCCTGGTAAGTGAAGCCCGCATCGACGAGTCGGCACGGCGCTTGCTGCGGGAAAAGTTCACGCTGGGCCTATTCGACGCCCCGCTGGTCGATGTGGAACGCGCCGAACGTGTCGTCGGAGCCACTGACGCCCGCAAAGCCGGGCTCGAAGCACAGGCGGCTGCTCACACACTGCTCGTGAACAGCCCCAAGCGCGCCCGCCTCCCGTTGGACCACGGCATCAACGTGTACGTCGAAGGGATGGACCCCCTCGCCTTGGCGGGAAGGGCCAACGTTGTGGCGACCGCCCATGAGGCCGACGTCGCGATCGTCCGTATCGCGGCTCCCTTTGAACAGCGCGGAAACCCCGGAGACCTCGAATCGTTCTTCCACGCCGGGTCCCTGAACTTCCCGGACGAGGACATCGAGCACCTGAAAGACATCGCCAGCGTCCTACCCACCGTCGTGGGCGTCTACCTGGACCGTGGTGCGATCCTCACGCCGCTGCTCCCACACGCCGCTTCCTTGATCGCCGAGTTCGGGGCAAGCGACGAGGCCTTCGCCCGCGTCATCTTCGGCGAGGCCGAGCCGCTGGGAAAGCTGCCGATCGAACTGCCCTCCTCCATGGCCGCCGTCGAGGCGAGCAGACCCGATGTGCCATCGGACAGCGAAAGCCCGGCCTTCGAATTCGGCTTCGGCCTGCGATACCAGGACTGGCAGCCCCGTCCGCACCCCACCGATGAAGAGAAGGCATCCACGACGCTCTCCCGTCGTAAGGGCGGCCGCTACCGACTCCACCGGACCAGCATCGGGCTGCTGCTCAAAGACCCCGAAGCCGAGGGAATTCTCACCGAAGAACTCCCCGAACTGCTCATCCATCCCATGCTCAATGTATCCCTGGGCATGGATGTGACCTCCGTCGTGGCCATGGTCGCCGCCGACCTCGCCGATACCAAACGCGAGCACCTGCTCGCACGCCTGTCCTCCCTGTAGGACCAGAGACTTACCCCCAAAAACCTCCGTGCTCCACGCAACCTACGCCTTCTCGGAGCACCCTGCCGGGCCTGAAACACCCGGCACTCATCAGAAAGGAATCGGATCATGTCCGATGCTCCCAACACCTCCGCCACAGCGATTATCAATCGCGTAGGAGTAGGCTTCATAACCCTCTACGTCCTGGCCTACATGGGCGTGTGGCTTGCGCTCCTGGCACCGATCCTGGTGACGCTCCCGCTGAAAATCAACGGCCTCGTCGGCGCGGCCGCGGCACCCGGAGCACTCGGACTGGTCACCGGCATCGGCGCCTTGCTCGCACTGTTCGGGAACCCCTTCTTCGGACGGCTCAGCGACCGGACCACCGCCAGGCTCGGCATGCGCCGACCCTGGATGATCGTCGGCCTCGTCGGCGCAATCGCAGGCCTGACCATCGTCGCGATGGCACCCGCGCTCTGGACCGTAGTGATTGGCTGGGCCATCACCCAGCTCTCTTTCAACGCTCTCCTGGCCGCCGTCGTCGCCATCATGGCAGACCAGATTCCGGAAAGGCAGCGAGGGATCGTTTCCGGAGTGCTGGGCATCTGCGCACCGATCGCGCTCTTGGTCGGCGCATACGTCGTTCAGCTCGTAGCCCCACTGGGACAGCTCGCCATGTTCCTGTTCCCCATGGCCATCACAGCCGTATTCGTGGTCGTCTTCATGCTCGTCCTCAGGGACCGCAGGCTCTCGGGCGACGACAAGCATGCATGGTCATTCAAGGAGTTCGCCTCCACCTTCTACACCAACCCACGCAAGGCCCCGGACTTCGCCTGGGCCTGGATCAGCCGCTTCCTGTTCGTCATGGGACAGTCCTTCCTGCTCACCTACCAAGCCTTCTACCTGCTGAACAAGATCGGCATCTCCGAAGGGGAGCTCCCGGACAGCATTTTCATCGCCACTGTCGTCTCATCGATCTGCTGGATCCTGTTCAGCCTCGTCGGCGGCAAACTCTCCGATTCAACCGGCCGACGGAAGATCTTCGTCCTTTCATCGGCGCTCGTCTACGGCATCGGCTTGATCGTCGTCGCGCTCTCCTCTGAAATGAATGCGTTCCTCATCGCGATGGCGATCACCGGTGCCGGCATCGGTATCTACTTCGCAGTTGACCTCGCGCTCGTCACCGACGTACTGCCCAACCGCGAAAATGCTGCCAAAGACCTCGGCGTATTCAACATCGCCAGCGCGCTCCCGCAATCCATCGCCCCGGCAATCGCGCCAGCGATCCTCGTCATCGGCGGCGGGAACTACTCAGTACTGTTCCTCGTCGCCGGCGCGTGCACCATCATCGGCGCACTCGCGGTACTCAAAGTGAAGGGCGTGCGCTAACGACCAGCCCGACAACCGAAAGACCCGACGTGCCCACACCGATACCGGTGCGGGCACGTCGGGTCTTCGGCCTTTGTCTAGTGTTCCGCTTCTACTCCCGGGGTCATGGTCGTCTTTGTCTCGGATTCGCTGATTGTCCGGGCTGGCAGGGTGACCAGAGCCAACACTCCTCCTGCCAGCAGCAGACCGGCGGCAACTCCAAGCGCCGTTCCATACCCGGTAACCAGCTGCCCGGCCTCTGCGAGGTCGGAATTTCGGGCGTTGCCGGACACGGTCGCGGCTACGCCTGCCAGAATGGCCAGGCCGAGTGCGACGCCGATCTGCTGGGCTGAGTTGAGAAGGGCCGAAGCAACGCCAGCCTTGTCGCTGTCGACGTGATAGACCGCTGCCTGAGTCAGCGTGATTACAACGAGGCCGAAACCGACTGCGATCACGAACATCGCCGGTGCCAGTTGCAGCCAGTAATTCGTGTCGACCTGAATGAAGGAGAACCAGAAGGCTGCCGTGGCGCTGAGCAGTGCACCAACCGCAGCGACGAAACGCGGCGCAACCCGGTTCAGAAGCTTCGGGGCAGTACCTGCCCCCAGCACCAAGCCGGCAGCGAAGGGCAGCCAGCTCACCCCGGCTTGCAGGGGGCTGTAGTGCTGGACCTGCTGCAGGTAGAGGGTGACCACGTAGAAGGTACCCATCGGGCCGATCGCCAGCAGGAGCATGGATGCGTAGCCCCCAGCACGGCTGCGGTCCCGGAACAGGCTCAGGGGGACCAGCGGGGTGTGGCTGCGGTTCTGGGTGAAGACGAACGCTGCGAGCAGCACGATCGCCGCGCCGATAAGTCCCAGCCCGGTCGCATCGGTGAAGCCGTCCTCACCAAAACGGGTGATGGCATAGACCAGGGCGACCATGCCGCCGGTTCCCAGTACTGCTCCCGGGACATCGAGGCTGCCGGAATGCCTGTCTGCTCCGACCAGGGTCCGGCTGCCCAGCAGTACGAGGATTCCGATCGGGACGTTAATGAAGAACACCCACCGCCACCCAAAAGTGCCAGTCAGGACACCGCCCAAGAGCAGCCCGACAACGATCCCCAGGCCAGCCATCGCACCGTACAGTGACAAGGCGGCATCCCGGGACTTTCGGTCCGAAAAGGTCGTCGTGATCAGCGCCAGCGCGTTCGGGGCCACCAAAGCCGCCCCGAGTCCCTGGATGGCCCGGGCTGCGATAAGCGTCTCGCTGTTGATACCGAGTCCTCCGGCCAATGAGGCCAGTACAAAAATAACCAAGCCGGCCCTCAAGGCACGCCGGCGCCCATGGAGATCCCCAACCCGGCCGCCCAGCAGCAGCAAGGCACCGAACGCGAGGATGTACACGTTCACGATCCACGGCAGTTCCACCGGCCCCACACCCAGCTCTTGCTGAATGCTGGGCAGCGCAATGTTGACGATCGAGTCGTCCAGGACCAACATCAACTGCGCGGTCGCGATCACCAACAGCGGCACCAACCCGCGCCGCTGTGCTGTTCTTGACGTCATAACATCTCCTCAAAAAAGGTTGCAGACCGGGCAGGTCCGGCAACACGAAGCTCAGTCATACCCCTCAGGGGTAGCGTCGCAGGCTCAGACATGCCTGGCAGACGCAGGGAAGCACGAAGTTCCACGGGGTCACTGGACCAGGGCGTAACCGGCAGAACTCACGGCCTCACGAATGGCGGACGCGGCGACCTCACCGTCAACCACCAGACGGGCACGGCCGCCCGGAACGAGCTCAACAGAAGCAGCCGCCACTCCATCAAGGGCCGAAACAGCCTTCTCAACAGTCCGGACGCAATGCCCGCACGTAAGGCCTTTGAGCGTGTACCCTACGGCACCCGCGCCGGCACGCGAAGACGACGGCTCGGAGGAGCAACAGCTGCACCCCGCAGCCGACGAAGCCAGGGGTAGTACGGGGCGGATTTCAGATTGAGACATGCCAGTTTTCCATTCTTGACGAAACATCAATGGGTGCTGGGGTTGACGGCTGTGAGGGCCGCGGGTTCAGCATCGCGGCCGGGGACATACCATGTCACTGATAGCACTCCAAGAATACCCCCTGGGGGTATTAGGAGGCAACGTGGCACTGATCTCACCGACCCCTCAGAGCCTTCATCCACGTCAGCAAACGACCGAAACCAGTAGCTCAAATCTCAACGCTTCTCGGTCAAAAAGCTATCGCGCTCGTTACCGACCCAGCGCACACTCCAAAGCCGACAATTGTTGACTCGGGACTGCCCCGGCTTTTGTTGACTCGGGGTCTTAGGCCGCTGTGAGCGCGGTCCGGTTGATTGTTTCATATTCGATGGGCGTGAGCTTCCCCAGCCGTCGTTGCCGACGCCTGCGGTGGTAGGTC
>NZ_JAQPPK010000026.1 GCF_029952445.1 Paenarthrobacter nitroguajacolicus | reverse complement strand
AGCCGCCGGGTCCGGCACGAGTGAGCACGGGTCCCTCCTCGTCGGCAGCGTCGGAGGTGTATAAGAGAGCGGCGCCGCTGGGGGAGTGCGCCCCGCACGGTCCGCCACGCCCGGACTGCCAGCCAACCCGTGGCTTTGCCCAGCGAGCCCACTGCCCGGAACGGCGCACCGAGGGCATGGACCCAGCGTCTCATCATCGACGGCGGCAGCCAGTCCGCACGGAAGCGAACCAGCCAGCGCGCATTGTTCCGCAACGACTCACGCACGACGGCGATGCGGGGCGCCGCTGCCGGGGCGGCCACCGCCAGGCGACCATAACGTTGCCGTTCGAAGTCCGTGGTGAGCGACGCAACGGCGTGGTGCGCGGCGTCGTCGAGCCCTCCGGACTCACCCAAGGCGGCGCTGGAACGCAACCTGCTGGAGAAGTGCCTGGGTGTCTCGCTGGGCGTCGAAGGAACGCCGTAATCGCTGGCGAGGTCCTGCAGCTCGGCCCACGCCAGTTCCGGTGCCGGATCCTTGTACCCCGGCGGCAGTCCGACCGTGTCATCCCTGGGCTTGACGTTCAGGCGGCGGCGCCGGAGGACGGTCCTGCTGAGCCTTGGCGAGCAGAGGAAAGCGGCCAGGAGCAGCAGCCCTGCCGTCGCGGCGGCGATGGCCGGGAGTGGATTGACGCCGGGGGATCCGGCCGCGGGTGTTCCGGCATTCGGGACTGGAACAGGTGCGGTAGCAACGGGAGCGGGCGTGGTCAGGGTTTCTTTTTCGTCGGTGTTGGTGCTGAGGTTGCCCGGGACGGAGTTTTCCGTTGCGTAATCCGGCACCACGCCACGCGACGGGGTGGGTTCGAACGGGACCCAGCCAAGGCCCTCAAAGTAGAGTTCGGGCCAGGCGTGGGCGTCCCGGGCGTCCACCTCATATTCGGGGAACGAGCCTTGGCCCACCAAGGCGACCGATTCGCCGGTGAGGCGGCCCGGTGCGTAACCGACTGCGATGCGGCTTGGGATGCCTTCGGCCCGTGCCATCACCGCCATGGCTGAGGAGAAGTGGACGCAGTAGCCGCTCTTGACCGTCAGGAAGTCGGCCAGGACTGACAGGCCGTTCCCGTCGTAGCCGTTCTGGACGGGGGCTTGCAGGGAATAGGTGAACTCGCCGGAACGCAGGTACTTCTGGATCGCCAGTGCTTTGGCGTAGTTGTTGTTGCCTGCCGGTGCCGTCACCGAATCAGCGGTTTGCCGGACGATGTCGGGCAGGTTGCCGGGAATCCGGAGGAAGTCATCGGAGATGGAGCGTGGGGGCGCCGTGGCCTGGGCCAAGGCTGTGGCGGTGATTTTGGGGGCGGCGGAGAAAACCACGTAACGCTGGGCACGCGTGGTGGTCTCGGTGCTCATGATGCTCAGGGTGTCAGGATCCCAGGTCCACCGCCCGTTGAGGCCGTTGACCGAGGCCGGTGCGAACGGGGCCGGAAGGTAGGGGCTGGTGAACTGGCCGGCATTGACTGAGGTTACGGCGTTGACCACTTCGCCCTGGACCGCATACCCCGTCTCGATCCTGTCGGCACCGGCCCGACGCTGCGCCGTGCGGTCATCAGGCGCCCAGGTTTCGCCGTCGAAATGGTCAATGGTGACCGACCTCAGGTAAAGGGGCGCGCTGGAACTCGTCGCGTACGTAATGCGGCCCGCGCCGGTAGGGCTCCGAAGGCTGTTGCCCAACGTGATCATGGGATTGAGCCCGTTGGAGGTACCCCAGGGACTCAGCCGCGAACCCTGGGGGAACGTGCCCGTTTCGAATCCGGGGATCGCGAGTGGCACCACCATGGTCAGAACAAGGGCCAATCCGCCGGTGACCATCGAGCGCCTGAACTGGCCGGCGCCCCGCCCGGCTCCCGTCTGCAGCCGGGCGTCGGGGGCGAACCAGTGGCTGCATCCGAGAATCAGGAGATAGCCCACCGCCGCGCCCAGGAAACCGGCAATGCCCACGCTTTGCGGCTTGATGGTTGCCGGAACCACCATGACGGCCAGGATCCCGATGCCGCTGGCGGCGGGCATCGACAAGGGGACGGCCAACGCGTCGATGAGGATCACCAGGAGCCCGAGGCAGGCACACATGACGAACACGATCCCGGCGTTCGGCGCCACTGGCGCACTCTCCGAGACAACCGTCTCGGCTGCCCGTTTGATCAGGCGTCCGACGGCGGTAAAGGTACCGCTGGTGGGGATGAAACCGGCCAGGCTTTCCTGGCGACAAAACGTGAAGCTGAGCACTGCCGCCAGGGACACAAAGGACCCCAGAGTGGCCAGCAAGGGCTGGGTGCGGATAGCCCGAAGTCCGGCCAGCGTCAAGGAAACCACCAGGACAGTAGTGATCAACGGCATGAACCAGGCCCAGCCCCGGAGGACACCGTTCAGCGACAACGCGGCACCCAGGACTGCAACCGCAATGGAGCCGGCCATGACCCAGGGATAGGGGCCGGGGCCGGCAGCGCGCGGGCGGGGTTGTGCTGCGGTCCGATTCTGGCCCGGCGTTCCGTTGGCAGGGTCAGAAGCCGGCGGATTCCGGTGGGACGTGGTTGTCATCGGGGCACCGCCGCTCCGCGCCGGACATCCATGGCAGCCCCTGCAGCGGCGACTATTCCGCCTTCATCGAAAGCGGACCAGGCAGATGCCAACTGGGTCTTGGTGGTCACTGCGGCAACGCGCCAGCCCGCCCGCCTCATGATCTCCAGGGCATCCTCACTGCTTCGTGACGTGTCGCTGATTACCAAGGCGAAGGCGTTGGCGCCATATGCGGCCGCGGGAGCCAGCGCCCTGGCTTCCGCCGGCGTCAGGGCGCCCAGCAAGGCCAGGAGGGGCCCGCGCAGCCGATGGGCCGCCAGTTTGTCCATGAGGCGGTCATCGAAGACCGAGTCCGCGACGTCCGCGGGTCCCTGGCCGGGTCGTACTTCGCGGGGCCCCGGATGTTCGGTCCCCGGATGTTGGGAACTGGGATGTTGGGAACCGGGATGTTGGGAACTGGGGCCTTCGGGCCTTGTGCGGCCGGAAACCGGGCTCTCCGACCGGTGATGTTCCTGCCGGGAGTGCCGTGGACCACTGAGTTCGATGGCTGCGAGCCCCTCCGCGATGGCCTGCAAACCACCCGCGCCGGTGAACTCCTCTGCGTCCGGATCCGGTGCCGAGCGGGACCGGAGGAACGCCGGACCGCCGAAAGCATCGAGGATCCGCAACGAGTAATTCCGCTCGGACAGATGCGCCGCCACCGACATCGCGGCAGTGACCATCCATTCGAAATGGGGACTCGTGACAAGGTCCGAGTCTTCATCGTGGCCGCCAAAAACAGATCCCGTTCCGGTGGCGAACGCTGAAAAACGCTGGTCCAGGATCAGCGTGGCTTCCGGCGTCGTCACGGACTCTTCCTGGCGGACCATCAACTGGCCGTGGCGCGCTGTGGCAGCCCAGTGGACACGGCGCATGGGGTCGCCGTGGCGGTATTCGCGGGTCATGATGTCGTCGTCGCTGGGATTGGCCCGGATCCGGGTGGCGGTCACGCCGTCGTTCCCCCTCGCTCCGGCGAGGCCGGTGACCGGAAGCTCGACGGCGGCCGGCGTCACGGTGAGGAGGTCGCCGTCGTCGATTGAATGCCGCCGCAAGGAAAGGCCAAAGGGATCGCTGAACTCGGCGGTTACCGGACCGATCCGGAACTGTCCCCGCTTCCCCGAACGCAGGTGGTACTCATAGCGGCTGGTGCCTCCGGAGGCGGATCGGGCCGGGAAGCGGAAGGCCGGCGGCTCGCCGAAGCGGGGCGGCAGCTGTTCCTCCATGATGACGTGCCCGGTGGAGTAGGACGTGCGGGCAACCGCAAGTCGGACGGTCGTGGTGCTCGAGGTTTCCACGGTGGACGGATTGAACTCCCGGTACACCTGGAACTTCGGTTTGAGGACCCGGACGCCGGCAAGGGCAACCAGGGGGAGCAAGAGCAACAGGACTGCCAGGCTCAGCAGGTCACGCCGGCCCATGACATAGGCAGACCCGAGGGAGATCGCCCCAGCGGCCATAAGGCCCCAGCCCCGGGTAGTGAACAGGTGCTTGGGAAGCCGGTCCATGAGTGCCATCGCGGGTACCTCCTAAACGGCGTGGCGGTCCCTGCGCCACGCGCCGGGCGGTTCCTGGGCAACCGGAAGCGAAGCCAGGATTCCCCGGAGGACACTCTGTGGCGTATCGCCGGAACTGGCTGCTTTGCGGTCGAGGATGATCCGGTGGGCCAGTACTGATTCGGCAACATCCACCACGTCGTCGGGAAGGACAAAATCGCGGCCATCCAGCGCGGCTGTAGCCTTCGCCGCACGCAGAAGCTGCAGTAGGGACCGTGGACTGGCGCCCAAGCGAAGGCGGGCACTGTCGCGGGTGGCCCTTCCGATGGCCACCGTATATTCCTTGATGGCTGTAGACACATGGACCTGTTGGACGGTGGCGATCATGGCAGCGACATCGCTGGCCGTGACTACCGGTGTCACTTTGACCAGAGGAGAAGCTGCCTGGTGGGTCTCAAGCATCTCGATTTCGGCGTCCTTGTCCGGATAGCCCATGGAAATCCTTGCCATGAAGCGGTCTCGCTGGGCCTCGGGCAAGGGGTACGTGCCCTCCATCTCGATCGGATTCTGGGTGGCCACCACCATGAACGGCGAGCCGAGCTGGTACGAGTGGCCGTCCACCGTGACCTGGTGCTCTTCCATGCATTCCAGCAGCGCGGACTGGGTCTTGGCCGACGCGCGGTTGATTTCATCGCCGATCACGATGTTCGCGAACACAGCTCCCGGGCGGAACTCGAACTGCCGGGAGGACTGGTTGTAGATGGACACGCCCGTGACGTCCGAGGGCAGCAGGTCCGGGGTGAACTGGATGCGGGATACCGTACAGTCCACGGTTCGGGCCAACGTCTTCGCCAGCAGGGTCTTCCCAACCCCCGGCACGTCCTCGAGCAGCAAATGGCCCTGGGCGAGCAGGACGGTCAGGGCCAGCTTGGCAGCATCGGCCTTTCCATCAATGACTTTGTTGATCGAATCGAGGATGCGCTCGCTGGCATCGTGGAAGCCGTCCTCATCCATGACCTGCGGCCGGTGCCCGTTCAGTGCTGCTGCGCCCTCCCTGGGCAGCGGACTGTATGCCCCGCCCTGGAGAGGCGAAGTTTCAACGGTGACTTGTCGCTTGGACTCCATGGATTGCCCTTCAGCCTGTGGCCGCGGCACCGCCGGTGCTGGCCGCCTGTCCGTTCCAGACTACCCAGAGTTTGGCCGTCCCTGACATAGTGCTCCCGGAATTTATGTGCCAACTGGAATTTATCCCGGGCCGCAGGAGGACCGCAGTCCGATTAAGGTGGGAGCATGTGCGATTCCCTTGCTCCCGCCCCATACCGCGCGTCCCCGGGCGCCGAAGATAAGCCGGACCCCCGCCGGGAATACCCACCTGCCCCGGAACCCCTGCCCGTTCCGGTGATGGACAACCACACGCACCTGGACTTCAGGCACGGCCTGATCGAAGTATCAGTCCGGGACGCCATGGACTCCGCGCAGGCCGTGGGGGTGCAGGGAGCAGTGCAGGTTGGCTGCGACCTGGAGTCCTCGCGCTTCACTGTGCAGGCCGTGGAAGCGGACCCCAGGCTCTTGGGTGCCGTTGCCATCCACCCCAACGATGCCCCCGTGTACGCGGGACGCGGCGAACTGGAATCTGCGCTCGCGGAAATCGAGGATCTGGCAGCCCACCCCCGGATCCGCGCCATCGGCGAGACCGGATTGGATTTCTTCCGCACTCACGGCGAAGGACTGACCCATCAGCGTTACTCGTTCCGCCGCCACATCGACATCGCCAAGCGGCTGGGGCTGACATTGCAGATCCACGACCGCGATGCCCACGATGACGTGGTGCAGGTGCTGCGGGAAGAAGGATCCCCCGAGCGCGTGGTGTTCCATTGCTTCTCAGGGGACGAGGACCTGGCCCAGATCTGCAATGAGAATGGCTGGTACATGTCCTTCGCGGGAACCATGACCTTCAAGAATGCAGCAAATCTGCGTTCGGCGCTGGCAATTGCCGAGCCGGACCGGATCCTGGTGGAAACCGACTCCCCGTTCCTGACGCCGCATCCCCACCGCGGCCGCCCGAACGCGAGCTACATGGTGCCTTACACCGTCCGGTCCATGGCCGAGGTGACAAAAAGTGACCTGGCCGAACTCTGTTCGCGGCTGGCCGAAAATACCTTGGAAGCGTACGGTTCCTGGGCCTAAACGGCCTCCCAGAGCTCTCTGCTGGCTTCGATTTGTGAATACCCGGTATGCAGAAGTCTTGGTCCGTTTATAACAGATCGGTTACTGTGTTAAACAAATAGCCGGGGTCGGGGAAGGCCTTCGGACAATTGGACCGGTTGATCCCGGACCGATCAGTTGAATGTTTTTTGGCGGCACAGATGCCGGCAGCAAGAGTGGGACCAGGCAGTTTTGCCTGGCCCCTCGGTTTTGCGGCTGGCATTATTTCTGTGCTTTTCCCCGTGCCCGGATGGTCTGAGAGTTATGGGCAATCGTGATCAAGTTCTTCACAACGGATGGCAAGTTCAGCTTCCTCAAAGTAGGTGCCCAGTTGCTGGTAGTCGCAGCGCTGGTGGTCGGTGTGGTCGCCTTCGTCGGCAACAACAAGACCGTCACCCTCAACGTTGACGGAAAGGTGAGCTCCATCCAGACCTTTGGCGGCACAGTTGACGAGGTAGTCAAAGCAGCCAAAGTCGAGTTGAAGGACGCAGACCGCGTTTCGCCGGCCCTGGACACACGGGTGGACAACGGTTCCGTCGTGAACATCAACCTGGCCAAGGCCGTCTCCATTGAGCTGGACGGTGCCCGCAAGACGGTCAACACCACCGCCCCGGACGTTGCCGGCCTGGTCAGCGAACTTGGCGTAGCCAGTTCGTCGCAGGTCTCCCAGCCGAAGGAAGCTGCCCTGGAAGTCACCGGCTCCTTCGTCGCCATTTCCACCCCCAAGACCATCAGCCTCGTTGCCGACGGCAAGAGCACCAGCACCACCACGACGGCGGCCGACGTCGCCACGGTCCTGAAGGACGCCGGCATCAAGGTAGGCGCCAACGACCACCTGTCCCAGCCGGGAAATGCTCCGGTCATCCAGGACATGGTGATCAAGGTCTCCCGGGTGGACACCAGCAAGACAGCTGAAGCCACTGAAGAAGTGCCCTTCGACAGCGTCAAGACCGAAAGCGCAGATCTCTTCAAGGGTGAGGAAAAGGTCACCCAGGAAGGCGTCGCCGGTTCCTTGGTCAAGACATTCAAACTGGTCCTCGTGGATGGCCGCGAAGCATCACGCACCCTGGTCTCCAGCAACGTAGCTACCGCGCCCGTCGCCGAAAAGATCAGCGTGGGCACCAAGGCCCGCCCCGCAGCCACTCCTGCTGCCGCCGCGGCTGGAGCCCCCGTGTCCAGCGGACCCACCGGCGCCCCGAACGAAGCCATGTGGGACAGGATCGCCCAGTGCGAGTCCGGTGGAAACTGGGCCATCAACAGCGGTAACGGCTACTACGGCGGTCTCCAGTTCTCCGGCCCCACCTGGCTTGCCAACGGCGGTGGCGCTTACGCCCCGACGGCAAACCTCGCCAGCAAGGCCCAGCAGATCGAAATCGCCAACCGCCTCTACGCCAAGAACGGCCTCAGCGACTGGGGCTGCGCGCACGCAGCGTGACCCCGGACAGGCGATACGATACCTAGGTGACTGAACCGAATCCCGAACCTGCCGCCGTCGCGCCTTTGCTGGGCGCCACAGACATCCGACGGCTTGCCGAGGAAATCGGTGTACGCCCCACGAAGACACTTGGGCAGAACTTTGTCATCGATGGCAACACCATCCGCAGGATAGTGAATGCCGCCGCGATTGAGGCCGATGAGACGGTCCTGGAAGTTGGTCCCGGGCTCGGCTCCCTGACGCTTGGGCTCCTGGACGCAGCCAAAAACGTGGTGGCTGTTGAGATTGATCCTGTCCTGGCAGGCAAACTGCCGGAAACCGTGCGGACCTGGCGCCCCGAGGCCGAGGACAACTTCCACCTGGTACTCTCCGACGCCATGAAGGTGACGGAACTTCCCGTGGCACCCACGGCCTTGGTGGCCAACCTGCCGTACAACGTGGCGGTACCTGTGGTGCTGCACCTCCTGCAGCATTTCCCCAGCCTTCAACACGGACTGGTCATGGTGCAGGACGAGGTAGCGGACCGGCTCGCGGCAACCCCGGGATCCAAGATCTACGGCGTTCCGTCGGTCAAGGCTGCCTGGTATGGACACATGCGCAAGGCCGGTGTGATCGGGATGAACGTGTTCTGGCCGGCGCCGAAAATCCACTCCGGACTCGTCGCGTTCACGCGCCACGAGCCACCCGTCACGCACGCCACCCGCGAGCAGGTATTCGCGGTCATTGACGCCGCCTTCGCCCAGCGCAGGAAGACCCTGCGCGCGGCACTGGCGGGTTGGGCCGGAAGCGCCGCCGAGGCTGAACGTTGCCTGGTCGCCGCCGGCGTGGACCCCACAGCACGCGGCGAGGTCCTGGATATCTCTGCCTATGTCAGGATTGCCGAAGCCCGTCACCCCGTGGGCGCATGACCCCGGGAACCCGCAAGCCGGGCAGCCTCCCGTTCGCGGGGGACCGCTTCCACGCCCGGACAGTCCGCGCTAAAGCGCCCGGGAAAGTCAACGTCTCCCTCAGCGTTGGACCACTCAGGCCTGATGGCTACCACTCGGTGGCGAGCGTCTACCTCGCTGTTTCACTGTACGAAGAAGTTGCTGCCACCAGCACCGAAGGTACGGGCATCACCGTCAGCATCAGCCCGGACAGCACGCTGGACCTGGACGGCGTGGACATACCGCTGGACGAACGGAACCTCGCGTACAAGGCCGCGGCCATCATGGCTGAAGTCTCCGAGAAGCCCACCGGTGTGCACCTCGAGATCACCAAACGCGTCCCCGTCGCCGGTGGCATGGGTGGGGGTTCCGCGGATGCTGCAGCCACGCTCCTGGCCTGTGATGCGTTGTGGAACAGCGGGCTTTCGCGCGAGGAACTCGCGCATCTGGCGGCTGAACTGGGCGCAGACGTGCCGTTCTCGCTCCTGGGGGGCACCGCCGTCGGGCTTGGCGTTGGCGACAAATTGTCGCCGGCGCTGGCGAAGGCCCAAATGGATTGGGTCCTTGTGTTCGCTGACTACGGCCTGTCCACGCCGGACGTGTTCCGAACCCTGGACGGACTGCGCGATTCCGAGGGCGTGGAGATTCCCGAGCCCGTGGATGTTGATCCCACCATTCTCCAGGCCCTGCGTAACGGGGATCCCGAGACCCTCAGCCGGGTACTGATCAACGACCTCCAGCGGGCTTCGATCACCCTGGCACCACAGCTTCGCGACACGATCGGCTTGGGCGAGGCACGCGGCGCCTTGGCGGGAATGGTGTCCGGCTCAGGCCCCACCATTGCGTTGCTGGCCCGGGATTCCGTGGCGGCAGGCGTGCTCGCCGAGGAGCTGGCACACCGAGGCCACACTGCCGTGGCCGTCCATGGTCCCGTTCCCGGAGCACGGATCATCTCCGATACGCTCCTTTAGTACCCCTGTACCCCCGTACCCCGGCATTCCAGCAGTAGAAAGTAGTACCCATTGGCCCACCTTCTTGGCGGCGAAAACCTCACCGTTTCGTTCGCGACCCGCACTGTCCTCGACGGCGTCACCCTCGGTTTGGAGGATGGCGACCGGATCGGCATGGTGGGCCGCAACGGCGACGGTAAATCCACGCTCATGCGCCTCCTGGCCCTGCGTTCCACTCCGGATTCGGGCCGGGTAACCAAGCGCGGCGACGTCACCGTGGGCTACCTCGACCAAGGCGATGTGCTCGACGGCGACCTGACAGTCGGCGCTGCGATCGTTGGCGACCGCGCGGACCACGAATGGGCGGCGAACCCCAAGATCCGCGAAGTGATGGGCGGGCTCGTAGGCGATGTCGATTGGCACGCCAACGTACACGCACTTTCCGGTGGCCAGAAACGCCGCGTCGCCTTGGCGAAGCTCCTCATTGAGGACCACGACGTCATCATGCTGGACGAACCCACCAACCACCTCGACGTCGAAGGCGTCGCCTGGCTGGCCCGGCACCTGAAGACACGCTGGCGCGCCAACCAGGGCGCGTTCCTGGTTGTCACCCACGACCGTTGGTTCCTGGATGAAGTCTGCAACTACACCTGGGAAGTCCACGACGCCATGGTGGACATGTTCGACGGCGGTTACGCCGCCTACGTTTTGGCGCGCGCCGAGCGCGACCGGATGGCCGCCGTCGTCGAAAGCAAGCGCCAGCAGCTCGTCAAGAAGGAACTTGCCTGGCTGCGGCGCGGCGCACCTGCCCGGACGGCCAAGCCCAAGTTCCGCATTGAAGCCGCCAACGACCTCATAGCGGACGTGCCCGATCCCCGGGATTCGGTGGCCCTTAGCAAGATGGCAACCGCCAGACTGGGCAAGGACGTCCTGGACCTCGAGAACGTCTCGCTCGATTTTGAGGGCGGCGCGGCCGGGCAAAAGCTCTTTGACAACATCACCTTGCGGCTTGCCCCCGGCGAACGCCTGGGGCTCGTGGGCGTCAACGGCGCAGGCAAGTCCACGCTGCTCAAACTCCTCAACGGCGAAATACAGCCGAGCGCCGGCAAGGTCAAACGGGGCAAGACCGTGGTCACCGCCGTGCTCACCCAGGACGTCAAGGAGCTCGACGACGTCTCCGACCTGCGCGTGATCGAAGTCATCGAACGCGAAAAGCGGTCCTTCAGCGTTGGCGGCAAGGAATTCACAGCCGGACAGCTCGTTGAACAGCTGGGGTTCACCAAGGAAAAGCAGTGGACACCCGTTTCCGACCTGTCCGGTGGCGAGCGGCGGCGGCTGCAACTCCTGCGCCTGCTGGTGGGGGAGCCCAACGTCCTCATGCTCGATGAGCCCACCAACGACCTCGACACCGACACCTTGGCCGCCGTCGAAGACGTCCTGGACGGGTGGCCCGGCACTTTGGTTGTGGTCAGCCACGACCGGTACCTGCTCGAACGCGTCACGGATAACCAGATGGCGTTGCTGGGCGACGGTAAACTCCGTGGGCTGCCCGGCGGCGTGGATCAGTATCTCGAACTGCGCGAGGCTGCACTGGCCTCGGGTGCTGTGGGTGGGGGATCCGGTGCGCCGACGTCGGCCAGCGGATCTTCTTCGTCCGCTGCTGCTCCGTCCGGCGCCAGCGAAGCCGAAAAGCGTGAAGCCCGGAAGGACCTCAACAGGATCGACCGCCAACTCGGCAAGATCGCGCAGCAGGAGGAGAAACTCCACGCGCAGATGGCAGCGAAGTCCGAATCCGGCGACTTCGACGCGCTGGGGGAGCTCAACGGCAAACTACGTGAGCTGCTGGACGAGAAAGAGGGGCTCGAACTCGAGTGGCTGGAGGCCGCCGAGATCCTGGGCGAGTAGTCGCTTCGTCCGCACGCTCTATCAGTTGGGCGCCCTTTCCTGCTGACCCTCTCGCGGTTAATCGCCCTTTCCTGCTGACCCTCTCGCGGTTAGTCGCCCTTTCCTGCTGACCCTCTCGCGGTTAATCGCCCTTTCCTGCGGACCCTCTCGCAGTTGGTCGCCCTTTCCCGCGGACCCTCTCGCAGTACTTGATTACGGCTGTGGCTCGTATCCCACAAGCCAGTGGAGGCCGTGGCGGTCGATGACCTGACCATCGCTCGCTCCCCATGGTTTGTGAGTCAGCGGGTCGACGACCCTGCCGTCTTGGGCGAGTTTGTCGAACCACGAGTGCAGCACCGCTGGCTCTGCTGCACCCAAAAGCGAGAGCATGAGGCCTTCAGTGCGCAAACTCGTCTCTTCATCTGCGGCATCCGCGCCAGCCAAGGCAACCGGTCCGATGAGGACCCCGTGGGCAATGGCGTCCGCGGGACCATCGGTGCGTCCGAAGTCTTTATAGGTGTGGAGGGAGAGTTCTCCACCGAAAACGTTGACGTAGAAGGAGAGAGCCGCACGGGCTGTTCCGGGGAAGAGGGCGTAAATCTGGAGTCCTGCCATGCCCCCGATCCTAGCGGCGAATCATGCCCACGGCACTGGCTGACGTGCCCTTGGTGAGAGAGGGTGCTGGGGAAGGGGTGGTTTGGTGAGAGAGGGTGCTGGGGAAGGGGTGGGTTGGTGAGAGAGGGTGCTAGTCTTCGGAGCGCAGCCCGGGCTCTTTCTGCAGCCCCGTCAGCCCGTTCCAGGCGAGGTTCACCAGATGCGCCGCAACAGCCCGCTTGTCCGGGGAACGGCTGTCCAGCCACCATTGACCGGTCATCGCCACCATGCCCACCAGCATCTGGGCGTACATGGCTCCGTCCGCAGCACTGAAGCCGCGCCGGGCGAACTCGTCGGAGAGCAGGTGCTCCACCCGGGCGGTGACGTGGGAGAGCAGCGTGGAGAAGGCACCTTCGGGCTGCGAGGGTGGGGCGTCGCGCATCAGGATCCGGAAGCCGTCCGTGCGGTCCTCGATGTAGCCCAGGAGTGCCAGAGCGGCACGCTCCACCAACACCCGCGGCTTGGCTTCGGTACTGAGGGCCTCAGTGATCGAGTCCAGGAGGATCCGGAATTCGGTCTCCACGACCTGCCGGTACAGGCCTTCCTTGGAGCCGAAGTGCTCGTAGATCACCGGCTTGGAAACACCGGCAGAAGCGGCGATTTCCTCGATCGTGGTGCCATCAAGCCCGCGGGCTGCGAAGAGTGCCCGGCCGATGCCAATCAACTGTGACTTACGCTGCAGGCCAGTCATCCTGACCCGTGCCGGCTGGCCGTTGGAAGCGTGGTCCAAGGGGGCGGAAGTGCCCACGGGCCGGGAAAGTTCAGTGCGCTTGCTCACCTGACCATCATGCCCCAGATGGCCATTGGAGAGGGTGAAGGCACCGGGCGATGGTGCGTCGCGGACCGTTTGCGGGGTGGTCAAGTCGCGAAGCACGCAAAGGTCATGGCAAACTAGTTTCTTGTGTGTGGAACCCGTTGCCCCGGGAGACCCCGCGGGCCGCTGGTCCGAAGGATGATCCATACACGGTCCGCTCTGGTGTAACGGCAGCACCCCGGCCTTTGGAGCCGTGGAGTATAGGTTCGAATCCTATGGGCGGAACGGTCGGAAAACGCGCTCCTTCCCTGTACCTGTGACGGCTCTAACGGCGCCTGGGTCCATTGTTGGATGGCAGCATTCCGAAGCCGGGTTACCCGGGACATACAGAGCAAGGAGAGCCAGTACGTGAGCCCCGAAACCAACGGTCCCGCAGCGGTGATCGTCTTGGCCGCAGGCGCCGGAACGCGCATGAAGTCGCGCACTCCCAAGATCCTCCACGAAATCGGCGGCCGTTCAATGGTTGGCCACGCTCTCCTGGCAGCCCGTGCCATCAACCCCTTGAAGCTCGCGCTGGTTGTCCGGCACGAGCGCGACCGGGTAGCCGAGCACGTTTCGGCACTGGACCCTGAAGCCCTGATCGTTGACCAGGATGAGGTCCCCGGCACCGGCCGCGCGGTGGAAGTAGCGCTGAATGCGCTCGACGCCGATGCCCACCTCACCGGCACCGTTGTAGTTACGTACGGCGATGTTCCCCTCCTCACCGGTGAACTGTTGGCTGAACTGGTCAGCACGCACGAGTCCGAGGCCAATGCCGTTACTGTTCTCACTGCCGTGCTGGATGACGCGACCGGCTATGGCCGTATCCTGCGTGCCGAGGACGGTACCGTCACCGGTATCCGTGAGCACAAGGACGCCACGGAGGCTGAACGCAGCATCCGCGAGGTCAACTCAGGCATCTACGCGTTCGACGCCGCAGTCCTTCGCACTGCCCTGGAAAAGGTCACTACTGACAACGCCCAAGGCGAGATGTACCTGACCGATGTCCTCGGATTGGCGCGCGACGCCGGTGGCCGGGTTGCCGCCGTCGTGACTGAAGACCGCTGGCAGGTTGAGGGCGCCAACGACCGCATCCAGCTTTCCGCGCTTGGCGCCGAGCACAACCGCCGCATCATCGAGGCCTGGATGCGCGCCGGAGTGACCGTGGTTGATCCCTCCACCACCTGGATCGACTCCACCGTCACCCTTGACGAGGACGTCCGTCTGCTGCCAAATACGCAACTGCACGGTTCCACCACCGTGGCGCGGGACGCCGTCGTGGGTCCTGACACAACGCTCACCGACGTCAACGTGGGCGAGGGCGCGAAGGTGATCCGCACGCACGGCTCCGGTTCCACGATCGGCGCCAAGGCAAGCGTTGGGCCGTTCACCTACCTCCGGCCGGGCACCGTCCTGGGCGAGACCGGCAAGATCGGCGCGTTCTACGAGACCAAGAACGTGACCATTGGCCGAGGCTCGAAGCTCTCCCATCTGGGTTATGCGGGCGACGCCGAGATCGGCGAAGACACCAACATCGGCTGCGGCAACATCACCGCCAATTACGACGGCGAGAAGAAGCACCGCACGGTCATCGGCTCGGGCGTCCGCACTGGTTCCAACACGGTTTTCGTAGCGCCCGTAACCGTTGGCGACGGAGCCTACAGCGGTGCCGGGGCAGTCATCCGCAAGGATGTTCCCGCAGGAGCCCTCGCCGTCAGCCTGGCCGCCCAGCGCAACGCTGAAGGCTGGGTTATCGCCAACCGTCCCGGCAGCGGCTCCGCCAAGCTGGCCGAAGCAGCGCAAGAGCTGACCTCCACCTCCACGTCCCCACAATCCCCGGCAACCACAGAAGAAGGCAATCAGGCATGAGCGAAATTACCGCACACGGCGAGAAGAAACTGATTCTCGCCGCCGGAAGGGCGCATCCGGAGCTGGCGCAGGAAATCGCGAAGGAGCTGGAGACCGAGCTCCTGCCCATCGACGCCTACGACTTCGCCAACGGTGAGATCTACGTCCGTTCGGCCGAGAGCGTGCGAGGCACCGATGCCTTTGTCATCCAGGCACACCCGGCTCCTCTGAACAACTGGCTCATGGAGCAGTTGATCATGATCGATTCCCTCAAGCGTGCCTCCGCCAAGAGGATCACGGTTGTTTCGCCGTTCTACCCGTACTCCCGCCAGGACAAGAAGGGCCGTGGCCGCGAGCCGATTTCGGCCCGCCTGGTCGCAGACCTCTACAAGACGGCCGGCGCGGACCGCATCATGTCCGTGGACCTGCACACCTCGCAGATCCAGGGCTTCTTCGATGGTCCCGTCGACCACCTGATGGCGATCCCGCTGCTGGCCGACTACATCCGCACCAAGGTTGAAGCCGACAACATTACGGTCGTTTCCCCTGACACGGGCCGTGTCCGCGTTGCCGAGCAGTGGGCCGAGCGCCTGGGCGGTGCGCCGCTCGCGTTCGTGCACAAGAGCCGCGACCTCACTGTCCCCAACCAGGCTGTCTCCAAGACAGTCGTGGGCCAGGTTGAGGGACGCACCTGTGTGCTGATCGACGACATGATCGACACCGGTGGAACCATTTCCGGCGCCGTCCAGGTCCTGAAGAACGCCGGTGCCAAGGACGTCATCATCGCCTGCACGCACGCCGTCTTCTCCGAGCCCGCAGCGCAGCGCCTGGCTGACTCCGGCGCTCGCGAAGTGGTGGTCACCAACACGCTGCCCATCCCGGCAGAGAAGCGTTTCCCGTCGCTCACAGTCTTGTCGATCGCACCCTTGATCGCGCGCGCCATCCGTGAAGTGTTCGACGACGGTTCGGTCACCAGCCTGTTCGACGGCAAGGCCTGACTCTCCCCGTATCAGAACGGGCCATCCGCATCCTCCGGGCATGCGGGTGGCCCGTTTTTCGTGCTCGTTTTCCTGCTAGGCGTCACGCACTGCTAAACTTCTGGGGATACCTTGGCGAGGGAGAGCACATCCGGTCCGCATTTTGTGGACCAGGGTTGCGGGTCTCCGTTATCGACTGGGTCTGCAACTCCTTCAACACAGGCAGAATGGCTGCTCCGCGGCCGTCCTCAGCCGGGCGTCGAAGGTCTCCAGACCTCCGCCCTTGCTGATTGACCAGCCCGGTTCCCGCCGGGCGCCACAGTAATCAAGGAGTACACATGTCTGAGCAGAAGCTCACCGCAGAACTGCGCACCGAATTCGGTAAGGGTTTCGCCCGCCGTGCACGCATGGCCGGCCAGATCCCGGCTGTCATCTACGGTCACGGCGCAGAGCCGATCCACATCAACCTGCCGGGCCGCGCCACCACGCTGGCCGTGCGTGTTTCCAACGCCCTCCTGGCAATCGACGTCGACGGCGAGCAGCACCTGACCCTGGTCAAGGACATCCAGCGCGATCCCGTAAAGCAGATCATCGAGCACGTTGACCTCCAGACGGTCAAGGCCGGCGAGAAGGTTACTGTCGACATCGCCATCCACGTTTCCGGTGAAGTTGCTCCGGGTGCTGTCGCCAGCCTCGAAGCCACCACGGTTTCCCTGGAAGCCGAGGCTACCCACGTTCCCACCGCCGTCGAGGTCAACATCGAAGGCCGCAAGGCCGGCGAGAGCATCCACGCCTCCGACCTCGTTCTGCCGAAGGGTTCCACCCTCCTCACCGAAGGTGACACCCTGGTTGTCCGCGTTGCTGAAGCAGCCGGCTCCGAAGAAGAAGAGTCCACGGAAGCAGCTGCCGAGTAGTCTTTTGACTGCTTGAGGGCTTACGCCGTGAGTGGCCGGGTACCTTCGGGTCCCGGCCACTTTCCTTTCCTCCGAACAAGCAACCGCGGCTGCTTCCAACTACGTTTCCCTAGGATGAGACCATGACTGACACCTGGCTGATTGTCGGCCTCGGCAACCCCGGCAGCGAGTACAGCAACAACCGGCACAATGTTGGCCAGATGGTTTTGGACGAACTGGCATCGCGCATGGGTGGCAAATTCAAGGTCCACAAGGCGCGCGCCCAGGTAGTGGAAGGCCGCCTGGGTATTGGCGGGCCCCGCGTAGTGCTTGCCAAGCCGATGACGTACATGAACGTGTCCGGTGGGCCCGTGGCCGGACTGTGCAAGTTTTTCGACATCGCCCCGGACCGTGTGATTGCTGTCCATGATGAGATCGACATCCCTTTTAACACGGTCAAGTTAAAACTCGGTGGCGGCGAGGGAGGGCACAACGGCCTCCGGGATATCTCCAAAGCGCTGGCAACGAAGGACTATCTCCGGGTCCGCGTGGGAGTCGGAAGACCTCCGGGACGCATGGATACGGCCGACTACGTGCTGCGGGATTTTGCCACCGCGGAGAAGAAGGAACTCCCCTTCCTCCTTGATGAGGCTGCCGATGCCGTGGAACTGATGATCACCCAAGGCCTGTTGGCCGCCCAGCAGAAACACCACCCCGCGAAAGCTTGAGCAAATCTTGAGTAAAGCCTGATCAAAGACTGACGGTCCGGAGGACCTTAAGGCCTACACAGTGTCGGCCCCCGAAGGTAGTGTGCATGTTACGCAGATGAGCGGTGGGGGACTATCGCGATTGTGTTAGCTAAGGATGCGGATGTCGGCGGAGTTGCTAAACAGGAGCGGTGGAGGCGCAGCGAGGGCTGCGGCTCCCGATCTTGTGGGCGGACCAAGCGATCGACAGACCTGGTCGCTTCTGGCCCGGAGCCACGATCTGTCCAAGGCCGTCAAGTACCTCGGGTCGCCGGAATCCTATGGAGTGGTCCTTACGGGCGAGCGGGGAATCGGAAAATCAGGCCTGGCCCGCGCTGTGGTGTCATCCCTTGGCCCTAAGGTTCACAGCCTGCAGCTCCGAAACACTGTAGCGAACGGCCAAACCCCCTATGGCTGCCTCGGTTTCCTGTTGGCCCGTTTGCCCTCGGAGGCCGTGGGTTCACCTACGGGCATCCTGCATGCCGTGACCAAACTGATCAGGGCCGAAGCGGCGGGCCGGGAAACCGTCTTCATCGTGGACAACGCGGGCGGCATGGATCCCATGAGCACCGGCGTGTTGTTGAACCTCATGGCCACTGGCACCGCCAAAGTGGTTGCCACCGTCCAGCGGGCCAGCGATCTCCCGGCAGATTTCCACCGTATGGTCCTGGACGGTGAACTCGGCGAGGTGCACCTGAACACGCTCACCGAGGAACAGACAAAGCAGGTACTCGGCTCCGTCCTTGGCCACTATGTCTCGACTACCCTGGCCGGATCATTGCATTCGGCCGTCGGCGGGAATCCCATGCTGCTGCACGCGCTCCTTGAGGAGCAGCGACACAGGGGCAACCTGGTCCTGAATGACTCCGTGTGGACTCTCCGGGACCGGATCACGCTGGAGGGTGCCACGGTGGTGGAGGACTTCGTCCGCTCCAGGCTGGCGCGCGAACCGCAGGCCAGCAGGACGGTTGTTGAACTCCTGGCCTGCGCGCAGCGCGCAACCCTGGTGGATCTGGCCGCCATCTTTGGGACGCAGGTCCTGGTGGAGATGGAGGAAACCGGGCTGCTCACGGTGGAGCGGAACGGCGGACACTGGGTCTCCCTCCGGGATCCGTACGTTGGTGAGGTAGTGCGCGGCTGGCTGAGTACGCGCCGCATGCGGGAACTCAGGCTGATGCTGCACGGCCCCAAAGAGCCGGAACTGGGGGGACTGGCCCCGCAGGACCTCCTGAGCTACGCCGCCTGGATGCACGCCTGTGAAGATGAACCGCAACCTTCGCCGGCGCTGGCTCTGGCAGCCGGGGTGGCGGCTTTGGACGATTACGACCCCAACTTCGCCATTCAATGCACCACCTCCCTGGACCCAAAGGACGCGGAATGGGTACGCGGGCAGCGCCTCAAAGCAGCCGCCTACCTGATGCTGGACCTGCCGTTGCATGCCGCGCAGGCATTGGACGAGATAACAGATGCACATATTGCCGGACTGGACCCCATGGAGTTCGCCGAGGTCACAGCAGCGCAATGCCAGGCCATGACGTGGATAGACGGCCGGTCCGCAATGGTGCCGGGCGTCATTGCGGATGCCATGGAAAGGCTCGCGTTGATGTCCGCCGATTATCCGACCGGAACCATGGCCAAAGCCCGTAATAGGCTGCAGCTGTGCAACTACGAGTACAAGACTTACATGGGCGAGTACGCGTCCATGGTGGAGGATCTCGAAAAAGAGCTGGCCAAGGACTACAACGAGGACCGTGAGCATTGGCTCAGATCGTCCTTTTTCCTGATCGAAGCCCGGTGCATCCTGGGCCGCGAGTTGGAAGCGCAGCAGCTTGCCCGGAGAGTTTCACGCCACTTGGGCGACACCGACAGGCCGGCCCAGCTGGAAGAGGCTTTCGCCACGCATGCCTTCCTGGTCCTTCTGTTGTCCGGCCAGTGGCGCAAGTGCATCGAACTGATGCGGCGCACCCCATCCAGGCCGTCCCGCCTCCAGTACCGCGGCGCACTCACGGAGCTGGGGGTTGGCTTGGCCTACGCCTATGCCGGCAAGCCCGCCAGCGCCATCGAACCGCTGCGTTCCGCCGTTGCCCAGCTGGAGCTCCGCCCCGCCATGAACATGAACAAAGTGGCGTATGCTGCCACGGCCTTCGCTTATGCCCAACTGGGAAACTCCGCCGAGGCCGGCCGCTACCTTGACCTGTACAGGACCTGCAGGGGAGTGGGGATGTATTTCTCCGAGTCCGTGGCAGAGTTTTGCGCCGAGATGGCAGGCAGGTGGATGGGAGATGCGGACGTCAAGGAACGGCTCCTGGCCCGGGTCCATAGCGACATCGAACAGCAGCGCTATACGACGGCGGGCATCTGCCTGTTCGGCGCCACGGTGGAGGGGTCGGATGACGAATACCGCCTGCTGGAAGACATTGCCGGCCGCCGGCAGGGGCCGCTGGCCAAGATCTCCGGCGACCTCGCCCGTGGTTCCTTGAGCAAGAGTTCGCGGTCGTTGTTGGCGGCCGCCGACGCCGCCGCATCCCTGGACTTGCTGGTGGTTGAAGCGCGATGCGTAGCCATGGCTTTGGACTTCGCCAGGGATGCCGGCGAGACCACAACGGCCAGGACGGCCCAGCTGAGGCTTGAACGGTTGGAGCATTCGGTCTCGTCGCTTCCCATCCAGCCACGCAGCGACGCGCCGGTATTGACCGAACGGGAACGCCAAATTGCTAAACTCGCCGGAAAGGGTGTCAGCAACCGCGAAATCGCGATGGATATTGGGGTGTCTGTGCGAACAGTAGAAGGCCATCTGTACCAAGTGTTCACCAAGCTCGGTGTTTCGTCTCGGGGCGAGCTCAATGGGCTGCTGTGAGGTAAGGCGGGCAGTATCCACAAACCTGGTGCAGGTTGCCCATGCAGGCTGAGCACCTTGTAGGCCGGGACGCCGAACTGGACCTGGCTTTGGATATATTGCGTCAGGAAGGTGCCGGGGCCGTGCTGGTCGTGGCGGATCCCGGCATTGGCAAGACCGCCCTGGCTGATGAGATCGCCGCCCGCCTCGCAGCGGACATGGTGGTGATGCGGGTCCACGGCAGCCCCGCCCTGTCTGCCGTTCCTTTTGGTGTCCTTGCGCCCTATTTGTTGGATCTTCCCGTCGAGCAAGCCACGTCCCCGGTAGCTATCCTGCGCGAATTCTGGTCGCAGTTCGAGAAACGGCGCGGCGGCGAAGGCGCGCGCCTATTGCTTGTGGTCGATGATGCCCACGACCTCGATGAAGGCAGCACGCAGATCCTGGCCGAACTGGTCACGGCGGGGTGGGCGCGCCTGGTGGCAACCGGCAGGCCAAGGCCGGGTTTGCCGGCGGCGCTGCTCCAACTCTGGTACGACGGTCTGGCCGAGCGTTTGGAGCTCCATCCCCTGGACAAGGAAACAGCCACGGAGTTGGTGGAGAAGACCCTGGGTGGGACCGTCATGGCAAGTGCGGCGGAGGTGCTGCACGCTGTGTCCGAAGGTAACCCGCTGCTGCTGAGGTGTCTGATTGACGACTCCAGGGCTGACGGGAACCTGGTACGGCGCAACGGCGTGTGGCTCTTGACGCGGGAACCTTCCGGCAGCGGCGACAACCTGGCCGAGGTTGTGAGGAACAGGGTGCTGCGTACCAGCGAGGCCGAACGGGAAGCGTTGTTTGTCATTGCCTTGTCCGAGCCCGTGCCGGCTGCTTTGCTTGATGCTGAGGTAGGTCGCGACACTGTGCGTGCTTTGATGGACAACCGGCTCGTGATCCCCACGAATGGCCCGGGCAGCCCCTTGAAAATCTGGCATCCCATGTACAGCGAGGCACTGCGCCAGATAGTGTCGCCCGCCCGCAGTCTCCAGATCCGCCAGCGGATGGTCCAGCACCTTGCGGTGGAACCGACCACCGCTGAGGGGCTCCTCCGCATGGTGGGTTGGGCGCTGGACTGCGGCGCCGACGTCGAGGATGAACAGCTGCTGCAGGCTGCGTTCCTGGCTGCCAAACTCCTACAGAACCCCCTGGCGGTGGCTGCCGCCGGCAAAGTGCGCTCGGAGGCGCTGCGGCCGCGTGCCCGCGCGGTGATGGCCATGGCCAGCTATAACGACGGCGACTACAACAGTGCCGTGGAGCTGCTGCAGGAGGGCTTCGGGTTCCTGGACGCTGATCCGTTGGGCCCTTCGGGAGCCGGCCTGTTGTGGGCAGCGGCCCGATCAGCCCGTGGCGATTCGGCGTCGGACATTGTGGCCGACGCCCGGGCCGCCGCCAAATCGTTGACCGACGGGTCTCCAGCGTCCGACCCCATGGTTGCGCAGGTCCAGCGGCATGCCTGGGCATTGGAGCTGGCCGCGTTGGCCCACGAGGGCCGTTATGGCGAACTTCACGAGGGCCTGGATTCGTTTGGCGAAGGGCTCCGGACCGATGAGCCGGACAGCACCATGAACCGGATCTTCCTGCTGGCCATGCAGTGCGAGCTCCTCACCGTTGACGGGCAGCCCGGGCAAGCGCTCGACGCCGGTCGTGAAGCCTTGCTCCTGTTGGAGGAGCACAGCGGCAACCTCCTCTACTTCAACGACTTCGTCGTGGTCCGCTATGCCATGGCTGCCTTGGAGTCGGGGGACTGGAGCGCAGCGGATGCTGCCCTTGACCGTCACGCGGCCGGCTCGGCCATGGGGCTGATCACCTTCGGCGGCGACATCCAGGCGCTCAGAGGGCTGGCCTTGCTGCGGCAGGGCCGCGCGGAGCACGCCGCAGCGCTGCTGACCCCGGCGGTGGAGGCTCTCAGGGTCAAGGACCCCCAGCTGCTCCGAAGCCTGGGAAACGCCCTGGCGTTCTATGCAGCGGCCAAGTCCGGCAACACGGCGCTCGCCCAACGACTTGCCGCCGAACAGGTCCCTGGCACGGGCGGTGCCTACGTGGAGGCTTTGGCCGGGCTTTTTGTCCTCGCGGGCCAGGAACTGCTCAACAAGGGCTCAGGGCTGCAGAAGTTGAGGGACCTGCCGGAAACGGACCACTTGCACGCGTTGCCTGGACTCCTCCTGCAGAACCTGGTCCTGCGCGCCGAGCTCGGTGATCTCCGTGCCACCGAAGCCATCAGGGAAACAGCGTCCCATATGGCCGGGGCGTGGGCGGCAGGGTGGCAATCCCTGGCCGCCGCCCAGTTGGACGGTGCCGGCCAAGGTTTCGTGAACGCAGGAAACCTCCTGTCCGCGGCTGGGATGCCCGGTCCCGCTGCCGCGGCGTTCGACAAAGCAGCCGCGACCTTCGACGCCGAAGGAAAACGGCCCGAGGCACGGCAGGCCGCCGTCATGCGCGACGTCAGCGAAGCCAGCCTGGGCGACTCCCTGGTCCGCGATCCGAACACGGACGCTGACCGCCCCGTGCCCCTGACCCGGCGTGAGCAGGACATCGTGGCGCTGGCAGTATCGGGCCTCACGGATCGCCAAATCGCAGAGAAACTCATGGTCTCGGTCCGCACCGTGGAGGGCCACTTGTACCGCAGCTACGCGAAGTTGGGCATCCGGCGTCGCGAAGATCTCGGTGCTGCTGTCCGTCACTGACGCACGGGCTGCTGTGGAGTGGTCGGTGGTGTCCGTTTCGTTGGTTGGCTGCGGGGTGTGCCGTGGGTGGGGCCTGGTGTGCAGCGGGGCCACGAATTGGGCTGCTGGGGAGTGGTCGGTGGTGCCCGTTTCGTTGGTTGGCTGCGGGGTGTGCCGTGCGTGGAGCCTGGTGTGCAGCTGGGCCACGAATTGGGCTGCTGGGGAGTGGCCAGGGAATGTCCCGCTGAGTACCCAATCCGGCGCGTCGGCCGTCTTGTGCCCCAAACCAAGGGTATTTAACCATTCAATGGAGTAATGCCCGGGTGTTTCGTGTCGGAACCAAGTAGTGCCCTCTCCGGGTACTGAGTACAACACAGTATCCGTGCGTAAAAAGCCCCTGGGTAATCGAGTACCGATTACTGGTGTACGACATTTGCCGCCCCGGCAGTATTGATCTTGGAAGAACGGTTCAGCCCCAAGCATCACCGGGATTCCGAAAGTCGCAACAAATGCATCGGTGGTCTCTTCAGCCGATGCCCCGGCCACCGGAAGGTGGTCCGGCCCTGAACGAAGCCGGCGGCGACAGAGTCTTCTGAGACCGAGACTCTCCCCCCAGCCGCCGCCGGCTTCTAAGCCAGGGACCCGCGAATCGCGAAAATCAAACCTTCCCGGACATGGGACTGCTGCTATTGGAGTGTGCATGCTGCCGGACCCTTGGCTGGACGAAGACACCGTCCCAGCCGGGCCAGGATCCCAGCCACTTCCGGACAGAGCACAGCTGCTTGAGTTCGTCCTTTCCACCGTACGCTCACCGGCAACCAGCGGCATCGTGGTCGCGGGAGACAAGGGCTCCGGCAAGAGCCATCTACTGCTCTCGCTCCAAGCCGGACTCCCCGCAACCATGGATGTCCGGACCTTCGCCGGAAGCCTCGAGCTCAAAGCCACGGACTACGGGGTCCTGGGCGCCGGCCCGGAGGCGCACGCCAGCGAGGTCCTGCTGCCGGGACTCCACGTCCTTCGCGCGCTGACCAACACCCTCGGACCGGCCAGCTACCTGTACCCGCCACCCGCCGCGCTGCCACGCAACAACCGAGGCAAACGGAGCAACCTGCCCACCCGTCCCCAGCTGGTCCTGCTGGTGGACGACATCCACTACGTCGACCCGGCGTCCCTGGGGGTGCTGCTGCAACTCATTCCCGGCTTCGGCGCCAAACTCGTAGCCACTGCGGACAGCCAGCGCCCTTTGCCCCAGGACCTGTACCAACTTTGGGAAGACGGGTTCATGGAGCAATATCTCCTTCCGCCTTTCAACTTCATGGAGGCGCATGCCCTGTGCGTGTCCCTTCTTGGCGGCAAGGTCCAGCGACGGGCCAGCAGCCTTCTTGCGGCGATGAGCGGTTTCAACGTTGGGATCCTGTGCCTTGCCGTAGAGGACGCACGCCACGCCGGACTCCTGGTGCAGCGGGAAGGGTATTGGACCATCAATACCCGGGCGCACTGCCAGTGGCCTGGGGTGGTGGAGCGCGTCCGGGCCGAATACGACGCCCGTCCACCGGAGGAGCAACTCGCCCTGGAGCTTGTCGCCCTTGCCGAACCGCTGGCCGCGGACGTCGTGGAGCGTCATTGTGGGCAGCGAGCCTTGGAGAATCTTCTGGCGGATCGCCAGATCCGGTTGATGCCGGGCTGGCGTCCGATGGTCCGCATGGGCTCGTGGTTGCGGGGCGAGGGCACCCGACTCGCGGTTCCGCCCTCCCGTAGCCTGGCCCTTCACCAGCAGATCGAGGAACCCGTCCTCACGCGTGAGACGGCACCGAGCATGTTGCGCTGGATGACCTGGACCCTGGACTGCGGCCTTGGGCTGGCCGACGAGCTCCTCCTCGCGGCCGCGCCTGCCGCCGACCGGCCCTCCACCGCTGAGCTCGCCCTGAGGGCGGCCTCTGCCGTGAAGGACCCGGACCACTTGGAAGAGGCGGGGATGCTGAGGGCCCGGGCATTGATCGCTGAAGGCCAGCTCGCCGAAGCCACTCCGGTCCTCCGCCATCTTGCCGCTGCTGGCAGCTCGGAGAAAGCAAAGGTCGACGCCGGTGGTCGGCTGATGGCGTTGGAACTGTTGGGTGCAGTGCCCGGCGAGTCGGTCCCAGGGGACCACGCTGGCGACCCTGCCGCCCGGATCGCGGCGAAAGCGCGGGAAGCAGAACGACTGCTCATATCCGGTGCCGCTGTGGAAGCCCTGGCGAAGACCACCGCGGCAATGAAAGACGTGGGCAGTGATCCGTCCATGGAAACGTTCCGGGCAGGCGTGCTTCTCCGGCACGTGATCTGTTTGCGTCACAATCTGGCGTGGAGCACCATGGGCACCCTGCTGGAGCATCCCGCCTACACCATGCCCCTTCACCTGGCCGAGTGTTCGGAGGTAGCCCGGGCCTACGTCCAGCTCAGCCAAGGGTTCCCGCGGGCTGCGCGCGCCACTTTGGAGGCGGTGCTGGCAGAATTGTCCGACGCCGCCCTGCCGCCGGTGCGCTCGCTGGCTGCGGCCATGATGGCTTACTGCGAGGCACTGAGCGGCAACCCGGCCGCTGCCTTGGAGCGCGCAAAGCAGGCCACCCGGGGGCGGGGCAGGGGATTGGCGGGTAAGGAAGCGGATGGTCTCCTCCCACAGCTCAGCGCCGTCTACATCGCCGCATCCCGGGACGTAGTCTCAGGAACTTCCGCGCAGCTCCCGGCGCTCGCAGAACAATTCCGGGCCCAAGGAAGCGTTGTGCTCGAAGCCGAGGCCCTTTCCCTCCTGGTGCTCAACGCGAGCAGTACCGCCGTCGTCGATCCTGCCATCCTGCGACGGCTGGGTGCTGCAGCATCCGCCGTCGATGGTGCCGGCGGAGCGGCGCTGCGGACCTTTGCGGACGCCTTGCTGGCCGACGAGCCCAGGCTGCTGGAGGCGGCCGGGCGCTCGCTGTCCGCAGACCGGCAGTTTGCGCATGCGGCCGTTTGCTACGCCCGAGCGGTTGCCGGATACCAGGCGAAGGCACGCGCCGCAGCGGGCCGAAGGGTGTCCGTGCTGGTTGAGCGGCTACGCGGGGTGGCCGACGGTGAGGCAGTGCCCCCGCCGGGTTGGGTCCCGGGCAAGGCCGGCCACTGACGTGCTGTAAGGCACACCGCCCGATCCGGGCCTGCGTGGGATAATGAGGAGTCCCTGAAGGATTCCCAAGGAGCGCCCCTTGACTGCCGTATCAACTCCCGCCTCATTGCAACAGTCCGTGCATGCCATGGACAACGAGGAGGTGCTGCGGATCCGGAACGACTTCCCGGTGCTGGATCAACTGGTCAACGGAAAACCCCTGGTCTACCTGGATTCCGGCGCTACCTCGCAGAATCCGCTCAGCGTCATCGAAGCCGAGCAGGAGTTCTACGAGCAGCGCAATGCCGCCGTGCATCGCGGCGCCCACCACCTGGCTGTTGAAGCGACCGAGGCTTTTGAGGACGCGCGCCAGAGAGTCGCGGACTTCGTCGGCGCACAGTACGAGGAAACTGTGTGGACCTCCAACGCCACCGAGGGCCTGAACCTTGTCAGCTACGCCCTCTCCAATGCGGCGTTGTGGGCTGCGCAGGGCCGTGGCAGCTCTGCGTTGAAAGAGTTGGCCATCGGCCCCGGTGACGAGATCGTGGTCACCGAAATGGAACACCACGCCAATCTCATTCCGTGGCAGGAATTGGCCTTCCGCACAGGCGCCACGCTGAAGTACATCCCCATCACCGACGACGGCGCGCTCCGGCTCGATGCCGCCGGCGAAATCATCGGGAACCGGACCCGGGTCCTTGCCTTCACCCATGCTTCGAACGTCCTGGGCACCATCAATCCTGTGGCCGAACTCGTTGCCATGGCGCGACGTGTTGGCGCGTTGGTGGTCCTGGATGCCTGCCAATCGGTTCCGCACATGGCCGTTAACGTCAAAGACCTCGACGTCGACTTCGCTGTGTTCTCGGGCCACAAGATGCTGGCCCCCACCGGCGTTGGCGTGCTGTACGGCAAGCAGGAGCTCCTAAATGTCCTGCCGCCTTTCCTCACAGGTGGCTCCATGATCACCACCGTCACCATGGAACGCGCAGAATACCTGCCGGCGCCGCAGCGGTTCGAGGCCGGCACCCAGCGCATCTCTCAAGCCGTGGCATTGGCGACCGCAGTGAACTACCTGGCCGAGACGGGCATCGACCGCATCCATGCCTGGGAAGCCACCCTGGGCCAGCGCCTGGTTAAGGGCCTTGAAAGCATCGACGGCATCCGCGTTGTTGGTCCGCCGTCCGGGGCGGAGCGGATTGGTTTGGCCGCGTTCGACGTCGCCGGTGTCCACGCGCACGACGTCGGGCAGTTCCTTGACGACCGCGGCATCGCCGTTCGCGTCGGCCACCACTGCGCCCAGCCACTCCACCGCCGCCTCGGCCTGACGGCAACCACCCGGGCGAGCACGTACCTCTACAACACCACGGACGACGTCGATGCCTTCCTCGACGCCGTTTCGGGTGTGCGTGCCTACTTCCAGGCCTGACCACAACTTTTTGAAGAAACGGGCATCAGCACCATGAGTCTTGACCAGCTTTACCAACAGATCATCCTTGACCATTCCAAGCAGCGGCACGGCAGCGGGCTGGCTGGCACAACAGCTCCCGCGGGCGCGTCCACGGGTCAATCCCACCAACTGAACCCCGTGTGCGGGGATGAAGTGACCCTGCGGCTCGCCGTTGCCGACGGAACCGTCCAGCAGATCAGCTGGGACGGTGCCGGCTGTTCGATCTCCATGGCTTCAGCGTCCGTCCTCAGCGAGCTGGGGGAGGGGATGTCCGTGGAGGAACTGCACTCGGTCATCGATAACTTCCGCGAGGTACTCCGCTCACGCGGGAAGGTCCAGGCTGACCCCGAGATCCTGGGCGACGCTGCCGCCTTCGAAGGAGTGGCCCGCTACGCAGCCCGCGTCAAGTGCGCCATGATCTCGTGGGTCGCTGCTGAGGACGCGCTGAACCAAGCCACTACGTAGCCGGGGGCGCGGCACCTCCGCCTCAGGCGCGGGAGAAGACGTCAGGCACGCCGTCGCCGTCGTCGTCCCGTTCTTCGTCAGCCTGCACCTGACGGTAGCGCCGGTTGCGGGCCTTAAGCACGACGGCGGCCAGCAGCGCCGAGATCAGGGAACCTGCCAGGATGGCCACCTTGGCGTGGTCGTTGTGGGCTGAGCCGGCGCCGAAACTGAGCTCGCCGATGAGCAGCGAGACCGTGAAGCCGATGCCGGCCAACAGTGCCAGGCCGAACAGGTCGATCCATGCGATGCTTGAATCCAGGCTGGCGCGGGTGGTTTTGGTGACCAGGAACGTGGTGCCAAAGACACCGACGGCCTTGCCCGCCACCAGCGCTGCAACAATTCCCAGTGCCACTGGATCGCGGAGGGCCGCGCCCATTCCCTCCAGACCGCCCAAAGCCACGCCTGCGGAGAAGAATGCGAACACCGGGACCGCGAAACCAGCGGAGAACGGGCGAAGGCGGTGTTCAAAGTGTTCGGCCAGGCCCTCGGCCGGTTCGCCCTTTTTCCCGCTGGCGAAGACGGGCACCGCGAAACCGAGCAGGACGCCGGCCACGGTGGCATGGATGCCGGAGGCGTGGACAAAGCCCCACGTGGCAAGGGCCAGCGGGAGCAGGATGTACCAGCTGCGGATCCGCTTCTGCACCAGGAACGTGAAGAGGGCCAACGGTACCAAGGCGGCCAGCAGCATGAGCGGCTGGAGCCCGGTGGAGTAGAAGAAGGCGATGATGCCGATGGCGATGAGGTCATCCACCACGGCGAGCGTCAGGAGGAAGGTCCTTAGCGCGGCGGGCAGGTGGGTGTTGATGACGGCCAGGACCGCCAGTGCGAAGGCTATGTCCGTGGCTGTCGGGATCGCCCAGCCTTTGAGGGTTTCCGGTGATCCGAGGTTGAACAGGACGAAAATCAGGGCGGGTACTGCCACTCCGCCGATCGCGGCAGCCACGGGAACCACTGCCCGGGCCGGTTTGCGGAGTTCGCCGGCCACGAATTCGCGTTTCAGCTCAAGGCCGGCCAGGAAGAAGAACACCGCCAGCAGGCCGTCCGAGGCCCAGTGGCCCAAGCTGAGCTCAAGGTGCCAGGGTTCGAAGCCGAGTTTCAGGTCGCGGAGGGCGAAATAGCCCTCGGCCGCGGGGGAGTTGGCCCAGATGAGGGCCACGACAGTTGCTGCCAGGAGAAGTGCGCCGCCAACAGTTTCCGTGCGCAGGATCGAGAGGATCCTGCGGTACTCCGGATAGCTGGAGCGGGAGAAAACCTTGCCGGACGGGGCCTTAGGCGTTACTGGGGGCTGGTGGGCCACTGAGGGCTCCTAACGGTGGGGCGGAAATCTTCGGGTACGTCGAATACACGCCGACCAGACTTCCCGGCACACCACTGTCCATCTTACCCAACTGGGTAACAGCTCATGTCCTATTGAGTCGTCATTGGAGCAGGAGCTGTTACCCAGTTGGGTGAAAGTCAGGCGATGAGGCCCGCGATCCCTATGACCGCCGTCGCCAGGCCCAGCACCATGGAGATGCTGACCAGGACCACGTGGACGGTCAGGAACTTGGTGGCCTTGCCTGCGGTGTCGCGGGCCCTGGGGTCCTTCATGACGCGCTTGAGGAACTGCGGCCACACAACCAGGGACCAGACGCCGGCCACGATCAGGACAACCGCAAGGATTGCCGGAATCTGCATGCTAGTGGCTTTCGAGCCAGGCCTGCGCCTGCTGCGACTGGATGCCCAGGGCCTTGCCGACCATGGGCTCGGCAGCGTCAGCGATCTTGCCGCCGAGGAACGGAACCGACGACGTCACGTTGCCTTCGAGCTCGATGCGGGTGCTGGCACCCTCAGCCACGAGCCGCTGGACTGCAGTAACGTCCAGCGGGGCGCCGGAGATCTTCAGGGCGATCTTGCTGGCGCGTGAGCCATCCGCGGAGGGAGCTTCCCACTCCTCGGTCTGGGTCACCTTCAGGGTTTCGCCAACGAACTTGCGGGCGATCTCCGGCAGGCGGGTAGTGGGCAGCGTGCGGACGGTGGTGGTGGTGAAAGCGCCGGCGGTGTCGCCGTCAACGGTGAACGATTCCAGCGAGCCGCCCACGTATTCGCTCGTGTGGCGCAGGAAATCCTCGTCGACAAAGACGGCCGCTACGCGGTCAACGCTGTGGGGCAGGGTGGTGGATGCACTCAGGGCCATGGGTCCTCCGTGGATGGTTGTGGTGAAGCTTTTTAGCTCCCAACATCCTACGGGGTCCGGGTGGACAGGCTTGAACCGGGCTCTTCCTGGAGCTCTGTTGCGGCAGCCGAAATATTGCGTGCCATCGACGGGAAGATGAATCCATGGAACGGGTACACGCCCAACCAGTAGAGCCGCCCAGCCAGGCCGCGTGGGAAGAAGATGGCGCGCTGCTTGTACAGGCTTCCGGCGCCATCGGGCTCCACCGACAACTCCAGCCACGCACCACCGGGCGCACGCATTTCGGCCCGCAACCGCAGCAGGTGGCCCCGGTCAATGGCCTCGACGCGCCACCAGTCCACCACCTCGCCCGTGTTCAGTGTCTTGGGATGCCGCCGGCCCCGGAGCAAACCCGCGCCGCCCTGCAGCTTGTCCAGCCAACCGCGCACCTTCCAAGCCAGCGGCATGGAGTACCAGCCGTTCTTGCCTCCGATACCCTCGATGATGGTCCACACATGCTCCGGCCTGGCCTCGCTGTGGAAGGTCCTCTCGTCCAGGAACACTTTGTAGCCGGCCCAGTCGGGGTCACTCGGAAGGGGATCGGCGTCGATGCCCGCGTTCGCCCAAGTGGTCTCCACCTGGCCGTCCCGCTCCTTGCCCAGCGCCAAGGCGACGGCGCGGCGGTAGGAGGTCAGGCCGCCGTCGGGCTGCTTGATGTGACGGTCGACGTCGTGCTCCCGCGACACAGCATCGTGCTGCAGTGACTGCACCAATGGCAGGGACATGGACAGGGGAATGGGCGTTACCAGGGCCACCCACAAGCCAGCCAGCTTGGGAGCGGGTACCGGGAGGGCGATCACCAGGCGCTTGGGCAGGCCGCGTTCCACGGCGTACTCGTTCATCATCTCCTTGTACTTCAGGACATCCCGGGATCCGATGTCGAAGGAGCGGTTCAGCTTGTCCGGAAGGGCGGCAGCGGCCACGAGGTAGTGCAGGACGTCCCGCACTGCGATGGCCTCGATCCGGTTGTTAACCCAGCTGGGGGCGGGCATGACTGGCAGCGTGTCGGCCAGGTGCCGGATCATCTCGAACGATGCCGAGCCCGAACCGATCACCACGCCGGCCTGGAACACGATGGAGTCCACGCCGGATTCCAGGAACACCTTGCCCACTGTTTCGCGGGATCTCATGTGCGTGGAAAGTTCCGTGTTCTCCGGGTGCAGGCCGCCAAGGTAGACGATCCTGTCCACACCCGCTTCCCCCGCTGCCCCTGCCACAAGGCGGGCCATGGCTTCTTCCTTGGCTTCGAATCCGCTGCCGGAGGCCATGGAATGGACCAGGTAGTACAGGACGTCCACACCAGCCAGCGCGTCGGCGAGGCCATCGGCGTCGGACAAGCTGTTTTCAATGATCTCGACGTCGTCATGCCAGGGAACATCGGCGATCTTTTGCGGCGTGCGGACAAGGACTTTGACCCGATGCCCGGCCTCAAGGAGGCGTGGGACGAGCCGGCCGCCGATGTAGCCTGTGGCGCCGGTCACCAGCACGGACTTGGTGTCTTGCGGGGTGTTGGAATGCGTAGCTTCCGAAGGCTGCAAAGGAACTCCTGGGGCTGGGGTGGAGGTAGGCTGGAATGACCCGGCATTCATCTGAATTTCCGGGCATTTGTGTTGCCTGCCCTTGGACCCACCCTAGGAGTTTCTGCCATGAGCCTCAACGGTCTGCGCCGCGCACTGGCGGAGGACAAGACATTTGCGCGTGTTCGAACAGAGGCGCAGCGGCCCTTCAGCGACCGCAACACCGACTACCAGATCAGCGCCCCCACAGGGATGCGGGCGGTCCTGGTTGCCGAGATGGCAGATGCTCTAGCCGACGCTGGTGCCGATGGCGCGGCCGCTCCGGTGGTTCTCGCGGTCACCGCAACCGGCAGGGAAGCCGAGGACCTCACCGCGGCTCTCGCCTCCTACCTCCCTGCGGACTCCGTGGCCGCCTTCCCCAGCTGGGAAACCCTTCCCCACGAGCGTCTCTCGCCGCGCTCGGACACTGTGGGCCGCCGGCTCTCCGTCCTTCGCCGCCTGACGCACCCTGAAACCTCGACGGCGGCCCCGTTGCGTGTGGTGGTGGCTCCCGTCCGCGCCGTGGTCCAGCCGATCGTGGCCGGCCTGGGTGACCTGGTTCCGGTCACCCTCCAAGTAGGCCAGGAGCGTTCCTTCAGCGAGGTTGTCCGCGCCTTGTCCGACGCCGCGTATGCGCGCGTTGACATGGTGACGCACCGCGGTGAATTCGCGGTCCGCGGCGGTATCCTCGATGTCTTCCCGCCCACCGAAGACCACCCCATCCGGGTGGAGTTCTTCGGCGACGAGGTGGACCAGATGCGCTGGTTCGCCGTGGCCGACCAGCGTTCCTTGAGTGCGCCAGGTATCCACCACCCCACCGAGCTGCACGCCCCGCCATGCCGTGAAATCCTGATCACACCCTCCGTGATGTCCCGCGCCGCCAAGCTGAAGGCCGACATGCCCGCCGCGGCCGACATGCTGGAGAAGATTGCCGGCGGCATCGCCGTTGAAGGCATGGAATCGTTGGCCCCCGTGCTGGTGGACGCCATGGTCCCGTTCGTGGATCAGCTCCCTGCCGGCTCGCTTTCCGTGGTGATCGAGCCCGAGAAGGTGCGCACCCGCGCGCACGACCTCGCGGCGACCAACGAAGAGTTCCTGGAAGCGGCCTGGTCAACGGCGTCCGACGGCGGTGCGGCGCCCCTTGATCTTTCGTCCCAGGCCTCAACGGACCTGCACGCCGCCAGTTTCCGCTCGCTGACGGACACACGCTCCGCCGCGCTGGAGCACGGCGTTTCCTGGTGGTCCATCACATCCCTCGCCTCGGACGAAGACCTGGTCCTGGATATCGACGTCCTGAACATGCGAGCCCGCGAACCTCGTGGCTACCAGGGCGAGGTAGCTGAAATGCTCGAATTCATCGGCTCCCGTGTCCGTGAGCAGTGGCGCGTGGTGGTGGTGACCGACGGCCCCGGTCCTGCCCAGCGACTGGCCGAGCTGTTCCATGATGCCGACATTCCGTGTTCCCGCGTTGAGTCCCTGGATCACGAACCCCAACCGGGAATCATCGAGGTGACTACTGCCGCCGTCGGACGTGGTTTTGTCCTGGATGGACTCAAGCTGGGGCTGTTGACCGAAGCGGACCTCCTTGGACGGGCGACAGCCAGTTCCACCAAGGACATGCGGCGCATGCCGTCCAAGCGGCGGAACGCCGTGGATCCGCTGCAGCTGCATGCGGGCGACTTCGTGGTGCACGAGCAGCACGGCATCGGCCGGTTCGTGGAGCTGATCCAGCGCAAGGTGACCGGGACGTCGTCCTCGGACGCCGGGCTTCGCGAGTACCTGGTCCTGGAGTACGCGCCCTCCAAGCGCGGCGCCCCTGGTGACCGGCTGTTTGTGCCGACGGACCAGCTGGACCAAGTGACCCGTTATGTAGGTGGCGACACCCCCGCGTTGAGCAAGATGGGCGGCGCCGACTGGGCAAGCACCAAGTCCAAGGCCCGCAAGGCTGTCAAGGAAATCGCCGGTGAACTGATCCGGCTGTACTCGGCCCGCATGGCTTCCCGGGGACACGCGTTCGCGCCCGATACACCATGGCAGCGTGAGCTCGAAGAGGCCTTCCCCTACGTGGAAACTCCTGACCAGTTGACCACCATCAACGAGGTCAAAGCGGACATGGAGCGCGAGATTCCCATGGACCGGCTGGTGTCCGGCGATGTTGGCTACGGGAAGACCGAGATCGCGGTCCGGGCGGCCTTCAAAGCGGTCCAGGATGGCAAACAGGTGGCTGTCCTGGTGCCCACCACGCTGTTGGCCCAGCAGCACTATGAAACCTTCACCGAGCGCTTCTCTGGTTTCCCCCTGCGCGTGAAGCCACTCTCGCGCTTCCAGTCCAGCAAGGAAGCCAAGGAGACCGCTGAAGGCGTCAAGAGCGGCGCTGTGGATGTGGTGATCGGGACTCACCGGCTGCTGTCCAAGGACTTCGAGTTCAAGGACCTGGGCCTGGTCATTGTGGACGAAGAACAGCGCTTTGGCGTCGAACACAAGGAAGCGCTCAAGAAGATGCGCACCAACGTGGACGTCCTGGCCATGAGCGCCACCCCCATCCCGCGAACCCTGGAAATGTCCCTGACGGGGATCCGGGAAACCTCCACGCTGGCCACCCCACCGGAGGAACGCCATCCGGTGCTCACCTATGTGGGGCCCTTCACCAACAAGCAGACCTCGGCCGCCATCCGCCGTGAACTCATGCGCGAGGGACAGGTGTTTTTCGTGCACAACAGGGTGTCCTCGATCGAGCGCATCGCCGCCCAGATCCGGGAGCTGGTCCCTGAGGCAAGGGTGGAGGTGGCGCACGGGCAGATGTCCGAAAGCCGCCTGGAGAAGATCATCGTGGACTTCTGGGAGAAGCGCTTCGATGTGCTGGTGTGCACCACCATCATCGAAACCGGCCTGGATATCTCCAATGCCAACACCTTGATCGTGGACGGCGCAGACAAGTACGGCCTCTCGCAGCTGCACCAGCTCCGTGGCCGTGTGGGCCGCGGCCGCGAACGGGCCTACGCCTACTTCCTCTACCCCTCCGAGAAGCCTCTGGGCGAGGTAGCGCTGGAGCGTTTGAAGGCGGTGGCAGCGCATAACGAGCTTGGTGCCGGCATGCAGCTGGCCATGAAGGACCTGGAAATCCGCGGCGCCGGCAACCTGCTGGGCGGGGAACAGTCCGGCCACATCCAGGGCGTCGGCTTCGACCTCTACATCCGCCTGGTGGGAGAAGCTGTGGCCGAATACCGTGGTGAGGCCGAGGAGAAGGCCGCTGAGATGAAGATCGAACTGCCTGTCAACGCGCACCTCCCCCATGACTATGTTCCGGGGGAGCGGCTGCGCCTGGAGGCTTACCGCAAACTCGCTGCCGCAATTACCTATGAGGCCATCGACGAGGTCCTCGCCGAACTCGTGGACCGTTACGGCGAGCCGCCCCTCCCGGCCCAAAACCTCATTGCCGTGGCCCGGTTCCGGGTGGGTGCCCGCGAAGCCGGCCTGTCCGACGTCGCGCTCCAAGGGAACTTCATCCGGTTCTCGCCGGCGCAACTGCCCGAATCCAAAACCATGCGCCTGAACCGCATGTACCCGGGTTCGCAGGTCAAACCTGCCCTGGATGCCGTGCTGATTCCCAAGCCGAAGACGGCCAGGATCGGCGGACGCGATCTCCAGGACGCCGAGATTCTGCAGTGGGCCAACAACGTCATTGAGGCGATTTTCGCCGACGTGCCCGTGAAAGCAGGCTAAACGAATGATGGGAGGACACCACGCCGCGTCGGGAGCCGCGGCGTGGATAGCTATTGCCTCGACCGGGCCGTATGCATTGGGGTGGTACCCGCTGGATTCCACGGGAATCCTCATAGGCGCCATGGCGACGGCGGGCACGGCCTTGGTCTGCGACTGGGACCACCGGCACAGCACCATTGCCAACTCGCTGCCGCCGTTATCCAACGTAATTGCGGTGGGGATCGAGAAAGCCAGTGGAGGGCACCGGCAAGGGACTCACTCACTGCTGGGTGCCTCGGCGTTCGTGGTGCTTGCCGCGATGGCCGCGCAGTTCCAGATGATGACCCCGGTCGGCAAGCTGTCCATCGGCGCGGGCCTGCTGTGCATGTTCATGATCAACCTGGCCGCCAAAGCGTTGAACCTGTTCCCGAAATCGGGGTGGATCACCAACTGGCTCTTTGCGCTGGTTATGGCCGGCCTGGTGACGTGGTTCGCGCCGGATCAATGGGGGTGGCTGCCGCTGTCCATGCTGACCGGAGTGGTGGTACACATCGTGGGGGACATGATCACTGTTGGTGGCGTGCCGTTGTTGTGGCCCATCGTGATCAAGCCGCCCAAGTTCCTTCGGAAGTCGCTGGTCAGCGGAATCTGGCGGGCAAACGGTGCTTTTTCCCTGCCGCTGCTTGGCAGGGCCGGGTCCCGACGCGAATGGCTGGTGCTGATTCCCGTTAGCGGTTACGCCATGGTGGGGATGGTTGCTGCCGGGTGGACGCTTGCCCAGCAGCACTGGCCCGGGGTCCTGGCCGCCCTGGCCCTTTAAACAAGAAACGCGGGGTCACTTACGGCCCATCCCTAGGGGGATTATGGGCCGTAAGTGACCCCGCGTTGCTCTTTAAGTCTTAGCTTTCGCCGGCGGAATCCGAACGGCCGAGGATGGTCTGGGGGATCCAGAACGCCAGGGCAAAGAGGCCCAGGCACACGGCCATCGGCCACGGGTTGTCCAGGCTCAGGAAGGAGAGCGAGTAGATGGCACCCAGGAAGAGCACGATCATGACCAGGAACAGGACAATGCTCGTGCCGAGATTGTTTTCGTTTTCAATGGGGGCACTTGGGGCGTTCTTGGACATTCATTCCTCCTCGGCCCCGCAGGGCTCAAAAATCTCTGGCGGTAGCGGAAGCCTAGTAGGCAGATGAACCCTGTTCACCCTTGACGATGGCAATTCCGGAACTCGCTCCGATACGTGTTGCACCAGCAGCAATCATAGCCTGTGCATCGGCCAGGGACCGCACTCCACCGGAGGCCTTGACGCCAAGGTCCGGGCCGACAGTCTTGCGCATGAGGGTTACATCCTCAACCGTGGCGCCGCCGCCATTGAAGCCTGTGGATGTCTTGACGAAGTCCGCCCCTGCTTCCACTGCTGCCTCGCAGGCGATCACCTTTTGTTCGTCGTTGAGCATGGAGGTCTCAATGATGACTTTCAGGATGGCCTCACCGGCGTGGACAGTCTCTGCCACAGCACGGATGTCATCCACCAAAGCACCCTTGTCGTTGGCACGGGCCGACGCCATGTTGATCACCATGTCGATTTCGTTGGCACCGTCCAACACGGCACCGCGGGCTTCAAAAGCCTTGACGTCGGTTGGTGTGGCACCCAGGGGGAAACCGATCACCGAACACGTCAGCACTCCTGAGCCCTTGAGCGCTTTGGTGACTGTCTTGACCCACACCGGGTTCACGCAAACCGACTTGAACCGGTACTCCACGGCCTCCGCGCACACCTTGAGGATGTCGGCCTCGCTGGCCTCGGGCTTCAACAGGGTGTGGTCGATGTAGGAGGCGATGTTTGCAGGGGCGACGGCTTCGTTGCTCATGGGATCCTTCCGTGCAGGGCGTGGCCGGCCCGGTGGCCGCAGGGTTGTCACTGCCCGTCAAAGGACCATCTTGCCACATCCTGCGGGGGCTGCCGGGGGTGTGCGCGGGGTGGCCAGCCGGTCAGGGTCAGGCCGCCATGGCAGGTTGGGATGCGCTGCCCACGGCGCCCAGCAGCATGCCGGATGCGCACAGCATGGCGGACGATTCGGCGGACAGGAGCAGGCCCAAGCGAAGGCCATCGCAGGACGCGGCATCGCCGATCGCCCAGATGCCGGGGACCGAGGTGGCGAGGTCGCGGCCCACGGCGATTCCGCCGTCGAGCGCTGTCCGGAGCCCGGCACTTTCGGCGAGGTCGTTGCGTGCGGTCCGTTCCTCGGCCAGGACCACGAGGTCGCCCTTCATGCTGCTGCCGTCCTCGAAGACGATTCCGGTGGCAGGCATCGCTTGGCCGGGTGCCGCCGAATCGGCATCGGGGGCAACAACGGCCGTGGGGCGCAGGGTGGTTCGGACCGGGCGGACGCCGCGGGCCCGGAGTACCGCTTCGGCCTGGCCCGCTGCTGGACCATTCCCGACGAGGATTCCCATCGGACGGCGGCCGACGAAACGGGTGACTTCCTTGACCGCTTCGCCGATGGAGGCGGCGTCGTCAATGGTGGAGTAGCTCAGGACCGATTCGGCGCCGTCTACCGGAGGAAGGAGTGGTGCCGAGCCCGTGGCGATCACCAACTGATCGTAGGTGAACTCCAACCCGTCCACCGTGGTGACCACCTTGGCCTCTGCATCGATGAAACTGGCGGCCTGGCCGAAGCGGACGGAAACCTGGGGCAGTTCTGCGAGCTCCAAAAGGGACTCAGGGCAGTCGTCGCGGTTGCTGAGCACTGTTACGGTGCCGGCGAAGGGGCGTTGACGGGTGTCGGTCCTGCCAACCAATCGCCGCACCAATGCCTGGGCGGCCGGACCTGCGCCGGCGATGACGATGTGAAGGGATGTGGAGGACATGGTGGGCCCTTTCGCTGATGACCTGTTTGGTGCTTGTGATCCCAGCGTAGGGGCCCGGTTTTTCGCGGGTGTTTCACCGCTGTTGCCATCTCAGGCTCGTTCGTAGCGTGGTGTTTACCCGCCGGTAATAACGTGCGTCACATTCCGGCCCGGCAGGGTTCCAGTACGCATCAGATTTTAGTAGCGCCGCAACAGCTCGCGGAATCCGTTGGCCGTGAAGCGGGCCACCGCCTGGGCGCGCTCGGCGAACCCATGGGCGCCGACTGGTTCAACGGAAGCCAGGAGAGCGGCAGCATCGCCCAAGCCCATCGTGAGCTCCACCTTCTGTCCGCCCAACTCAAGCCTGGCGTTCCTGGCGTCAGACCACGCGTCCGGTCCTGGATCGTCGTGCAGGGTCCGCGTGAGAGCGAGATCCTGCCAGCCGCCGTCGAGCAGGACGCGGGCGCGGTAGCTGAGGTCCTCGCCGTCGACCTCCACCCGCCCGTCCGCCAGGAAGACGCGGCCGAACCGCGGATGGTCCAGGTACCCGCTGAGCTGCGGCGTCCCGTCTCCGCGCTGCGAGGGCATCACGACGGCGGCGCGGAACGCCAGCGGCTGGCCGTCAACCTCTCCGTGCAGTGCGTCGATGAAACGCACTCCCGGCGCGGGCTCGGTCATCGAGGTACAGCGCGCGTCTTTGGCGAGCCCATCGGGTGTCATCGAGTCGAGGTAGGCCCGGGCATCGCGGTACCCCATGCTGATCAAGGTGTCGGCATCCACCCGGCCCAGGTAGAACTCCGGATCCAGGGGCAGGGGATGCTCGGGGCGGATCACGTGCAGCACGAACTCCCGCCCGGCAGCGGCAGCGGCTTCGAAATCCGCAAGCAGTGCCCCCGCGGCACTCATTTCGATCATGTGGACGTACTGCTCCAACGGCCCGTCACCCCAGTACGGAGAATTCCCGATGCACCAAATGAGCCAGACTTCCTGCGCACCGCGGCGCAGGGCCTCCGCCACGTTGGCGTCGCGGATCCACACAGCGTCGGTCCAGATTTTCCCGTCGCGCCGCAACGGGGTCAGGAAGATCGGCAGCGACATGCCCGCGGCCATGAGCTCTGCGTCGATCTCCCTGGCGTCGATGGCGTGGCACCGCTTTTCGGTGAACTCCACCACGTTGAAGGAACCTTCGACGGCGCCTGGTTCCGCCGCGCGCGCACGGATCGCTGCGTCGTCGATTCCCAGGGCTGGAAAGACTTTGTCCAGGATGCCGTCGGCGTCGCCGATCGCGGGCAGCGACCACGGTCCCTTCAGGTAGTCGCCAAAGGGGAGGGCAGAGCCGAAGTCCTTGACATCCACGCCCGACCAGCGCTCGCACATTTCCCTTGAGGACAGCCCGGACAGCAGCATCCCGGCGGTCAGGATGCCCCCGGAAGCGGCGTCAATATGCTGGAACTCCAGGCCTTCTTCTTCGAGGGCGCGCATCACGCCGGCCTGCCACGCCACACGCATGCCGCCGCCGGCCAGTACCAGGGAACGTCTCATCGCGACAGGCCCACAGCGGGCCTGGCACCCAGCCGCCGCCAATGGATAAACAGGAGGACCGCCGTCGCGAGGTCGAAAAACGCGACCACCAGCGCGATCGGAGCGAACACCCCGTTGAGGACGCCGATTCCGACCGCACCGAAGGCGCCGGCCTTCTGGACGCCGGACCAGAGGACCACTTCGGGGGAGGGAACCGGGTTGAGGAGGGTGTGCAGGAGCAGTCCACCTACCACCACCATGAACATGCCAACAGTGCCAAAGAGTTGGCGGGTTTCGGGTGTCGAGTCGGCCCCCAGCACCTGCAGCAGGGGACCACCGAAGGGTACTTCCACCACGCCTGTTATGACGGTGATGATGGCGATCGCCGCCAGCACGGCACGCAACGGGTCAGCCAGTGCCCACGCCACAGTTCCGGGAGGATGCGGTTTCCGGGAGTCCGCGTGCGCGCTCACGTGAACGACTCCAGCAGGCGGCCGCGGTCAACAAGCAGCCACACCATCGAGGCCCAGGTCAGGGTTGAGACGTAGAACCGGATGTCGTTGAGCAGCATCCACCGTTTGAGCAGGGACCGGAGTTCGTCGTCGTCCTTGAAGTCGCCGCCGCGAATGCGCACGTTGATGGGGATGATGATGCCCTGGCCCACGACGGTCAGCGTAATGATCCCCACCAGGCAGATGATGGCGAAGATGACGCGGATGGTGCCCCATTCGGACCACACCAGGACGGCGCCGGAGATGAACATGATGGGCACCACGATGGTGAAGAACTTGGTGGCGGCCCGGGTGGGGATGCCAAAATGCATGTCCACGTTGTCCCGTGCCAGCGAGCGCCAGGTGGGATAGAGGAAGAACTTCAGGACCCACATGGTGCCCACGTACATGGTGGCGCCGAAGAGGAAGTAGAGCGCGTTGACCAGGAGGAGCCAGTTCATGGCGTGCCGCCGCCGGGGTTCACGCTTGTTCCGGCACCGGGTATCCGGCTGCGGTCCGGAGGAGCCAGCCATTCCTGTCCTTGCCCGAGGTCCGTCACACTGTCCAGCATGTCGCCGCCACGGAGTGCCACGGCTTCGAGCTGGGTGGGAGCGGTGAGGAACCAGGCTTCGTAATGGTCATCCAGGACGCCGTGTGCCTGCGGTAGCCACGCGGTAAAGACCGGTTTGCTTTCCACCTGCAGTTCCTTGAGGGGTTCGACGCCGGGCACGTCGCCCAGGATGAGGCGCGCCTTTGCTTGTGCTCCCAGTGCGATGTCTCCGGTGGCTTCGAAGTAAATGTCCGATTTCCAGAGCATGTTGCGGAAGACGCAGTAGTTGGACGCCGCAAGTTTGAGGGGCAGATTTGTCGGTTCGGGCCGTTCGATTTCGATGTAGCAGCCCAGTTGGCCGTCTTTCTCGTACAGCGCGGACACGGTGGAGTCCGTCACCACGAAGTCGAGGTTGGCCTGGTGCTTGGGCATTCCCCAGATTCCCTTGCCGCCCTTGACAGAGACTTCGGTGCTGACAGGCAGGTCCACCACGAACTGGCCCAGCTTGAACGTCTTCTGGAAAAGCAATGGCAGGAGTGGCGGCGCCGGTCTGCTGCCATGGGTGATGGCGATGGCAAGGGAGTATTCGATGTACTTGCCGATATCCGTGGATTTGTAGTTGACCACTGTCACTACCAGCAGCCCTTTGCCGCCCAGGCTGAAGGGTCGCATCTCGGAACCGGGCAGGACTGCAGCCGCTGCGCGTTTGTTGATGGGAAAGGCTGCCATCAGTACGGGTGAATCGTCGGAATTGACCGGCATCACGTATTTGATTCCATCGGCGAAGGCGTGCTGGCCCCGTAGGCGTTCCTGCCTGCTGGGAACCGGGGAGGGCATCACTTTGAGCAGGGGAGTGAGCAGCTGGGTGAGCGTTTTCATGGGGTCGGTTCCTTGGTTCCGTTCAGCTCCTGGACGATGACGGGAAACGTGTCCTGCCAGGCGTGGTCGCCGAAGAAGACGTCGAGGTGGCCATAGCCGGGGATGAGGTGGAGCGAGTCTTTGCCAGGACGGTGTTTGCGGAAGAAGTCGAAGCTGCGTTGCTGGCTTTCGGGGAGGAAGCAGCGGTTGTCCAGGCCCGCTATGAAGGCGAACCGGGCGTCCGTTTGGGGAGCTTCGGCCACGAGGTTCCCGGGCAGTTCGGGGTGGTGGCCGGCGGCCACCATGTGCCCGGCCTTGATGCTGCGGCCCATTTCTTCGAAGAACGTCACCGGCACCTCCGCGAATTCGCCGCTGAGCCACTGGTGGGTGGCGTCGTCGAGGTTTTCATGGGACCAGAGGGCGGGCCGGCCGCTGCCGTAGGTGAAGCTGACCATTTTGCACACGGTGTTGTCGCACTCGTGGTGGGTGGCTTTGACCAGGCCGCGGATGGCCCGCGTGAAGTAGCCCTGCGATTTATAGCCCCAGGCCGGCGAGAGGTAAGGGGTGAAGACTTTTACCACCGGGGTGAGGTAATCGATCTTCAGTCGCGAGAAGGGCGGCACCACCGGGTGCAGCGATACCGCGTTGGAGACGATGGTGTCCACTTGCGGGAGCAGTCCGGCGACGGCGGACATAGTGAACGACGTCGACCCCTGGCAGTGGATCACGGCCTTCATCGTCTCTGCACCGGTTGCGTTAAGGACGTGTTCGACGGCGGCGGGGTGGTCGTACACGGCGGCGTCGGCAAGGGTCCAGGACAACGGATCGAGGTCGATCGATGCCCGCCAATTGAGCATCCACACGTCCCAACCGTCCTCCAGGAGAACGTCAACCAGGGTGGTCCTTACCGGTGGCCGGAACAGTTCGGCCCTGACTCCGGAGCCGTGGACCAGCAGCACAGGTCCTTTGCCGGGTTCCACGGGCGAGGTGACATGGACCAGGCTTAGCGGGGTGTTGTCCCGGGCACGGAACGGGATGACCTCGGTCCGGTGCTCGGCACGGGTGATGATCATGGTGCGCTTCCCTTCTGTGGGATGGTGATGGCCTGTGCAGTGGTGATGGCCTGTGCAGTGGTGATGGCCTGTGGGATGGTGATGGGCTGTTCAAGCAGCCGTATGGCCGGAAGGCCGGTTTCGGGAACCAGCCGCGCGCCGTCGTCGTCGTCCTCCTCCAGACGCCAGTCGCGGCAGATGGTGTCCACCGCCAGGGGGTAGACAGTGAGTGAGCCGTCCGTGGCCAAGTGGAGGCGGAGGAAGCCCTTGTGGTCCTCGATGGATTGTCCGGACATCCGCCACGTGGACACTTCGCCGCTGGGAGTGGCCAGGATGAACAGAGCGAATGCTTCGCTGCCCAGCACCCAGCCGCCCACATCCACCAGGGCGAGCGCCAGCAGCACCACCACGATGTCCGGCCAACTGCCGGGCCACGGTACAAGGATGACGACGCCGGCGCTCACGGCGAGCGCGGACAGCTGGTAGAGCGCTCCCCGGGCGAAGACGACGATCCCGGCCGTGGCGATGCGAAAGGCCCGGGCTGCAAGGGCGGTCAGGCCCAGGAGCAGCGGCATGGCGAGGATTAGTGCTGCGAGCAGGAGCGGGGTGTTTCCGTGGGTGAGTCCCCGGAGGCTGCCCACGAACGAGTCACCGCGGAAGGCGCTGAACACGGTCCAAACTGTCAGTGCGGCAACCACATGGACCAAACCCATGGAGACCCCGAAGCCCGGATTTCGCACCGGCAGCCATGACAGCGAGAGGGGGTTGGCCAGACGTGGTCCAAGGAGGCGTGAGTCGGACTGGTCCGGATAGATGGTGGGGGTGCGGATGAAGCGGCGGTTTGATACCTGGTGGTGCCCGGGAGCTGTGGATGACGTGCCTGGGCCTGCGGGTGCGGGAAGGACGATCTGGTCCGGCAGCCAGTGTGCGTCCGATAAGTATGCTCCGCCGAGCCCGCAGGTGATGAGCTGGGTTTTCCCTGGCGCGGCCCCGGAGGTGTCTTGCTCGTACCGGGAGTAATGGTGGAGGTCACCGGTGAGCCAGAGCCGGACGTTTGCCCCCGTCGCTTCGAACAACTGCGTTTCCGGATTGAAGCGGCGGTGCAGGTAGTCCTGCTCAAAGAAGCCGACTTGCCGGAATTCATCGCTCCCTTTGACCCAGAAAGGGGCGGCTACGCAGAGGATGATCGCGTCTCCGGGCTGCAGCTGCGAGGTGACATTGCGGTAGAAGTAGTCCAGCTGTGGCTCGTCGATGTATTGCCCCAGCTGGCTGTCCAGGCCCAGGAGCCACCACCCCGGTGTGCCGCTGTGGCCCGGGGTTGGAGCTTGGCCGGTGAGTCGCAGGCCAAAGTAGCTGCGTGTCTGGATGGTCCGCCACTGGCCGATGGTCCGTTGGCGGGTGAAGATCCGGATGAAGGAGGTCAAGCCGTCGTACCAATCGTGGTTTCCGGGGAGGGCCAGCATGACAGGCGCCTCGCCGTGTGGTCCCTGTGGTCCGCGTGGGGGCAACGCCATCCGGTAGGGCCCAACCATCCGGTCCTCATATCCGGCCGGCGAGGCCACGGGGTAGACCTCGTCACCACCCAGGACCAGGACATGGCCCCTCGGCAGGTCAAAGCCCCCCACGCTGAGCGACTCCTCGGCCAGCAGGGAGGCAACTGTGTAGGTGGCATCAAATCCGTCGCCGAGATCTGCCGCGAAATCGAGCCACAATTCAGTGGTCTGTCCTGTGCCATTTTTGTTCGGGGCGTCCGTGTCCTGGCGGGCTGAACCGTCCCTGTCCAGGGCAGCGGGATCCGGCAGGCCGCGCCCCCTGACCGACGGTTGTGCCGGTTGGCCCGGTACGGGCAGCCTGTCCAGGCTCAGCTGATCCGCCGGGAAGCTTCCCTCCAGCTCACGTTTGTCCCCAAAATCTGCGAACACGGTGGCGGCCATGACTTTCAGTGCTGTGCGCGCCAGCGACTTTGGCGAGAGCCAACGGACCGCCGTCCGGGGAGTGAAGCCCAGAACGGCGTGGTGTTGTGCGAGCTCCCGGCTCTTCATCGCTTCGGCTTGAGGGGAAACGGTACGCGTGCGGGTATCCGTCCGTAGACCCGCCACAGCTCGCCGCCAAACAGCTTCCCGAACGTCAGCAGCCCCGCGGCCGGAGCGGGTCCCTCGGCCCGGAACGTGGTCAGCTGCCTGGCGAAGTCCAGGGGACGGATAAAGAGGATTCCCGCCCCTACCTTGCCGTCCTGAGTGCCTCCCACCTCAGTGTCCGGCGGAACATGCCCCCGGACGATGGTCGCATAGAGCGTGGTGGTATCCGGCCAGAGGTCGAATCCGGCCTCGTTGTGAATCAGTTTGTGGCCCGTAAACGTCAAGGGCGTGCCGCCAGGGTCGCGCAACCACAAGCGGTACAGCATGCGCCTGGCCGGCCTGCCGTCGTCGGACGCGTCCGCCACGAACAGGTTGAACCATCCACGCTCCACCGGCATCCGGCCACCGAAGTAGTCCGCCAGCACGTACCCCTCCGCTTTTGCGGGGTGTCGGGGATCAGCGGCGAACGCCTCAACGTCCTCTGCAGTAATGGTCAGTTCGAACATGATCTTCCGGGACCGGTCCCTGCCCAGGCTGCGGCCCTTCTCCGGATCGGTGACACCCGGGCTGAACCAGCCGTGCATCTGCTCGGTGAAGCGTACCGAGGTTGCTTCCTTCGCCGCATCGTCTGGCAGCCCGAGGCTGCGGGGCGCCGTCGTCCCTTCAGCAACCGCGCTCGCGGGCTGTTCGGGCTGCGCGGCCTTGCCTTTGGTGGCGTCCGGTGCCAGGGCACGCGGAGCCAGCCCGCCGACGTCGACGACGGCGCCGGCAGCCTCCCGCTGGACTGTTGCCTGGACGGTCGCTTGAGTTGTGGCCTGAATCGTCGGCTGAGCCAGCGCGGCATCGCCGGGGTTGATGTCCCTGTGGCGGGCTTTGTCGTCGGCCTCGACGATGTGGGCGCAGGCGCGTTCCGCGAACGCAGCAATGGTCAGCGATGGGTTGGCGCCCACCGGTCCTGGCATCGCCGCGCCGTCCACAACGAACAGCCCCGGATAACCGAATACTTCCCCGTACGGATCGCAGACAGCCTCGCCTGGATGCCGGCCGGCGGGTGCGCCGCCGATCGGATGGACGGTGATGACGCGTTTGGCCCACCAGAGTGGGTTGTCGATGAAGTCGCCGTCCAGGTCCTTGGCGATCTCGGACATCGTTTGGCGGACCCGGCCAAAGTACCCGGTAGAGGTGGCCATGGTCCACGCGATGGCGAGCCTGCCGTCGCGAAGTGACATGACGCCGTCGGGGATGTCCCGTCCCATGCCCAGCAATGGGACGGAACTGGAGGACAACCGTCCGTCTCCCAGGGCAGCGGCGAGGTCCGCGGAGACATTGGACCGCCCGGCGTCGAACAGCCTGTCCTTGAACAACTGCCCGGCAACCCTCGCAGTTCGTTTAACCGTGGTCTTCAGCTGGGCCGTTTCAATCAGCCAGTTCATGAAGGCCGGATACCCGGCGTCCTCCACGTAATAGCCCCGGCCATCGCCGTCGTCGTCGTTCGAATCCGGAACCCTGACGGCCGTGGTGATCACCGGTCCCTTGCTCCCGGAGAGCGTCCGGACACCTGGCCGGGAGCCGTTGCTTGGGGGTGTCTTGGCATCCATGATGAACGTCAGGAGGTCGCCGTTGCCGCTGAAGCGGGTGCCCAGGGCGTCGCTGAGCGCGGGCAGGGAACCGTGGTTGCGGAGCAGCAGGAAGTTGCTGCCGAAGGTGCCCGCGCCAAGGATGAGCCGGCGGCAGTGGATGATGCGTTCGGTGAGCAGCCCACCCTGGCCATCGGGGTGGTGGATGACGTAGCGGACTTCGTAACCGCCGTCCCCACTGCCCGGGGCGAGAGGTCGAATGCCGCGGACATCGTGGAAGGTACGGACATCGGCACCTTTGAAGGCCGCCGCCGAAAGGTAGTTGTGGTCCAGGGTGTTCTTGGCACCGGCGTTGCAGCCGATGTCGCATTCACCACTGAGGGTGCAGGTGGTCCGCACGGTGTTGGGGCCGTGGATACTGCCGTAGTGGGGGAGCGGGAGTGCTTGGTTGGTGCGCGGTGCTGCGTCTGGTCCAGAGGAGAACGTGACGGCGATGGGCGGCCGGGTGATGGAAAGTCCCAGGTTCGCAGCTGTCTTTTCCATGGCCATGGTCTTGGCCGTGTCCTGGTAGGGGTAGGGCACGGGGTCCAGCATGGCTTCGGCGGCGTCGTAGTAGGGGTCGAGGTCTGCTCGCGTGAACGGCCAATTCTCGTAGCCGCCCCCTGGGATGGGGGATTCGTTGACGAACCACTTCTCGTCCTTACGCAGGAGCACGTTCGCGTAGATCAGTGAGCCGCCGCCAAGTCCGCTGGATACCAGGCCCTCCGTTCCACGGAAGGTCCACGCATCGAAGAGTCCATACAGGCCACGGTCCGGGTCCCAGAAGTTTTTACCCATCTCCGACGGCGTGCGGGCAAAGCTCCCGGGCGGGTACGGTTTCCCGCGCTCCATCAGCACCACGGACTGTCCGGCTTCAGCAAGACGCAGGGCCGCTACCGAGCCGCCGAAGCCCGAGCCGACCACCACCGCGTCCACTTTCTCGATGCTGTTCAGGCTGTGGATACTGTGGCGTCGGGGATCACCAGTGGGTTCAGGACCTGCATCCCCACTTTTCCCGGTCCCCAGACGACCCATGGCCGTTCCTCTCAGAGGAGAGCTGACTTCATGGCAGCGGCAGAGGGCGCCGGGTGTGGCCGGGCGTTGCCTCCGCGGACTATGGGCCTTATGTTCCCACCGGGCAAGGGATCTGTAAATGAGCTGGAGTAATGCTGTTCCTGCCAGGGGTCAGGCGATCCGCGAGTACACCATGTCGAAGTCGTGCTCCAGCGGCCCGCCCGGATAGTTTCCCCGTTCCAGACGGGCGTTGATGGTGTTGCCGTCCCCGCTGATATGGCCGACGAACCGTTGCGGCCAATCCGGGCCGTCCCTGAAAAGCGTCCACACGTTGTCCCGAAGCATCATGTCGAAAATCCGGGTAACACCGCGGGAGTCGAAGTAGTGCTGCTGGAATGCCCCGTCCGATCCGGTGGCACCTATGATGCTGACGGCGTTGGGATACTCCGGCCTTTCGACTGTGGAGCGCTGGATCAGGAAGCCGCCACCTTCCAGCCATTCGAAAGTTGTCCGACCCCGTGTTTCCGCGCTGGGGATGGTGGTCTGCCATTCGCCCACAAGAATGTTCAGTTGCTCCAGTGAGGGTTCTGGTTCCCGTGCCATGGCCGCCTTCTTTCGCAGGTGTTGACAGCTTCAGCGTAGGACCCGCCGGATACAGTGCATAGGGCCAAAAGCCGCATAGGGTCTGAACATGACGTTGGAAAAAGCACCGAAGGTAGCGGTTCTCACAGGCGTTGGAAGGCGCCGCTCCATTGGGGCGGCCTTGGCCGTGGGGCTCGCAACAGACGGTTGGTCCCTTGTCCTGAACCATTGGAAACCCTACGACGACCGGCTTGGCCTTGAAGGGTCCCCCGACGACGCCAGCGCCATAGCCGCCGAATGCCGCGCGGCTGGCGTCGCCGTCGAACTCGTTCCTGGCGACCTCAGCGACCCGGCCGTCCCTGCTGCGCTGATCGAGGCGGGCCGTAGCCTGGGGCCCGTGACCGGGCTGGTCATGTCGCACTGCGAATCTGTGGACAGCAGCGTCCTCACAACGTCCGTGGAAAGCTGGGACCGTCATTTCGCCGTGAACGCGCGGGCTCCGTGGCTGCTCATCAAGGCATTTGCAGGGCAGCTCCCGGTCGTTCCTTCGGGCACGGTTGGCGGCCGGATTGTGGCATTGACCAGTGATCACACGGTCCACAACCTGCCATACGGTGCGAGCAAAGGTGCCCTGGACCGGATCGTAAAGGCGGCCGCCGTCGAACTCGGTGACGCCGGAGTGCGTGCGAACGTGATCAACCCGGGGCCGATTGACACGGGCTGGATGGACGACGACGTGCGGGACTGGGCCACAGGGGCGACTCCTGCGGGACGCTTGGGCACACCTGCGGATGCGGCCGGGCTGGTGCGGTTCCTCTTCTCGGACGCGGGATCGTGGATCAATGGCCAGGTCCTGCACAGCAACGGCGGCTTCAACGTCTCGTGAGGGTCGAAGGGTCTGGCCGTGCAGCCCGCGGCAATGGCAGGATGGGCGCATGACCCGAGTTACGTGTGACCTCACTGTGTCCCTTGACGGCTTTGTGGCCGGACCCAACCAGAGCATGGAACAACCGCTCGGTGAAGGCGGAGAGAACTTGCACCGCTGGCAATTCAAAGAACGGGATATCAACGAAGCAGAGGTGGCCGGCATCCTCGAAGCCGGTGCCTACATCATGGGCCGGAACATGTTCGCCGGACCAGGAGATGGGCTGTGGGACGAAGAGTGGCGCGGCTGGTGGGGCGAAGAACCGCCCTACCACGCCCCGGTTTTCGTGCTGACGTCCCACGCGCATGAGCCCATGGTGATGGACGGCGGTACTACGTTCCACTTCGTCAACGACGACATCGAGACCGTTCTGTCCCGCGCCAAGGAAGCTGCGGGCGGGAAGAACGTTGCCATCGCCGGTGGTGCTTCCACTGCAAGGCAGTTCTTGTCTGCCGGCTTGATCGATGAGTTGCGGCTCCACGTAGCCCCGGTGGTTCTGGGCGGTGGCGAACGCTTGTTGGACGGCGTGGGAGAACTGAAGTTGGAGCCATTGGAGGTCCGTGGAACCAGCCTGGTCTCCCACCTCCGCTACAGGGTGGGCTAGGGGACGCTGGTACGCAGCGCCGAGTTCGCTGGAAACCGGCCAAGGCAACGCCGACTTCGCGGGAAAGCGGCCAATTCGTTGGAAGCTTCCCTGCGAGCTCGCAATGTTCCCGCGAACTCGCCAAAACGGCGTGGAATGTCGGCCACCCGCTGTACACTCGAGTATCGAACATATATTCGAATAAAGGTGTGTTGTGGGCGTGATAGTCGGCCCCCGCGTGGTAGATGCGGGCTTTTCCTTGGTCTCGGCGCTGCTGGCTCCCGTGTCTGTGGCGGCGGGGTACCCGTCGCCGGCGCAGGACTACTTCGATGGCCGGATAGACCTCAATGAGCACCTGATCAAGGACGTCACCAGTACCTTCGTGGTGCGGGTCACCGGCCAGTCGATGGAAGCCGCCGGAATCAGCGACGGCGACGAGTTGATCGTCAACAGGGCGCTGGAACCTAAGGACGGATCCGTCGTCGTGGCTGTCCTGGACGGTGAGCTGACCATCAAACGGCTCCGCATTACGCCGACGGGCGTGGTGTTGCAGGCGGACAACCCAGCCTTCCCGGATATCCGGGTGGCGGCGTTATCCGAGCTGACAATCTGGGGCGTTGCCACAACGTGCCTGCATCACGTCTGAGCCGGCGGAGGCGCGGTCGAGTTGCGGATCACCAGTTCCGGCCGGAGGCTTTCGTCGGCAATCGGGCCCTCCGGATTCTTGAGCCGCTCCAACGCGATCGCCCCGGCGGCCTGGCCCAGGCTGGCGGCATGGAGGTTCACTGTGGTGAGGTCGATGCCGTGCAGTCCGGCGATCCGCGAATTGTCGTAGCCCACTATGGACAGGTCCTGAGGGATGGAAAGGCCCAAGGCGTAGGCGGCTTCGCGGGCGCCCAGGGCGAGCTGGTCGTTGTGCGTGAAAATCGCTGTCGGGCGTCCGGATTGTTTCAGGAGTAGCGTGGTGGCGCGCTGTCCGGCCTCCTGCGTGAAGTCGTCCGCCGCCAGCGTTTGGGGCTTCAGCCCGGCGTCGTGCATGGTTTTTTCGTAGCTCCGCCTGCGGGCGGTGTGTCCGTCGTAAACGGGCCCGGCAAGATGGGCAATGCGCTTATGCCCGAGCCCGAGCAGGTGCTCCGTAGCAGCCCTGGCGCCGGCGATGTCGTCCGAATAGACGCTGTCCACGCCGGGCACCGGGCGTGTGACGCTGACAAGGGGCACGATCTGCGCCAATTCCTGCACGCTCTCGTCCGGATCCAGGAGCGTCGCTGCAATGATGATCCCTGCCCGGGCCTCGATGAGGGACTCCAGTGCGCCCCGGTCAACACCATCCACCGATCGGGATACGCTCAGAATCAAGCGGTTGCCATCCTGCGGAAGGGCGAGCCGGACGCCGCTAAGGATGTCGGCGTAGACCTCGTTGCGGATATCCATCAGATAAAGTCCGACGGCGGAACGGTGCTTGCGTGCCAGGTCGGCGGCTACTGCGTTGGGCCGGTATCCGAGACGCTTGGCGGCTTCGAAGATGGCCTCCTTGGTCTCGCCGCTGACTCCAGGGGCTCCCCGGAAAGCGAATGACACAAGCGTTCTGGAGACGCCAACTTCCCGGGCGACATCACTTTGCGTGGCGGGTCGGAGCGGACGGGAGGGGGCCATGTCCTCCATCCTCCCACGTCATGGAAAGGAGAAATGTAGGTGTTTGTTAGTTTGACCTTACATTTAAGCCTTTCGCGCGTTAGTCTGTATTCAGAGCGGATATGTATGACCCGCAACACACTGACAAAGGAGTCCTGATGTCTGCAACGCAAACGCAGCGGGAAGGCGCCCATGGGGCCGCTCTTCCTCCGCTGACCAACGGTCCGCACCGGAAGCGCCTTGGCCTCGTAGCCTTGGTCGCCACCTTCGGTGGACTGCTGTTCGGCTATGACACGGGTGTCATCAACGGTGCCCTGCGGCCCATGACGGCCGACCTCGGGTTGACGCCCCTGACGGAGGGGATCGTGACCAGTTCACTACTCTTCGGCGCGGCAGCCGGGGCTGTGGGAGGCGGCCGGCTGTCCGATTCGTGGGGCCGCCGGAAGTCCATCCTCCTGCTTGCGGTGCTGTTCCTCACGGGAACCATCGCCTGTGTGTTCGCGCCGAATTTTGAAGTCATGGTGCTGGGGCGAGTGATTCTCGGACTCGCAGTCGGCGGAGCTTCGACTGTTGTGCCTGTCTTCCTTGCCGAGCTGGCGCCCTACGAGATCCGGGGTTCGCTGGCAGGGCGTAACGAACTCATGATTGTCATCGGTCAACTTGCAGCGTTCGTGGTCAACGCCATCATCGGCAACGTCTGGGGAGAGTTCGGGGGAGTGTGGCGGGTCATGCTCGCCGTCGCTGCCTTACCTGCCATCGCTTTGTTCTTCGGCATGCTCCGGATGCCCGAATCGCCGCGCTGGTTGATTTCAAAAGGTCGGTGGGAGGAAGCCTTGGCGGTCCTCAAAACCATACGGTCGGTGGAACGTGCAGAGGCCGAAATGGCGGACGTCAAGCACCTTGCCGACGAAGAACGCGCGTCGAAGGCCACATCATGGGGCGCGCTCAAGGACAAGTGGATCCTTCGCATTATCCTGGTGGGCATCGGGCTGGGTGTTGCCCAGCAGCTGACCGGCATCAACTCGATCATGTACTACGGTCAGTCCGTGTTGGTCGAAGCCGGGTTCGATTCCAATGCCGCCTTGATCGCCAACATCGCTCCCGGCGTGATCGCAGTGGTTGGCGGCGTCATCGCCCTGACTTTGATGCAACGAGTCAACCGCCGGACCACCCTGCTCCTGGGCTTTACCCTGACCACCGCCTGCCACTTCCTCATCGGCATCGCATCGATCGTCCTGCCAGTTGGCAATGCGGCGCGTCCCTTCGTGATCCTCTTCCTGGTGGTGGCGTTCGTCGGTTCAATGCAGACGTTCCTGAATATCGCCGTATGGGTCATGTTGTCCGAGATCTTCCCGCTTCACGTCCGTGGTTTCGCGATCGGACTCTCGGTGTTCTGCCTCTGGATTGCCAATGCGCTGCTGGGCCTGTTCTTCCCCACCCTGGTTGCCGGGGTAGGGATCACGGGCACGTTCTTCCTGTTCGGCATTGTGGGAATCGCGGCCCTCATCTTCATTTACACGCAGGTCCCCGAAACCAGGGGACGCACCCTGGAGGCGCTTGAAGAAGACGTCACCACCGGTGCCATCTACCTGGTGCACAAGAAGGCGCCCGTCGGTTCATAGCATCGCTACAGCTGCGTCATCATCCCGCCCTCCGGACGTTTGCACAGTTCGGAGGGCGGGATGTCTGGTCATCACTAAGATCCAGCCGGGGTCAGGGAGGCTATCAGTGCCTCGACCCGGTTCTTGATCTCATCCCGGATGGGGCGGACGGAATCGACGCCCTTGCCGGCGGGGTCCTCCAGTACCCAGTCTTCGTAGCGTTTGCCCGGGAAGTACGGGCACTCGTCCCCGCATCCCATGGTGATCACGACGTCGGAGTCCTTCACGGCTTCGGTGGTGAGGACTTTGGGGATTTCGGTGGACATGTCGATGCCGACCTCGGCCATGGCCTCGACCGCCGCGGGGTTGACCTGCCCGGCGGGCTGGGATCCGGCCGACCGGACCTCAATCGCCCCACCCGAGAGGGTTGTCAGGAACGCGGCGGCCATTTGGGACCGGCCCGCGTTGTGGACGCAGACGAACAAGACGGAGGGTTTGACGCTCACGAGAGCACCTTTCGATCGGCCGCGGATTCATCCGCGGGAACACTGAGGGTGGTGGAATCAGCGGGGTAAAGGAACCGGAGAAGGATTAGTCCGAGGACACCGCCTGCCAGTTGGGCTGCGATGAAGCCCGGCGCGGAGATGGGGGCGATCCCGGCGAAGGTGTCGGTGATGGTCCGGGCGATCGTGACAGCCGGGTTGGCGAAGCTTGTGGAGGACGTGAACCAGTACGCGGCTGTGATGTATCCGCCGACGGCGAGAGCGACCCGGTCGGGCCGTCGGGAACGGATCGACCCAAACACGATGACCAACAGCCCTGCCGTGGCGATGACCTCTGCCAGCCAGAGACCCGGACCAGACCGTTGATGGGTGGAAAACGCGATCGGGGCCAAGCTAAACATCAGGTTCGCCACGATGGTACCGGCCAAACCACCCAGCACCTGAGCCGCAACCAAGGCCACAGCTGTCCGTGTGCCGATCACTCCGAGGACCCGTTCGACCAAGGTCACAATCGGGTTGAAGGACGCCGAAACCGGCTGCAGGGCCAGGATCAGCGCAACGAGGGCGGCGCCGGTGGCGAGGCTGTTCTGCAGCAGCTGCAGTCCGACGTCGTTCGGTGATAGCTGGGTAGCCATCACTCCGGAGCCGACCACAGCCATCACCAGAAAAGCCGTGCCGATAAATTCGGCCGCGGCACGCCGGGGCAAGGCGGTGTTCACTTGGCCTGTCCGCCAATCAATGCCGCCAGGTTCTGCAAGGCTTCCGTGCGCGCTTTGTAGTAGACCCAGACTCCGCGCTTTTCCCGGTCCAGCAAACCGACTTCGTGCAGCACCTTCAGATGGTGGCTGATGGTCGGCTGCGACAAATCGAAGGCATCATTCAGGTCGCAGACGCAGGCTTCCCCGCCCTCGTGCGAGGCGACCAGGGACATCAGCCGCAACCGCACCGGATCCGCCAACGCCTTCAGCAGCGGTGCGACCCCATCGGCTTCCTTCTCCGACAACGGCACCCGCGTCAAGGGCGAACAGCAGGCAACGGTCTGGACCGGCGTTAACTCCAATGACATAGACACAGGTAAATATTTACACTCATCAATGTTTATGGCAAGGGCGGGGTGCTTTGTTGTCGGGGGTCGGAGGTACAGTTGAACTATTCGAATATATGTTCGAATTTAGGGCGTGTCCTTTCCCATTCCCTTGGGCGGGCATGCTAGTGCCGACCCGAGGAGGACAATGTCCAAGCCAGCCCTCATGCACCGGATGCAGGAGATCGCCCACGTGGACATCAACTGTTTCTATGCTTCGGCGGAACGGGCCTTCAACCCCGCCCTGGAGGGTAAACCGCTGATCGTACTGTCCAACAACGACGGCTGTGCCGTGACCAGGTCGCCGGAGGCCAAGCGGCTTGGTATCGGGCTCGGAGACCCGTGGTTCAAGTTGGCCCCACGGGCAAAGGAATGGGGCCTCATTGCCCTCTCCAGCAATTACGAGCTGTACGGAGACATCAGCTCCCGGGTCATGGAGCTGTTGCGACGCTACTCGGCGTGGCAGGAGGTCTATTCCATCGATGAGGCCTTCCTTGGCGTCAAGGGACCGCCGGAGGAGTTGCTGCAGTTGGGGCGAACCATCAAAGATGCTTGCCGCCGGCACGTTGGGGTTCCGGTGTGCGTCGGAATCGCCCGCACCAAAACCCTCGCCAAGCTGGCCAACAAGTGGGCCAAGCACAACCCTGCATTCAACGGGGTATGCCGCTGGGACTCGGTTCCGGAAACGGAACGCGAGGCACTCATGGGAAGACTTTCCGTTATCGAGATCTGGGGCGTCGCCACAAGGCTCACCAAGCGGTTGAATGCCATGGGCATTTTTTCGATCCTGGACCTGGTCCGGGCGGAACCGGTCGCGCTGCGTGACAAGTTCTCCGTCGTCATGATGCGCACCGTCCTGGAGCTGCAAGGCACACCGTGCATCCCCATGGAGGAGGAGCGGATCGGGCGGGACCAGCTGATCTTCTCGCGCTCCTTCTCAACGCCGATTACGACGACGGCCCAGTTGGGTCAGGTGCTGAGCGTGTACGGGCAGATGGCAAGTGCCAGGCTGGCCAAGCACGACCTGCAAGCCAAACTGCTGACGGCCTTCGCTGCAACGTCGGTCTATAACCCGAACGACACATCGTTCCCGAGTGTCAACGTCAAACTGCCCATGCCCACTGCGGATCCGGTGTTGCTCACCAAGGCCGCGCACGCGCTCCTTCCCAAAATCCAGGAGGGCGTGAGATATGCCAAGGCCGGCATCATGGTCACCGACCTCCGCCCCACAGGCAACCAGAAACCCTTGGAGATCTTCGAGAACCGGCACGAGGAACGGGGTATCGGGAGTTTGCTGGAGGACGTCAGCAAACGATACGGGCGCGGCTCCATCGGATTGGGCCACGCGGGCATAAAAGGCGGCCCGGACTGGTCCATGAAACGGGACATGCTCAGCCCCCGCTACACCACCAACTGGGACGAGCTGCCCTTGGTGAAGGCGGCGTAGCGTGGGCCGAACCCTATGCCCGCAGCCGGTATCCGCGCTTCACAACTGTTTCCACGAGCTTGCCGTCCGGGAGCGAGGACCGCAGCCGGCTGACCGTCATGTCCAGGGCATGCACGGAACCGCGCAGGTCAAGCAGGTCCGAGAGCGCTTCACGAGACAATACCGCTCCGCCTGCGCCAAGCAGCGCCCGCAACAGCAGGAGGGGAGCGGGCGCCAGTTCCACCACTTCGCCGTCGATCCGAAGGCAACGCCCCCGCAGCTCGATCGTGGCGCTCTTGGTCTCCAACCGGCGCACATGGTTCAACGACAGGTGCTCGGTCACAAGGCGAATGAGCGCACCCATGCGGTAGCGGTCGGGGATAAGGGGCGTCAGCCCGGCGTCGACCAGCGGCTGTGCGGTGACCGGCCCAACGGCGGCGACAGTGACGGGCCCCTTGAGGGCTTCGATGAGTTGGCGGTAGAGGCCCATCTCATGCGCCGTGCTCCACATGGCATCGACAGCCGGGGCGCTGGTGAACGTCAGGACGTCGAGGTTGCCGCCAACCACGGCCTCGATCAGCCGCGGCAATTTGTCTTCACCATCCGGCTTGACCCAGCGGTACGGCGTTACTGTAAGGACGGTGGCGCCGGACATGCGGAGCCGTTCAAGCTGCCGGACATCCGTGTACCCGTGCAGCTGCACGGCCACAGTCTTACCACGCACACCCTCCACCAGGAGCATGTCCACCAAGGTCGCGGTGGTTTCGTCGCTGCTGATTCCGACGTCGGCCAGCCCGGCCGCGCGAACGGCACCACGGGCCTTGGGTCCCCTGACGAACATGCGGCAAGCGGACAGGGTGTCCAGGAGCTGCTCGCCAATACCAAAGGAATCGGCGGCCTCGCACCAACGGCGCATCCCGTAGGCCGTAGTGGCGATGCAGATATCCGGCTTCGCCTCGATGATGGCACGGGTGTCCTCAATGAGGATCATGTCCTCCTGGACGGGGGCGATCTTCAGCGCGGGGGCGTGCAGCACACTCGCGCCGCGCCGTTCCAGGGCCTCGATGAGGTCACGGGACCGGCGGTGGGAGGTGACCCCGATGCGGAATCCGTCCAGGGGAGCTTCGGCGGTTTCGGAAACTTCCGGTGCCGCGTTGGCGTCCAGGACTTCGATGGCACGTGCAACAGTCATGTGTTCTTACCTTCAGGCTTCAAGGAGCGAAGCCGCGAGCCGGCTCAGTTCAGCGGATGCTTCGGCATGATTCCGGTTGGCCTCGGCCACCCTGACCACCTCGCCGATGACCAGTACGGCCGGGTTGCTGCAACCGGTCGCTGCCGTTTCGATATTACCGAGATCGGCAATGGTGGTGCGCTGGCCCGGACGGTAGCCACGTTCCACCACGGCCATGGGCATGTCCGGCTTCATCCCTGCCCGGCGCAGTCCGGAGGCCAGTTGGGGCAGCGTTCCTATACCCATCAGGACCACGATGGTCCCGCCGAGCCCGGCAAGGTGGGTGTGCTCCTTCTCAGTCAAGGGAGCGTGCCCGGATACCACGGTGAACATATGGCTCACTTCGCGGTGCGTCACCGGAATCCCCGCTGCAGCGGGTACGGAAATGGCACTGGTAACACCGGAAATAACCCGGACCGGAACACCGGCTGCAACACAAGCAGCCACCTCTTCCCCGCCCCGCCCAAAGACATAGGGATCACCGCCCTTGAGCCGGACCACGTTCTTGCCCAGCAGCGCAGCTTCCACCATGAGCTTCTCGATGTCGCGCTGGGTGACCTTGTGAAGGCCGGGCTGCTTTCCAACGTCAACCAGCTCGGCGGAGGTCAGGTCAGCCAGTTCCTGGTAGGGAGCCAGGCGGTCATAAAACACGACGTCGGCATCCCGCAGGGCGTCAACGGCACCCACTGTCAGCAAATCCAGGGCGCCCGGGCCCCCGCCCACCAACGTCACGTGACCTTCAGAGCCCGGCGCAGGCTCGAATGCCACCGGGATTCCAGCTTCGCGGCAGCGTTCCACCAGCGCAACCCAACCGGCCTCGCCGTCGTCCACCACCGCCACCAGGAAGGGGCGCTCGGGAAGCTGGCCGTCAGCCGGTGCGCCGTCAGGCGTACTCAGGCGGTAGACGTTGGCACCGGCGTTCCGATAACGGCGGACGGCTTGGCGGGCGGCCTTTTCGGATCCTGTAACCAGGACATCGCGGCCGGTGAGATCAATGGTGAGCTGCATGGGGACCCCTTGTTATTCGCTGCGGACCGGGATGGTGGTGGCGATGAGCACGCCGCCCTTTTCTTCGTTCGTCGCGGGCCGGATCTGGCCTCGCTCCGGAACAAAGGAGATGGACTCGTCCTTCTGGTCGGGCGCGTTGACGAAGGAACGGAAGCGACGCAGGCGTTCCGGATCCTTCAGCGTCTCTGCCCACTCGTCCTCGTAGGTGTCGATGTGCTTGGCCATGGCCGCCTCAAGTTCGGCGGCAATGCCCAGGGAATCGTGAACCACTACGTCCTCGACGTGCTTGATGTCGCCGTCGAGCTCTTCCTGCCACCGGGCAGTGCGCTGCAGGCGGTCGGCGGTCCGGATGTAGTACATCAGGTACCTGTCGATGTACTTCAGCAGGGTCTCGTCGTCCAGGTCCTTGGCCAGCAGTTTGGCGTGCGCCGGGGTGGCACCGCCGTTGCCGCCCACGTACAGGTTCCAACCATCGGCCGTGGCGATCACACCAACGTCCTTGCCGCGGGCCTCGGCGCACTCGCGGGCGCAACCGGAAACGCCCATCTTGAGTTTGTGGGGGCTGCGGAGTCCGCGGTAGCGCAGCTCCAGGGCGATTGCCATGGCCACCGAATCCTGGACACCGAAGCGGCACCACGTGGATCCGACGCAGGACTTCACAGTACGCAGGCTCTTTCCGTAGGCCTGGCCCGACTCGAAACCGGCGTCCACCAATTCCTTCCAGATGTCCGGCAGCTGCTCGAGCCTCGCACCAAACATATCGATGCGCTGGCCACCGGTGATCTTGGTGTACAGGTTGTACTTCTCAGCCACGGCTGCAATAACGCCGAGGCCCTTGGGCGTGATCTCGCCGCCGGCAATGCGGGGAACCACCGAATAGGTGCCATCCTTCTGCATGTTCGCCAGGGCGCGGTCGTTGGTGTCCTGCAGGCTGCCACGACCGGCATCGAGGACGTATGCGGAGTGCTGGCTTGCCAGGATGGAGGCGATGGTCGGTTTGCAGATGTCGCAGCCGGCGCCGGTGCCGTACTTGGCCATGATGTCCTCGAAGGACGTCAGTTCCAGGACGCGGATGGCATCGAAGAGTTCCTGGCGGGAGAGGCTGATGTGCTCGCAGAGGGCCTTGGAGACCTCGATCCCGGACTTTGTCAGTTCGCCTTCCAGGAGCTTCTTCAGCATCGGAACGCAAGAACCGCACTGTGTACCGGCGCGGGTGCATCCCTTGAGCTCGCCCAGTTCCTGGACCGGGGCGTTGCCTTCGCAAGCGCCGCAGCCGTTGATGGTGTCACGGATGGTTCCGGCGGCTACGTTGTTGCAGGAGCACAGGATCGCGTCGTCCGGCAGCTCAGTCTCCGGAGCTTCGCCTCCACCGGCGGCGCTCAGGTAAGCACCCGGCTCGGCCGACAGTTCGCGGCCCAGGAGCGGGCGCAGGCTCATGTAGGGGGAAGCGTCGCCCACGAAGATGCCGCCCAAGAGGGTCTTGGCGTCGTCAGTGGTGACAATCTTCTGGTAAACGCCGCGGGCGGGGTCGGCATAGACGATTTCGAGGGAGTGTTCCGTCCTGGCAAAGGCGTCACCAAAGCTGGCAACGTCCACACCGGACAGCTTCAGCTTGGTGGCGGTGTCGAAGCCCGGGAAGGTCGCTTCGCCGCCGTTCAGCCGGTCGGCAACGATTTCCGCCATGGTGTTTGCCGGGGCCACAAGACCCAGGCACATGCCCTCGAAGTTCGCCACTTCACCGATGGCCCAAATGCCTTCAACCTCGGTAGCGCAGAAGTCGTTTATGACCACTCCGCCCCGCTGGCCCAGGCTGAAGAGCTGCTCTTCTCCCTCGGCCGCGCGGAACAAGTCGTCGCGGGGCTTCACGCCGATGGCCACGATCACCAGGTCAGCGTCAATGGTGCGTCCGTCCGCCATCAGGACCCCGGTGACCTGGCCGTCGTCGTCGGCTATGACCTCCGAAGGAAAGACGCCGCCGTGCACTTCGAAGCCCTTGGCTGCGATCAAACGGCCCAATGCCTGGCCGGCGCCTTCATCCAGCTGGGTGTTCATCAACCACGGGGAGCCGTTGATGACCACCGGCGTCGCGCCGAGTTGCTCAGTACCTGCGGCGGATTCGAGGCCCAGGAGGCCGCCGCCGATGGTTACAGCGTTGACTTTCCGGCCCAGCTTCGCAGTCAACCCGGCAATGGCCTTGTTGATGGACCAAACATCCTCGAGGGTGCGGTACACGTGGGTGTGCTCGGAGCCGGGAATGGGGAGCCGTGCCGCATCAGAACCCGTAGCAACCACCAGTTCGTCGTACTCGTACTTGTTGCCGGCAGCCGTGATGACGCTCTTGGCAACAGGATCAATCCTGACTGCGCGCTCGCCGGTCTTCAGTTCCACGGCGTCGTGGTCCCACATCGAAGCATCGCCCAAAGTGAGGTCGACGTCGGTTTCCGTGAGGGCCTTGCTCAAGGCGACGCGGTCGTAGGGGAGGTGGGCCTCCTCCGTCAGCACCGTGAGCTGCCAGCCTTCAAGACCGCGATTGACCATGGCATCGGTGAAGCGGTGGGCAGCGGGGCCGCCGCCGACCACGACGACGCGGCGTGGGTTCTCTGTACTTGAAGTTTGTCCGGTCACTGGTGGGCCTTTCGCAGATGTTGCAGACGGATCTCCGCAACTTGTGATCCCAGCCTAGGGACGGGCAGTTTCGCTTCAGTTTCCCTTTTGTTTCGTGGTCTTAACTTCTGCATCACGAACGCGTTTCAGCGTGTGTGAGGTGTCTTTTACCAGTCGGACACAAACGAGCACCCCGGATGAAACACCCGGGTTTTAGCGTGGAGAAGTGGCCGCAAGCGTGGCCCGGTCCGGGGGAGTGACGGTGGAAAATACCAGCACCCGGACACAGTGAGAGGGGCTGAAATGACCGTAATTCTGGACCGTGCCGACATTCTTGACAGTGCCAAAGACCTGGACGCAACCGTGGCCTGGCACCGTGTTTGCCCCCTGGACGAGCTCGAGCCCGCCTGGGGAGAAGCGGCACTGATCGCGGGCCGCCAGGTTGCCCTGTTCCGCACCGGGGCCTCGGAGGTCTACGCCGTAGCCCAGCAGGACCCGGCGACGCTCGCCAACGTCATGGCACGTGGCATCATCGGATCCCGCGGAAGCCGGCCAACCATCGCCTCGCCGCTTCACAAAGAGGTCTACGACCTGGAAACGGGCGAGTGCTTCACCAATCCCCAACTCCGCCTGGACGCCTTCGCCACGCGACTGGTGGACGGCTTCATCGAGGTTGAACTCTAGGGCTTATATTGCCGGGGTGCTTATTGCCCCAACGCTTCGCGGACATCGCTGAGGACATCGTCCAGGGCGGTCCGCGCGGCTTGGCGTGCTTCGGGAAGTTCCGCCGCGGATTCAACGGGCCGGATGACTTCCAGGTAGCACTTGAGCTTGGGTTCGGTTCCGCTGGGCCGGATGATGACGCGGCTCTGGTCGCGCGTGAGGTACAGCAGCCCATCTGTCGGAGGCAGGCTGTCGCTTCCTTCGGCCAGGTCCGTTGAAATTTCGACGGCGGAACCTCCGAACGCTTCAGGCGGGTTGACCCGGAGCCGGTTCATCATGGCGTCCAGAAGGCCCAGGTCAGCGACGCGGATGCTCAATTGCTCGCTCGCATGGAGGCCGTGGACGAGGTACAAATCATCCAGGGTGTCGAAGATCGTCTTGCCCTCGGCTTTGGCAGCCGCCGCCATCTCGGCGATCAGAACAGCCGCAGAGATACCGTCCTTGTCGCGGACCAGGTCCGGCGCCACGCAATATCCCAGGGCTTCCTCGTACCCATACGTGAGGCCGGGAACGCGGGAAATCCACTTGAAGCCCGTCAGCGTTTCTTCATGGGCGTAGCCCGCGGCCGCAGCGATCCGCGAGAGCAGCCGTGAGGAAACAATCGAGTTGGCGAAGACACCGGACTGCGGCTCCTCCGGGGCGGCAGCGGCAAAGCGGGCCACGATATGCGCTCCCAGCAATGCACCAACTTCGTCCCCCCGCAGCATGCGCCATACCCCGGTCGCTGGATCCAGGGCAGCAACAGCCGCGCGATCGGCGTCGGGATCGTTGGCCAGCACGATGTCGGCACCGGCATCGGCGGCCGCCGCGAGGGCCAGATCCAAGGCCCCCGGTTCTTCCGGATTCGGGAAGGCCACCGTGGGGAAGTCCGGGTCCGGTTCGGCTTGTTCTGCAACCAGCGTGACGTCGGTGAACCCCGCAGCATTGAGGACGGAGACGGCCGTCCCACCACCAACGCCGTGCATGGGAGTCAGGACGATTTTCAGGTCCCGCGCGGGGAAATGCTGCCGGTCGACCAGCCCGGACATCGCAGATTCGTAGTCAGAGGCGATGGATGCCGGCAACACAGACCAGCCTGAGTCGGCCAACTCAACGGAATCCAGGGCGCCGACGGCGTCGATCCTTGCCGCGATTTCGGCATCGTACGGAGCAACGATTTGGGCACCCCGGCCGCTCTCAGACACGGCGTGCCGCCCCAAGTAGACTTTGTAACCGTTGTCCTGCGGCGGGTTGTGGCTGGCTGTGACCATCACACCGCCGTCGCAATCCAGGTTCCTGACCGCGTAGGCGAGCAACGGCGTCGGAAGGGCGGCAGGCATGAGGAACGTTTCGATACCGGCGGCAGTGAAGATCGCCGCTGTTTCTTCAGCGAAGATGTCCGAGTTGTAGCGGGCATCGAAACCGACGACGGCGCGCGGCCGGCTTCCCGGCACCGCCGCGGCCACCGTTTCGGTGAGGAAAGCTGCCAGTCCTGCCGCGGCCCGTCGCACCACCACGCGGTTCATGCGGTTTGGGCCGGGGCCGAGGGCTGCGCGGAGGCCGGCCGTGCCGAACTGGAGGGTGCCGTTGAAGCTGTCTCCCAGTTCCTGGGTGGCTCCCGCATCGCCGGCACTGGCGAGGTCGGCAAGCTCCAGGAGCGCCGCCGTCGTGGTCGGGTCCGGGTCTTGTGAGGCCCATTGGCGGGCGTCGATGATCAGCTGTTCAAATGCGGCATCACTGGATGTCATAGGGACAAAACTATCCTCATTGCCCACATCAAGAGCAACGCGGGGTCAGATATGGCCCATAAACAGGGTCGTAATGGGCCATAACTGACCCCGCGTTGCTTTCACACGCGGCGGGAACTCACCGTGAACTCTGTCTCGCCGTCCATGCTGAACACCGACGATCCCGTTGCCTCCCAGTCCGGGAAGAACGTATCCGAGATAACGGCCACACCGTCCTCGGCGAAGACCTCCACGGAAGAGGAATCCAGGAGGATCGTCAGATGGACTTTCCCGTCGCTCCCGTTGGAGGGAAGGGATACCTGATGGTACGGGCTGAATTTCTCGGAGAAATTGGTGGTTCCCGCCTGCGACCGGTCCACTTTCACAGTGCGGGTCTCTTTGGAGTAGGAGATGCGCAGCCCGGACTTGCCGTCGGAGGACTCACGCAGGATCACTCCTGCCTCCGGCGAAGAGGTCAGGTCCATCGCGAGTTCGATCAGTTGGCTCCGACCCGTAAAGTCCGCTCCAAGATCCTGGACCGAGGACCCTGCGGTGAGGTTTTTGTTTTTCACCTCACCGCCGTGATCCTCCAGCGCTGACCGGGCCGCGGTGGCGATGGCTGAACGTAGCTCGTACCGGTGCTCTCCCCGGACCAGCGTGAGTTCCCTCGGGATGGCCATGGAGCCGCGCCAGGGAGTGGTGGGAACGTTCTGGGCATAATCCCAGTTGCCCATCCACCCGAGCAGCACCGGCTTGTCCCCGGGCGCGCCGGAGATCGAGTTGGCTGCGTAATAGTCCGCGCCGTGGTCCAGCCATTGTGAGTCGCTGAGGGGCGCATCCGGCGCCGCCGCGTTCTCCGCAGTGAAGCGCGTCCCGTCGAACCCGCCCACGAAGTACTGCATGCCGGAGCCGCCGGCGATGCCGCCAGGGTTGATGCTCAGCAGCATGACCCATTTCTTCGCGGTGGAGCCTTCGACGTTCATCTGCACAAGTTCGGGTACCTCCCAGAGGCCTCCCTGCGCACCGGCGCCGGAGAAGTCGCTGAGGTAGTCCCAATGGAGCAGATCAGTGGACTTGAAGAGTTTGACCACCTGGGCATCGGCCACCACGGTGGTCATCACCCAGTATTTGCCGGGCTCGTACCAAAAGACTTTCGGGTCCCGGAAGTTGTTGTTGGTGGGTGCGAGATTAAGGACGGGGTTGCCTTGGTACTTCTGCCAGGTGGTGCCGCCGTCCAGGCTGTAGGCGACGGACTGCGCCTGCGCACCCTGGGGGAGCGCGCCGTTCTTGCCGTAGGCGCTGGTGTACAGGGCAACCATCGGCGGGTTTTCCGCAGAACCGAGGCCCGAGGCGTTGTTGGTGTCCATCACCATGCAGCCAGAGAAGATCTCTTCCTCGCGGCTGGCCTCCATGGCCAACGGTTGCTGCTCCCAGTGCACAAGATCGGTGCTGGTGGAGTGGCCCCAGGACATGTTGCCCCACGAGTTGGCACGCGGGTTGTACTGGTAGAACGCGTGGTAGGTGCCGTCGTGGAAGATCAGTCCGTTGGGGTCGTTGAGCCAGTTCTTTTCGGCCGTCAAGTGCGCCACGGGCCGCCACGGATCCGCAGGGGTCGGCGTCCGACCCGCCAGGGTGGGGGCCGGCGTCGGACTGGCCGTGCAGGAGGCGGCAGCAAAAGAGACCACGACGGCGGCACTTGCGGCGAGCAGTTGGCGGCGGGACAGGCGGGGGTTGGGATGAGTCATGGGGAGAAATCCTGGGGGTTGGGGTGTGGCAGGGGTGGGGGCCCTTGTGGAACCTCCACCCCTGCCGTGGCCTGACGGCCGGGGTGCTGCGGCCTACTTGTAGAGGCCTTCGCCGCCAACGCGGACGTTGGTGGGCAGGTAGCCGAACGGACCGAGGCCGTTCTGGCCGAAGCTGCGGTCAACCTGGGTCACGCCGCCCTGGAAGTTGATCTTCACGGTGGGTGAGAGCGATCCGCCACGGACGCCGTCCACGTTGTCGATGAACGACTGGACGAGTCCGCCGGGCTGCACGTAGTGCGAGTAGGCCTGGAACTGACGGCCGTTCTGGCGCGGGTCCGGACCTTCGGGTGCGTTGGCCGGCATGTTCAGGTCGGTCGGGGAACCGAGGGCCAGGCCGCTGTTGTTGACCGGCTGGAAGTCCGAGCGCACGCCGTTGCCGACGAAGCCGTAGACGCCGTCGGGACCGCGCATGCCGTCCGCATAGGTGAACTGGTGGCTGATGGTGAACAGGTAGTACTTGTTCTTGCCATTCTCGTTCTGGATGAAGATCTGCGGACGTTCAGTCTGGTCGTTGACGCAGTTCGCTGACAGGATCGGGGGCAGGAAGCTCCACTTGGTCAGGTCCTTGTTGTCGGCCACGGCCAGGCCCACGTTGGCGGTCTGGTACCAGGCGCCGGTGGTGTTGTTGACGGTGTCCAGCGATTCAGCGTGCGGATCGCCCGGACGGTAGCCCAGGTCTTCCTGCTTGCACTTGTAGGAACCACGGGTTCCGCCGGTGTTGCCTTCGAAGACCATGAAGGTCTTGCCCGGGTGTGCCGGGTCCGCGAACGTGTACGGATCACGGAAGGCGAAGCCCGGGTTCTGGGCCTTGTTCTGGTACAGCTTTCCGTCCGGCTCCAGCAGTTTGGTGTGCTCGAAGCCGTCGAAGGTTACGCCGTCCTTGGTGGCGTGGATGTTGCCCAGCGCCTTGGCGATGACTGCGTCCGGGGCGATGCCTCCGCCGCCTGCGTTCCGCTCGGCGACGTCGTAGAACGTAGTAGCCGTGTAGAAGACGTTGATCTTGTTGCCCTGCATGAGGCGCGTGGAGCCGGACCATTCGGTGTTGCCGATGGAGGAGTTCGGCAGGAACAGGTGTCCGCCGTAGTTCCACTTGTCCTTGGCGGGATCGGCGTTGGTCTTCCGGAAGAAGTAGCCGATCCTGGCGTTCCAGTGGCGCTGGTCGAAGCCGTAGCCTGCGTGGCGGTCAGCGACCAACGCGAAGATTACGTCCCAGCCCTTGTAGCTGATCTGGTTGGCGTTCTCGTCAGTCAGTGACCAGGTGTCCCAGACCCACACGTCGTCATTCATGGCCGGGAAGTCCTTGGGGATTTCGGGCATGGTGACGGTGGGGCTCATGGAGTTCTGGCCGGGGGTGACGTTGGGGTTGCTCTGCGCCATGATCTGCTTGGCGTCGGCCCGGGTCCACTTGGACGTAAAGTCCGCTGCCGGGTCGTAGGCCTGCTGGCTGTGCTGGCTCGGCAACGGGAAGCTGGGCGTGGGTGCCGGCATGGTGCTCGACGGCGGGTCGGCGGGCAGGTTTGCCTGCGCAGCCGGCGTGACCATCAGGATGGTGCCGGCTACGCTGGCTGCCGCTGCGACGGCTACTGCCCGTCGCAGACGGCGCCGTGGCCGTTGAGGGGTTGAGTGCGTGTTCATGCTTGCTCTTCTCGCGGAGTGTTGGACTTCGTGGAGGTGCTTCGCAACTCAAGCGTCCGCTCGATCCGCTGGTGGCGTCTTCGAGGGACGCCATCGTTTCGAGGTGCGGAGGGTCCCTTGTGGGACGCCTGCCGCGTGGCTCCGGTACGTCGACTTACCGGAACGAACTCCACGCTAGACACGTGTTAGGCAGCAAATCAAAGAGCGTTTCGGCAGCCTTTGAAGCTACTCATGGGTAGATGTGCAAGCGCTTACATTGCCAAGGCGCGCGCGTGCCACAACCCGCCGTCGAGAATCAAATGTTGCACAATAAATCTGATTTAACCTGAGAATTCACTGTGCGTTTACGCCCCGGTTAAAAGCAACGCGGGGTCACTTATGGCCCATGTTTGTCGTAAACATGGGCCATAAGTGACCCCGCGTTGCTCCTAAAGGAGGTGTTACAGCTTGGCGATGATCTCCGCCAGGAGCTTGGAAATCTGCTTGCCGGCTGCCTGGCCGGCCTCCAGGACCTCGGCGTGGCTCAAAGGAACCGGGCTGATGCCCGCGGCGAGGTTGGTCACCAGCGAGATGCCGAACACCTCCATGCCTGCATGGCGGCCGGCGATCGCTTCCAGGGCCGTGGACATGCCCACCAGGTCCGCGCCGATCCGCTTGGCGTACTGAACCTCTGCGGGCGTCTCGTAGTGCGGGCCTGTGAATTGGGCGTAGACACCCTCCTGCAGCGAGGAATCCACTTCGCGGGCCAGTTGGCGGATGCGTGAAGAGTAGAGGTCTGTAAGGTCCACGAACGTGGCGCCCTCGAGCGGCGAGGTGGCCGTGAGGTTGATGTGATCGCTGATCAGCACAGGGGTGCCAGGCGTCCAGTCCTCGTTGAGTCCGCCGCAACCATTGGTCAGCACCAGGGTCTTGCATCCTGCCGCGGCCGCAGTGCGAACGCCATGGACAACCGAACGTACGCCGCGGCCTTCGTAGTAGTGCGTCCTGGCGCCCAGGACCAGTGCGCGCTTGCCCTCCTTTGTAAGGACGGAGCGGATGGTGCCAACATGGCCCACCACTGCCGGTTTGTGGAAGCCGGGCACCTCAGAGGCGTTCAGGGTGGCAGTGGTTTCACCGATGAGATCGGCGGCCTCGGCCCAGCCCGATCCGAGCACCAGCGCTACGTCGTGGGATTCGACGCCGGTCTCCGCGGCTATGAAGTCTGCTGCGGCCTGGGCGGCTTCAAAGGGGTCTGTGTTCATCAGCTCAGTGTTACTCACTGGTACAAGCTACCTTGCGCCCACCTTAATCAGGTAGGGGCCGCTTACAAGATGCCGGCGCAGGTGAGGGTGGGCTGAGTGGCAGCCTGCGTGGCAATGAGCGAGAATTGAGGATTGTGACCACCCAAGTTGACTTCAGTGCCCCCCGTATCGCGATCCTGGGAGGTGGTCCCGGCGGATATGAAGCCGCCATGGTAGCCGCCTCACTGGGCGCACACGTCACCATCATCGAGCGCGCCGGCCTCGGCGGATCCGCCGTGCTGACCGACGTCGTGCCTTCCAAGACCCTGATCGCCACCGCCGACCTCATGACCCGCGTAGGCGAGGCGGACGAGCTGGGAGTCAAGTTCGACGGCGACGGCTCGGCCTCAAAGCCCCGCGCCGACCTCAAGCACATCAACGACCGCGTCCTGAACCTCGCCCACGGCCAGTCCAACGACATCCGCGCCGGCCTTGAGCGCCTGGGCGTGGAAATCGTCATTGGCTCGGGCCGCTTGCTGGACAACAACAGCATCGAGGTCCTGACCCTTGAGGGCACCCGGACAATCGACGCCGACGCCATCCTCCTGGCTGTTGGCGCCCACCCGCGCGAACTCCCCACCGCGAAGCCCGACGGCGAACGCATCCTCAACTGGGCCCAGATCTACAACCTGGACGAACTTCCCGAGGAACTGATCGTGGTGGGTTCCGGTGTCACCGGCGCCGAGTTCGCCTCCGCCTACAACGGCCTTGGCTCCAAGGTCACCCTGATTTCCAGCCGCGACCAGGTCCTCCCCGGCGAGGACACAGACGCAGCCAAGCTGCTCGAAGGCGTCTTTGAGCGCCGCGGCGTCCGGGTCTTGTCCAAGTCGCGCGCCAATGCGGTAGAGCGGACCGACGACGGCGTAAAGGTCACCCTGGGTGACGGATCGGTCGTGACAGGTTCGCACTGCCTGGTGTGTGTGGGCTCCATTCCGAACACTGCCGGCGTGGGGCTTGAGGAAGCCGGCGTGACCTTGACCGAATCAGGGCACATCAAGGTCGACGGCGTTTCCCGCACCACTGCCCCCAACATCTACGCTGCCGGCGACTGCACGGGTGTCTTTGCCCTTGCCTCCGTTGCGGCCATGCAGGGCCGCATCGCCATTGCGCACTTCATGGGCGACGGTGTGAAGCCCCTCAAGCTCAACCAGGTGGCTTCCAACATCTTCACGTCCCCGGAAATCGCCTCCGTGGGTGTCTCCGAAGCCGATCTCGCTTCCGGAAAGTACCAGGGCGACGTCGTGATGCTGTCCTTGCTCAGCAATGCCCGTGCCAAGATGCGCAACACCAAGGACGGCTTTGTCAAGATCATCGCCCGCAAGGGATCCGGCACCGTGATCGGTGGCGTGGTGGTTGGACCGAACGCATCGGAACTGATCTTCCCGATTTCCGTAGCTGTCACGCAGAAGCTGCACGTGGATGATGTTGCCAGCGCCTTCACCGTTTACCCGTCCTTGACCGGCTCCATCTCTGAGGCTGCACGCCGCCTGCACGTGCACATGTAATTTGCGGCTGCGGGAGCCCGTTTCGACGCTTCGCTGCGCGTTAGACCGTTGGACGGTGGAACCATCTATTGCGCAGCGAGCCATCGAAACGGGCCGGACAGCCCCTACCCCCGCAGCTTGCTGACGGCCTCGGACAGGGACATCTGCAGGGCGGGACCATGTCCGGGCAGGATTACGTTCGCCTGCAGACTCTCCAATTGCCGGGCAGAGGACAACGCTGCGGCCGGGTTTGAGTGATACATCCTGTGCAGCATTTGCGGTCCTTGCTTGCTGCTGATGGGGTGACCGGTGACAAACGTGTCTCCCACGGCAATCGCGCCAGCGTCCGGCAGCAGGACCGCAACATTCCCGGGAGTATGGCCCGGAACCGTGATGGCTTCCGGGCGGCCAGGGAGACCAGCAAGTTTGTCTGGTGTCCAGGCCTCGGCACGCGTGGCTGGCTCCGCTTGCAGTGCCTTGGCTTTGATGACGTGGAGCATCCAGCGGAAAACACGCGGACGCCAGACCCTAAGCAGCACCTGCCCCAGTGTCACCTGGTGCTTCTCCTTGCCTTGGACGTGGGCCAGTTCTTCGGGGGAGCAAAGGACGGGAGTGCCAAAGGTCCTGGAGAAGTAGGCGGCGGAGCCCGTGTGGTCCACGTGCCCGTGGGTGATGAGCATGGCCCGGGCATCGGCCGGCTCCAGTCCCAACTGGCGGATGGAGGACAGGACCAGGTCCCTGTCCGCCGGGTAGCCGCCGTCGATCACTATGAAGCCGGCGGCAGCTGGCGTGGCTGCAACGCTTGCCGGAGCCGGGGCATCGCGGACAATGATCCAGTTCGACGCGGGCCCTTCCACAAAATGGACGCCGGGAACGGGTTCTGAGATCTTCACTCCGGCATTCTAAACGTACCGGACACGCGACCTCGCGGGAGAGCTGCGGGCCCGCAGGGAAACTTCCGGCGAGCGGGCAGCCCTCCCGCGAACTGGGAGTCCGAGCCCCGCGGCTCAGGCTTCAGGCAGCGGCCGCTTGGAAATGTTTTTCGATGAGCCCCTTGATGTCCTCGTGGCATCCGCCGCAGCCTGTGCCGGCACGGGTGGCCTTGGAAACTTCGGCAACGGAAGAACAGCCTTCCAGTACCGATTCCTCGATGCTGGCGGCACTCACTCCGGCGCATCGGCAGACAGTCCGCTGGGGGTCGTTGTTGCTCGCGCCGGCGTCGAGTTGGTCAGGTCCGTCCAGCCGGAGCAGCAGTGAGCGGTCTGCGGGCAGCTCCGAGGACCGTTCGAAGAGCATCACCAGCTCGGCAGCAGTCCGGGGCATCCCCACGGATACCAAGCCCTCCAGCACTCCGCCCCGCGTGGTCATCTTCACGTAGCGGCCATGCTCAGGATCAGCCCACTGGGAGATCTGGCGGCGCAGGCGTCCGGGAGCGGCTCCGGCTTCCAGGAGTTCTTCATCCCAGGGGTCGGCCTGGTTGTCTCCGGCCACGGCCAGGTTGATGCCACGGGCCTTCAGGACCACCACGCCGGGCTTCTCCTGGGGGAGGGGTTCAAGTGCGTCGGCGGCGGACTGGCCGTCACGGGCCAGGACCAAGAGGTATTCAGCAAGCCATTCCGCCTGCCGCCAGCCCGGACCCACCAAACCGGACGGGCCGGAAGCAGTGCGGCAGTCAACACAGGAAGCATCGGGGCAATGTACTTCCGCGCAGTCGCCGATCGCGAACATGTGGGGCTCGTGGTAGGTCCGGAGATGGTGGTCCACCAGGATGCCGGACGCAACAGGAAGTCCGCAGCCCTCCGCCAGTTCAATCCGGGGGCGGACACCACAGGACAACACCAGCAGGTCGCCGTCGATCGCGGAGCCGTCCTCAAGCAGCAGGGCGGAGAAGGAACCGCCGGACCCCGCTGTCTCAATACCCGTGGAACGGGCGTTGCCGGCCATCCGGACGCCGCTTGCACGCAGGCTGTTGGTAAGGACCGATCCACTGCCGCGATCGATGCTGCGACCAAGCGGGAACGGGCCGTTGTGGACCACTGTTGCCTGGGCACCTTCTTCGGCTGCGGCCAGGGCGGTTTCCAGGCCAAGCACGCCTCCGCCGAGGACCACAACACGCTTTCGGTCGGCAACAGCCGAGCGGAGCACGGCCGCGTCCTGCAGGTCGCGAAGAGTGATGACACCAGACGGGAGAACCGGGCCGGACGGATCAGGATTCAGGCCCGTGAGGTTGGGGATGACAGGGCGGGAACCGGTTGCAAAGACCAGGCGGTCATAGTGTTCGGACGTGTCGTCGGACAAGACCACTTGCTGGCGGGCCCGATCGATCCTCCGGACCTTCGTCCCCAGCCGGACGTCGACGCCGGCGGTCTCCAGCTCCGCAGCATCAGCCATGGCGAGGGCGTCCGCGGTGGTCCGGCCAACACCCAGCTCGGCAACCATCACGCGGTTGTAGGCCGCCTCGGCTTCCTGGCCCACTACGAGCAACTGCACCAGCCCGCTGCGGACAGCCGGCAGCAGTTCATCCACCAGCCGTGCAGCTACCGGCCCGAAGCCGACAACAACAATGCGCTCGCTCATGAAGCCTCCTTGACGTGTAGTGGCATTCCCGCTCCTGCGGGGACGCCATCCAGGGTTTGGGTTGAGGCAGCGCGCTGGACCCAGACCCGGCTGGTCTTGAACTCCGGCATGCCGGAGATGGGATCTGTGGCCGCCTCAGTGAGCCGGTTGGCGTTTTCCTGGCCGGGGAAGTGGAAGGGCAGGAAGACGGTGTCCGGGCGTACGGCGTTGCTTAGTTCGGCCCGGCAGAGGACTTCGCCGCGCTCATTGGTCACCGTGGCGTAGTCGCCGTCGGCAATGCCCCGCGCGGCCGCGGGTCCGGGGTGGATGAGGAGCCGGGCCTGGGGTTGGGCCGCCAGGAGCTCGGCAACCCTGCGTGTCTGGGCGCCGGACTGGTAGTGCTCCAAAAGCCTCCCAGTTGCCAGGGCCAGCGAATCGTCGGCAAACGAACGGACAGCCCGCTTCGACGGCGTTACGGGAACCATCACGGCCCGGCCATCGGCGTGCGCAAAGCCATCGGCGAAGAGCCTCGGAGTGCCGGTGCTGCCCACAGGGTAGGGCCAGTAGGCTGCTTCGCCACGGTCAAGCATGGCGTAATCGATGCCCGAGTAGTCGGCCAAGCCTCCGGCCGAAGCCAGGCGCAGCTCTTCGAACACTGTCTCCGGGTGGTCGCTGAAGGTAGAGGGTGCTTCAAGCATGTCGGCGAGCCGGGCCATGAGCCACAGCTCGCTGCGGACGCCCGGGGGAGGGGTCAGTGCCTTGCGACGGCGAATCACCCGGCCCTCGAGGTTGGTCAGGGTTCCCTCTTCCTCGGCCCACTGCGTCACGGGCAGCACAAGGTCGGCCTCGGCAGCGGTCTCCGACATGAAAAAGTCGCAGACCACCAGGAAATCGAGCGCCCGCAGCCCGGCAGTCACAGCGTTCGTGTCAGGAGCGGAGACCACCACATTGGCGCCGTGCACGAAGAGGCAACGGACGCCGTCGGGCTTTCCAAGTGACTTCAGAAGTTCGACGGCGGGCAGGCCGGGTCCCGGTATCAGGGACTCCTCGACACCCCACACAGCCGCCATGTGTGCGCGGGCAGCGGGGTCGGTGATTTTGCGGTAACCGGGCAGCTGATCGGCCTTCTGGCCGTGTTCGCGGCCGCCTTGGCCGTTACCCTGGCCGGTGAGCGTGCCGTAGCCGCTGCGTGCCGAGCCGGGCAGGCCCAGCAGGAGGCTGAGGTTGATTGCGGCGGTGGCGGTGTCGGTGCCGTCCACGTGCTGTTCCACGCCGCGGCCGCTGAGGATGTAGCTGCCGCCCGCACTGGCGCCCTGGGCCAGGCGGCGTGCGGTCTCGCGGATCAGGTTGGCCGGGACGCCGGTGATGGTCTGGACCCGCTCGGGCCAGAAAGAGGACAGGCTGCGGACCAACGCGGAGTAGCCGGACGTCCGCTTTTCAACATATCCCGAGTCCACCAGCCCTTCGTGGACCACGACGTGGGAGATGCCCAAAAGGAGCGCCAAATCCGTGCCGGGCGTCGGCTGCAAGTGGAGGCCGCCGCCGTCGGACGTAAACGCTGCAGTAGCCGAGCGGCGGGGGTCCACCACGATCAGCCCGCCGGCGTCGCGCGCGCCCTGGAGGTGCTGGACGAACGGCGGCATTGTCTCGGCAACGTTGGAACCGAGCATGAGGATGACGGATGCTGAATCCAGGTCCGTTACCGGGAAGGGCAGTCCCCGGTCCACGCCGAAGGCGCGGTTGCCGGCGGCCGCAGCCGAAGACATGCAGAACCGGCCGTTGTAGTCGATCCGCGAGGTCCGCAGGGCCAGCCGGGCGAACTTGCCCAGCAGGTACGCCTTCTCGTTGGTGAGGCCGCCGCCGCCAAAGACTCCCACGGCGTCGTTTCCGTACTGCCGCTGGGTGTCCCTGACGGCTGCGGTGATGAGCATGAGCGCCTGGTCCCAGGAGATCGGCTGGTGGACGCCGTCGGATCCTTTAAGCATGGGTTCGGTGACGCGTCCGTTATGACGCAACAACGACGCCGATGTCCAGCCTTTGCGGCACAGCCCGCCCCTGTTGGTGGGGAAGTCGCGCCCGGAAACCTCGAGCGGAACGGTGGGTCGGGCAGCTGGCGCTTCGGGCGCGGGCGCCGCCCCCGGCGCGGCGGAGTCC